>NZ_HG938353.1:2400000-3600000 GCF_000731315.1 Neorhizobium galegae bv. orientalis str. HAMBI 540
ATGCAGGAAGGTGCCGCGCACATGATGCGCGAGAAGGATTTGAACTGGGGCGCCTTCCCGCTGACCGGCGTGTTCGACACGACCGACGGCGCGATCGTCATGGTCGGCGCCTTTAAGCAGAACCCGTTGCAGGACATCTGCAACGCGCTCGAAATCGAGGACCTGTCGGCTCAAGATCGCTACAAGGACTTCGATTCCCAGATGACGCATCGCCCCGAACTGCAGGCGATCTTCCGCGAGAATTTTGCCAAGAATAGCAATACCCATTGGCTGAAGCGCCTGGAAGAGGTTGATATCCTCTGCGCGCCCGTGCGCAACCTCGCCGAAGCGCTGCAGGATCCGCAGACGGTCATCAACAAGATGATCCTCGAAGCGGGTGAAACGGCTGCCGGTCCCATCCGCCTGATCGGTTCGCCAATCGACATGTCGGCCGCTCCGGTTTCGGTGCGCATCGCGCCGCCGCGGCTCGGTCAGCACAATGACGAGATCCTGACTTCCCTCGAAGCCCGCCGCGGAGATGCGGCATGACCGTCGGATTTTCCGTCGAGAACCGGGTCGCACGGGTCACGCTTGACCGCCCGGATCGCATGAACGCCGTCGATGCCGCGACCGAAAAGGAACTCGAGGCGATCTGGACCGAGATCGAATCCCGCGACGACATCTCCTGCGTGGTCCTGACCGGCAGCGGCCAAAAGGCCTTCTGCACCGGCGCCGACCTCAAGGGCGGCGCCACCAAGAGTGGCCTCGAATATTGGGCGGAAAGCCGCACCAACGGCTTCGGCGGCCTTGCCTTCCGCAAATCGCTGGACGTGCCGGTGATCGCCCGCGTCAACGGCTATGCGCTCGGCGGCGGCTTCGAAATGGTGCTCGGCTGCGACATCGTGATTGCCGCCGACACCGCGAAATTCGGCCTGCCGGAAGCACGCGTCGGCCGCATGCCGCTCGACGGCGGCATGGTGCTCCTGCAGCGGAAAATCCCGCACAACCTTGCCATGTCCGTGATGCTGACCGGCCGGCAGTTCACCGCCGCCGAAATGCAGGGCTTCGGCATCGTCAACGAGACCGTGCCCTTCGATGAACTGGATGCGGCCGTCGACAGATGGGTGAGCGATATCGTCGCCTGCGCACCGCTGTCGTTGAAGGCGATCAAGCAGACGGTCAACCGCACCGGTCATCTCAGCCCTGCCGAAGCTCAAGGCCTGCGCACCCCCGCGCTGATCCGTGCGCTTCAGAGCGAAGACGCCGTCGAAGGCGTGACGGCCTTCCGCGAAAAGCGCGCTCCGGTTTGGCAGGGCCGGTAGGCATGCTATGAATTTCAGGATCTCGGGGGATGAATATGCACGCCAGTATCCTGAAATATTTCGTCGAAGTCGCGCGCGCCGGCTCGATCCGCAAGGCCTCCGAAGAGCTGCATGTGGCGACCTCCGCTGTCAGCCGCCAAATCCGCAAGCTTGAGGACGAGCTCGGCACGCCGCTGTTCGAACGGTTCTCCGATGGCCTGCGCCTCACCTCCGCCGGCAAGGTGGTGCTGAAGCACGCCAAGGAGACTATTCATCACTACGAGATCATGAAATCCGATCTCGGCGACTTGCAGGGCAAGCGCACCGGCCGCGTCCACATCGCCTGCCTCGACAGTCTGGCCGTGCAGTTCATGCCGGAATTCGTGATGGGATTTCATCGCAAGAACCCCGCCGTCGACTTCCGCATCCGCGCCGACAACTTCAACAACATCTTCCATTTCGTTGCCGACGGCGACTGCGATATCGGCATCACCTTCGATCTCGCCCGGCCACACGATATCAAGCTGGTCCACGGCGTGCGCATGCCGCTGATGGTCATGGTCGCAAAACACCATCCGCTGGCCCGCCAGAAAAGCGCCACCCTGCAGGAATGCGCCCAGTTCAAGCTGCTGCTGCAGCTCGACAACGAGGTGATGAGCTCGATGATCGCTGTCGAACTCGCCTCGCTCGATCGCGTCGGGCGAACCCTTGTCGCTACCAACAACCAGATGATGCTGAAGCCGCTGATCCTATCGGGCGAAGGTGTGGCCTTCTTCACCCCGCTCGGCCTTCTGAAGGAGTTGAAGGCCGGCGACGTGGTCGCCCTGCCGATCGCCGGCTCCCGCCTGCAGAACATGGAGGTCGGCATCGTCGCACCCCATAACCGGCAGCTTACCCACGCCACCGAAGCCGTGATCGAGGCGCTCAGCGTCGATCTCGAAAAGTTCAGCAACCAGATCGCGGAGGTCATCAAGCGGTGACATCAAACGAGGACACGCGTTTCCTGCCGCATCCGGGCCATGAAAAAGCCCTGCGCGGCGACGCGGCGCAAGCTGCCCTTCCCGCCTTGGCCTCGGCCATTCCACTTGCCGGCGGCGAGCTGCTTCTGCCGATGCCGGTCAACGCCCATGACCACGGCTACGGCATCCGCACGCTCGATTTCGGCAGCCTCGACGACGCGCTGGAAAGCTGGATCCCGACGATGCGGCTGCGGCCCCGCACCGATGCCTATCTCGAAGCCCTCGTCGCCTTCGGACGCCTCGCAAAAACCGGCGTCGCCGCGACCATCCACTGCCACAATTCCCTGAATGCGGCCCGCATGGTCGATGAAGCCCTGGAGGTGATCCGGGCGGCAAAGGATGTCGGCATCCGCCTCGGCCTCTCCTGCCCGCTCCTCGACCGCGACGCCTGGGCTTATGACGGTGGCCCTGAACGGTTGAAGCCGTTCCTGAGCCCCGCGGACTGGGAAGCCCTTTCTCCCCTAGCGCCCCGCTATGCGCCCTTCAAGGATCAGCTCGCCGCCGCCGATGCCGTCGCGGCAGCGAATTTCAATCCGCTGGTCGATGTCCAATACGGCCCGATTGGCCCGCAATGGTGCTCGAACGCCCTGCTCGAAGCGATCGCCGAGGCCTCCGCCGCCAACGATCGCCGTATCCACATGCACCTGCTCGAAAGCCCACGACAGAGAGCATGGCTGGACCGTCGCTTCCCGCAGGGCATCGTCCGCTATCTCGACGAGATCGGCTTCCTCTCGTCGCGCCTGGCGGTCGCCCACGGCGTTCAGCTCCGGCCGGACGAATACGAACTGCTGGCCGAGCGCGGCGTCCAGCTCGTCTCCAATCCCTCCGCCAACCTGCGCCTGCGCTCCGGCACCGCGCCGCTCGCGGATGCCGTTAAGCGCGGCCTCCGCTTCGGCATCGGGCTCGACGGCAGCGCCTTCGACGACGACCAGGATCTCTGGCGCGAAATGCGGCTTCTTTATTTCCTGCATGGAGGCCGCGAATTGGAGCGAAGCTTTACTGCAGCCCGTATTTTCGACGCAGCAATCCAGACCGGCGCGACTGTCGTCAACGCCCCGCTCGGAGAGGATTTTACGGTGATCAACTACGGCGCTCTGATCGCCGACAGCATCTTCGACGATCTCGATGAGGCGGAAGTGCTCCTCAACCGCATGTCCGCCGCTCATGCCAAGGCCGTCTATGTCGCCGGCCAGCCGGTCATGCGGGACGGCAGGCTCGTGAATGTCGATTTCGATGCGGCTCGCAAGGAACTGCTGGCTCAGGCTCGAGCCGACCTGCCGCGCCTGACCATCGAACGCGAAAGATGCGGCAAGCTGATCGCCGCCACCCGCGCCTATTACGGAAGCTGGACCAGCGCTTAGTGAGCCGCCT
The DNA here is from genome assembly GCF_000731315.1 of Neorhizobium galegae bv. orientalis str. HAMBI 540. Lineage (NCBI taxonomy): Bacteria > Pseudomonadati > Pseudomonadota > Alphaproteobacteria > Hyphomicrobiales > Rhizobiaceae > Neorhizobium > Neorhizobium galegae. The sequence continues at coordinate 2,403,671 of NZ_HG938353.1, forward strand.
CGCGCACGGGCGCCGATGTCACTACCGGGTGATCGATATTCCGCGTCCGGCTTTTGTCCCAGCCGCCGGGTGATCCCAACCCGGTGACGTCGGCTCCGAAATAATCCCGGTTGACCGGAATGAACGCCATCTGCGCCTCGTTCGCCTCCTCGTCATAGGCGATCGCATCCACCGGACAGATGGAGAGACAAAGGCCGCAATTGATGCACTCGTCCGGATGGATATAGAACATCCGCCCACCCTCGTAGATGCAGTCGACGGGACAGGCCGCGGTGCAGGCGCCGTCCTTCACGTCGATACAGGGTTCGGTGATGATATAGGCCATCTGATCGTTTGCCTCTCATTGCATCCGCAGCACTATCCCAAACCTTGGCGTTGCTGAAAAGCAGCATATTTCGCCGCAAGAGTTCGAATTTCGGCAACGCTCGGATGTTTCTCTCCCGATTGATGCTTCCTTGCTCTGGCGGCTTTCCCTACAATCCCGCCAGTTCTTTTCAATCCTTAAAATGAGGTTTTCATGACCGCCCTCACCCGCTTCTCCGTCCAGCCCCTGTCAACCATGACCCGCCGTCTCGCCGATGTCGCCTCGGCCCGTCGCGACCCCGATCTGGTCATCCAGGGTGCACGCGTCCTCTCCACCTATTCGGAGCGCATTCTCGAGGGTCGCGAAGTCTGGATCTCCGGCGGTCGCATCGCAGCCGTCAAATCGGCCGGCAGCTACCGGAACGGCTCGGCAAAGCTCTACGACGCCAAAGGCGGCATCATCGCGCCCGGCCTCGTCGATCCGCATATCCATATCGAATCCTCGATGGTAACGGCCTGCGCCTATGCCGAAGCGGCACTCCTCAACGGCACCACGACGATCTTCTGCGACAGCCACGAGATCGGCAATGTCATGGACGTCGCGGGCGTCGAGGCCATGCTCGAAGATGCCCGACTTGCCCCTCTGTCGATCTTCCTCACTGTGCCCAGCACCGTGCCCGCGACATCTCCGGAACTCGAAACCGCCGGCGGCGATCTGACACCCGCCAAGATCGCCGCGCTCTTCGACAAATGGCCGGAAGCGGTGGCGCTCGGCGAAAAGATGGATTTCGTCCCCGTCGCCATGGGCGACGAGCGCAGCCATGCGATCCTTGCCGCAGCGCTCCAGCGCGGCCGGCCGGTTTCCGGCCACGTCTACGGCCGGGAATTCGTCGCGGCCTATGCCGCGTCCGGCGTCACCGATACCCATGAGGCGATCGACCGCGACATCGCCGACGACCTGCTCGAAGCGGGCGTCTGGCTCTTCCTGCGCGGCGGTCCGCCGACGACGCCGTGGCATTCGCTGCCGCATGCGATCAAGACGATCACCGAACTCGGCGCCTCGCATAAACGCGTCGCGGTCTGCACCGATGATCGCGACGCCGAGGACCTGCTCGCCTTCGGGCTCGACTGGGTGACACGCGAGGCTGTCAAGGCCGGCATGACGCCGGAACAGGCCTGGGCGATGGGCTCACTGCACGGCGCGACCCGTTTCGGCATGGAAGGCGAGATCGGCGGCATGGGCGGCGGACGGAGGGCGGACCTCGTGCTTCTGACCGACGACCTGAAGCCGGTCAGCACCTGGTACGGCGGCGAACTGGTGGTCGACAACCGCAAGATCACGCCAATCCTGGATGAAGCGCTTTCAAAACCCTATCGCTATCCGGAGGCCGCCTACCACACCGTCAAGCTGCCGAAAAACCTGAAACTGGCGCCCGATCTTCCCGTCGACACCGTCACTGCCCATACGATCCGCACGGAGCTTCCCGGCATCACGCTCGGCCATCTCACGGTGACGCTCGAACCCGCCGACCGCTGGCAGACTCATTTCGACCGTCACGACCTCTGCTTCGTCACCGTCGTCGAGCGGCACGGCAAATCGTCCGGCAATGTCGCACATGGGTTGCTCAACGGTTTCGGCCTGAAAAAGGGCGCCGTCGCCTCCTCCGTCGGCCATGACAGCCACAACATCATCGTCGCCGGCACCAATGAGCTCGACATGCAGCTGGCGCTGGATGCGATCGAGGAAAAACAGGGCGGCGTCTGCGTTGTCATGGATGGCAAGGTTACGGCGATGGTGCCGCTGCCGATCGCCGGCCTGCTCTCCGACAAACGCGTCCACGAGGTCGCCGGCGAGGTGAAGGCCCTCAAGCTCGAATGGGAAAAGGCCGGCTGCACCATCGCCTATATGGGCTTCAACCTCATCCCGCTGTCGGTCATCCCGGAAATCCGCATCACCGACAAGGGACTTGTCCTGGTGCCGGAAATGGTGATCTCACCGCTCTTCGAAAAAGCCTGAGCGGCGGCAGGATCAATCGGTCAGGTCACTCGGCAAGTTCGGCGAGAATACGCACCCAGGAGCGGATGCCCTTGTGGAAGCTCGACAGGTCGTATTTCTCGTTCGGGCTGTGAACGCGGTTGTCGAAACGGGCGAAGCCGACAAGCAACGCGTCGCAGCCGAGCCGGCGCTTGAACTCGCCGATGATCGGGATCGAGCCGCCGGTTCCGGCAAGTGCCGCCTCGCATTCCCATTCGGCGGAAAGTGCGGCTAACGTCTTCGTCAGGAACGGGCTTTCGATCGGCATCACGGTCGCCGGCGCCAGGCCGAAATCCTTGAACGTCACCGAGCAGTCGGCCGGAATGCGCGCCGCGACATGCGCCTTGAAGGCATCTCGGATCTTTTCCGGCACTTGGCCCTCGACCAGGCGGAACGAGATCTTGGCGGTCGCCTTGGCCGGGATGACCGTCTTAAAGCCCTCGCCGGTATAGCCGCCGCTCATGCCGTTGATCTCGCAGCTCGGCCGTGCCCAGACCTGTTCGAGGACGGACCGGCCCGCTTCACCCGCGGGGATCGTGAGCCCGATATCGGCGAGAAAGCCCTTTTCGTCGAACGGCAGCCGCTGCCACTGCGCCTTGATGGCTTCCGGCAGTTCCTTGACGCCGTCGTAAAAGCCCTCGACCGCCACGCCGCCATCCGGCGTCCTGAGGCTCGACACGACATCCGACAGCACCTGCAGCGCGTTGCGGGCGGCATTGCCAAACATACCGGAATGCAGGTCCCGGTCGGCGCAGGCGATCTCGACTTCGGTGCTGTAGAGCCCGCGCAGCATCGTGGTGACTGCCGGCGTCTCCCGGTCCCACATGTCGGTGTCGCAGACATAGACCATGTCGGCCTTCAGCTCTTCGGCGGTCGCATCGAGGAACGGCGCAAGGCTCGGGCTGCCTGCCTCCTCCTCGCCTTCGAAAAGAATGCTGACCTGCACCGGCAGCTTGCCGGTCACCGCCTTCCAGGCACGGCAGGCCTCGACGAAGGTCATCATCTGGCCCTTGTCGTCCGAAGCGCCGCGCGCGACGATCGCGGTGTCGCCGTTCGGCAACGGTTCCAGCCGCGGCTCGAACGGATCGCTGGTCCAGAGCGCCAGCGGATCGACCGGCTGGACGTCGTAATGCCCGTAGAACAGCAGATGCGGCCCGGCTGCATCCTTCTGGTGCGCGACGACCATCGGATGGCCCGTGGTCGGCCGGATGGACGCATCGAAGCCGATCGAGTCGAGGTCGCGGCTCAGCCACTCGGCGGCCGCCTTGCACTGATCGCGATAGCCGGGATCGGTAGAGATGCTCGGAATGCGGATCAGATCAAAGAGGCGCTGGAGGCTCTTGTCGATATCGGCATCGACGAGAGCCAGCACGGCATCGATCTGGTCTTCGGGTATTCTCGGCATCTTGCACTCCTTGCCCGTTCGGTGTTCCGGATCAAGGATGTACCATTGTTTTCAACGACACCGGAAGCCTCCGGCGCCGTCAGTCACCTAATTTGCAGACCGGAAATCGAGCCCAATGTCGAGCGTCGGCGCGCTATGCGTGATCCACCCGACGGAGAGCAGATCGACGCCCGAGGCGGCCACGGCTGCGGCCGTCGCCGGCGTGATCCCGCCGGACGCTTCGGTGATCGCCCGGCCCGCGACGATGCCGACGGCCTCGCGAAGCTGGTCCGGCGTCATGTTGTCGAGCAACACCGCATCGACGCCGACCTCCATGGCTTCGTGAAGCTGGTCGAGCGTATCCACCTCCACCTCGATCTTGACCATATGCCCAACGCCCGCCTTGGCGCGGCGGATGGATTCGGCGATGCCGCCGGCAATCGCCACGTGATTGTCCTTGATCAGCACCGCGTCATAGAGCGCAAAGCGATGGTTCATGCCACCGCCGGCGCGCACCGCGTATTTCTCCAGCGCCCGAAGCCCCGGCGTCGTCTTGCGGGTGCAGACGACGGAAGCCCTGGTGCCTTCGATCGCCGCGACGATGCCGGCCGTGACGCTGGCGATGCCGGAGAGATGGCCGAGGAAATTGAGCGCCGTCCGTTCGCCGGTCAGAAGGCCGCGGGACGGACCTTCGATCGTCGCGATCACGTCACCCGGCTTCACCGCCCCCCCATCCTCGATATGACGGGTCATGACGATCTTCGGATCGACGAGCTGGAAGGCGAGCTCGGCCGCATCAAGGCCGGCGATGACGCCGTGCTTGCGGGCCGCCATGACAACCGTCGAGCGGTGACCGGCCGGAATGACTGCCGTGGACGTGATGTCACCGGCCAGGCCGAGGTCTTCCAGAAGTGCGGCGCGCACCGGCGGTTCGACGAGAAGTCGCGGAAGGGCGGCAAGGGTCATGTGTCAGGCACTCCGGGCAAGGGGATGGGAGGTGGTCGCGCGGGCGATTTCCAGCGCGTCGGCAAGGCGCATCTGCCGCCGTTCCGCATAGGCGAGTTTCAACGGGAAATCGGTGCGGGCATGCGCGCCGCGGGATTCCTTTCGCAGCGACGCGAAAACAGCAATCAGCAACGCGACGATCGCCGGATCGGCGGCCGATCCTTCGATTTCGACGAGCGGCAGCAGGCTTGCGATCGCACCATGAATGGCACCGGCGTTTCTGAGGACGCCGAGATGCCGCGATACGATCGGCCGCACGGCGGAAATATCCGCCGACACCGGCAGCTCGGCATCAGTGACCTGATGAGGTATTCCGGCGGACGTTGCCGAGAGATCTAGCGCGGCCCGCATGCCCATGACGGCCGCTTCGAGCAGAGAGTTGCTGGCCAGCCGGTTGGCACCATGGAGACCGGTCGAGGCCGCCTCGCCGACCACCCAGAGACCGGGCACAGAACTGCGGCCATTCGCGTCCGTCGCCACCCCGCCCATATGGTAATGAACAGCGGGACGAACCGGAATGAGGTCGGAATTGGGATCGACACTCGCTTCCCGGCAGAGGGCGTCGATCGCCGGAAACCGTCTGGAGAACCCGTTTCCGAGCGCCGGCCGGGCATCGAGAAAGACACGCCCGCCGCGGGCGATCTCGGCACTGATGGCACGTGCCACGATATCCCGCGCAGCCAGTTCGGCGCCCGGTTCGCGGGCGAGAAAACGCTCGCCTCTTTCGTTGACCAGCACCGCGCCCTCGCCGCGCACCGCTTCACTCACCAGCGCCAGCGGCCGCCGAACCGAGTCGAGCGCCGTCGGGTGGAACTGCACGAATTCCATATCCGCGAGCACCGCGCCTGCTCGTGCAGCAAGCATCACGCCCTGCCCGAAATTGCCGGTCGGATTGGTGGTCGCATCGTAAAGCCCGCCGAGGCCGCCGGTCGCCAGAACCACCCGCGAGGTCGGCAGGGTGACCGCGCCTTTCGCCGCCGCGCATAGCAGGCCGGACACCGCATCGCCATCCGTCAGAAGCCGACGCACCTCGACGCCATCAAGCACCGTGATCGACGGTGTTGCGGAGACGGCCTCGACAAGAGCCCGGACGATTGCCGCGCCCGATCCGTCGCCCGCCACATGCACGATACGGCGGCGCGAATGGGCAGCCTCCAGGCCGAGCGAAAGCGAGCCATCGCCGGCCCGGTCGAAACGCACGCCGAATTTTTCCAGGATGGCGATGGCGTTCGGGGCTTCGTTCAGGATCGAAGCCGCGACAGTCGGATCACAAAGTCCGTCGCCGGCTGCGAGCGTATCGGCCAGATGCAGGTCCGCGCTGTCGTCGGGCCCGAGGCTTGCGGCAATGCCGCCCTGTGCCCAGGCGCTCGACGTTTCCGCACCCAAGGCGGCGCGGGTGATCAGGACGACGGGCTGCGGCGCCAAGGTCAGCGCCGTCACCAGCCCCGCCAGACCGCTGCCGACGATCGCAACGCGGCCGGCGAGATGGTCGAGGATCTCGGTCATATGGCGAGCATCCTCTCGACGGCGCGGCGGGCGGCAACCGCGATCGACGGATCGACGGTCACCTCGTGCTGGTTTTCCTCCAGCGCCTTGCGGATGTTGGCGAGCGTGATGCGCTTCATGTGCGGGCAGAGATTGCAGGGCCGCACGAATTCCACGTCCGGGTGATGCACGGCGACATTGTCGCTCATCGAGCACTCGGTCAGAAGCACGACGCGGGCCGGCTTCTTTTGGCCGACATAATCGGACATGACAGCCGTGGAACCGGCGAAATCAGCTTCGGCCACCACTTCCGGCGGGCATTCCGGATGCGCCAGCACCACCACCCCCGGATGTGCCTCGCGCAGATCGCGGACATCCTTCGCGTTGAACAACTCATGCACCTCGCAATGGCCATGCCAGGCGATGATCTCGACATTGGTTTCCCGCGCCACGTTCTGGGCCAGGTATTCGTCCGGGATCATCAGCACTTTCGGAACGCCAAGCGATTCCACCACCTGCTTGGCATTGCCGGAGGTGCAGCAGATATCGGACGCCGCCTTCACCGCCGCGGAGGTGTTCACATAGGTGATGATCGGCACGCCCGGATGCGCCTGCCGCAGCAGCGCGATGTCTTCCGGCGTGATCGAATCCGCCAGCGAACAGCCCGCCGCCATGTCCGGGATCAGCACCGTCTTCCCCGGATTGAGCAGCTTTGCCGTCTCGGCCATGAAGTGGACGCCGGCGAGCACGATGACATCCGCATCCACGTCGATCGCCTTGCGGGCGAGCGCCAGACTGTCGCCGACGATATCCGCGACGCCATGGAAGATTTCCGGCGTCTGATAGTTGTGGGCGAGGATGACAGCGTTGCGGGTGCGCTTGAGCTCCAGGATCGCTGCAACATCCGCCTCGTAGCTCATCCATTCGGCCTTGGGGATGACGCGGCTGACACGATCGTAAAGCGAGGAAACCGAAAGCGGAGAATTCATCAACAGCTCCTTTTATACTCGAAGTGAGTATATCCGGCGCAAAGAGATATTCTCGATTCGAGTTTATGTCAATTGCGTGAAAGCGGAAGTTTTGAACCCGACAGCGCGCGCTCTTCGAGGACCGCGTGACGGTATCGGAAGAGCTTGGCGGGCCGGCCGCCGGTCTCGCTGGTCGCCTCGCCAGTTTCCTCGATCAGTTCCTGCTGGTCGATCAGCCGGCGGAAGTTCGGCTTATGCAGGGTGAGGCCGGCCAGCGCCTCGACGGTGCGCTGCAATTGCGACAGCGTAAAACTCTCCGGCATCAGTTCGAAGACCACCGGACGGTATTTGATCTTGGCGCGCAACCGCGCGATCCCGGTCGCCAGGATGCGGCGGTGATCGGCAAACATGGAACGGCCAAAACTTCTTGCTGACGCGCAGCCCGCCTCGGTCACGAGGCCAGCCTCATACATCAGTTCATAACGCTGCAGGCCGAGATCCTCGTTCCAGGCGGCACCGTCAAGGCCGAAGGCAAAATCGACGCGGCGCTGGCGGTGTTCGCGGCGCGCCGTTTCCGAAGCGACCCAATCCTGCAGGCGGTCGGTGATGGCCGCCTGTATTTCCGGCCTCCCGCCGCGATGGTCCTCCCAGGGGAAATATTCATACCAGCCGTGCCAGCCGGGTTTTCCGGCACCGGGCGCTGCCTGTTCGCGAACGAGGCCGAGATAGCTGATCGAAATCGTCCGCCCCTCGGCATCCTCATGGGTCCGGTCGCGGTCAGCGAACGTATAGAGCTGTTCGAGATAACCGAGGGGATGGCCCGTCTGGTCGCCGACCCATTCGCGAAGCCCGGCCTGCAGGCTGCGATGGCCGAGCTCGAAAGGCCCGGACGGCAGCGCATCTCCCGAGCGTACCGTCATCACGCGCGGCTCGTCGCCGGTGACGGCGGACAGAACCGCGATCAGTTCCGCATGGGCAAGTCCGATGGTCAAGCAAACTCCGGGTCACGTAACGTGGAAAGCCTGTCTGGCATGAAAATCACGTTACGCGAACCCCGGAGCTCAAATCAAACGATATCAGCAACTTGGCCTATTTGATTTCGACCGCGACGTCGGAGACCGGAGGCGCTGCCTTGATTAGTCCCGTTTCCTTCATGAAGGCGGCGAAGCGCTGGTAGCGGCCTTGGTCGAGTGCGGCCGGACGCTTGGCAAAACGCGGCAGCGTGTCGAAGAACGCGGTGCGGTTCAACTCGTCGTCAAGGCTCGGATAGGCCTTGATGAAAAGCTGCCAGGCCTCCTGCGGATGGTTGGTGATGAAGATCGAGGCCTGTTCGACCGCATGCAGGAAACGCGTCAGCCGGTTATCGCCAGCAGAATCGCGGCGGGTGACGAAGATCAGCTCGTCATAGGCCGGAACCCCGTGCTCTTCAGGGAAAAACGCCCGCCCCGCATGGCCTTCGAGCTTCATCTGGGTCAGCTCGAAATTGCGGAACCCGCCGAGTGTCGCATCCACCTTGCCGCCGATCAGCGACGGTGAGAGAGAAAAATTGACGTTGATCAGCTCCACGTCGTCGTTGGAAAGCCCTTCGGAGGCCAGCATGCGCTTCAGCATCGCATCCTCGAAACCCGTGACGGAAAAGCCGACCTTTTTGCCTTTCAGATCCTTGAGGCTCTTGATCGGACCGTCCGCCAGCACCGTGACGGTGTTCAAGGGCGTCTCGACCAGCGTGCCGAACCGCACGAGCGGCAGGCCAGCCTCATGATCAAGATAGAGGTTTGGCTGGTAGTGGATACCGATATCCGCCTGGCCGGCCGAAACCAGCCGCGGCACCGCGGAGGCATCGGACGGCGGAATGAGCTCGACGTCGAGATTGGCATAGGCGAACAGTCCGCGCTGCTGGGCGATCACCATCGGAGCGTGATCCGGATTGACGAACCATTCGAGAAGCACGCTGAGCTTGTCGGCCGCCTGCGAGGGAACGGGCGCGGCGAGGCTTGCCAGCGCGATGAGGGACGCGGTGAGGATACGGATCATGATCGGACGGAACTCCTTGATGCGGATGAGGATTCAGGGTCGGCTTCGCTGGCCCAGGGGGCGAGACCGGATGTCAGCCAGTCGATGAGAAGCCGCAAAATGAGGGTGAGAATGGCGAGTATGACCATCGCCGCAAACACCGTGTCGGTCTGCATGCGGGCATTGGCCTGGACCATCACGAAGCCGAGCCCGCCGGACGCGCCCACCCATTCGCCAACGACCGCACCGAGCGGCGCTAGCGGTGCGGCGACCCGCAGGCCGGAAACGAGGCTCGGGATCGCCAGCGGCACGCGCATCGACACCAGCGTCTGCCAATGGCTGGCGCCCTCCAGCGAAACGGCGTCGAGGATTTCCTGATCGGTGCGGCGAAGGCCGTCGGCAAAGGCGGAGGCGACCGGAAAGAAGATGATGATCGTCGTCATCGCCACTTTCGAGGCGAGGCCGAAGCCCAGCCAGAGAACCAGGATCGGCGCCAGCACGAAGACGGGAAAGGCCTGCAGGATCAGCACCATCGGCCAAACGAGACGGCCGAGCCGCGGCAGCGCCGCAACGCCGAAGGCCGTGGCTATGCCAAGGCCAGCCCCGATCGCGAGGCCCAGCGCGATTTCGATCAGCGTGACGGCGCTGTTCTGCAGCAGGAAACCCGGCTGCCGCAGGAAGGCGGACGCGACGGCTACAGGCGACGGCAGAATATAGTGGGGTGGAGCAAACAGCCAGACGCCGGCTTGCCAGAGGGCGATGAGCAGGACGAGGCCGATACCCGCATGGAACGCGCGCATGCTGCTACGCGTCGAAACTGGAAACGGCGGCCGGATACCCTTTTACGGAAATGGCGAAAATGGATGTCATCGGTCGATCTCCAGATCAGTCAATCACGGAGACCCAGGTGAAGCGGAGAAGAGAAAGTGCCGTCGGTCGACGCCTATTTCCGTTCCTACGCCGGCATGACCCGGATCAGGTTCAAGGGTCCGGCTCACCGCCATCTCAGCATCGTCAAGATGCCCCCCTCGGAATTACGACGATAACTGTCGGTTTTCAGCAATCCTGTCAAGCCGGCCGGATTGGCGGCCATTTCCACTCAGCGCGCAGAGACGGTCGAGAGGAGCTGCCGGCCGAGCGAGATGCCAAGCCGGCCGTCTTCCTTCGCGCAAGAAGGCGAAATACGAAACCCGGACAACCAGGTTGTCCGCGTTTCAAAATTCGAGTTGGCCGAATGCTGCCGGCTCAGGCAGCCTGGCTGACGGCACCCAATGGGATCTCGACGTCGATCTCGAGGATCGTGACGTTCTCGTCGCGGTCCATCTTGACCTGCACCTTGTCGCTGTCGACCTGCACGTGCTTGGCGATCACCGCAAGGATTTCCTCGCGAAGCAAGGATACGAGGTCCGAGCCGTTCGACGAGCGTTCGTGGGCGAGAAGCACCTGCAGGCGTTCACGCGCCGTCGGTGCGGAGCGCTGTTTGCGGAAGAGATTGAATATCGTCATGCGGCCCTCCGTGCGAAGATCTTGCCGAATATCCCTCGCTTCTCCCCGGGGATCGTGATCGGCAGAACCTCTCCTGCGAGCCGGCGTGCAGCTTCGAAATAGGCCATGGCCGGAGCGCTGCGGGCGTCCGCCAGGGTGACGGGCGAACCGATATTGGAGGCACGCAGCACGTCCATGCTCTCCGGGATGATGCCGAGCAGCGGGATGGACAGGATTTCCAGCACGTCCTCGACCTTGAGCATATCCCCCCGCTCAGCGCGGTTGGAATCGTAGCGCGTCAGAAGCAGGTGCTTTTCCATCCGCTCGCCGCGCTCGGCCTTCATCGTCTTCGAATCCAGCAGACCGATGATGCGGTCCGAGTCACGGACGGACGAGACTTCCGGATTGGTGACAACCACCGCCATGTCGGCGTGGCGCATGGCGAGCGTGGCACCGCTCTCGATCCCGGCGGGGCTATCGCAGATGACCCAGTCGAAGACCCGCTTCAATTCGGTAATGACCCGCTCGACACCCTCGGGCGTCAGGTTATCCTTGTCGCGCGTCTGCGATGCCGGCAGCAGGAACAGCGTCTCCAGCCGCTTGTCGCGGATCAGCGCCTGCGTGAGCTTGGCTTCGCCCTGGATGACATTGATCAGGTCGTAGACGACCCGGCGCTCGGCGCCCATCACCAGGTCGAGATTGCGCAGCCCGACGTCAAAATCGACGACGACAACCCGTTCGTTTCGCTGAGCCAGAGCCGCTCCAAGTGCGGCAGTCGAAGTCGTCTTGCCAACCCCGCCCTTGCCTGAAGTGACTACGATGACTTTCCCCATCTTGCTCTCCTGTTTGCTGGCCGGTTACGGCTCAAATAAGTTTCTCTGCCATGATCGAATCCCCTTCGAGCCAAAGCTGGACTGAATGTCCGCGAAGGCCTGGGGCCATGTCGTCCGCCATCTTGTAGATGCCGTCGATTGCCAAAAGCTCGGCTTCGAGCTTGCGGCAGAAGATGCGCGCGGATGCGTTTCCGAGCGATCCTGCCATGGCCCTGCCACGCAGGGTCCCGTAGATATGGATCGATCCGCCAGCGATAATTTCAGCTCCCGAGGCGACCGATCCGATGATCGTCACGTCGCCTTCGGGGAAGATCACCGACTGCCCCGACCGCACGGGATCGCGAATGACGATGGACTGCAAGGTCGGACGCACCTCGGGCACTGACGGCTTCTGCTCGCTGTTGTGCAGCTCGATGAGCGGCTCTTTGGCGACCGCATCGTCGGAGACCGGCCGGCCACCTTTGAGTGCCGGAGGCATGCCAGGCCCCAGGATCGAAGGACGACCACCTTCGATGCCCATGATGTTGACGCTGCGCCCGGCAAGCTCGGCGATGAGCTCTTTCAACTGAGCGCGATCGATTGGCAGATCGGTCACATCAAGCACGACCGGTCGGCCAAGGAAGAACCCGGCGGAACGCGCCGCGAGATCATCCAGCCGGACGAGCCAATCGTCGAAAGGAAGATCGGGAGCAAGCACGACCGCCAGAAAAGAACGGCCCTTGATACGGATAGCGCGAGCGTCTGTTAGCATTTTGGTCATCTGCGTAAAGAAATCGTGACCGTTTTTTAGCCCCGATATGGTTAACAATTGGTAAACAAGAAGCTCTTGGAGGGCCTGGTTTTAACCGATCGTTACGATCTTCCCTTGCACCAGGCCCACCTCGCCGACATAGGCTTCGCAATGAAGAGAAGACCGGGCGCGAGGAAGAAAAGGGGCGGTCGACAAGACGATGCGCCGGGCGCGAATCATCTCTCCCGGCGCTTCGGTGGTGGCTGCGATTCTGGGCTGCCATGGAGATTCGGTTGCCGTGAGAATCCGCAGAAGCCCGTTTCCGGCGGGCGGCCCCTTCTCGGCGATGCGGCAACGGATCGCCTCGCCGTGTCTTCGACTTTCAGGCACGAATCGATATCGCCGGATGCCGCCTGAGCGACCTCGGTTAAACGCGCGATTTTGAATTCTGGAAAACCCTCAGCCCCAAAACGAAAAAGCCTGCCGCGGGAGGAGGTGCGGCAGGCTTTCCGTAAAGAACCGAACAGCGGCTGGGAGGAGGAGTGCCACCGTTCCTACAGACGTCCCTGGGAGGAGGAATGGGCCGTCTGATAACACGAAGCTCTGCGGGAGGAGGTGCATTGCTTCGATAAGTATGACTATACACCAATCCTGCACGATTGATAGCCATTATGTTGCAGTGCAGCTATTCTGAAAACGCATACCGGAAAACGGGGGAGTGAAAGTCTGAAAGAGGCCGGGTGCGCGGAGCATCTTCTGACGCAAAAACGCCCGCGGCAATGGCGGGCGTCGTGAATGGTCCAGGCAGCAATATCGCGATTAGCGACCGATGGCTGCGCGGGCGACGCTGCGGATGTCGGAGCGATCAATACCGAGGTCCTGCAGTTCGCGGCTGGTCATGCGGCCGAGTTCGGTGATGGTCTGACGATACTTGCGCCAGTTGTTGAAAGAGCGTGCTACGTTCATGATCGGGTCCCTTTCCTGAGACTGTCTGACGTCAGCAACCGTTCTTGGCTCCGGCGTCGTTCGATGACAGGGATATAATCCTTCTCACCTGCCTGCAAAAGCAACAAAGCCTCAGGGCACCCATGCAAAACTTGCATTGGTCTCGCAGGAATGCCTGCTATTCCGCCTTGGTCGATGCCGCAGCGCACACCATGATCATCTCGACCTTCAGATTAGGATTGGCAAGCCGCGCCTCGAAACAGGCCCGGGCGGGCGGAGCCATGCCCGAAACCCAGGCATCCCAGACCTCGTTCATTTCGGCATAACCGTCCATGTCGGCCAATATGATCGCGCAGAAGATCAGGCCCTGCTTGGCACTGCCGATCTCGGCAAGCCGCGCTTCGGCTTTGGCGAGCAGTTGCCGGGTCTGTTCGGCGGTGCTCAAATTACCGTCATAGGGGGCTTGAGGCGTGACGGCGAAATAGCCGGTGCCTTGATGCACGACAGCCGAACTTCCGCGGCTGCCGATACCGAAGCGGTCGATGATGGAGGAGAAGTCTTGAATCATGAAATGCCTGTACTGGTTCTGAACGATGGATGAGGTTGTCATCGCGACGATCGGCGGCAGCGACGCCGTTGCCGCCGGGGTTCCTTTATAGATCTCAATTGGCGACCGACTTATTCGGCGCTACGTGTCGTCTCGAATAGGAACCAGGCGCGGCGTTCCGTCTCGTCGATCCAGACTTCCAGCAGGCTCGTTGTGGCTACGTCGTTATGTTCGGCGCAGACTTCGTGGGCCTGGCGCAGGAACGAGACGAGCTGCTGGTTGTCGTCCTTCAGTTCTGCGAGCATATCCCGCGGGGTGACGAAATCGGCGTCGTTGTCGAGAAGGCGCTGCAGCCGGCCGATATGGCCGATCGAGCGGATGGTCGTGCCGCCGATCTTGCGGGCACGTTCGGCAATCGCGTCGGTCATGGCAAAAATCTGCTCGCCCTGTTCGTCGAGCATCACGTGGTAATCGCGAAAATGCGGGCCGCTCATATGCCAGTGAAAATTCTTGGTCTTGAGGTAGAGCGCGAACGTGTCCGCAAGCAGCGCCGCAAGCGCACCGGCGATATCGGCGGTGGCATTGGAGGGCAGATCGGAGGGAGTGTTCAACGATGCCTTGCGGCGGCTTTCAACGGCGGTACGATCCATGGTCGTTCTCCTTGGGTGAGACGGATGGGCTCCGGGACTTCGACAGACTGACCGGAGGCCAGTCGAACGGGACTGATCCGAGGACGATCGGCGGAGACAGCGTGCGTCAACAGAAGTGCTCGGGAGAGCGTTCTCGGATCGAGCACGGTTATACGACCAAGAGCAGAAATCCCATAGTGGGTTTCCGAGGTTCGCGGATGCCAGTGCGGCCCACATGCCCGATTGGTGATGCCCGTTCCCTCTGACCGCCCTGCTCCGTGATTGCTATTTCGCCAAGCTTGCTGATAGTTCGGGAAAAGAGCCGCGTCTGCAGGCCAGAACTGCGACGGCGAACGCCCTCCCCTTTTTTGATACGGAGATAATCATGACACGTCCCCCGCGCCGGCCCGTCAATCCACTCGAAGCTGCCGAGGCGCTGTTCTCGCCGGCCAAGAAGGTCGCTCCGGCTCCCGCCGTCGAGCGGCGGGCGCCACCCAATGTCAAGGAACTCGTGTCGCTGAAGCTCGATAGCGACGTGCTCGCCTATTTTCAGGAAGATGGCCCCGGCTGGCAGGATCGCATCAACGATACGCTCCGCGCCGCCATGAACGACAAGGACTGAACGACATCACATGGTCATCGCGCTATGGCAGGTGATCTCCGGCCTCGCTTCCGGCCGTACAAGCAGCGCGCAACCGACGCTGTTCGACAGCGACGGTTTTGCGGCTCGGGATTTTTCAGCGCTTCGCTATATCTATCCGCGAACAGGTCCATGAAGATTGGCCGTGTCGCAAAAGATGAGGCTTATTGGAGCATTCCCGCTTCGAGTGCGGCGGACAGAAACGTCTCACGTGCAGATGCGGCGTCTACCTGTCTGCGTAGCGCAGCCGAGCAGAATTCGGTTGCCGTTCTGTAGCGCTCATTGCGCGCGCCAGGCCATTTGTTGGTAAGGTAGATCAAGGCCTCTGCGGGAGTTCGAATAATTTCCGGAGACCTTCGCCCGACCGTTATGATCACCGGCTCCGGCCAGTTCGGATCGCTCATCACCCGTTTTTTCATGCATTTCCTCCGCTTGCAGATCAAACTTGCAGATCCGATAGTGACACGGCTTCCGCCGTCTATCTATTTGACCGCGCTTACTTCATTGGGAGTAGAGCATCACGGCTTCTGATCACCGATAGGCGCGGCAGCACCTTCCTTTTGTACTGTCACGCACTATTTCATTTACGAGACCCAACCGCACCGCAGTGAATGACCCGCCCTGAGGACAGCTCGAAGAAACCGGATGAACGTGCCCTCAGCGAGCCTGCGCCGATGACTGACACAGAGGCGCCACCAAAAGACGTGCCGGAAACGGGCGAACTTCACGAAGAAGGCTTGCATTCGGGCGAACCGCCAGACGAGCAGAAAGCGAACGGTCATCCTGCTGCCGTCTTTGGGCAAAGCGGGCGGGCCGTCCGCGAATTGCTGACCGCGCTCCGCCAGGATATCGGAACGTCGTGGCGATCGGGCTCTCTCTGGATAAGGAACGCCGCCGCCACGCTTCGGGAGAAATACGCAAGGCCGAAAAAGCGAGAACCCGACCCGGCATCTTGGCCGGCAGCGGAACGCCTTTCAGGCCTCCGCAGCAAAGCCCTGTCCGCAATGGTCGCCTTGCGGCATTGGCGGCCAATTTCAAGGCAGAACCGGCAGTCAAGACGGTTGTCCTGGATAACCGTGGCTGCACTCGCATCATTCGCCTGCGTCCTCGTCATGGCGGGCGTTCTAATATGGGCCTTGAAGGACGTGCCGTGGCGGGAGATCGCGGCAGGCACGCTGAAGCCTGTCATCGTGCTTGAAACGGCGGATGGCGGGCCGCTTGTGCGGCAAGGCCCGTATCAGGGGCCCTATGCGGCTTACAATCAGTTTCCGCAGTCCCTCGTCGACGCTGTCCTGTCGATCGAGGACAGGCGGTTCATGACCCATTACGGTGTCGATCCGCAGGGCATCGGCCGCGCATTCATCAGGAATTTTCAGGCAGGCTCGGTGGTCCAAGGCGGCAGCACGATCACCCAGCAATTGATCAAACTGCAATATCTGCAAAGCGACCGGACGCTGAAGCGGAAGATCCAGGAAGTGGTCATTGCGTTCTGGCTGGAATGGAAACTGGGCAAGCAGGAAATCCTGACCCGATATCTGAACGCCGCCTATCTCGGTTCGGGTGCGACCGGAATGCCGGCCGCCGCACGGATTTACTTCAACAAGGACATCCGAGACCTCGATGTCTCGGAATCGGCGCTACTTGCCGGCCTCCTGAAGGCGCCGAGCCAGTTGAACCCGATCGACAATATCGAGGGCGCCCGTCAACGGACAGCGACGGTGCTCGCCGCCATGGTTGACAACGCCAAGCTGACGCCAGACGAAGCAGCCGCCGCCAGGGCGGAATTCGGCAAGCTCCGCCCGACGACGCCGACACCCCGCTCGGGAAGCTGGTTCGCCGACTGGATTTCGCCGCAGGCAAGCGAGATCGCAGGCGCCACCCCAGGCTCGACGACGGTACGCACAACCCTGGTCCCGCGTCTTCAGCGCATTGCCGAAAAGGTGATAACACAGGCTCTCGACGAAGACGGAAAGTCGCTTGGCGCCAGCCAGGCGGCGCTTGTGGCGATGACGCCAGAGGGCGCCGTCGTCGCCATGGTCGGCGGGCACGACTACAAGACGAGCCAGTTCAACCGCGCCGTCACGGCGATGCGGCAGCCCGGCTCCACGTTCAAACTTTTCGTCTATTACGCCGCCTTGAAGAAAGGACTGACCCTTTTCGACCGCGTCCTCGACGCACCGATCGAAATCGACGGGTGGTCGCCTGAAAATTCCGGCGGTGCTTACCGCGGCTGGGTCACCTTGGCGGAAGCTTTCGCCCGTTCGCTGAACGCAGCAACCGTCGCGCTCGCCCAGGATGTCGGGCTCGACAACGTCGTCGCCGCCGCAAAGGAACTCGGCATCGACACGCCCCTGGCACCGACCCCATCTCTGGCGCTCGGAACATCGGAGGTGAACCTGCTCGACCTCACCAGCGCCTATGCGTCGGTTCGCCTCGGCAAGGCGCCGGTCGAGCCATGGGGGATTGTTGATTTTCGAGCATCGGGACAATCCCAGACTTTCAGGGTGGGCGAAAAGAGGACGCCCTCCATCGATCTGTCGCCTTACGAGTCCGACCTCCTTGGCCTGCTGCAACTCGTCGTCGAACGCGGCACTGGCCGCGATGCCGATCCCGGCACGTTCGCGGCCGGCAAGACGGGCACCAGCCAGAACAATCGCGATGCCTGGTTCGTCGGCTTCACCGAACGCCTGGTCGTCGGCGTCTGGGTCGGGAATGACGACGACACGCCGATGAAAGGCGTGACGGGCGGGTCGCTTCCAGCCCGGATCTGGCGGGACTTCATCCGCGCGGCGATGACCGAACCCGCTCCCGATTTCGATTTGGACAAGGGTCTGGCGACCGGCGAGCCGGGCGTTGCGCCCTCCTGCAATATCACCGCCTGCTCCCGCACCTACCGATCTTTCCGGGCCTCCGACTGCACTTATCAACCTTTTCGGGGAGAGCGCAGGCTTTGCGAAAGGTGAACACTGGCATTCGGGGCGCGGGGCGGCGGCGCACCAGCTCCGAGTAAATTTCCAAAGCCAAATGAAAGTATGAGATTTAACAAAAAACGACGGCTCCGTGATTGCTCGCCGAATGAAGCTTTGCTAGAGCAAGCCGCATTGCCTGGGCGGTATCATCACCGCCGTCATGGTGGGGCGTCGCCAAGCGGTAAGGCAACGGTTTTTGGTACCGTCATCCCTGGTTCGAATCCAGGCGCCCCAGCCAAGCTGTTCCTGATCCATTTTGAACACATGGCTCACGGTTTAATCCAGAGACATAAGTAACCTTTCGGCCCGAACGGGTGATATCGGTCGAGCGCCCGGACGACGATTTACGGCGGCGTCGATCTGCCCGCACCCGTTCCTCCAATACTTTTGCCGTCAAAACGACGGAAGATAGAGGGCGTAGGCTTCACTACCGCTAATGGACGATCCATGGCCGATCTGATGAGCCGCGTCTGAATTGCGCTGCTAATTCCCATGTGCCCTTATGGCTAAACATTCCGCAGTTTCAGGATCATGGGGGCCCTGTGCGCTTCGATAGAACGATCATTGAGGACGTTTTATTATTGGTTCCGAAGAAATTCGGCGATTCCCGAGGTTATTTCCTGGAAACCTTTCGGAAAAGCCTTTTTGAATCAGAAGTAGGTCCTTTCACGTTCGTTCAGGACAACCGATCTTACTCGGCAGAGGCGGGAACTGTCCGCGGTCTCCACTTTCAAATCCATCCTCGTGCACAAGGCAAGCTGGTCTCATGTTCGAGCGGTGCATTCCTCGATGTGGCGGTTGATATCCGTGCAGGATCACCGACCTATGGCAAGTTCGTCGCGGTGGAACTATCGGCCGAGAATGCCCTTCAGCTTTGGCTGCCGCCGGGTTTTGCACATGGGTTCTGCACCCTGACGGCAGATACGGTCATCACCTACAAAGTAACCGACTATTACAGCGCGGAACACGAGCGAGGCCTGCTCTGGAACGATCCCGAGCTTGGGATCGAATGGCCCGTCGCGGCAGACAAGGCGATCCTGTCGGAAAAGGATCGGGGGCAGCCGACGCTCGCCGAGCTTCAATCCAACTTCAGTTATGCCGTCAACGATCAATTCGGCAGACTCAGCCGCAGCGGTTGACGAGAGCTCTTGGGGGTAATTCAAAGCATGCGCGTGCTTGTGACCGGTGGGGCGGGTTTCATTGGATCGGCGGTCATCCGCCACCTCGTGCTCGAAAAGGGATACGAGGTCCTGAACATCGATAAATTGACCTATGCCGGCACGCTGACGTCGCTGAGGTCGGTTGAAGCCAAGCCGTCCTATCGGTTCTTCAAGATAGACATATGCGATGCTGCGGCGGTGAGCTCCGCGATTTCGACATTCGGGCCGGACCGCGTGATGCATCTGGCCGCAGAAAGCCACGTCGACCGTTCCATCCTCGGTGCGCGTCAATTCGTCGAAACCAATATTCTCGGTTCTTTCACCATGCTCGAATGTGTCCGGGAGTACTGGGCGTCGCTTGAGCGTCGGAAAAAGGATGCTTTCCGCTTCCTGCATGTTTCGACGGATGAGGTCTACGGCTCGCTAGGGCGGGATGGGCTGTTCTCGGAAACAACGCCCTACGACCCGAGTTCACCCTATTCTGCATCGAAGGCCGCATCGGACCATCTCGCCAAGGCATGGGCACGCACCTACGACATGCCGGTCATCGTCTCCAACTGCTCGAACAATTACGGCCCTTTCCATTTTCCGGAAAAGCTGATCCCGCTGACGATCCTCAATGCGCTCGAAGGCAAATCTCTGCCAGTCTATGGGAGCGGCGCGAATATTCGCGACTGGCTTTACGTCGAGGATCATGCCCGGGCGCTGGATCTCATCGCCGAGCGCGGCAGGGTCGGCGAAACCTATAACGTGGGAGGCCGCAATGAGCGCAGCAATATCGACGTTGTAAAACGCATCTGCGCGATCCTGGACGATCTGCGGCCGAGCGGAGGCCCCCATGAAAATCTGGTCCGGTTCGTGACCGACAGGCCGGGGCATGATGCACGTTACGCGATCGACGCGGGCAAACTGGAAACGGAATTGGGCTGGAAGGCGCAGGAGAGCTTCGAGACCGGGATCGAAAAGACGGTGCGCTGGTATCTCGACAATGAATGGTGGTGGGCGCCGCTTCGCCAGGGATATGACGGCAGTCGCCTCGGGCTTCTCAAGGCCGGGGCTGGATGATGGGTAATCCCAAGCGATACGTGGTAACCGGGCTCAAGGGACAGGTCGTTCAGTCTCTCCTCGAAAACACGAAAAAGCGAAGCGATGTCGAGATCATTGCGCTTGGCCGCCCTGAACTCGATTTAGCGATGCCGGAGACAATCGCTGCAGCCGTCGAAGCCGCCCGTCCCGATCTGATCGTTTCCGCTGCCGCCTTTACTGGGGTCGACCAGGCCGAAATCGACCGGGAGGTGGCCTTTACCGTCAACGCAACAGGTCCTGCGGAACTGGCGCGCGTAGCGGCAGCGCTCCGAGTGCCGATCGTCCACCTGTCCACAGACTATGTCTTCGACGGCAGCAAGTCCTCCCCCTATGTCGAATCCGATCCGGTCGCACCGCTTGGCGTCTATGGCCGCGACAAATTGGTGGGCGAGCGGAACGTCGCCGCAGCAACCGAAAATCATGCCATCCTTCGCACCGCCTGGGTCTACAGCCCGTTCAGCCGGAATTTCTTGCGCACGGTGCTGAGGATCGCTGAGGCAAGGGAAGAGGTGCAGGTCGTCGACGATCAGATCGGCAACCCGACTTCGGCGATCGATATTGCCGATGCCATCATCGCCGTCGGGCAAAATCTGCTGGCTTCAAACGACCATGCACTGCGCGGCATCTTTCATATGGCAGGAACGGGCGCGGCGAGCTGGGCAGACTTCGCAGACGAGATTTTCAAAATTTCGGCAGCGAATGGCGGGCCTTCCGCAAGGGTCGTCCGCATCCCCACCAGCGCCTATCCGACGCCGGCGCGGCGACCGGCCAATTCGCAACTGGACTGTTCAAGACTCTACAGGCGCCACGGCATTGTCATGCCCGATTGGCGGGGTTCGACGGGATATGTCGTCAGGCGCCTGCTGGAGCCGGTCGACCTTGAAAACAGAAAGTTCGGGAGGTGAAGTGATGAAGGGGATTATTCTCGCCGGCGGCAGCGGTACGCGGCTACATCCGATGACCCAGGTGCTGTCCAAACAGTTGATGCCGATCTATGACAAGCCGATGATCTATTATCCCCTGTCGACGCTGATGCTGGCGGGGATCCGCGACATCCTGATCATCTCGACCCCCAAGGATCTCCCGAATTTTCAGCTGCTGCTCGGTGACGGTTCCAAATGGGGCCTCTCGTTGTCCTATGCCGAACAACCCTCTCCTGACGGCCTTGCGCAGGCCTATATCATCGGCGCCGACTTCATCGGCTCCAGTTCGTCCTGCCTGGTCCTCGGCGACAACATCTTTTTCGGCCATGGCATTACCGACCTCTTCAAGAGCGCCATGGCGCGGGAAAGCGGCGCTACGGTTTTTGCCTACCATGTCAACGATCCGCAGCGTTACGGCGTGGTCGAGTTCGACAAGCAGATGAAGGCTGCTTCGATCGAAGAAAAGCCGGAACGCCCTCGTTCGAACTGGGCGGTTACCGGCCTCTATTTCTATGACAAGGACGTCATCGACATTGCGGCCAACCTGAGACCTTCCGCCCGAGGCGAACTGGAGATCACCGACGTCAATCAGGCCTATCTCGATCGCGGCACGCTCCATGTCGAGATGATGGGACGTGGGTATGCCTGGCTCGACACAGGAACACCGGACAGTCTGTTGGAAGCGTCGGAATTCGTGTCGACGCTTGAACGCCGGCAGGGTGTCAAGATTTCCTGCCCCGAGGAGATTGCCTACCGCCTGAACTTTATCGACGCCGTTCAGCTTGAATGCCTCGCCAGGCAATATGGGAAGAGCGCCTATGGACGATATCTGACCGGGCTTCTGGAGGCTCCCGTTCCACCGCAGGTCCACAAACCGCTTAGCCTGGTCGGGTAAGTTGAAGCGTTCTCGAGCCGATCAGCTTTTCGCCGGAATCTCCAGGCGGACAACGTTTGTCGATTTTTCCGTCGATATTTGAGCCGCCTCCAGTGAAGCAGCTAGGTCTTCGATCTTGAACGGCTTGGCCACAACCGGGCACCCGACCTCCGTGCCGGCCTCAAGCTTGTCGCTGTAGCCGGTCATCAGAACAACCGGCAGGCGCGAGTTCTTCCGACGTATTTCCTCGGCAAGCTCGATGCCGGACATGCCCGGCATCATGATGTCGCTGATCACGGCCTCGATCTCCGGGTGACGTTCGAGAACCTCGATTGCCTCGCTGCCGCTTGTCGCCACGAAAATCGTGGAAACCAGTCCTTCCAAAGCCAGGCGCACCGATTCCAGCGATGATGGCGTGTCGTCCACTATCAAAAGCCGGCCAGGAAGATCTACCGCCTGCTTTGCGGGTTCGCGCGGAATGCGCTGTTCGTTCGAGCGGGGGAGTAGCAGCGTGAAGGCGCTGCCGTGGCCAACCACACTCGACACCTTGACGGCACCGCCGCTCCCCTTCGCAAAGCTATGGACCTGGGTCAGGCCGAGACCTGGACCGCCGTTCTTCTTCGTGGAGAAAAACGGTTCGAAAACCCGCCCCAGATGCGCGGATGCGACCCCTGTTCCGGTGTCTGCGATCGTCAAGGCAACAAATTGCCCTTGAAGCGTCGGATCTTCCGCAGCGCCATCGAGGACGTTCCTTGCCGAGATCGTCACCTGACCACCGCTGCCCATAGCCTCGCGCGCATTGGTCAGGAAATTGATCAGCGCGATCTCGAGACCCGCGGGATCCACATGAACGGGCCAGATGTCATCCGGAACGTTGATGTCCATGACAATCGTGTCGTCGACCGCCTGTCGCAGCAGCGGTCTCAATTCGGCAAGCTTGATGTCCAGCTCCACATGTCCGGCACCTTGGTTGGAGCGCCTGGAGAAAGACAGCAGTCGTTGGGTGATCGTCTTTCCCCTCGTCACTCCGTCACTCATGTGCGAAAGGAGCTGCGTCACCCGCTGCTCGTCGTTCCGCCTCCTCCTGATGCCTTCGACGCCGGACTGAAACACCATGAGCAGGTTGTTGAAATCATGGGCCGCCTGGCCTGTCAGCTTTCCAAGCGCATCCATTCGCTGCCAGTTAGCCATGCTTTCGCGTTCGCGGTTCCTGGCCCTAATCTCCCTGTGAAAGAGAAATGCAGCCGAGCCTGAGAGCAGCAGCGTAAAGCAGCTGGCTGCGGCGAGCAGCAATGTCGCTTTGCGTGCCAGCCTGTCGTATTCGGCAACCGGCAGACCTACCCTCACCCGCCATGGGGTTTCCCCCAGCGCAACTTCGGCAACCCGCAACTCCAGCCCGTTTTTGAGCGTTGCCAGACCAAAATCCGTTCCGGAAAAGCTTGCGAACTCGCTTGCCGCGTTGCCGGCGAGAGCAGGAGCACCGGTTGAAGCGACAAGACGATCCTGACCGTCGACGATCCAGGCCGCCCAGTTTTCCGGCAACCCGTTGGCGTAGAGGAGGTTTGTCACGATCGTCGGGCGGATGACAACCGAGAGAATAGCTCGCAGCTTGTCATTCCTCTGGATCGGAACCCTTACGGCAAAGGCCGCCTGCCCCCGAGGCCCGATCGAAACATTGCCGATCACAGCGCCGCCCGTGCGAACCACGGCCTGATGGCTCTCGATGTCCACGACCTGTTTTTCAACCGAACCCTCCAATGGCGGCAGCGACAGCACCACCTCGCCCTTTTCGTCCGATATCCGGATCTGCTCCCATTCAGGCACTCGCTCCCGCAGACGTCGAGCGGTCTCGGCAAAAGCGGAACGGGGAATCGGCGGATCGAGACGGGGCGAATCCGCAACGACGGTCAGAAGCTGAATCTGGCTTTTAAGCTCGCGCTGAAGCGTGGCGGCCATGGCCGTCGCTTTGCTGCGAATGTCGGCGTCGAGCGCGTTCTGCTGCTCCTGAATGAAGAACCTGCCCATCACTGCGGCGAGAATGATGAGCGGGATGAGCGACGCAGTGACGAGAAGGAGCGCTGGCCGGGTTTGATTCAACTGATACTCCGATATCCGTTGTTCACGTTCCATCAAATAAGCCAGAGCCTGAAACTTGCAACGCCAATTTGGGCAGGAAGGTCAGCGCCGCGCCGGATGGCTGGAGAGATGGCATCGATCAGCGTCATGCAAACGACGATGTCAACGGTCGACCGTTCTTTCCTCCGCCTTTTCCACGCCACAACGACACGTTCTCCGTAAGATCGAGATTTTCCAATGACCGGAGGCGACCTGTCCCGCAACCGCAGACCTGTGGACCTGCTCTTCCAACCAACCGGAGCGGAGCATATCCACTTTTCCGCCGCGACTCAGCGATCCGGCACCGGCGCCTTCAGCGTGCGGGCCAATAGCGCCACGCCGCCGGCCAAATAGACCGCAGCGCCGACCAGCAGCATGACAACGCCGCCGACCTGTTGATCCGCGGCGGCGTCGAGAGTGACGCCGAGGCAGGTCACGTCTCCTTCTCCATAAAGCGGACGCGGCGAAAGTGCCAGCAGCGCGCCAAGCAGGGTCATATGCATGGATGTGAAAAGCAGACCGAACGTGCCGGCAAGGCGCCGCTCCTCCTTCCCGGTCTGCCATCCGCCAAGGCAGGAGAGCCAAAGCGCCAGCCCTGCCCCGAAAAAGATTGCCTGCTCGAGTGCCGCGAAAAGGATCGAGCTTTCGGAAAGCGCTCGCAGCGCCGGGATATGCCAGATCCAGACCGCTAAAAGCTCGGTGATAGAGGCAAGCAGGGGAGTGAACCACGGCCGGCCGGCGGTAAAGTCCCGCTCCGTCCCCGATATTCCGACAGCAATCAGCGGCGCTGCGCCCGCCACCACTCCCATATGCGCAATCATGTGGACGGAAAAGGAATTGCGGTCGGCAAAGGGCAGAAACACGCCCCACAGCAACAGCAGCAGGACGAGGCCGGTTGTGAGCGCCGCCTTTGTCATGGCTGACACTCCGCAATGAAGATCAGCGGGATGGACGCGAAAACCACGGCGACGAAGCTGAGGCCGGACAGCAACAGTGTCGCAAAACCCTGGAACAGGGTGCGGGCATCGCAGGTCGGCTCGTCATGCGGCGGATCAGCCGCTCCGAACCCCCATTGCCGCCAGGCAAGATAACCCGCCAGCACGATCATCGCCAGCGCCAGCAGAGTCACGATGACAAGCGCGATCCGCACGCCGTCGAAAGTGAATGAGGATGGCAGCCGCTTGGCGCAGAACACTGCAACCGTGGCGTAACAGGCAATGAAATGCAGCGCCCAGACGGTCGGCGCCGTAAATAGGGTCCAAAGCGTTTCGACTTCGCGCGGAATGATGCTTTTCATGACGCCACCAGCGGGAAAAGGCCGATGACCGCGAAAGTGACGACGGCGGTGAAGGCCATGAAGTGCCAGTAAAGGACGATATTGCGGATATCCTGGTCGTATTCCGCGGTCATTCGTCCGGCGACGCTGCGGGCGAGGCAATAGGCCTGCATGATCGCGCCGACCACGCCATGCGTCACCGTCCAGATAACGACGATCCAGACGATGGCCGAATAGACATGTGCGGTCGGATCCATGCCATGCAGATAGGGACCGGCAAGGCCCGCAAGCGAAGCGGCGACCGAAACGGCGAAGGCTGCGGTGAGCGCCAACCGCGCATCCGGCCGGCCCTTGTCGTTGAGTTGGCGCGCCAGAAGCGTCAGCGCCCAGCCGATGACGTAGAGCACCAGCGCCGCCATCGGCCACAGGACGCCCGGCCCCTTGGCGATCGCGGTGAAATTGTCATGGATGGTCCAGTAGAAGAAATAGCCGAAGATCAGGCTCGCGAACGCCGTGCCGTCGCCGACCATGGTGATGAACATCGCCCACCAGCCGACCGAAGCCGGCCCGGAGACATAGATCGGCAATTTAAGGCCAAGCCCGACATCGATCTCCGGCGCTTCGGGGATTGGCGCCGTTCCGTTCCAGAGCCAGTGAATGATGGCGATGAAGGTGATGATCGCGAAGACGATCGTCGTGATCCACAATTTGAATGTCAGCGCGATGAACACGCCGCCGAGAGCGATCGCCGCGATGATCGTCACGTAGGAGACGCCACCGACCCGCAGGCACTGGATCGGCTTCGCATCCAGAACAGAGGTCACCAGGGTCTCGCGCTTGCCGGACTTCGCATCCGGCAGATAAAAGCGCCCGGCCTCGATATCCGCCTGCAGGTTTGGCTGATCCCAGAGCGGATAGCGGCTGTTGATGATCGGCACCGAGCGCATGCCCCAGCTTTCCGACGGATCGTTGGTCCATTCGAGCGTCCCGGAGTTCCAGGGATTGAGGTCGCGCCCTGCCGGCTGTTGTTTCGGGCGAAAAATGTCGATGACGAAGGTCGCGACACCGGCGGCGAAGACGAAGGCGCCGATGGTCGAAATGAGGTTGAACCAGTCCCAGCCGATATCTTCCGGATAAGTGAAGACCCGCCGCGGCATGCCGCGCAGGCCGGAGAAGTGCATGGGGAAGAAGGCGATGTTGAACCCGGCAAACATCAGCCAGAAAGCGGCCCTGCCCCAGGCATCGCTGAGCTTCTTACCCGTCACGAACGGAAAGTAGTAATAGATGCCGGCGACGACCGGAAACAGCATGCCGCCGATCAATACGTAATGCAGATGCGCGACGACGAAATACGTGTCATGCGCCTGCCAGTCGAACGGTACGAGTGCCACCATGACGCCCGTCAGCCCGCCGATCACGAAGATGATCAGCCCGCCGGCACCGAACAGCATCGGCACCGAAGAGACCACCCGGCCGGCGAGCATGGTGGCGATGAACACGAAGATCTGCACCCCGGTCGGGATCGCCACCGCCTCCGATGCCGCCGAGAAAAAGGCGAGCGAGATCTGCGGCAGGCCGGTCGCGAACATGTGGTGCACCCAGAGCCCGAAACTCAGGAAACCCGTACCGACGGCAGCCAGCACGATCCAGGAATAACCGACGATCGGCCGCTGCGAGAAGGTCGGCACGATCATCGCCATCAACGCGATTGCGGGCAGGAAGATGATGTAGACTTCCGGGTGGCCGAATATCCAGAACAGGTGCTGCCAAAGCAGTGGATCGCCGCCTCGCCTCGCGTCGAAGAAGGGCCAGTCGAACATCCGCTCCATCTCGAACAGGATGTCGCCCGCGATCAACGGCGGAAAGGCGAACAAGATCATGCCCGCGACGATCAGGAGATACCAGGCGAACATCGGCATGATGTTGATACGCATGCCAGGCGCCCGGCATTTCATGATGCCGACGATGATCTCCACGGCAGCGGCAATCGAGGCCACCTCGATGAAGGACAGGCCGAGCAGCCAGATATCCGCGCCGATGCCGGCATATTCGTCATCGGTCGCAAGCGGCGGATACATGAACCAGCCGGCGTTCGGCGCCGCGTTGAAGAAGATCGAACCGCAGACGAAGACGCCGCCGATGAGAAAACTCCAGAAGCCGAAGGCGGACAGCCGCGGGAACGGCAGCTCCCGGGCACCGAGCATCGACGGCAGCAGGAAGATCGCAACCGCTTCGAAGATCGGCACCGCGAACAGGAACATCATCACCGTGCCATGCAGCGTGAAGGCCTGGTTGAAGAGCTCGGCGGAGATGAAGTCGTTCTGCGGCACAGCCAGTTGCAGGCGCATCAAGAGCCCGAGCAGGCCCGCGAACAGCATGAAGGCAAAGGCGGTGACGCCGTACCACAGCCCGATCTCGCTGTTGTTGACAGACGTCCAGTAGCGGACGCCCTTCGGCGTCTCCCATACCTTTCGGAGCCGTTCCTCCTGTGCCGCCCTCTCCTCCGGCGAAAAATTGCCGAGCTCCATGGTCATCTGAGCCCTTTCAGATAGGCGGCGATCCGATCGATCTCGGCCTCCGGCAGCATGCTGAAATGAGGCATGCGGGCCTCCGGCTTCACGGCGTCGGGATCGCGCAGAAATCGCGCAATTTGGTTCTTCTCATTGGCCAAGGTTCCGGCTCCAACCGAGCCACGCTCGCCGAAGGCGGTAAGATCGGGGCCTATTGTCCCCCGTGCCTCGGTGCCGGAAATGCCATGGCAGGCACCACAGCCATGTCTGAGGAACAGTTCCAACCCCTGTGCGTCACGGGTGCCGGTGGATGCCTGCCGCGCCTTGTACCAGTCCTCGTACGCTTCCGGTTCCATCGCATGGACGGTGAAAGCCATCAGCGCGTGACTGGCGCCGCAGAACTCGGCGCAGACGCCCCGATAGGTACCGGGCTTTTCCGCCTGCAGTGTCAGGCGGTTCTCACGGCCGGGTATCATGTCCATCTTGCCGCCGAGCACGGGTATCCAGAAGGAATGGATGACGTCGGGCGATTTCAGCAAAAAGACGACGCGCTTTCCGGTCGGCACGCGCACCTCGTTGGCCGTTTCGAAAACGACCGCGCCACCGTCGTCGAGATAACGCACCCGCCACCAGAACTGCTCGCCCGTCACCTCGACGCGCCGCAGACCGCGATCTTCCGCCTGGAACCAGGGCCGGACATTGGGCATCAGCCAGACCGCATAGGAAAGGAGGGCCGCAAGGATAACCGAGGGCAAAACGGCGCCGCCCCAGAGAATGAGCTGCCCCGCGCCTTTTTCAGAATAGGTTCGACGCTTGCGCGCCGCATGGAACAGCAGTCCGACGACACCCGCCCAGATCACCGCGCCGCCGATCAGCATAACGAAAAAGAGGGTTGCGACCGCGCTCGCCTCGCGGCCTGCCGGATCGAGTGCCGACTGGACGCCGGAACACGACGCCAAAAGCGGAGAGAGAAGAAGGATGATCGCGGTTACCCGGATTGCCGGCCGATGCCCGCCCGAAATGCCATCCTGGCCGATGTCTTGTCCTGATCGGATTGGCCGGCCAACGCCGGTCAAGCGGTCATCATCCATTCGACAAGCACCCATCGCGCCATTCGGCCGTCAGCCGGACATGGAGCCGCAACGCACGACTTGAGACTTTGTTCCAGGAAAGAAAGCAGGACCGCGCGCATCAGTCCTCCCGCGACGCCGCCAACCCACAGTGCCGGCCGTGAAAAACGTGTAGTTCGTCACATTCGCCGATTTTCGCAACTTGAGGCTAGCAATGCTGAAACTCGTACCGATCAGTATGCGGCTCTGCAGCTTATGTCTGGCCGCCGTGTACTAGCGCTTGACGATGGCGTAATGAGCCTTTGGATCGCCGGAATACTGCCCTGACACGAACTCCAGCAGACCCGCGCTCACCAGCCGCTCAAGGTCCTTTTCCATGTGTTCCAACGCCGCCCGGTCAACTTTTTGGCTTCGGCAACATGTATCTTGCCGTTGTTGAAGGCGTACCCGGTGCGGTTCAATATCCCTCGATGAACGCGTCCCACATCGGTGTCAACGTTCGGCCGAAAGACACTTTCGCCCACAGGAACACGGACAGGTCGTACGCGAGGTATCCGGGGCCGCCGTCATCGAAATCGAAGAAAACCGCGTCACCCGCGTCGTTGATCCTGGCATTGAAGCCATGACAGTCTCCGTGACAGTACGTCCACGTCAGATTGTCGAAGGCGTCGATCGCCTTGGCGGTGCGCGAGGCGATATCTTCAAGATCGCTAAGGACCTTGGCGTCTTCCACGATTCCCGCCTCGCGCATCCGCTATTCAGCGTTCATCCAGGTCAGGATAGATCCGAATTCGCCCGGTAGCTAGTACGTGTCAGAGGCGCAGTCGTACCTGCGATCTTAGCTCTCACACTCTTTGGATCATCCGGTTGCTGTAATCGTCTAGATGGTGCAGGAATACTGCATTTCCATCGGAGGCAGCCTAATGACCGAAACTGCGCCAAACCGCATTGAGTGCCTGGATGGATTGCGAGGTATCGCTGCGCTATGGGTTTTGATAGGTCATGCGCACCTCTTGACCCGGTTCCGGGTGCCTTTAATCGGTGATCCGGACCTTGGCGTAGATCTCTTCATTGTCCTTTCTGGCTTCTTGATGGTGTTTCATTATCGGCTGCGGGAAGCGAAGGAACCATGGGAGCTACCATCCACGTGGCGAACATTTTGGCTGCGCCGCTTTTTTAGGATTGCGCCGCTCTATTACATCATGTTGATTTTTGCGATGGCCCTCGGCCCCGCGATCTACGAAGCCCGGGTAGTGATCGACGCTTACAACTCTGTTCCGGTGCAGCCGGCAGGGCGTTACCTCGATCAAAGCTTCTGGAATTGGGTGGCGCATCTGACGTTCGCCTTCGGCGCCATACCGGGATATGCATATCGAACTGCGCTCCCTGATTGGAGTATCGGCCTCGAAATGCAGTTCTACCTCGTGCTTCCGTTTGTGATGCTCGTCATCAAACGTTTGAACCTCTTTGTGGGCATGGGTGCTGTTGTGTTCGCCGGCCTGGCTGCTGCGGTGATTTCCTATGCGCTTGGATATCGCTTCCCAATGCCTGCATTCTTGCCTTTGAAGATGCATGTCTTCGCGGTGGGAATTTTGATGGCAAGTGTTCTCGGCGCGGACGCGAAGCGTGTCTGGTTAGCCGCCGCTCTGTCGGCGGCGCTTATGTTGATCCCGATCGGCGGCGCAATGGGCGTAATCCATCACGGTGCGCGGCTGGCGATTGTCGGAGTGTTCTTCCTTCTCCTTCATCACCGTGTGGTGTGGCAACCACTCAGGCCGCTGCTGTCGAAGATCAGTAGCTTACTTGGGAACAGGTTCTTCCATCTGCTCGGCGAGCTCTCGTTTGGCGCCTACCTCGCCCACCTTCTCGTGATGCAACCAGTTATCGCGTATCTTATCGCGAACCATCCGATGTCAAACCCGGCCCGATGGGCTACCGCGCTGGCGATCACCGTGCCGGTCACATATCTGATTGCTGCGATTGGATACAGATGGATTGAGATCCCCGGTCAGGCGCTGGGTAAAGCCCTAACTCGCAAGCGCGCGATGGCAGCCGCCTAGCCCACTGCCCCATCATCTTGTGGGGTCAGATCGTCCCATGTTGCCTATCCAGGGTACCAAACTCCAATTGCGGCAGGGTTCCCTCCCGGGAGTACATGGTCAGGACTTCGACCCGGACTGAAAGGCCGGCTCTGTGGGTTCGTCGGATGGCGGCGTGAGCGGTGCGGCCGGCGCGGCGAACAATTACGTCCTGGTCAAGAATGCCAGCGGTCAATGGGTGCCGTCCTCGGCGATAGCCGCACTCGGTCCGCATCAGCATGCCACTGGCGATATCGTCGGCCTGGCGGCTGTAGTCAACGCGGCAGTCGCGGCAGTGGTCGGCGCGGCTCCAACGACGCTCGACACCGTTGCCGAGGTGGCCGCCGCACTTGGTAACAATCCGAATTTCGCAACAACGATCCTGGCGCTTTTGGGTGAGAAGGCGGCAAAGACTGACGTCTACACAAAGGCGGAAGTCGATGCGCTCAGCGCTGTCCCGATCGGCACGGTCATCGACGTCTACGGCAACGGTACATCCGCAATCCCCGGCTATGTCAAAGTGGTCTCGGGACTCGAGATCACGGCAGCTCTTCCGGAGCTTCGGGCTTTCGGTTTGGCGAATGGATGGGCTGTAAACGGTTCTGGCAACCCTGTCATGCCGAGCGGCGACGCACTCTTCAAGCGCGGCTGGAAAAGTGGGCAGACGCGTGATGCCGGGCGAACCTTTGGTTCGGTGCAGGAAGATGCGTTCCAAGGTCATATACACACGACGCCTGGAAACAACTCTGGTTCGTTCGCCTATCTGAACCCCTCGCTCGGTGACGGTGCCCTGTACAAGCAGGTCAATAGCAGCGCTCCCGTAACCGATGGGGTCAACGGTGCTCCTCGCGTTGCGGCGGAGACCCGACCTGCCAACATGACGGTCACCTACTACATCAAGGCCTACGGTGCGGCCGTTGATGCGGGGACACTAGCGGCAGCGCAGGTGCTAAACGATGTCACCGACGCGCGGGCGAGGATTGCGGTACTTGAGCGGAAGTTCTCAAGCAATCCGCTCACTCCTACGCTCGGCGGACTTGTTCAAGCTCCTCATGGCTTCGGTGTGAAACCAACGTTCTACGAAGCTTACGCCGTGTGCACGTCCCCTGAGTTCAATTTTCAAGTTGATAATGAGATCCGCGTCACGACAAACCACATCGGCTCCACCGCCGGGTATGGTGTGATGGTGTGGGCAGATGCCACGAACATATACGGTAGGATTGGTAATACTGCGATCGGATTGACGTTCAACCTTAGTACCGGTGTGGCAATAACGCTGACGCTGACAAGCTGGAAGATCGTGCTGAGGGCTAAACCATGAGCGAGAAATTCTACGTAACGTTCGACGGCGAGTGGCTCGGAGCTTTTGAGGGACCTGCGCCAGGGAGTGCTATCGCAGTTCCGGTTGCTCCGCTTTCCGCTTCGCAGCGGTGGAGCTTCGACCAGGCGCGTTTCTTGGACCCCGCTCCAACCACCTCTGACGTGGACGTCGAGCGTGACCGGCGCATCACCGCCGGCTTCATCTTCGAAGGCGTGTTGTACCAGTCCGACAAAGAGGCGCGCGAAAACATCATGGGCGCGCACAAGGCCGCGTCGGATGCGATGATGCTGTTTGGTGCCCAGGCCGGAAATTTCGCTTGGCGCCAGCTTCTCGATCCCGGTGGACCGGAAGTGTTCGAGTGGATCGCTTCCGACAATTCCCGCGTACCAATGGATGCGCCGACCGTGCTTCGTTTCGGCTACGCGGCCTTGGCTCACAAAGCGAGCCATATCTTCGCTGCCAGCGATTTGAAGAGCATGGCGCCGATCCCGCCAGACTTCGCCACCAATCCGGTTTACTGGCCAGCCGCCAGCTGATACCTTGAAGGCTGATCAAAAGCCGGGGCTGACAGCTGTCAGCCCCGGCTTTTTTGCGCGCGCATGTAGCTTGACCCCGGAATATGCACTTGCCCAGGGGATGGCTCTTTCATGGCTGGCACTACTGATTTCGTCGGCGTTCGCGTCTTCTCAGATCTGCGATCGACCGTCGCCAAAATCGATACGCGCGACAGCACCGTCATCGGCATGGTGCTTCCTGCGCCGCTTGCCGACAATACCGCGTTTCCGCTCAATGAGCCGGTCCGGCTCTCGACCGAGGACACCGACCAGCTGGCGAAGCTCGGCGCCGGTCTTGCCCTCGACACGGTCTCGCAGATCAAATCCGAAGGCATCGTTGCCGATCTCGCCTTCGTCCGCGTGGCGCATTCGGCGGCTTCCGTGCCGGCCGACAAGCTGGCGGGCGAGATCAACAATATCGTCGGCTCGGCCGGCGCCAAGACAGGCGTTTATGGCTGCTGATGAAGGCCTGCGGAGCGAGACCAACGAAGCCTTTCAGCTTCCCATCTTCCCGCCCTCTCCATCTCAGTTTGAACGTTGGAGCCCGATCCTCGACAAACGACCTGACCTTCAACCCGAACTTTTCGGACTGGATCATGGGCTGGCCAATAGGATGGACAGATCCGACGCGGCCGGTAACGGAGTGGTCAGTTTGGCTGCAGCGTATGCGTGGAGAACTCTCAAAGCTGCTTTCGGCTAACGAGGCCAAGGAACAAAAATAGGCAGAATGGAAGGTCGCGAGGGGGTGAGGTCAGGAGGGGGCCGACGCGCTGCCCTCGCGACTGCCTATCAACAATAAAGGAAGGTTCTAGTTCCGGCGACAGGTCGATTTGAAGCGGGATGATTCGAATGGGCTTCAAAGGAAGTTCGAGATGCCTTTGAAACGAAGTTCGACAACCCCGAGCTCGGGTCTCCGAGGCTGCACGAGATTTCCAGAAATTCCGGATCTTGGTGAAAAAATTCCGGAAAGCGGCGCCCGGCTACACCCAAGAAAAACCGGTCTCTAAGTAATTGATTTTAAACGGAATGGTGGGCCCGGAGGGACTCGAACCCCCAACCAAGCGGTTATGAGCCGCCGGCTCTAACCATTGAGCTACAGGCCCGCCGATCCGGCAGAAGTGGGGCGCAATGGTCCACCCTCACCCGGAGGTTCGCTCTAACGTAATTCATCGCAAGCCACAAGCCGTTGCCGCAATAGCTTCACAATCAACCGGCAGGTAGGCTCGTCTGGCGCGAATATGCCGAGCCGATTCCCGGTTGGATCTGTTCGCGGGGTAGATAGAACATTATGGGCAGGTCGAGGGAGAAACGTCCCTTCCGCCCGGACAGATCGGGGAGAATATCCATGCGCGCTGCGCTTTCGTCGTCACGTATCGTCCTTGCAGCCGCATTTGCAGGTGCGGTCGCCATTTCTTCTGCGGGTCAGGGTTTTGCCCAGGATATCCGTCCCCGCGAACCGGTCATCAATGTGCTCGGCGAAGGCCAGGCCTCCGTGGCACCCGACATGGCTATCCTGACGCTTGCGGTGGTTCGCAATGGCCAGACAGCGCAAGCAGCACTTTCGGCCAGCAGCGCAGCCATGAAGGATGTGCTGTTGGCCCTGAAGAGCGACGGCATCGCCGATCGCGATATCCAGACCAGCAATTTCTCGATCTACCCGCAATACCGCCAGCCCGAGGCGAAGAATGGCGTCATGCAGCCGCCGCAGGTCATCGGTTATGAGGTTTCCAACACTTTGACCCTCAAGGTCCGCGATCTCGAGAAGCTCGGCGGCCTGATCGACCGGTCGGTGAAGCTCGGGGTCAACCAGGGCGGCCAGATCACCTTCACCAACGACAAACCGGACGACACGATGACCGAGGCCCGCAAGAAGGCGGTCGCCGAGGCGCTTGCCAAGGCAAAGACGCTGACGGAAGCCGCCGGCGTCAAGCTTGGACGGATCCTGGAAATCAGCGAGAATTCGATGCGCCCCGCACCCCAGCCGATGATGCGTATGGCGATGGCCAAGGACATGGCCGCCGAGGCAGTTCCGGTCGCCGGCGGCGAAAACACCTATACGGTGACCGTCAACGTCACCTTTGCTCTCGAGCAATAATTACGGGTCGTTGAACAGGAGCTGCGCGCCCGTCCGCAATGGCGCCCGCCCCCCGTCCGGCAGATAAGGCGAAAAATAAAACGCCCCCACCAGATCGTCAGACCTGGTGGGGGCGCTTGTCCTCCGTCAACGGGCGATGGAGACGGAAGGGCTCTTTGGGTTAAGCCTAGCGACGGATAACCGGGCAGCCGCGCTCGTTGGCGAACAGGATGCGGTCCGGGCCACGGTGGCCGAAACCGGCGACGACCACGACGCGGCGGCCGGCATCCACGACACGGGCGCGGCGCAGGCCCATGCGGCTTGCCTTTTCTTCTGCCAGCCCCGGAGCGCAACCGCGCGGACCGCGATCCGGGCGCCAGTCGCGATCACCACCACGATCCGGACGCCAATCGCGGTCACGGTCGCGATACTGCACCTGGATTGCGAAATCCGGGCCGGCGGCAGCAGCCACCGGGGCCGTTGCGGAAAGGCCGGTAAGCGCGATGAGAGCGGCCACACCGGCTTTGACGATCATGCTGGTCATAGAATGGTTCTCCGAAATCCGGGCCAGTTTTCGCAGGCCCCAAGGTTGTTGTTCTCGCCTTCCCCAGCGATTGGCGCGACCCTAGCCCAAGGGGTCTGAACAACATCCTAACTGGTCATTCAGCCGGTATTCATGTCCTGCTTAAAGCCGGAATCATGGTGAAAGATGCAGCACGACCTGGCGGACATGCGGCTGGTCGCGATGTTCGAAGAGGTAGATGCCCTGCCAGGTGCCGAGCATCAACCGACCGTCCCGGACGGGAATGCCGAGCGAGGCGGCAGTCAACGCCGCCTTGATATGCGCCGGCATGTCGTCTGACCCTTCGGTCGTGTGGGTGACCCAGCGCATTTGGGGATCGGTGGTAGGCGGCACCAGGCGGGAGAAGAAGGTCTTCATGTCGCGGCGAACATCCGGATCAGCATTTTCCTGGATGATCAGGGAGCAGGACGTGTGGCGCACGAACACGGTGAGCAGCCCCTCGCCCACCTGCGTGCGGCGCAAAAAATCTTGCGCCGCTTCGGTGAATTCGTAGAGCCCCTGGCCGCTTGTGGAGATCGAGATCACGGTCTGGGGCATGGGACGATCCTTATCGACGATAAGCGCCGGCAGCAAAATAGAAGCGCCGGCAGGGAGACGGCACTCCTATCACCGGCCGGCTACAATGTCAGGAAGGGCTCGAAACCGCCGAAGATCATCCGTTTGCCGTCGAAGACCTGCGTCCATTCGTCTCCGGAGAACCGCTCGTCCTTCATCACCCTGGCATTGATCTCGTCCCGGCGGGCCCGGCTTTCATAGGTGATCCAGGAGAAGATGACGGTCTCTTCCTCCTTGGCCTGCACGGCCCGCGGAAAGGAGGTGAGTTCCCCATAAGGCACGTCGTCGGCCAAGCATTCCACATAGGACAACGCGCCGTTTTCCATCCACACGGCGCCGGCAACGCGCGCCATGTCCTTGTAGCGTTCGAGATTGGCCTTGGGCACGGCAAGAATAAACCCGTCGACATAGGGCATGATTTTCCTCCTTGTTGCGTCACATCCCAAGAACGTGGGAACAACAGCGTAGCCGACAAGGGCAGCAGCTTTTTCTTCACCCCTCCAGGGTTTTCACCCGCACAAGCTCCGGGAAGAGCCGTATCCACAGGAGCACGACGATCAGCGTGCCGACACCGCCGATAACGCCGGTGGCGACCGGGCCTAAGAACCCGGCGAGTACGCCGGACTCGAACTCGCCGAGCTGGTTGGAGGTGCCGATGAAGAGCGAATTCACCGCGCTCACCCGCCCGCGCATCTCGTCCGGGGTCATCAGCTGCACCATCGAGCTGCGCACCACGACACTGATCGTGTCGGCTGCACCCAAAATCGCCAGGCAGACGATCGACAGCACGATGTTGGTAGAGAGCGAAAAGACGATCGTCGCAACGCCGAAGACGGCGCAGGCCACCATCATCCGTCGCCCGACATGGGTCTTCAGCGGTCGGCGCGCCAAAAGCAGCGCCATGCCGAGCGCACCGATCGCCGGCGCGGCGCGCAGGAAGCCCAGACCCCAGGGGCCGGCATGCAGAATATCGCGGGCAAAGATCGGCATCAGCGCGGTGGCGCCGCCGAGCAGCACGGCGAAGAGGTCGAGCGAGATGGCGCCGAGGATCACCGGCCGGCTGCGGATGAAGGCAACGCCGGCAAAGACCGAGGCAATGGTCACCGGTTCGCGCACCACCACACGCCGCTCCACATGGATCAGCGCGACGTTGACACCGCCGACCAGCAGCAGCACGGCGGAGATGACGAAAGGCGCCGTCGGATGCACACCGTAGAGCAAGCCGCCCGCCGCCGGGCCGATGATGAAGGCTGCCTGTTGCAGAGAGGTCGATGTGGCGACGGCCTGCTGGAGCAGCGACGGCGGCACGACGTTGGGCAGCAGCGCGACCGTGCTCGGTTGCTGGAAGGCGTTGACCGCGCCGAGCAGGGTCACAGCGACGAAGATCAGCGTCGGCGTGATCCACTGCTCGAAGATCGCCACCGCCAGCATCGCGGCGATCGCCGCCTGGACGAGCTGGCAGATCAGCACGATCATCCGCCGGTCGAAGCTGTCGGCCACGTGGCCGACGACCAGCGTCAGAAAAAAGCGCGGCAGGAACTGGCAGAAACCGACGAAACCAAGCGCAAAGGCGCTCTCGGTCATGTCGTAGATGATCCAGCTGACGGCGATCGTCACCGCCTGGGAAGCGAGGGCGGTCAGGACCCGCGACGCGGCAAGATGCAGATAGGCGGGGTGATGCAGTACGCTTTGCTTTGTCGGTTGCCCACTATCCATTCGAACCGTCGCCTGTCGGCTCGCGGAGCCTGCCATTTATAGGAAACTTATAGGCTCCTGTTCCGCCCGAAACGCAGACTTGTCAATCCACATGATGGGCGGACGATGGCGGACATACGATCTTGCCTCCGACGGGCCGTCAGAACTGGCCTGCTTCGGGCGCCCCCAACTCCTCGATGGAATCGACCCGGTCCGGATAGAAGGCGACATGCTGTTCGATCCCGCCAACCGCGTCATACGGGTTTTCATAGGACCAGACGGCATTCTTTGATCGCTCGCCGCCAGCCGGAATGCTGAAATAGGAGGCCTCTCCCTTATACGGACAATAGCTCTGGTGGTCGGTTCGCTCAAGCAGCGACATGTCCACATCCTTGCGGGGTATATAGTGCACCGGCGGATAGGAGGCCTCGCGCAACGTCAGCGAATTGACGCTGTCGGCGATCACCTTGCCGCCGAGCTTCACCACCACCCGCGAGGGGTTGTGCTCGACGGTGATCGGATGATCCGGTCCTGGAATTCTCTGGGCTCTGGCGTTCATGGCTCGTCCTTTCGAGTTCGACGCATGCCTTCCATATAGGGCGCGCCTAACCGTCACCAAGCGGCCGAAGCGGAATGCTCCGGGCAAGGCTGACGAACAATTCCGAACGTTAGAATGTGGTGATCACGCTGATTCCGGGTGTTTCGGACTTGTCCATCGTCATCAACCCCGGCACCGCCTCCTCCAGGCTGATGCGCCTGGAAATGAGCTGCTGCGGCCTCATCTTGCCGGCCGTCAGCATGGCGAGCATGGCGTCATAGCGCCAGGCCTGCATGCCGTGGCTGCCGTAGATCTCCAGTTCGTGGCCGATCACCTGCGCCATCGGAATCGAGGGTGTGGCGTGCTCGCCGAGCATCAGCCCGACCTGTACATGCCGGCCGCGGCGGCGGAGATTCTTGATCGAATTGAAGCAGGTGACGGGATGGCCGAGCGCGTCGATCGACACATGCGCTCCGCCCTTGGTGATCTCGCGAACCGCCTCGACCACATCGGCAACCGTGCTCGCATTGATAGTGGCGACCGCACCGCATTGGCGGGCGAACGCCAGCTTGTCTTCGGAGAGATCGATGCCAATCGCATTCGCTCCAAGCGCCGTGGCGATCATGATCGCCGACAGGCCGACGCCGCCGCAGCCATGCACCGCGACCCAGTCGCCAGGCCCGGTGCGAGCCTGGTCGGCAACCGCCCGGAAGGAGGTCGCGAACCGGCAGCCGAGGCTGGCCGCCGTCGCATCGTCGATTTCTTCGGGCAGGTGCACGAGGTTGGTGTC
The DNA here is from genome assembly GCF_000731315.1 of Neorhizobium galegae bv. orientalis str. HAMBI 540. NCBI lineage: Bacteria > Pseudomonadati > Pseudomonadota > Alphaproteobacteria > Hyphomicrobiales > Rhizobiaceae > Neorhizobium > Neorhizobium galegae. The sequence goes on from NZ_HG938353.1 coordinate 2,442,844, forward strand.
GGCATAGTCGATCGCCACATATTCCGCGAACGAGCCCCAATGGGTAAAGCCCGGCTGGAACTGGTTGGGGCAGACCTGCTGGTTGCCGGAATGGCATTCCGAACAATGGCCGCAGCCCGAGACGAACGGCACCGTCACCCGGTCGCCGATCTTGAAGCGCATGACGCCCTTGCCGGTCGCCACCACCTTGCCGGCCAATTCATGGCCCGGCACATGCGGCAGCTTTATATCCGGATCATGCCCCATCCAGCCATGCCAGTCGCTGCGGCAGAGCCCACTCGCGCCGACCTTGACCACGACGCCGTCAAAACCCGGTTCCGGGTCGGGGAGGTTGCGGATTTCGGGTGCCTTTTCAAAGGCATCGTAGAACATGGCTTTCATGGCAGGCCCCTTCTTGAACGCGGCCGCAGCATAGTCAAACCGGCTCGCGGGTCAATCAACCCATGCGGCGCCTTCTGCAACACCTGCATCGATCGCGTCACGACTAGGCGTGCGGGGGGAGGTTCTCACAATTCCGGAAAGCCGCGCTTGCGCCACTCACTTTGCGGCACCGGCGCGCCGACGTCGAATGCGAAGGACACGATTTTGGTCGCGTTGTCGTCGACCTCGCAGCGGAAACTCAGGTCGTACCACTGGGCATTGGCCCGGAATGCGCCCCGTTTGACTTCAAGGACCGTGCCGTTCGGTAGACGATAGGCCGGCAACATTTCCGGTCTGTAGGATTGAGCCGAATGTCGCAGCTGCTCGCGAAGTTCCGTCGCGCAGAGCTGGCCGGCGCGCACCCCTCGCGGCACATCGCCCATCGCCGTCGTGGCGATTGCATCGCCCGTCTCGCTCTGCGAAAACAGCGTCTTTGCCTCGGTCAGCTCAACCGGCTTGCCGGGGTTCGGCTTCTTGGAAGGGTCGCTCTTGGGCGACGCGGCTGGCGGCGCCGTCACGATCTCGGTCTTGGTCGCATCCGGCGAAACCCCGGCAACCGGGCCGTTCCGCAATCCGTTGGCTGCCGCAATGCCGACCTCCGGCAGTTGGATATCATCCGGCACCGGATTGGCTGGCGGTGCCTCCACGACGGCAGGCGCTTCCTTTGCCTGTTTTACCGGTTCGACGGATTTCGCATCCGCCTTGCTCTCGGCAGGCGGATTGGTCGTTTCCTTCGATGCATTACCGGTCTGAGATTTCCTCGGCCCGCTGTCCTTCTCGCCAAATTCGAAGACGGGCCGCAGAACCGGCAACGGCTGCCCCTTGGCCTCCTTGGCGGAGGGCGGTGGCTCGACAGGCTTCTCCTCGGGGGCTGGCGGAGGTGGCGGCTGCTTCTTGGCCTCCTCCTGCTTTGGCGGCGGCGGGGGTGGAGGCTCCGCCTTCTTCGCTTCTTCCTGTTTCGGCGGCTCGGGCGGGGGTGGCGGCGGCTCCTGTTTTTTCGCCTCTTCCTGTTTTGCAGGTTCCGGAGGTTTCTTCTCTTCCGGCTTCTTCTCTGGCTCTTCCGGCGGAGGCACGATTTCGACCTGGACGGTCTCTTCCTTCTGCGGCTCGGAGGAATCGGCCGGCAGGTGCAAGAACAGGGCCGCCACGAAAACGACATGCACCAGGATGGAGGCAGGGATGCCCCATCTTATGTCGCCGCGCGGCTTTCCAGATAAATCCGTCATGGCAGCGGATGTAAGATGGAAAGCCGGCCGGATCGAGTCCCCGGGTGATCAAAACAACGCAAAATCCAGCTTTCCGGGAGCGAGTTGCGCTGCCGCCCCTCTCCCCATGGGACTCGTAGGAGTTTGTCGTTGCAAACAAACCGACCATACGGTATGTTTGCAATATGTCGAAAGCTCACAGACGCGAAAAACAGCCAGACCATGTGCGGCGATCCCTCCTGGATCATGCGGCGCGATGCGCCGTTTCCGAAGGTCTCGCCAGCCTCACCCTGCAGGCGGTCGCTGATGCGGCCGCCGTCACCAAGGGCGGGTTGCTGCATCATTTCCCGAGCAAGCAGGCGCTGATCGAAGCCGTCTTCGAGGACCTGCTCGGCAAGCTCGATGTGGAAATCGACCGGCTGATGAGCGAGGACGAAACCGACCAGGGCCGGTTCACGCGCGCCTATGTCGACGCCTTTTTCCAGGTGACTCGCGATGGGATCGAAAGCCCCTGGGCGGCACTGTCGATCTCCTGCATGACCGATGCGCGGCTCAGACAACTCTGGTCGGAATGGATGCGCGAACGGCTCGCGCGGCATGCGCAGACCGACAGTCATCCGGCCTTCACGCTCGCGCGCTACGCGGCGGATGGCATCTGGCTCGCCAATCTCATGGAGGCGGATGGTTTACCGGCAAAAGAACTCGCCGAACTCCGCGACCACCTCCAAAGCCTCACGAAACAAGAGTAACGGAAATGAACCCCGCAATCCTCACCTACGGCTCGCTCGCCGGTGCAATCGTGCTGGAAGTCATCGGCACGACTTTCCTGCAGCAGAGCCAGCAGTTCACCCGCGCCCTGCCCACCATCCTGATGGGGCTGTGTTATGCGATCGCCTTCTATCTCCTGTCGATCGCCTTGCGCACCCTGCCGGTCGGCGTCGCTTACGCCATCTGGAGCGGCCTCGGCATCGTGCTGATCTCAGCCGTCGGCCTGATCCTGTTCCGCCAGACCCTGGATACTGCCGCCATGATCGGCCTCGGCCTGATCATCTCCGGCGTCGTGGTGGTCAACTTGTTTTCGAGCTCGGTCGGGCATTAACCGAACGCCTCGTCTTGCCAGCTTATTGCTTTCCAACTAAAGAACACCCGCTGGCAACACCAGCCGTAAGCGTCTGACGTCAAGCAACGCATCCCAACCGGGTGGTCGAACCGTCGATCTCACATGGATGCAATACCGGTCCCGACCGACCACGTCAGAAAGCAATTACTATGACGCTTAAATTCCTCCCTGCCCGCTATGCGAGCCTGCTGATGCCGCTTGTTCTCTCCATCCTGATGACGTTCGTCGTATCAGGCGTCGCAACCGTCAAGAATCTCGGCATGGCGTTCGAATATTTCCCGAGTTGGATGTCCGCCTGGGCGATTTCCTGGATCATCGCCTTTCCAACCTTACTGGGCGCCCTCCCCGTGACGAAGCGGATCGTTCAAGCCTTGGTGAAACCAGCCTGAGCGGATCGGCTAGATGCTAACAAAAAACCCGGCCTGCTTTCGCGGGCCGGGTTCTGGGTGTTCCATAACTGAAACCGCTCAGCTATCCAGGAAGCTCCGCAGCTTGCGGCTCCGGCTCGGATGCTTCAGCTTGCGCAACGCCTTCGCCTCGATCTGGCGGATACGTTCGCGGGTAACCGAGAACTGCTGGCCGACTTCTTCGAGCGTGTGGTCGGTGTTCATGCCGATGCCGAAGCGCATGCGCAGCACGCGTTCTTCACGCGGGGTGAGCGAGGCGAGTACACGGGTCGTGGTCTCGCGCAGGTTCGCCTGGATCGCCGCATCGATCGGCAGAAGCGCGTTCTTGTCCTCGATGAAATCGCCGAGGTGGCTATCCTCTTCGTCACCCACCGGGGTTTCGAGGCTGATCGGCTCCTTGGCGATCTTCAGGACCTTGCGGACCTTTTCGAGCGGCATGGCGAGCTTTTCGGCCAGTTCTTCCGGGGTCGGCTCGCGGCCGATCTCGTGCAGCATCTGGCGCGATGTGCGGACGATCTTGTTGATCGTCTCGATCATGTGCACCGGAATGCGGATCGTGCGGGCCTGGTCGGCGATCGAACGGGTGATCGCCTGCCGGATCCACCATGTGGCATAGGTCGAGAACTTGTAACCGCGACGGTATTCGAACTTGTCGACCGCCTTCATCAGGCCGATATTGCCTTCCTGAATGAGGTCGAGGAATTGCAGGCCGCGGTTCGTGTACTTCTTGGCGATCGAGATGACGAGGCGAAGGTTCGCTTCGACCATCTCCTTCTTGGCGATACGCGCTTCGCGCTCGCCCTTCTGCACCATGGAGACGATCCGGCGGAATTCGGCGATCGAGATGCCGGTTTCCGTCGCAAGGTTCTGGATCTCCTGGCGGATATCGCGGATCGTCGTGTTCTCGGCGCGCGCGAATTCCTTCCAGCCGCGGGCGGCCAGATTGGCGATCGACTTCATCCAGTTCGGATCGAGTTCCGCACCCTGGTACTGTTCGAGGAACGAGTCACGCTTGACACCGTAGGATTCGGCAAGACGCAACAGGCGGCCTTCGTTCTGCATCAGGCGCTTGGAGATGTCGTAGAGCTGCTCGACCAGGCTGTCGACGCGGTTCTGGTTGAGCGACAGCGACTTGACCGCGGTGATCAGTTCGTCCTTGAGCTCCTTGTAACGGCGCTCCTGGGCGGACGACAGCGTGCCGGTTGCCGCCAGACGCTGCTCGACCTGCTGGTCCTGCAGCTTGCGCAGCTTCTTGTAGGTGTCGGCGATCGTATCGAGCGTCTCCATGACCTGCGGACGCAGTTCCGCTTCCATCGCGGCGAGAGAAAGGCTCGACTCGTCGTCGTCCTCTTCCTCTTCCTCAAGGTTCATGCCTTCGCCGCCGACGGCAGTGATGTCGTCGTCGTTGGCAGCGGAGAAGCGCGCCTTGCGGGTCTTTTCCTTCTCCTCGGCAGCCTTGCGGTCGGCCTCGATCTTTTCCGGGCTCTGGAACTGCGGCGCAGCCTTGGCTTCGGGACCCGAATAGGTCGTTTCGAGATCGATGATCTCGCGAAGCAGGGTCGTGCCTTCGTTCAGTTCGTCACGCCAGATGATCAGCGCCTGGAAGGTCAGCGGGCTCTCACAGAGCCCCGCGATCATCGTTTCGCGGCCGGCCTCGATGCGCTTGGCGATCGCAATTTCGCCTTCGCGCGACAGAAGCTCGACGGAACCCATTTCGCGCAGATACATGCGCACCGGGTCGTCGGTACGGTCGGTCGGCTCTTTCTTCTTAGCAGTCGCGAGCGCGGTGCTGGAAGTGGTGGCGATTTCGCCGCCTTCGCTCTCGTTATCGTCGCTGTCGCCGTCAGCATCGTCGTCGCTGGCGGTGGCTTCTTCTGCCTCTTCGTCTTCGACGACGTTGATGCCCATGTCCGACAGCATCGCCATCGTGTCTTCGATCTGCTCGGAGGTGACTTCCTCCGACGGAAGGACCGAATTCAGCTCGTCCATGGTCACATAGCCGCGCTTCTTGGCGGCTTTGATCATCTTCTTGACGGCGTCGTCAGAAAGGTCGAGAAGCGGACCGTCGTGCGAGCCTTCGCGTTCGTTCTCAGCTTCTTCGTTTTCTTTGACTTTTGTTGCCATGTATTTAGTCACTTTCCCTGAACGCCACTTTCGCCGCGCTTCGTGGCCACCGGCTGAAGACGGGTTTGACCGCCTTTGCCGCGAATCACTGTCCAACACGTAACGGAATGACCTTTAATTCCCGATTACCATTCGGCGGCCGTTTTTGACTCAGGACCGTCCTACTAGAGGATCACCGGTCATGTTCGGTGCTATTGACCCACTCCGCCTATTTTGCCTGAAATGGTGATTCCCACAAATTAACGTTCCGTCAAGCTTTTCCATAGGTCATACCCAGGAAAAGTCGAAAATATGCCCTTTGAGGGGGTCTAATAGGGGTACGCTCACCAGATTTAACCGATATGTAGGCGGCAGGCCCTGAAAGACAAGGGTTTGCCTAGACATAAAGGCTTATGCTTTTGGTCCGGCATATTCCTTAGCGGGAAGCGCCGTCATACTGGGTTACCGTCAGTGCAGCAATGTCGATTTCCGGCACGCATCTCAGATTGATCGCCGCCATCTCCGTACCATTCGGCATCGTCGCCTCACTGAACGGCGCGATGCCGCAATCGGCGCAGAAGTAGTGCGTGATCACATGCTTGTTGAACTGGTAGGAAGATAGGTTCGCCCGCGAGGTAGCGAGCTGGAACTGATTGCGTGGAACGAAGGCCAGCAACACCCCTTTGCGCCGGCAGAAAGAACAGTTGCATTCCATCGCCGTATCGAACTCGCCCTCCGCATCGAAGGCGATATTGCCGCAATGACAGCTTCCGGTAATCCGCATCAAGCTCCCCGCTCAAGCGACTCGATGCCCGCATAGGATAGAGCCACGTCATCATTCGGCAAGGGCAGGATTTCACCAACCGCAGGTCCCTCAGCCGTGGCTGACGGCCGCCCCCTTTACCCGCCCGGACAGCACGCCGAACCCGTCGATGATCGCTTCCTGGTTTTCCATGCGGAGGATTTCGAGCTGGACTTCCGACAGCGCACGCAGCAGCGGCTCGATCTCACCCGCATCTCCCGCTTCCGTCGTTTCGGCGATTTCCCGCTCCAGATCGATCTTCTGGAGCCTGAGCGCCTTGGTGCGCTTGTGCAGCGACAGCGCCTGGCGATAACCCTCGCGGGCATCCTCCAGCGCGGCGATCTCGGTCGCAGTCCAGAGCCGCGCGTTGCGCACCTGCTGGTCCAGCGACTTCAGGATGACGTCAAACCCCTCGCCGGCAAGCCGCTGCATCAGATATTCGCGCGAAAGGTTGGCGCCCGCAGTCGCGGCTGCCGGCAACATCGCCGACCAGAAGCGCTGCAGGTCACGATTCTCGAAATCGATCGCGGCGATCTCGTCATATTCCTCCAGCAGCAGCTGGGGATGATTGACGATGGTGAGCGCCAGCACGCTTTCCCGCAGTGCTGGCAGGTCGCGGTAACCACGCACGAGACCAGAGCGCGCAAGCCGATCGGAAACGCCGGCAGCCCTTCCCGCAGCACGCGGCCCCTGCGGCGGGCCACCCTGCCCCGGCCTGCCACCGGCACCGCCGCCGCGCTGAAAATTCTGGCGCCGATCATTGCCCCCGCGCTGAGCCGGCGCGAAAAAACTGTTCAGCCGGTCGCGGATAGCCTGCTGGTAATGGCGGCGCACATTCTCGTCGGCGATGACGGAAACGATCTGCTTCAGCCGCGCCTCGAGTTCGGCACGCTTTTCCGGCGTATCGAAACTTGCCGATGCCGCTTCGCGCTGCCAGATCATCTCCACCAGCGGCTTTGCTTCATTGAGCACCTTGTCGAAGGGCGCGCGGCCTTCATGGCGAACGAGATCGTCTGGATCCTTGCCATCGGGAAGCAGCGCGAAACGCACCGATTTTCCCGGCTTCAGGAACGGCAGCGCCAGATCCGCGGCACGGCTTGCTGCCCTGAGGCCGGCGCCATCGCCGTCAAAGCAGAGCACCGGCTGCGGCGTCATCCGCCACAGAAGCTCAAGCTGGTTTTCGGTCAGCGCGGTCCCGAGCGGCGCGACGGCATTCTCGACGCCCGCCTGATGCAGCGCGATGACGTCCATGTAACCTTCGACCGCAATGATCGTGCCCTCGCCCTGTCCCGGCTTGCCGACACCCTGAGCCCGCCTGGCACGCGAAAAATTGTAGAGCACCTGCCCCTTGTGGAAGAGCTCGGTCTCGTTGGAGTTGAGATATTTCGCCGGCGCATCCGGCGCCATGGCCCGGCCGCCAAACGCGATCACCTTTTCCCGCGACGACAGGATCGGAAACATGATGCGGTCGCGAAAACGGTCGTAGGAGACCGCGATCCCCTCCCCGTGCACAACCAGCCCGCAAGCCTCGATCTGGTCCTTCGGCACGCCTTTGCCGGCGAGATGCTCCTTCAGCGCATTGCGGCTTTCCGGCGCGTAGCCGAGACGGAAGGTCTCGATCGTGCGGCCCGTCAGCCCGCGGTCGCGCAGGTAAGCGCGTGCCTTGGCCCCGACGGCGCTCTGGAGCTGGTCCTGGAAAAATTGCGTCGCCAGCTCCATGACGTCGAGCAGCGTTGTGCGTTCCTTCTCGCGCTTCTCGGCCTGGGGGTCCGGCTGCGGCATGGCGATGCCGGCCATGTCGGCGACCGTCTGCACCGCCTCGGGAAAACTCTGCCCTTCGAGATCGGTCAGGAACCGGAAATGATCACCCGAGACACCACAGCCGAAGCAGTGGTATCGGCCCTTACGGTCCTCGCAATGGAAGCTCGGGCTCTTCTCGCCATGGAACGGGCAGCAGGCCCAGTAGTCGCCGCGCGAGACGTTGGTCTTTTTGCGATCCCATGTCACCCGACGGCCGACAACGGCCGATATCAGCACGCGGTCGCGGATCTCGTCGAGAAAACTGTTGGAAAAGCGCATTTCTACCTCTTGGGGCCAGCTTCCATATAAGCGCAGACCTTCAGGAACGCCACCGCCAAGGGAAATGCTGCCCGCTATTCACAGGGCGCGAACGAGGCAAGCGGCTCGCCGGCACCATTCTGTCCAGGCTTGATTCTCTTTTCCCGTGACCTACCATCATCCGCGCAATGGGTTTTCAAAGGCCAAGATATTTCATGACGAAACGCGATTTCATCTATGTGGCGCTGCTGATTGCGCTTGCCACCGGCCCGATCATCGACGCCTTTACCGGGGGTTCAGACGCGATGGGATTTACGCTCAACGATGCTGGTCAGCTGATCGCGACCATTGTCCTCTGCGTCTGGTGGGAGATGGAGGATGCGAAGTTGCGGGGCGGCACCGCTGCGACGCTGACCCAGACAGCCACCGTTTTTCTCGCGCCTCTGGGGCTGCTCATCTATTTCTTCCAGTCGCGGAAACCGATCGCTGCGACCATCGCCTTCGTGGCCTTCATCGGAGGTGCACTGCTCGCCATCATCGGCGGAGCGTTTCTCGGCGAATGGCTGGTCGCCGCCTGATCAGCCCAGCGTGAGTCCGGCGCTCCCGTTTGCCCCAACGTGGGGCAAATTTTTGGCAGATCATCAGCCGGCAAGATTATCTTTTTGTAATTTGCCAGACAGACCCTGCGGGATTTAGCTCTTTTCCAAATTCGGAAATGCCGGCAGCGTCCTGACACACAACGGTAAGAATTTCCTTCGCTCTTCGGGACGGGGCGTGTCGCAATGTATCGCAGCACCTCGGACCCTCTCGCCAGCGGCCAGTTCGCAGTCGGCCGGCGGAATCCTGAAGAGCAAAAAGGCGGGAATCCGATCATCGGGTTCCCGCCTTTCGTTTATTCGCCGCCTCGCAAAAGGCCGCTTACTTCAGAAGCTCTTTCACCACGCCGGAAGCCTTGGCGAAGTCCATCTGGCCCGGGTGCTTTTCCTTCAGCACCGCCATGACCTTGCCCATGTCGCGGAGCCCCTGGGCACCGGATTCGGCGATCGCCGCCTTGATCAGTTCCTGCACTGTCTCGTCCGAGAGCTGCTCGGGCATGAATCCCTTGATGATGTCGATTTCCTCGCGCTCCTGCGTCGCAAGCTCGGCGCGTCCGGCATCCTGGTAGATCTTCGCCGATTCCTCGCGTTGCTTCACCATCTTCTGCAGGATCTGCAGGATGTCGTCATCGCTGACCGGGTCCTTGCCGAGACCGCGATTGGCGATATCTCGATCCTTGATCGCAGTCTGGATCAGCCGCACGGTCGAAAGCCGGCGGGTTTCCCTGGCCCTCATAGCGTCCTTGAGCGCATCGGAAAGCTTGTCGCGCAACATCGTTTTTTCTCCTTGGGAAAAGCTTAGGCGCAGGCATAGTGAATTGTGGCTTTTCCTTGGCATTCACACCGTTGTCATAGACGACGGGTCGGGGTCGATCAAATCAAATCACCCAAATCGTTGAATCCGATGGCTTATAATCCCCCATGGAATTCTTGGGCTGCGAGATTGACCACCTCGCCCGCTTTGTCTATTTTCCGGCACCTGCACGAGATTTAGAGGTTAGGGCTTGCGCCGGGATTTCCGCGCGCCCGTCTCTCACGACCATAAATGGCCCTCGCAGCCTGTCTCTTCAAGGGACGGGACCGGTGAGGCAGAAGGATGGATATGACCGCGACCGCTCCCTGGACCACCAAGAAACCCACCGCATTGCTCGTTCTGGCCGACGGCACCGTGATCGAAGGAACCGGGATCGGCGCAACCGGCAAGGTGCCGGCCGAAGTGGTGTTCAACACCGCGCTGACCGGCTACCAGGAGATCCTGACCGACCCTTCCTATCTCGGCCAGATCGTCACATTCACATTCCCCCACATCGGCAATATCGGCACCAACGAAGAAGACGTCGAGGACCTGACGCCGGCGGCCCGCCGCGGCGCGGTCGGCACCATCTTCAAGGCCGACATTACCGAGCCTTCCAACTACCGCGCCGGCAAGGATCTCGACGGCTGGCTGAAAGCCCGCGGCATCATTGGCCTTTCCGGCATCGACACCCGCGCGCTGACCGCCTGGATCCGCCAGAACGGCGCACCGAACGCCGTCATCGCCCATGATCCCAACGGCGTCTTCGATATCGAGGCTCTGAAGGCCGAAGCCAGGGCATGGAGCGGGCTTGAAGGCCTCGACCTCGCCAAGGAAGCGACTTCCGGCCAGTCCTCGCAATGGAACCAGAAGCCCTGGGTCTGGAACGAGGGCTACAGCGAACTGAAGCCGGAAGATGCGAAATATCACATCGTCTGCGTCGATTACGGCGTGAAGCGCAACATCCTGCGCCTTTTCGCCGGCCTCGACTGCAAGGTGACGGTCGTACCCGCCCAGACCTCGGCCGAAGACATCCTGGCGCTGAAGCCGGACGGCATCTTCCTGTCGAATGGCCCCGGCGACCCGGCGGCGACCGGCGAATACGCCGTGCCGGTCATCAGGAGCGTCATCAAGACGGACATCCCGACCTTCGGCATCTGCCTCGGTCACCAGATGCTGGGCTTGGCACTCGGCGCCAGAACCGAGAAGATGCACCAGGGTCATCACGGCGCCAACCACCCGGTCAAGGACCATACCACCGGCAAGGTGGAGATCGTCTCGATGAACCACGGCTTCGCGGTGGATTCGAAGTCTCTGCCGGAAGGCGTTGAGGAGACTCACATTTCGCTCTTCGACGGCACCAATTGCGGCCTGCGCGTCACCGGCAAGCAGGTGTTCTCGGTCCAGCATCACCCGGAAGCCTCGCCCGGCCCGCAGGACAGCCACTATCTCTTCCGTCGCTTCATCAACATGGTGCGCGAGAAGAAGGGCGAACCTGCCCTCGCTGAGCGCTGAACTCCGGCGCTTGAAAAAATCCAGCGACCCTATTGACCTCAACTTTGGTTGAGGTCCCATAAACGCCCCTGTTCAAGATCGAGCAGGGGTTTTTCTTATGAGCGAAATACAGAATCGACGCATTTTTCGCGTCAACAGGTTTGCGGTCCCGGTCGAAGGGCGCGAAGAATTCATGGCGTTGGTTCACAGGACGCATGAGGTTATCCGCGCCCAGCCGGGATTCGTCGACGATCTGATCCTGGAACAGGCTTCCATTGCCGGACTGTTCAACGTCATCACCATCCTCCAGTTCGAAGGCGAGCACGCTCTTCAGCCGGTCATTGCCGCAGTCGCAAAATCGGATGAGGAGGCAGGCATCGATCGGCAGGCGTTGAGCCGACGCCTCGGCGTAGAGACCAATGTCGGCTTCTACCACAGGGCGGTTTTACAAGAACTCCTACCGGCCTGACCAACACGGACAGCCCGCTGAAACTCAGCGGGCCTTCATCGTCCGGCGGTGCACCAGCAGCCAGAAGCGGCCGCAAAGCAGTATGGCCGCGGCCGCAAGCCCGGTCACGAAGCCGAACCAGACACCCTCGCCGCGAAAACCGAGCGGGAATGCGAAGACCCAGGCGCAGGAGAAACCGATCGGCCAATAGGCGATCAGCGCCAGCACCATCGGCACCCTGGTGTCCTTGAGGCCACGCAACAGGCTGGCACCGACCACCTGCAACCCGTCTACCAGCTGGAAAGCCCCGGCGATGACGATCAGCGGCACCGCCAATTTCAGCACGGTCGCGGCGTCCTCCTTGCGTGTATCCAGGAAGAGATTGCCGAAGAAGTGCGGGATTGTCGCATACAGCACACTGCCGATTGCGGTGAACAGGACGCTGACCGCAAGTACGGCAAGCGCCGCCCGCTTGACGCCCAGAAGATCACCGCGGCCATTGGCAAGCCCGACGCGCACCGTCGCCACCTGCGACAGGCCGAGCGGGATCATGAAGGCGATCGCCGCCAGCTGCAGCGCGATGCCGTGGGCCGCGAGTTCCAGCTTGCCGATGATGCCCATCAGCAGGGAGGCAGCCGAAAACAGGCTGGTTTCCGCCAGAATGGTGAAGCTGATCGGCAGGCCGAGCACGACGATCTCGCGCACCATGCTCCAGTCCGGCCGCCAGAAGCGCACGAAGATCTCGTAGGCGCGCATCTTTGGCTGGCTTTCCACATAAATGAGAGCGGCCACGAAACCGAACAGGTTGGCAGCGACGGAAGCGATCGCCGCCCCGTGCAGCCCCATTTCCGGCGCACCGAAATGGCCGAAGATCAGCAGATAGGCGAGGCCGGCATTGATGAAGAACATCACGATCGTGACATAAAGCACAATGCCGCCCTTCTCGAGCCCGGTGACGAAGCTTCGAAGCGCCATCAGCCCAAGCGCCGGGAAAATGCCCCATTGGGCGATGCGCAAATAGCTCTGTGCATTTGCCGCGACATCCGGCTGCTGCCCGAGCGCGAGAAGGATGGGTGCCGAAAACCACAGGATCGGCGCCGTCAGCACCCCGAACGCAAGCACGATCCACAGCCCCATGCGAACCGACCGGCGCACCGAGCGGCTATCGCCATGCCCGAGCGCCTGCGCCACCAGCGGCACCACGGCGCTGGTGAAACCGGTGCCGAAGATGAAGACCAGGAAGAACATCTGCGTGGCGAGCACGACGGAGGCGAGCTCGGTCGTGCCGAGCCAGCCGACCAGGATGACGTCGGTCGTATTGATCGCCATCTGCGCCAGCTGCGCCCCGACCAGCGGCACGCCGAGTGCAAGGGTCGCACGCATATGTGTGGACCAGGAATTGTCCGTCACCGTCACAGCCATGGTGGTGGAAAGGCTCGACATGACACTCCTCCGCAGACGAAAAAAGCCGCTTCCAGAAACTGGCGAGCGGCGGATGATACAGCCTATAGAGGAGCATCATCCGTGCGGCAACACTTACAGGCGATTCAGCAGAATTTTTGGACGTTTCTTCAAGAAATCTGATGCGTGAGCTCGGTTTCGCGCCCAGCCGCCTGTGTTTTTCGTGAAATCCGGCTCAGGAACACCAAAATGGCACAAGCCATGAAAATCGCCGCCATCATGTACGGCGCGCCTGCGAACTCCATTTTCGCATGCTCCCCCGTGAACGCACTGAACAACTGCGTGAAGATCGCCGGACCGACGATCGTGGTCAGGCTGGTGAGGCTCGTCATTGCGCCCTGCAGCTCCCCTTGGGCCGACGGCGGCACCTTGGCCGAAGCGATGCTACGCAGCGCCGGATCGGCGACGTTCTCGATCGTCGTCACAAGGATGACGGCATAGACCATCCACCCCTGCCACGCGAAGGCATAACCGGTAAGGCCGAGGCAGCAGAAACAAAGCCCGAGCACCGCAGTCTTCCATTCGCCGAGCACAGGCACGAGTTTCGGCAGGATAACGCCCATGACAAATGCGGCGCAGATACCGAACAGCCCGAGCGACAGGCCGATTTGCCCCTCGCTCCAGCCGTAACGATAGGCGGACACGAAGGACCAGACGGACGGATAGACCGCGTGCGCCAGCCAATACAGGAACATCACCAGCATCACCCAGCCGATCCCCGGATAGTGGCGCATCTGGCGCAGCGCACCGAGCGGATTGGCGCGTTTCAGCTCGAACTTGCGGCGGTTCGCCTTGTCGAGCGTCTCCGGCAGCAGGAACCAGGAGGCGACGAAATTGGCGAGCGATAGCAGCCCGGCGCCCAGGAACGGCACGCGCGGACCGAGTTCGCCGAGCAGGCCGCCGATCACCGGGCCGACCGTGAAACCGACGCCGAAGGCGATCCCGATCAGGCCAAAGTTCTTGGCGCGGTTTTTCTCATTGCTGATATCTGCGATATAGGCCGAGCAGGTGGCAAAACTACCGCCTGAAATGCCGGCCAGCACACGACCGACGAACAGCATCCAGAAACTGGTGGCGGCCGCGCAGATCAGGTTGTCGAGAGCGAAGGTGAGCACCGAGGCGAGCAGGATCGGCCGGCGGCCGAAACGGTCGCTGAGATTGCCGAGCAGCGGCGCAAACAGGAACTGCATGCCGGAATAGATGAGCAGCAGCCAGCCGCCGTCGACGGCGGCGGCACTCATGTCGTCGCCGGTCAGCTCGCGCAGGAAGGTCGGCAGCACCGGCATGATGATTGCGATCCCGATGATATCCAGAAACAGGATCATGAAGACGAGGAAAAGGCCTCGGCGGACAAATTTCGGGTCGAGCATTAAATGTCTCTCTAGCAATGGTCTTTTCTTGAAAGACGATCAATTCGCCGGGCTGCCTACATAGCGGTAAAGGAAAACCGAAACAATACGTGAACATTTCAAAGTTTTTGATGAAAGGCACAACCGCAGTGGATGGTCATGCCACCCGGCGCTCCTCCGCTTCCAGAACGTTAGTTCCTCAGCCCGGCCATCCACCCTCTATGCGCGATCTCCGTTGACAGGTGCACGCAAAAGCCTAGTCTGACCTCTCATTGTTTCGACCGTGATCGATTGGGGGATTGTCATGCGCGGATTGATGGTGATCGCATTTCTCTTGGCATCGTGTACCGCCGCGATGGCGGATATGAAGGTCTCCTTCGACTGGGGACCGACAAAGAAATGTTTCGATTCGAAATCGCCGCCGATCTCGCTGTCGGGCGTGCCAGCCGGCACCAAGGCGCTCGATATCCGCATGAAGGATATGAACGTCCCGGATTATAACCACGGCGGCGGCAAGGTGGATTATTCCGCCCAGAAATCGCTCGCCTACGGCGCCTTCAGCTATACCGGCCCCTGCCCTCCCTCCGGCAAGCACAAATACCGTTTCACGGTGAATGCTCTGGACGCCGGCGGCAAGACACTCGCGACCGCCACCGCCGACAAGATGTTTCCCTAGTCTCGGAGCCCGGAGGATCTCGACAGCCCAAACCGGACCTCTTAGAGATTGGAATTGAACTTCCCTCTCTTCGGCGGCCTCTCATGATCGAACTTCTCTGGCGCGGCATTCTCATCGGGCTCGGCGCCACCATCCTGATGGACCTCTGGGCGATCGTGCTGAACAGGGTCTTCGGTCAGCCCAAGGCCAACTGGGCTCCGGCCGGGCGCTGGTTCTGGCACCTGCAGCGCGGAAAGGTGTTTCACGACAGCATCGCGGCAGCCGAACCCTATCGACATGAGCTCCCGCTCGGCTGGGCAGGCCATTATGCCATCGGCATTCTCTACGGCGTGATCCTTGCCCTGATCATTGGGCAGAGCTGGTTCGCTGCGCCGAGCTTCATTCCCGCCTGGATCTTCGGCATCGTCACCATCGGCGCCGGTTGGTTCTTGATGCAGCCGGGCCTTGGCCTCGGCTGGGCCGCGTCGAAGACGCCGAGGCCGAACAAGGTTCGCTTTCTCAATTTCGCCGCCCACACCGTTTTCGCGCTTGGGCTTTACGGCACCGCGCTGCTGATCCGCTAGTCTTCCAGATCCCGCTTCATCCGGTCGAGCATATCCACGGCATGCGCCGCATAGGCGCCGATCCAGCGGTCGTGGATCGCCTTGATCGGCAGCGGGTTCAGATGGTTCCAGCGCTCCCGGCCCTCGCGCTTCACCAGCACCAGGTCGGCACCCTCCAGAACTTTCAGATGCTGCATGACGGTGCAGCGGTCGAGCTTCGGAAACCGGGCACAGAGATCGCCCGTCTTCTGCGGCCGGTCCTTCAGTTCGTCCAGAATCTCCCTGCGAACCGGAGCCGCTAGAGCCTTGAAAATACGATCATTTTTTTCACTGCTTGACATGTTATATTTTTATAACATAATGTGAGGAGAAACAAGGGAGAAAGATCATGGAACTGAAATTCAAGGTATCCGGCCGGATTTCAAAACCGGTCGAGGAAGTGTTCGAGGCCGTCGCCGATCCCAAAAAGCTTTCGGGTTATTTCACCACAGGCGGCGCCAAGGGGCGGCTGGAGACCGGCACAACGGTCACCTGGGATTTTCACGACTTCCCGGGCGCCTTTCCCGTTGAAGTCGTCGAGGTGGAGAAGAACAGCAAGATCGTGCTGCGCTGGGACGCGACGGAAGGCAATGCGGCCGAACAGGGACCGGAGAACGTCACTCCCGCCCACTACAAGACAACGGTCACCATGACCTTCGAGCCACTGGAGGGCGATCGCACGCTGGTGACGATCGCCGAGGAAGGCTGGCGCGAAACACCCGGCGGCCTTTCAGCCTCCTACGGCAACTGCCAGGGCTGGTCGCAGATGCTCTGCGCCTTGAAAGCCTATGTGGAATACGGCATCAACCTGCGCGAGGGGATGTATAAGTAGGCGCCTGACTTTACTCCTCCCTCTCCCCGCTTGCGGGGTGAGGGAACGCACGCGGCATTCGAGATCGGGAACCAATAAAGCGCGGCGCCAGATCGCCCCTCTCTAGAGCCTAAACATTCCCCGAGAACGTATCGCAGGCCTTCATGTCGCCCGTATCAAACCCGCGCTTGAACCAGCGTGCGCGCTGCGCCGAAGTGCCGTGGTTGAAACTTTCCGGCACGACGTAGCCCTGGCTGCGCTTCTGCAGCGTATCGTCGCCGATCTGCTGCGCGGCGTTCAGCGCTTCTTCGAGGTCGCCGGTATCGAGAATGCCCTTCTGCTGGGTGAACTTGCCCCAGACGCCGGCAAAGCAGTCGGCCTGCAGCTCGACGCGCACCGACATGCGGTTGGCATCGGCCTCGCTCATCCGCTGGCGGGCCTGGTTGAATTTCGGCAGGATGCCGAGAAGATTCTGCACGTGATGGCCGACCTCATGGGCGATCACATAGGCCTCGGCAAAATCGCCGGCAGCATCGAAGCGCTGTTCGAGCTCCTTGAAGAAATTGGTGTCGAGATAAAGCTTGTGGTCGCCGGGGCAATAGAAGGGCCCCGTCGCGGAAGACGCAAATCCGCAGGCGGAGTTCACCTTGCCGGAAAACAGCACCAATGTAGGCTCCTGATACTGCTGGCCGTTGGCCTGGAAAATGCCGTTCCAGGTATCTTCCGTTTCCGCCAGCACGGTGCGCACGAATGCGGTCGTCTCGTCATTGGCCGGCGTGCGGTTGCCGGTCGTCTGCTGTTGCTCGAAACCCGAACCGTCCATGCCGAGCTCGCCTGATAGCAGCGAGAGCGGGTTGATGCCGGTGATCCAGCAGATGATCAGGATGACGATGATCCCGCCGATGCCGAGCCCTCCGCCGCGGCGGCCACCGCCACCGATCGGGATGCGCAGGCCGCCTCGACCAAGCGGACTGCCGTCCATGGAAGCGCCGCGCTGGTCCTCGACATTGTCCGATTGCCGGCGCCCTCTCCATTCCATGTCGTGCTCTCCTGTTCGACCGAATCCTGGCCGATATAACGCTGGCGGCCGCAAAAGCGATCCGTCCCCGCATCACATAGCCGAAGATTCGTCTTCAGGCGACCCGCAGAGCCTTTTTGCCCGGCAGGAAAACCGTCAGCAATCCGAATACCGGCAGGAAAGCGCAGACATTGTAGACGAAGGTGATGCCGTAGCGGTCGGCAAAGATGCCGAGCACCGCCGCGGCGATGCCGCCGATCCCGAAGGCGATCCCGAAAAAGATGCCGGCGATCATCCCCACCCGGCCCGGCACCAGTTCCTGCGCCATCACCACGATCGCCGGGAAGGACGATGCCATGATGAAACCGATGATCGCCGAAAGCCCGATCGTCACCGGCAGGTTGGCAAACGGCATGGCGAGCGTGAACGGCAGCACGCCGAGGATCGAGAACCAGATCACCACCTTGGAGCCGAACTTGTCGCCGACTAGCCCGCCGATGACAGTGCCGAGTGCGACGGCGCCGAGGAAGATGAACAGCATGATCTGCGACTGCTGCACCGTCACCTGGAAGCGCTCGATGACGAAGAATGTATAATAACTGCTGATCGACGCCATGTATGCGTTCTTGGAGAAGGTCAGGATGGTCAGCACGATGAGCGAGATGGTCACCGTCCGCTTTGAAAGGTTATGGGCCTTCAGCACCCGCTTGCGGCCCTGGTTGGCGAGCATATGCGCCTTGTACCAGCGCGCCACCCACGACAGGACGACAATGCCGAGCAGCGCGATTCCCGAGAACCAGGCAACGCTGCCCTGACCGTTCGGCACGATAATGAAGGCTGCGAGCAGCGGGCCGATCGACTGGCCGAAATTGCCGCCGACCTGGAAGACCGACTGCGCCATCCCGTAACGACCACCGGAAGCAAGCCGCGCCACGCGCGAGGATTCCGGATGGAAGACGGCCGAGCCGATGCCGATCAGCGAGGCGGAGATCACCAGCACCCCATAGGAATGTGCGTTCGCCAGCATGAACAGGCCGATGAAGGTCGAACCCATGCCGACCGGCAGCGAATAGGGGAACGGCTTCTTATCGGTGATGATGCCTATCACCGGCTGTAGCAGCGAGGCCGTGCACTGGAAGGCAAGCGTCAATATGCCGATCTGCCAGAAATCGAGGGCATAATCCGTCTTCAGCATCGGATAGATCGCTGAGATCATCGACTGCATGATGTCGTTGATCATATGGCAGAAGCTGACCGCCAGGATGATCGGCAGGATCGTCACTTCGGCGGCAGTTGCGGAAACGGGTTTGGATGTTGCATCGGCCATTGAATTTCCTCCGCGCAAGCGGTCGTCATCGCGGATGGCCGTTGCTGCAAGTGTCTTGGTTGCAGCTCTAATCCCGCAATCCTGGCCTGTCCATGACAGGAAGGCGCCGAACGGTACGCTTCGAGGAAATTCTTGATACAAGCTCCTAAATTCGCCGCGACGCCAGCCTCTGCTGAAGAAGAAGCGTCCCGGCGATCGCGATGAGCGTCAGAAGCAAAATCCAGCTCGGTCCGCCGGAAAACACCACGGTGTTCATGATCCGGCCCGGGATCAGCGTGAACAGGCCAGCGATGACGATGCCGCCGAAATACATGCCGATGACGGTCGCCTTGTGCGCCCTCATATTATGAGCGCGCGCCGCACTGATCGACCGCCACACCCCCACGAGCACGAAGACCGACAGGAGATGGATCGGACTGAAGCCGTAGAACAGATTGATCTCGTGGATGAAGAAGCTGGAAAGCGAGGTAATGACCATCAGCGCCATCCAGATCTTGCCGAGCAGGCGGTGGACCGGCGTGCCCTTGCGATTGAGAAGGATATAGGCGCCGAGCACCGATGCCGGCAGAACTGCCGCCACATGGACTTGCACGGCAAGCGGGGCGTCAAGAAGCGGTTGAAGGTTCATGGGAAGTACCTGTCGAAATCGGCGAGAACGGGAGGCGATTGAATTGATCGCCTGTTTCCGCCATGACTGGCTTGCCCTCAATCGGAATGGCGCAGACGACGGACAAACTTCGTGAATCACTCGTTTTTGAGCTCCACGCTTCGTGAATTGCAGCTCTTCACCCGCTCCTGGCGCTTCTGGACGACCTTTACGCTCGTCATCCTGATCTTTGTCGTCACCGGCCCCTACGGCACGCTGGAGCGGATGACGCTCGGCGTCCGGCTCGGTTACTGGCTGATCGTCCATGCCGTCACCTGGACGATCGCCATCTGTCTGTCGATCATGGCGGAAATCCTGCTGCGCAACCGCATCAACCATACGCTCGCCCGCATGATGATCGGTTCGCTGGTTGCAGCCCTACCGATCGGCTTTGCACTCGGCGCCATCGATTTCGCCTTCTTCGGCCACTGGACCGAGATGGAAACCGGCTTCCACCGGGCGCTGTTTGCGCTGCCGCTCTGCGCCGTCTTCTGTCTTCTGACCTACACGGCCATGCACCGGCAGATCGCCGAGATTTCCACGCCAGCCCCGCCTGCATCACCTTCTCCTGCTGCAGCGCAGGCCGCTTGGCCCGTATCCGAACCTGAAATCCTCGCCCGGCTGAAACCCCAGAACCGCGGCGCAATCCTGCGGCTTTCAGTCGAGGATCACTATACCGACGTGGTCACCACCCGCGGCCATGAACTGGTCCTCCTGCGTTTCGCCGACGCCCTGAAGGAACTTGGGGCCACGCCCGGCCTGCAGGTGCACCGCTCCCATTGGGTGGCGGATGCCCATGTCGAAACACTGAAACGCGACAACGGCAAGCTTGTGCTGATGATGAAGGATGGCACTGAAATCCCCGTGAGCCGCACTTATATGGACGCCGTGCGGTCGCGGTTCGACTAGATTACCACCCCTTGGCTACGCTGCAGCAGCGTCCGAACGCCGGGTGAACACGAAAGGCACTCGCCACAACGCCGACGCGGAGAAATAGGCCAGCGTCACGATCATGAACGAGACTTACCCGTCGATGGCATAGTGCCAGCCAAGATAGACGGAGCTCAGTTGGATGAAGCCTACATAGATGAAGCCCACGATGCCGAGGCCGCGGGAACGTTCGGCCAGAAAGTAAGCGTTGAGGGTAGTCAAGCCGACATGGACGCTCGGAAAGGCGGAAATACCGCCTGCGAAACCAGAGGTGCCCTGTTCGTAGAGGCTCCAGAGATAGGACTGGTAATGCGCTGCGGAATTCACCCACTGGCTCTGAGCAAGAAACGCCGTCAGCGCGGCAAACCGTGTGTGGTCGCCGGTCACGGCACCGTAAAAGACCGGACCGGCCGACAGGAACATACCCGCAAGCACATTGCCGCATATGACCCAGACAAACAGAAAAAGCAGCATGTAACGTTGGCGAATATCGTCTGCGGCTGGTGACGTCAGGGCGAAGAAGAGCGCGCCGAAGCAGATGATGAACCACGCCGCGCTATAGTTGAATTCGACGATGGCAAGAACCACGTCGTAACCGGCCACCGCATGCAGCAGCCGCCACGGATCCAAGCCGAAATATATCCAGGCGTCGATATCCGCCTGTATCTTGTCGTAATGGAAACCACCTTGCAGCGTCGGCAAGGCGTTTTTGATCGAGGTGAACGTGCCTTGGAAAACCATCAGGCCCATCATCAACAGCACACCGGAGACCAGAGAGGCAACGCGGCGGGCGGAAAAAACGCGGCGATAGGCAAGCGGCCGCCGCCTGTCGAAACGCAATGTCAGCATGGACAGATCGATAATGACCGCCATCAGCGGCAGGAAAACAGCAAACACCGCTGGCCATTGATCGAAGTAAAATTGATACGAAATCATCTCCGTCGTGCCGGTAAGGCCGAGGAATATCAGGCCTCCGAGCGAATAGAAGCCGATAAGCGCGTAGAGCAACGCATCCTTGCGCAGCCGAAAGCCGCACTCGCGCACGAAACATGCCAGAAACCGCACGGCCTGCCCCGTGCGCAACCCCCGTTGCCGCATCTGCAAACGTCTCGATAGAAAGCCCCCGATTTCTTGACAATACGCAAACCTGATTAAGACTTCTTTATTGGAACGCCTCAAAAACCGGCCGCGATTTCTGTCGATTTGGCGATTTATGGGGTTCCGTTCGCTAGAACATTTGCCTATAAGCCGCGTCTAGCCTGAAAAGACATGCTCGCGCGACCCGACCGGTGGTATTCCACGCCGTGCCGGTTTTCTGCGCAGGCAAAAAGCGGAAAGACAACCCATGCCAAAGCGCCAAGATTTGAAATCGATCCTCATCATCGGCGCGGGTCCGATCGTCATCGGCCAGGCATGCGAGTTCGACTATTCCGGCACCCAAGCCTGCAAGGCGCTGAAGGAAGAAGGTTACCGGGTCATCCTGGTCAATTCCAACCCGGCGACGATCATGACCGACCCGGGACTGGCGGATGCCACCTATGTCGAGCCGATCACCCCGGAAGTTGTCGCCAAGATCATCGCCAAGGAACGTCCGGACGCACTGCTGCCGACCATGGGCGGCCAGACGGCTCTCAACACCGCGCTCTCCCTCAAGAGAATGGGCGTGCTCGACCGCTACAATGTCGAGATGATCGGCGCCAAGCCGGCCGCCATCGACATGGCCGAAGACCGCGCCCTGTTCCGCGAAGCCATGTCCCGCATCGGCCTAGAAACCCCGAAGTCGATGCTGGCCAACGCCACCGACATCAAGGATACCGACCGTAAAGTTCATGAGATCGAGCGCAACCGGGTAAAGGAAAGCCTGACGGGTGCCGAACTCGACAAGGCACTCGACGAGCTCGAAAACCAGTGGAACCTTGGCGAGACCGACCGCAAGCAGCGTTATATCAGCCACGCCATGGCGATCGCCGCCCAGGCGATCGACGTGGTCGGCCTACCCGCCATCATCCGTCCCTCCTTCACCATGGGCGGCACCGGCGGCGGCATCGCCTATAACCGCTCGGAATTCTTCGAGATCGTTTCCGGCGGCCTCGATGCCTCGCCGACCACCGAAGTGCTGATCGAAGAATCGGTGCTCGGCTGGAAGGAATACGAGATGGAGGTGATCCGCGACAAGGCGGACAACTGCATCATCATCTGCTCGATCGAGAACATCGATCCGATGGGCGTCCACACGGGCGACTCGATCACCGTCGCGCCGGCTCTGACGCTGACCGACAAGGAATACCAGATGATGCGCAACGCCTCGATCGCGGTTCTGCGCGAGATCGGCGTCGAGACCGGCGGCTCGAACGTGCAGTTCGCCGTCAACCCGAAGGACGGCCGCCTCGTCGTCATCGAAATGAACCCGCGCGTCTCGCGCTCGTCGGCGCTCGCCTCCAAGGCCACCGGCTTCCCGATCGCGAAGGTCGCCGCCAAGCTCGCGATTGGCTACACGCTCGACGAACTCGACAACGACATCACCGGCGGCGCCACCCCTGCCTCCTTCGAACCGTCGATCGACTACGTGGTCACGAAAATCCCCCGTTTTGCCTTCGAAAAATTCCCGGGCGCCTCGCCGGTCCTGACGACTGCGATGAAGTCGGTCGGCGAAGTCATGGCGATCGGCCGCACATTCGCCGAATCGCTGCAGAAGGCGCTGCGCGGCCTTGAAACCGGCCTGACCGGCCTCGACGAGATCGAAATTCCCGGCTTCGAGGAAGGCGAGAACTCCAAGAACGCCATTCGCGCCGCAATCGGCACGCCGACCCCGGATCGGCTGCGCATGGTTGCCCAGGCGCTACGCCTTGGCCTCACCGAAGGCGAAGTCCATGAGGCCTGCAAGATCGACCCGTGGTTCATCGCCCAGCTCAAGGGCATCACCGACATGGAAGCCCGCGTCCGCGAGCACGGCCTGCCGGACGATGCCGAGAACCTGCGTATGCTGAAGGCCATGGGCTTTTCCGATGCCCGCCTCGCCAGCCTCACCAAAAAACGGCCGAAGGAAGTGGCGGAACTGCGCAACAGCCTGAACGTCCGCCCGGTCTTCAAGCGCATCGACACCTGCGCTGCCGAATTCGCCTCGCCGACCGCCTACATGTATTCGACCTATGAAACGCCGTTCGTCGGCGAGTTGCGCTCGGAAGCGGAAGTGTCGACCGCCAAGAAGGTCGTCATCCTCGGCGGCGGTCCGAACCGCATCGGCCAGGGCATCGAGTTCGATTACTGCTGCTGCCACGCCGCCTTCGCGCTGAAGGATGCCGGTTACGAAGCGATCATGATCAACTGCAACCCGGAAACCGTCTCGACCGACTACGACACGTCAGACCGGCTCTATTTTGAGCCGCTGACAGCCGAAGACGTGATCGAGATCCTGCGCGCCGAGCAGGAAAAGGGCGAAGTGGTCGGCGTCATCGTCCAGTTCGGCGGCCAGACGCCGCTGAAGCTCGCCGAAGCGCTTGAAAAGAACGGCATCCCGATCCTCGGCACCGCGCCCGACATGATCGACCTTGCGGAAGACCGCGACCGTTTCCAGAAGCTCCTGATGAAGCTCGACCTCAACCAACCGAACAACGGCATCGCCTATTCCGTCGAACAGGCCCGCCTGGTCGCCTCGGAAATCGGCTTCCCGCTGGTCGTGCGCCCGTCCTACGTTCTCGGCGGCCGCGCCATGCAGATCATCCATTCGGAATCGATGCTGCAGACCTATCTGCTCGACACGGTGCCGGGCCTGGTGCCGGAAGACATCAAGCAGCGTTACCCGAACGACAAGACCGGCCAGATCAATACCCTGCTCGGCAAGAACCCGCTTCTGTTCGACAGCTACCTGAGCAACGCCATCGAAGTCGACGTCGATTGTGTCTGCGATGGCACCGACGTCTATGTCGCAGGCATCATGGAGCATATCGAGGAAGCCGGCATCCATTCGGGTGACAGCGCCTGCTCGCTGCCGCCGCGCACCCTGTCGCCTGAGATG
This sequence comes from Neorhizobium galegae bv. orientalis str. HAMBI 540, assembly GCF_000731315.1. NCBI lineage: Bacteria > Pseudomonadati > Pseudomonadota > Alphaproteobacteria > Hyphomicrobiales > Rhizobiaceae > Neorhizobium > Neorhizobium galegae. The sequence continues at coordinate 2,467,104 of NZ_HG938353.1, forward strand.
ATCGACGAACTGGAACGCCAGGCGAAGGCCATGGCCAAGGCTCTGCATGTCGTCGGCCTGATGAACGTCCAGTTCGCCATCAAGGACGGCACTGTCTATGTGCTGGAAGTCAACCCGCGCGCCTCGCGCACCGTGCCTTTCGTGGCAAAAACCATCGGCGCGCCGATCGCCAAGATCGCCGCCCGCGTCATGGCCGGCGAAAAGCTCGACGCGACCTTCGCGGCCTACGGCACCAAGCCGGATCCGCGCGCGCTGAAGCACATCGCCGTCAAGGAAGCCGTCTTCCCGTTCGCTCGCTTCCCTGGCGTTGACATCCTGCTCGGCCCGGAAATGCGCTCGACCGGCGAAGTCATCGGCCTCGACACGGATTTCGCGCTAGCCTTCGCCAAGTCGCAGCTCGGCGCCAGTGTCGAACTGCCGCGTGACGGAACGGTCTTCGTCTCCGTGCGCGACGAGGACAAGATCCGGGTGCTTCCGGCAATCCGCATCCTGACCGACATCGGCTTCAAGGTTCTGGCGACCGGCGGCACCGCCCGCTTCCTCGCCGAACAGGGCATTGCCTCCACCCGCATCAACAAGGTGCTGGAAGGCCGCCCGCATATCGAGGACGCGATCCGCAACCGCCAGGTCCAGCTTGTCATCAACACCACGGACGGCAACAAGGCGATCTCCGATTCCAAATCGCTGCGCCGCGCGACGCTGATGCAGAAAGTGCCTTACTACACCACCATGGCCGGCGCTGAAGCTGCGGCACTCGCGATCAAGGCGCTGAAAGCCGGCAATCTCGAAGTCCGCCCGCTGCAGAGCTATTTCGCCTGAAATCTTGACAGGTCCCGCGCCTACTCCTGCGCGGGCTTTTGAACACGAAATCTACTCAGGATTGCAAAAATTGCCTTCGAATGCTACCGTTCAAACGGATGCTCGGGGTGCAAGGCATGTCCAAGAATATCGTAATATTGTGCGATGGCACGTCGAATGAAATCGGTGGCGACAGGACGAACGTCCTGAGGCTTTACGGCGCGCTTGAGCGTAATGCTCGACAACATGTCTTCTATGATCCCGGCGTGGGAACTTTTGGCATGACGGGCATGCTGAAACGGGTCCGGTCGTGGATCAAAATCAGGGCCGGCCTCGCCTTTGGCGTCGGGATCGACGACAATGTGCTCGAAGCCTATCGGTTTCTTGTTGAGGTTTACAAACCCGGTGACCGCATCTTCGCCTTCGGTTTCAGCAGGGGCGCCTATACTGTGCGCCTTCTCACCGGCTTTATTCGGATGGTCGGATTGATTTCAAGCGATCAGCTTAATCTCCTCGACTATGCCTATCGCGCCTACAAACGTCTGGATGCCGGCGGTGGCTTCGGCGGTGAGATCAGGCACTATCAGAAAGTCCTTCAAGCGCGGCAGATACGTATTCATTTCGTCGGCCTTTGGGACACGGTAAGTTCCGTTTTCGAACCGCGCCCCACCGGTTTCGGCCTTCAACTAAAACAGCAGCCTTTCACCAACCAGAACGACCGCATCGAAATCGTGCGCCATGCAGTTGCGATTGACGAGCGGCGGTCGATGTTCCGTCCGTCTCTCTGGAAACCGGAACAACAATACGACTATTGGTCGGAAGCGGCTCAAGCGTTCCAAAAGAAACCCCAGGATTTCCAGGAAGTATGGTTTGCGGGCTGCCACGGCGACGTCGGCGGCGGCAATCCCGAAAAAGATAGCGGCCTCGCCAAGGTAGCGCTTGAATGGCTGTTCGACGAGGCATGCGCCCATGGCGTTGAACCAAACCCGGACAGCGCACCCATGCTGGTCCTGGGCATCGGCAACCCGGAATATGTCGCTCCGGACCCCCTGGGGCCAATAAACGAATCCCTGAAGGGCTTCTTCTGGCGTTTCGTCGAATTTATCCCTCGCCGTTTCTCCAAGACGTCCACGCGGAAATGGCCACGGCTTGGCCCCTATTACATCCCACTCGGAGAACCGCGCAAAATCGACGCCAACGCACAGATCCATGTCTCGGTGCAGAAGCGCATTGCGGCCGGTGGCTACAATCCACCCAACCTGCCGAACAACCCCACTTTCGTCCCCCGGCGGCCTGAATCAGTCTCTGCGCTCGCGCCGCCAAGCGCTTGATCCAATTCAAATCCTGCCTGAGTCGGCCCCGCTACCGGGGAGCAGAAATTGGTGAGCAGGTTCTTCTTGAGGAGCGATATGCATCGCCCGTCTGGCGTATAGGCATGGCAGACGTCCGAACTACCGTCGAACCTAGCCGGCCTGTCGCGGACAAGCCCCGCGTCACGGTTTCGCTGGAGGCACGGGAAGCATCGCATGTAACAGCATCCGAAAGGAACGCCAGGCGTTCTTTCAGCGACTTCTTCATTGGAGTGTTCGCTAAACGTTCTTTTTCCGCCTGTCAAGTCATTGACAAATGGTGCCGCTTGTATCCACATGCTGAGGGAGGGGCACACGGACAAGGTTTCGAAATTCCTAGCGTTCGCTGTCGAAATTCTGTTATAGTGACCTACATTCTGATTTTACGATGGTTCCGAAGTTTCGCTCCGGAACCTGTTTCTTTTTGTGTCCGCGGCATCCGCGGGCATGCGCCTGAAGGACAAGGAAATGGTTGAAAAGGTACCGATGACGCAGAGTGGCTTTTCCAAGCTGCAGGAGGAGCTGCGCTGGCGTCAGCAGGAGGAGCGCCCCCGTATCATCGAGGCAATCGCGGAAGCGCGCGCCCATGGCGACCTTTCGGAAAATGCAGAATACCATGCCGCCAAGGAGGCACAGAGCCATAACGAAGGCCGCGTCACCGAGCTTGAAGACCTGACCGCGCGTGCGGAAGTCATCGACCTGTCGAAAATGTCCGGCTCGAAGATCAAGTTCGGCGCCACCGTGAAGCTCATCGACGAGGACACCGACGAGGAAAAGATCTACCAGATCGTCGGCGACCAGGAAGCCGACGTGAAGGCCGGCCGCATCTCCATTTCCTCGCCGATCGCGCGCGCGATGATCGGCAAGGAAAAGGGTGATTCCATCGAAGTGGTCGCTCCCGGCGGCTCCAAGGCCTACGCCATCCTCGCCATTTCCTGGGGCTGATACGCCCGTGGGCAAAAACGGCGATCCCGCCATCATCGATATCCGTGACGTCGAAGTCATCGCGCCGAATTTCAAGCGGCGCCTCTCCGGCGTCACGTCGACGATCATCCAGCTCGTCCCCGTCCAGAGATCGCTTGGCCAGAAGGTCGCAGCGCTTGGCCCCGGCCTGCCCAGCGATCTGCCGCATATCCGCTATCGCGACCTCTTCCGCCTCTGGTCGCCGCCGCGCGGCAGGCGGTGCCGGATCTGGCACGCACGCCGTAATATCGAGATGCTGCCGGCAATTTTCATGCGTGACGTGTTGCGCATGCCGATGAAGATCGTCTTCACCTCAGCCTCGCAGCGCCGCCATACCGGCTGGACGAAATGGCTGGTCTCGAAAATGGACGGCGTGATCGCCACCAGCGGCAAGACGGCCGATTACCTGACGGTCAAGAACACCGTCGTGCTGCACGGCATCGACACCAACCGCTTCTCGCCACCATCGGACACGGCCGAGGCCAAGCGCGCCCGCGGTCTCGATCCCGCACAGAAGATTGTCGGCTGTTTCGGCCGCGTGCGCCGCCAGAAGGGCACCGATCTTTTCGTCGATTCGATGATCAAGGTGCTTGCCGAGCGCAGGGACTGGTCGGCGATCGTCGCCGGCCGCGCCACCGGCCCGCATGTGGATTTCGAGGATGGGTTGAAGAAGAAGGTCGCCGCCGCCGGCCTCGCCGACCGCATCCTGTTCGTCGGCGAGCATACCGATATCAACGAATGGTATCGCGCCCTCGACCTCTTCATCGCGCCGCAGCGCTGGGAAGGTTTCGGGCTGACGCCATTGGAAGCCATGGCGACCGCGGTGCCGGTGATCGCCACCGATGTCGGTGCATTCCCGGAACTGCTAGTGACCGGCGAAGAGGAAACCGGCTTGATCATCGCCCGCGATAGCGTCGATGCGATGGCCGAAGCGGCCGCCGCCCTTATGGACGACGAGCCCCGCCGCAAGGCTGCCTCGATTCGCTCCCGCGCCCATGCGCTCGAAAATTTCAGCATCGAGGGCGAAGCAAAGCTGCTCGGCAATATCTACCGGATCACGGCTTCCGCTTGAAAAGCTCGATATAGGCGTTCGCCACAGCCTCTTCCGAAAACTGCCCGACCAGCGTCGCCCTGCCCTGTTCGCCAAGGCTCGCAGCCAACTGCGGGTCGGCGATCACCTGGTTGATAGCGCGCGAATACCCGGCGACGTCATCGATATCGACGAGCAGGCCGTTTTCGCCGTCGCGTACGAACCAGGACGGACCTTCCGAGCGCGACGAAATCACCGGCTTGCTCTGCGCCCATGCCTCGAAAATGACGTTGCCGAGCGGCTCGTGGCTGGAGGGCATGATGAAGATGTCGGCGGCGGCCAGATACGGCCGCGTATCCTTGTGCCAGCCGAGGAACCGTACCCGGTTCTCCATCTTGTGCTCGCGCATGACCGCTTCCAGCGCTTCCCGCTCCTCGCCGTCGCCGGCGATCCACAGATAGGCGTCCGGCACCGCCGTCATCGCCTCGATCAGCAGATGGAAACGCTTGCGTTTGACGAAACGGCCCATCGTCATGATCAGCGGCACGCCGTCCGGCGTATCGGCAACCGACCTTGAGATCGGCGCCACGACCGACGTGTCCGTGAAGTTCGAGATCACCTCGACGCCGCGGGTCCAGCCGAGATTGTTGCGCACATGGTCGGCAATGCCCGGCGTATTGCAGACGAGAATGTCCGAGTTCTTGAAATAGCCGAGATGGGTGGGGTAGTCGCCGAGACGGGAGAGCTTGATACCGCCCTTATAGTCCGGCATCAGCCGGGCGCCGCGGGTGGACCAGGAAATGATCGCGTCGGCCTTGTCTCGCTTTGCCATGGAGAGCACCTTCATCGGCAGAAGGATACGGTCGATGGAGAGGTTGCGGAAATTGCTTTCGATAACGCGGGCATGGGCCTCGACATCCGGCTTCCAGCGGCGGTTCCAGCGCATTACGGCCGTCTGCTCTACGCCACGCCGCGCAAGCGCGCCGACCAGATGCACGAAGAACTTCTCCGCTCCGCCGTCCTTGCCGAAAATATACTGGTGAACCCGCATCGATGTCGCCTCGCCTGTCTGTTTTCCGCCGCTTTGTACCGGAAACCAGCATCTATAGGCAGCGCCGCCTATATGTTACGGTTGAAAAACCTGCGCAAGGGGTAGGCGAATGGTTGTCCCTGAAATGTTGGCCCTGCTGCGCATGCGCTGCCGAAGGACTTCAGCCTCCAAGCCGACGATGTTATCAGGCATAAACGCGCCGCTGTTCCAAAAACGATACGGCCGCGATATAGCAACGTCTGAACAATTTCGACCACATCGTTACATCATCACAAGTCTACCGGCGACGGAAGCGGAAGTGGCGGACCAAAAGCCGCTGCGCCTCCTTGGCGGAAAAGGGAAAAATGCAATCGCTTGAGACCTATGTCATCAATCTGGATGGCAGCAATGACCGCCTGCAGACCATCAGCGACCGGCTTTCAGCCTTTGGAGTACCCTTCGAGCGGATTTCCGCCGTCGACGGCCGCAAATTCGATCTCGCGACGATCCCGGATTACGACGCCGAGCGTGCCCAGAGCTATATGGGCCGCACCCTCGTCGGCGGCGAGATCGGCTGCTACCGCAGCCATCTGAAGGTCGCCGAGCATTTCCTGAAATCCGAAGCCCGTTATGCGCTGGTGCTGGAAGACGATGCGCTACCGCTCTGCAACCCGGTCGAACTGCTCGAAGCGGCGCTCCCGGATCTTGAAAAGGTCGATCCCGACTGGCGGCTGATCAACATCGGCAACAACAAGCTGAAGATCGCTACTCCCCTTTCCCGCTACGGCATCGGCGGCCACGACTGCGAACTGGTAGCGGCCCATTATTTTCCGATGACCACCAGCGCCATCGTCTGGTCGCGCGAAGGCGCCCGGCTTTTCCTCGCAGAGCACCGCAAGATGTTCGCCCCGGTTGACAATTATTTCCGCCACTGGCTGACCCGCACCGGCCACGGTTATTCCTTTTGGCCCTCGCCCGTCACCACCACGGATGCCGCAAGCGAAATCCTGGCGAGCTCCGGCCGCGCCAGAAAAACCAACAAGCGGAAATGGTTCTACGCCTTCGCCAAGCAGCGGCGCTTGATGGAAGACAAGCTGATTGCCTTCATCCACAAAAAGCGGTTTCGGTCAGCCGGCAGCAAGTGACGAAGCGATTCGCCATGCCGGTACGCCTCAGATCTCGACCAGGCCCAGATGCTTCACCTGCCGGATGGTCAGCATGGTGCGCACCGTGTCCACGTGCTGGTCTGCGGTCAGCACTTCAATGACGAAGTCCTGGAAGACGGTGAGGTTCTGGGCCGCGCAGCGCAGCAGGAAATCGCTGTCGCCGTTGACCATCCAGGCCTCGCGCACCATCGGCCATTGCTGCACCTTCGCCGCGAAGGCCTTCAAGTCCGCGTCCGACTGCCGCTTCAGCCCGACCATGCAGAAGGCGACGAGATCGACGCCGAGTTTCGGGGCGTTGAGCAGCGCGTGATAGCCCTCGATGATACCGGCTTCCTCGAGCTTGCGCACGCGGCGCAGGCAGGGCGGCGCGGAAATGCCGACGCGCTCGGCGAGCTCGACATTGGTCATACGCCCGTCGCGTTGCAATTCCCGCAGGATTTTTATGTCGATGGCATCAAGATCGGCGCGAAGCACAGAAGTCCCCTTCGTTCTGCAGTGCTTTTATCGCAAGACGAATTTTACGCAAGAATATGTCTCGAGGCGCCTGGCTTTCGTGTTCCATGCCAACTGATCTGTTGTTAGTGCAAGGCTGCCCTTGCATTGCTGCATGGATCGATCTTACATGGCGCTTCTATAGCGGCAGACCGGACATCGACCACCTATATGAGGGGCAAAGAAACGTCGACCGGTCTTTGAAAGGAAATAATCCATGTCCTCCCGTCATACCGAGGTCCTGATCATCGGCTCCGGCCCGGCTGGCTATACCGCCGCCATCTATGCAGCGCGCGCCATGCTGAAACCGGTTCTGATCGCCGGCATGGAACAGGGCGGCCAGCTGATGATCACCACGGATGTCGAAAACTATCCCGGTTTCGGCGATCCGATCCAAGGCCCCTGGTTGATGGAGCAGATGCTGAAGCAGGCGACCCATGTGGGCGCCGAGATCGTCAACGACCTCGTCACCGAAGTCGAGCTCAACCATCGCCCTTTCACCGTGCGCACCGATTCGGGAGCCGTCTGGACCGCCGAGACGATCATCATCTCGACCGGCGCCAAGGCAAAATGGCTCGGCATCGAAACAGAACAGCAGTTCCAGGGTTTTGGCGTCTCCGCCTGCGCCACCTGCGACGGCTTCTTCTATCGCAACAAGGACGTGATCGTGGTCGGCGGCGGCAATTCCGCCGTCGAGGAAGCGCTCTACCTGTCGAATATCGCCAAGTCGGTGACCGTGGTGCATCGCCGCGACAGTTTCCGTTCGGAAAAGATCCTGGCTGAACGCCTGTCCCAGCGCGTCAATGTCAATGTGCTGTGGAACACCGAAATCGCCGAAATCACCGGCAAGCCGGCCAAGGCGCCGATGCCGCCCTCCGTCGAGGGCGTCAAGCTGCGCAATACCCAGACGGGCGCGGTCACGGACTTCCCGATCCACGGCGTCTTCGTGGCGATCGGCCACGCGCCGGCGACCGAACTCTTCAAGGGCAAGCTGAAGATGAAGCCGAACGGCTATCTCTGGACGGCTCCCGATTCGACCGCCACCGACGTGCCCGGCGTGTTTGCCGCCGGCGACGTGACGGACGACACTTTCCGCCAGGCGATCACCGCCGCCGGCATGGGCTGCATGGCAGCGCTCGAGGCCGAACGCTACCTCTCCGGCATTCAGCCGGTCGCCATAGCCGCGGAGTGACGTTGAACAATGGGTGTGCCGCTCGACTGGGATAAACTGCGCATTTTCCACGCGGCGGCGGAGGCAGGGTCCTTCACCCATGCGGCCGACAAGCTGCATCTTTCCCAGTCGGCGATCAGCCGCCAGGTCAGTGCCCTGGAACAGGATGTCGGCGTAAAGCTCTTCCACCGCCATGCGCGCGGCCTGATTCTCACCGAACAGGGCGAACTGCTCTACCGCACCGCCCACGATGTGCTGCTGAAGCTCGAAACCGTGAAGATGCAGCTTACCGAGACGACGGAAAAGCCGTCCGGCAAGCTGCGCGTGACGACGACCGTCGGTCTCGGCCAGGGCTGGCTCACCGACAAGGTGCAGGAATTCCTGCAGCTCTATCCGGAAATGTCGATCCAATTGATCCTCGACAACGAGGAGGTGGACGTCAACATGCGCCATGCGGATTGCGCCATTCGCCTGCGCCAGCCGGTCCAGTCCGACTTGATCCAGCGAAAGCTCTTCACCGTGCACATGCACGTCTATGCAGCGCCCTCCTACATCAACCGTTACGGTGAGCCGCAATCGGTCGAGGATCTCGACCATCATCGCATCATCACCTTCGGGGAACCGGCGCCGAACTACCTGCTCGACGTCAACTGGCTGGAATATGCCGGCCGGTCATCGGACAATACCCGCACGCCGCACCTGCAGATCAACAGCCAGACGTCGATCAAGCGCGCCTGCCTGCTGGGGATAGGAATCGCCTGCCTGCCGGATTATATCGTCGGCCGCGACCCGGGCCTCATTCAGCTGGCGATCAATGCCGACATTCCATCCTTCGATACCTATTTCTGCTATCCGGATGAAATGAAGAACGCCGCGAAGCTGAAAGTCTTCCGCGACTTCGTGGTCGGCAAGGCTCGCAACTGGAATTTCTGAGGCTCGCGCATGAGCCGCGTTCGACGAAAAATCCCTGAAAATCCAGAGAGTTTCACGCTTCTGCGGCCGCCTGATATGTAACCATTGAGCGCGTGAAATAAAAGCATTGCAGCTTGCGCATGGCTGGCCTGCACAAAAGACTATTGTTCGCTGCACAAAAAACCACCATATCGCACATAGCTGATGCATATGGCGGCTTTTCCTCCCAGTTCCGCCGCAGCAGCTGTTCCCCTCTGGAGGTTTTTTTTGACCTTCACACTTATAGGGCCCTGGAGTGATCCAGTGGCCCTCTTTTTTTGCTCAAAATACTGAATTGGCTCATCCCGCTGGTTCCTCATAACCATCGTTGCCAAAAACTTCTGTTCAATATCCCATCCGCACCCTTGTCGAGCGAAACCCGGCTCCCCATATTGAGTTGAGCCGGCGCGCGCTGACGACCTCCTGGTTGTCTGTGTTGGCTGTTCCCCTCTGGAGGTTTTGACCTTCACAATTATTGGGCCTCGGAGCGATCCGGCGGCCCATTTTTTTACAATCCTTCGCTTCTCCGCAAATCGCTTCCTTTAAATCGACTCAAGACGATCTATATATCGGGAAACTCCGATGTTGGATCCTGACGATGGACAAGACGGAAATTCTCAAGGCGCTAGCGCATCCGACCCGGGTCGAATTCCTGGAATGGATGAAGGAGCCGGAACGTCATTTTTGCGATCAGGCGCATCCGCTCGAAATGGGCATCTGCGCCAGCCAGTTCGAAAAACGCTGCGGCCTCTCCCAATCCACGGTCTCGGCGCATCTTTCGACGCTCGAGAAAGCTCGCCTGGTGAAAATCGACCGGGTCGGCCAATGGGCATTCTACCACCGCGACGAAAAAACCATCGCGGCCTTCCTCGACGATCTCAGATCGACCCTCTGATCCCTCCGCCCCTCCTCCCAACCGCATAAGGAATTTCCGATGACAAGCATTTTTGATCCGACAAAGTTCGGCGATATCGAACTCGCCAATCGCGTCGTCATGGCTCCCCTGACGCGCAACCGTTCGCCGAAAGCGATCCCCAACAACCTCAACGTCACCTATTACGAACAACGCGCCAGCGCGGGCCTGATCGTCACCGAAGGCACTCCGGTCAGCCAGCAGGGCCAGGGTTATGCGGACGTGCCGGGCCTTTATCTGCCGCAGGCGATCGAAGGCTGGAAAAAGGTGACGGATGCCGTCCACCGCAGAGGCGGCAAGATCGTCACCCAGATCTGGCATGTCGGCCGTGTCTCGCACACTTCCCTGCAGCCGAACGGCGGCGCTCCCGTTGCACCCTCGGCCATTCCCGCCGGCGGCAAGACCTACATCATCAATCCGGATGGCAACGGCGCCTTTGTCGATACCTCCGCTCCCCGCGCGCTCGAACATGCGGAAATCGCCGGCATCGTCGCTGATTTCGCCAAGGGCGCCCGCGCCGCGACGGACGCCGGCTTCGACGGCATCGAAATCCACGGCGCCAACGGCTACCTGATCGACCAGTTCCTGAAGTCGGGCGCCAACCAGCGCACCGACGAATACGGCGGCTCGATCGAGAACCGCGCCCGCTTCCTGCTCGAAGTCGTCGACGCGGTGACCAAGGAAATCGGCGCCGGTCGCGTCGGCATCCGCCTGTCGCCGGTGACACCCGCCAATGGTGTCAGCGATCAGGATCCGCAGGCCGTCTTCAACTATGTCGTCGAGCAGCTCGGTCATCGCGGCCTCTCCTTCATCCACGTGATCGAAGGTGCGACCGGCGGCGACCGCTCCTTCTTCCAGGGCGACAAGCCCTTCGATTACCAGGAACTCAAGGATATCTACCGCAAGGCCGGCGGCAAGGGCGGCTGGCTCGTCAACAACGGCTATGACCGCGAAAGCGCCTCCAAGGCCGTCGAAAGCGGTTATGCGGACGCTGTCGCCTTCGGCAAGCTCTTCCTCGCCAACCCGGACCTCGTGCAGCGCTTCAAGGACAATGCGCCGCTCAACGAAGTCGACAAGTCCACCTTCTACGGTGGTGGCGCCAAGGGATATACCGACTATCCGGTACTCGAAGCCGTTGCGTGATTGAAACAGAGACGGGGCCGCCTAAAAGCGGCCCTTTCCTTTTGAGAATACCGCTCAGGCTAAAAGCGCCACCGGCCTTGCAGCCTTGGTCGGCTTGGGCTCGATACAGCCGAGATCGACAAGCGTCGTCCGAACTGCCTCATCGATCGGCGTCGAAGGCTCCTCGCCGAGGAAAGCCCGCAGCTTGTCGTTGCCCATCCGCACCGGCGTCTTCCAGAGGTAACGCATCTCGCCCAGCTCGCGGAGGATCGGCACGAAGGGCGAGCCGAGCTTCAACAACCACCACGGAAACGCCCTCACCTTGACCGGATGCCCGACGACCCGGCTGATCGCCGCGATCATCTCGCCGCCATCCCGGTCCCAGAAGCCGCGCATCTGGAAACGCGCGAAACGCGGTAGTTCACCCTCCCGGTCGATCAGCCGCAGCATGGTTTCGGCGACGTCTGGCAGATAGGCCCATTGATGCCCGATGCCCTGGGCATTCGGCCTGCTGACCGATGTCACCGGCTTGCCGGGTTTCACCAGGCCTTGGGCGAACCAGCTGTTTGCTGCGCCGGGGCCGAAATAATCGCCGGCCCGCACGATCAGCACCGGCACGCCCTCGCTCGACGCGACCTCCAGCCGGCGTTCCAGCTCGACCCGGATCGCGCCCTTGCGCGTCACCGGGTTCTGCGGGCTCTCCTCAGTGATCTCAGGAAAGGCATCCGGCCCGTAATTGTAGACCGTGCCGGGCAGCAGGATACGGGCGCCGACGGCGCGGGCCGCCGCGATCGTGTTGTCGAGCATCGGCAGGACCAGCTTTTCCCAATCCTTGTAGCCGGGAGGATTGACCGCGTGGACGATCAGCTTGGCATCCTGGGCGGCGCGGCGGACGTCTGCCGCATTCATCGCGTCGCCCTGAAGCCAGTGAAAGCGGGGTTCCCGCTTCGCCGCCTCTCCGGCTTTGCGGTTGAGGGCGCGGACGGTCCAGCCGCGGGCGATAAGGCCGCGCGCCACGTGGCCGCCGATGCCGCCGGTGGCGCCGAGAACGAGGGCGATGAGGTTTGACATTGATTGTTCGGACATGGCGATAGTCCTTCCGGTTGGTTGCGTTTCGTTGGCTGGACTATCGCGCCTTTCGCTCCTATACGGAATTGACAGAATTTCTTTGGCATCCATACAAAAATGAATGATATCAGCTGGGACTTCTACCGCACCTTCCTCGCCGTCCTGCGGCTCGGCTCGCTGTCTGCAGCCGCGCGTGAACTCGGCCTGACCCAGCCGACCGTCGGCCGCCACATCGATGCATTGGAAGAGGCAGTGGGCTTCCAGCTCTTCACTCGCTCGCAGCAAGGCCTGTTGCCGACCGAACCGTCGCTGGCGATGAAGCCCTATGCGGAAAATCTCGCCATCACGGCCGCCGCCATGCAGCGGCTGGCCTCGGGCGAGATCGGCACCGTCAGGGGAACGGTGAGGATCAGCGCCAGCGAAGTGATCGGCGTTGAAGTTCTCCCGCCCATCCTAGCGGCTCTCCAGGACGAATATCCCGGGCTGGAGCTGGAACTGTCATTGTCGGATTCGCTGGAAGACCTTTTAAGGCGCGAGTCGGATATTGCCGTGCGTATGACCAGCCCGGCCCAGGATGCGCTCGTCACCCGCCATATCGGCGAAATCCCGCTCGGGCTTTTTGCCCATCGCCGTTATCTGGACCGACATGGAGTTCCGCAAAGCCCTGAAGACCTGGCCACCCACCGGCTGATCGGCTTCGATCGCCGCACCGCCTTCGTTCGCGCCGCTGCGGACCGTATCCGCATGACCTCCCCAGCCTTTCCCGATATAGAAAATATCCGCTGGAGCTACCGGGCGGACAACAATCTGGCGCAACTGGCGGCGATCCGCGGGGGTGTCGGCATCGGCATCTGTCAGGTCGGCATCGCCCGGCGCGACCCGGACCTCATCCGCGTGCTGCCTGACGTCTTCGAGCTGCAGCTCGATACCTGGGTCGCCATGCACGAAAACCTGAAATCGTCTCCCCGCTGGCGCGTCACCTTCGACGCACTCGTCAGAGGCCTGCTGGACTATGTCCGCGGCTGACGTTTTCAGTGGGTGGTCGGCGCCTCGTCGCCATCCATGACCTCGGCCTCGGGCCGGTCGCCACCCTCGCTGTATTCGGTGTGCCAGATGCCCTTTTCGTCCTGCCAGCTGATTTCTTCCGGCTCTCCGCCGACCTGCTGTTCGGCCGCTACGATGCGCGCCGCCTGCAAGGCGTCTGAATGGCTGGGAAAGGTTTCCGAATAGACGTCGCCCTGGCGATAGGCCCAGCCGCCGTCATGCGGCACGACTTTATAGGTAACCTTGGTCATATTCCCTCCTGTCTTTCATGGCTGCCTCGATCCATTCGGATCCTTGTCCTGTCGCGGCATCGGCGTGAAAAATTGAAAAAGGTGCCACGAAGTTCCAAGCCACATCGCAAATCACGTCATAAATTATGGCATCAAAGACCGCCAACCGCAAATCTTCGAGGCGAAAGCGGAACCGTGCTTGATGCCGCCGGTTGCCGCATTAGATTGTCATCGGCCAAGGTCAGGAGCGGAACGTGGGTTTGTTGTCCCTGCTGAAGCAGGAAAGGTTTCTCATCGTCGCGCTGGCGGCTGGCTTCGTCGCCTATTTCGTCGAGCATTCCGTGCTCGAGGCCGGCAAAACGGCGTCGTTGATCGCCGCAGCCGTCCTGATCGGCATCATCATCCTCGTCTCCACCCGTGTCGCCCACCATGCCGAAATACTCGCCCACAAGGTCGGCGATCCCTATGGCACGATGATCCTGACGCTGTCGGCGGTGGCGGTCGAGGTGCTCATCCTCGCCATCATGATGGGAAACACCAGTTCTCCTACCCTGGTGCGCGACACGATCTATGCGGCCGTCATGCTCGACATCAACGGCATCCTCGGCCTCGCCGCCCTGCTCGGCGGCCTGCGCCATGGCGAGCAGCCCTATAACGACGATTCCAGCCGCACCTACAGCGTGATGATCCTGACCGCCATGGGCATTTCCATGATCGTCCCGGAATTCATCCCCGGCGACCGCTGGCACTATTATTCCGCCTTCACGATCTGCGCGATGATCGCGCTCTATGCGGTCTTCCTGAAGATGCAGGTCGGGCCGCACAGCTATTTCTTCAGCTACACCTATCCGCGCGCTGCGAAGCCGCCAACCGGCACACAGGCGCCGCAGGCGGAAGCCGAGCATGAATCCGCGGCGATCTCTATCGGCGTCATTCTTGTCGGCGTCCTGATCATCGGCTTCCTCGCCGAATTCATGTCCACGCTCATGAATGCCGGGCTGGAGGGCAGCGGTGCGCCGCTGACATTGATGGCTGTCGTGGTGGCAGCGATTTCCGCAGCGCCCGAAATCCTGACCGCACTGCGCGCAGCGCTTCGCAACCGCATGCAGTCGGTCGTCAACATCGCCATGGGCGCCTCGCTATCGACCGTCATCCTCACCGTGCCTGTCATGGAGAGCATTGCGCTCTACAGCGGCCAGCCTTTCGTCATGGCGATGACGCCGGTTCAGACCGTCATGGTCGCCGTCACCCTGATCGTCGCCGCGATCAACCTCAACGACGGGCAGACGAACGCCATCGAAGGCATGACCCACTTCGTTCTCTTTGCGACATTCGTGATGCTGACGGCACTGGGCCTCTAAGCGAAAAGGATTCCGCATCAAAGGCTTGCACGCGGGAACGGAATCGGGTCGGGAAGAGGTTGAATCAATGTCTGAAATATGGTCGTGTCCGCCGCGGCGAAGGCCGGCTTCACAGCCGGTCGTCCAGCAACGGGCGCGATCACCGTGTTGCGCATGAAGGAGATTTCGAATGTCTACACCTCCCTACAGAGCCGACCACGTCGGTTCGCTGCTGCGTCCCGCGTCCGTCAAGGACGCCCGCAAGAAGTTTTATGAAGACAAGAGCATTTCCGCAGACGAACTGAAGGCCGTCGAGGATGAAGGCATCCGGGAACTCGTCAAGCTGCAGGAAAGCGTCGGCCTGAAGGTCGTTACCGACGGCGAAGCCCGTCGCCACTTCTGGCACTACGATTTCCTCGGCCTGCTCGACGGCATGGAATTCGTTACCCGCGAAGCCCACAAGGGCGTCACCTTCCACGGCGTCAAATTGCCGCCGACCTTCCCGACCATCAACGGCAAGCTCGACTTCCCGGACGATCACCCGCATCTGGAACACTTCAAGTTCCTCGCCGCCAACACCAAGGTGACGCCGAAGATCTCCATCCCCGGCCCGAGTGTCGCGCATTACCGCACCGCCCGCGCCGATGTGACCTATCCGGAATACCAGGATCCCGAAGCGCTTTTCGCTGCGCTGGCCCGCACCTATGCCAAGGCCGTGCAGAAGTTCTACGAAGCCGGCTGCCGCTACCTGCAGATGGACGACATCTACTTCGCCTATCTCGGCGACGAGAAGCAGCGCGCCATGAAGCGCGAGGAAGGCTACGATCCGGATTGGCTGATCGAGAAATACGCCCTGACGATGCATGAGGCGATCAAGGACCGCCCGAAGGACATGCTGATCGGCATGCATATGTGCCGCGGCAACTTCCGCTCCACCTGGGCTGCCGAAGGCGGCTACGATGCAGCGGCCGACGCGATCTTCAACAAGACCGGCGTCGATATGTTCTTCATGGAATACGACACCGAGCGCGCCGGCGGCCTGCAGCCGCTGAGCCTGCTCCAGAAGGGTTCCAAGCAGCGCGTCTATCCGGGCTTCATCACCACCAAGACCGGCGAACTGGAAACGCTCGATTCCCTGCGCCGTCACTTCGACGAAGCCTCCAAGTTTGTCGACATCGACCAGCTCGGCATCGCCCCGCAATGCGGTTTCGCCTCGACCGAAGAAGGCAATTCGATCACCGAGGACGACCAGAAGCGCAAGCTGGAACTCGTCGTCCAGACCGCCGAAGCCATCTGGGGCACGGCCTGATCCACTCCTCCGGCCGCGGGTACCGATTTACTTGCGGCCGGCTCTTGAGAATTCGCGTCACCGCCCGACGTTCTCCTGACAAATAAACTCCGGGAGACTTTTAAAATGGGTATATTCGACAAGATCAAGAACGCGATTTGGGGCGGTCATGCCGAAGCGGCACAGTCCGCCACGCCGGCTGAGCCTCTGAAACCCGCCGCTCCGGTTTCCGCATCCGCTGCACCGATGGCCAATCCGACGCCGATCCCTTCGGCATCCCCCTCCTCGTCGGCTCCGGTCGACATCACGCCCATACTCGACGCCGCCGTCAAGAAGAGTGGCCAGAAGCTCGATTGGCGCAAGTCGATCGTCGACCTGATGAAGGCCCTCGATCTGGACTCCAGCCTTACCGCCCGTAAGGAACTGGCCGCTGAGCTGCACTATACCGGCGATACCAACGACTCCGCGACAATGAACGTCTGGCTCCACAAGGCGCTGATGAAAAAACTCGCCGAAAACGGCGGCAAGGTCCCGGCTGAACTCGCCGACTGATCCTCAACGTTGTCCGAACGCATCGA
The DNA here is from genome assembly GCF_000731315.1 of Neorhizobium galegae bv. orientalis str. HAMBI 540. Taxonomy (NCBI): domain Bacteria; kingdom Pseudomonadati; phylum Pseudomonadota; class Alphaproteobacteria; order Hyphomicrobiales; family Rhizobiaceae; genus Neorhizobium; species Neorhizobium galegae. Next base: position 2,483,637 of record NZ_HG938353.1, read on the forward strand.
GCCCGCTTTCACCGGCGGGCTTTTGTTCGCGGCACGTCAATAAAATAATCTTGAACGAACTGTGTTCGGCGCTTGCCGATGAACGCCCTAGATGAAGGCCATTGCCGATGCTCCTTCGCCGCGTGCGGGGTGTCGTTGCAGGCCTCGGCGGTAATCCGCCCATTGAAAGGGAGTCCATGATGAAACGCCTCAGTCTTCTCCTGACCGGTTCGGCCCTCTTGCTTGCCTTGGTCGCGGGCCCCGTTTTTGCTCAAAACGCCGACCAGCCCGCGGAAACCAAAGCACCAAACGCTCGCGACCAGAAACCCGCCTTCGCCAACCAGACGCGTGCTCCGCAGCCGGCCCAGATGCCGAAGATCACTCAGGAAGTAGTCGCCGACGGCCTGCCGCACCTCTGGGCTATGGAATTCCTGCCCGACGGCCGCATGCTGGTAACCGCCAAGCAGGGTGCCATGCACATCATCTCGGAGGAAGGCGAAGCGGGACCGAAGATCGAAGGTGTGCCGAAAGTGCTTTCCGGTGGCCAGGGCGGCCTGCTCGACGTGGCGCTTGCCCCGGACTTTGCGACTTCAGGCATGATCTTCTTCTCTTTCTCCGAACAGCGCGACGACGGCAACGGCACATCGGTCGCCTCAGCCAAGCTCGTCCCCGACGATCGGGGCGGCGGCAGACTGGAAAATCTCAAAGTCATCTTCCGCCAGATGCCGAGCTATGACGGCAACAAGCATTTCGGCTCACGTCTCGTCTTCGGCCCGAACAACGAGCTCTACGTGACGGTCGGCGAGCGTTCCGATCCGCAGCCGCGCGTGCAGGCCCAGGATATTGCGAGCGGCCTTGGCAAGGTCTTTCGCGTCGACATGAACGGCAAGGCTTTGCCCGACAATCCCTTCATCGATCGGCAGGGCGCCCGCCCGGAAATCTGGTCGCTCGGCCACCGCAACCTGCAGTCCGCCACTCTCGACGGCCAGGGCCGCCTCTGGACCGTCGAGCACGGACCGCGCGGCGGTGACGAGCTGAACCGCCCGGAAGCAGGCAAGAATTACGGCTGGCCTGAGGTCACCTACGGCATCGAATACAGCGGCAAACCGGTCGGCAAGGGCATCACGGCCATGAAGGAGACGGAACAGCCGGTCTATTTCTGGGACCCGGTCATCGCCCCGTCCGGCATGGCCTATTACGATGGCGACGCCATCCCGGAATGGAAAAATTCCTTCCTGATCGGCGGCCTCGTCGCACAGGGCATTGTCGTCATCCACATGGACGGCGACAAGGTGGCCTATGAGGAACGCGTGCCGCTCGGCGACCGCATCCGCGACGTCAAGATCGGCCCCGACGGCGCCGTTTATGCCGTCACCGAACAGCGCGGCGGCGGGGAATCGACGATCGTGAAGCTGACCAAGAGCTGATGGGCAATTCGGCAGGCGGCGACGCCTCGCCTAGAATTTGAAGGTCAGGCGATGTCCGACGAGCGCCCGATCGACCGTCACCAGTTGCAACCCTCGACCCGCAGAACGGCAATGACCATATGTGTGTCGAGCAGACATCTCATCACTAAGGCAACGGCCTCAGCAGGAAATCTTCCGGCAACGGATCGTCGAAGTCGTCAGCGATATACGGAAAAGGGTTGGTAATGCCCTTCGACCGCAGATAGGCCTGACCTGCTTCCCAATCGATGCCACCCTTCTTCTCAACCGGGTTCGACACCTCCGTATGCGGCACGATATCGAATACCGGCTTGCCATCCCGTGTCACGGTCACGGTCTCGCCCTGCTCCACATCCTGGGCAAGTTCGTCGAGACGATCCTGAGCTTCGCGGAGAGAAACGGTTTTCATAACCGAAATGTATGTCCGGTCGCCGTCATGGTCAACGGATGCCCGAAAGCAAGAAGCCCGCCGTCGCCGGCGGGCTTCTGCTGATTGAGTGAGGCCGGCTTACTTGCAGTTTGCGCAGAAGCGCTGGATCCGCTTGCAGGCTTCTTCCAGCTGTTCTTCCGAAGCCGCATAGGAAATGCGGAAATTGGGGCCGAGGCCGAAGGCCGAACCGTGGACGACGGCCACGCCTTCCGTTTCCAGAAGCTCGGTGACGAAATCTTCGTCGGTCTCCATGACCTTGCCCGACGGCGAAGTCTTGCCGATCAGCCCGGCGCAGGACGGGTAGACGTAGAAGGCGCCTTCAGGAGACGGGCAGACGATGCCCTTCGCCTGGTTCAGCATCGACACCACCAGATCGCGGCGGGCTTCGAAGATCTTCTTGTTGGCCGGAATGAAGTCCTGCGGGCCGTTCAGCGCCTCGACCGAAGCCCATTGGGCGATGGTGCAGGCGCCTGACGTCTGCTGGCCCTGGATCATATCCATCGCCTTGATCAGTTCGAGCGGGCCAGCCGCATAACCGATACGCCAGCCGGTCATCGCATAGGCCTTGGAAACGCCGTTCATCGTCAGCGTGCGGTTGTAGAGCTTCGGCTCCACTTCCGCCGGCGAGACGAACTTGAAGTCGCCATAGGTCAGGTGCTCGTACATGTCGTCGGTCAGCACCCAGACATGCTCGTGCTTGAGGAGCACGTCGGTCAGCGCCTTCAGCTCGTCATGGCTATAGGCGGCGCCCGACGGGTTGGACGGCGAGTTGAACAGGAACCACTTGGTCTTCGGCGTGATCGCCTTTTCGAGATCAGCGGCGGTCACCTTGAAGTTGTTTTCCTGGCTCGCCTTGATGATCACCGAGGTACCGCCGCAAATGGCAACCATCTCCGGATAGGAAACCCAGTAGGGCGCGGTGATGATCACTTCATCGCCAGGGTTCAAGGTCGCCATGAAGGCGTTGAAAAGAATCTGCTTTCCACCGGTGCCGACGATCGTCTGGGCCGGCGTGTAGTCGAGATTGTTTTCGCGCTTGAACTTCTTGGCGATCGCCTCGCGAAGCTGCGGAATGCCGGAAACCGGCGGATATTTGGTCTCGCCGCGATTGATCGCGTCGATGGCGGCTTTCTTGATGTTTTCCGGCGTATCGAAATCCGGCTCGCCTGCGCCGAGCCCGATCACGTCGCGGCCCTTTGCTTTCAGGTCGCGGGCTTTCTGGGAAACGGCGATGGTGGCAGAGGGCTTTACGCGGGAAAGTGCGTCGGCAAGAAAGGCCATAATCTTCGTCCTGAAGAGCTGTTGAACACGGCGGCATCGCGCGCCGAAAACCGCCCGTACGCTCTATGTCTAAACTATGACGTGGTTTCAAGCACAAAGCTTGAATGAGAACCATGAAAGAAGCTGATTAAAACCTTCGAAACCTTGTTTACAGCCGCGTAACCCTTGGCTGCTACAACCAGAAGGGATGGATAACGGAAATCGACGGGCACGGGCATGACGCCGAGAAGCATCTTCGCCAATCTGGTTCGCAGCGACAACGGGTCGTTTTCCACCGTCTACGGTCCTTTCCTGCTGCAATCCGCACTGCAACCGATTTTTCGCTCGAAGCCCGACACAGGCCTGGAAATCGAAGCGTTCGAGGGCCTGCTGCGCCCCTCCCGTGACAATGAACCGGTCTCGCCGGCCGAATTCTTTCCGCTCGTATCGCCAGTCGACATGGCCGATGTCGACAGCATCCTGCGCACGATCCACATCCTCAACACCGGCCGGTTGAACCGTTCCCGCGCCGGGATCTTCGTCAAGTTCCATCCCGGCCTCTTCCGCACGCCACAGGAAATGCGCCAGGAAGTGGATCGCATCAAGGTCGCCAGCCACGAGGCAGGCCTCGCGCCCGAACGGATCGTCTGCGAAATCTCCGAAAGATCCGGCGCGGCCGACGATATCGTCGTCGCCTTTACCGAACATATGCAGGCGATCGGGTTTCGCATCGCGATCGACGACTACGGCGCCCGCGATTCCGACCTCGACCGGCTGAAGCGCATCAAGCCGGACTATGTGAAGTTCGAGGCCTCCTGGGTTCGCGACTTCCTCGACACTTCCGCCGGTTACGCGCTGCTGCGCGTCATCGTCCGGCAGATGCTCGACGATGGTATCGACCCTATCTTCGAAGGGCTCGAAGAGCTCTGGCAGGTGGATCTGTGCGAGGAACTCGGCGTGCCGCTGATGGAGGGGTATGCCCTTGCCCGGCCCGAACTCGCACCGACGACATTCAACGAGAACTTTCCGGAAAGTTTTGCCGACTTCACCTCGCTCCAATCAGGCGGCAACGACATCACGCTCGGGGTCAGCCGGGCTGCAGTCGTTGCACCTCCTCCGGTTCTAGCAAAGCCGGTATTCGCAAGGCCTGCCCGTGCCTTCGGCCGCCGGCAATCCAACGGCGAATGATGCGGCAAACGGCAATTTTTACGCCCTGGAAGGCTGCCGCCATGGTGGCGATCATCGATACCTAAGCAGCCCTCGCGCCCCTGAAACCTTTGAACGGCGATTTTTTCTTTTCGCGCCCTTAGCGCCAAAATGGCACAGAACAGGGTTAAGGAAGCATTGCCAGCGATGGGTTTGCGTTCCCGGGCCGTAGAGAACCGCGCAAAGCCCGCATTTTCAGGCGTTCTGGCGATTTGCAATTTCTCATTGTGGCCACAGTTCAAAAAACTTTTTCTTGCCAATTTTCGATAAACACAGCACTCTGTGCAAGTTCGGGCAATTTACGAGCATGGGAAGACCTATAATGACGCGCTCCGAAGGCGCTAAGACTTCGGGCGGTAGGCCGGGGGCGGAGATTTCAAAGCAATTCCTTCCGGTCATCGCGGTAAAGACAGGGACCCTTTCTTAAAGCTGCCTGCCGCCGCCCTTCGGGGCTACACTGTGATGCTGTCCGCCGCTGAACACGGACAGAGAGAAAAGGACCTGCTGCATGGCCGAGACTGGCACTGTAAAATTCTTCAATACCGACAAAGGCTTCGGCTTTATCAAGCCTGACAATGGTGGCGCCGATATCTTTGTTCATATCTCTGCCGTACAGGCTTCCGGCCTGTCCGGATTGTCGGAAAACCAGAAAGTAAGCTTCGACACGGAACCGGATCGTCGCGGCAAAGGCCCCAAGGCCGTCAATCTGCAGATCGCCGGCTAAGCCTTCCGACGCTTGCCATTTCGAGTTGAAGCCCGGCAGAGATGCCGGGTTTTTTTTAAACCGACGTGTGTTGCGGCTTAGGTCCACCGAGGCCGCGCAGGAATGGATTGGTGCGCCGTTCGTCGCCAATCCTGCTGCCCGGTCCGTGGCCGCAGATGAACCCGACCTCATCGCCGAGCGGCAGAACCTTGTCGCGGATCGAGGCGAGCAGCGTATCGTGGTCTCCGCCCGGCAGATCCGTGCGCCCGATCGAGCCATTGAACAACACGTCGCCGAGATGTGCAAAACCCTGGGCCCGATTGTAGTAGATCACGTGCCCGGGCGCATGTCCGGGGCAATGGAAGATCTCGAACACATGCTCGCCGAACGAAACCTTGTCTCCTTCGTTCAGCCAGCGGTCCGGCACGACGTTGCGCACCGCCATCTTCACCCCGAATTTTTCCGCCTGCGTCTCCAGGCGCTGCAGCAGCGGCAGGTCCGCCTCATGCGGGCCGATCACCTGGATGCCGAGCGCTTCGCGCAATTCGTCCGCGCCGCCCGCATGGTCGATATGCCCGTGAGTCAACCAGATCTCCTTGAGGGTGACGCCATTTTCCTTGATGACCTGAAGAATGGTCGGTACATCGCCGCCCGGGTCGACGACCACGCCCTCTTTAGTCTCCTCGTCGAAGAGGATCGTGCAGTTCTGCTGGAATGGCGTAACCGGAATGATACCGGCCTGTAACTTGCCCATGATGCCTCGGCCTAAACTATGATGCTTGCCGGGGTATACCGATAAACGCAGGGCATTTCAGCCGAAAAGATCAATTCGAGGCAAGGGTCGTGTAATGGGCGTCAGCGGAAACCGGCGGCGCGAGCGATACGGTGGCGATCAGGAAAGCCGCAACCATGATCTTCAGCACGAAAACAGTCATCAGCAAGCTCTTGAGCGGGTGGGAGGGGCTCGATGTTTCCATGCGGATCGGGGGCAGCGCGGCAAAGGTCTGGGTCGTCATCGTCTGGGTCGTCATGGGATCTCTCCGGTGCTTCTGGCGGGATCAATGGACTGGCGGCGTAAAGGTTCCCTGCCCTTTCTATCTGTGGCGCCCCCGCCACAGATTGCAGAATCCACCCGCATTCGGCGGAACCACCGGGACATGCGGGTGTTACCCCGCCAGTCAACATGAGGAGAAAATCCATGACGACTTGGTTGAAATGCCCGGAATTGAAGTGGCTGGGCCTCGGCGCCGTCCTTTCGGCGCTCGCCCTGCCCGCCCAGGCGCAGATGACCACCACGACCGCCTCGGACATCATCGTCCGCTCCGGCCCCGGCCAAGACTATCCCGAAATCGGCCTTGCCACCCGCGGCAGCCCGGCGATGATGGATGGCTGCCTTCAGGGCAGCAAATGGTGCCGCATCGATGTCAACGGCATGCGCGGCTGGGTCTATGCGGAATACCTGACCATCCGCCACAACGGCGCGCCGGTCGCGGTTGAGCAATACCGCACCCAGTATGAAGTCCCCAACGTCACCTACGAGACGACGGCCAGCGTCGTTCCGCCGGCACCCGTCCCCGGTCCGGGCGATATCCTGCTCGGCCCGGTCGGCGCCGTCGACGTCGTGGAGCCGCCGGAAACCGTCATCAGCTACATCGAGGAGCACCCGGTCCAGCCGGTCTATGTGCGCAACGAAGTGGCGATTGGCGCCACCCTGCCGCCAGGCGTCGTGGTCCGGCAAGTGCCCGATTACGACTACGACTATGTCGTGGTCAACGACCGGCCCGTGCTCGTCGATCCCGGCACCCGCCGCATCGTCCACATCTACGATTGAGCATTCCCATGAAGGGGCGCTGCCTGACGGCGCCCTTTCCCTCTGCGCCTGCCGCGCATCCGCCCTTCCCAACAAATGCTGTTGATTGTTCAGCCTGTTCGCGCTTTATGACATCCGTCAATCTACACTGTGAAATCAGCAAATAAGAGCTTCGGCGCCACGAACATCTGAGCGTGGGGCAAGAAGCCCCAAAGGGAAAGGAAACGCGAGTGTCGCGCGCATCGACGGGAAAGGCCGTCAAGAAGGTCCTGCCGACCATGCCGGCAGTCGACGAGGCCCAGATCGACTTCGAGACCATCGAACTGCTTTTCTTCGCCTACCGCGATTTCGTGTCCGATCCGGATGCGATCCTCGCCAAGATCGGCATGGGCCGCGCCCACCACCGTGTCGTCTATTTCGTCAGCCGCCAGCCGGGCATGATGGTCACCGACCTTCTCGATACGCTGCAGATCACCAAGCAGAGCCTGGCGCGCGTCCTCAAGCAATTGATCGAATCGGGTTATATTCGCCAGATGGCCGGCGCCAAGGATCGCCGCCAGCGCAGGCTCTACCCGACGCTTGCCGGCCGTGAACTGGCTCTCGCCCTTTCCGAGCCGCAATCGCGCCGTATCGCTCGCGCCATGGAGGAGCTGACCCCGGACACGCGGGCCTCGGTCAAGGAATTCCTGCGCCACATGCGCGGCCGCGACGAAAGTCTCGAGCCTATCGACAGCGACCTGGAATAAGTGGGACCTTTGAGATGACGACACTGCCCCCTTCCGATGATGCGCCTCATCTTCTCGTGGTCGACGACGACACCCGCATCCGCGATCTCCTCAACCGCTATCTGATGGAACAGGGCTTTCGTATCACGGTAGCCGGCGACGCCGCCGAAGCCCGCCGCAAGCTCGAAGGCCTGCATTTCGATCTGATCATTCTCGACGTGATGATGCCCGGCGAATCCGGCATTTCGCTCACCCAGTCGCTCTACCAGAAGAAGACGGTGCCGGTGATCCTGCTGACCGCCCGCGCCGAATCGGAATCCCGCATCGCCGGTCTCGAAGCAGGCGCCGACGACTATCTGTCGAAACCCTTCGATCCGCGCGAACTGGTCCTGCGCATCAACAATATCCTGCGCCGCAGCACTTCGCCCGATACGCCGAAGATCGAGCAGATCATGTTTGGCCCCTTCACCTTCTCGATCCCGCGCAAGGAATTGCGCAAGGCGGCCGAGACCATCCGGCTGACCGACCGCGAGCAGGAGATCATGCTTCTTTTCGCGCTGCGCGCCGGCGATACCATTCCCCGCCACGAGCTGATCGGCGATGACGCTGAGGTCGGCGAGCGCACGATCGACGTGCAGATCAATCGTTTGCGGCGTAAGATCGAGGAGGATCCGGCCAACCCCGTCTATCTCCAGACGGTGCGCGGCATCGGATACAGGCTGAGTATCGATTAGCCGAAGAGACCCGGCACAGGCTGAAGGCGCAGGATGGCACTTTTCGACTCTCTGAAGCGTGACATGGACCGGCTCACTTTGCCGGGCTGGCGGCCGATGACCCGTTGGCTGCGCCGCCGCCTGCCGACCGGGCTCTACACCCGCTCGCTTTTGATCGTCATCCTGCCGATGCTGCTGCTGCAGGGTGTCGTCGCCTCCGTCTTCATGGAACGGCACTGGCGTATGGTCACCGAACGCCTGTCGGAAAGCACCGTCCGCGATATCGCCGGCATTATCGAAGTGATCCAGGCCTATCCCCAGGATAGCAACTATGATGCCGTCAGCCGCATCGCCAGTGACACACTGAACCTCACCATCGCGATCGAGGAAAACGGCCAGCTGCCGCCGCCCCGCTCCCGCCCCTTCTTCGCCATCCTCGACGATATCCTAGCCGAGCAGATCACCCGCCAGATCAAGATGCCCTTCTGGATCGATACGGTGGGCGACAGCCGGCTCGTCGAGATCCGCATCAAGTTCGACACCAGGGTGCTGCGCGTTTTCGTCCGCCGCGGCTCCACCTATGCCTCGAACACCCACATCTTCCTCGTCTGGATGATCGGCGCCGCCGTCGTTCTGGTGATCATCTCTATCCTTTTCCTGCGCGGCCAGATCCGGCCGATCCTGACGCTTGCGAGCGCTGCCGAGAGCTTCGGCAAGGGGCAGAAGACTGATGGCTTTTCGCCGCGCGGCGCTGAAGAAATCCGCCGCGCCGGCCTTGCCTTCATCCAGATGCGCGAACGCATCGAGCGGCAGATGGAGCAGCGCACCGCCATGCTCGCCGGCATCAGCCACGACTTGAGGACCATCCTCACCCGCTTCAAGCTGCAGCTGGCGCTCGCCGGCAACAAGCCGGAACTGGCCGGCATGGGCCAGGACGTCGACGATATGCAGTCGATGTTGGAAGGTTATCTCGCCTTCGCCAAAGGCGAAGCCGAAGAGGACTTTGGCGAGCTGCGTCTAAGTGAGCTGCTGGAAAAGCTGTGCCTGGAATTTACCCTGCATGGCAAGACCATGACCTACGAGATCGACGGCGAGGACGAGATCGCCGTGCGCCCCAACGCCTTCACCCGGCTGGTCGCCAACCTCGTGTCCAACAGCGAGCGCTACGCCAAATCGCTGCATGTGGATGCGCGGCACAGCGCCAAGTGGCTGACGCTGACACTCGACGACGACGGCCCCGGCATTCCGGCAGGGTCGCGCGAGGACGTCTTCAAGCCTTTCTATCGTCTCGACGAGGCCCGCAACCTCAACTCGTCCGGCACCGGCCTCGGCCTGGCGATCGCTCGCGACATCGCCCGCGCCCATGGCGGCAACGTCACCCTCGCCGACAGCCCGCGGGGCGGCTTGCGCGCCGTCGTGCGCGTCCCCGCCTGATCGTTGGCGAGGAACCGATGCCGATCGACCTTTCCGAGATGTCCTGGCTGAACCCGCCACCCGAAAGCCGCGAGGAGGACGGCCGCCTGATCGCCCGCTCCGGCCTGGAAACCGATTTCTGGCAGGGCACCTATTACGGGTTTCATCGCGACAGCGGCCACTTCCTCCATCGGACGCAAAAGGGCGACTTCACCGCCGAAACCTCCTTCGTCGGGAGGTACGAGGCGCTCTACGACCAGGCCGGGCTGATGATCCGCCATGACGAAAAACGCTGGATGAAATGCGGCATCGAATTCACCGATGGCGCCCGCCATTTCAGCGTCGTGGTGACCAACGGCCATTCCGACTGGTCCGCCTTCCGGCTCACCGACGACTTCAAGGAGATCTTCGTCCGCGTCACCCGCATGGGCGACGCCCTCTTCGTCCAGTACAGAACCGACACGCAGCCGGACTGGCGGATGGCGCGGCTCGCTTATTTCCCGCCTGCACTCACCGAACTCTCCGTCGGTCTGACCTTCTGCTCGCCGCAGCGCGCCGGCTTCGAGGTGGAATTCCGGTCGTTCAGCCTCAGTGACGTCGAGAGCCGCGATATCCACTGACGATTTGCTGCGCACCAGCACTCGGTTACATCAGCTTCCGGCCGTTCGGCACTGGCTGCTCGACCGCGGCAAGCACGATTGCGCCATTTTCGTCCTCGAAGCCGAGGGTCAGCACTTCCGAGCGGAACGGGCCGATCTGCCGCGGCGGAAAATTGACGACGCCAAGCACCTGCCGTCCGACCAGCGTTTCCGGCGTATAATGTACGGTGATCTGCGCCGACGATTTCTTGATGCCGATCTCGGGACCGAAATCGATCTTCAGCTTGAACGCCGGCTTGCGGGCCTCCGGAAAAGCCTCGACCTCGACGATCGTGCCGACGCGGATGTCCACCTTTTCGAAGTCGGAATAGGTAATCTCTTCAGCCATTCGAATTCACTCAGGCGCCGAGTTCTTCGGCTCTGCCGCGGGCAGCCGCGATCGCCTTGTCGAACAGCGGCTGCATGCCGTCGTCGGCCATCAGCACGGCAAGTGCCGCGGCCGTCGTGCCGTTCGGCGAGGTGACGTTCTGGCGAAGCCGGGACGCCTCGTCAGTGGACTGGTGGAGGAGCTCACCGGCACCCGAGACGGTTTCCCTCGCGAGGCGCATGGCGAGGTCCGCCGGCAGGCCCGCTTTCCGGCCCGCTTCCGCCATGCACTCCACGAGATAGAACACATAGGCCGGGCCGCTGCCCGAAACGGCGGTCACCGCGTCGATATCCGCTTCGCTCGCAACCCACTCCACAGGCCCGCTGACCTTGAGCAAGGATTGCACCGCTTCGCGCTGGGCTTCAGTGGCCCTGGGATTGGCATAGGCGCCGGTGACGCCGCGGCCGATCATGGCAGGCGTGTTCGGCATGGCACGCACCATGGCGGCTTCGCCGAGATGCTTTTCGAGATAGGCGAGCGTCTTGCCGGCCGCGACCGAAACGACGACCGTGCCGGGGCCGACAACCGGCTTCAAGGGCGGCAGGACGGCATCCATCAGCTGCGGTTTGACCGCGAGAAACAGGATATCGGCGGACGCATCGTCGGGCAACGTGGTGAAGTGATGGGCACCGGCCTCGGACATCATCGTTTTCATGGCATCGGAAGGCGATGGGTCGATGACCGTTACGGACGCGCCAGGCACGCCCTTTTTCAGCCAGCCGGACAGCATGGCGCCGCCCATATTGCCGGCGCCGACCAGAATGATGGATCCCAACTGACCAGAGGCCATCAGCACTCGCCCACAGTTTCGAACAGAACGGCTTCCATGGCGGCCTTCGCCTCCATGCCCGACCATACGACAAACTGGAACGCCTGATAATAGGATTCGCAGGCATCGAGCGCACTCGAAAGCAGCACTTCGACCTGCTGGTTGTTGGGCTCGGCGCCGCCGGCCAAAAGCAGCGACTGCCGGAAGATGACCACGTCTTCCTGACGCCATACGTCGAAATGGCCCATCAGCACCTGCCCGTTGACATGGCTCAGCAGGCGGATGACCTCGTTGACCCGGGCGTCGGGAATCTTGATGTCGAAAGCGCAGGCGAGATGCAGCGCTTCGAACTCCTCCATCCAGGAGAAGGAAACATGGTAGTCCGTCCAGCGGCCTTCCACGGTCATGGCGATCTCGTCTTCACCCGACCGTTCGAACGTCCAGTCGTTCGAGGCAGCAACGAATTCGATCATATCGACCGGATTCGACTGGCGTTCGATTTCCATTTCCATAAGCGTCATGCGGCACCTTCTTGACCGGAATGAATGCGAATTCGTGCGGTAAAACGCCAAAAACACGCGAACACTAACCGGGAACAACACTGTCGATGATCGTCCGACGCTTCCAGAATAACGCAGTCACCCTGTCTGGAGCTTACAAAGCCGTTTCGAATCATCCTTTAAAATCAGTGTACCTAGACGGAGTCCGGCTGCCAGCCCCTCCACTGGTTTTTACATGGGCAAAACTCGAAACATGTTCGCAGCGGAGATCAGAACGGAGTCATAAGCGACTCTGGACACTGGCTTTTTTGAATGTGTCCACAGGGCGTCATTTTTTCGCTTCAACACCTGCGCCCGCGCCGAAAATCTGTTCGGCACGGTTCGATCGGAGAGCCCACACGAATGCGGAACCTCATTTTGTTGAGTATGTGTGGCTCCGCATTCGCGTGGCCTTCGGCGTTCTTTCGAGGCTTCCGGCCCCTACAGGTGATCATCTCGCCTCGCTGCGTGGCTTCATTGGCGACTTCCTTTCGGGAAATCCTGCCACTTGCACGGCTCAACCGAACCGGACATGGCTGTCCGGGGGAGGCTTGATAGGAAGGCTTGCCTTTCAGCCCACCCTCCATGGCTTTCACCTCTTCCACCATCCCCGCACGTTACGGTTTTGATGAAAGCGCCGGCCTCCGCCTGCCCGCGAACGTCTCGCGAAACACTCCGGCGACGGAAGCGGGAGGATTGTAGGCATGGGTTGGAAGGGCGGGGAAGGTATTGGGTACGCCCTTTTTCTTTCCCCATGGGAAGAGAAAGAAAAACAGCACCTTAGCTGACAAGCTAAGTGCTAGATTCTACGCAAGAGAGGCAGATCGTCCCCGGGAAACGCAGATCACTGCGCCGAGAGCTTGGCTTCCAGCGCCTCGATCCGTGCCTTCAGCGCTTCGTTTTCGTCGCGGGCGCGGGCTGCCATTTCGCGGACGGCCTCGAATTCCTCGCGCTTGACGATATCCATGCTGTTGAGGAACCGCTCGGCCTGGGCGTGAAATGCGGTTTCGACCTCCTTGCGCACCCCTTGGGCGGCGCCGGCGGCATCGGTCATCAGCCGCGCGAAGTCGTCGAGAATGCGGTTCGTGCCGGTTGCCATGGTTCTGAACTCCCATATCGTCTGGCCGGCAATCCGGCCGGCGAATGTCCATAGGGTTCAAGTAGGGCCTGTGCGGGCCGCTTGCAAGCATCATCCACCGTTCGCATGAGCACTCGCTTAGATTCACCTTGACCGTCGATGGCCGCAACGCCATGTTCCGCGCAATGCCGTTAGGTTGGACCCTGTAATTTGTACGAAGCGCTTCATCTTTTCGCTCTGATGCCGTTCCCGAACATCGATCCGGTGGCCTTCTCCATCGGCCCGCTCGCCATCCATTGGTATGGGCTCGCCTATGTCGCCGGCATCATGCTCGGCTGGTTTTATGCGCGTCGGCTGGCTGCCAACGCTTCCCTGTGGAGAGACGGCCAGTCGCCGATCACGGCTGTCCAGCTCGACGACTTCCTCGTCTGGGTCGCTGCCGGCATCGTGCTTGGCGGCCGCATCGGTTATATCCTCTTCTACGACATGGCGGCCGTGGCCGCGAACCCCATCCGCGCGATCGAGATCTGGAACGGCGGCATGTCCTTCCACGGCGGCTTCATCGGCGCAACGATCGCGATGATCATCTTCGCCCGCCGCAATGCCATTCCGGTCTGGAGCATGTTCGACACGGTCGCCGCCGTCGTACCCTTCGGCCTGTTCTTCGGCCGCATCGCCAATTTCATCAACGGCGAACTCTGGGGACGCCTCAGCAGCGCGCCCTGGGCAGTCGTCTTCCCGACCGGCGGCCCGTTCGCGCGCCATCCGAGCCAGCTCTATGAAGCAGGCCTCGAAGGCATCGTGCTGGTACTCGTCCTCGCCCTGCTGATCTTCCGTTTCAAGGCGCTGAAAGTCCCTGGCACCATCGCCGGCACCTTCGTCGTCGGTTACGCGCTCTGCCGTATTTTTGTGGAATTTTTCCGCGAGCCGGATGCGCAACTCGGTTATCTGCTCGGCACTAATTGGCTGACCATGGGCATGGTTCTGTCGCTGCCGATGATCGCAGCAGGCCTTTGGGCCATTGTCCGGGCCCGCGCGGCGGCAACGTCCGCGGCGAAAGCTTGAGGGAGGCACACCCGGTGAGCACTCCCCTCACAGAGAAGATCAAGACCCTGATCCGCACCAACGGCCCGATCAGCGTCACCGACTATTTCGCGCTGTGCCTCGCCGATCCGGAATACGGCTATTATCGCACCCGCGAGCCTTTCGGCCGTCACGGCGACTTCATCACCGCGCCGGAGATCAGCCAGTTGTTCGGCGAGATGATCGGCGTCTTCATGGTGCACGCCTGGCAGCAGCACGGCACGCCCACGGGCGTCCGGCTGGTGGAGATCGGCCCCGGCCGCGGCACGATGATGACCGACATGCTGCGGGTGATCAAACGCATCGCGCCGCGCTTTTTCGAAGACCTGCACGTGCATCTGGTCGAGACCAGCGAGCGTTTGCGCGGCGTCCAGCGCATCACGCTCGAGGCTTTCTCGACCAAGATTTCCTGGCATGACAGTTTCGAGGAAGTCCCCGAAGGTTTCACGCTGATCGCCGCCAACGAATTGTTCGATGCGATCCCGATCCGCCAGTTCATCAAGACGCCGACCGGTTTTCGCGAACGTCTCGTCGGCCTCAACGCCGAAGATGAACTCGGCTTTGCCGCCGGCGTCGCGACACTCGACCCGCAGCTCCTTCCCTCGCCGCTCGCCGGTATTCCCGACGGCACGATCTTCGAACTGTCGCCGGCCCGCCAGGCGGTGATGCTGACGCTGTGCGAACGCTTGAGGACCTTCGGTGGCACGGCCCTGATCATCGATTATGGCCATCTGGTCACCGGTTTCGGCGATACGCTGCAAGCCATCCGTCACCACGACTACGATCCGCCGCTCGAAAATCCCGGCGAAGCGGATCTCACCAGCCATGTCGACTTCGAGGACCTCGCACGCATTGCCGTTTCCATGGGCGTGCACTTGAACGGCGGCCTGCACCAGGGTGATTTCCTGTTCGGCCTGGGCCTTGCCGAGCGGGCGACCGCGCTTGCCAAAGACAAGGAACCGACCGAACAGCGCCTGATCGCCGCCGCCGTCGATCGGCTTGCCGGTGAAGGGGCCGGCAAGATGGGCGAACTCTTCAAAGTCATCGCGGTATCGAGCCCGGCGTTGAAGCTGATGCCGTTCCGGGCAGTGGAGTAAACAGCGGCCGCCAATTCATCAACCGATTGACATCCGCCCTTTTCTTGCGCCACTCTCGCCCTAAATCGAAGCAGCGGGCATGCCTTGAGAGAAGCCCAAAACCCCTTGAAATCAACCGGATAGACAACGCCGATGCAGGACAGACCCTTGCCGGAGCCGATCGAGAGCCCCCTGTTGAACGACAGGGCCGGCGCCCGCGTCCGCCACGGTTTCTTCACCCGCAAGGGCGGTGTTTCGCAAGGCCTCTATGCCGGCCTCAACGTCGGCATCGGCTCGGACGACGACCGCGAGAGGGTGATCGAGAACCGCAGCCGGGTGGCCGCCTGGTTCGGCCTGCCCGTCGAAAAGCTTGCGACCGTCCACCAGGTCCATTCGCCCGACGTCTTCGTCGTCGACGAGACCTATGCCGGCGAACGGCCGAAGGTCGACGCGATGGTGACGAGCGTGCCGGGCGTGGCGCTCGGCGTGCTTGCGGCAGACTGCGGCCCGATCCTGTTTGCCGACGGCGAGAACGGCGTGATCGGTGCAGCCCATGCCGGCTGGAAAGGTGCGCTGACCGGCGTGCTCGAAAACACCATCGAGGCAATGATCTCGCTGGGCGCCGCGCGGGAAAACATCACCGCAGTCCTCGGCCCCTCGATCGGCCCGGCCAGCTACGAGGTCGGCCCGGAATTTGTCGAGCGGTTCCTGGGTTACGACCCGTCCTACGAGGACTTCTTCACATCGTCATCGAATACGGGGCATTCTATGTTCGACCTGCCCTCGCTGACCATAAGGCGGCTGAGGGATGCCGGGGTGCGGGCAGAAAGCCTCGGCCTCGATACCTACCCGGATGCGGAACGGTTCTATTCCTACCGCCGCACCACCCATGCCAAAGAGCCGGATTACGGCCGTCAGATTTCAGCAATCGCACTTCGGGAGAATTGATATGGCCCTGCATTTCGAGAGGAGCGAATACGCCGACCGGCTGACGCGGCTGACGGAGAAGATGCGCGCCGACAAGCTGGATGCGCTTTTGATCTTCGCCCAGGAAAGCATGTACTGGCTGACCGGTTACGACACGTTTGGCTACTGCTTTTTCCAGACTCTGATCGTCAAGGCGGACGGCAGCATGACGCTGCTCACCCGCTCCGCCGACCTGCGCCAGGCCCGCCACACCTCGATCGTCGAGAACATCGTCGTCTGGGTCGACCGGGTGAACGCGGATCCGACCCTCGACCTCAAGAACCTGTTGAGCGACATGGACCTGCTCGGCGCCAGGATCGGCGTCGAATACGATACCCACGGCATGACCGGCCGCATTGCCCGGCTCATCGACAACCAGCTCGCCACCTTCGGCCAGATCAGCGACGCCTCCTACCTGGTCAGCGCTCTGCGCCTGGTCAAAAGCCCGGCGGAAATCGCCTTTGCGCGGCGCGCTGCCGAGCTTGCCGACGACGCGCTCGACGCGGCGCTGCCGCTGATCAGGGCCGGCGGCGACGAGGCGGAAATCCTCGCCGCAATGCAGGGCGCCGTCTTTCTCGGCGGCGGCGACTACCCCGCCAACGAGTTCATCATCGGCTCCGGCGCCGACGCCCTGCTCTGCCGCTACAAGGCCGGCCGCCGCAAGCTCGACGCGACCGACCAGCTGACGCTCGAATGGGCGGGTACGGCTGCGCATTACCATGCGGCGATGATGCGCACGGTCATCGTCGGCGAACCGTCGCCTCGCCACCGCGAGCTCTACAAGGCCTGCCTCGAAACCATCAAGGCGATCGAGGAAGTGCTTCGCCCCGGTCAGACATTCGGCGACGTCTTCGACACCCATGCCCGCATCCTCGACGAACGCGGCCTGTCGCGCCACCGCCTCAACGCCTGCGGTTATTCGCTCGGCGCGCGCTTCTCGCCCTCCTGGATGGAGCACCAGATGTTCCATTTCGGCAATCCTCAGGAGATTTTGCCGGACATGACGCTGTTCGTGCACATGATCATCATGGATTCCGACAGCGGCGCGGCGATGACCCTCGGCCACACCTACCTGACGACCGAAGGCGATCCGCAGCCACTTTCCCGCCATGCTTTGGAGCTCATTCAGCGTTGAATGCTCAAAAAATCAGGCAATTGACAGTTTGGGAAAGCAAACCCTAAGCTCCTGCCGAGGAATCTGTGGCGGGAGACGGGTATGCGGCCTTTCGGAACACTGCTCTCCGCTGCCCTGCTGGCGGTTGCGCTTACCTCCTGCAACACCACGGAAGCATTGACGCCACAGGGGAATGTCGGCGGCGGGGGCGCCCGAACCTCCTCGCCCGTCACCCAGGCCGAAACCGACCGCATGGCCCGCTCGGCACAGCCGGAAACCTATAACAGCAACAGCGGCTATCAATCCGGCCCCCAGAGCACGCTTGAAGCGCAGGCCCGGGCGCTGGAATCCGGCAGCGCCGTCTCGCCCTCCTCCTCCGGCCCGCCGCCGCAATGGGAGGGCCAGGGGAGCCAGGGCCAGCAGCAGACCATGCAGCAGCCTCAGGCGCAGCAGCCGGCGTCAGCAGCCCAGCAACAACAATCCCGTCAGCAGCAGAGCGCCTCGCTGCCGCCCGCATCCGGTCCGACGGTCCGCTTCCTGCCGATCATTGGCGCTCCGGTCCAGGCGGTCACCCCGCTGTCCCGCCAGCTCGGCGCTCAGGCCCGCGCCAACGGACTGACGATCCGGCCGTCGAGCGACAACAGCACCGAGCACATCCTGAAAGGTTATTTCTCCGCCTTTTCCGACAGCGGCAAGGTCACCATCGTCTATGTCTGGGACATCCTTGACAGTTCCGGCGCCCGGCTGCACCGCATGCAGGGCCAGGAAAGCGTGCCCGGCAGCGGCCAGGATCCCTGGGCCGCGGTTCCGGCTTCGACCATGGAGACCATCGCCGCCAAGACGATCCAGGACTATGTGGCCTGGCGCCAATCCCAAGGCTGAGCGATCCGGCTTTGGCGATCGCGGCGGCCGATTCCTACTGAACCTCAAAAGCCACTGGTCACAGTTTCTTCATAAAAAAGGGGGAGCGGGTGCGAAACGCACTTGCATTCGAAGGCGGCGGCGGTAAAAGGCCCGCATCCAGCTTCAAAACAGGCGGACCGCAATGAAGGTTTTCGCAGGCAATTCGAACCGGCATCTCGCCGACGCGATCTGCAGCTATCTTAATGTTCCAGTCGGAAAAGCCAGCGTAAGGCGATTTGCAGACCAGGAAATCTTCGTTGAAATTCAGGAAAACGTGCGCGGCGAGGATGTCTTCATCATCCAGTCCACGTCCTTCCCGACCAACGATCACCTGATGGAACTGCTGATCATGATCGATGCGTTCCGCCGGTCGTCGGCCAAGCGCATCACTGCGGTCCTGCCGTATTTCGGTTACGCCCGCCAGGACCGCAAGGCCGGCCCGCGCACCCCGATCTCGGCAAAGCTCGTCGCCAACCTGATCACCGAGGCCGGGGCCGACCGTGTCCTGACACTCGACCTGCATGCCGGGCAGATCCAGGGCTTTTTCGATATCCCGACCGACAATCTCTTCGCGGTGCCGGTGCTCGCACGCGACGTCAAGGAACATTACGACCTCAACAACGTCATGGTCGTCTCGCCCGATGTCGGCGGCGTGGTTCGCGCCAGGGCGCTCGCCAAGCGCATCGACTGTCAGCTGGCAATCGTCGACAAGCGCCGCGAGCGGGCTGGCGAATCCGAGGTGATGAACGTCATCGGCGAAGTCGACGGCAAGGACTGCCTGCTGATCGACGATATCGTCGATTCCGGCGGCACGCTCTGCAATGCGGCTGAAGCACTTCTCAAGAACGGCGCCACCAGCGTCACCGCCTACATCACCCACGGCGTGCTGTCCGGCGGCGCGGTTGCGCGTATCGGCGCCTCCAAACTCAAGGAACTGGTGATCACCGACTCGATCCAGCCGACCACGGCGGTCCAGTCGGCGCACAACATCCGGGTCATCACCACCGCCAACCTGCTCGGCGAGGCGATCAACCGCACGGCAATGGAATCCTCCGTCTCCAGCCTTTTCGACTGACCTTCTTCTGTCACAAGTATTTGGATAGACTCGCCCTCGAACGCAAACAGAGGGTGAGTCGCGATGTTTTCCTTTATTGGCCTCTCGAAGAGACTGGCCATTTTCCTTGTAATTCCGTTGCTGTCGGCCTGCGTCGACGGCGGTAGCAGGCCGGGCGGCTACTATCCGCCGGAACGGCCGCGGCCGGACTGGAACCGTCCTCAGAGGCCTGATCGTCCCGACTGGGATCGTCCGCAGCGACCCGACCGTCCGGATTGGAACCAACCCGGCAGGCCCGGTCGTCCGGACCGGCCGGATCGCCCGGACTGGAACCAGCCAGGCCGTCCTGGTCGCCCGGATCGTCCCGGAAGGCCCGAGCAGCCCGGCTTCTGCACGCGCGAATACCGTCCCGTCTGCGGCCAGCAGGGCGGACGCACCCAGACTTTCCCGAACGCCTGCGAGGCGGCAAATGCCGGCTTCAGCGTCGTGGCTTCCGGTGAGTGCCGCCGCTAAGCGGCTTTGCTTGAAGGCTCCCAAAATCGTCGACGGAAAACGCCGGAACCGAGGTTCCGGCGTTTTGCTTTGTGCCAAAGCTTCGGCTAGAAGGCCCTCCGAAGAAGGAGACAAGCATGGCCGCACGCGACCGCTATTCCCGAAAACTCGAATGTTCCCAATGCGGCAATGTCGGTTTCGCCGAGGTTTCCGAGACCGACGACAGGCGGCAGGGCAATCGCGATTTCCGCATTGATGAATTGCCGAAAGGCTTCCTGACGGAATTCGCCTCGACCGATCCGCGCAAGTACATGATCCGCTGCAGCCAGTGCGGCCACAAGTTCCGTTTCGAGCAGAAGACGGTCTATGCACCGGGGGGCGAACCCCGACGCTGACGCTAAGGTCAGGCGACCTTGGCAACCACCGGGGTGCTCTCGTCCCGGGCTTCACCATTGACGATATGCTCGATCCCGGCCCGCGGACCGGGCTTGCCGAACAGATAACCCTGGACCTGCATGCAGCCTTCTTTGCGCAGGAAGGCGATATGCGCATCGGTCTCCACCCCTTCCGCAAGCACCGGGATGTGGAGGCTGGAGGCAAGGATCAACGTCGAGCGCACGATCGCCGCCGACTGTTCGTTGTTGGAAAGTCCGTCGACGAAGGTTCGGTCGATCTTGATCTTGTCGAACGGGAAGGACATCAGCGTCGAAAGCGACGAATAACCGGTGCCGTAGTCGTCCATGGCGATCTTGACGCCGAGGCTCTTCAGATGGCGAACGATCTGAAGCGCCCGCTGATGGTCGCCGATGATGCCGGATTCGGTAATCTCAAGCTCCAGCCGGTCGGCACTGAGCCCCGTCTCGTTGAGGATATCGCGAACCTTGGTCGGAAATCTCGGATCGGCGAGCTGCTGGGCGGCGACGTTGACGGCAATGCCGAACGGATTTTTCCACGTCGCCGCCTCCAGGCAGGCGCTCCGGAGCACCCATTCGCCAAGCTCGACGATGAAGCCGGTGCGCTCTGCGATCGGGATGAACTCGCCGGGATTGACCAGGCCGCGTGTCGGGTGGTTCCAACGCAGCAGAACCTCGAAACCGACCACCTCTTCGGAAAACGTGTCGTTTTGCCGCTGATAATAGAGTTCGAACTGCCCGGCCACGAGACCAGAACGCATGTCCATGGCAAGCGCGTTGCGTTCGCGGGCGGCCTGGTCCATCGACGAATCGTAGAAGCACACCATGCTGCCGCCGGATTGCTTGGCGCGATACATGGCCACATCCGCCTGCGCCACGAGATCGTCGATCGTCTTTGCTTCTTCGGGATAGAGCGCGATACCGACGCTCGAGCCGACTGTGAGCGTATTCCCGTTCCATTCGATCGGCTTGCAGATTTCGACAAGCAGGCGATTGGCAAGCGTCATCGCGTCGGAGCGCTTGTAGTACAGGTGCTTCAGCGCCACGAACTCGTCGCCGCCGACACGGGCAATGAACTCGCCCTCGCCGACCGCCTGAGCAAGCCTGCCGCCGATCCTGCGCAAGACCTCGTCGCCGGCCGCATGGCCGTGGACGTCGTTGACCTCCTTGAAGCGATTGAGATCGAAGGAAAGCACCGCGATGCGGGACGCGAGGTCGGCCGGACGCATGGCGATATCGGCGAGCTGCTCGTTGAAGGCGGCGCGATTGGCAAGCCCCGTCAGTGCATCGTGCAGGGAAAGGCGGCGATACTGTTCGACGGCGGCCTGGGTCGTGCGGGCATCGATCAGGTAGGTCGCCGCCGTCAGCGCCAGCAGGATCAGCATCAGCGACAGCACGCCGAAACCGAGCACGACCGGCGGAACGACCTCGTTCTGCATCACGGCGCGGGGGTCGAGGACGACATCGATCGCGCCCATCGCGGTGAAATGGGTCGTGGCGATCGCCAGGATCATCGCCAGAACGGAACCGTATTTGCAGAAATGCGTCACCGGACGCACGACGCGATTGGTCGTCAACACGCCGAATAGACCTGCAAAGATCAGCGATGCTATGACGTAGCGGCGATCCCAGTCGATGCTGCCCTGCACCTCATAAGCGGCCATGCCCGTGTAATGCATCGCAGCGATGCCGAGCCCCATCACCATCCCGCCGGCCTCGGCAAGCAGGGACCGGCCGCCATAACTTGCGATACTCAACCCGATCGTGGCCGTGGCGACCGCGATCATGAAAGAAAGAAGGGTTTGAGCCGGTTCATATCCCGCCTGCCCGCCGGATAGATAACCGAGCATAGCTAGAAAATGCGTTGTCCAGGTGGTCGATCCCCCCATGAAGCCCGCGAGGAAAAGCCAGATGACCTTCTCGATCCCACTCCCCCTCCGGGCGCGGGAAAAAAGACGGATGGTCAGGAAGGATCCGATTACGCAGATCAACACTGCGGAAGCGATATACCGAAGATCGTGCTCTACGAAGATGCAGGAAAAAACGCGAAACATGAATGCCTGTTACTTTTCAACGGATTTGGTCGAGAAGTTTTAGCATTGAAACATGTTTGAACCGTTCCTTTGGATGGTAAATGCCGGCTGACTGGCAAAAGCAAAGCCGGCATCAAAAGGCGTGAACAGGTCGTCAGATCATTGGATCGGCTGTCCGTTGACGCTGAAGCTCTTGCCGTCCTCGAACTTGACGTCCCAGCGCAGGCGGCCGTCCGGTTCAGTCTTGGCCATGCCCTTCGCCATCATTATCGCGAATGAAACCTGGTTGAATTCGGGGTCGCTCTTGGCGGCGGCCTGGAAATACTGGATCAGCTTGTCGATGTCGCGGGCAAGGATCGAGGTTTCGAGCGTGTAGCGGTCCTTCTCGTCCGGGTAACCCTTGACCTTGCCGGAGGCCTCGACGTCGTAAAGCGCGGATTTCGCAGCGACCCGTGGGAAATCGACGGTCAACTGGCCGTTGTCGAGGAAGGCTTTGCCAAGACGCTCGCCCTCCGCGTCCGGCAGCTGACCGGGCTTGGAAAAGTCGATTTCCATGAAGGTGTCGATGAACCGCTGGAAGTTGAGGTCGGCGACCCCGACCTCCATTTCCGCCATGTCCGGCACCAGCTGGGCGTAGAGCGGGGGGATGATGCCGTCCGGCGTCGAGATATTCTCGATGCGCGCCCCGAAGCCGATCCGGGTTGCCACGGCAGGCTCGCTCATCGTGAACGTATAATCGAGCTTGTTGATACCGAAATCGCCGATCGGGCTTGCCACGGTGAATTGGTTGAAGCTGATCTTTTCGGAAAGCGCCGTGAAGAACGGCATCGCGCCGCGGATGAGATCCTTGAGCTTGGCGATCTCGGCCTGCGACGGCTTTTCATCCTTGACGAGTTCCAGCATGAAGGCGACGAGATTGCGGATCTTCTCGGCCATCACGCCCTGGACACCGACATCGAAATCGAGGCTTTCGGCGCGGACCTGTATGGGTGGGGTTTCGGGCGTCGCAATCCGTTCGTAGAAGCGCAGGAACGAGCCCTTGCCGGTGAAATCCGTGCCGCCGGCTGTCGCACTCGCCGCGGACGCCAGTGAATAGTTCATGCCGGCGAAACTCGCCTCGACCTCCTCCGGACCGCTCTTCGAGACCATTCGGAGCGGGCCGGACGTCGCCTCACCTGATCGCAGGTAGCTGATCGCCGGATCGAAAATGCCGGAAAACACCATGTCGGTGACGGAATAGCTGAGGTTCGTCGGCTTGCCGTCGGGCATCTTGCCCTGCACGGTGAAATTCATGTCGCTGTCGCTGTTGAACTTCCACTGGCCGTTGTCGAGGGGTGCGGCGAAAACCGAAAACGGTTTCAGGCCGGAAATCTTGAAATTCTTCTTGTTGATGGATTTCAGAAGCTTGGCGATATCATAGCTGATCTCGTAGCGTTCGCCGGCCGGTTTGACGGTCAGGAAGCCTGTGGACTTCGCTGTATCCGGCAGGAAATAGCTGAGGCTTTCTTTGAGGGTACGGGCACCCTTGTCGTTGATCTCAGCCGCCGCAACCGGATATACGCAGGACGCAGCCATCAGTCCGGTCGCGATCAAAGTACGTTTCATGAATCAAACCCTTCCCTCATTCAACGGGCACCAATTTGGAAGACGGGCCGCCGAAGTCAAGCGCAAGCCCCTTGTTTCCAGGCCGAAAAGCTTGCACATCTCCGCTCGTTGTATTATAGCGCGCCGGTCCGCGTAGACACCCTTGGAGGCAACGCGGATGAAGCGCATCGGATGATGCCCTTCAGTTTGACGCGAGCCGACAACGCTTGCGGAAAACTCTCCAAACAACCTCGAAAGGATATGCCATGAGCCACGCATCATACGAGCTCAAGGCCGAGGCGCGCGAACGGGTAGGTAAGGGGTCCTCCCGTGAACTTCGCCGCAACGGTTTCATTCCTGCTGTCATCTATGGTGACAAGCAGTCCCCCATCGCGATCGCTCTGTCGACCAACGAAGTGACGAAGCGCATCCATGCCGGCGGTTTCATGACCACGGTTGCCACGATCGACGTCAACGGCGAGAAGATCCAGGTCCTCCCGAAGGACTATCAGCTCGATCCGGTCCGCGACTTCACCATGCACGTGGATTTTCTGCGCGTCTCGGGCAACACGGAAGTTTCCGTTGAAGTTCCGGTTCACTTCGTCAACGAAGAGAAGTCCCCGGGCATCAAGATCGGCGGCGTTCTCAACATCGTCCGTCACGCAGTCGAGCTGCTTTGCCCGGCCAACGACATCCCGGAATTCCTGACCGTCGACCTGACGGGCGCGAAGATCGGCGACAGCCTCCACATCTCCGCCGTCAAGCTGCCGGCTGGCGTACGTCCGGTCATCTCCGACCGCGACTTCACCATCGCGACGATCGTCGCCCCGGCTGCAGGCGTTGCCGAGGAAGAACCGGCTTCTGCCGAATAACCTGGCCGAAATTCTTGAAATGGGACCCGCTTTCGCAAGAAAGCGGGTTTTTTATTGCCCGCCGAATACAGTTTAGTAACGCTGCTTCCGTAATTCGTTCGAATCTTGGCATCGTCGTTTCAGTGAAGTTTAATGAATAGGTGAAACGATGGACGCTACTTCAGCATGACGGGGAAAGTCCGGCGGCAGCCAGACGATGAATGCGGGGAAGACGGATGACTCATTCCGTTGAGAGTCGTTTTATTGCGATTATTTCGGGCGCCCTTCTGGTCGTCGTCGCGCCCCTGTTCACGTTGTTTCTGGCGCTTTCCTCCCAACAGGCCGCCAAGAACCTCAGCGAGCACGTCAATGTCGTGCTGGTGACCAACTCCCAGGCGCTCGGAAAGCCGCTCTGGGATCTCGACACCGACAGCATCCACCAGGTCGCATCGATGCTCGTCGCCGACCCGGCCATCAGCGGCGTGCAGATCAGCGACAATACGGGCAAGCTGAATATTTCCGAAGTCGACGTCAATCCGGCCGATTTCCGCGGGCTTGAAGCAATCTCCGAGCCGATCTTCTACAAATCGCAGCAGGGCACCCGCAACGTCGGCAGCATCACCGTCTATGTGCCGAAGCTCGGTTGGTTCTCCGCCTTGCACCAGATGGAAATGGCTTTCATCTCCATCTTCATCATCACCATCCTGACGGTCTTCGGCGCAGCGATCCTCGGCAACCGCGTCATGGTCATCAAGCCGCTGATGCGGTTGACCGCAGCCATCGAGGCAACCCGCAGGCTGGGTTCGCGCCACCATGTCGACTGGCGCTCGAACGACGAAATGGGGCGGCTGGCGAAGAGCTTCAACGAAATGCAGACCCTGCTGGAGCGCGAAGAGCGCGAACTGAAGCGCGCCCACCAGCAGACCACGGAAATCTACAACCTGACGCCGGCCATGCTGTTTTCGCTGACCTCGGGCGACCAGATCGCCGCCGTCAGCGACTATTGGCTGCTCGCGACCGGCTATCGCCGTGAGGACGTCATCGGCCATCCCTTTTCCGAGCTTGTCGCGCCGGCGGACCGCCAGATCTATGCAAGGCGCAAGCAGCAGGCGAAATCGACCGGCCTGGCGATCGAAGCCACCGTCCGCTTCCTCTGCGCCGACGGCCGCCTGATGGACGTGCTGATCGTCGAAATCGAACTCGGCACGGCCGGCGGCAGCATTCCCGGCTCGCTGAGCGTCATGACGGACGTCACTGAACTGAGGCAGTCGGAACTGCGCAACCATCAGCAGGCCATCTCCGACCATCTGACCGGGCTTCTCAACCGCCAGGGTTTCGAAGCGACGCTCGACCAGAAGATTGCCGAGGCCGACAGGGCACGGACCGAGGTCGCCTGCCTGTTCGTCGATCTCGACCGCTTCAAGGCGATCAACGACAATCTCGGCCATGCCGCCGGCGACGCGGTGCTCTGCCAGTTCGTCGAGCGGACGAAACCGATGCTCAACGACGACGACACCGCCTCCCGCCTCGGCGGCGACGAGTTCGCCATCCTGATCACCGGGGAAGGTGCCGAGCGCCGCGCCGTCGAACTCAGCCAAAAGATCGTCGACATGTTCGAGGTTCCCTTCCGGATCCAGGGCACCGGCGTGCGGTTGAGCGCCAGTATCGGGCTTGCCTTCTATCCGAGCCATGCCGCCAGTGCGGCCGAGCTGCTGCAGAAGTCGGACATGGCGATGTATGCCCGCAAACGCGACGGCAAGAACGGCGCGCAGGTCTACGATCCCGCCATTCTCGACCAGACGCGGGAACGGGCCGAGATCGAGAGCGACATCGAAGTCGCCATTGCCGCAAGCTGGTTCGAGGCGCATTTCCAGCCGATCGTCGACATCGAGACCGGCGTTCCGTCGGGCTTCGAAGCCCTGATGCGCATGCGCCACCCCCGCAAGGGGCTGATGTCGCCGGCCGGCATCATCAGCGTTGCCGAGGAGACCGGCACGATCGGCCAGATCGGCAACCTCATCCTGGAAGACGCTATGGCGAACCTTGCCCGCGTCTCACGCCTGCCGGGCATGGGCGAGGCCTATGTCGCGGTCAATTTCTCGCCGCTGCAATTCGAGCCCGGCCTGCCGGCCCGCCTTGCCGGCCTGCTCGGCCGCTACGGCATCGATCCGTCGCGCCTGGTGGTGGAAATCACCGAAGCCGTGCTGATGCACGACAACCCGGAAATCCGCACCATCCTCAACGAGATCCATCGCTTCGGCTGCCGCATCGCGCTTGACGATTTCGGCACCGGCTATTCGTCGCTGAGCTACATGAGCCGTTTCCCCGTCGATATCGTCAAGATCGACCAGTCCTTCATCCGTTCGCTGACCGAACAGACAGGTGACATAGGTAGCAAGAACAGGATGCTTGTCGAAGGCATTAGTGCTATTTCTCACAAGATGAACTGCAAGGTCGTCGCCGAAGGCGTCGAGACGGAAGAACAGCGCTTATTGCTGCAGCAAATGGGCATCGACTACGCCCAGGGCTACCTCTTCTCGAAGCCCCGCGAAATCTCCGAACTGCTCTCGGCCCTATCCGCCCGGCAGGCCGAAATCGAGTCCATGGCGAGCTGACAAGCCCTCACCACCGGACCAGATGCTGGGTCAGAAATGACAACATGCGCGTTTGGAAGGTGGACAGATGAAAATCGCAGTGCCGCTTCTTGCCAGCCTCTGCCTCACGGCGGGCGCCCATGCCCAGCAGCCGATCGTCTTTTCGACGGAGTCATACCCGCCCTTCAGTTACCAGGAGCCGGGTGGCAGCTATCGCGGCGTCGGTATCGACCAGGTCGAGATCATCATGCGCGACGTGGGCACGCCTTACACACTGGAAATCATGCCCTGGGCTCGCGCCATTGCGGTGGCCGAGACCCAACCCATGCACTGCGTCTTCGCCGCCGCCCGCACGCCCGAACGCGAGCCGCGTTTCAAATGGGTCGTGCCTCTTTTCATCGACCGCAGCATCCTCGTCCGCCACGCGGGTTCGAAGGTCGCGGCGGCCACCCTGGACGAGGCCAAGCAATACACGACCGGCACCCATCGCGCCGACTATACCGAGGGGCTTTTGAAGAGCTTCGGTTTCCCGAAGATCGATCTCAGCGCCGATGTCGACACGACGCTCAGAAAGCTGCTCCAGGACCGTATCGACATGATGCCTATGTCGGAAGGCGTCTATCAAAAGCTGAAGGCAGACGGGACACCGATCGAAAAGGTCATGCTGTTCTCCGAGCAGCATCTCGGCATTGCCTGCAACCTCGATGTGCCCGACGAGCTGATCGTCAGGATGCAGGCAGGTCTCGACCGTATCATCAAGGACGGCGTCCAGAATGCAATCCTGAAGCGCTACGGCATTGATGAGCTTCAATAAAGGCTCAAGCGTCGAAACCGGTTGACTTTGACGGCGTTTCGCGGTGGTGAAAGGCCAGCAGTCAAGGATGGACGTCTCCATGCTCATCATCGCCGGCCTCGGCAACCCCGGTTCCCAATATGCGGGCAACCGCCACAATATCGGCTTCATGGCAGCGGACGCGATCCAGCGTCGTCCCGGTTTTTCGCCCTGGTCGAAGAAGTTCAAGGCACTGATCTCGGAAGGCGAACTCGCCGGCGAAAAGGTGCTGCTGATCAAGCCGCAGACCTTCATGAACCTCTCGGGCGAAGCGGTCGGCGAGGCGATGCGCTTTTACAAGCTCGGCCCGGAAAACCTCATCGCCATCTATGACGAACTCGATCTGCCGGCGGCCAAGGCCCGCATCAAGACCGGCGGCGGCCACGGCGGCCACAATGGCGTCAAATCGCTCGATGCCCATTGCGGCCGCGAATACCGCAGGCTCCGCCTCGGCATCGGCCATCCGGGAGCAAAGGAGCTCGTCCACAACCATGTGCTCGGCGATTTCGCCAAAGTCGACCAGACTTGGCTGTCCCCTCTCCTCGATGCCCTAGCTGACAACGCCGAAATGCTGGTGAAGGGAGAGGATTCGCAGCTGATGAACAAACTGGCGCTCGCCGTCGGCGGCAAGCCGGACGAGGAAAAGCCAGCCAAGGACGCAAAACCCGAAAAGAAGCCTGCCGCCAAGCCGGCCGGGCAATCGCATATCCATCAGGCCCGCAGCGGCGGCAAACCGAACCTGCCGACCTCGGGCCCGATGGCCGAGATGCTGAAGAAGATGTTCGGCGGCAAGGGCGAATAGTGTCGATGCCCCCTGCCGACTTCGTCATTCGCCCGGCCCGCGACGGCGATCTTGCCGACCTGATCGAACTCTATCACCACCTGAACCACGACCCGGACCCGGAGCCGGCACTGGCTCAGGAGCGTTTCGCCGCCATTCTCGCCCAGCCCGGCATGACGGTGTTGATCGGCTTCGCAGACGGGCGCGCGGCAGCCACGGTGACACTGATCGTCGTGCCGAACCTCACCCGCAAGGGGGCGCCCTATGCGCTGATCGAAAACGTCGTCACTCATGCCGACCACCGCAAGCGCGGTTATGCCGGCGCCCTCATCCGCAGGGCCATGGATCAGGCCTGGAATGACGGCTGCTACAAGGTCATGCTCCTGACCGGCTCGACGGACCCGGCAACGCTGCGCTTCTACGAACGCTGCGGTTTTGTTCAGAACAAGACCGGCTTCCAGATCCGCCGCGCTTAGACAGCCCGTATCGCTACAGGTTAAAGGGGTGGCGCGCCGCTTTCGGAGCGGCTAAGGGAGGGCTGATCGAAAACGGAAGCTAACATGAACCAGGTCCCGAACATGGATGACATCACCGGCGAACTCGTCACCCTTCGCGATTACTGGCGTTATGCCATCTCCCGCTTCAACGCCGCCAACCTCAGCTACGGCCACGGCACGACAACGGCAAGCGACGACGCTGCGTTCCTGATCCTCGACAGCCTCGACCTGCCGATCGACGTGCTCGATCCCTTCCTCGACGCCCGCCTTCTGCCGGCCGAACGCCGCCTGCTGGCCGAGCGGATCGACGCCCGCGTCACCACCCGCAAGCCCACGTCCTACCTGACCGGCCACGCCTATATCCAGGGCGTTCGCTTTCTCGTCGACGAGCGGGTGATCGTCCCCCGCTCCCATATCGGCGAAATCCTGTTCAGCGAATATCTGAGCGAGAACGGCTCAACCTTCCTGCCCGATCCGCTGAGCGTCGAAAGCGCCGTTGATATCTGTACCGGTTCCGGCTGCCTTGCGATTCTCGCGGCAAAATTCTTCCCGAATGCGGAGGTCGATGCCGTGGACCTCTCGACCGATGCACTCGAGGTGGCAAGGCTGAACGTCGCCGAGCACACCGTCGAAGATCAGGTCACGCTTTTCAACGGCGATCTCTTCACGCCACTCGGAAACAAGAAATACGACCTGATCATCACCAACCCGCCCTATGTGGATCACGAGGCGATGGACGGTTTTCCGGCCGAATTCCGCTCCGAACCGGCAATGGCATTCGACGGCGGCGTCGACGGTCTCGACCTCGTGCGCCGGCTGCTCGGGGAAGCGCCGGCGCATCTCAACATCGGCGGCGGGATGATCTGCGAAATCGGCTCCGGCCGCGAAATCCTCGAAGAGGAATTCCCCGACCTCGACTTCCTATGGCTGGAAACGGCCGAATCGCAGGACGCGGTCTTCTGGATCAGCGCCGAAGCGCTCGGCGTGAAGGCGGGAAAAAAGAGGTAGCCCTCTCTATTCCTCTGGCTCGGTGATGAACATCAGCGGGAAACCCGCCTCCTTGGCAAGATCGACCGCTTCCTTCGCCTTGGTCTCGGCGATGTCCTTGGTACAGACGACGACCACCGCCAACCCCATCCTGTGCGCGGTCAGCATCACTCGGTAGCCGGTTTCCTCGCTCATCCGGAACACGGCTTTCAACACCATGGTGACGAATTCGCGCGGCGTGTAGTCGTCGTTGACGAGCAGAACCTTGTAGAG
The DNA here is from genome assembly GCF_000731315.1 of Neorhizobium galegae bv. orientalis str. HAMBI 540. Taxonomy (NCBI): domain Bacteria; kingdom Pseudomonadati; phylum Pseudomonadota; class Alphaproteobacteria; order Hyphomicrobiales; family Rhizobiaceae; genus Neorhizobium; species Neorhizobium galegae. The sequence goes on from NZ_HG938353.1 coordinate 2,514,266, forward strand.
CTTCGGCCGCTCCAGCTTGGTCTTGGTTTTCGTCTTTGGTTTTAGGGTGGTATCTTCGCTCATGGCGTCTCGCCTCCTGATGACGGCGTCCGACACTAGGCATTCCGGCTTATATCGCACCGCAACCGGAATTTTTCAAGCAGCTGATCGGAGTGGAATGCGGGTCAATCGGCATCCAGGAGAACGCAATCCCGGCCTTGTGCCCGGACGATCGAAGCCGCCCGCTTGTCGAAGGTAGCGAATATGTCGCCGCCGAGCCTACGTCCCTCGAATTCGATTACACCATCTGCGAAGTCGCCTCCCGTTTCTAGGAAAGTGAGACCGGCTTCGACCGCCCCACGATCAAGCGCTACCGTCTTGACGCTCATCCACGTCCGGATTGCGACGGCAAGGTCGCTCTGGCTTTTTTTGTAGAGCCGACGAAGAACCCACACCATTTCGCATAGGGTCTGGTTTGAAATGATCACCTCGTTCGAAGCTAAAAGAGCCTGGGCTTTGGGGCTCTCGACTTCATGGTCGAAGATCATTGCCCTCAAAAGGATATTGGTATCGACGATCAGGCTCATTGCTCGGCCTCGCCGGCGTAGCTTGCCGCAATCGCCTCGTTGATCTCATCGATCGAATAGCTTTTGCCGGTCGTATTCTTGAACATTCCGAAGACGCTTTCGATCGGAAGTTTGCCGGCAATCGGATGGATCATAGCCTGCCGCTTTGGTTGGAGATCGACATCGATCTCATCGCCGGGCTTGATGCCAAGGTGATCAAGAACTTCCTTTTTCAAGGTAACCTGTCCTTTCGCGGTAACTTTCAATCTAACCATCGCCATTCTCCATTGACTTAAAGTAAGGCAAATATGCCTTACTTGCAAGGATTGCCTGACAGCAGAGCCTTGACCGCTCCGGCACTTTCCCCCATAGCCACAGCAACGAAATTTCTTCAGATACAGGGTCCGGACCCATGGGTTTCAAATGCGGTATCGTGGGCCTGCCGAATGTCGGCAAGTCCACTCTCTTTAATGCGCTGACCAAGACGGCGGCGGCGCAGGCGGCCAACTATCCGTTCTGCACGATCGAGCCGAACACCGGCGAAGTGGCCGTGCCCGATCCGCGCATGCAGAAGCTGGCTGCGGTCGCCGGCTCCAAGGAAATCATCCCCACCCGCATCTCCTTCGTCGATATCGCCGGCCTGGTGCGCGGCGCGTCGAAGGGTGAAGGCCTCGGCAACAAGTTCCTTGCCAATATCCGCGAAGTCGATGCGGTGGTGCATGTGTTGCGTTGCTTCGAGGATGACGACATCACCCATGTCGAAGGTCGCATCAACCCGGTCGGCGATGCCGATACGATCGAGACCGAGCTGATGCTCGCCGACCTCGAAAGCCTGGAGCGCCGTGTCGAGCAGACCCGCAAGCGCGCCGCCAGCAAGGACAAGGATTCCGTCGCGCAATTGCCGGTCATGGATGCGGTTATCAAGCTCCTGAACGATGGCAAGCCGGCGCGTCTGCTCCTGAAGTCACTTGCGCCCGAAGAGATCGAGATCCTGAAGGACCTCAACCTTCTGACCTCGCACCCGGTTCTTTATGTCTGCAACGTCGCGGAAGCCGATGCCTCGACCGGCAACGAGCACACGCACGCCGTTGCCGCCATGGCCAAGGAACAGGGCGCCGAATGCGTGATCATCTCTGCCGCGATCGAGTCCGAAGTGGCCCAGCTTCCCGAGGAAGAGTCCAAGGAATTCCTGTCAGCCCTCGGGCTTGAGGAAGCCGGCCTCGACCGGCTGATCCGAGCCGGTTACCACCTGCTCGACCTGATCACCTATTTCACCGTCGGCCCCAAGGAAACCCGCGCCTGGACGATCGTGCGCGGCACCAAGGCACCGGCAGCCGCCGGCGTCATCCATACCGATTTCGAACGCGGCTTCATCCGTGCCTTCACCATCGCCTATGACGACTACATCAACTTCAAGGGCGAAGTCGGCGCCAAGGAAGCCGGCAAGGGCCGCGACGAAGGCAAGGAATATGTCGTCCAGGACGGCGACGTGATCCACTTCCGCTTCAACACCTGAGACCGTGGGCGGGAGGGCCACATGACGGAATCCGTGTATTATTTCGAGGACTTTTCGGTTGGGCGGGTTTTCCCGCTCGCATCCAAGCTGGTGACGGCTGACGAGATCGTCGAATTCGCCGCGGAGTTCGATCCGCAGCCAATGCACATCGACGAAGCCGCCGGCAAGGCGAGCATCCTCGGCGGCTTGTCTGCGTCGGGCTGGCATACGGCGAGCATGTTCATGCGGATGATGTACGACGGCTGGCTGTCAAGCTCGTCGTCGGAGGGTTCACCCGGCATCGAGTTCATGGAATGGAAACGACCGGTTCTGGACGGCGACACGCTGTCCGGCCGCTCGAGGGTGATCGAATCCCGCACCCTTCGCTCGCGACCCGGCATCGGCATAGTCAAGTTCCTGCACGAGGTGGAGAACCAGCGCGGCGAGATCGTCATGCGCGGTGAGAACCCGATCATGATGCGGCTGCGCGACGCCGAGGAGAATGCCGCATGAGGCTGATCGAGCTTTCCCCGCCCGGCAGGAAGGTCATCACCGGGACGCTTCTCTTCACCGCCGAGGACATTGTCCGCTACGCCCGGAAATTCGACCCGCAGCCCTTTCACGTGGATGCGGAAGCCGCCAAAAACTACGTTTTCGGCGCTCTCTGCGCTTCCGGGTGGCACACCTGCGCCGGCTGGATGAAAACCTATATCGCCTATTGGAAAGCGGAAGTAGCGCGTCTCGAAAGCGAGGGCCTCACAGCCCCGAAGCTCGGGCCGTCGGCGGGCTTCAAGAAGCTGCAATGGCTGAAACCGGTCTATGCCGGCGACAGCATCACCTACTCCGTCGCGCTGACCGAAAGCCGGCCGCTCACCTCGCGCCCCGGCACCTGGATCAACATGACCGCCTGCGATGGCGTCAATCAGCATGGCGACGTGGTTATGCGTTACGAAGGTACGGTGCTGGAATTCGCGTGAGGGATTTGCCCCTCACCCCGATCAGTCTTCGCGGCGGCGGCCTATCAATGGCCTGAAAACTCGACCAGCGTCCTCACCTCGACACCGAGTTCTTCGAGCCTCCTGCGTCCGCCGAGATCCGGCAGGTCGATGACGAAGCAGGCCGAGACGATCTCGGCCCCAAGCTGGCGCAGCAGCTTCACCGCACCTTCCGCGGTGCCGCCGGTGGCGATCAGGTCGTCGGTGAGGATCACTTTCTCGCCGGCCTTTACCGCATCCACATGGATCTCCATCTCGTCGGTTCCGTATTCGAGGCTGTAGGCCATCCGCACCGTCTGGTGCGGCAGCTTGCCCTTCTTGCGGATCGGCACGAAACCGGCCTTCAGCTGATGCGCCAACGCGCCGCCGAGGATGAAGCCGCGGGCCTCGATGCCGGCGATCTTGTCGACGCCAAGGCCCGCATAGGGCGCCACCAGCTCATCCACCGCCTGCCCGAAGGCGACGGCGTCGCCGAGCAGCGTGGTGATGTCGCGGAAGATGATGCCGGGTTTCGGATAATCCGGGATGGAGCGAATGGCAGCGGAGAGAGCGTTTTTGGAAGACATATGATCCACATATTTGGCGGCAGGAGGAGGACGAGCCTATCAACGGATGGCTCTCCTCCCAACAAAAAAGGCAGCCCGGAGGCCGCCTTTTTTCGGATCACGAGGTGAAAACCTCAGTGTTCCTTGCTGGCATAGACCGACTTCTTGGTCAGGTAGATCAGGCCGGTGAAGATCAGAAGGAAGATCATCACCATGAAGCCGGTGCGCTTGCGCTCTTCGAGATGCGGCTCGGCGGCCCACATCAGGAAGGCCGAGATATCCTTGGCATACTGATCGACCGTCTGCGGCGTGCCGTCCTCGTAGGTGACCTGGTCGGCGCTGAGCGGCGGCGCCATGGCGAGCGAAGCGGCGGCGGAGAAATACGGATTGTAGTGGCCGCCGGGAGGAACCTGGACGCCGGCCGGCGGCTCCTGGTAACCGGTCAGCAGCGAATGGATATAGTCCGGGCCGCCCTGCTGGTACTGGGTGAACATGTCGAAGATGAACTGCGGGAAGCCGCGGGTTACGCCGCGCGCCTTGGCAAGCAGCGACATGTCCGGCGGTGCGGCGCCGTTGTTGGCAGCAGCAGCAGCCTGGGTGTTCGGGAAAGGCGACGGGAAGTAGTCGGACGGAACGGCGGTGCGTTCAAACATCTCGCCCTCGTCGTTCGGGCCGTCCTGGACCTTGTAGTTGGCCGCGAACGCCTTCACCTGCGCTTCCGAGTAACCGAGACCTTCCAGCGTGCGGAAGGAAACGAGGCGCATCGAATGGCAGGCGGAACAGACTTCCGTGTAGATCTTCAGGCCGCGCTGCAACTGACCCTTGTCGTAATGACCGAAAGGACCGGCAAAGCTCCAATCGGTTTCCTTGGGATGGTTGATCGGAAAATGCGGCGTTTCCGAATGTTCTGCGGCCGGGGCCGCAGCGTGATTTTCCTGCGCCACGGCCGAGGCAACGCCCATTCCCGCCAGGAAGGCCAGCGAGACGAGGCTCGTAACAAGCTTTTTCATAATTCTAATCCCTCTCGGTCGCAGGCGTCAGGCGCGGGCTTCGGCGGATTTGCCGTTCTTTTTTTCAAGAACTGCTTCCGTGATGGAGTTCGGAATGCGCCTCGGCGTTTCGAACAGGCCGAGCAGCGGCATGATCACGAGGAAGAAGCCGAAGTAGTAGACCGTGCCGAGCTGCGAGAGCGTGGTGAAGATGCCTTCCGCCGGTTGCGAGCCAAGCCAGCCGAGCATGATGGCATTGGCGACGAACAGCCAGAAGAACAGCTTGTACCAGGGACGGTAGACGGCGGAGCGAACCTTCGACGTGTCGAGCCAAGGCAGGAAGAACAGGATGATGATCGAACCGAACATCACCAGAACGCCGCCGAGCTTGGAGTCGATCGGACCGACATTGAAGGTGATGGCGCGCAGCATTGCGTAGAAGGGCAGATAATACCATTCCGGAACGATATGAGCCGGCGTCTTCAGGGCGTCAGCCGGGATGTAGTTGTCCGGATGGCCGAGGAAGTTCGGCATGTAGAAGATGAACCACGCGTAGACAATCAGGAACACGGAGACGCCGAGCGCATCCTTCATCGTCGCATAGGGCGTGAAGGCAACCGTGTCGGTCTTGGTCTTGACTTCGACGCCGGTCGGATTGGTCTGGCCGGTGACATGCAGCGCCCAGATGTGCAGCACGACGACGCCGGCGATCATGAAGGGCAGCAGATAGTGCAGCGAGAAGAAGCGGTTCAGCGTCGGCTGGTCGACGGCAAAGCCGCCGAGCAGGAACTGCTGGATCCATTCGCCGACCAGCGGGAAGGCCGAGAAGAAGCCGGTGATGACGGTCGCGCCCCAGAAGGACATCTGACCCCAGGGCAGGACGTAGCCCATGAAGCCGGTCGCCATCATCAAGAGGTAGATCACCACGCCGAGGATCCAGAGGATTTCGCGGGGCGCCTTGTACGAGCCGTAATAGAGGCCGCGGGCGATGTGGAGATAGACGGCAACGAAGAAGAACGATGCGCCATTGGCATGCATGTAACGCAGCAGCCAGCCGTGGTTGACGTCGCGCATGATCTTTTCGACCGAGTCGAAGGCAGCGCCAGTCGAAGCGACATAGTGCATGGCAAGCACGACGCCTGTGATGATCTGGACGATCAGCATCACCGACAGCATGGCGCCGAAGGTGTAGGCATAGTTCAGATTGCGGGGAACGGGGTAGGAGACGAAGCTGTCATGGATCATGCGCGGCAGCGGAAGCCGCGAATCGATCCACTTCTCGATGCCGGTCGATGGCTGGTATGTGGAATGACCGCTCATAGGTATTTATCCCCTCACCCGATCTGGATAACTGTATCGGACTTAAAACTGAAAGTCGGAATGGCGAGGTTCTCCGGAGCCGGACCTTTGCGGATACGGCCAGCCGTATCGTAGACCGACCCGTGGCACGGACAGAACCATCCATTGTATTCGCCGGACTGACCGAGCGGCACGCAGCCGAGATGGGTGCAGGAGCCGATCATCACGATCCAGTTTTCCTTGCCGGCGCCGCCCGAGCGGTCGATGCCGGTTGCCTTCGCATCGGGGGCCAGGTTGGCATTGCGGGCGGCCGGGTCCTTGAGTTCGGCCATCGGCACGTCGGCGGCGGCTTTGATTTCTTCCGGGGTGCGGTTGCGGATGAAGACCGGCTTGCCGCGCCACTTGACCGTCAGCGACATGCCCGGCTGGAGAGCGGCGACATTGACCTCGATCGAGGCGAGCGCCAGCGTCGAAGCATCCGGACGCATTTGGTCGATGAAGGGCCATGCCACGGAAACAGCGCCGACGGCGCCGGCCATACCGGTCGTCAGGTAAAGGAAATCTCGGCGAGTGGGCTCGCCCGGTATTTCGCTATGTGTGTCGTGCTCGCTCACGGCTCAATCATCCTTCTCACGCAATTCGCGGAAACCGCTCTGCCCCCGTCCCGGCGAATCTCGGTTGAACACAATTCGACCATAGATTCCCCAGCAATCCGGCGCGTTCTATGCTTGATCGCAAAATATGTCCAGTCTTGGCAAGGGGCCGCGACCAGTTTGTCGCGGGAAAACCCGAAGGGTTCCGGGGCGACGTGTCAGGCAGAGCACAGGGCCGCCGAACATGGCGCGGCAAGGCCTGCTCGGCCCGGAAAAGTCAGGCCTTTTTCAAGAAAAACGGCGGAAGACACGCGCTTCCTGTTAACTCCCTTGCCCTGTGCCGCATTGCAACAAAACCGGCCCCATGTTAGGCCAACCGCACGACAGAAGGCGGCCGTCCCGGACATACCCGAATGAGACAAACACTATCGGTTGCCATCTGCGTCATCGTGTCGCTTGTACTGATGGCGATCGGGACGCGTTACGTGCACCCTCACTGGATTTTAGGAACGCTTTACAGCCTGCAGCTGCATGCGGCAGCGGCCTGCGTGGCGGCAGTGGCCGTTGCGCTGCTCATCAAGCGCCACTTCGTCGTCTGGCTGCTGTTCGCAGTCTCGCTGCTCTTCACCGGCCACGCCGTGCTCATGGGCCGCGGTTTCGCGGCGCCGATGACATCGGCGGATGCCAATGCGCGGACCTTCAAGCTGATGTCCTTCAACATCCTCAACGACAACTTCGACCATGCCGAAGACATCGTCGAGACCATCCGATCCTCCGGCGCCGACCTCGTCAACATCATGGAAGCAGCACCGCTGAGGGTCTATATGGACGAGCTGGCGAAGACCTATCCCTACCGGGTCGGCTGTGGAGCACTGATCGAAGATTGCGACCAGCTGATGCTTTCCAAGGTGCCGATCGAGACGCCGATGGTCCAGTCTCTGAGCGACATCTTCCCGGATCGCTTCATCCTTGCGAAGGTGACCGTAGCCGGCCGGCCGATCAATTTCGTCGGCATGCATACGACCAAGCCCTATTTCGATAATTTCCACTCGCTGGAACTCGATCGCGCCGCACTGGCGATCTCGGAAACAAGCGGCCCCCTGCTCCTCTCCGGCGATTTCAACGCCTCGAGTCTCGCGCCCAACATGCGCCGGTTCCTGAACAATACCGATCTGGCCACCGCCCAATTCGAGCCCGCCACCTGGCCGATCCGGGCGGGCGCGTTCGGCCTGCCGATCGACCACGTCTATGCGCGGGCGCCGCTCAAGATAAAGTCCCTGACCCGCATTGCCGATGCACACGGCTCAAACCATTACGGACTGATCGCCGAGATCGCCGTCACCGGACAGTGAGCCTGTTACTGGGCAGCATCCGCCGCGAGGAAGCCGCCGGATTGTCGCGCCCAGAGCTCCGAATAGAGCCCTCGCCGCGCGATCAGTTCGTTGTGCGTGCCGTCCTCGATGATCCGGCCCTGGTCCATGACGATGAGGCGGTCGAGGGCTGCGATGGTCGAAAGCCGGTGGGCGATGGCAAGCACGGTCTTGCCCTGCATCAGCCGCTCCAGGTTCGACTGAATCGCCGCCTCCACCTCGGAATCAAGCGCCGAGGTCGCCTCGTCGAGCACCAGGATCGGCGCATCCTTGATCATCACGCGGGCGATCGCGACACGCTGGCGCTGTCCGCCGGAAAGCTTGACACCACGTTCGCCCACATGCGCGTCGAATCCCTTGCGGCCGCGCTGGTCTTCGAGAGCCGCGATGAACGTGTCGGCTTCAGCCTTGCGCGCCGCCTCGACAAGCTGTGCCTCGGTCGCATCCGGCCGGCCGAACAGGATATTGTCGCGGATCGACCGGTGCAGCAGCGAGGTATCCTGGGTCACCATGCCGATCTGGCCCCGCAGCGATTCCTGCGTCGCCTTGGCGATGTCCTGCCCGTCGATCAGGATCCGGCCGCCTTCGAGATCGTAGAACCGCAGGAGCAGGTTGACGAGCGTCGACTTGCCGGCGCCCGAGCGCCCGACGATGCCGAGCTTTTCGCCCGGCCGGATGGTGAGCGACAGGTTGTCGATGACGCCCTTCGCCTTGCCATAGTGGAAGCTGACATTCTCGAAACGGATTTCCGGGCGTTTTACCACCAGCTGCGTTGCATCAGGCGCATCCACCAGACCGATCGGTTGCGAGATCAGCTCGGCGGAATTCTGGATCGTGCCGATATTGCGCATGATCCCGTTGAGCTGCGTCATCAGCCGGCCGAGCAGGAAATTCAGCCGCAGCATCAGAGCCATGGTGAAGGCGACCGCACCCGACGAGATCAGGCCGGAGAGCCAGAGATGCACGCTCATCGCCGCCATCGTGACGATCATCGTGCCGGAGAGGAAGGCCATCGAGGCGCGCACGCTGGTCAATAGCCGGGTGAACGCAATGATCGTGTCCTGGAAGCTCTCGAAACCGGAGAGCATATAGCGGTCATTGGCCTCGTCGCGGCCGAACAGCCGGAGCGTCTGGATGTTCGAATAGGCGTCGACCATGCGGCCGCTGATCATCGATCCGGCCTCGGCCGAGGCCTTGGAGTGCTCGCGGATGCGCGGCACGTAATGGCGGGCGAGCAGCGCGAAGATCGCAAGCCATGCGACGACGACGACGGCGAGCCGCCAGTCGAGCCCTGCGACCAGCGCGATGGTCGAGACGGAATAGATGCCGACGAACCAGACGCTTTCCATAAAGGAGGTCAGCACGTCGCCGGTCGCCTGCCCCGCCGACCAGACTTTCGTGACGATCCGGCCGGAGAAATCGTTCTGGAAGAAGGAAAGCGACTGGCGCGACACATGGATGTACGACTGCCAGCGCACCAGATTGTAGAAACCTGGCGTGATGATCTGCTGGTCGACCAGCGCCGTCATCAGCCCGATCAGGAAGCGGCCGATGCCGACCACCAGCGCCATGACCACCAATTCGGTGCCATGGTTGGCCAAAAGCCCCGACCATCCGTCGGCGGGCTTCGTCGTGTCGAGGATATCGACCAGCCGGCCGACATACCAGAACATCGCCGCCTCGACTCCTGCGGCAAGACCGCCAAGAAGCAGCATGGCGAAGAAGGGAAGCTTGGCCTGGCTGACATAGAACCAGACGAAGCCGATCAGGCCCACAGGCGGTTTCAGGTCGTCCCGCCTCGCGAACGGCTTGATAAAGCTTTCGAAGATGCGGAAGACCGGTTTCAACATGGACCGGATATAGGCGGATTCTGATCGGCGGCAAAGCGAAAGCGGACGGGCCGCGGCTTACATTTTCTTAATGTGCCCGCCAACCCGATACGGAGCGAGACGATCTTCTCCTTCGTATCTGGCACACCCGCGAAAACCGAATCTGAATTCCGCGGAAGCATGCCCTGGAATACGACCTCAGAGCGAGGAAGGGGGCGACGGCGGAGATTACTCCGCCGCCTCTTCCTCGATCACGTCGTCATGGCCGATGAAGCCGCCGGACTGGCGGTTCCAGAGGTCGGCATAGATGCCGCCACTCTGAGCGAGTTCGCGATGGGTGCCGGCCTCGACGATCCGGCCGCGGTCGAGCACGATCAGCCGGTCCATCTCGGTGAGCGTCGACAGGCGGTGCGCAATCGCAATCACCGTCTTGCCCTCCATCAGCGCGAACAGGTTCTCCTGGATTGCCGCTTCGACTTCACTGTCGAGCGCCGAGGTCGCCTCGTCGAGCACCAGGATCGGCGCGTCCTTCAGGAAGACGCGGGCGATCGCGATGCGCTGCCGCTGGCCACCCGACAGTTTCACGCCGCGTTCACCCACATGCGCATCGAGACCTTTTCGTCCCTGCATGTCGGCAAGCCCGTCGATGAACTCCCAGGCATTAGCGCGCTTCGCCGCCTCGATGATGTCCGCATCGGTCGCATCCGGCTTGCCGTAGGCGATGTTGTCGCGGATCGAGCGGTGCAGCAGCGAGGTATCCTGAGTGACCACGCCGATCAGCGAGCGCAGGCTGTCCTGCGTCACGCCGGAAATGTCCTGCCCATCGATGGTGATGCGACCGCCCTCCAGATCGTAGAAGCGTAAGAGCAGGTTCATCAGCGTCGTCTTGCCGGCGCCGGAGCGGCCGACCAGACCGATCTTCTGCCCGGCCGGGATATCGAGCGTCAGGCCTTCGATAACGCCCTTGCCCTTGCCATAGTGGAAGTGGACGTTGTCGTAGCGGATATGGCCTTTTTTCGCCGTCAGCGCCGAAGCACCATTGCGGTCCACCACATCATGCGCCTTGGTCATCATCGACATGCCGTCATAGACGGTGCCGATGTTTTCAAAGAGCGCAGAGACTTCCCACATCACCCACTGCGACATGCCGTTGATACGCATCGCAAGGCCGATGGCGATCGCGATCGCGCCGATCGAGATGACGCCGTCCAGCCAGAACCAGATCGACAATGCGCCGACGGTAAACAGCGCCGCGCAATTGTAGAAGTAGACCAGCGCCTGGAAACCCGTCACCTTGCGCATCTGCGCATGTACGGTTTTCAGGAAGACATCCATCGCGTCCTGCGCATAAGCCTCTTCCCTTCCCGCATGCGAGAATAGCTTGACGGTGGCGATGTTCGTATAGCTGTCCACCACGCGGCCGGTCATCATCGAACGCGCATCCGCCTGTTCCGCCGAAATCTTCCTCAGACGCGGCACGTAATAGGCGACTGTCATCGAGTAGCAGACGATCCAGAGGACGAGCGGCACCGCAAGACGCAGATCCGCCGCCGCAACGATGGCGATCATCGAGATGAAATAGGTGAAGACGTAGACGAACACGTCGAGCACCTTCATCACCGTTTCGCGGATCGCGAGCGAGGTCTGCATCACCTTCGTCGAGACACGGCCGGCAAACTCATTGGCGAAGAACGTCATCGAGTGCCTGAGCAGGAACCGATGCATCTGCCAGCGGGCAATCATCGGGAAATTGCCCATCAGGATCTGATGCATGATCAGCGAATTGAGCGTCGCGACCGCCGGCAATCCGATCAGCACCACGAAGGCCATGAAGAACAGTTTCGGCCCTTCGCTTTCAAGGAAAGTCGCCCGATCGGCATTGGTCAGCCAGTCGACGATATCGCCGAGGAACTGGAACAGCGCCACTTCGCCGACGGCAATCAGCATCGTACAGGTCGACATGATGACGACCCACGGCCAGACCGGCTTGGTATAGTGCCACAGAAAGGCCGCAAGGCCGGCAGGCGGCAATGAGGGCGCTTCGTCCGGATAGGGATCAACACGCCGTTCGAACCACGAGAACATGAAAATAGCTCCGTAAATCGGATTGCCGCACGGGATCGGCACGCAAGGCGGCCAGAATCGGGCGACGTAAACCTAGGATATCGAGGCCGAATGTCGGCCACGTAACGAGTCAGACGAGGAAAAGTTTGCGAGAAACCGCGAAACGCCTAGGCCAGAAAGCGAGTAATCTGGCGGCGGAGGCGCGAAAGCACGGTCATATCCATGTAGGCCTCCTTGAGTGGGCGTTGAGTGATACAAGCCTTCTACCCTCTCGGGTACAAATTGAAAAGAGCAAATCGCCGCGTCCGGCCACCCAGGGCTTATCTGTTGCCCGATCGTCACATCTATGCCGCGCATCGAAAAGGCTTGAGATCGAGCGCCGGTTTCCCGTAAGGACGGGCATATGAGCAACATTTCCTCTGGCCTGCGCATCGCCCTCTACCAGCCGGATATCGCCGGCAATACCGGCACGATCCTGAGGCTCGCCGCCTGCCTCGGTCTTTCCGTCGACATCATCGAGCCGGCGGGCTTCGACATTTCCGATCGAAACCTGAAGCGCTCCGGCATGGACTATCTGGAGAGCGTCACGCTTACCCGCCACGTCAACTGGCAGCGTTTCGACGATTGGCGCAAGGAGAATGGCCGGCGCGTCGTGCTTGCCTCCACCAAGGCCGCCCTGCCCTATACCCGCTTCGAATTCCGGCCGGACGACATCCTCCTCTTCGGCCGCGAAAGCGCCGGCGTGCCGGACAATGTTCATGAGGCAGCCGACGCCCGCATCCTCATCCCCATGGTCGAAGGCCAGCGCTCCATCAACGTCGCTATGTCGGCGGCGATGATCGTCGGCGAGGCGCTGCGACAAGGCGGTTTTCGTCACCATTGAACTGGCTCCGGTTCTCTTTCAGGAAGCCTATGCTATAGAACCTCAAGTAATATTGAGGTCAACAACAATGATGAAGAAAAATCCGGGTGCCAGGCTGGAGCTCGAACTGACGGTCGGCGAAGTGGCGACACGCAGCGGCGTGGCGGTCTCCACCCTGCATTTCTACGAGACCAAGGGACTGATCCAGAGCCGCCGCAACCGTGGCAACCAGCGCCGTTATCCACGCGTCGTGCTGCGCCGGGTCGCCGTCATCAAGGTGGCCCAGAAGACCGGCATACCGCTTGCCGATATCGCCGAAGCGCTCTCCGTCCTGCCGCACGACCGGCCGCTGACGGCAAAGGACTGGCAGCGTCTATCGGAAACCTGGAAACGCCAGCTCGACGCCAGGATCGCCAGCCTCACGGCGCTCCGCGACCACCTGACCGGCTGCATCGGCTGCGGCTGCCTGTCGATGGAGGACTGCCCGCTCAGGAACCCGCTCGACATGCTCGGCGAAAAGGGTGCGGGACCGATTTTGCTGGAAACGGATGAAGAGGTGAATGTCAGTTGATTGCACGGATAGGTTTATGCTTGAGTCTTCGGTACCAGCAGCCTCCGTCTCCGTTTAGCATCTTTTGAAAAACACCTGCCAAACCGATCGAGGCCCATGGGCCGAACCTCGGAGATCGCATATGTTTCCGCAACGGAGTTTCGTTCTTCCGAAAGCCACAAACGCCAAGCCTTCAAGGACCTCGATGCGCAATTTCCGCACTCTGCTTTGTTACCCGATGACCATTGCCGCTCTTGCCTTGATGGCTTCGTCCGTCCACGGCCAGGAGGCCGAGCATTATACTGCGGTCAGCAAGACGGCGATGAGCGTCACCGGCGACGTCTGGCTGGACGATTTCAGTATCACCTTCGAGAACGAAGAATCCCTCGAATTCTCCGACCTCGTTGCCGATAATTTCCGGGTGGATGGCAGACGTGTGCCGGCATCGGTCTATCGCGTCGCAAAACCGGCCGATCCGGAACTTGAAAACGGTAACCAGCTCTGCGGATCGGGCGACGTCACCTATGTCGCCAACTGGGCATCCGGCAAGGGCATGTCGGCGATCGCCGTGTTTACAGGGAGAAATCCGCCGAAGAGCAACGCTGAATTGTGCGCGCTCTACACCTATGAAGATCCGCAATGATTGACCGGATCAATCCGCAGTCGGCAGCCGTCGCATGGTGAATTCGATCTTGTCACCTTCGAGCTGGCGCCAGCTTTCCACTTCCGTCCAATAGGCGGCCTTCGGAAATTCGTGAAACCACTCGCGCGCCTTTTCGCGCGCTTCTTCCCGTGAGAGCTGAAATGTCTGCCGCACGAACATGCCCTGGCGCTCGCCGGCTTTTTCCTGCCGGTGGCGGTCGATCCTGCGTTTCAGCCCGTCGAGCGGCGGGGGTGTGAACTTTGCCATGAAAGCCCCTGATCAGCACCTGTTTATGCGGTAAAGATAGTGCCAGGCGACACGCTTTGCGAGTCTCATTTTCCACCCGCGACAATCGATGGAATGGTTCGCGAAAGCCAGAAATGCTAATTCCCGATCGGAAAAATGCGAGTCGCGCCAAGGGGATGGCGAGAGGATTAGAGATATGGAACGGCCGGTACTGCCCAAGGGGCTGCCCGAGGACATCGAAGACAAGAAGGTGGCTGCGAGGACCTGGTTCGAGAGCCTGCGCGACACGATCTGCGCCTCGCTGGAAGGCCTTGAGGATGAGCTGACCGGCCCCCTCTCCGATCAGGAGCCCGGCCGCTTCAAACCCAAGGACTGGCTGCGCGACGGCGGTGCCGGCGGTGGCGGCAGAATGTCGATGATGGAGGGGCGCGTCTTCGAGAAGGTCGGTGTCCACACCTCGACCGTCCACGGCGAGTTTTCCGCCGACTTCCGCAGCCAGATGCCGGGTGCCGAGGAAGACCCGCGCTTCTGGGCGTCGGGCATTTCGCTGATCGCCCACCCGGTCAATCCGAACGTACCGACCGTCCACATGAATACCCGCATGGTGGTGACGTCGAGCCAGTGGTTCGGCGGCGGCGCGGATCTTACCCCGGTCCTCGACCGGCGCCGCACCCAGGAAGATCCGGACACCACCCTCTTCCACCGGGTCATGGAAATCACCTGCAAACGCCACGAGGCGGTCGCCGACTACGATCGCTACAAGGCCTGGTGCGACGACTATTTTTTCCTGAAGCACCGCAACGAACCGCGCGGCGTCGGCGGCATTTTCTTCGACTGGCTGCATCCGGTTGCCGAAAAAGGCGGCTGGGATGCGGATTTCGCGTTTGTGCAGGATGTCGGGCGCGCCTTCAACCTCGTCTATCCGCGGATCGTCCGGGCCAACTTCAACAAGCCCTGGACGGAACATGATCGCGACGAACAGCTGATCCGTCGCGGCCGCTATGTCGAGTTCAACCTGCTCTACGACCGTGGCACGATTTTCGGGTTGAAGACCGGCGGCAATGTCGAGTCCATCCTCTCGTCACTGCCTCCGGTTGTAAGGTGGCCTTAGATCGAAGACCACAAAATTAACGATTTCGGGTATAAACCGGCCCCAATATCTCATCCTTAACAAATGCGATATCGGAATCAGTGCGATGGTGGTAGCGTCCCTTTGGTTGTACCGGAGGAGGATCGCCATGATGGCACCGAATAGCATGCCCATGCCGGAAGCGTCTAAGGACAGGGACTCCCGTTCCCTTGATACCGCTGAAATGATCGACCGCCTCGCGACGGAAATGCGCGCGAGAACTGGCGGAGAACTCCCCCATTCCTTTTATGTGGACCAGGTAAAGCGCCAGCTTGCCGGCAAGTCGGTTGCCACGTCGGCCGCCAACACCGAGACGGCGCGGGAAAAGGGCAAGGAAGAGGCTTCCGTTTTCCACGCCTGGGCGTTTTCCGAATAGGCATCGGGAACAGCGTCGTCGCTTTCGAGTTATCGAGATTGGGGCCGGCGGATATGAGGAGCTGTCCGCCCGCCTCCAGTGCGACGACAATAGGAGGAAGTATCATGCGACTGTTCGAATGCGGTACGCTCGTCCCCGGTTGCCAATGGCATACCCGGGCCGATGAAGACGCCGAAGTGGTTCGCCGCGCCGTGGAACATCTTCGCACTGTCCATGGCGAAGAGATCATCCGCGAAAACATGGTCGAAAACATAAAGGCGCGCATTCGCGACGAAAACGGAGCGGCCGCGGCCTGACGCCCGGCGCGACCGAGATCGGTCATCCGCATCGGAACGGCTGCATCTGATTTCGAAGCACCCGATGTCAGAGCGTCGAACTGACTGATCTCAAAGCGATCTGCGGATCATATCCTCCAGCCGGGCGGTCAGCGCCGCCCGGTCGAGAGTAAAATTGCGCTCGACCCAGAGATCTTCCAGTTCCTTCAGGATTTCGCCGACCCGTTTTCCGGCCGGCACGCCGGCTGCGACGATATCAGCACCACCGACCGGAAAGACCGGCTTCTCGTAGTTCTCCGCCCTCTTCAGCAAGACCGACAGCCGCGCGGATCTGCGCATCGCCGCCGGATCGCCTTCGGCCGCAGTTCGCGCCGACGCCAGAGCCAGCCTCAGCCGGAAGACCAGCCCCTCCGCACCATGGCGGTAGAGCAGCCGGTCAAACCCGACATCCGTCACTTCGTCCGGCAGCACCGGCGCATTTGCCCAGGCCGCAAGCTTGGCAGCCTCTGCATTCGACATCCTGAGCCGCTTCGCAAGTGCATCCAGCCTCTCGGCATCCGGCGGCACGATCGCCGCCAGCCGCAGGATCGGATCGGCCGTCCAGCCGAGCGACTTCTCTGCCGCCACGAGGCCGTGGATGCCGTCGATACCCCACTTTTCCGTCTCCGGCAGGATTTCGGTGAGCACGCCCGCCTGCCGCATCCACAGCAACGCGCGGGAAGGATCGGCAGCGGACAGCAGCTTCTTGGTTTCCGCCCAGATGCGCTCGGCGGAAAGCGTCGAAAGCTTGTCCTTGGCACGGGCGCAGGCCCTCAGGCCATCCGCATCCGGCCGGCCGGAACCGTAATGGGCGAAGAAGCGGAAGAAGCGCAGGATGCGCAAATAGTCCTCGGCGATCCGCTCGGCCGCATCGCCGATGAAGCGGACGGTGCGCGTGTCGATATCCGGCAGTCCGTTCACGAGGTCGATCACCGCGCCTTGAGCGTCGGCATAAAGTGCGTTGATCGTCAGGTCCCGTCGTTCGGCATCCGTCTGCCAATCGGTGCCGAAGGCGACCTTGGCCCGCCGGCCGTCGGTCTCGATGTCGCGGCGCAACGTGGTGACCTCGAACCCGTGGCCTCCGATGACCAGCGTCACCGTGCCGTGCTCGAAGCCGGTCGGCACGGCCTTGATACCGGCCGTCACCGCCCGCTCGACCACCTTTTCCGGGACAAGCGTGGTGGCGACGTCGACATCGGCGACTGGAAGCCCCATCAGCGCATTGCGCACCGCGCCACCCGCCACCCGCGCCTCGCCGCCATCGGCATTCAGCAGCGTCAGGATGCGCTGCAGCGCCGGGTCCCGGAACCAGGCCTCGTCAGCAACACTGGTCATGCGTAAAGCCTTTCATAGAGCGTGCGCAGGATGCCCGCGGTAATGCCCCAGATGTTTCGTTCCTCGTAGGGCATCACATAGAAATGCCGCTCCGTGCCGTCCCATTCCCGGCTGTCGCGCTGGTGGTTGGCCGCGTTCATCAGGAAGGATAACGGCACCTCGAACACGTCGTCCACCTCGGCCGGATTGGGCGTGATCTCGAAGCCGCGCCTGACCACCGAGAGCACCGGCGTGATCCGAAAACCGGTCGCGGCATAATAGGTCGGCAGTCGCGACAGCGTTTCGACGAAGGAACGGTCGAGGCCGATCTCCTCTTCCGCCTCACGCAACGCCGCCTGTTCCGGGGATCTATCCTCCGGGTCGATCCCACCGCCCGGAAAGGCTATCTGGCCGGAATGCTTGCGCATCGTCGATGTCCGCTGCGTCAGGATCACCTTGGCTTCGTCGCCGTCGTCGACGACAGGCACCAGCACGGCGGCATCCTTGAGCTTCAGTCCCGCGGCGAGATCGACGAGCGTCGGATTGAGCAGGTGGTCGCCATGGTCGCGCCAGGCGTGGTCGACCGGCCCGCCATTCTGGTTCAGTGCCCGGCGGCGAAAATCGCCGGCCGAAAAAAGGGGATAGTCACTCATTGCGATAAGGCGTCCAATTCGGCCTCGGGCATCACGGGAAAGACCTCCGTCCCGGAGCGGACGGAGAACATCGGCACCCCGTCTATCACGATAGCCTCGCCGAGTTCCACGAGATCGTACATGACAGCGCGGGAGACCAGGGCCTCCAACCGGCCGCGGACCAGGAGATAGGGTTTCAGCTCGCGGTTTTCGCCCGAAATCTCGAAGCGCAAGGGATGTTCCAGCCCCGCCTCCACCACATCACCGACATTTGTCCTGAACGTGAGCACCTGTTGGCCTTCACGCTGCGTCATCTGCATCTCGACCGCAAGGAAGGGAGCGTCGGCGATGCGGATGCCGACCTTTTCCACAGGTGTTACGAGATAGGTCCGACCGTCCTCATCCTTGCGCAGCACCGTCGAAAACAGCCTCACGAGCGGTGCGCGGCCGATCGGGGTGCCCATATAGAACCACGTGCCGTCGGCACGGATTTCCATGTCGATATCACCGCAAAAGGGCGGATTCCACCGCTCGACAGGCGGTAAACCACGCTTTCCGTCGCCGCTCTGCTCGGAAGCACGCGAGATCAGCGCCGCAAGCCCTGCGGCATCGGGTGCCGAATTTATCGTTTGCGCTGCCATCTTTCAGTCCCGGTTCGACCGTAAGCATCCACCAAAGCAATTGTTCCTCACGAGATAGTCATTCAATACGTGCTTGTCAGCCATATTTCGGGGAATAAGTTTGATCGGATAAGCCGGATGCTGCGACGCAGCGATTCGCCGCCGGGATATCAATGAGCCCGGCCTGGAAAAGCCAGCCGGTTTCTAAGTGCCAGCAGGTTCTGGATGCCAGCCAGTTTGGATGCCGCCAGTTTGGATGATGGAGAGCGACATGGGCCTGATGAATTCCACCGATACCGCCCTCGATGAGAAAGCCATCATCGCCTCCGCGGAAATGGCCCTTTCCGACATCGCCGCCATTCGCGCCGAAGTCGCGAAAGTGATCTTCGGTCAGGAAAAGGTGGTCGAGAACACGCTTCTGGCGGTCCTGTCCGGCGGCCATGCACTGCTGGTCGGCGTCCCCGGCCTCGCCAAGACCAAGCTCGTCACCACGCTCGGCACCGTGCTCAGCCTCGGCGGCAACCGCATCCAGTTCACGCCCGACCTGATGCCTTCGGATATTCTCGGCTCGGAAGTCATGGATACCGACGATACCGGCCGCCGCTCCTTCCGCTTCATCAAGGGGCCGGTGTTCGCTCAGCTGCTGATGGCCGACGAAATCAACCGCGCCTCGCCGCGCACCCAGTCGGCACTGCTACAGTCCATGCAGGAATACCACATCACGGTGGCCGGCCAGCGCTACGATCTGCCCGCTCCCTTCCACGTGCTCGCGACCCAGAACCCGCTGGAGCAGGAAGGCACCTATCCGTTGCCGGAAGCGCAGCTCGACCGCTTCCTGCTGCAGGTGGACGTGCTTTATCCGGAACTTGCCGCCGAGCGGCAGATCCTGCTCGAAACCACCGGCCTTTCGGAAGCCAAGGCGCGCGGCGTCATCGATGCTGCCCGGCTCCAGGAAATCCAGATGCTGATCCGCCAGATGCCGGTCAGCGACAAGGTGGTCGATGCGATCCTGTCGCTGGTGCGCTCTGCCCGCCCCGGCCACGGCAATGCCCATACCGACAAGCACGTCGCCTGGGGTCCCGGCCCGCGCGCCGGCCAGTCGCTGATGCTGACGGCCCGCGCCCGCGCCCTTTACGAAGGCCGTCTGGCCCCGTCGCTCGACGACGTTTACGCGCTTGCCGAACCGGTGCTTGAACACCGCATGGCGCTGACGTTTGCGGCCCGCGCCGAAGGCATGTCGGTGCGCGACGTCATCGCCGGCCTGGTGAAGCAGGCCCGCGGCTAAGTCCGCCGGCTAGAAAGGATAATGCGTGGCTTCCACCATTGGCCAGATCGTAGAGCAGACACCGAGTAGCGAACTCCTCTCTCGAGCCCAGGCCCGCGCGACGCTTGTGCCGGATTGCATGGTGGAAGCAAAGCGCATCGCCAACACGGTGATCGCCGGTTGGCATGGTCGCCGCAAGCGCGGCGTCGGCGAAAATTTCTGGCAGTTCCGGCCCTATGCCGAGGGTGAAAGCCTGTCTCGCATCGATTGGCGCCGCTCCGCCCGCGACGACCATACCTATGTCCGCGAGCGCGAATGGGAAGCCGCCCACACCGTCTGGCTCTGGGCCGACATGTCGCCGTCGATGATGTACAAGTCGACGCTTGCCATCGCTTCCAAGGAAAGCCGGGCGCTGGTGCTGATGCTGGCGCTGGCCGAAATCCTTGCCCGGTCCGGCGAGCGCATCGGCTGCCCCGGCATCATGGAGCCGGTATCGGCCCGCAACGCCGCCGAGCGGCTCGCCGCCTCGATCATGCACGCGCCGCTGACCACCGGCCTGCCGGATACCGCGATGATCCGCGGCCATAGCGACATCGTGCTGATCGGCGATTTCCTCGACGACGCCGACCGGGTGATGGAACGCATTGCCCCGCTCGGCCGCCGCGGCCTACGCGGCCACGTGGTCGAGATCGCCGATCCGGCGGAAGAGACCTTCCCCTATACCGGCCGCACCGAGTTCACCGATCCCGAGACCGGCGAAAAGCTCGTCTCCGGCCGCGCCGAAATGATCCGCGAGGATTATCAGCGCGCCTATTTCGCCCGTCGCGATGCACTCGGTGAATCGCTGCGCCGTCTCGGCTGGAGCTTCGTTTTCCACCGGACCGACCACCTGGCCTCCGAGGCGCTGGTTGCCGTGCATGGTTATCTTTCCGGCATGCCGTCACCGAAACCGGTCGGAGACAGGTCATGAGCGCGCTGATTTTCGCCAATCCCGCCATCCTCTTCGGCCTGATCGCGCTGCCGGTCATCTGGTGGCTGCTGCGGCTCACCCCGCCGCGCCCGAAGGCGGAAATCTTTCCGCCGCTCCGGATCCTTGCGACGGTCCTGAAGCGCGAGGAAACGCCCTCGAAAAGCCCCTGGTGGCTGACGCTGCTGCGCATGCTTCTCGCCGCCGCCGTGATCCTGGCGATCGCCGATCCGGTGATGAACCCGCGCGCCAATTCTCTGAATGCAGGGGGCCCGCTGGTGCTCGTCGTCGACAACGGCTGGGCGACCGCTGCCGACTGGGAACGCCGCGTCCAGACCGCCAACCTTTTGATCGACGACGCCGAAAGCGCCGACGTGCCGGTCTCGATCACCTTTACCGCCGATGCCAGCCATGAGGCGGTACCCGGGACCGCCGCCGCCGCCCGCGACAAGCTGACGGCCGCCAACCCCAAGCCGCTGGTTCCCGATCGCGCCCGCGCCGCCCAGGCGGTCAGAGAGGCCATGAACACCACCCGTCCCGGCACGCTCGTCATCCTTTCCGATGGCATGGCGGCCGCCAGCGACAACGAGGCCATGTCGACATTCGCCGCCCTGTCGCCCGCCGAAATGCGCCTGATCGAAGGCGACGGCCATAGCGCCGTGGCGCTGACCGACGCGGTGAACAACGCCGCCGCCATGTCGGTGACCGCAACACGCCTTTCGACCGCATCGGCACAGCAGATGAACGTCAACGCGCTCGACGCGCAGGGCCGCGCGCTCGCCTCAGGCACGCTGCAGTTTGCGGCCGGTGCTGCGACCGCCACGGCCGAGATCACCTCGCCGTTCGAGCTTCGCAACGATTTCGCGCGCCTCAGCATCGACGGTCTCGCCACCGCCGGCGCAGCACACCTGCTCGATGATGGCTTCAAGCGCCGCCGCATCGCGCTTCTCGCTGGCGAAAGCGGCAGCGATTTCCAGCCGCTGTTGCAGCCGCTCTATTACATCAGCCGCGCGCTCCTGCCTTATGCGGATGTCATCCAGCCGAATACCGCCGATCTTTCGGTCGCCATCCCGCAGATCCTCCAGGGAAACCCTTCCGCCATCATCCTTGCCGATGTCGGCCGCCTGCCGTCAGAAACCTACGCGCCACTGCAGCGATGGATCGCTCAGGGTGGTACGTTGATCCGCTTCGCCGGCCCGCGCCTTGCCGCCGCCCCCGCCGACGATCCGCTGGTGCCGGTGATCCTGCGCCAGGGTGAACGCGCGCTCGGCGGCGCCATGTCCTGGTCGGAGCCGCAGTCGCTCGCCGATTTCCCGAGTTTCGGCCCCTTCGCCGGCATGCCGCGCGCCGCGGACATCACCGTCACCCGCCAAGTTCTCGCCGAACCGACGCCGGACCTTGCCGAACGCACCTGGGCAAGCCTTTCCGACGGCACGCCTCTCGTCACCGAAAAGGAAGTCGATGCCGGCCGCATCGTGCTCTTCCACACGAGCGCCGAGGCGACCTGGTCGAACCTGCCGCTGTCGGGCAATTTCGTCGAAATGCTCCGCCGCCTGGTCCAGCTCGCCCGCGCCGGAGGTGCCGCGTCCGGCGCGGCAGCAGAGGGAGCCGCTGCGACACTCGCGCCCTATCGGCTGCTCACCGCCGACGGCGTCCTCACCACCGAAACCGGCACGGCCCGTCCGATCGCGATCGCCGCAAACCAGGTGCCGGTCGCGAGTTTCGACCATCCGCCGGGTCTTTACGGCACCGAGGACGGTTTCACCGCCGTCAACCTGCTGGCGCCAAAGACCGTCATCGCCCGCTTCGACCCGACCACAGCGGGCCGGCCGCTGGTGCGCGAAGGCCTTGCCGGCGGCGAAGCCGTATCGCTGCGCCCCGCCCTTTTCGCCGCCGCCTTCGCGCTGCTGATCCTCGACAGCCTCGTGGTGCTCTTCATGAACGGCACTTTCTCCCGTGGCCCCGGCGGACGCCGCAGGCCGAGCGGTGCTGCCGCAGCAGCGATCGCCGCCCTCGCCTTCGGCCTATTTGCCTTGACGCCCGGCCAATCCAAAGCGCAAGAAATGGCGCCCGGTGCCGGTGCCAAGCCGGGTGACGAGCAGATCCTCGAACGGCTCGACACGACCCACCTCGCCTATGTCACCACCGGCGAGCAGGATGTCGACCGGATTTCCGAACAGGGTCTCGAGGGTCTCAGCCAGTTCCTCACCTACCGCACGACGCTGGAACCAGGCGCTCCGGTCGGCCTCGACATCACCAAGGATGAGCTCGCCTTCTACCCGATCATCTACTGGCCCATCTCTGCCACGGCGCCGATGCCGTCGCAGGCGGCGATCTCTCGCATCGACGCCTATATGCGCAATGGCGGCACTGTGCTCTTCGACACCCGTGATCAATATTCGTCGCTCGGCGGTGGCGGCACCACGCCGAATGGCGAGCGCCTGCAGGCGATCCTCGCCAATATCGACATCCCGCCGCTGGAGCCGACGCCTACCGATCACGTGCTGACCCGCTCCTTCTACCTGCTCACCAATTTCCCCGGTCGTTATACCGGCAGCCCGCTTTGGGTCGAGGCACGGCAGGAAGCGAAAAACACCGGCGCCCAGCTCTCCTCCAGCGGCGACGGGGTGACCCCGTTGCTGATCACCGGCAATGATTTCGCCGGTGCCTGGGCAGTCGACAGCCAGGGCGCCCCGGTCCTGCCGACCGTGCCCCCGGACGAGATGCAGCGCGAATATGCCTATCGCTCCGGCGTCAACATCATGATGTACATGCTGACCGGCAACTACAAAGCCGACCAGGTGCATGTCCCGGCGCTTCTCGAACGGCTTGGCCAGTAAGGACAGCCGAACATGACCATCGAATTCGCCCCCTTTTTCTCCTGGCCGATCCTGGCCGCCCTCGGTGTCTTCGCGCTGATCCTCGCGGGCCTCTCCTTCTGGCGCGGCATTCGCGGCGCCGCCTTGCGCACGCTGGCGCTCGCCGCCCTGCTCCTGGCGCTCGCCAACCCGACGCTGCTGCAGGAGGACCGCGACCAGCTTTCGACCGTCGTGCCGGTCATTGTTGACCGCTCGCAGAGCCAGGATACCGCCCAGCGCAAGCAACAGACCGACGAGGCGCTCGCAAGCCTCAAGGACCGCTTCTCCCGCTACCCGCGCATCGAGACGCGTATCGTCGAGGTCGATGACGATGGCGATACCGACACTCCCTCGACAAAGCTCTTCACTGCCCTGCGTTCCGCCATTTCCGACGTGCCGCCGGCCCGTATCGGCGGGGCGGTTTTCCTGACCGACGGCCAGATCCACGACCTGCCCGGCATCAACCAGGACCTCGGCTTCAACGCCCCCGTCCACGGCCTGATCACCGGCAAGCCGGACGAATTCGACCGCCGCGTTGAAGTGGTCCGCGCCCCGCGCTTTGGCATTGTCGGCGAGGAACAGGAACTGACGCTGCGGGTCTTCGACGACGGTCGCACCGGTGGCGGCCCGGCCCAGGTCACGGTGCGCATGAACGGTCAGCAGACAGCGACGCTGCGCGCCACGCCCGGCCAGGAGACGCCTTTCTCGTTCACGGTTCCGCGCGGCGGCAACAACGTCATGGAATTTTCGGTCGCCGAGCTTCCGGGCGAGGTGACCATCGCCAACAACCGCGCCGTCCATGTCATCGACGGCATCCGTCAGAACCTACGTGTGCTGCTCGTCTCCGGCGAACCGCATGCCGGCGAGCGCGCCTGGCGCAACCTTTTGAAGTCCGATGCCTCGGTCGACCTCGTCCACTTCACCATTCTGCGGCCGCCGGAAAAGCAGGACGGCACGCCGATCAACGAGCTGTCGCTGATCGCCTTCCCGACCCGCGAACTGTTCGTCGAGAAGATCAAGGATTTCGACCTGATCATCTTCGACCGCTACAAGCATCGCGGCGTGCTGCCGATCCTCTATTACGATTACATCGCCCAGTACGTGAACAATGGCGGCGCACTGCTGATCGCCGCCGGCCCCGAGCATGCCGGCGAGGATTCGATTGCGTCCACGCCGCTCGAACAGGTCCTGCCGGCCGCCCCGACCGGCGAAATCCACAGCGCCGCCTTCTATCCGCATCTGTCGCCGGAGGGTGAAAAGCACCCCGTGACCCGCGGCCTCGACGGCTCCAACTCGAATCCGCCCGCCTGGGGCCGCTGGTTCCGCACCATCGACGTCGACACGCCGCAGGGCCAGACGGTCATGGAAGGCGACGGCGACCGCCCGCTGCTCGTCCTCAACCGCCAGGGCGAAGGCCGCGTCGCCATGCTGCTCTCCGACCAGGGCTGGCTCTGGGCTCGCGGTTTCGAAGGCGGCGGCCCGCATGTGTCGCTCTATCGCCGCATCGCCCACTGGCTGATGAAGGAACCGGAGCTGGAAGAAGAAGCGCTGACCGCCCGCGCCGTCGGCCGCACGCTCGAAGCGACCCGCCAGACGATCGGCGACGATCCGGGTCCCGCGACGATCAAATACCCGTCCGGCCGTACCGAGACCGTGCCGATGACGGCTGCCGGCCCCGGCCAGTACCGGCTGGAACGCCGTATGGAAGAGACCGGCCTGTTCGAAGTCACCAACGGCCAGTTCTCGACGCTCGTACATGTCGGCACGGTGGACGCGCCGGAATTCAAGGCGATGATCTCGACCGAGAGCACGCTGAAACCCTATGCCGACAAGACCCGTGGCCTCGTCACCCGCATCGCCTCGGGCGATGGTATTTCGCTGCCGGACATCCTGCCGGTTCGCGGCGAAGTGCGCGTCAACGATCCCAACCGCATGGTCATCCGCATGACCGACGAGACGGTGCTGCGCGGCATCAACACGCTGCCGCTGTTTGCCGGTTTCGCCGGCCTCTCCGCGCTGCTCTTCGCGGTCGCGGCCATGTGGTGGCGCGAGGGTCGCTGACATATGACGCAGTTTGATGTGACCGCCTCGCCCTCGCCCGAGGAACTGGCCGTGATCGGCGAAGGACTGACCGCCTTCAACGACGCCGATGTCGGCCCATCCGACCGCAAGCCGCTCGCCGTGCTGATCCGCGATGTGGAGGACAAGGTGATCGGCGGGCTTTCCGGTTACACCGCCTGGGGCTGGCTCTTCACCCAATGGCTGTTCGTCCCGGAAACATTGCGGGGTGAAGGCATGGCCGGCAAGCTGCTGAGCCAAGCCGAACAGGAAGCCCGCGCCCGCGGCTGCCATGGCGCCTGGATCGACACGTTCAGCCCGCTCGCCCGCAAGGCCTATATGCGCCAGGGTTACGAAATCTTCGGGGAACTGCCGGAATTTCCGAAGGGCCGCACCCGCACCTTCCTCAGGAAAGCTCTGTAGGTTATCCATTCGCTCCGAAAAATGGGGACGAAGAATCGCCGCATGGATATCGACCTGAAACTCACCGAAGGCATGAACGCCGACGAGGAGGATTTCATCCTCGAACGGCTGATGACCCACAATGCCGCAACGTTCGGCCCCAGCAACCGCCGCGAACTGGCGGTGCCGCTGCATGACGGGGACGGCAATCTGATCGGCGGGCTGACAGGTTATACCGGCCGCGGCTGGCTTTATATCTCGATGCTCTATGTGCCGGACGAGTTGCGCGGCCAAGGCCTCGGCGCCCGCATGCTCGACATGGCCGAAGTCGAAGCCAAAGCTCGCGGCGCGATCGGCGCCTATATCGACACGATGAACCCGGAAGCGCTCAAGCTATACCTGAAACAGGGTTATACCGAGATCGGCACGCTGAAAGGCCTCGAAGGAGGCCATTCGGTGACGTGGCTGCAAAAACGCTTCTAGCTCAGGCGAGAGAGACCTGCCGCGTCTCCGCATTGATCATCGTCGCGGCAATCGCCGCGATCACCAGCAGGCCGGCAAAGATGCCGATCGTCAGGCCGAGCCCCTGAACCACGACATAACCCACCAGCGACGGCGCCAGCAGTCCGCCGAGACGCGCCATGGCACCGGCTGCCCCCATGCCGGTCGCCCGCGACGCGGTCGGGTAAAGTTCCGGCGTATAGGCGTAGAGCGCACCCCAGGTGCCGAGCAGCGCAAAGCTCATGATCAGCAGCGCAGCCCCGACCAGGAGGGCGCTGGGTGCGACGACGAACATCAGGCAGCCGAGCGCCGATAGAAGGCAGAAACCGATGAGCGTCGGCTTGCGGCCCCATTTCTCTACGCCATAGGCGGCAAGCGCATAACCCGGGATCTGGGCAAGCGCGACCAGAACCAGGAAACCGTAACCGCGCACGAAACCGAAACCCTCGCCGGCAAGCTTCGCGGGCATCCAGGTAAAGACGCCGTAATAAGAGACGGAGACAAGGAACCAGATCGCCAGGATCATGATGCTGCGCTGGCGAAGCTCGCCCGAAAAGATGCCGGTCGTCTTGACCGGCGGCGGCGAGACCAGGCTGGTGCCTGCCCCGAGCGGCGTGTGTCCGTTGACGGCGAGCATCCGGTCGACGATTTCCCTCGCCTCGTCGTGACGCCCGGAGCGCATCAGGTAGAGCGGCGATTCCGGCACCAGGAAACGCAGGCCGATGCCAGCGATCGCCGGAATGGCGGTGACCGCGAAAATATACCGCCAGGCATCCGCGACGCCGGCAAGGCTTGCGGCCCAGGCGGCGAGCGCCACGATCAGCGTTCCGATCGCCCAGAACCCTTCGAGCAGGACCAGCCAGCGGCCGCGGTTCTTCGCTGGCAGGAATTCCGCCATCATCGCATAGTCGACCGGCAACGTACCGCCGACGGCAGCGCCGGTCAGGAAGCGCAGCAGAAGCAGGATGGTGAAATCCGGCGCGAAGATGGAGAGCGTGCCGAACACCGCGTCACAGGCGACCGTGACGATCAGCACCCGCCGCCGGCCGATCCGGTCGGCGAGCCTGCCGAAACCGAGCGCGCCGAGCAGCATGCCGAGGAAGAAGGCGGTGCCGGTCTGCAGCGCCTGCGGCACGGTCAGCCCGAAACTTGCCGCGATCGAAGCAGCGGTGAAACCGACCGCCAGAACCTGCATGGCATCCGCCGTCCAGACGAGCCCGAAAATGCCCATCAATCGTCGCTGATAGGTCCCCGCTCCGGCGCGGTCGAGCGCCTCGTCCATGGTGATTGCAGCCATCCGCCTGTCCCTCGCTTCGACGACACCTCCAGCCGGCTTTCACCGACCGATCCATCATCTGCTTAAAGGAAATGGCCTATCCGCGCCAGCCGATGACGCCCTTGAGCCGGGCATGCACGTCGGCTGCGATCGGCACGACCAGAACCCGGCCGGGATCGACAGGCCCCGGGAATTCCAGGGCACCGTAGGCAACCTTCTCGAACCCGAGCGGGCCATAATAGGGCGGGTCGCCGACCAGGATCACCGCTTCCGAACCCTTGCGTCTTGCCGCCTCGATGGCGATCCGCACCAGTTCGCGGCCGATGCCCCGGTTCTTGTGCGACGGCCGGACCGCAAGCGGCCCGAGCAGATGGCCCTTCACCGAACCGGCATAGACCGGCGTCATCCTGACCGAAGCGATCGTTTCGCCATCGTCGGCGCAGACGAAGGAGAGCGTCCGGTCATGCGGCCCCTGCTCGCGGATGCGGGCGGCGGCGCGGGTATGCCGGCCGGGGCCGAAGGCTTCCGCGTTGATCAGTTCGATGACCTCGTCGTGAGACGTATCTTCCGTGAGGTAAACGAGGTCGTGCTTGTAGAGAACGTTGTGCTGAGACATGGATGGACCGAAGCCGTAGGATAAAGAGCGGACAGGACAAGGGATATCGATGACGCTTGTTCTAGCGTCGTGGTCGATGATCAGCGTCGTCGCAGTGTCCGCACTTCGGTCATAGAGGAAAGTATCCTTAAAATCCGGAAAGCGAATTAGCAGGAAAAATTTCCCGCGTCCAACGCAAAAACACACCGTTCATAAAATCCTGCCTCGCATTCGGCGGACAGTGCCGTATCTATCCCCTCAAGGAAAATCCAAGGAGATAACCATGGGCAGGCTCGTCGAAGGAAAATGGCAGGACGTCTGGTACGACACCAAGGAAAACAAGGGCCATTTCAAGCGCGCCGAATCGCAGTTCCGCAACTGGGTGACCGCGGATGCTTCCGCCGGTCTCACCGGCAAGCAAGGCTTCAAGGCTGAGGCCGGGCGTTATCACCTATACGTCTCCTATGCCTGTCCCTGGGCGCACCGCACCCTGATCTTCCGCAAGCTGAAGAAGCTCGAAGACCTGATCTCGGTCTCGGTCGTCGACTACCTGATGCTGGAGAACGGCTGGGAGTTCAAGAAACGCGACAGCGCCACCGGCGACGACCTGTTCGGCTCGGACTATCTCTACCAGGTCTACCTGAAGGCCGATCCGAACTATTCCGGCCGCGTCACCGTGCCCGTCCTCTGGGACAAGCTTGAGAACACCATCGTCTCGAACGAGAGTTCGGAAATCATCCGTATGTTCAACGGCGCCTTCGACGGCCTGACGGGCTCGACGGCGGATTTCTATCCGCAGGCGCTGCGCGGCGAAATCGATGAACTCAATGCGGTCGTCTACGACACCGTCAACAACGGCGTCTACAAGGCAGGTTTCGCAACTGCCCAGGACGCCTATGAGGGTGCCGTCGCCCGCCTGTTCGAGACGCTCGACATGCTGGAAAGGCGCCTCTCAGGCAGCCGCTACCTGTTCGGCGACA
Source organism: Neorhizobium galegae bv. orientalis str. HAMBI 540 (assembly GCF_000731315.1). Classification (NCBI taxonomy): domain Bacteria; kingdom Pseudomonadati; phylum Pseudomonadota; class Alphaproteobacteria; order Hyphomicrobiales; family Rhizobiaceae; genus Neorhizobium; species Neorhizobium galegae. The sequence continues at coordinate 2,543,577 of NZ_HG938353.1, forward strand.
CCACGACTGAAGCCGATTGGCGCCTGTTCACCACGCTGCTGCGCTTCGATCCGGTCTATGTCGGCCACTTCAAGTGCAACATCCGCCGCATCGCGGACTACCCGAACCTGTCCGGCTATCTCGCTGATCTCTATCAGCAACCCGGCATCGCAGAGACCTGCAACCTGTTCCACATCAAGCACCACTATTATGAGAGCCACAAGACCATCAACCCTACCGGCATCGTCCCCGTCGGCCCGGTAGTGGACCTCGACGCGCCGCATGGGCGGGAGAAGGTGAAGCGAGCGGCTTGACCGAGACGCATCTGCCCCTCATCCGCCTGCCGGTACCTTCTCCCCGCAAAGCGGGGCGAAGGAGGCAAGCGGCAAGCTCCCCAGTCTCCCTCAAACCAAAGCGTTTAGGATAGGATGAGACGGTGCGGCATCTGTCCTTCTCCCCGTCAGAACGGGGAGAAGGTGCCGGCAGGGCGGATGAGGGGCACCCCACGACCCTCACCAATAATCCGCCCGCTTCACCTCGTCCTTCAACTCCCGCAACCGCCGCAGTGTCGCCGCGGTCGTCTCCTCCGGCAGCGCATCGAGCGTAAAGAACCCGCTCTCGGCAATCTCCCGATCCGGCGCACGCGGCTTCGTCTGCTCCACGGTCACCCGATAGAACAGCACATGGTCACGCCTGCTGGCATTGCGGTTGTAGTAGGCGTGGAAAAGCGCGATCTCTCCGCGGATTTCCAGATTGCCCTCTTCGCGCAACTCCTTGCGTAGCGCATCGAGCACCGTCTCTCCGCGCTCAACGCCGCCGCCCGGCATGTACCAGCCGGGCACATAGGTATGGCGAACGAGGAAGATGCGGCCTTCTGCGTCGAAACAGGCGGCGCGTACGCCAAGCGTCATGCCGCGCGTCAGCATGAAGACGCGGTGGAGCAGCCAGACGACGATCCGGGTGCGCCAACTGCGGATTTCCGGCACCCCTTCGCCGCTCATTCATAACTCCGGGAGCGCCCAGAAAATCGATAACGATTTCTGCGCTCATGCGTTATGTGTGCGCCATGTTCAAATTCGCGCATATTTCCGACATCCATCTGGGGCCGCTTCCAAACCTGACGCTTCGCGAGCTTTTCTCGAAGCGGATCACCGGTTTTGTGAACTGGCACCGCAATCGGCGCAAGCACCTTTTCGTCAACACGCTCGACCTGCTTTTGAGCGATTTGAAGACGCGCGAACCGGACCAGTTGGTCATCACCGGCGATCTCGTCAACCTGGCGACGAAGATCGAGACGCGGCTTGCCGGCGAGTGGCTGCGCACCATCGGCGACCCCTATGATACGACTGTGGTGCCCGGCAACCACGACGCCTATGTACCCGGCGCGCACGACAAGTCGGTCAACGAATGGTACCCCTTCATCAAGAGCGACGACGACCCGGCTGAATGGCCGGAGGAGGATCATATCTTCCCGACGCTGCGCCGGCGCGGACCGCTCGCCATCATCGGCTGCTCGACCTCCAATGCCACCCTGCCCTTTTCGGCGTCCGGTTATTACGGCTCGCGGCAGGCGCGCGAGACGGTCAATCTGTTGAAGAAAGCGGGAGATGAGGGTCTCTTCCGGGTCGTGCTGATCCACCACCCCCCGATCCGAGGCGCCGCCTCCTCGCACAAGCGCATGCTCGGCATCCGGCGGTTCGCAGCCGCGATCTCCACCGGCGGCGCCGAACTGGTGCTGCACGGGCATACGCATCTCAACACGCTGTACTGGCTGCGAAGTCATAGCGGCAACGTGCCGGTGGTCGGCATCGCATCGGCCTCCCAGGGGCCCGGCGGACACAAGCCGCGCGCCGCCTATAACCTCTTCACGCTTTCCGGCGAAGCCGGCGCCTGGAACCTGCTCTGCGAACGCTACGGCCTGACGGAATGGGGCGACGGTGTCGCGCTCGACAACAGCCGCCTCCTCTATGGTGAAGAGCCGGCGACGATGTCGATTCCGCAAGTCGCGAGAATGTTGTAGAATCAATGGCGCGATTGTTGCGGAATCGCCACAATCTCGTCATAGCTATTACTTCGTTCCGGTTATTGCAGTAAATCACAGGTAAGCCGCTCCTATCCATGACCCAATCGAGCCCATCGACCGACATTCGGCGCGATCTCGTAGCGCTCCTGCCGCGCCTGCGCCGTTTTGCGCTGACGCTGACAGGAAGTGCTGTCGAGGCCGATGACCTGGTTCGCGAAGCGGCTGGCCGGGCGATCCAGAAAAGCCATCACTGGAAGGGCGAAGGCCGGCTGGAAAGCTGGCTTTTCAGCATGATCCGCAGCACCTTCGTCGACGAATCCAAGAAGCGCCGGCGCGCCGAAATCCATGCTGTCGACGATACCTCCCCGGCCGAAAACTCCCGTCCGTCGACCGCCCTCGTCTGCCTGCCGGACGGCTTGGCAAGCGTTTTCCTGCTCGCCGACGTGGAGGGGTTCGCCTATGCCGAGGCGGCCGCCATCCTCGGCATCCAGCCGGATCTCTTCGCCACCCGTCTTTGCGCTGCACGTCTTAGCCTGGCGACCGCCGCCGCCCAGACGAGCGAGCGGAGAGCGTGAGGATGAACATCCCCCATCCGTCGTCGCTCGAACTGCGGCTTTCCGCCCATATCGATGGCCAGATCAACGAGCAGGACCGGCACGATGTCGAGGAACTGCTGGTCAACGATCCGCAGGCACGGTCCCTGCAAGATGCCCTGAAGCGCGGGGCCGATCTCGGCCGGCGCGCGTTTGACGATATGCTGAAGGAACCGGTTCCGCTCAATCTGGTGCGCACCATCAAGAATGCACCGCTGCCGCGCCGGGCCATACGCCTGCCGCAGGGGCCGCGCCCGACGCTTTCCTTCAAACCGTCCGGCCTGCAGGCGGTCGCCGCCTGCGCCCTGTTTTTCGTGTTCGGCGGCGGTATCGGCTATATGGTCGGCGGCAACCCGGCGGCTCCGCAGTTTTCGATGATTTCCATTCCCGGCACCAGCAGCCGCGACTGGCTGGACGATATCATCGCCCACTACCGCCTCTATGCGCGCCAGACCAATCATCTCGCCGAAATCCCCGCCGAAAGGCCAGCCGATATCCTCGAATGGCTGACCACCAATACCGGCGTCGGTTTTCGTATCCCCGATCTCAGCGACAGCGGCCTGACCTTCCAGGGTGCCCGCCTGTTTGCCGCTGGCGGCGCGCCGGTCGGCCAGCTTCTCTACCGGCGCACCGACGGCGATGGAGACGGCGACGTGATCGCCATTTCCTTCACCAAGGCCCGGCCCGAGGGTAACCGCTCGATCGAGGAAATCCGCAACGATACCGGCCTCGTCTCCTGGGTCACGCCGCTCGCCACCTACATGGTCGTCGGCCCCTCGTCTGCGGCAGATCTGGATGATATCGCGGCAAAGGCGGCGGGGTTGATTTAGGGCGGTTGTTAGCCGAAAGTGCATCCGACTATTCTGCTCAATTCAGGCTAAGCATTTGAGACTCGGAAAATGTGCCGCCCTTCGGGCGATCGAGTTGACACCTCCCTGACACCAGATTGGTGCCGGCAACCATTCGCGATGAATTGTTCTCCAATCAAAGGAGAACGAAGCATGGATTTACCAATTCTCATCATCGTGACTGTTCGATGTGAAGGCCGAGCAGGCTACCATATCGTGTATTGGTGCTCATCGACCTGGAGAGGCCCTATCAAACGCTTTCGAACACGTGACGATGCCGTGGAATATGCATCATCAATCTACGCAGCCTACGGGTATCCCCAACTCTATCGCGGCATCAGGTTGAGCTAGGACGCAAAGGCATGCGCCACCTTTCGTCACCTAAATGCTCAGCACCGAATGACCACCTTCCACAATCAAAAAAGGCCGCTTGATTTCGGGCGGCCTGTTCTTTTGATACGCGGACTATGTCAAAGCGTTCACCGCGCCGCCAGCACCCGGTTCGCCGCCGAGACGATCGCCTCCAGCGAAGCCGCGACGATGTTCTTGTTGATGCCGGCGCCGAACAGTTTTCCGTTCGGGTGCTCCATCTCCACATAGGCGATGGCGGACGCGTTCGAGCCGTGCTGCAGCGAATGTTCGGAATAGTCGGCGACCGACAGCTCGATGCCGAGATAGGTCGAGAGCGCGTTGATGAAGCCGTCGATCGGCCCCGTGCCCTTGCCTTCGATCCGCTTCACCTCGCCGCCGTCGATGATCTCGGCTGCAACGATGCGGATGCCTTTATGGTCGGCGCCTGCCGGATAGGTGTGGTGGTCGACGAATTTCAGCCGTGCGCCAGGTTGTTCCACGTAGCGCTCGATGAAGCTCTCGTAGATGCGCTTGGCGGGAAGCTCCACGCCCTCTTCGTCGGTGATCCGCTGGATTTCCTCACGAAACTCGACCTGCAGGTTACGCGGCAGGTTCAAGCCGTAATCCTCCGCCAGGATGTAGGCGATGCCGCCCTTGCCCGACTGCGAGTTGATGCGGATGATCGCCTCGTAGGAACGGCCGACATCGCGCGGGTCGATCGGCAGATAGGGCACTTCCCAGACCGGGTGATTGGCGACCTTGATCGCCTTCATGCCCTTGTTGATCGCATCCTGATGCGAGCCGGAAAAGGCCGTGTAGACCAGTTCGCCGACATAAGGATGGCGTTCGGGAATGACCATCTGGTTGGAATATTCGTAGACCGCCTTGATCCGCTCGATATCGGAGCAATCCAGTTCCGGATCGATACCCTGCGTGTACATGTTCAAAGCGAGTGTCACCACATCGACATTGCCGGTGCGTTCGCCATTGCCGAACAGCGTGCCCTCGACACGATCCGCACCTGCCATCAGGCCGAGTTCGGTCGCGGCAATGCCGGTGCCGCGGTCGTTATGCGGATGCAGCGAAATGATGATGTTTTCGCGGTTGTCGAGATTTCGGCACATCCATTCGATCTGATCCGCATAGATGTTCGGGGTCGCCATCTCGACCGTCGAGGGCAGGTTGAGGATCAGCTTGTCCTCGGCAGTCGGCTTGATCACCTCGGTGACCGCATTGCAGATCTCCAACGCCACTTCCAGTTCGGTGCCGGTGAAGCTTTCCGGCGAATACTGGAAACGAAACCCGCCATTTGCACCATTGGCAGCCTTGGCCGCCATGTCGGTGATCATCTTGGCCGCATCGACCGCGATCTGCTTGATGCCGGCGACGTCCTTGGCAAACACCACGCGACGCTGCAGTTCGGAGGTTGAATTGTAGAAATGGATGATCGGCTTGTGGGCGCCTTCCAAAGATTCGAAAGTGCGAGTGATCAGCTCCGGCCGGCACTGGACCAGAACCTGCATCGACACGTCTTCCGGCACGCCGCCCTCTTCCACGCACCAGCGGGCAAAGTCGAAATCGGTCTGCGAGGCGGACGGGAAACCGATCTCGATCTCCTTGAAGCCCATGTCGAGCAGCATGCGGAACATGCGGGCCTTGCGGTCATGGCCCATCGGGTTGACCAGCGACTGGTTGCCATCGCGCAGATCGACCGAACACCAGATCGGCGCCTTGTCGATGACCTTCGAAGGCCAGGTGCGGTCGGGAATGTTGATGGTCGGGTAAGCGCGATACTTCACTGCCGCATCGGGCATTCCGGATTTCGGGCCGGATTTGGGGGAATGAGTCTTGGCGTCCATTGTCGTCGTCTCTTCTCGCTTCACGCGTCGCTCGGCATCCGTCTGGGGAATTGGCCGTCGTCGATGCGGACCTTTAGCGGTCTTTTGTGGCTCGGTCTTGAATGTTCGTGAGAGGAGCTCTTATGCCGGGCGGGCTTTCGGCCGCCGGGCGCTCCTCAACGGACCCGGCAACCGCGCGTAAGGTCGAGGCTAAGAAGCGAGGAAAGCGCAAAGACCATCGTCCCGGCCGCGGTGCGGCGGATAGACGAACGGTCGGACATGATTGCGCCTGTCATGGTCATGGGCAGGATGTATAGCCGCGTGTCCCGAATGACGCAAGTGCCCTCTACTTTTTCAGAGTCTGGATAAAACGCTGCAGCGTCATCATCACGCCACCGGCGACGAGGCCCCAGAAGGCCCCGGAAATCCCGGCAAAGGAGAGGCCCGATGCCGTCACGAGAAAGGTGATCGCCGCAGCCTCCCGGGTCTCCGGGTCGCGATAGGCCGCAAACGCCGCATTGGCAAAGGCGCCGACGAGGCCGAGGCCCGCCACCGCCTGCAGCAGGATCGGCGGAGCCAGCGACACGAAGGCGATGATCCCCCCGGCGATCAGGCCGAACACGATATAACCGAAGCCGGCGACGATCGCCGCCCAGTAGCGTCTGGCCGGATCGGGATTGGCGTCCTCGCTGGCGCACATCGCCGCCGTGATCGCCGCCATGTTGACCGGAACACCGCCGACCAGCCCGCCGAGGATCGAGAAGATGCCGGTGCCGACAAACATCACACCCGGCGGCGGCTCGTAATGATGCACCCTCAGGATCGCCATGCCGGGTATGTTCTGCGAGGCCATGGTGACGATGAAGAGCGGCAGCGCCACCGAGATCACCCCATGCAGGGTGAAGACCGGCGTGACGAAGGTGAGGCTCGGATGGATCGCCTGACCGATCTGCGCCATCGCGTCCGGGGGAAGATCGACACCGAAGACAAGCACAAGGATCAGCGCGCCGAGCGAGGCCGGCACCGCCCAGAGGCGCCATCTGGAAACGACGACCATCCAGGTCAGCACGATCGGCAGGCCGAGCGCCGCATTGAAGGCGACGGCCTTCACAGGTGCGAGGCAGAGGCTCAGGAGAATGCCGGCAAGCATGGCATTGGCAAGCGGCGCCGGGATCAGCCGGATCGCCCGGCTGAGCGGCCGGAACAGACCGGAAAGAATGATCAGCACGCCGCAGACCACGAAGGCGCCGACAACGGCCGGAAACCCGCCCTCGATCACGCTGATGCCGGATAGAAGCGCTGCGCCCGGCGTCGACCAGGCGATGCTGACCGGCATCCGATACCAACTCGAGAACACGATCGCCAGCAAGCCCATCGAAATCGATTGAGCCAGGAGAGCCGAGGCGACCTCCGGCGCGGTCGCACCCATCGCCTGCAGCCCCTGCATGATGACGGCAAACGAGCTGATAAAGCCGACAAAGGCTGTGAGCAGCCCCATCATCAGGGCCGAGACGGAGAAATCCTTGATCATGCAGGCGGGACTCGTGAGCTTGAAAGTCCGCAATCGAACATAAGCCTCCCCGCAAAGGCAAGGCGCGTTTGCCGCAAAAGGGTACGGCCGAGTGGGAAAGCCATGGCTGCAGTCAGCCATTCGGCTTTGCCGGGCCGCGAGCAACCGTCCTTTGTTCGTGCATGCGAATATTCGCATCTGTTGATAATTTCGAAGGAGTTTGGCGATAGTCTCGGAACTGTGCGCCCGTTGCTTCCGGTCGATCCGGCCACGAAGCTCGGATCGCATCGAACGCCCCCGGGAACTCAATGACGGCATCGCCAGCTCACCAAGCGCCAAGTATCGAGATCGGACGGGAAACCGCCTTTTCCCGCGATCAGCTCTATTTCATTCTGTCGGCGCTCCCGGATCCCTGTTTCGTCCTCACCCGCAGCGGCCGTTATGCCGCGCTCTTCGGCGGCCAGGACACGCGCTATTATCATGAGGGTAGCTATCTCGTCGGCAAGAGCCTCTACGACGTCCTCGTCGTCGAGAAGGCGCAACGCTTCGTGCGAGAGATCGAAAAGGCGCTCGCCTCGCGTGCCCTGCATATCATCGAATACAGCCTCTCCGGCAGCGACGTGAAGGGGCTGCAGAACGACGGCCCCGAACATCCGATCTGGTTCGAGGGTCGCCTGCAGGCGCTTGATTTCCAGGTCGACGGCGAGGATGCGATCGTCTGGGTCGCCAGCAACATCACGGAAAAGAACGCCGTCGAAAACCAGTTGCGTCATCAGAGCGAGACCGACGCGCTGACCGGTTTCTTCAACCGCCGCAAGCTGATGGACGTGCTCGCCTTGAAGTTCGAGCTTTTCCGGGACGAGCATATCCCGACATCCGTTTTCATGTTCGACATCGACCACTTCAAGACCGTCAACGACGAGCTTGGACATGCGATGGGCGATGCGGTTCTGAAAGCAATTGCCGGCGTCTGTCGCCTGGAATTGCGCAAGACCGACTTTCTCGCCCGCCTCGGCGGCGATGAGTTCGTCGTGGTCATGCCCGCCACCCGGCAGGAGCACGGCATCGTCATCGCCAACCGGCTGCGCCAGCGCGTCGCAACCGAGGTCCGGGAGACGCTTGGCCACCACGCCACGATCAGCGGCGGCTTGAGCGAATTTCTGTCGGCGGATGCCTCCTCCGAGGACATTCTGAAACGGGCCGACGACGGCCTCTACCGTTCCAAGCGTGCCGGCAGGAACCGGATCAGCCCCGCATAGGCACGGCCGAGGTCCCATTTCCGTACAAACGAAAAATTTGTGCCTCTTCAGCACATCGTTGCGTAGTTGATACGCAGGTAAATTAGACAATCTTAAATTTTGTCGGCGACAGTGGGGGACACCATCGGAAATCTCCATGACCTCGCTGCCATTTCTCTCGAAATCGAAATCATCTCGTCTTCAGTTCTTCGGCCTCGGCTATTTTTTCCCGGCCATCCTTGCGGTCGCCGGCCTGCTGGTCGGCGTGGTCCGTGCCGATATCGAGAAACGCGAACAGTACCATGTAGCGCAGCAGGTCAAGGCGGCTGAACAGCTCGCCAAAGTGGCCGCAGGCCTCGAGACCAATATTCATGGCAACGTCAATCTGATCTACGGACTGGTCGCCGCCATTGCCGCCAATCCGAACATCAACCAACCCCAATTCACGGCGCTTTCAGAGCGGGTTTTCGACGTTCCGTCACAGCTGCGCAATGTTGTCGCCGCCAAGGACCTGGTAGTCGGCCTGGTCTATCCCGAAGAGCCGAACAAAAAGGCCATCGGCCTCGACTACCGCACCAATGAGCTGCAGCGGGATGCCGTGATGAGAGCCGTCGAGCGACGGACACTCGTCATCACCGGCCCGGTTAATCTGGTGCAGGGCGGCCAGGGGCTGATTGCCCGCTATCCGGTCTTCTCGCTTGCCAATGGCCGGTTCTGGGGTGTCGTTTCGGCTGTCATCGATCTCGATCGGCTCTATACGGACAGCAATGTCAATACCCAGCGACAGACGCTGGACATCGCAATCTCGCAGCGGCCCATCCCCGCCGAGCGCGACATCTTCCTCGGAAACGTTGCGATATTTTCGCAAGACCCGGTCAAATCAAGGATCGAGCTCGGTTACGACACCTGGTATCTCGCAGCAGTCCCGAAGGGCGGATGGGAGGGCTCGCCGCTGGACATGTTCGGCTTCCGGGTCACCGCCCTTCTGATCGCCTTCTGCATCGCCGCGCCGCTCCTCTGGGCGGGCCTGTTGATGAAGCAGCGCCACGGTAACATTCTCACTCTGCAGCAGCGCGAGGAACAGCTGGAAACGCTATCCCAGCGCCTCGAACTGGCGCTCCAGGCCTCGGGCGTCGGCGTCTGGGAATATGAGCCTTCGACCGATACTCTGATCTGGGACGGGCGCATGCGCGAGCTCTACGACTCTGCCCCGGACCGCACGGCTCGCGAATACGCGGACTGGCGCAATGCGCTGCATCCCGACGACGTGGAAGCCGCCGAAGCGTACTTCCGCGACGCGCTCAAGAACGAAACGAGCTACCGCACCGAGTTCCGCGTCATGTCCGGCAACGGCCAGGTTCGCCACATCCGTGCACACGGCGCCACTTACCGGACCGCGAGCGGCGTCAAGCGGGTCGTCGGCGCCAATTGGGACGTTACCAGGGACGTCACGCTGCATTCCGAACTGCGGCAGGCCCAGACGAAGGCCGAGTTGCAGAACGACGAATTGCGTTCGGCAAGGCGCACGCTCGAACATCAGTCGCTGCACGACGCCTTGACGGGCCTGCCGAACCGGCGCTTCCTCGACCAGTTCATGACTGCCGGGGAGAAACAGGCTGCAGGTCACCGGCTGGCATTCATCCACATCGATCTCGATCGCTTCAAGGAAGTCAACGACACGCTCGGCCATGCGGCGGGCGACGCGGTCCTGAAGGCCACCACGTCCCGCCTGCTCGAATTGATCGACCACGACGAGTTCGCCTCGCGTATAGGCGGTGACGAATTCGTCGTCGTGACCGGGGGCGCGGAGCCGCAACGCCGGGCCGAATATCTCGCCCAGTCGATCGTCAGCACGCTTGCCCGCCCCATCGATATCGACGGGCATCAATGTCGCATCGGCTGCAGCGCCGGCATCGCATGCCAGACCGCAGCCGGCGAGGAACTGAGCCAGTTGCTGATCAATGCCGATATCGCGCTCTATGAGGCCAAGAAGCGCGGCCGCAACCGCGTCGAGCTGTTCTCCAAGGAACTGCGTTCGGCAGTGGTGCTGCGCAAGCGCATGTCCGACGAATTCTTGACAGCGCTCGAAGGCGACCAGATCATCCCCTTCTTCCAGCCGCAATTCGACGCGCATTCGCTCGCTATCGTCGGCGTCGAGGCGCTGGCGCGCTGGCAGCATCCCAAACGCGGCCTGTTGGCGCCGGACAGTTTCCTGGCGATCGCCGAGAGCTTGCACCGGTCGGCCGATATCGATGCGATCATCCTTGAAAAGGCGCTCTTCCAGTCGGTGAGATGGCGTGCGCTAGGGCTCGACATCCCGCATCTCTCCGTCAACATCTCGGCGCAGCGCCTGAAGGACGAAAGGCTGTTCAAACGGCTGGCCGACCTGCCGATCATTCCTGGGACCCTGTCGTTCGAACTTCTTGAATCGATCTCCTTCGAAGATCAGGACAAGGAGCTGAGGTCCGCCATCCTCAGCCTCAAGGCGCTTGGTATCGATATCGAGATCGACGATTTCGGCACCGGCCACGCTTCGATCGTCAGCCTTATCGAACTCGGGCCCAAGCGGCTGAAAATCGACCGCAAGCTGATTGCCCCGCTCGAAGCCGCCGGCTCGCAGCGCCGGCTGGTCGCCTCGATTATCGAGATCGGTCGCTCGCAGGGCATTGAGATCGTTGCCGAAGGAGTGGAGACGGCAGCCCATGTGGACATCCTGCGCAGCCTCGGCTGCCAGACCCTGCAGGGTTACGTCTTCGCCAAGCCGATGCCTGCCAACGAGTTCATCACGTTCGCGATCGATTGGGAGGCCGGCAACCATTCCCGGTTCGCGTCATCGGCGGCGCTGGTCGACTGAGCGAACTGCCGCCGGAAAAAATCGAAACCTCACAAAACACCTGTTGACCCGGCCCCTGGGGCTGCCCCGATAGGAGGAGCGGTCAACAACCGACGAGGTGATTCCTTGAGTTCTTCCGCACGCTACCTCAATCCGTCCGACGCCGCCGAACGGCTCGGCATATCCCCGAAGGCGCTGCGCCTTTATGAACAGCGCGGCCTGATCGCCCCGGTGCGCACCGCGGCCGGATGGCGAACATACGGGCCTGTCGAAATGGCCCGCGCCGGCGAGATCGCCGCATTGCGAGCCCTTGGCCTCAGCCTCGCACAGGTGGCGCGGGTGCTGAAACGTGAGGCGCAGGACCTTGCTACAGCGCTGGCCACCCATCAGGCGCGGCTTGAAACGGAAGCCCGCCGGATCGCCGAGACGGTCGAAAAAGTCCGCAACCTGCGCGCGGGCCTTGCCGCCGGCGAACCGCCGCGGCTGCATGAGCTGACGCGGCTGGCGCGGCCGGCGGCCGAGATCGTCGCGGCTTTCGACCTTCCCTGGCCCTGGTGCGGCGAACGCTTCGAGCTCAGGGATATAAGACCGCTCAACTACGTCATCGGCCCGCTCGGCAGCGGCAAGACCCGGTTCGCCCGGGCGATCGCCGAACATCTGCCGGGCGCGGTCTTCGTCGACCTCGATCGCGCCGCCAACGATGCCGCCGAGGCCCGGGCACCGATGGAAACCGATCCGGCGCTGAAGCAGCGCGTCGAGCAGGCGCTCGCCTGGCTCGTCGAGGAAGGCGCAGCCGTGACGCCTGCCCTCATCGCCCTCCTCGTCGCGATCGAAGCTGACGCGGCCCGCATCCCGGTCGTCGACATGATCGAGCAGGGTCTGGACCAGCCATCGCAGGAGGCGATCTCGGCCTATCTGCGCAATCGCGGTCCCGGCGCCCGCCCGCTCTTCATCATGACCCGCTCCTCGGCGATCCTCGATCTCGGCGCCATCGGACCGGACGAGGCGATCATCCTTTGCCCCGCCAACCACAACCCGCCGAGCCGCGTCGCGCCCATTCCGGGCGCCCCGGGTTACGAAGCCGTCGCCACCTGCCTTGCCGCGCCCGACGTCCGCGCCCGCACCGAAGGCGTCATCGCCTGGCGCCCGCAGGTCGCCTGAACCGCAGACGGGAAAGCGGCCGGATTGGTCCGGCGGACGCCATCTGCGGTAACGCAAGCCGCAAACAACAAAAAGCCCCGCCGGCGGCAACCGGCGGGGCTTTTCAAATTCAAATGGCGCAGAGCGATCAGATTTCGCTCTGCGACGTCACGATCCTCGAAACCAGGCCGTAGACCTTGGCTTCTTCGGCGGACAGCCAGTAGTCGCGGTCCGTGTCGGCGGCGATCTTCTCGACCGACTGGCCAGTGGCTTCAGCCATGATCCTGTTCAGCCGCTCGTTCATCTTGATGATTTCGCGGGCCTGGATCTCGATATCGGATGCCATGCCGCGGGTGCCGCCGGACGGTTGATGAAGCAGGAAGCGGGTGTTCGGCAAGCAGATGCGGCGCTCCTTCGGAACGGACACGTAGATCAGCGCGCCGGCCGATGCGACCCAGCCCGTACCGATCATCCAGACCTTCGGCTTGATGAACTTGATCATGTCATGGATCGAGTCGCCCGATTCCACGTGGCCGCCGGGCGAGCTCACATAGACGCGGATGTCTTCGTCGCTGGCGGCGGCAAGCGCCACGAGCTGCGTGTTGACCTTCTGCGCCAGTTCCTGGGTAATCGTTCCATAAATGAAGATCGAACGCGACTTGAAAAGATTCGCTTCCGTTTCCTTGCCGAGCGGCAGTTCCTTGGTCTTGTCGTCCTTGTCGTCTTCGTCGTCGAGCACGCTGAGAGTCTCCTGCATCAGATTCATATACCGGACATAATGTGTTCGCCGCCGTAAAACAATGGAGCGTAGAGTCTAAGACGGTACCTTCCACGGACTAAGGTGAATGACGTAGTACCGAGCCTTCTGTCGCGGCAATTGCCGATGGACAGCCACAAAGCGCTTGCCTATCTTCGCAGTCATTCCGCATGCACATAATTTCCAGGGGAACCAAATGCTGAAACGCCTTTCGCTCGCCGCTGCCATTCTTGCCGCCGCCACCGCACCTGCCTTCGCGCATCTCAATCCGGCAGAACACGGATCGCTCCTCGCCGGTTTCTCCCATCCGCTTTTCGGCGCCGACCATATCCTGGTCATGGTCGCCGTCGGCCTGTGGGCGGCACAGATCGCTAGCGACAGCAGCCGCAATGCGCTGTGGCAAATTCCCTTGGCCTTCGTCGGCACCATGGCCGCCGGCTTCCTGCTCGCACTCGGCGGCATCGGCCTCCCCTTCGTCGAACCGGCCATCCTCGCCTCGGTGATAGGCCTTGGCCTGCTCGTCGCAGCGGCCGTGAAGCTGCCGGTTTCGGCGGCAGCTGCCGTCGTCGGCGTGTTCGCGCTGTTCCACGGCCACGCCCATGGCGGCGAACTCGGCTCGGCAGGTGCCTTGCAGTTCGGCATCGGCTTCATGATCGCCACCGCCCTCCTGCATGCAGCCGGCATCGCGCTCGGCCTCGGCATTGCCCGCGTCAGCCCTTACATCGCCCGTATCCTCGGCGCCGCGACCGCGCTTCTCGGCCTGTCGCTGGCCTTCGCCTGAGCCCCGGTCACGAGCCAAGATTACCGAAATGTAAGGGATCCCGGCTTTGAAATGCCGGAATCCCTGCCTACCTTCTTGTCCACGGCAAACGCCCCCAAGGAGGCAAGCATGTCACCCGAAGAACGCCAGCTCCTGACCGCCCTTTTCGACCGCGTCCGCACCGCCGCAGCCACCCCGCGCGACCGCGACGCCGAAACCCTCATCGACCAGGCCACCCGCGAACAGCCCTACGCCACCTACTACCTGGCACAGGCCGTCATCGTGCAGGAAAAGGGCCTGGAAGCCGCCTCCAACCACATCAAGGAACTGGAAGACCGCGTCCGCCAGCTTGAAGCAGAGACGAGCGATCATCACCGTGCCGAACAGAGCGGCGGGTTCTTGAGTTCGATCTTCGGCACTGGCCAGGCCCAGCAATCCCCCGCCCCGCAGCCCGGTCTTCGAACCGGTCCCGGTCCGCAGCAAGCGCCCCAGGCAGGTCCCTCGTCCGGCCCATGGGGTAGCGCCCCACGCCAGAACTACCGCACCGGCAGCGACTATGATGACGGTTATCGCGCGCCCCAGCCGCCTGCCGCCTCCTGGAGCGGCCAGACGTCGGTTCCGTCAGCCGGTGGTGGCAGCTTCTTGCGCGGCGCGCTCGGCACCGCAGCCGGCGTCGCGGGCGGCATGCTGCTCGCCAATTCGCTCTCCGGCATTTTCGGCAGCCACATGAACTCCCTCGGCTTGGGCTCGCCGCTTGCCGGCAGCAACCCTTTCGGCAGCGGCAACGGTCCCGTCGAGGAAACCGTCATCAACAACAACTATTTCGGGGATGATGCGGTGCGCCAAGCCTCCGGTAACGACAGCACAGCCGCCAACACCAATGACCCAGCCGACAATTCCGGATCTAATGCCGGCCTGCAGCAGGCCGATTACGGCAACGACGACTTTTCCGACGACCAGCCGGATTTCGACAACAGCGACATGGGCAGCGACGATTCGATGGATGTGTGAGTGGTCTACGGTGGCTAAGCCGCCGGGCCTTTCCTCGATGTGCGGGCGGAGGGCCGGTTTTCTACGCCGGAATGCGCTCGCCTGGCGCTCAAAACGCTCCACTGGAGCGTTTTGCCGGCAAGCCGTCGCGCCTCACCCACGCCCGCGATACGTCGCGACCCCCTGCTCCGGCAGCCACACGCCTGCCGGCGCCTCGCCCGTCTGCCAGAACACGTCGATCGGAATGCCGCCGCGCGGATACCAGTAGGCGCCGATCCTCAGCCACTTCGGGGCGAGCAGATCGACGATCCGCTTGGCGATGTAGATCGAGCAGTCCTCATGGAACGCGCCGTGGTTCCGGAACGAATGCAGGAATAGTTTCAGCGACTTCGACTCCACCAAAAAGCCGTCCGGAATATAGTCGATGACGATATGCGCGAAGTCCGGCTGGCCGGTCATCGGGCAGAGAGAGGTGAATTCCGGCGCGGTGAAGCGCACCACGTAATCGGTGCCCTGGTTGCCGTTCGGCACCTTTTCGAGAACCGCGGTTTCGGGGCTCTGCGGGGCTTCCACGTGAGATCCGAGCTGCGAGAGCCCTGTGACATCGGTCATCGTCATTTGCCTGTTCCTTCAACGTCTACTTTCTGTCCATGGGCGCGCTCGCCTTCGGGCTCCACATGGATTGCCAATGTGGCGCCGGCAATACTCGCTTTGATCGCATCTTCCAAGCGGTCACAGATCGCATGCGCTTCTGCGACGCTCATGCCAGCCGGCACGACCAGATGGAAATCGATGAAGACAGCCGCCCCCGCCCGGCGCGATTTCAAGTCGTGGACACCAAGCGCGCCGACCGAATGGGTGGCGATCGCCTCGCGCACCGCCGCCTCCTCGTCCGGCTCCAGCGCCCGATCCATCAGCCCGCCGATGGAATGGGCGATCACCTTGTAGCCCTGCCAGAGGATGTTGATCGCGACCAGGATGGCGAGCACTGGGTCGAGTATCGCGTATCCCGTAGCAACAGCGAGGACGAGGCCGACGAAGACCCCGGCCGAAGTCACCACGTCGGACATGATGTGTTGGCCATCGGCTGCCATTGCAGGCGAATAATGGGCGGTGCCGATCCGGATCAGCGTCGTCGCCCAGACGGCATTGATGACCGCTGCCAGTCCGTTGATCGCAAGGCCCAGCACCGGCGCATCCGGCAGTTTCGGCGCGAGCAGCCCGTCCCAGGCCTCACTGATGATCAGGAATGCCGCGACGATGATCAACCCGCCTTCAACGACCGCCGAGATATATTCCGCCTTGTGATGACCGAACTGATGGTCGTGGTCTGCCGGCCGCTGCGCATAGCGGATGACGAAATAGGCGATGAAGGCGGCGGCGACATTGACGAAGGATTCCAGCCCGTCCGAGAGCAGCGCGACGGAACCGGTCACCCACCAGGCCAGCATCTTCAAGGACATGACGCCGAGCGACAGCGGCATGCCCCAGAAGGCCAGCCGCTCGACGATTTTGACTTCCCTCGCCACGATGTCTTCCTTTTTGCGCGTGCGAATGATTTGCAGGACCGAAGGCCCAAAACGGCGAAACCGCCGCAGCGAGATGGTCTCGCTGCGGCGGTTTCGGATGGCCTGCATATGGCGCAGATGAACCTGTTTGTCAAAGGGCGTTTGTCAAAGGGCCGGCTGGCGTAGTCAGGTCTCGTCGGATCGCGTCGCGGCAACCGCGGCCAGTTCCGCCTCCTCCGCGATATCCTCCGCTGTCTCACCTCCCCGCCCGAGGAAGAGGAACACTACGACCGCCGTCAGTGCCGTGATCGCGGTCAGCAGCCACAGGAGCGAGGAGAACCCGTGGCTATAACCCTGCAGCAGGGCCGCCTGCCCCATCGACGGCACCAGTCCCGCCGCATCCCGCAGGTCGCCGGTCACCAGCCGTTGGGCAATCGCGCCCGCCTGGTCGCCGGCGCCACTGCCGAGGTTCGCGCTGGTGAGCGCCGAAAGTACCGCCGTCACCACCGCAAGCGCCACACCTTCGCCGGCAACCCGCGTGGTGCTGAAAATGCCGGTCGCCATGCCGGCTCTTTCTTTCGGCACGACGCTGACGGCGAGACCGTCCATCAGGCCCCAGGGCAGGCTGATGCCGACGCCGATCGTCAAGAGCGGCGCAATCAGCGCCACTGGCACGGAGCCCACCGGAAACTGGCTGAGCCAGAACAGGCCGACCGCCGAAATCGCAAGGCCGGCGCCACAAATCGTCGCCGGCGCGAACCAGCGCGTCAGCAGTCCGGCGGCGATCGGCAGGACGAGGAGCGGCCCGGACAGCGCGATCATCATCCGCCCGCCAGCGATCTCGTCCATGCCTTCGATGCCGATGAACCGCACTGGCAGGAGGATGAGCAGCACCACGAACGCATAGGCCGGCGCCGCCGCCAGCAATTGCACGCCGACGAAACGCGGATAACGAAACAACGTGAGGTCGAGCATCGGCCGTGCCACGGTCCGTTCGATCAGGCCGAAGGCGAGGAAAAGCAGGACTGCCGCCAGAAGCATGACGATGACAAGCGGATCGCCCCAGCCGCTTTCCGGCGCCTGCAGCACGCCGAAGGTTAGGGCGGTCAGCGCCGCGGTGAAACTGAGCGCCCCTTTCCAGTCGAGACCGGACGCGTCCGGATCGCGCGATTCCCGCACGAAGATTGCACCGAGTATGAGCGCCACCGCCGCCAGCGCGACGACCAGCATGAAGATTGCCGGCCAGCCGAACATGGCGATCATCCATCCCGATGCGATCGGCCCGAAGGCGAGCCCGATGCCGAAACTGGCGCCGACGATGCTGAAAGCCCTGAGCCGCGCCGCGCCGTCGAATTCCTGGGCGAGCGACGCCATGCCGCCGGAAAAGGCGGCCGCCGCGCCGATGCCCTGCAGCGCCCGCAGCACGTCGAACCAGACGATATCGCCCGCGAAGGCGAGACCGATCGAAAATAGCGCGAAGATACCGAGGCCGCTCAGGAAAATTCGCTTGCGCCCATAACTGTCGGCGAGCGCGCCGGCGGCCATCAGCGTGCTGCCGAAGGTCAGCATGAAGGCATTGGTGGCCCAGTTGAGGGCAATCGGACTGCCACCGAGGGCCCGGCTGATGGCGGGCAGGCCGACGGCCGTGCCGGTGAAGGTGAGCGGCATGGCGGCCGCCGCGCAGCAGACTGCGAACAGAACGAACAGCCGTCCGGCTGGCGTTGCAGCATGTGTGTTGTCTCTCATATCGGAGATTCCGCTGTTTTGGAGCAAAAGGAAAGGCTGGCGGCCTGGGAGAAGCCGTCACCTAAACCGATCCGGCCGGAAGGGTATCGATTGACCAACACAAGATAGTTTTGACACAATGATTAGAAAATCCTCCGTCTGTTCCTTACATGACGGAAGAAAACGCTCGAATGGGAGATGGTTATGGATCGCCTGGGTGGATTGACGGCCTTCGTGCGCACCGCTGATCTCGGCAGTTTCGTCGCAGCCGGCCGGGTGCTCGGTCTTTCGGCTTCGGCGGTCGGCAAGGCCGTCACCAATCTCGAAAAGGATGTCGGCGTCCGGCTTTTCCAGCGCTCGACGCGCAGCCTGCGCCTGACCGAAGAAGGCCGGCTATTCCACGAACGCTGCCGCCGCGTGCTCGACGAGCTGAACGATGCCGAAGCCTCGCTGGCAAGCGCCATCGCCGTGCCGCGCGGAAAACTCAGGGTCAGCGTGCCGATCGTCACCTATCATCTTCTGCTGCCGGTGCTGCCGGAATTCGTCGAGCGCTACCCGGAGATCGAACTCGATCTCGATTTCAACGACCGGGTCGTCGACCTGATCGACGAAGAGGTCGACGTGGCGATCCGCAGCGGCAACCTGCCGGATTCGCGGCTGATGTCACGGACACTCAGGCCTTTCCAGATGCTTCTCTGCGCCGCGCCTTCCTACCTCGAACGCCACGGTACTCCCGAATGCCCGCGCGAGCTCGATGGCCATCTGGCGATCCGTTTCCGCTATCCGAACAGCCGCAAGATCCAGGATTTGCCGATCACCCTGCCGCCCGAAGGCGCCGAGCCGCACCTGCACACGGCGCTCACCTGCAACAACATGGAGGCACTGCGCAGCACCGTCATCGCCGGCCTCGGCATCGGCTGCATGCCGGATTTCCTGGCAAGGGCACCCGTCGCCGACGGCCGGCTGCGGACGATCCTCGACGAACACCTCAACGCCCCTGGCCAGTTCCACCTCCTCTGGCCCTCCAGCCGGCACCTGTCGCCGAAAGTGCGGGTGCTGGTCGATTTTTTGAGCGAGAAACTGTTCACGGAGACGTGCGAGAAGCTTTCCTCGTAAGTGGCTACCGTTTCGTACCAGTATGACACCCATTGTCAAAAAAAGGTCTCTGTTGATTTGCCTTGAGATTCGCTAAACTGAATTATGGAACAAGAACAAGTTCAGATACCTGCATTCAAAGCGGCGCGGCTTGACGCTATCGAAAATTATATAGCAATGGAGCACAATTATATTGCGATAATTTCAATATTACTGAAAATACCACATGAACAGGCCATTTCCATCGCATCTGGCATGTTAAATTCAAAATCTCGTTTAGTTTTAGTGGGAGATTTGATCCAGCCATTGGCCACCGAAGCCATGCCTTTTTGGCAAGAAGTCCGAGAGCGTATCGAGAGGCTCGATATTATGCGGAATAAAATTGTCCATTGGATAGAGGTATATCAAGAAGGTCCGCGCGATGACACTGGGAAAGTGATTTCTCCCACCGTCTCAAAGCTAGTGCCGTGGAAAACATTCGTTGGAACGGATAAATCAGCCCTCGATATTCATGCGCTGCGCGAGTTTTCAGCTAGAGTGAAATACACAAATCAATTGTTAGCTCATCTCGCAGCTTACTTTTTATACTCGCCTGAGATGAAACTCACGTTCAGGAGTATCTTTGTAAAGAAACCAGATGATAATACGCTAAATCAATTGTTTGCTTTGATTGAGAAAGCTGCGCGCTAACCATTCAACTCAATATCACCGCCATCCCGATGCTGTCGATGTACCGCCCGTCGATCCTCACCGCATCGCGCGCCACGCCCTCGCGCACGAAGCCGACCTTTTCATAGAGCGCGATGGCGCGCAGGTTGTCGGCGTGCACATGCAGTTCGACGCGGTGGAAGCCGCGGTCTCGGGCCTGCCCGACCGCGGCGCGGATCAGCCGCGTGCCGAGCCCCTTTTCGCGATAGCCGGGGATGATGCCCATGCCGAGCGTGCCGCAATGGGCATGCGTCGGCTGGGGATACCGGCGGATGTCGCACCAGCCGACTACGTCGCCGCCGGCAACGGCGACGACCTGCGGATGGCCGTTCTCGATCATGTCGAGCACGAATGTCCGCACGCTTTCGAGCGGCGGCGCCTCCAGGAAGGTCAGATATTTCCGCTCGCGCGAGACCGTGTCGAGCGCTTTGTGGAAGCTTTCGATATGGTCCTCGCGGATAGAGTCGATCGCGATGGCTTCGGCCGACACCTTACGCCGCCTTGGTCTTTGCCCGCCGCGACAGATGTGCCACGACGTTTTCGATCATCCGCATGCCGGCATCGCCGCCGAGCGTCATGATCGATTCCGGGTGGAACTGCACCGCCGCAACCGGCTCCTTGACGTGCTCGATACCCATAATCGTGCCGTCCTCGCTTTCGGCGGTGATCATGAAATCCGGATGCAGCGTCTTCGGATCGGCGAAGATCGAGTGATAGCGCCCGACAGTGACTTCCTTGGCGAGCCCGGAGAAGACGATGCCCGGCTCCAGCACCCGGATGCGCGACGGCTTGCCGTGCATCGGCACCGCCAGGTGTCTCAGTTCCCCACCATAGGCTTCGGCCAGCGCCTGCAGGCCGAGGCAGACGCCGAAGATCGGCAAGCCCTTCGAGCGCGCCAGCTTGATCGTCGCCTTGCAGTCGAAATCCTTCGGATTGCCGGGCCCGGGCGAGAGCACGACGAGGTCCGGATCGAAGCGGTCGAACACCTCCTCCGGCACCGGCGTGCGCACGGTCGAAACCATAGCCCCCGTCTGGCGGAAATAGTTGGCGAGCGTATGGACAAAACTGTCCTCGTGGTCGACGAGCAGGATCTTGACCCCTTGGCCTACCCGCGCCACGTCGCGGCCGGCCTTGGCCACATTGCCGGCCTTTGCATCACGGATCGCTGTCAGCATAGCCGACGCCTTCAGTTCGGTTTCTGCCTCTTCCTCGTTCGGATCGCTGTCGTTGAGCAGCGTCGCGCCGGCGCGCACCTCGGCAATGCCGTCCTTGATGCGGATGGTGCGCAGCGTCAGGCCGGTATTCATGTCGCCGTTAAAGCCGACCATACCGATCGCCCCGCCATACCAGGCGCGCGGGCTCTTTTCGTGGTTCTCGATGAACCGCATAGCCCACAGTTTCGGGGCACCGGTGACGGTGACGGCCCAGGCGTGGCTGAGAAAGCCGTCGAACGCGTCCATGTCCGGCCGCAGACGCCCTTCGATATGGTCGACCGTGTGGATGAGCCGCGAATACATTTCGATCTGCCGGCGGCCGATCACCTTCACCGAGCCCGGCTCGCAGACACGGGATTTGTCGTTGCGATCGACATCCGAGCACATGGTGAGTTCGGACTCGTCCTTCTTGGAATTCAGGAGCTTGAGTATCTGTTCCGAGTCGGCAATCGGATCCTCGCCGCGCTTGATCGTGCCCGAAATCGGGCAGGTCTCGATGCGCCGGCCCGACACCCGCACGAACATTTCCGGCGAGGCGCCGACCAGATATTCCTGGTGGCCGAGATTGATGAAGAAGGAATAGGGCGACGGATTGATCGCCTTCAGCCGGTTGGAGATTTCCGAAGGCTTGCTGTCGCAGCGCTCCATGAACTTCTGCCCCGGCACCACCTCGAACAGGTCGCCGCGCCGGAAACTCTCCTTGGCCTTGGTGACGAGGGCCGCATATTCGCCGGGCCGATGGTCGCCCTTCGGCGGTATCGTGTCATTGCGCTGGAACGGATCGGGCGCGATCTCCTGGTCCTTGCCTTGCGTCGTCACGCCATCCTTGGAAAAGTCGTAGCGGTCGATCCAGGCCTTGGCCGCATGATGGTCGACGACGAGGATTTCATCCGGCAGGAACAGAACCATGTCGCGCTGGTCTTCCGGCCGCTGCATCGAAAGCTTGATCGCGTCGAACTGGAAGGCGATGTCGTAACCGAAGGCACCGAACAGGCCGATCGCCGAATCCGCTTCCGAATGGAACAGGTCGACGATAGCCCGCAGCACGGAAAACACCGTCGGCATCTTCGAGCGCTCTTCCTCGGTGAACACGCGCGTCGGCTCGTTGACGGTGAGGTCGAGGCGCCGGTCCGTCCGCGCCCCGAGCGTCAACTCGGCCACCGTCTTCAGCTTGTCCGCGACAAAACCGAGCAGCACTTCGCCGCGGCCGTTGAAGGCTTCGATCCACACCCGGCGGCCATTCGAGGAGATCCCGAGCGGCGGATCGGCGATCGCCGTATCCCAACGGGTATAACGGCCCGGATATTCGTAGTTGGAGGAAAATACCGCGCCGCGCCGCTCGTCGAGCCTGTCGACATAGGAGGAGATCGCATCTGCATAAGGGGCTGCGCGCCGCTGGCGGCTGACCGCAATCCCGCCCCTCGTCTCGTAGACTTCCGAACCGTCATCCCGAATGATCGTTACCATTGTCCTGCCTCTCCAATGTCTTTGCCCGGGTGCCTGCGGCGGATAACAAAAAAGCCGCCTCGGGTTCCGGGCGGCTTGTGGTCTTGTCGATGGACATGACTGGTCAAGGCCGCGTTGAGCGTGCCGGCCACCAGTTAGCAATGGTCATCGAATTCATCATGGGCCGAATTGTTAGCTGGGGTTTTCGAGCCGCGCAAGCAAATTTCCACGAGCCGGAAACAGAATTCTGGCGCTGCGATGCGACCAAAACCGGAGAGAGGCGTTTAGCGTCCCGCAAGGATCGAAGAAACGCAGCCGAGAAGGATACGGCATGCAGCATCCGTGGATCGCTATTCTGGCAGGCCTGCCCCTGATCATCGGAGCCGGGTTGCCGCCCGAAAGACCGATACCGCAACACTCCAACGTCCCGCCCGGCGTCGTGGAGGTGAACTTCCTGACCCGCCTCCTGCAGGACGGATCGCGCGATCGCGCGCCTCGCCGCCGCGCGTCCCCGCGATCACAGGGACGTGCTGCAATTCCCGAACCGCCGGCGCTAGCAAACGTTCCCCTGCCGATCCCGAAGCCTGTTGAAGAGGTGGAGAAGCCGACCGAGGCCCCTCAGCAGGCGGAGCGCCCCGCCGAAAAACCCGCCGTTCCCGAGGCACCGGCACCCGTGGCGCAGAACCGGCCGAGTGAAAATCCGGCCAAGCCCCCTGAAACGCCGCCCGTTGTCGAGCAGCCCGGCACCGCTTCCGAGCCGGCCCATGAAGCCGAAGTTCCGAAGCCCCTGCCAAAGCCAGGCACGACGGCCGCCGAGGCGCAGCCGACTGACAAACCTGGCCAGGCGGCGACGCCCAAAACGGATGCGGCAAAGCCGGAGGAGACCAAGCAGAGCGAAACCAAGCCTGACGGCCAAGAAGACGGCAAGCAACCGGACGAGCAGAAGGCCGAAGCCCCTCCACCACCTCCACCGCCACCGCTTGTCAAGGAAGATCCCGAAGAGCTGAAGGCCTGCCTTGCCGAACTCACCTCGCTCGGCGCGAAATTCGAAGCCACCGATCCGATCGACGAAGGCAATGGCTGCGGCATCGAGAGCCCGATCGACGTTGCCACAGTGCTGCCGGGGGTCGAGGTCGGCGGCGCAACGATGCGCTGCAAGACGGCGGTCAGCCTGGCGCATTGGCTGAAGGACACCGTCCAGCCGGCGCTCAACATCGCCATGCCTGGCCGCAGAATCACCGGCCTCGTGCCCGGCTCCACCTACGCCTGCCGCCTGCGCAACAGCGCCTCGACCGGCAAGATTTCCGAACACGCCCGTGGCAACGCCTTCGACGTCGCCGCGTTCAAGCTCGATAACGGCGAGAAGCTGGAGATGAAGCCACGGACCGAGGACTCCACCATGGAAGGCGCCTTCCAGCGCACCGCCACTGCCGGCGCCTGCCTACACTTCACCACCGTCCTGTCACCAGGCAGCGACGCCGCCCACCAGAACCACCTGCATCTCGATGTGCTGGAGCGGAAGGGCGGATATCGGTATTGCCGTTGAATGCAGCGGCCCGAGCTAGATCATCCGAATTCCCGGTTAACAGCGGTCGCCTGCGACCAGACGGCGACCCAGCGGTCGTCCTGATACTCATAGCTGTCAGTGTGCCAGTAGCCGCTGAGGGGTACATGATGCCCACCGAAGATGACCTCTAGCTGCGAGCGATAGCGGATGACGGCCGCAGAACCATAAGCGCGTACCGCGATCTCCTCCGGCTCCCAGGAAAGGTATCTAAGTTGCCTGGCCGCAATCGCGCCGAGATATTGTTCTCGCGACAGGACAACGCCGATCGGCGTAATCAACTGGAAATCCGGCGCGTGATGGCGCTGCGCGGTAACGATATCGGCACTCACCAGGGCGCGCAGCCTGGCACGCTCGGCTTCACGAATACGCTCTTCTTCGATCATGTCGGCTCCTGGGAAACTTAAGTCAATTAGACATATGGACAAAATATGTCTAATCGTCTTTTGACGAAAAAGACAAGAAATGTCAATGTGTCTAGATGAACGAAATCGACTCCAAATCGGCCCAGATCCTGGATGCCGCACTTCCCGTGTTCATCCGTTTCGGTTTTCGAAAGACGACGATGGCCGATATTGCCCGTGCGGCAGGAATATCGCGCGCCTCGCTCTATCTCTGCTTCAACAGCAAGGAAGAGCTATTCCGCGCCGGGTCGATACGTGCCCATTCCCAGACCATGAATGACGTCGCGAAAACGCTTGGTCGGTCAGGAACCATTTTCGACCGCATTTCGACCGCCATACTCGCCTTTCAGGATGGATTGATCGCTCCGTTCGGCGGGAGCGACAATGCTGAAGAACTGTTTGCGGCCAATATGGAACTGGCTCAGGACATCACGGCTGACGCACGAACGACGCTGCTGGACTTGCTGACGAAAGCATTGGCCGAAGCGGACAAGAATCGAGAAATTGACCTGACCGCTGTGGGAAACCAGCCCGCAGCTCTGGCGGCCCTGATCGCCGCCGCGATGGACGGGATCAAGCACGCACATGGCGTCGGGCCGGAATTCGAGCGCGGCACTCATCTGTTCATAGCGCTTCTGAAGCTGGCAACCACCTCATCCCAACTGCGCGCATAAAACTCTTCGCAATGGAAAGCCCGCCCGGACAGTCCGGGCAGGCAATACCTTCATTCTCGCCACCCCACCTCGACCAACACCCGGCCGGGCGCTAGGCAGTAGAAGAGGTACCCGCCGCGCATCTCTCGCGGCTCCCCCACCAGTTCGGCATCGCCCTCCTTGAGTTCCCGGTAGAGCCTATCGACTTCGGCTCGCTCCCGCTGGATGAAACCGAGATGATAGGTGACGACCCCGAGCGCCTGCTGCTCGGCCCCGCCGAATTTTTCGACCGGCCGGCTGATGACGATTTCGAGCCCGGCATCGTCGGTAAGGATGGCAAGGCCATTCCCACCGCGCGTCTCACGCAGAGTCAGGCCGAAATGCCGGACGAGGAAGGCAGTGGTTGCCGCAACGTCGGCCACGTGGATATCGATATGGTTCATACGCATCGTTTTCTCGCAAGGTTACCCCGGCGGTACGCGACGTGAAAAAAGCCACGAGAATCCGCCGAGAGCGGCACGGGATGTGCCGTTTCTCGTCGCGGGTTCTCAACGGTGGACCGAAGGATCAGAGCTTCCTTGCGGAAGGGGCCGTGCTTACCATATCCGGCCCTGCCTTTTTCGACGGAAGAGCTTTAACACAAGGCGGCTCGGGCGCTCAAGCCCTCAGAAGAGCCCCTCCACGAACCCATCCTCGTTCAGAAAGATGCGTTCCGCAGACGGCACGCGCGGCAGTCCGGGCATGGTCATGATTTCGCCGGTGATCGCGACGACAAAACCGGCGCCGGCCGAGAGCCGCACCTCGCGCACATGCACCACATGCCCCTCCGGCGCGCCGCGCAGGGCGGGGTCGGTCGAGAAGGAATACTGCGTCTTGGCGATGCAGATCGGCAGGTCGCCATAACCCTGCTCCTCCCAGGCCTTCAGCTGGTCGCGCACGCCCCGGTCGGTGGTGACTTCACCGGCGTGATAGATCTTCGAGGCGATGATCTCGATCTTTTCGAGGAGCGGCAGGTGATCGGGATAGAGCGGCTGGAATTTTGCCTGGCCGCCCTCGGCAAGCTCGACCACCTTGTTGGCAAGCTCCTCGATGCCCGCGGAACCCTCAGCCCAGTGCCGGCAGAGGATGGCATCTGCGCCGTGCCGCGCCACGTAATCCTTGACGGCGGCGATCTCATCCTCCGTATCCGAAGTGAAATGGTTGATGGCGACGACGACCGGCACGCCGAATTTCCGCACATTGGCGATGTGGCGGCCGAGATTGGCCGCGCCGCGCTTCAGCGCCTCGACATTCTCCCGGCCCAGACCCTCTTTTTTCACCCCGCCGTTCATCTTCAATGCCCGCACCGTGGCGACGATGACGGCCGCATCCGGCTTCAGCCCCGCCTTGCGGCACTTGATGTCGAAGAACTTTTCGGCACCGAGATCGGCCCCGAAACCTGCTTCCGTCACCACATAGTCGCCGAGCTTCAGCGCCGTGCGCGTGGCGATCACCGAATTGCAGCCATGGGCGATATTGGCAAACGGCCCGCCATGCACGAAGGCCGGATTGTTTTCCAGCGTCTGCACCAGGTTCGGCTGCATCGCGTCCTTCAGCAGCACCGTCATCGCCTTGTCGGCCTTGAGGTCGCGGGCAAACACCGGCGAGCGGTCGAACCGGTAACCAATGACGATGTCGCCGAGCCGCCTTTCGAGGTCCTTGAGGTCGGCCGCCAGGCACAGGATCGCCATCACCTCCGAGGCGACGGTGATGTCGAAACCGCTCTCGCGCGGAAAGCCGTTGGCGACGCCGCCGAGCGAGACGACCGTCTGGCGCAACGCCCGGTCGTTCATGTCCATCACCCGCCGCCAGCTGATCCGCCGCGTATCGATGTTCTCGGCATTGCCCCAGTAGATATGGTTGTCGATCATCGTCGACAGCAGGTTATGGGCGGACGTGATGGCGTGGAAATCGCCGGTGAAATGCAGGTTGATGTCTTCCATCGGAATGACCTGCGCATACCCGCCGCCGGCCGCCCCGCCCTTGACCCCGAAACAGGGGCCAAGCGACGGCTCGCGCACGCAGATGACGGCCCTCTTTCCGATCCGGTTCAGCCCGTCGCCGAGGCCCACGGTAGTGGTTGTCTTCCCCTCACCCGCCGGCGTCGGGTTGATGGCGGTCACGAGGATGAGCTTCCCGTCCTTCTTTCCCGAAAGCGACGCGATGAACTCCGCCCCAACCTTCGCCTTGTCGTGGCCATAGGGAGCAAGCGCCTCGACGGGAATCCCCAGCTTCGCGCCGATCTCCGCGATCGGCTTCTTTTTCGCGGCACGGGCGATTTCGATGTCGGATCTGACCTCTGCCATAGCTTCGCTCCCCGTTCATTGGACGAACCCAAATATGCCCGTTTGGTTATGATTAGCGGGGGAAAGGCAATGTGTGAATAGCGGCGGGGCGGCCAGCCACAACTTCTCCCGGACAAAGAAAAGGGCGGCGCGATTTCTCGCACCACCCTCCCCAGGCGCCCCCGCCGTTGGATTGGTTCAGAACCGCTGAGTCAGAGAGAGTTTGAACGACCGGCCAGGTTCGGAATAGAAGGCAACCGGCTGGTTGGTGCCGCTGGTGGTGTTGGGATTGATGCCGCGCACACCAACCGCGTTATAGTATCGCGTGTCGAAGATGTTGTAGACGCCAGCCTGAACCCGAAGCCCCTTGGCCTGTTCTGGCTCCCACCAGCCCGTCAGGTTGGCGATCCCGTAGCCGGGCGCCTCGAATGTGCTGCTCTGTCCGTCAGGACGCATACCGCTAGAGAAGATTCCGGTCAGCTCAGTGCCCCATGATTCCTGATTGTAACCAATACCGAGGATCGCCTTG
Source organism: Neorhizobium galegae bv. orientalis str. HAMBI 540 (assembly GCF_000731315.1). Lineage (NCBI taxonomy): Bacteria > Pseudomonadati > Pseudomonadota > Alphaproteobacteria > Hyphomicrobiales > Rhizobiaceae > Neorhizobium > Neorhizobium galegae. The sequence continues at coordinate 2,571,607 of NZ_HG938353.1, forward strand.
AACGGCGCGACAGTCCGGATGTACTCATTTGTATCGGTATCTCTGCCGAAAGCGTAAGCCAGCGAGGCATGCGTGAAGAAGCCATTGGCAAATTCTTTGCGAATCTTGGCCTCTACGCCGGAAATCTCGACACTGGCGCGGTTACGATAGGTGAAGATCGATCCTGGCCCAAAAGGAGGGAACGGGCTTGCCCACAGTGTCGTGGTTTCGGTGACCTGGTCGATGAAGTTTTTGTATCTGTTGTGGAATAACGTAAGCTTTCCAGTAAGGTCGGCATCCGTGTAAGTCGCGCCGATTTCGAAGCCATTGCTGGTTTCCGCTTTCAGGGTGGGATTGCCCACCACCGCATAGCCTGCCGTCGCGATGTTCGGGAACATCAGATACAGTTCGTTCATGGTCGGGGCGCGATACGCCATGGACCACTGCGCAAACAGCTGCACTTCCGGCGTCAGATCGTATGTTGCGAGCAGCTTCGGGGAGAACCGCGAGCCATCGTTGGCGGTCGGAATGCCAAGCGGACCGTAGCCGGTATTGCCCGCCAGAGACGCATCCGGGTCGTAGCTGTAGGCATCGAACCGGATACCTGGCGTCAGCGTGAAGCCGCTGTTGCCGAAAGCCATCTGGTCTTCGAGATAGATGCCGAGCGACTTGCCTGTGATATCCGGCATGTCGGATTCAGATGCCGCGGTCGAACCGGCCGTGTTGGCAAAAAGATACTCGTTGAAATACTGTAGCGAAGCACTGCCACCGAAGCGAACGGTATGGCCGATGCCGTCGGTGGCGAAATCGGATTCCAGTCCGCCAGTGATACCATAGGCATTGTTCTGCATGCTGTCGTTGCGGATATAAGTGGTACCGTTGTTCCGGAGGCTGCCCGAACCGGATTCCTGCGCAAGGCGCTGCCAATAGAGCGAAAAATTGGCGCGACTGACTGGAGAACCGGCTTCCGGCGCCTCGTATTCGTAGTCGAGGGATACGCGGTCGCGCTCTCTGTTTTCGTCCCCGCTATATTCGCCCGTCAAGTAGGAGGTGGGTGTGGTGCCGCCCCACAGCGTCCTCAAGTCGGTCTCGCTTTTCGACAGGAACCTTTCCGCGGTGATGCCGATGCGGTGGCCGCCCTCGATGTCGTGGCGGATCTTGACCATCAGGTTGCTCTGATCCGTGTCGGAGGGATTGGGAACCGTCCGGGTGGATCCGTCTATATCCCTGACGCCGCGGTTGTCACGTTCTTGTCCATGCTTGTAGGAACCCTGGAAGAGGATCGAGGTATTGCCGATGTTCTTGGCAACCGCCACAGAGCCCCCGACGCTCTTGTCTTCGCTGTCGGCATTTGCCTTCGCGACACCGCCCCAATCCTTGTCGTCGCCGATCAAGTCTTCGGGCTCCAGCGTGCGCAGGACCAGCGCGCCGCCGAGGGCGCCGGAGCCAACGCGGCTCGAATCCGCGCCACGGACCACGTCGACAGTAGAAAGCGAGGAGAAGTCGAAGGTGGAATTGGTGCTGCTGAGGCCGGTCGTCGCCTGGCCTTCACGGGCGAAGTTCTCGAAATACTGGATCGGAATGTTGTCGACGAGCGTGACGACGCGAGCGCCGCCGAGGCCGCGGATGAACAGGCCGCCGCGCTGGCCGGGCTTGGTGTCGACATAGTCCACGCCGGGCTCGGTCGTTCTGCCGAGATCTTGCAGGTTGCCGATATCTTTCTTCCTGATCTCCTCCGCCGTCGTCGTGCTCGCAAGCGGCGTGGCCGCGGCCAAATTCCCCGCCTTCACCCGTTTCCCCTTGAGCACGATCGGCTTCAGCGTCGTGTCCGCCTGTGGCGGTGCGGCCTGCTGGGCGGCCGCACCGTGGGCGAGGGAAAACACCGCGAGCGCGGTGCAGGTGGTGAGGGTGGATCGCAGGCGCCGGGTGACCATGACTGTCCTTTCAAACAGGGCACACGAAACCGTCGGCGCGCGCGAACGCACCGGAAGGCGGCGGCCCTTTTTCAATTCTGGCAAGAATGTGGCGGGAGGCAGAAGATGCCTTATTCATGCCATTAGAAAACATGAGTATTATTGTCAATTATTAAAACATGACTCTAATGATCATATTTACGCGAGCCCGGTTCCATGGCAAAAATACAACAGGACCGAATGCAAAAAAGGCCCGGATCGCTCCGAGCCTTTTGGTTCTGGACAATCGCGCCATCTTCGGGGGCTAGAGATGGTCTGCCGCATCTGGCTCCAAAACCGCCCCCTGGCGCCTCGCTTGGGCTCGGCGCGTTCGACGCTCAAAACGCTTCACTGGAGCGTTTTGACGGCTAAGCCGTCGCGTCTCACCCTTCCCCGATCGCGATCAGGCTCGCATTCCCTCCAGCGGCAGCGGTGTTGACGGAGATCACCTGCTCTTCGGCAAACCGCATCAGATAGGCAGGCCCGCCCGCCTTGAAGCCCGTGCCGGAAAGGCCGGAGCCGCCAAAGGGCTGGGTGCCGACCACGGCGCCGATCATGTTGCGGTTGACATAGACGTTGCCGGTGTCGAGCGCCTCCGTCACCTTGCGGATCGTCGCCTCGATGCGGCTGTGGATGCCGAGCGTCAGGCCGTAGCCAGTGGCATCGATCGCCGAAAGCACCTTGTCGAACTCCTTTGCCTTCCAGCGCACCACGTGCAGGACCGGGCCGAACACTTCCTTGGTCAGCACAGCGGCACTGTCGAGTTCGATGATGTGAGGGGCGAAGAAATTGCCGGTCGCCGGCGCGCCTCCGGCATAACGTATCTTCTGTTTTTTGGCCCGCATGTCCGCGACATGATCGGTCAGCATCTTTGTCTGGTTCTCGTCGATGATCGGTCCGACATCGGTATTCTGTTTCGCTGGGTCGGCGAGATTGAGCTCGGCCGCCGCCCCCTCGATCATCTTCAGCATGCCGTCGGCGATATCCTCCTGCAGGAAGAGGATGCGCAGCGCCGAGCAGCGCTGGCCGGCGGAGCGGAAGGCGGAAACGACCACGTCGTCCGCCACCTGTTCCGAAAGTGCCGTCGCATCGACGATCATCGCGTTGATGCCGCCAGTCTCGGCGATAAAGGGCACGATCGGCCCATCCTTGGCGGCCAGCGCCCGGTTGATCGCATGCGCCGTCTTCGTGGAACCGGTGAAGGCGATGCCAGCGAGCTTGCTATGCGCGGTGATCGCCGAGCCGACATCCGGGCCGCCCGGCACCAGCGCCAGTACCTCGGCCGGAACGCCTGCCTGATGGAACAACTTGATCGCCTCGTAGGCGATCAGCGGCGTTTGCGGAGCGGGCTTGGCGACGACCGTATTGCCGGCCACCAGCGCTGCCGAGATCTGCCCGAGGAAAATCGCCAGCGGGAAATTCCACGGCGAGATACAGCCGAACACGCCGCGGCCGCGCCAGAAATGGCGGTTGTCCTCGCCGGTCGGCCCCGGCATCAGGCTCGGCATGGCGAACAGCTCGCGGCCCTTATCGGCGTAGTAGCGGCAGAAATCCACCGCCTCACGGATTTCGGCAATCCCGTCGTCCAGCGTCTTGCCGGCCTCGGCGGCGAGAAGTGCCAGCAGCCGGTCGCGGTTTTCCTCCATCAGCCCGGCGGCCCGCTCCAGGCAGGCGGCGCGGATTTCCACCGGCTGGCGCGCCCAGGCCCGGAATGCCTTGGCCGCAGCCGTGAAGGCTGCGTCCACATCGGCCGGCGTCGCATCGCGCACGGTGCCGACGATCTTCGAGCGATCTGAGGGAGACCGAACCGGCTTTTCCTCCGCCCTGGAGGTGACGCCTGCTATCAGCGGCCCGGCCTTCACCTCGCCCCACGGCTTGGAAACGCTGGCCATCAGCCTTTCGAGCTCGACCCGGTGGCCGAATTCGAAACCGGCGCTGTTCTTGCGGCGGCCGTAGATGTCGGAGGGCAGCGGGATCTGTTTGTGCCGCGCGCTGATGCCGTCATCGAGACCGAGCCGCGCGGCCGGTCGTTCGAGCAGCTTTTCGACCGGCACCTGTTTGTCGCCGGCAACCGCCACGAAGGACGAGTTGGCACCGTTTTCGAGAAGCCGGCGCACGAGGTAGGCAAGCAGGTCGCGATAACCGCCGACCGGCGCATAGATGCGGCAGGCGATCCGGTCGTTGCTTTCGAGCAGGTCGTCGTAGAGCGCCTCGCCCATACCATGCAGCCGCTGGAATTCGAAGCCGGTGCGGTCGGGGCCGGCAAGTTCCAGAATGGTCGAGACGGTCAGCGCGTTATGGGTTGCAAATTGCGGAAAGATCCGCGCCCGCTTGGCGAGAAGCTGCTGGGCGCAGGCGAGATAGGCAAGGTCGGTCGCCGGCTTGCGGGTCCAGACCGGATAGTCCTCGATCCCCCGCTCCTGCGCCCGCTTCACCTCGGTGTCCCAATAGGCGCCCTTGACCAGCCGCACCATCATCCGCCGGCCATGGGTGGTGCAGAGCTGGTCGATATAGTCGATCACCTGGGGTGCCCGCTTCTGATAGGCCTGGATCGCCAGGCCAAACCCGTCCCAGCCGGAAAGCGACGGGTCGGAGAAGGTAGCGGCGATCACGTCGAGCGACAGTTCCAGCCGGTCGGCCTCTTCCGCATCGACGGTGAAATTGAGCTGATGTTCCTTCGCCATCCGGGCAAGGTCGAGGAGATCCGGAACTAGCTCGGCCATCACCCGGTCATGGTGGGTGGCGAGGTAGCGCGGATGCAGCGCCGAAAGCTTGACGGAAATTCCCATCCGGTCGGGAAGTTGCCTACCCTTGCCGTGCTTTTTCATATGCGCGCCAATCGACTGGATCGCGTCTGCATAGGAGCGGAAATAACGCTTGGCGTCTTCGGCGGTGCGGGCGCCCTCGCCCAGCATGTCGAAGGAATGGCGGTAGCCTTTCTCCTCGCTCTTGGCGGCGCGCACCAGCGCGTCCTTCATCGTCTCGCCGAGCACGAAATGGTGGCCGAGGAAACGCATCGCCTGCTTGGTGGCGGTGCGCACGGTCGGCAGGCCGACGCGCTTGACGAGGCCGCGCAAAATTCCCTCCGGCGTCTCGCCTGGGCCGATGACGCGCGCCGAAACGGCAAGCGCCCAGGCGGATGCCGACACGAACCAGCTTTCGCCGGAGGCCTCATGGGTGCTCCAGCCACCTTCGCGCAGCTTGTCCTCGATCAGCCGGTCCTGGGTCAACGCATCGGGCACGCGGAGCAGCGCCTCGGCAAGCACCATCAGCGCCAGCCCTTCCCGCGTCGAAAGCCCGTATTCGCGCAAAAAGTCCTCGACGCCGCCGACCTTTCCGGCTCCGTCGCGGATGGCATTGATCATCCGCCGCGTCCGCTGATCGATCGCCGCGTCCTGCGCCGAGGTGAAGCTGGTGCGGGCGGCGAACTGCCGGATCAGCCGGTCGTCGTCGCCGGCATAGGGCGCATTGAAGGGAATGAAGGGCTCGGTCAGAATCTGGCTCATATGCATCTCCGTTGCATTCTCCCCATAGCTGGAATTTCGTGGTGATTTCGGCGGATTTTTATGGCATTAACGAGACATATCGCGGCAATTTCAGCAAAATGTAGCGAGATATGAAAGACATCGACCGTCTCGACCGAAAAATCCTCCGCGCGCTCCAGAAAGAAGGGCGCCTGAGCAATCTCGAACTAGCCGATCGCGTGTCGCTTTCACCCACGGCGACCGCCGAACGGGTCAAGCGGCTGACCCGCGAAGGATACATCACCGGTTATAGCGCTTTGCTGTCGCCGGAAAAGCTCGGACGCAATCTGCTCGTCTTCGTGCAGGTCAAGCTAGACCGCACCACGCCCGACGTTTTCGACGCTTTCGCCGCCGCGGTGAAGCGCAGCGACGACGTGATGGAATGCCACATGGTGGCAGGCGGCTTCGATTATCTGGTGAAGGCGCGGGTCGCCGGAATGGAAGCCTACCGGCAGTTCCTCTCGGAGGTGATTCTCCCGCTTCCGGGGGTCAGGGAGACCCACACTTATGCAGTCATGGAGGAAATTAAAGGGACCGGATATATCCCCGTATAAATCTTGACCCCGTAACTCCATGAATTCATGGAAATAAAGTGAGCCTATATCGGAAACCGCGCCGGTTTCTGCTGCAGCGCAGGAAATTTCGCTGGCTATTCAAACCGATTTGTATATTTGTTAACGATCACATAAATCACCTGTCTGCTCGCCCGCATGATCACTTTGGAACGGCAATCGATTCTGAACAGCGAGATTTCCGCCGCGGATTCGCGATTGGAAATATTTGCTGCGATGAAGCGCGTTGCCCACGAGTTCGGGTTTCGCCACATCACGCTTTTCGCCGCCACCAGAGCGGATGAGACGCTTTTGTCGCGGATGATCGTCGAGACGACGCTGCCCGTAAGCTATGTCCAGGAATTCGATCGACGCCGGCTCTTGAAGCTTTGTCCGGTCGCGCCGATCATCTCGAAATCCGCCCTTCCCTACTGTTGGTCGATCGACGATCCGGAAAGCGTGCGCGGTTTCCCGGTGCCTGTCGAGATGGACGAATTGCAGCGCCGCTACGACATCATCACCAGCGTCGCGATGGCGGTGCATTCGATCGATGGCGGCCGCTTCATGCTACGTTTCGACGGCGTCCGGCATCGGCTGAGCCAGGTGGAGCTCAACGAGATCGGCATGATCGTGCTGCATGCGTTCGATGTCTTCGACAAGATCCGCCGCAGCGCCAGGACCGGTACCGCCGGCCCCCTCACCACCCGCGAACTGGAGGTGGTCCGCTGGACGGCGCAGGGCAAGACATCCTCCGAAATCGGGCGGATTCTTTCCCTCTCGGACCACACCGTTAACGCATATATGACCAATGCCATAAAGAAACTGGATTGCGTCAACCGCACCCAGTTGGTAGCTAAGGCTCTGAGATTGAGACTCATAGTGTGAGGTTGGGGCGTTATCTCCCGGCCTATGGGAGAAAAAGATTGACGTTTTGGGTCGAACACACCGAAAAACGCGTCAATACTCAATACCGGGAAGTGGGACTTACGACAGACGAGGTGGTTGAACTTGCCTCGGCCTTCCGTTTCTATGGTTATTGGCGAATCGACCTGGATACCGGCCACTTCTTCGCGACCGAAGACGTCTGCCGTATCTTCGGACTGGAGCCGAAGAACGGTCCTTTGAACTTGGTTGCCCTCACCGCGCGCATCCATCCCGACGACATGCCGCAACTGATGGAAACCTTCGAGCGCGCCAGCGGCGAGCGCCTGACCTACCACAATATCTATCGTATCCGAGCCGATGCGGAGGACTACAAATATGTCCGCAGCGTCGGCAAATTCCGCGACAAGCCGGGCACGAGCGGCGAGGTCGTCGGCATGACCTACGAGTTCTTTGCCGAGCGTCCAGGCGTGACGTTCTTTCTCGACGAACCAAGTCTCCCGAAAACCTGACTCCCTAAAAACCCAACCGGCACCGGCCGGCTTACCGGTCGAGCACCGAGCGCAATTCCACCAGGTTCGAGCGAACCCTGAGAGTGTAGAAACCCATCACCGCCAGATGGCTCGGCATGATCCAGCCGTCTTCGCGGCCGTTGGAGATGATCGCCGGCTGGATGCGCAGCGCCGACTTGAACTGCGACAGTGTATCGGTCCACAGCGACCCGATATTGCGCTCGCGGATCACCTGGGAAAAATCCGCTCCTGCCGCTGCAAGCACCGCATAATAGCCGTAGAGCTGGCCGTAGGCGAACCAGAAGCGATCGTCGGCGCGTGTATCGAACCAGCCGGCATTGTAGTTCTCCGAGCGCTCCCGCAGAATCGCCGACGTGCCGCCGAGATCGTTGGCGATCCGGTCGATGAACTGGATCAGGTTGTCGACGCGGCTGTCGAAGGTCGCGTTGCAGGAGGTCAGATCGGTATTGAACGCCCTCAGCTTGCTGATCGCCGCGCGATAATAGCTTGGGGTCGGGGTCTTCGGCCCAAAGGGGCTGAGCCCGAAATACCAGGAAAATTCATCGAACTGCAGGTTGCCACGGGCGTCCTGGAGGTTGTTGTTGATGCCCGACGTGCCGCGGACGCGCCCAAGCGAATCGACGAGTTCCGTCGAGGTGCGCCGCACCGCCTGGTTGACGCCGCGCTGGAAGGAGGCCTTGTTGTCGAGGAAAGGCGTGTGATCCCAGTCGATGCCGAAGAACCCGAGCCGGTAGAGCAGCATCGAAGAGATCCAGGCATTCTGGTTGACGTTCATGTCGGTGAGATCGGCGGCCGCATCGACGATCGCCGACGACTGGCATTGTTTCGCGCCGGTCGCCGGAGCGGTCGCATTGGCGCTTGCGGGGGCCGTTGCGGGCAATTCCTGGCCGGCCGGCACGTTGCGCTCCGACCAGCGGTAGCTGTCGACGAAATTTGGGTTGAAATTGGTCCAGACCTGCGTCTGCCAGAAGAAATAGCCGTAGAGCCCGATCATCAGCACCAGGAAGGCGAGGATCGGCCCCTTCACCATCCAGTGACGCTGGCGGTACCACCCATGCGCTGCCATGAACGGCCAGACGATCCAGGCGATCAACAGCCCTATGCCTCGCCCGACGGCCTGGCCGATTCCTTGAAAGAAGGCGGTAATCCGGTCGAGCATCGCTGTCTCCTCGTGAGGCGGGGTGCATCCGATTGGGCTTGGCTCACACATATGTGCTCGGGCTCACAAGCACAACGGGGCGCAGCGTTTCGTCGCAACCGCAAGAAACGAATGCGTAGCCGGCCTCTCGAGAGCCCTACCGGGACCGGACAAGCTTGAAGCCGGCAATCGTCGGCAGTCGAAAGCCGCCTTGCCCGCCGCCGGATTTTGCCACCTCCCCGGTGGCCTCGGCGGGAAATCGCTCGGCAAAGGCCTGGTCGGCGCGATGCCGCCGCCGGTCGAGCCCGTGCAATGTCAGCATGCCGTTTGCGAAACGCTCGACCTCGGGCACCAGATGCGGGAAAAGTTCGGGCTTCAGGCCGGCATCGCCGCGCCCCCCGGCATCGGCAACCACCCGGTAGAGGATGAGCAGGTTTTCCGTATCGCCGATCAGCTTGTGCAGGAGGATGTTGCAGGTGCCCATCCGCGCGTTCAATCCTGCGACAAAGTCCTGAAAGACCTGGATCGCCGGCTCCGTGCGGCCGACCAGGTCCGTGCCTGTCTTCGCAACACCGTCCTCGCCGCGCAGCTTTTCGGTGATCTCCGGGCGGTGGTCGATGAACGTCACCAGGTCGCTTTCGCTCTCCCTGCGTTGTCCAATCAGGAAGTCCCGCTCCTGCCGCACCAGACCGGCAAGCAGGTCGGCGCGCCGCAGGAGCTCAGCCAGCCGGTTGAGCGGCGCCGGGCTGCGCCAGCGCGCCCGCTGCCGGCGGTGTTTGGCAGCCCCGGAAACGTAGCCTATCAGCGTTTCGAAGCGCGTCGGCACCTCCCGATCGTCGAATTCCTGGGCGCAGATGCCGATCTCTGCTGCCAAATCTGCGACCAGTCGGGCCGTTGCCAACTCGATCGCCTGCCGCTCGGGCCGCTCCGCCGTCAGCCGCTCGGCTTCCGCCGCCAGCGTCTCCTCATCCGGCAGTGCGAGATTCTGCGCGGTTTCGGCAAGCAGCTCACCAGTCGGGCCGAGCGCATCGCGCATTGCAGCCAGCACGTTGCCGATCCGCTCGATCTCGCTGTCGAAATTCCCAGGTGCCGCCACGCGCATTCTCCCACCGTCGGAGGACCAAGATAACGCCGCTGCAGAATTATGCCACGCCGTCCCGGCTCGATTGCCGGAAAATCGGAGGATGGCAAAAGTCCTGAAAAGATCAGAGCTTGAGCTTGGCGATCTCCGCATCGAGGCGATCTTTTGCCTTTTTCGGCATCTTGGCAGCCTTCACCGCGTCGAGATTGGCCGGCGCGTCGCCGACGACGATCACCGCGACCATGCCCATGCCGAAATGCGGCGTGCATTTGAAGACGTAGACGCCCGGCTTGTCGGCGGTGAAAGAAACTTCCTGGCTGATCTTGCCTTTGATTTCGGCAACCCCTTCCGGCACCAGGCCGGGCATCGAAACTACGTCATGCCCCTTGTCGACCGGCACGAACTTGATCGTATCGCCCGGCTGCGCCTTCACGGCCGCCGGCTCGAACACCATGGCCTCGCCGTCGCTGCCCTTGTTGAGCATCTTCACCTCGATTTCGGCGCTGAAGGCCGGCAGAGCGAACAGGGCGAGGCTGGTGGCAAGGGTAAAGGTTTTGGTGGTCTTGCGCATGCGGGGAACTCCTGCTGGGAACCACCGCCCCGTCAGGCCGGGACGTTTCGGATGTGATACATAAATATGTTTCCGGCCGCAGACTTTGACCAGCATCAATTTTGCCGCGCCGCCGCCGTCTTCCGTTGCGTACGGTGAACGGAGGTTTAAATTCCGAGCATCAATCGCAATGCATCTGATCTTCCCAATGCCGCCGGCAGAGCGAAACATATTTTTCGCTGCCGCCGACATCGACCTGGGCACCTTCGCGCACCAGCTTGCCGTCCTCGTCGAGCCTCACCACCATCGTCGCCTTGCGCCCGCAATGGCAGATGGTGCGCACCTCGCGCAGCTCGTCGGCGATCGCCAGCAGCTCCAGCGAGCCGGGAAACAGCTTGCCCTGGAAATCGGTCCTCAAGCCATAGGTCATCACCGGGATGCCGACCCGGTCGGAAATCCGGGCGAGCTGCCAGACCTGCTCGGGCGACAGGAACTGCGCCTCGTCGACGAACACGCAGGCGATCGGCTCCTCCCGGTGCATCGCCTCGATGCCCATAAAGAGATCGTCGGACGGCTCGAAGGGAATGGCGTCGGAGGAGAGCCCGATCCGCGAGGCCACTCGGCCCCGGCCGGCGCGATCGTCCAGCGACGCCGTGAAGATCGCCGTGCGCATGCCGCGCTCTCGGTAGTTATAGGAAGCCTGCAGCAGCATGGTCGACTTGCCGGCGTTCATGGTCGCGTAGTGGAAATAAAGCTTGGCCATATCTGCCTTCTGATCGCGATCGGGATTCGAAAAAAGCGGGTTTTGCCGAAAACCACAGGAAACTGTAGACTGCGCAACGCTGGGCGAGAAAGTCACAAATGTCGCAAATGCACCCCATTGTCCGCCGCGAATGCGCGCGCTTGCCTCGTCGCAGCATATATTGATAATGGCGGGAACCAAAAAAACGGGAGCAGCCCATGCGCATGACTACCTCACTGAAGACCACGCTCGTCGCTGCCGCATCGATCCTCGCGATCGTCGGCACGGCATCTGCCGCCGAACCGGAAGCCTGCAAGACCGTCCGAATCTCGGATGTGGGCTGGACCGACCTCGCCTCGACCAACGCATCCTTCATCCAGGTCCTCGAGGCGCTCGGCTACAAGGCCGACGTCAAGACCCTCGGCGTCCCGGTCACCTATTCTTCGATGAAGAACAAGGATATTGACCTCTTCCTCGGCAACTGGATGCCGGCGCAGAAGGACGCGCTGCAGCCTTATCTCGACGACAAGTCGATCGAGAGCGTCGCCGTCAATCTTGAAGGCGCCAAGTACACGCTTGGCACCAATGCCGCCGGCGCCAAGCTCGGCATCAAGGACTTCAAGGATATCGCCACCCACAAGAAAGAACTGGACGGCAAGATCTACGGCATCGAGCCGGGCAACGAAGGCAACGGCATGATCGTTTCGCTGATCGATGCCAACACATTCGGCCTCAAGGGTTTCCAAGTCGTCGAATCCTCCGAGCAGGGCATGCTGACCCAGGTCACCCGCGCCGACAAGGACAGCAAGCCGGTCGTCTTCCTCGCCTGGGCGCCGCATCCGATGAACGTCGCCCATGAGATCACCTATCTCGCCGGCGGTGACGCCACCGTCTTCGGTCCGAACTACGGCGGCGCGACGGTCTATACCGTGGCGCGCGGCGGTTTTGTCGCCCAATGCCCGAATCTCGGCAAGCTGCTCAAGAACGTGAAGTTCTCGCTCGACATGGAAAACACCATCATGGGCAAGATCCTCAACGACAGCGAGGATGCCAACGCCGCGGCCAAGACTTGGCTGAAAGCCAATCCGAAGGTCATCGAGCCGTGGGTTGCCGGCGTCACCACCTATGACGGCAAGGATGGCCTTGCCGCTGTCAAGAAGGCGCTCGGCCTCTAACAGTCCCGAAAATGTTTCCGGGGCGGCGCACCGCCTGCCCCGGAGCCCGCCCTTTCTCTCCTTATGGACGGCAGTTTTCTCGTGGATTGGATCGCAGACCATCGAATACCTATAGGTTCCTGGGCGAAGGCGGTCGTTGACTGGTTGACGGCGAATGCCGACTGGTTTTTCGACTGGCTTTCTTCCGTTCTCCTGGCCGTGATCGACGGGCTTTTGTGGTGTCTTGCGACACCGCATCCGCTGTTCGTCATGGCCGCCATGACCGGGCTTTCCTGGTGGCTGCGCCGTTCCCTCGTGCTCGCAGCCTTCACCTTCTTCGGCCTGCTCCTGATCTTCAACCAGGGCTACTGGAAAGAGACGACCGAAACGCTGGCTCTGGTGCTCGCATCGACCGCCGTCAGCATGGTGGTCGGCGTGCCGCTCGGCATTGCCGCTGCCCGGCGCCAATGGTTCTACGAAGCCATGCGGCCGGTCCTCGACCTGATGCAGACGCTGCCGAGCTTCGTCTACCTGATCCCGGCGCTGATCCTCTTTGGCCTCGGTATGGTTCCGGGCCTGATCGCCACCGTCATCTTCGCGATCCCGGCGCCTATCCGCCTCACCCGCCTCGGTATCGTCTCGACCCCGAGCTCGCTTCGGGAAGCGGCGGTCGCCTTCGGCGCCACTCCGTCGCAGATCCTGCGCAAGGTGGAACTGCCCTACGCGATGCCGCAGATCATGGCCGGCCTCACTCAGACGATCATGCTGTCGCTCTCCATGGTCGTCATCGCCGCGCTGGTCGGCGCCAACGGCCTCGGCGTGCCGGTGCTGCGGGCACTGAATACCGTCAACGTCGCCCGCGGCTTCGATTCAGGCCTGTGCATCGTCATCCTGGCGATCATTCTCGACCGCATGTTCCGCACATCGACGGGAGACGGCCAATGACAACCCAGAAAACCGATTGCGTCGTTTTCGACAATGTCGACATCGTCTTCGGCGACAAGCCGGAACGGGCGCTGGCGATGGTCGACCAGGGCAAGACCCGCGACGAGATCAGTGCCGCGACCGGCATCGTCCTGGGCGTCGCCAATGCGTCGCTCACCATCCACGAGGGCGAAATCCTCGTCCTGATGGGCCTGTCCGGCTCGGGCAAGTCGACGCTGCTGCGCGCTGTCAACGGGCTGGCCCCGGTCGTGCGCGGCAATGTCAGCGTCGCCACATCCTCGGGCCCGGTCGATCCCTACAAGTCGAACCCCAAGGTTCTGCGGGATCTGCGCATGCACACGGTCTCGATGGTCTTCCAGCAGTTCGGCCTTCTCCCCTGGCGCACGGTCGCGGAAAATGTCGGCTTTGGGCTGGAACTTGCCGGCGTTGCGGATGCCGAGCGTGCCAAGCGGGTCAACGAGCAGCTTGAACTGGTCAACCTGACGAAATGGGCCGGCCGCAAAGTCGGCGAACTGTCCGGCGGCATGCAGCAGCGCGTCGGCCTTGCTCGCGCCTTTGCGACCGGTGCGCCGATCCTGCTCATGGACGAGCCCTTCTCAGCGCTCGATCCGCTAATCCGCACCCGCCTGCAGGACGAGCTTCTCGAATTCCAGCGCCGGCTGAAGAAGACTATCCTCTTCGTCAGCCACGATCTCGACGAAGCCTTCCGGATCGGCAATCGCATCGCCATCATGGAGGGCGGGCACATCATCCAATGCGGCACGCCGCAGGAGATCGTCCGGGCGCCGGCCGACCAGTATGTCGCCGATTTCGTGCAGCACCTCAACCCGATCAGCATGCTGACCGCCGGCGACGTGATGCGGGCCGGCGTAAGCACCACGGCGGGCACCACGACTGTCGCTGGCACCGCGCTATCGACAACGCCGCTCGTCGATATCCTCGATGCGCTGTCGCGTCAGCCGGGCGCCATCGGGGTGGTCGACAACGGCGTGATCGTCGGCACCATTTCGTCCGATGACGTGATTGCCGGCCTGACCCGTCATCGCCGACGCGACAGCTGATAAGCTGAGCCGCAAAATCACCTTTCGTTTAGTGCCGCCGAATGGTATGCCGACGGCTGAGCCGGGTCGCTTTCCCGGCAACTGAACAAGGAGAGGGAAGCGTTGGCGGACGAACAGCAGACCGGGAAGACCGACAGGCCGCAGGTGCTGCGTGACACCGACGACGAGGCCCGCCGGCTTGCCCGCACGTTGGTCCGTGGAGCGCGTCACATGGCGCTGGCGGTCCTCGATCCGGAAACCGGTTTTCCCTTCGCCAGCCGGGCCCTCACTGGCACCGACGTCGACGGCGTGCCGGTCATTCTCGTGTCCGGCCTCTCCGGCCATACGAAAGGCCTCATCGCCGACCCGCGCTGCTCGCTTTTGGCCGGCGAGCCCGGCAAGGGCGATCCGCTCGCCCATCCGCGGATCACCGTTCAATGTCTCGCCGAGGGCGTCGCCCGCGACACGCCCGAACATGCACGCATACGCCGGCGTTTTCTGGATCGTCATCCCAAGGCTGCATTGTATGCAGATTTCGGTGATTTTCGCTTTTTCCGAATCACTCCACAGGCAGCATCCCTGAATGGAGGATTCGGCCGTGCATACATGCTGACAGGATCTGACCTTGTGATTCCCGAGCCGGGAATCACGGCGGAGTGGCTGGACCTCCAGGAAAATGTAAAAAATATGACCGAGCAGGCTCAGAAATTTGCTGCCCATATCGGCACGGAAAACGGGAAACTCTGGCGCTTCGGAGGCGTCGATCGAGCGGGAATCGACCTTATTGCGGGGGATTTTCAACTCAGGCACGAATTCGAAGTTCTTGCAAAGACTCCCGAAGCCGTTCTTGATTATGTTTTTGAGATCACTAAAATACGATAACTGGTTACCTGAAATTTAGGGATATACAATCCCTTTTGCTCCTTGCTAATTTTCACCCATAGGACGATGGGCCGGATTTTGAAGCCGGGGGCCGCTTTGGAATACGAGGGGAATTTAAAACGTATGGATACGATGGCACTATCTGAGCATTCCAACGCGGCCGCAGGCCTGCTGTCGGCCATGGCCAACCCGAAACGGTTGATGATCCTTTGCTGCTTGGTGAAGGGCGAAGTCGCCGTGGGTGCGCTCGCGTCGCAAGTTGGCCTCAGCCAATCTGCGCTGTCTCAGCACCTCTCCAAACTGCGGGCTCAGAAGCTGGTGAAGACCCGCCGCGATGCGCAGACCATTTATTACTCCAGCTCGTCCGAGTCGGTTCTCAAGGTCCTTGAAACGCTGGAAGAAATCTACTGTGCTCCGGTGCAGAAGAAATCCGCAGCCGCGTAGGAATGACAGCGCTGACATGAGGTCACGCTGACCTGCCCCAGCCTCCGGCGTGACGCCGGGGATGGGGCATTTCCATGACCGCCTGCCGACCGGATATGACGCTCCGGATTCGTGCGACCGCGCCTAATGCGAGGCCATGCGACGCAGCGTCGCGGTCACCTTCTGCCAATCATAGGGTTTGGAAAAGAACACGCTGCGATCGGGCAAGTCTTCCTCGCTCAAGCGGACCTGTCCCGAAACGATGATGATCTCGATCGGTGGCCAGCGGTCGCGCACGGCAGCCGCCAGCTTCATGCCGTTCATGCTGCCAGGCATGTCGATATCGGTAAAAACGATCCGGATATCCGTGCGCGTTTCCAGGATCGTCACCGCCTCATCGGCGTCGGCTGCCTCGACCGCCTCGAATCCTGCATCCTCCACGAGGTCGATTGCCATCATGCGCAGGATGGGCTCGTCCTCGACGACGAGGACAGCCTGTTTTTTTGGCGGTGCGGATCGTCCCATCCGGTCAGTCTGCCTGTGCTAGCTGAAGGAGCACAGCTGTCATCTCAGCGCTGAACCCCGGATGATCATAACTAACAAGAACACCGCCGGTTCCGATCAATCCCATGCGAATAAGTTTTGAGCCGAAACCTTTGCGCTCCGGCTGGCGTGGGGGCGGCCCGCCGGTTTCCCGCCAGGAGAGATAGAAGATCGCGCTGTCTCCCGTGCCTTCGATGCGCCAGTCGATTGCAACCCTCCCCGTATCGTTGGAGAGCGCGCCGTATTTCACCGCATTGGTCGTCAATTCGTGCAGCAGCAGGGAAAGCGAAAGCGAGCCCTTTGGCCCGAACCGAACGTTCGGACCCTGCGCGTCGATCCGGTCCCGCATGCCGATCCCGTTCATCGTCCGGTCGACGACGGCATAGACCGAGGCGCTCGTCCAGTTCTGCTCGAACAGGATGTCATGGGCGGTGCTCAGCGCATGCAGCCGCTTTTCGAAAGCCTCCACATGGTCGCGCTCGGTCACCGGCCGGAGCGTCTGTGTCGCGATCGCCTGCACCATCGACAGGGTGTTCTTCAGCCGATGGCTCATTTCCCTGCTGAGCATCTGCTGCTCCAACTCGGCCTGAACCCGCGACATCGCGATCTGGATGCGATTGCCGAAGCTGCGGACGAAGGAAATCTCCTCGTCGATCCATGGATAAGGCTGGTCGTGATGGATGAAGGCGACGAGCTTGAAGCGCCCGAGCTCGAAGATCGGCACGTTGACGAGCACGCGGATGCCAAGCGACAGAAGCCTTTCGGCGTGGTCGCGGGTGCGCGGATCGGTAGCGACGTCGGCGACGACAACGGTTTCTCCGCGCTTCAGGTCGTCGACGAACGACCCGTAATCTCGGAAATGGTGCAGTCCCGCAAGGCTCTTCACGCCCGGCGCGCACCATTCGGGCGGCACCGACACCGTCTCGTCCGCCGCGTTGACGATGCCAAAACCGGCGCGCGTCGCGTCGAGTGCCCTGGCCATCAGGTCGCCCGCGGCGATCGCCATCGATTCCATGTCGCTGAGGTCGCGCAGCCGATCGCCGAGATCGAGCAGGGCCTGCACGCGGGCAGCCTCCCGCTTGGCGGCGGTCACATCCCTGACGGTGCCGATCATATTGATCGGGCGGCCTCTCTCATCATGGCGAAAGCTGGCATTGCGGGCGATCCAGCGCACGCCATAGCCCGGCACGCGAATGCGATATTCGACGTCGAGCGGGGCACTCCCCTTCCGTCTGGTCGCATCGTTGGACTGCAGATCCTTGTCCTGCGGCAGGACCATCTCCTCGACCACTCGGGTAGGATAGGTATCGGCGATAGGCAGGTGAAAAATGCGGCAGAACTCCCGCGACACCCGCATCATTGAGGTCCCGATGTCAATTTCGAATGTCCCGACCCTTCCAGCCTCCTGCGCCGCCAGGCTCGCGTTGACGCTGGAGCGAATATTGGCGCTGATCGACTTCTGACGCCGGAACAGGTCGTCCTTGCGCTGCGAGATGCGCCGCATTTCGAGGAGCGCGATAACCTGCCGGGCAAGAGCCTGCAGCGCCGCCTTCTGCCCCTCCTCCAGGCCCTGCGGCCGCGGCTCGACATCGATGACGCAGAGCGTGCCGATTATCACCTCGTCTGGCGTGATCAGCGGTGCGCCGGCGTAGAAGCGGATATGCGGCTCCCCGGTGACGAGCGTATTCGTGCGGGTGCGCTGATCGAGCTGCAGGTCTGGGATGACGAGCACGTCGGAACTGCCGAGCGCATGGGCGCAGACCGACTGCCCGATCGGCGTCTCGCACGCCTCGAAACCGATGCGCGCCTTGAACCACTGCCGGTCTTTCTCGACCAGGCTGACGAGCGCCACGGGCGTGCCGCAGAGCGTGGAAGCGACAAGCACGATATCGTCGAACTCCGGCTCCGGCTCGGTGTCCATGATATTATAGGCATCGAGCGCTTCCAGCCGCTCAAGATGGATTTGTTCGTTCGGATCGGGATCGGCCAATGAGGGTCTCGGAATAGAAGTTTCACGCGATATTGGCAGCTTTCTCCAAAAGACCAGAGAGACGCAATCAAATTTCACGACCGGTGGAAATCGCGTTGAAATCTTGAGCCTTTATCGAAATCCGTACCGATCGCCCCACCCAGCAACGCCAGCCCGAATCGATTTCGCTTCAACGCAGGAATTCGCAGCGGCCCTTTGCCCAAAGGCGGTTGACGCCTCCGATCCCCCTGATAATTTGACCATGCAGTCAAAACTTGGTGCAATGACGCCGACCGGGAAATGGCCACCCGAAGAAACCGAATGGCCATGGAGAATGTCATGTCCAACCGCCTGAATACCACGCCCAACGACCTGCGGGCGTTCTGGATGCCGTTTACGGCAAACCGCCAGTTCAAGCAGGAACCCCGCCTTTTCGTCGCTGCCAAGGATATGCATTACACGACCCATGACGGCCGCCAGGTGCTCGATGCCACCGCCGGCCTCTGGTGCGTCAATGCCGGCCACTGCCGCCCGAAGATCACCGAGGCGATCCGCGAACAGGCCGGCGAGCTGGATTATGCGCCCGCCTTCCAGCTGGGCCACCCCAAGGCTTTCGAACTCGCCAATCGTCTGGTCGATATCGCGCCAGAAGGCATGAACCACGTTCTCTACACCAATTCCGGCTCGGAATCGGTCGAGACGGCGCTGAAGGTGGCGCTCGCCTACCACCGCGTGAAGGGCAACGGCTCGCGCTTCCGCCTGATCGGCCGCGAGCGCGGTTATCACGGCGTCAATTTCGGCGGCATCTCGGTCGGCGGCATCGTCTCCAACCGAAAGATGTTCGGCACGCTTCTGACCGGCGTCGACCACATGCCGCACACCCACCTGCCGGGCAAGAACGCCTTCACCAAGGGTGAGCCGGAACATGGCGGCGACCTTGCGACTGAGCTGGAGCGCATCGTCACGCTACATGACGCCTCGACCGTCGCCGCCGTCATCGTCGAGCCTGTCGCCGGCTCCACCGGCGTGCTGATCCCGCCGAAGGGTTATCTGCAGAAGCTGCGCGAGATCTGCACCAAGCACGGCATCCTTCTGATCTTCGACGAAGTCATCACCGGTTTCGGCCGCCTCGGCGCGCCGTTCGCGGCCCAGTATTTCGACGTCAAGCCGGACATCATCACCACCGCCAAGGGCCTCACCAACGGCGTGATCCCGATGGGTGCCGTCTTCGTCACCTCCGAGATCCACGACGCGTTCATGACCGGCCCGGAGCACATGATCGAGTTCATGCACGGCTATACCTATTCCGGCAACCCGATCGCCTCGGCTGCCGCTCTCGCGACGCTCGAAACCTACAAGGAAGAAGGCCTTTTCGACCGCGCCCGCGACATCGCCCCCTATTGGGAAGCGGGCCTGCATTCGCTCAAAGACCTGCCGAATGTCATCGACATCAGAAACCTCGGCCTGATCGGCGCGATCGAACTCGATCCGATCGCCGGCGAACCCACCAAACGCGCCTTCACCGCCTTCCTGAAGGCCTACGAAAACGGCCTGCTGATCCGCACCACCGGCGACACCATCGCCATGTCCCCGCCGCTGATCGTCGAAAAGCACCATATCGACGAGATATTCGGGAAGCTGCGCGAGATCTTGACGAGCAATATCTGAGGCGAGGTCGAAGAGGACGGAATCTGCCCCTCACCCTAACCCTCTCCCCGCGCGCGGGGCGAGGGGACGTGCCCGTTTTAGGCCGCTGCGATTGGGGCAGACCGGTGCGGCATATCCCTTCTCCCCGTCAGAACGGGGAGAAGGTGGCGGTAGCCGGATGAGGGGCATCGCCGAGCGAACGGCCTTTCAAAAAGGCGGCTTTAACGGTCGCCTCTTTTCACGTTTGAGCACTACCCCTAAAACCTCAGCCCTTGAAGAAAGCCAGAAGATCCGCATTGATCACGTCCGCATGCGTGGTCGCCATGCCGTGCGGAAAACCTTCATAGACCTTCAGCGTACCGTTCTTGAGAAGCTTGGCCGCAAGCAGGGCCGAGTCGGCGATCGGGACGATCTGATCGTCGTCGCCATGCATGACGAGAACCGGCACGTCGATCGCCTTCAGGTCTTCGGTGAAGTCGGTTTCCGAAAAAGCCTTGATGCAATCATAATGGGCCTTGGTGCCGCCCATCATGCCCTGCCGCCACCAATTGGCGATGACCCCTTCCGAAACGGTCGCGCCTTCCCGATTGAAGCCGTAGAACGGGCCGGCTGGTACGTCACGGAAGAACTGAGCACGATTGGCAGCAAGCGCTGCGCGAAAACCGTCGAAGACTTCGAGAGGCAGGCCGCCCGGATTATTTTCCGTCTTCAGCATGATCGGCGGCACGGCGCCCATCAGCACCGCCTTTGCCACCCGGCCACCGCCGCCATATTGCGCGACGTAGCGTGCGACCTCGCCGCCGCCGGTCGAATGGCCGACGTGGATGGCATTTTTCAGGTCGAGATGGGCCGCAAGCTCGGCGACATCGGCAGCATAAGTGTCCATTTCATTGCCGGTCTCGGTCTGGCTCGAACGGCCATGGCCGCGTCGGTCATGGGCGACGACGCGAAAACCCTGGTGCAGGAAAAACAGCATCTGGGCGTCCCAATCGTCGGCCGAGAGCGGCCAGCCGTGATGGAAAACAACCGGCTGGGCGTCCTTCGAACCCCAGTCCTTGTAGAATATCTGCGTGCCGTCCTTGGTGGTGATGAAATTGCTGGTCATGGTTCTCGTGTCCTTTCGAAACTGATTTTTCAATGACTGCGACATGAATGGCGGGCGCGGCGGAAAAAAATGGCCGACCAGACATTCATAGTACCGTTGCGTGTCGTTCCTTTGAACCGCACCCTTCGGATTATCGCGATCTCCATACCTCGATATTTGTTATCGCGATAAACAGATGGGTAGCGGCATTCTCCGATCCTGTCTACAAAAATATTTATCGCGATATCAAAATTATGCTATACGTCGCGAAGAACCTGGAACAGCACCGGAGCAAGCATGCCCGCCTCCCCTCTTCCGCCGCTCCACGAGCAGCTCTGCTTCTCGCTCTATTCGGCCCATATCGCCATCAATCGCGTCTATAAGCCAATGCTCGACGATATGGGCATCACCTATCCGCAATACCTCGTCATGAGCGTGCTCGGCGAACAGGATGGCTCGACGATCGGCACGATCGCGGAAAGGCTGGGCCTGGAATCGAGCACCATCACCCCGCCCGTAAAGCGGCTCGAACAGGCCGGACTGCTGGAGCGCCGCCGCAGCAAGACCGACGAGCGCCAGGTGCATGTCTGGTTGACCGGCGCCGGCCGCATCCTGATCGCGAAGAGCACATGCCTCGGCGAAACGTTGATCGAACGGTCCGGCATGCCGCCGAAGGAATTCCAGGCTTTCAACCGTCAGGTCCGTACCTTCCTCGGCGCTCTGGAGCGCAAGGCCTAGTTTCGCAAACGTCGCTGAATCTGGGCGAGATCCGGAATTTTCGCGCATTCCTTGGTGAAAATCACAAAAATCCATCCCGTTTTGTTATCTTCTTGCGGAATCCCGGCGAAATTCATACAGAATTGGCTGCCGACCGCCGAAAGCCAAAAATGGCTCGGCACGGTATCGACCGCATCGCTTTCCGTCCTTGGCACGACCGCGCCCGGCGCGATATCGAAGACGGAAGGTAGGGGTGCGGCGTTCACCGCGGGGTTGAAGCCCCCATCCAAGGAGACCAAGATGAACCTCAAGATGCTTCTGGGGGCAACAGCACTCGCCTCCCTGACTTTCGCTCCGCTTGCCCAGGCCGAGATCGTCATCGGCCTGATCGCCCCGCTCACCGGCCCCGTCGCGGCCTATGGCGATCAGGTCAAGAACGGCGCCGAGACCGCCGTTGCGGAAATCAACAAGAAGGGCGGCATTCTCGGCGAAAAGGTCGTCCTGAAGGCGGCCGACGACGCCGCAGAACCTAAACAGGGGGTTTCGGCCGCCAACCAGCTGGTCGGCGAAGGCATCCGCTTCGTGGTCGGCCCCGTGACGTCAGGCGTCGCCATGCCGGCTTCCGATGCGCTTGCCGAAAACGGCGTGCTGATGGTCACCCCGACCGCGACCACACCGGCTCTCACCACGCGCGGCCTCACCAACGTGTTCCGCACCTGCGGCCGCGACGACCAGCAGGCCGTGGTCGCCGCCAACTACGTCCTGAAGACCTTCAAGGACAAGAAGGTCGCGATCATCAACGACAAGGGCGCCTATGGTAAAGGCCTCGCCGACGCCTTCAAGGCAGCGCTGAACGCCGGCGGCGTCAAGGAAGTGCTCGACGACGCGGTCACTCCGGGCGACAAGGATTTCAGCGCGCTGACGACCCGCCTGAAATCGCAGAATGTCGATGTGATCTATTTCGGCGGTTACCATCCGGAAGGCGGCCTGCTCGCCCGCCAGCTCGCCGATCTCGGCGTCAAGGCGACGATCGTCGGCGGTGACGGCCTGTCGAACAGCGAGTTCTGGAACATCGGCACCAAGGCCGCGGCCGGCACGGTGTTCACCAACGCCTCCAACGCGACCAAGAGCCCGGATTCCAAGGCTGCCGCCGAAGCGCTCGCCGCCCGCAAGATCCCCGCCGAAGCCTTCACGCTGAACGCCTATGCCGCCGTCGAAGTGATCAAGGCCGGCATCGAAAAGGCAAAGAGCGCCGAGGATACGGAAGCGGTGGCCGCTGCCCTCAAGTCCGGCGAACCGATCGCCACCGCCATCGGCAAGCTCACCTATGGCAAGACGGGCGACCTCACCTCGCAGAGTTTTTCCTTGTTCAAATGGGAAGACGGCAAGATCGTCGCCGCCGAGTGACATCATTCAAATCGCATGATCCGCGGGCGCCTTCGGGCGCCCGTATGTTTTGAGCCTCGTTCGCGGACGCCGGCTGGGCTCATTCGACATGCACCGCCAGCGTCCGCTTCAACGTCTTCAGCACGACGCTCGTCGTGAATTTGCGGATATTCGGGTTCATCTCCATCATCCGGTCCGCCAGCACATCGAAATGCTCGACGGACTGGACGAGGATCACCAGCGTGAAATCGCCACGGCCCGACGTCCCCCAGGCCTCCTGCACCTCCGGCGTATCCGCCAGCCACCTCAGGAAAGGCGGCATGAGCTCCGGCCGGTCGCGCTCCAGCTCCACCTCGACCAGCATGGAAACGGCCGTGCCGACCTTTTTCGGATCGACGATCGAAACGTCCCGCAGGATCACCCTGTCCTCCCGAAGCTTCTGCAGCCGCCGCTGTGCCGAGGACGGCGAGAGGCCCACACGCTCGGCAAGCTCGTTCAAGGTGATGGTCGCATCCTGCTGCATCAGCTTGAGGATTTCACGATCGGCTTTCGTCAATGCCATTGAGAGGATTTCCCGGCTTCAAAACAAACTCCGGGAAATATTCCTGGTCATGAGCACAATTTCAGGAATCCTACCGGCTTTTCGTTGGCATCTTAACGCCATGACACAGAACCAGCCACACCCCTCCGCCGATGGTATTCTCGCTGCTTCGAAAAGCATCGATCCCGTCTTCACCAACAGCCCGCTGATCGAGCAACAGACGGCCAATACGGCCCTCGGCCTTCGCCTCCTTGCGAAGGTGGAGACGCTCAATCCGATCCGTTCCTTCAAGGGACGCGGCACCGACTGGTGGATGCAGAACGAACCGGCCGGCGACCACCCCGTCGTCTCCGCCTCCGCCGGCAATTTCGGCCAGGGGCTCGCCTATGCCGGTCGGGCGCACGGACGCAGGGTGGTGATCTTTTCCGCCACCACCGCCAATCCCGGCAAGATCGAGGCGATGCGCCGCCTCGGCGCCGACGTGCGGCTGGAAGGCAGCGATTTCGACGCCGCCAAGGCCGCCGCGCGTGCCTATGCCGAAGCGAATGGCTGCCCCTTTGTTGAAGACGGCGCTTTGCGGACGATCGCCGAGGGCGCTGGCACGATCGCGCTCGAAATCACCGAGCGCCTCTCCCGCCAAACCGTCGAACTCGACGCCATCCTCGTGCCGCTCGGCAACGGCGCGCTGCTGACCGGGATCGGCGCCTGGATGCGTGCCAAGGCACCGAACTGCAAGGTCATCGGTGTGGTCGCCGCCAATGCGCCCGCCATGAAACACTCTCATGAAACCGGCCGGCTCATCTCCACGAAAACCACAGCAACCGCCGCCGATGGCATCGCGGTTCGGGAATGCGTTCCTTACGCATTGGACTGCATGAGGACGACCGTCGACGACGTCTGGGAAGCCAGCGAAGCGGCAATCCGCGCGGCGCGAGATTTCTGCCGCATCCATTACGGCCTCGTCGTCGAGGAAGCCGGCGCCGCCGGCATTGCAGGTCTGCTGGAAAACGGCACGAACCTCAAAGGCCGAACAGTCGCCACCATCCTTTGCGGCGGCAATGTCCGCACGGACATCGCATGACGTCTCGCCTGCATCGATCGCCTCTCCCCGTTTCCCCGTTGAACGGTTAGGTTAGGCGACCGATTCAGCGCGAGGAGCCTGCCATGACCACCCGTCTCGAAAGCCTCATCGACCAGGGCACCGGCCGCGAGCCTGCCGATATCGTGCTGAAAGGCGGAAAGTTCTTCGATCTCGTCACCGGCGAGCTCGTCGCCTCCGACATCGCCATCTGCGGTGACCGTATCGTCGGCACCTGCGGCGACTATACCGGCAAGATTGAAATCGACGTTTCCGGCAAGATCGTCGTCCCAGGCTTCATCGACACGCATCTCCACATCGAATCGTCGCTGGTAACCCCGCACGAGTTCGACCGCTGCGTCCTGCCCTACGGCGTCACCACCGCGATCTGCGATCCGCACGAGATCGCCAACGTGCTCGGCACCGAGGGCATACAATTCTTCCTGGATTCCTCGCTGGAAACGATCATGGACATCCGCGTCCAGCTCTCTTCCTGCGTGCCGGCGACCCACCTGGAGACGGCCGGCGCCGACCTGCCGATCGAAAAGCTGCTGCCCTTCCGCGACCACCCGAAGGTCATCGGCCTTGCCGAATTCATGAATTTCCCGGGCGTCATCTACAAGGACCCGATGTGCCTCGCCAAGCTCGACGCCTTCTACGGCGACCACATCGACGGCCACGCCCCGTTGCTGCGGGGCAACGACCTGAATGGCTACCTCTCCGCCGGCATCCGCACCGAGCACGAATGTACCACCGCCGAGGAGGCGCTCGAAAAGATCCGCAAGGGCATGCACATCCTGGTGCGCGAAGGCTCGGTCTCGAAGGACCTGCACGCCCTGATGCCACTCCTCACCGAGCGCCTGTCACCCTACCTGGCGCTCTGCACCGACGACCGCAATCCGCTCGACATCGCCGAACAGGGCCATCTCGACTACATGATCCGAACCGCGATCGCCCATGGCGTCGAACCACTCGCCGTCTACCGCGCGGCCTCGATTTCTGCGGCCAAAGCGTTCGGCTTGCGCGACCGGGGCCTTGTCGCACCCGGCTGGCGAGCCGATCTCGTCGTCGTCGACAGCCTCGAAAACTGCAAGGCCGAGATCGTCTTTTCCGCCGGGCGCAAGGTTACGGACGAACTTTTTGCCACCCGCAGACCCGTCGCCCCAGTCGGCCTCGACAGCGTCAAGGCGCGTCCCGTCCAGGCGATGCATTTCGGCGTTCCGGTGAGCGAAGGCGAGACGCCTGTCATCGGCGTGATGCCAGGCAAGATCATCACCGAACATCGCCGCTACCGCCTGCCATCGGCGGGCAACCAGACCGGCATCGATCTCGACCGCGATATCATCAAGGTCGCGGTCATCGAGCGGCATGGCAAGAACGGCAACCATGCCAATGGTTTCGTTCAGGGTTTCGGATTGAAGAAAGGGGCGATCGCCTCGACCGTCGGGCATGACAGCCACAATATCTGCGTCGTCGGCGTCAGCGAGGACGACATGGCGATGGCCGCCAACCGCCTCGGCGAAATCCACGGTGGCTTCGTGGTGGTCGAGGACGGCAAAGTCACCGGCGAGATCGCCCTGCCGATCGCGGGCCTGATGAGCCTCGAACCCTACGAAACCGTCCGCGACACCCTCCACCACCTCCGCCAGACCGCTTACGCGCTCGGCACCACCCTCCAGGAACCCTTCCTCCAGGTCGCATTCCTGCCATTGCCCGTCATTCCGCACCTGAAGATTTCGGATAAGGGCATGGTCGATGTGGATAGGTTTGCGCTGATTGGGTGACTTCGAAGGCCACGCGTTGGTGGTAACAACCATTGGCGAATTATTCTGTCCTCAAGAAAATTGGTTGAAAGAGGACCCAATGCCCATCGTCTTCCGTTCTGGCGCCCTGAAATTCTATTTCTATTCCAATGAAGGCGACCCGCGGGAGCCCGTACATATTCACGTCCGGGGCGGTAGCGCAAATGCGAAGATCTGGTTGGAGCCGACCATAGGAGTGGCGGAAAGCGACGGCTTCAACAGCCGTGACCTGTCTGCTATTATCCGGCTCGTCATCGACAATCGTTCTCTGATCAAGCGGGCATGGCATGAGCATTTTGGCAACTGAGGTGAAATTCGACGACGACACCATGTGGGTCTCGCTCAACGACGGCCGCACATTGGGCGTGCCGCTTGCCTGGTTTCCTCGTCTGCTTCTTGCGAAGCCGGCCGATCGCCAAAAATTCGAACTGAGCCCGGGTGGCATTCACTGGGATGATCTCGACGAAGACATCTCCATCGCCGGCCTTCTGGAAGGGCGCGGCGACAGGACGGTGAAACGTCCTGCCGCATAAATCCTGTTAGGATCGTCCATGAGCAAGCTGGAGCAGATCGAGAAAGCCGTTGCCCAACTGGACCGACAAGAGCTGGAAGCATTCTCGCTCTGGTTCGAAGAATTTCAGGCTGAACGCTGGGATCGCCAGATCGAGAAAGACGATGCGGAAAGCGAATTCGACCGTCTCACAGAGGATGCCTTGACCGAATTCCGTGCGGGAAAGACAAGGTCGCTTTGATGCGCGCCGCCTCCCCTCACCTCCGCCTCAACACCATCCCCGCATGATAAAGCACGCCGTCGCGAAAATCGCCGTCGGCGGTGAAGCCGGTGTCGTCCTTGTAGTCGATATGGTCGCCGGTCACCCAGTAGCGGCCCTCATAGGCCTTTTCGCGGGTGCCGCGCGCTTCCACATAACGGCCGTTCGGCAGCAGTTCGTGGCGGATGTGGTTGTCCTCGGTCACCCACATTCCGGCATAGGGATGTTCGGTCATGGTTTTCTCCTCTTCCTTGATGTCGTGCGCAAGCGCCGTAAACGTCGCGATGAAGGCGAAAGCCGCGGCAACGGCGACAAACGCCAGCGGGGCTCGGAAACCCGAGTGGGCTCGAAAAAACCGTTCAGCCATTGAGATATTCCCTCCTGAGTATCCGTTCGCGGCGGCGTCTTTGCGTGCCGCGGGAGCGTTTGAGGAAGCCGCCGGCAAAATCGGCGACCCAATGGATGGGGCTTTCAAGTAAGTGCTGAAAATTGCTCATCACCATCTCCATTTGCGTCCGGGCTGGTTCGATCGGACGAGCCGAATATGGTGGAAAGTGGGGAATGTGCGGTAGACCAGTCCTCCGGCATGATTGCACAATCCTCCGAAGCTCATTTGAAATGACCGGCAACGCCACCATATGATGTCCACACCAAACCGCAGGAATGCCGCACTTCAAGGCATTCCCACCTTCGAACGAGATCCAGGATGGAAAAACTCGACCAAATCGCCCGGCTGATTGCACAAAACACCGATGACGATGGCGTGCTCGACACGGCGATCCCACGCCTGTCGGTGATCCGCATGTCGAAGCCGACCGAGCCGCTGCATGCCATCCATCAGCCGGCGGTGTGTATCATCGCGCAAGGGGCGAAACAGGTCATGCTGGCCGACGAAATCTTTCGCTACAGTCCCGGCCAGTATCTGGTCGTCTCGGTCGACATGCCCGTCACCGGCCAGGTCATCGAGGCGACGCAGGACAAGCCCTATCTCTGCCTGCGCCTCGATCTCGACCTGAAGCTGCTAAGCGAGATGCTGGTGGACATGCCGGCGGCGCTCGCCACGCCGACCATGCGTAAAAAATGCATCGGCCTCAGCCATACCACCCCGGAATTCCTGGATGCCGCACTCCGCCTCACCCAGCTTCTCGACCGCCCGGACGAGATCGCCTATCTCGCGCCGCTGATCGAGCGGGAACTGATGTTCCGGCTGCTGCGTGGCGATCAGGCCGAGATGATCCGCCAGATTCTCGCCCCTGAAAACCGGCTGCAGCAGGTCAACCGGGCGATTTCCTGGATCCGCCAGAACTTCTCCGCCCCCTTTTCGATCGAGCAGGTCGCGGTCGAAGCGCGCATGAGCACGTCCTCGCTGCACCAGCATTTTCGCGAGGTGACGGCGATGAGCCCACTGCAATATCAGAAGCAGCTGCGCCTGCAGGAGGCCCGCCGCCTCATCCTCGGCAACGCCATGGATGCCGCCACCGCCGCCCATCAGGTCGGCTACGACAGCCCCTCGCAGTTCAGCCGAGAATACCGCCGCCTGTTCGGCGCCCCGCCGATCCAGGACATATCGAGGCTGCGCAGCGAACCTTCCCGTTACGCCGAGGCCTGATCCGCTCGATTCCCTCGTTTCGAAAATTATTCAACCGAACGGTTGACAATAAAATCGCATGCGCGCATATTCAACCACATGGTTGAATTAAGCACATATCCGATCGATACGGTCTTTCACGCCCTCAGCGACGGCACGCGCCGCCGCATGCTCCGCGAGCTGGCGCAGGGCGAGCGCACCGTCAGCCAATTGGCCGAGCCGCACGACATGTCGCTCGCGGCGGCCTCGAAACACATCAAGGTGCTGGAAGGCGCCGGACTAATCCGCCGTGAAATTCACGGCCGCACCCATCTTTGCCGCCTCGAACCCGGCCCGCTTGCGACCGCCCATGAATGGCTCACTTTCTATGAGCGCTTCTGGACCAACAGGCTCGATATCCTGGAACGCCTTCTCAGGGAGGAGGACGCTCAAAAGAGCGCCCGCGACGAGATCCGGAAGAATCCGTTGAAATCCTCTGCCCCACAGAACTCTGAAACTGAACCTGAAACGGGAGAAGACCAATGAGCGACATGACATCGTTGAACAAATACGGCGCTGTGGCCGAACCTTTCGCCTTCAGCATCCAGCGCCGGTTGCCAGGCCCCATCGAGAGAATCTGGGCCTACCTCACCGACAGCGATCTTCGCCGCCAGTGGCTCGCATCGGGCATCATACCGGCACAGGCGGGCAGTTCCTTCGAACTCACCTGGCGCAACGACGAACTGGCCGGCTCGGCCGACGGCAGGCCGGAAGGCTTTCCCGCCGAACACAGCATTCAGAGCGAAGTGATCGCCTTCGAGCCTCCGCATCGCCTCGTCTTCTCCTGGCCGCCACGCGGCGAGGTCAGCTTTGAACTTCAGCCGGCCGGCAGCGAAATCCTGCTCACCGTCACGCATCGGCGGATTTCCGATCGCCGCAACATGGTCATGGTCGGCGCCGGCTGGCACATGCATCTCGACATCCTGGTCGCCCGGGCGACCGGCGCCAAGCCTGAACCGTTCTGGGAAGGCTGGAGCCGCCTCAAGGAAGAATACGACCGCCGCATCCCGGCCTGAAGCACCGTTGTCGCCTCCGCCCCATGGTCCAGGGACGCCCCGGAGAGTCGGGGCGGAGGTTTCGCCAACGCCCACCGCCCGTGACTGGGCCATCCCATGGAGACAAGATATGAGCACCCGTTTTACGGGCGGATGCGCCTGCGGCGCACTTCGCTATGAAATCTCCGCCGAACCGGCGGTCATGGTCGATTGCCAGTGCCGCCAGTGCCAGCGCGAAAGCGGCACCGGCCACGCCTCTCACCTCACCTTCCCAAGCGCTGCCGCCAAGGTCGAGGGCAATGCGACCCATTGGGAGGCGACTGGCGATGGCGGAACCGTCAAAAGGCGGGCCTTCTGCCCCACCTGCGGTTCGCCGGTCTACATGACGTTCCCTGCCATGCCGGACTACTTCGTCGTCCGCGCCGGCAGCCTCGACGATCCGAGCCGGTACAAGCCGCAATTCGTGACCTGGCACGCCGCCGGCCACGCGTGGGACCACCTCGATCCGGCCCTGCCGAAATTCGAGAACATGCCGCCGGCTTGAAGCAGCTTCACACCCGGGCGCAGAACACGTCGAGGGCGTCGAGCTTCACCACGCCCTTGTCGAGCCGCGATAGGAAGCCCGGCAGGTTGACCGGCAGGATTTCGCCGAGCCGTTTCGGCAGGGTGAAATCCTGGGCCCCGCGGGTCAGGTTGAAGATGAACAGCAGTTTTTCGCCACCCTTTTCGCGCACGAAGGCGAGCAGGTCCTGGTTGGTGTCGAGGAAGGTCATGTCGCCGTCAACAAGCGGCGGATGCGCCTTGCGGAAGGCGAGTGCCGCCCGGTAATGGTGCAGCACCGAATCCGGAAGCGCCTCCTGTGCGTCGACGGCTCGGGCCGCGTGTTCGCCCGGCACCGGCAGCCAGGTCTTCGAACCGGTGGTGAAGCCCGCATGCGGCTCGCTTGTCTCCCAGGCCATCGGCGTGCGGCATCCGTCGCGGCCCTTGAAGGCCGGCCAGAAGCGGATGCCATAGGGGTCGCGCAGATCCTCGAAGGAGAGTTCCGCTTCGGTCAGTCCCAGTTCCTCGCCCTGATAGAGGCAGATCGAGCCGCGCAATACCGAAAGCAGCGTGATCGACAGTTTTGCGACCCGGTCCTGCTCGGCTGGAGACTCGGCGAAGCGGGTCACGTGGCGGATGACGTCATGGTTGGAAAACGCCCAGCAGACCCAGCCGTTGCTGACCGTGTCCGCCACCGTCGTCATCACCTTGCGGATATAGGCCGCATCGAAGGCGGGGCCGAGGAAATCGAAGGTGTAGCACATGTGCAGCTTGTCATTGCCCGTCGTGTAGAGCGCCAGCGTCGAGAGCGAACGCGGCCCGTCTCCCACCTCGCCCACCGTCGCGCGCCCCTGGTAACTGTCGAGCAGTGCACGCAGCCGCTTCAGGAAGTCGATATTTTCCGGCTGCGTCTTGTCATAAAGGTGATTCTGCATGGAATAGGGATTGGTATCCGTCTCCATGCCGGCGCCGTCCGTGTCGTAGACCATCGGCGGGTTGTTGCGCAGTTGCTTGTCGTGGAAATAGTAGTTGACCGTATCGAGCCGGAACCCGTGCACGCCGCGATCGAGCCAGAAGCGCACCGTATCCAGCATGGCGTTCTGGACGTCGGGATTGTGGAAGTTGAGGTCCGGCTGGGCGATCAGGAAGTTGTGCATGTAATATTGCTTGCGCACCCCGTCCCATTCCCAACCCGGCCCGCCGAAGATCGACAGCCAGTTGGTGGGCGCCGTGCCGTCCGGCTTCGGATCGGCCCAGACATACCAGTCCGCCTTCGGATTGGTGCGGCTCGATCGGCTTTCGACGAACCACGGATGCCGGTCGGAGGTGTGGGAAATCACCTGGTCGATGATCACCTTCAGCCCCAGGCGTTCGGCCTCCGCCATCATCTCGTCGAAATCGGCAAGCGCGCCGAACATCGGATCGACATTGCAGTAGTCAGAGACGTCGTAGCCCATGTCGGCCATCGGCGAGGTGAAGAAGGGCGAAAGCCAGATCGCGTCGACGCCGAGCGAGGCGACATGCGGCAGGCGTGCGGTGATGCCCTTGATGTCGCCGATCCCGTCGCCGGTCGTGTCCTGAAAGGAGCGTGGATAGATCTGGTAGATCACCGCGCCGCGCCACCAATTTGCATCGACTGCCTTCACCGCCTGTGTCGCCATCGTCCGACTCTCCTTCCTCAAATGTTCCAGCCCAACCTAGTGCCCCCCGTTCAAAAGACAACGCATAAGCAAGGCTCTGCGAAGTTCCCGAACCACTCTCTTGCCACGGCTGAAACTTCGGCCTATGCGAGTTTAAAAATGCGGGAGGGATGCAATTGGGCGGACGGCTTCTTTCGATCGGCGAGTGCATGGTGGAGCTGTCGCAGGCGGGCGAAGGCCTGCTGCGCAAGGGCTTTGCCGGCGATACGTTCAACACCGCCTGGTATGCGCGCGCCTGCCTGCCGGCCGAATGGTCGGTGGACTATTTCACCGCGGTCGGCGACGATCCCCTGTCGACCGAAATGCTGTCGATGATGAGGGATGCCGGCATCGGCACCGGCTTCATCCGCCGCATCGAAGGCAAGACGCCCGGCCTCTACCTGATCACGCTGAAGAACGGCGAACGCACCTTCAGCTACTGGCGCGACACCGCCGCCGCAAAAAAGCTCGCCGACGATCCCGACCATCTGCGCAGCGCCATCGAGGCTGCCGACATCCTCTATTTCTCCGGCATCACGCTGGGCATCCTTAGCCCCGAAGCGATCGAGACGCTGCTGTCGGAACTGCGCCGCGCAAAGGCTTCCGGCAAGACCGTCGCCTTCGATCCCAACATCCGCCCCCGCCTCTGGCCGAACAGGGACTATATGCTGCAGACGATCGAGGCTGGCGCCCGCGCGGCCTCGCTGGTCCTGCCGAGCTTCGACGACGAGACAACCCATTTCGGCGACGCAACGGTGGCCGACACCATCGCCCACTATCATCGGCTCGGCGTCGAGAACGTCGTGGTCAAGAACGGCGCGGATGGCGCGACGCTCAGCTTTGCCGGCACCGCATCCATCCATGTCCCTTCGGTCAAGGCGGCCCAACTCGTCGATACCACCAGCGCCGGCGACAGTTTTAACGGCGCTTTCCTCTCCCGCCTCGTCCGCGGCATCCCGCCGGCGCAGGCCGCCGCCTACGGCGCCTCGGTCGCGTCCGTCGTCATCGGCCACCACGGCGCGCTGATCAGCCCGGCGTTGCTGCCGGGGTGAAACACCGACAGGGACCGGACTGCCGACCACCGACGATAGAGACCGAGATCGGCGCCAGTTGCCCGTCGGCTTTCCGCATTGCGTCATAAATCAATTTTCAGTCATTATGTGAAAGGGTCGGCAGCGATGAAACGATCGCTCCCAACGAGGAAATGAAAATGCGTATCGCTCTTGCCTTCCTGACCGTGCTGGCCCTGTCCCCGGCTGCACACTCCGCTCCGATCGACGCCCTGACCAAGGCCGAAACGAAGACCTACGAGGCATGGGGAAAGCTCGGCCTGACGGAACGGCTGGTGACTTTCGTCACCGCGCCCTCCACCGGCTACGGCATCTACCAGGAAAAGCAGTCCAGCATTTTCAAGCCGGGTGAAAAGGTCATCACCTATGTCGAACCAATCGGATTTGGGTGGAAAGAGCTTCCCCACGACATGTACGAACTCAACTTCGTGTCGGACCTGAAGATCAAGGCTGCGAACGGCGAGGTCATGCTCGACCAGAAGGCGTTCTCCACCAATGTCCTCCAGAGCCACAACGCCAACATGGAATTCTCGATGGATTTCACCCTGACGCTGACGGGCGCGCCGGCAGGCAAATACACGCTAACCTACACGATCCACGACATGAGCGGCGACCAGACCTCGACTTTCGATCAGGAATTCACCATCGCCGCCAACTAACCACCCCGGCGCCGGCTGCCTCGCTTAGAGGTCAGCCGGCGATCCGGAACGACACCGGATCCGGTCGAGTTCGGGAAAACCCACCGCGCGCCTTCATCAGCCTGTAACAAACTTTTCCGATAGAGGGCTGAAAACGTGTCCGTTGGCGCGAGTCGTGGACGGATCGGCAACCGGGCTCGACCTTCCATGACAAGAATAACCATCGTGACGGATGCCTGGTACCCTCAGGTGAACGGCGTCGTCCGTTCGATCGAGAATACCAACCGGGAACTCGCCCAGATGGGCGTCGACGTGACGATGGTGACGCCGCAGGACTTTACCAGCGTTCCCTGCCCCACCTATCCGGAAATCCGCCTTTCGGTCGCCACCTGCTGGCAGATCGCCAGCGCCATTCAGGCGTCGATGCCGACTGCCGTTCACATCGCCACCGAAGGTCCGCTCGGACTGCTCGCACGCCGCTGGTGCCTGAAGAACAACATACCCTTCTCGACCAGCTACCATACCCGTTTTCCGGAATATGTGGCGGCGCGGTTCCCCATCCCGGTCCGCTGGCTGCACGGCTTCGTGCGCTGGTTCCACAATGCCGGCAATGGCTGCATGGTGGCGACCGCCAGCCTTGAGCGCGAACTCGCCAAGCTCGGCCTCAAAAACCTGCTGCGCTGGAGCCGCGGCATCGACCAGACGATGTTCCACCCGATGGATCTCGACGAGCGTCCCTTCGACCTGCCGCGCCCGATCTTCATGACCGTCGGCCGCGTCGCGGTGGAAAAGAACCTGCCGGCCTTCCTCGATCTCGACCTGCCCGGCTCCAAGGTCGTGGTCGGCGACGGCCCGGCCCGCGCTGACCTGCAAAAGCGGTATCCGAACGTGCTGTTCACCGGCATGAAGACCGGCGAGGATCTCGCCCGCGCCTATGCCCAGGCCGATGTCTTCGTCTTCCCGTCGAAGACCGACACGTTCGGCAACACGATCCTTGAGGCGTTGGCCAGCGGCGTGCCGGTCGCCGCCTACCCGGTCACCGGCCCGATCGATATCATCGAGGAAGGCTCGGGCGCCGGGGCGCTCAACGAAGATCTGCGCGTGGCCTGCCTTGCCGCACTCGGCTGCTCGCGCGAAAATGCAAGGCAGCTCGCCCGCAAGTTCACCTGGGAAGCGGCGTCGAAACAGTTTTTGAACAACGTGCTGATCGCGCAGGGGCGGCCGAAGCTGCCGGCGCCGCGCGGGGGCGTACGGCCTTCGGCGGTATAACCGCCAATCCCCATCCGCTCTCGCCTCGCAAGGCGCGCTCTCCCTGCATACGACGATATTCGCCCGTGAGGAAAAGAGAAGGTGCGGCAGTCTCCCAATGATCTCCCCCCTTGAGGGGGAGATGTCACGAAAGTGACAGAGGGGGGTGACGACGGTTCGGCAAATACAGCGGCAGAAGAGTGTGCCGCGACACCCCCCTCTGCCCTGCCCCGTTCCTCACAGGCGATGACCTCCCGCCTCGCGGGAGAGCCAAAAACGCCAGATACAAACCCAGAAACCCCTCACCGCTTCTTCTTGCGTCCCTCGAACGGGTTTTCACCCGCCTTGAAATGCATGCGGATCGGTACACCCGGAATATCGAAATCGGCGCGCAACCCGTTGATCAGGTAGCGGATATAGCTTTCCGGCAGTGCGTCGGGCCTGGTGCAGGACACCATGAAGGCCGGCGGACGGGCTTTGACCTGGGTCATGTATTTCAGCTTCAGGCGACGGCCGGAAACGGCCGGTGGCGGATGCTGGGTCTGCACGCCGTCGAGCCAGCGGTTGAGCCTGGCGGTCGAGATGCGCTTGTTCCACACCTTGTCGGTGTCGATGATGCTCTGCATCAGCTTGTCGAGCCCGTAGCCCGTCTGGCCGGAAATCGGCACCGCACGCAAGCCCCGCGCCTGCGGCAGCAGCCGCTCGGTCTTTTCGCGCAGATCCGCGAGTACCGCCTGCGTGTCCTCGACCAGGTCCCACTTGTTGAAGGCAAGCACCGCGGCCCGGCCTTCGCGCAGCACCAGGTCGACGAGCTGCAGGTCCTGCTTCTCGAACGGAATGGTCGCGTCGAAAACGATCACCACCGTTTCGGCAAACCGGATCGAGCGCAGCGCATCCGCAACAGACAGCTTTTCGAGCTTCTCCTGGACGCGCGCCTTCTTGCGCATGCCGGCGGTGTCGAACATCTTGATTGTGCGGTCGCGCCATTCCCATTCGACCGAGATGCTATCGCGTGTAATGCCCGCTTCAGGGCCGGTCAACAGCCGGTCCTCGCCCAGGAAACGGTTGATCAGCGTCGACTTGCCGGCATTCGGGCGGCCGATGATGGCGACGCGCAGCGGCTTGGTCTCGTCGTATTCCGGCTCGGCCTCTTCGTCGGCGTCACCGGCAAAATCGGAATCGCGGACGTCGATATTGGTCTCCGCCTCGTCGTCGGCCTCCGGAAACGCCCGTTCTTCGCCGAGCGCCTCGACGATCGCGTCGCGCAGGTCGATCATGCCCTGGCCGTGTTCGGCCGAGATCGGCACCGGTTCGCCGAGGCCGAGCGTATAGGCGTCGTAGAAACCCGCGTCGGAACCGCGCGCTTCCGACTTGTTGGCGACCAGCACGACCGGCTTGCCGCTGCGGCGCAGGAGCTCGCCGAACGTCTTGTCGAGCGGCGTCAGGCCGAACTTGGCATCGACCACGAACAGCGTCAGGTCGGCGTCGTCGACCGCAGCCTCGGTCTGGGCGCGCATCCGACCTTCGAGCGTTTCCGGCCCGGCCTCTTCGAGACCGGCGGTATCGATGATCGTGAATTTGAGGTCGATGAGCTTCGCGTCGCCCGGACGGCGGTCACGGGTGACGCCCGGCGTGTCGTCGACAAGCGCCAGTTTCTTTCCAACCAGGCGATTGAAAAGCGTGGACTTGCCGACGTTCGGGCGTCCGACGATGGCGACGGTGAAGCTCATTCTATATCCTTAAAGCCCTGGGCGAAAACCGTCAGGGCGCCTTGCCTGAAGAGGCGATGTTGTCGAGCATGATCTGCGCGCGGTTGGCAACATTGCGCGGCGCAGAGGCGTCATTGGCGATCTGCTGGAACCATTCCTTGGCCTGCGCGATCTTGCCGGCCTTGTAAGCGGCAAGACCAAGCGCCTCGCGGGCGGAATTGGCAAGCGGATTGGCAGGCACGGCCATGGTCTGCACTTCGACGGCCACCTGTTCATAGGTGCCGTTGTCGATCAGCAGCCAGGCGGCACGCATCCGGGCAAGGTCGCGCATCGACTGTGGCGCCTTGGCATCCTTGCCGACCGCCGAGAAGGTGGCGATCGCCCCAGTGGCGTCGCCCTTGGACTGCTGCACCGAGCCGGCGCGCAGCTTGGCGAGCACGGGATAGGCGCCGCTGCCGTCCTTTTCGAGCGCGCCGAAGGCGGCCAGCGCCTCGTCGTTCTTGTTTTCCGAAGCAAGCTTCAGGGCCGCCAGGAAACGGTCGCCCGATTGCGAAGAATTATGCGTGTTCCAGTATTCATAGCCACGATAGCCAGCCGTACCGACGACGATCAGCACGGCGACCGCGATCACAATCCTGCCGTAACGCTGCCATGCACCCCTGAACTGATCGGAACGAAGCTCCTCGTTCACTTCGCGAATAAAACTGTCGTCGTCCTGCGCCATCAAAGTCTCCGGCCCAACCGGCCCATCATGCGGAAAAGCGCCTTCTAGCCTATTTTCCCGGAGATGTAAGGCCCCCCTTAACTCCCGTCGCGCAAAAGTGGTCGCCGGTTTTGCAAAGTCGGCAAGCGCAACCCCGAAAACATCCGCTCGGGAACACTCGTGGGCGACCTTTCGGGCGGAATCCACACTTAAAGCTAGCCGCTCAAAGCTTCGCCTTATTCTGCGGCCACAAAGCCCGCTGCCCTTCGCCATGATTCAGGTACCTTATGCGTTCGCTTGCCCTTCCCCTCGCCCTCTGTCTTCTCGCCGCGCCCGTCGCAGCCAACGCCGCCGACAATGCCGCTGGCAAGCCGAAACAGCTGGTGATGGTCTCGTTCGACGGCGCCGGCGCCAATAACCTCTGGCAGCGCAGCCGCGATCTTGCCAGGCGCACCAACGCCCATTTCACTTACTTTCTCTCCTGCACGCTGGTGATCGAGCGCGCCAATGCCAAAAGCTACCAGGGGCCGAACGAGAAACCGGGCAAGTCGAATATCGGCTTTGCCCAAACGGCCGCAGAGGCCCGCGAACGGCTCGGCCACGTCTGGCAGGCGCATCTCGAAGGCCACGACATTTCCAGCCATACCTGTGGCCATTTCGACGGCAAGGACTGGACAGCGGCAGATTGGTCCGCCGAATTCAATACCTTTCATGACGTGCTGACCAACGCCTGGAAGACCGCCGGCGCCGGATCGGAGGAGCCCGCCGGCTGGAAGGATTTCGTCGCGACCGGGATCAATGGTTTCCGCGCGCCCTATTTTTCCACCAGCCCCGGCCTGGTCGAAGCCGAAAGACGGGCCGGCATCCGCTATGACGCCAGCCTCGTCACCAAGGGGCCGGTCATGCCGGAGGAAAAGGGCGGGCTTATCCGCTTCGGCCTGCCGCTCATTCCGGAAGGCCCGTCCAATCGGCCGATCATCGCCATGGACTACAACCTCTTCATCCGCCATTCCGGCGGCATCGACAATCCGAGCAGTTCCGCCGAATTCGAGGAACGCGCCTACTCCGCCTTCAAGGCAGCCTTCGACAAGGAGTATGACGGCGACCGCATCCCCTTTCAGATCGGCCTGCATTTCGTCGAAATGAACGGCGGCGCCTATTGGCGGGCGATGGAACGGCTGGTCACCGAGGTCTGCGGCAAGCAAGACGTCGCCTGCGTCAGTTATTCGGAGGCGATCAGGCTGATCCACGAGCGGGAGAAACCACGGGTGGCGTCAGGGCTATAGGGGTCTTTGCCGGGGACGATTTCCGGCGTCTGCGGAAAACCAGCCCAACGGCATCAACTCCTTACCCGCATTCACGTCCCCGTCCGTCCCCGCCTCCCGAACCCGCTTCATAATCACCCCGTCATCGGATGGGAAACCGGGTTCGCGAACCGGCATTCTCCTCAAGGGTTTTCGGACCCCGGTTTCCGGTGATGGCCGTCGAATGTGGTGGAACGGGAACTGACAACTCCCAAAAAGCTGCAGCAACCGGCCGGGGCAGGCAAAACCACCTACCTCCCATATACTCGACACCGCCTGCCCCATTCCCAAACCAAAACCGCGCCGGGGTGACGCCCGGCGCGGCCAAAACTGCTTGCGTTCAGATGACGATCAATACGGCCGGTCGGCCGCGATCTCGCCGGCTTCGGCTTCGCGATCAAGGTAATGCTGGTCGATGGTCGGCAGTGGCTGGTCGTCGATCGCCGCTTCGAAAGCCTTGAGGCGCTTGTGGATGGAGAGCAGCTCGATGATCGTCGTCCAGGATGTGACGAGGTACTGGAACGAGTTGCTCACCTGGCCGAAGGCGGTGGCAATCTGCTGGTAGATACCATAGGTGATCTTACCCGCGACGATCGTCGGCACCAGCATCAGCAGCAGGAACACGGCGTCGGCCTGAATGTAGAAATACCGCGCCACGTTGAAATAGAGGTAATGGAAGTACATGCGGAAATAGTTCCTCCGCACGTTGCTGTAGAGCTCGTTGATGGTCGCCGGCCGAGCGCGGTCGGCATGGTCCTCGCCATAGACCAGTTCCTTGCGATAGGCCGCCTCGACACGCTGATTGCGGAAGTTCAATCCCGGCAGCTTGATGCCGACCGTCGCCAGAAGAATCGTGCCGAACGCCGACCAGAAGATGGCGAGCCAGAACAGCGCATGCGGCACCTCGCCGATGAACGGAAGCTCGGAGACATAACCGGACAGCGCGAACAGGATCGGCAGGAAGACGACCAGCGTCATCACCGCGTTGATCAGGTTGATGCCGAGACCCTCGAGCGTTGCGGAAAACCGCATCGTATCTTCCTGGACGCGCTGGGAGGCGCCTTCGATGTGGCGCAGCTTTTCCCATTTCGACATGTAGAAGTCGTTCATCGCTGTGCGCCAGCGGAAGATGTAGTGGCTGGTGAAAAAGTCCGTCAGGATCGAGACCGCCATGCTGAGGAAGACGATCTGGGCGAAGACGATCTGAAGATCGTAGAAATTCCAGGCGGTAATGCCGGGCTGTTTCGAAAGGGCATTCTGCAGCAGATCGCCGAACGGCCGGCGCCAGTTGTTGATCACCACCGAAACCTGCACCCCGAAATAGGTCACCGCGATGATCAGCAGCGAGCCCCAGACCGACCAGCGCTTCCAGGGATGGTCATGGGCAATCACGCTCCAGGTACCCCCGAACAGCAATAGGCAGACTGCGAAATACGCATAGAACCAAAGGTTCGCCGGCACCAGGAAATAGGAAAGATCGTAAGGTTCCCGCTCCGGCATCACATATCCGAAGGATGCGCCGACACCGTCGAAGACGAAATACCAGGCCAAGATGGTAACAATGGCCCAAACGACGCCCGAAAGTGCGAACAGTTTCGGCCGGGGAAAGAAGGAGTGGAACACGGAGCTTTGGCTTTCCTGAGTTCGAGTCGGCGGGATGTCGGAAACGACTGTTGAGCCGGAAACTAAGGCAGTTCCAAGGGAGCGGCAATGGCCCCGTCATTTTGTTACGTAATTGTAACCACGGGATTATTAGGAAGCGCTGCGCGCAACCGGGAGTGCGAGCAGGACGCACACGACAAGGGCCGCCGCCGCAAGAAGCGTCGGGGCGACGAAACTGCCGCTCCCTTGAGCGATCCAGCCGGCGACCAGCGGGCCGATGATCTGGCCGGTGCCGAAGGCGGCGGTGGCGGAGGCGAGTGCCCGGCGCGGGCTTTCCGGCGAAAGTTTCCGGCCGATCTGCAGCCCGTAGGCGGTGATCACCATGAAGGTGACGCCGAGCAGCAGCCCGCCGACAAGCGCACCCGCCGTCGGCGGCAGCATGACAGAACCGAGCACCCCGGCCATCTGCAGGCCGAGCGCCGTGGCATAGGTTTTGCCGAGCCCGAAGCGGTTGACCACCGGCCGCCAGAGCAGGAGTGAAACGGCGGCCGCCGAGCCGGTCAGGAACCAGGCGAGGAATTCGACGACCGGACCGGCATTCCCCATCCGCGCGATGGTGACGAGGAAGGTCGCGGTGATCACGTAGCCGAAGCCGAACAGCCCATAGGAGGCGGTGAGCAGCACGAGCGGCCTGCGCCATTTAAGCGGCGGCTCGACCGCTGAGCCGGTGCCGATCGCCTGTTTCGGCAGGATCCACGCGACGACAGCGAGCACGACGAGCACGATCGCCGCACCGGCGATCCAGTTTATCCGCCAGCCGTGCGCGCCATCGCCGACCATC
The DNA here is from genome assembly GCF_000731315.1 of Neorhizobium galegae bv. orientalis str. HAMBI 540. Taxonomy (NCBI): domain Bacteria; kingdom Pseudomonadati; phylum Pseudomonadota; class Alphaproteobacteria; order Hyphomicrobiales; family Rhizobiaceae; genus Neorhizobium; species Neorhizobium galegae. The sequence goes on from NZ_HG938353.1 coordinate 2,612,476, forward strand.
GTATTGACGACGAAGACCAGCGCCGAGGAGAGCGCGATGCCAAGCCCGACGCCGCCGAAATGCAGAACATTCACATTGTCGCGGCCGACCGCATAGGGCAGCACGATCGACGAGGTGAAGATCATCGCAAGTGCGCTCGCAAGGCCTGCCAGAAACCGGATGACGATGAAGGCGATGACGGAGTCCGTCGCGGCCATGGCGGCAAGCAGGATCGCGGTCGCCAGAAGCCCGCCGAGCGCCACATTGCGCTCGCGCCCCGCCGCCCAGCCATAGGCGGAGAGAATGGCGCCGGCGAGATAACCGGCAAAATTGCCCGCCGCGATATACCCCGCATCGGCCGCCGAAAGCGGAATGCCGGTCATCATGCCGGGCAGGATCGGCGTGTAGAAGAAACGCCCGAAACCCATCGCCGCCGCCATGGCGATGGCGCCGGCAAAGCCGATCAGCAGGGGCCGACTGGAATAGCTCGTATTGATCTGCAGCATGGAACGGTTATGGCAGCCGAAGCGGGTCGCGGCAAATCAGGAATTTTCATTGCAGCGATGCGCCGGGATGATGGTTCCGTATATACGCGATAGCGCATATGCCGCGACGAATTGGTGCAGCGCATTAACGAAATTGTCTTGCTGCTGACATGAATGCGGGACACTCTGCTGGATATCGCCATCGGGGCGCGGAGGCATGCGCATGGAACATGACCTGACCCTATCCGAAGTGCTCGTCGATCCGTTGATCGCCCAGCTTCGCCAGGCCGACGCTGTCGGTTACGCCGCTTTCGCGCAATTGCTGCAGAGTGCGTCCCGCGTCTATGCGCGCCAGATGCTTGGAAACCTTCAGACGGAGCGTGCCGACGCCTTCTATCGTCGCGTCGACGCCGTGTCGGGCGCCAACAAGCACAACTGACCGATCTGCCGTAACGGCAGGTCTCCCTCAATCTGCAAGCGTCAGGATCAGCGGCCCGTTACGGGTCGCGACGATCGTATGCTCGTATTGCACGGTGGGTGCCCTGGGGTCGCTGTAGAGCGCCCAGGGGTCGCCATTGCCGCCGTCCTCGGCCCAGTTGGCGCCGAGCGACAGGAACGGCTCGATGGTAAACACCAGCCCGTCTTCCATCGAGCGCGTCTCATGGCGATCCGGCCAGGTCGGGATTTCCTTCGGCTCGTCATGCAGCGTCAGCCCGATGCCGTGGCTCGAAAGATTGGTGATCAGCGTATAGCGGTTCTTCTTGGCGAAAGTCCCGATCGCATTGCCGATGCCGGATAGCGGCTTGCCGGCCTTGACCTGCTGCAGCCCGGTCCACAGCGCCCGGCGGCCGTCGCGGCAGAGCTTTTCGATCTCGCGCTTCACCGGCGGCACCGCGTAGGAGGAACCCGTATCGCCGAAAAAACCGTCCTTGACCGCCGACACGTCGATATTGACGAGATCGCCCGCCTGGATCACCCGGTCGCCCGGAATGCCATGGGCGACTTCCTCGTTGACGCTGATGCAGGTGGCGCCGGGGAACTGATAGCAGGTCTCCGGCGCCGATTGCGCGCCGTTGGCTTCGAGGAACTTGCGGCCGATCGCGTCGAGCTCGCGGGTGGTGATGCCCGGTTCCAGTGCCTTCGCCATGGTCTCCATCGCCTGCGCGCAAAGCCTGCCGATATCCTTCAGCTTGGCCAGTTCGTCTTCGGTGGAGATAACCATGGTCTGCCTAACGTCCCAACGTGTTCAAACTCGATCAGGCGGCCGGTTTCGCGCCATCGGCCGAGCCCGTCAATTCTTTTCTGACGACCCCAGTTCTTTTCTGACCAGCGGCGCGACTTTCGTGCCGTAGAGTTCGATGCCGCGCATCACCTGGGCATGCGGCATCGGACCGATCGCCATCTGCAGCAGGAACCGATCCATGCCGAACACCTTGTGCGCGGCGATGATCTTTTCGGCTACCAGTTCCGGCTCGCCGAGGAAGAGATTGCCGAGCGTCGAGCGCGCCTCGTCGAAATGCGCCCGGTTGGTCGGCCCCCAGCCGCGTTCGCGGCCGATGCGGTTCATCACCTCCGCCTGCGGGCCGTAGAACTGGTCGGCAGCGGCCTCGGTCGTATCGGCGATGAAACCATGCACGTTGATGCTGGTCTTCAGCTTGGCCGGATCCTGGCTGGCGCGGCGGGCAGCCTCCCGGTAGAGGTTGAAGAAGGGTGCGAAGCGCGGATACTCGCCGCCGATGATGGCGACCGCGAGCGGCAGGCCCATGGCCCCTGCCCGCGCCACCGATTGCGGCGTGCCGCCGACGGCGATCCAGATCGGCAATTCCTTCTGCAGCGGGCGCGGGTAGACGCCGCGGCCGTTGATCGGCGCGCGCTTCTCCCCCTGCCAGGTGACGATCTCCTGATCGCGGATGGCGAGCAGCAGGTCGAGCTTTTCGGAAAACAAATCGTCATAGTCACCGAGATCGTAGCCGAACAGCGGATAGGATTCGATGAACGAGCCGCGGCCCGCCATGATCTCCGCTCTTCCGTTCGAAATCAGATCGACGGTCGAAAACTGCTGGAAGACCCGCACCGGATCGTCGGACGAGAGCACCGAGACGGCGCTCGTCAGCCGGATATTTTTCGTGATCGCAGCGGCCGCAGCAAGCACGGTCGAGGGCGACGAGACAACATAGTCCGGGCGGTGATGTTCGCCGAGCCCGAACACATCGAGCCCCACCTGGTCGGCAAGTGCGATCTCCTCCAGCAGATCCTTGATCCGCCTTGCGCCTTCCGCGCCCTTGTCCAGTGCTGCGGCATCGACATCGCCAAAAGTATGAAGTCCGAGTTCCATCTTGAAGAAATCCATTCGTTGATGTCCGTCAGATAGTTATCGGGCACCTTCGACGCAAATGCTATTCTTTCGAAGGCATCGTTCGATGGAATGGATAGGTGCACGGCCGACCGGCAGCACCTGTGCCATAATTTAACAACTCGCACGGGACTGCAAGATTTCGGACACAAATATAGGTTTAGTATCTAAGGGAATGGTAATCGATCGGGCATAGACTCCCCGGCCAGCAGAGACAATAGTTTAGGTAAATCGAATGAATGACGGCACCGGAAATCGGCCGGACTCGGACGTTCCGAACCTGCAATCATCGAATGACATCCTTATCGTGGAGGATTCCGCCGCCCTTTCGGCCTTGCTGCGGCAACGGCTCGAGCGGGAGACGACCGGCAGAACCTTTTGTTGTGCGAGCCTGGCTCAGGCCCGCGCACTGCTGACTGCGCAGAAGTTCACCATGGCCGTGACCGGCCTCAACCTGCCTGATGCGCCCAATGGCGAAATCCTCGGCCTGCTCGCCGAACATGGGGTTCCGACAATCGTCTTCACGGCGACATCGGACACGGAGACCAGCACCCGTTACGCCGAGCGGAAGATCATCGACTATATCGTCAAGAGCGACAACAGAACGGTCGATACGGTCGTCAGGACCGTGAACCGCATCCTGACCAACAGCGCGTTTTCCGTTCTCGTCGTCGATGACGCGAGATCGGCGCGCTCCGGTCTGGTCGAGATCATGCAGCGGCAGAACTTCCGGGTCCTTGAAGCGCTCTCCGGCAAGCAGGCACTGGATATCCTTGCCCGGAACCCGTCGATCGAACTGGTGATCACCGACTACCACATGCCTGACATGGACGGACACGAACTGACGAGGCGCATTCGCGTTACCCGGCCTTCGGACGAACTGCGCATCATCGGCGTTTCGTCCTCGTCCGACCGACGCCTTTCCGCAAGCTTCCTGAAGGCCGGCGCATCGGATTTCATCTACCGCCCTTTCGTTCCGGAAGAGCTGCAATGCCGCATCGACAACAATGTCGAGACGCTCACCCAGCTGAAGCGGCTGCGCTATCTGGCGGAACGAGACCATCTGACGGGCCTCGCAAACCGCCGCTTCTTCTTCGAAAAGAACCCGCTCCTTCAGCCCGCACCGGCAAGCGACGCCGTGGCAATCCTCGACATCGACCATTTCAAGTCGGTCAACGACACCTACGGCCATGAGGCCGGCGACCAGGTGCTGAAGCGGCTTGCCGGCATCCTGAGCGAGATGACCGCCGAGAACCGATATCTCGCCGCCCGCCTCGGTGGCGAGGAATTTGCGGTCTACATGAAGGATACCAATGCTTTCCAGGCTCATTCGTTCTGCGAACAGATGCGCAGCCGCATCCAGGCCACCAGTATCCCGGTGCAGGACAAGGACATATCGGTAACGATCTCCATCGGCGTCATGGAAATGGAAGAGCGCGAGACCTTCGGCAACCAGCTCAACGCCGCCGATCAGCTTCTCTACATGGCAAAAAAGAACGGCCGCAACCGCGTCTATTCGAGCCTGACAATACCGGAAGCGCTGATCCCTCAGGCGAACTGAGCACTGCCGGCGCAATTCGAATCCATTTTCAATGACTTGCGGCGGGTTTCGGAATCGATCCGAGAACACTTGAAAGCGGGCCAAAACCGACCGAGCCTGGACGATCGGATCACTCCAGCCTGACTTCCCCCAGCCAACGCGTCACCTGAGACAGCGTTTCCCTCTCCTGCTCCGACTGCTTGGTGAACCCCTCGACGATCCGCGCTTGGCGCGCATGTTCGGCGACGACCGAAAGGCTTCGCCCGAGGCCATAACCGCCGTGGGTGACGAAGGGTACGATTGTCCTGCCCGATAGGTCATGGGCGGAGAGGAAGGACCGGATTACCGGTGGCGCCGTCATGCCCCAGATCGGAAAACCGAGAAACACCACATCGTAAGAGCCGATGTCGCGAACCGAGCCTCGCAGCGGGGGCTCGTAATCCGTCTCGGTTTCGCGTTTTGCCTGGCGGACAGTCTCGTCGTAGTCGGCTGGATAGGGCTCCGCCGGCTCGATCTCGAAGACATCCGCGCTCCGCGCCCGGCCGATCTGCCCGGCGATGACGCGCGTATTGCCGCTGCGCGAGAAATAGGCGACCAGCGCCCTTGCGTTCGGAGACGCTCCCTGGGCGCCGGCGGAACCGCCGGCAAAGGTCATGCCGGCCGTAAGCGGCAGCAGAAGCGAGCCTTTCAGCGTCATCCGCCGGGACAATCCGTTCCAACCTGTCATCGCGGCACCCCTATTTGTCGACCCGGGCCTGCAGATGCGCCGGATAGCGATGCCCCTGCACCGTGATCTTCGAGACGGCGTCCTCGATCGCCTGCAGATCCTCGCCCGTCAGGTCCACATCGGCGGCGCCGATATTCTCCTCCAGGCGTTGGATCTTGGTGGTACCGGGGATCGGCACGATCCAGGGCTTTTGGGCGAGCAGCCATCCAAGCGCGATCTGCGCCGATGTCACCTTTTTGTCCGCTGCGATCTTGCCGAGCAGATCGACCAGCGCCTGGTTCGCCTTGCGCGCCTCCGGCGAGAACCGCGGCACGACATTGCGGAAATCCTTGGCATCGAACCTCGTCGTCTCGCTGATCGCGCCGGTCAGGAACCCCTTGCCGAGCGGGCTGAACGGCACGAAGCCGATGCCGAGTTCTTCGAGCGTTGGAATGATCTCCGCCTCCGGCTCGCGCCACCACAGCGAATATTCACTCTGCAGCGCGGCCACCGGCTGCACGGCGTGCGCGCGCCTGATAGTACGAGAACCCGCTTCCGAAAGCCCGAAATGCTTGACCTTGCCTTCGCGGATCAACTCCTTGACGGTGCCTGCGACGTCCTCGATCGGAACCTCGGGATCGACGCGGTGCTGGTAGAAGAGATCGATGACATCGGTCTTGAGGCGCTTCAACGCCGCGTCGGCCACCTCCGGGATATGATCCGGCCGGCTGTTCATGCCGCTTTGCCCGCCCTCGGCATTGAAGTTGAAGCCGAACTTGGTGGCGATCACGATTTTGTCGCGGAACGGCGCCAGCGCTTCGCCGAGCAATTCCTCGTTCCTGTAGGGCCCATAGGCTTCGGCCGTATCGAAAAAGGTGACGCCGCGGTCATAGGCGGTGCGGATCAGCTTGATCGCCTCCCCGGTATCGGTGGCCGGGCCATATCCATAGCTCATTCCCATGCAGCCGAGGCCGATGGCCGAGACTTCGAGACCGCTTTTTCCAAGTGTGCGTTTCTGCATTGTCCTGTCTCCTTGCTGGACCGGATTGCTCCGACGCTCGATTATCCGCGGTATTCGCCGTCCGTGACGTGTTCCATCCAGTCGACGACCTTGCCGTCGAGCGCTTCGGCAATGGCGATATGGGTCATGGCGGTATCCGGCCCTGCTCCGTGCCAGTGTTTTTCGCCGGGCTCGAACCAGACGATATCGCCCGGCCGGATCTCCTCGACCGGCCCGCCCTGGCGCTGAACCCGGCCGGTTCCGGCAAGCACGATCAGCGTCTGGCCGAGCGGGTGGGTGTGCCATGCCGTGCGGGCACCGGGTTCGAACGTCACCGTCGCGCCGCCGACCCGTGCAGGCTCGCTCGCGTTGAACCGCGCGTCGATGCGCACCGTGCCGCTGAAATAGTCTTGTGGTCCCCTGGCGGAAGGGATCGATCCGTTGCGCTTGATATTCATGACATGTCCTTGTCCAAAGGGCGGCGATCCATGCGGCCGCTATTGGAGGGATATTTAGCGCGTGTGATTACCCTCTATTAGGTGGTAAAACCGGCATGGCCCTATGAGAAGGTTTCATGAATGCCGCGCCAGCCGATCAACGATCTCGCCGCCTTCATCGCTGTCGCACGCGAGCGGAGTTTTACCAAAGCCGCGGCCAGGTTGGGCGTCTCGCAATCCGCGCTCAGCCACACGATCCGCGGGCTGGAGACCCGGCTCGGGCTTCGGCTTTTGATGCGCACCACCCGCAGCGTCTCGCCAACCGAGGCCGGGGAGCGCCTGCTCCTCTCGATCGGTCCGCGCTTCGACGAGATCGAGCGGGAGCTTGCCGCGCTCAGCGAATTCCGCGAAAGACCGGCCGGCACCATCCGCATCACCGCCGGCGAACACGCCGCCGACACCATCCTCTGGCCGGCGCTGGCGAGACTGCTGCCGGACTATCCCGACATCCATGTCGAAATCACCGTCGATTATGGCCTGACGGACATCGTAGCCGAGCGTTACGACGCCGGAGTACGCCTTGGCGAACAGGTCGCCCGCGACATGATCGCAGTCAGGATCGGTCCGGAAATGCGCATGGCAGTAGTCGGTTCCCCCGCCTATTTCGCCGATCATCCAAAGCCGCTGACGCCGCAGGCGCTCACCGAGCACCGCTGCATCAACCTGCGCCTGCCGACCCATGGCGGCGTCTATGCCTGGGAGTTCGAAAAGGATGGTCGCGAGCTTCGCGTGCGCGTCGAGGGCCAGCTGGTCTTCAACAATGTCGCACTGCGGCTGAACGCGGCGCTCTCCGGCCTTGGCCTGACATTCCTGCCGGAAGACATCGTCACCGAGCATGTCGCGGCCGGCCGTCTGGTCCGCGTCCTGGAAGACTGGTGCGCGCCGTTTCCAGGCTACCACCTCTATTATCCGAGCCGCCGACAGGCATCGGCGGCATTCGTCCTCGTCGTCGACGCGCTACGCCATCGCGACTGACCTTACTCGCTTCAAAAGCCTGAGCCGAAGCCCGCCTCCGCCGGCACGGCGGAGGCATTGAATCGGAACCCGAGGAGATCGCTTCATCCCCCGGATTTGATTCAGGGTTTTCAGAACGTCTTGGCGATCTCTTCGAGCTGTCTGGCAACGATGCCCCAGCCTTCCTCGAAGCCCATCTGCTGATGAGCATTCTTGTCTTCCTCCGTCCAGTGATAGGCCGTCGCGATATATTTCGTGCGGCCGTTGCCGAGGTCCTCGAATTCGACGACCGCAGTCATGAACGGCTTTTCCGACGGAACCCAGGCGCTGGTATAGGCGTCGGTAAAGACCAGTTTCTTGTTCGGCACCACTTCCAGGTAGATCCCGTAATTGGGGATCTTCTCGCCGTTCGGCCCTTCCATCAGGATGAAGCTCGATCCGCCTGCACGGATGTCCATCCGGGCTTCGGTCACCTTCCAGGGCTGCGGGCAGAACCATTCGCCCATGCGTTCCGGCGTGGTCCAGGCCTTGTAGAGCTTGTCGGCCGGCACGTTCATCTCGCGGACGATCTGCAGGGCGTATTTGGCGGTATTGGCGGTCATCGTCGGTCTCCCTTGAGTTTTACAAAACATCTCATCCGATGCTGGACTTAGGACGTGTGGCTGAGATGAAACCCGACAGGCGCCGCGAAAAATTTTGGGAAAATTCAGCAGCCCCAACCAAGACCGGTGCGAATCCGGCGATCGTTAAGCCTGGGGAGGCCGATTGAAGCCATCAGACAACTTTAGGGAGCGCCAAGTAACGCAGATCACCCCCAAGATGCATGGGATATAATTCTCCCTGATTCCGCGCACCCCGGAGACCGGCACCAGGCCACGGGTCGGCTAAACCGATATTGAAAATCTGCGGGTTTCCAGGGACAGGAACATACGCGATGCTGGTCAATACCATGGCATGGGATCGAGTTCCCATAATCAATGGCCGTTCATCATTCAACGCGTCGATGATCATCGAATTGGTCAAACCGGTGATGCCGGCGTCGAAATCATACAAGCCTTCAATTTCCACTGAAAACTCAAGGCCATCATTGTCAACCCAGTCCCGGCTGAGCTGAGAGGAAATGGTGCGACCGGCCATTGCTGGCAGATTGACCTCTCGACCGTAGACAGCCTTGACGATCTCGCGCTGTGAGATGCGATACCCGTGGAATGCAAAGATCATCGAAATGGATGCAGCCCAGCACCACTGATTGAGCTCCTGATCTCGATAGGAGTGCTGAACCCGTGGGAGCTTAACTCCGGATTCGCAAACCTTCCCCATCGGATTCATTGCGGCCATACAGCGACTATAGGCGTAACTGGCCTGCGGAGACACGAGAGAGCCCACTCCCAATGCGGCAAATGACTTGAGTAGCTGACGGCGCTTCATTGTCGACCTCATATGTCAGCACGGCATGCGTGTGGGTGAAATTTGGTGGCTAAAGACCTTCCATTGCAAATCTTGAGTTGCACGCAAGACAACGACCTCGGCACGGCACTGGCCCTCATCGGCACTGAATTTTGATTTGTAAGTTAGCCCTCGATAGAGACCGATGGGCACACCCGTCGGAGAGTTCATTCCTGTCGTTCCAACCAGCAAGCGGGACTCCAACAAACCGAGCGGCACCCGGAAATTCCGGTATGTGACTTCCCAGTCCTGCACATTCGGCACGACCAGTCCTTTGGCTTCTTCATCCATAAGATTCCATGCCTTCTGCATGTCACCTGTATCTGTCGCTTGAAGATAGGTAAGGGCAACGGGTTCAACCGGAACCGTAGGCTCCACCAACCGAACGGCCGCGGTCTGCAAGACCGGACTGAACGCCAGCACCACAACAAATAGACCGAGCGCGCCGCCCGCCTTAACCACAGGAACGCCGGCAATGGCGCCGCCCCACTCTATTCCAAGTGCACCCGGTAGAATCGCTCCGACACCAGCAGCAGCAAGCGAAAGAACAACAATAAAAACGTAGTATTGAAACTGCGTGGGATTTGGAAACCCCACAGCGAATACCAGTATGACGGTGACGAAGAAGACGCCGAAACCGAACCCGAGCAGATTGTTTATATTGATTTTGCCGTCGATTAGACCTTGTGGATGATTATCGGCTGGAGGAATAACCATGGGGTTCACCCGCGCTAGATTTTTTTGCGTGAGCACCACCCAGCCGGCACTACAACCCACTAGCTGACGGTATTTCTAATCTCTGATGCCCCACTACCATGGATAGAATTACCTAGCTCACAAGATGAGTCAACTGTATCTTGTCTCTGCAAGCGAGTACCATCGGGAGTTTATAAATTAGAGATCGAAAATATTATTTATGACTACGGAGAATTATTTCTTCGCTTCAGCAGCGCGCCCATTCCGGACCCCAATACAGAAACTGCCTAACACGGCTACGTATCGGCAACGCCGAGCTTGTCGATCTGCTGGCGGATATGGGCGCATTCGGCAGCGGAATTGGCAAGCGCGATCGCCCGGTCGAAGGCTTCGCGGGCTTCGGGCCTGCGGCCGGCCTGCATCATCAGCCCGCCCCGGACCCCGTGGAAATAGAAATAGCCGTCGAGCTTGTCGGCAAGCGGCGCGATCATCTCGAGCGCCGCCTCCGGGCCTTCAAGCTTGGAGACCGCGACGGCCTTGTTGAGCGTCACCACCGGCGACGGCTGGATGCGCTCCAGCAGTCCGTAAAGCATGGTGATTTCCTTCCAGTCGGTGTCCTTCGGAGTGAGCGCGCGCGCATGCAGCGCCGAGATCGCCGCCTGCACCTGATAGGGGCCAGGCTTGCGGTGGCGGATCGCCTTGTCGAGCAGCGCCAAGGCCTCGTTGATCAGCTTGCTGTCCCAGCGGCTGCGATCCTGGTCCTCGAGCAGCACGATCTGGCCATCCTTGTCGATGCGCGTTCTGGCGCGCGAATGCTGCAGCAGCATCAGCGCCAAAAGGCCCATGATCTCCGGTTCGGACGGGAAGATCCGCAGCAGCAACCGGGCAAGCCGGATCGCCTCATCGCAGAATGCGGCACTGTCGGGATTGGTGATGCCGGCCGAATACCCCTCGTTGAAGACCAGATAGATCATCGACGAGACGATGCCGAGCCGTTCTGCCCGTTCCAAAGGCCCCGGCGTCTCGAACGGCACGCCGGCCTTGGCGACGCGCGCCTTGGCGCGGGTGATGCGCTGCTCCATGGCACTGTCGCCGACCAGGAAGGCGCGGGCGATCTGGGCAACGCTGAGGCCCGAGACGATCCTGAGCGCCAGCGCGATCTGCTGGGTCGCCGGCAGGTCCGGATGGCAGCAGATGAACATCAGCCGCAGGATGTCGTCGCGGTAGTGGGAATTGTCGAGCCGGTCGGCCATGTCGCCTTCGGCATCGGACAGATCGGAGAAGGCTTCCTCCTCCGGCAATGGATCGTTCTTGGAGCGCTTGCGGACCACGTCGATGCCGCTGTTGCGGCCGACGAAGATCAGCCAGGCGGCCGGATCGCGCGGCGGGCCTTTGTCCGGCCAGGTCTTGATGGCGCGCAGGCACGCCTCCTGGAAGGCCTCTTCCGCGATATCGAGATCGCGGAAGTAGCGAAGGAGCGCGCCGAGCGCCTGCGGCCGGGCGGCCGTCAGGGCAAGATCGATCCAGGCAATATCTGTCATGTCTTGGTCTCGCTATTTTTGATTTCGCCGGGATGGAAGACGTAGAAAGGCCGGATTTCGTATGAGCTGGATCCGGGATTGACCGCCGAAAGCGCCTTCGAGAAGGCGACCGCCTCTTCCAGCGTCTCGACATCGAGCGTGTAGAAACCAAGCAGCACTTCCTTGGTTTCCGCAAACGGCCCGTCGAGCACCAGCGGCTCTTCCTTGCCCTTGCGCACGGTGGTGGCGGCAGTCGTCGGCATCAGCCGTCCGACCGGGCCGAGCTTGCCGGCCTGCGCGTAAGGCGTCTGCACCTCGATGAGCTTCGCCATGACGGAATCCTCCTCCTCCTTGGACCAGGCGAAGACGGTTTCCTCGTGGGCGTAGCAAAGGATGGCGTAAAGCATGCGTATCTCCCTCTCTTGATGAAGACGAAGGATTAGCGGCTCATCCGACAGGACGCAGCAATTTTTTGATGGATCAGGGCCGACCGGTCGGACTGGTGCCGAAAGTCTCGCGAAAACGGCGGGAGAAATGCGACCGCGAGGCATAACCGGCCGCCTCCGCCGCAGCGATGCTGGAGGCGCCCGAGGATATGGCGTTCTGGCCCGCCTTCAGCCGCTCCCGGCGCAGGATCGCTCGGAACGAGCCACCCTCCAGGGAAAGGCGACGCCGCAGCGTCGAGGCACCGATGCCGATCTGTTCGGCGACCTCGGTTATGCTCCACTGTTCGGAAGGGGCTGTGGCGATAAGCCAGGCGATCTCGTCCGAAAGGCTCTGGCGGAACAGCAGCCGCGCTTCCGGCAGCGGGCGGAGCAATGCCAGCACCTCGGCCATCCGCAGCCGCTTGATCGTTTCGCCGATGGCCCCGTCGGCAATCGTGGTGGCCGCATGACAGAGCGCCTCCACCAGACCATCGCTGAGCGGCACGCCGAAATTGCCAAGTTCCCCGCCCTTCAGCCGCTCCGCCGTCGAGAGCGGCGGTATCCCTTCCGGCAGCGACGGAACGTCGAGGCGCAGTGCGACGTAGAACCCGGTCGTCTCGTCGGGAATGTTGACGACATCCATTGGCACCTTGCGCGGCAGGACGAAGACGGAGCCCGGCGGGAAGGCATGCGTCCGATCGCCGAACCAGATTTCCTTCTGCCCGTAGAGCACGATGCCGATCATCGGATCTTCGAGCTCCAGCGCCTTCACCTTTTCCCGGTCAAAACAGCAATAGATGAACAGCTGTTCCGCATAAGCGTTCATGCCGGGCTTGAGACGCCCCGCCACCATCGGGCGCAGACGGTCGAGCAGGCCGCGGGAAAGATCAGGAAGACGCTGGGTGACGATCAGGTTCATGGCCGCAGTATAGCGCAGGACCGACGATGAAAAACACTTCGAGTGAGCGTTTCGGGCTCAACCCGGTAAAAATCCGGCCCTGACAGAGGAAGGAAAGCAGGCAGAAGGCCGTGGCTTTAACGCAGGAGACTTTTAATGAAGACCTTAGCCACTCTTTCCACCCTTGGCGCTTCCGTTCTGGCCGCGGGCGTCGCCCTCTTCACCCTGTCGGGCTCCGCTCGCGCCGCAGCCGATCTCGAACTGTGGCGGCTCGATTGCGGCTCGATCGTGGTCAAGGACCTGTCGAGCTTTTCCGATACGTTCGCTTATAAAGGCGAAAGCCGCACCCTGACCGACAGCTGCTATGTGATCCGCCACGGTGCAGATTACCTGCTCTGGGATACCGGCCTGCCGGCGGCCCTGATCGGCAAGGCGCCGGACCTCACCCAGCCGCTCGCGCCATCGCTTTCCGTCGACATCCCGACCCAGCTCGCGAAGATCGGTATCAAGCCGGACCAGATCGGCATCGTCGGCATCAGCCACAACCATTTCGACCATCTCGGCCAGGCCTCGACGTTTGCGAAGGCAACGATGATGATCGGCGCCGGCGACTGGGAAAGCCTGCATGAAAATCCCCTGCCCTTCGGGGTCATGCCGGCGCTCGTCCAGCCCTGGATGGACGGCAAGGCAAAGATTGACCCTGCCTCGGGTGATCGCGACGTGTTCGGCGACGGTTCGGTGATGATGCTGGCCATGCCCGGCCACACCAAGGGCGAGACGGCGCTGCTCGTCAAACTACCGCAGAGCGGACCGGTCCTGCTTTCCGGCGACGTCGTGCATTTCGAAGAGCAGATCGGAAACAACGGCGTGCCGCCCTTCAATATCGACCGGGCCGAAAGCCTCGCCTCGATGGAGCGCATGAACCGGATCGCCAAGCAGCTGAACGCAAAGCTGGTCGTCCAGCACGACGCAGACGATATCGGCAAGCTGCCGGCTTTCCCGGCCAGCGCCCGCTGACTTCGATGAGATCGCCACTGGCGCATCGCGCGCCGGTGGCTATATTCCGCGGGAACGAAAACTCTGCCTCCCAAGGAACCCCGACATGGCCGACCTTTCCGCCTTTCCGATCACTTCCAGATGGCCCGCCGAAAACCCGGACGTGCTGCAGCTCTATTCGACGCCGACACCGAACGGCGTGAAAGTGTCGATCATGCTGGAAGAAATCGGCCTGCCCTACGAGCCGCATTTCATCAATATCGGCGCCAATGAGACCTGGGGGCCGGAATACCTGTCGCTCAACCCGAACGGAAAGATCCCGGCGATCCTCGATCCCAACGGCCCCGGCGGCAAACCGCTGGCGCTGTTCGAGTCGGGCGCGATCCTGATCTATCTCGCCGAAAAAACCGGCAAGCTGATGTCGTCGGATCCGGCCAAGCGCTACGAGACGATCGAGTGGGTGATGTTCCAGATGGCCGGTCTCGGGCCGATGTTCGGTCAGCTCGGTTTCTTCCACAAGTTCGCCGGCAAGGACATCGAGGACAAGCGCCCGCGCGACCGTTATGCCAAGGAATCGCACCGCATCATCCGCGTGCTGGAGACCCGCCTCGAAGGCCGCGACTGGGTGATGGGCGACGAATATTCGATCGCCGACATCGCCATGCTCGGCTGGGTCCGCAACCTGATCGGCTTCTACGGCGCCGGCGAATTCGTGGAATACGACCAGCTGAAACGCGTGCCGGAATGGCTGGAGAGCGGCCTAGCACGGCCAGCCGTCCAGCGCGGCCTGGATATCCCGAAGCGTCCGGCCTGATCAAACAGCATAGCCGCCCTAATTCATGGGGAGATGGAGGTAAGACATGCCGAAACCCACTCTCCCCATGGAAGGTTCATGCCGCTGCGGGCAGGTGCGCCTGAAGATCAGCGCACCGCCGATCCTGACCATGGCCTGCCATTGCACCGGCTGCCAGAAGATGAGCGCCAGCGCTTTCTCGCTCTCCGCTGCGATCCCGTCCGAAGGGTTCGAGGTGACGCAAGGCGAGCCGGTGATCGGCGGCCTGCATGGCGACGACGCCCACCACTATCACTGCCCGCATTGCAAGAGCTGGATGTTCACCAGGCCGGTCGGCATGGACTGGTTCGTCAACCTGCGTCCGACCATGCTCGACGACCCGCAATGGTTCGTGCCCTTCATCGAGACCTATACGTCCGAAAGGCTGCCCTGGGCGACGACGCCGGCCGTGCATTCCTACGAAACCTTCCCGCCGATGGAAGCCTATGAGGGCCTGGCGAAGGAATTTGCGGGCCGGGACTAGTTTTTTTCGCCGCCCCATGTCGGCGTCTCCTCCTCTCGTTCGTCCTTGTATTGTCCGGCATGGACGAGAACGACCTGAACAGGAGGGAAAATCATGGATACGAGTGCCCAGACGAACGACAAGCAGGTGGCATCGCCCGTCCGCGGCGGCGTGGTCGCCTATCTTCAGCTCGACGGGGCGATGAAGGCTGCCGAATATTACAAAAACGCCCTCGGCGCCGAGATCGAATCCTTTCATCCGGTGGATGACCAGGGCCGCACGATGCACATCCATCTCTATATCAACGGCAGTTCGGTAATGCTCTGCGATCCCTATCCGGATTACGGCCACCCGCTCGAAAAACCGCAGGCCTTCACCATGATGCTGCCGGTCGACGACATCGATTTCTGGTGGAAACGCGCCGTCGATGCCGGCATGACGGTGGAGACCGAGCTGCAGGTGATGTTCTGGGGCGACCGCTACGGCCAGGTCCGCGATCCCTTCGGCGTCGCCTGGGCGATGAACGCGCCGGTCAAGGGCTGAGATCCGTCGGGGAAGCAACGCGCCGCCGGTGATCCGGCGGCGGGCTTTGACCAGTCAGCGCACCACGAAGCAGTTGATCGCCTTGGCCTGCAGGGCCGAGCAGGCGCGCGTGGCGGCGTCGCCGTCGGCAAAACCGACGAAACGTGCGCGGAAGATTTCCTTGCCGCTATCGGCATAACTTTCGACGCTCGGCGCAACGCGGCCATAACCTTGGGCGAGCAGCGGCATTGCCTTTTCCAGCAGCGCGGATGCCTGGTCGCGGCTGGCGGCGGCTGCGATCTGGATGCGCCAGAGCGACCCGACCGGCTGCTGCGACGTCATTGTCTGAGACGACGCCATCCGGGATGGGGCAGTCGGGACTGGCGCGGTCTGGGGAACGGCGTTCGGAGGCGCGGCATAGAGATTGGCAATCGCGGTCTTGGGCGCAACGCCGAGCGTGATCTCCTTGCGTGGCGAAGGCGTCGCAAACGCGAGCGGCAGCGTGTCTTGGGCCGGTCGTTTCTGGGTCTCGAATGCCACCAGACCGCCGGATGCGGCATTGTTGCCGGGCACGTAGCGGTCGAGAAGCGCCGCCATCTGGTCGTCGCGCTTGCGGGCGCTCTTGCCGCCCATCACCACGCCGATCACCCGCCGGCCGTCGATGGTGACGGCGCTGGCGATATTGTAACCGGAAGCGTTGGTAAAGCCGGTCTTGACGCCGTCCATTCCGGGATAGCGATACATCAGGTTGTTGTGGCCGCGCAGGCGCTTGCCGCGGAACTCCATGTTCTTCAAAGAAAAGAGCTGATATTCCCTGGGGAAGTCGCGGATCAGCGCCAGCGCCAGCTGGGCCATGTCGCGCGCCGTCGTCACCTGTTCGTCGTCCGGCAGGCCGGACGCATTGCGGAACACGGTGCGGCTCATGCCAAGCGCGCGGGCCTTCCTGGTCATCATCTCGCCGAAACGGTCTTCCGAACCGCCGAGATAGTCGCCCATCGTCGCCGCCGCGTCATTGGCCGAGCGTACGACCATGCCAAGCACGGCCTCGCGTACGGTGATCATCCGACCGGCAGGCACGCCGAGCTTGGAGGGGATCTTCGACGCCGCGTTCGGCGTCACGACGATGTCCTGGTCCCATTTGAGGCGGCCTTCGCGCAGCGCCTCGAAGGTCATGTAGAGCGTCATCATCTTGGTGAGCGATGCCGGGTGGTTGATCTCGTCGGCATTCTCCGACGCCAGAACCTTGCCGCTCTTCGCGTCATAGATGAAATGGGCGTAACCGGCCTCTGCCGAACGGCTGATCGCCAGAGAGGCGCCAAGCACCAACAGGAATGCCAAAATCTGCGGAATTCGATACATGCCTACCCTCTTACCGTCCTCAGTGAGGATAAGGCAACGAACATGGTGCGAAAATGACGCGTTTCGCATTTGATTCTAATTCTCGATAAATGGTTAATTGAAAATAAGTACTTACGCATTTGTTAATGTTCTCCTGACGGCATCCTTCCAGCCGCGAATCTTCGCGGAACGGGTCTTTTCATCCATCTGTGGCTCGAATCGGCGCTGCCGCGCCCAGCTTTTCGCGAACGCTTTTTGGTCCGGCCAGACGCCCGCCTTGGAACCGGCGAGCCAGGCGGCTCCAAGCGCCGTCGTCTCGAGGATGGTCGGCCGGTCAACAGGAGCGTCGATCAGATCCGAGAGCCGCTGCATCGTCCAATCGGAGGCGACCATGCCGCCGTCGACGCGCAGGACCGTGCTGCCGTTGGTGTTGCGCCAGTCCTTCTGCATCGCGTCGTAGAGGTCGCGGGTCTGGTAGCAGACCGCCTCCAGCGCAGCGCGGGAGATTTCCGCAGGACCGGTCGCACGCGTCAGGCCGAACATCGCGCCGCGCGCTTCCGCATCCCAATAGGGCGCGCCGAGACCGGTAAAGGCGGGTACCAGGTAGACTTCCTGTTGAGGATCGGCTTCTTGCGCCAACTCCCCGGATTGGGAAGCTCTTTCGATAATGCCGAGCCCGTCGCGCAGCCATTGCACTGCTGCACCGGCGATGAAAATCGACCCTTCCAGCGCATAGGTCGTCTCGCCGTTCAGGCGGTAGGCAATGGTGGTGAGCAGCCGGTTCTTGGAGCGCACCATATCGGCGCCGGTATTCAGCACTGCAAAGCAGCCGGTGCCGTAGGTGGATTTCATCATGCCCGGTTCGAAACAGGCCTGGCCGATGACAGCCGCCTGCTGGTCGCCCGCGACGCCGAGAATCGGGATCGCCGCACCGAACAGGCTTTCGTCGGTGATGCCGAATTCGTCGGCGCAATCCTTGACCTCCGGCAGCATGGCGGCGGGAATGCGCAGGATTTTGAGGAGGTCCTCGTCCCAGCGGTTATCGGCGATGTTGTAGATCAGTGTGCGCGAGGCATTGGTCGCATCGGTGACGAAGCTTTTTCCACCGGTCAGGCGCCAGATCAGAAAGGTGTCGATCGTGCCGAAGCAGAGTTCGCCCTTGGCCGCCCTCGCCCGCGCACCCTTTACGTTGGCGAGCATCCAGGAAAGCTTGGTGCCGGAAAAATAGGGATCGAGCAGCAGACCGGTGCGGCGGGTGAACAGCTTTTCGAGGTCCTGCCGTTTCAGCTTTTCGCAATAGCTGGCGGTGCGGCGGTCCTGCCAGACGATGGCGTTGTGGATCGGCTTGCCGCTTTCGCGCTCCCAGACGACGACCGTCTCACGCTGGTTGGTGATGCCGATCGCGGCAATCTCGGAGGCCTTCAGCTTGGCTTCCTTGAGCGCCTGCTTGACCGCCCAGAGCACAGTTTCCCAGATCTCCTCCGGATCATGCTCGACCCAGCCGGATTTCGGGAAGATCTGGGTGAATTCCTTCTGGCCGATGCCGGCAATCTGCATGTCGCCGTCGAACACGATCGCCCGCGTCGACGTCGTTCCCTGATCGATCGCCAGAACATAACCACCCATGCCGTCCCTCCCAGTTCATGCAATGCTTTGGAACTGGTTTGAACAGAAACGGCAAAAGCCTGTCAAACGGAAAAGGAAGGGCGCGACGCGCCTTTCCCTATCCGTCGGCATCCAATCAGCCTGCCGCCTTGAGGGCCGTGTTGCACAGGCTCCAGTAACCGCCGCCCTTCTGTATCCATTTCAGATCGTTGAGCGTGCCGGCATCCTTGTTGGCATGGTAGGAGTCGACGCAGGTGTGCAGACGTCCCTTGGCAGGCGTCTCGGTTGCGTATTTCTTGTCGACCGCCTTGGGGAACTTGGTGCCCTTCGGAGCAACCATGGTCGGCTTTTCCGGCTCCTTCTCGGCGGTCTTTGCGACTTCGTCCTCGTCGGCCTTGTCCGCGACCGCGGCTTCAGCGCCGCAGAACTTGGCGCGGTAGTCGTTCCACTTCATCGTGGCGGCGGAGCCGTCAGCCTTTGCGGCCTGATATTTCGTGCTGCACTCCTTCATCGTCAGCGCACTGGCGGGCGATGAAAATGTCAGGGCAGCAAGGATCGTACCGGCAGCAGCAAGAATCAATTTCCCAGACATGATCTTTCCTACATTTCTGATTTAAGGAGAAAGTTACGGAGCCCCGTCAGGACGGGAGAACCCCGTTCGGGCTCGCCTTGTCGACTGCGGTCGGCAAGTGATCTGCAAGAAGCTGGGGCAGTTGATCGACATTAATGCCGAAGGCACTTGCCAGGCTGCGCACCTGCTCGGAAGAAAGCGCCGACCTGATCTGGTCGGCGGAAACCGGAAGATTGGAGCCGGTACCGATCCACGAAGACACCTGCTCGCCAAGCCCCGCCTGGTTGAGCTGGGCGATGATCCCGTTGAAGCCGCCGGCATTTTGAAAGATGTTTTCGGCGACCGCCAGTATATTGACCGGCTTGCCGCCCAAGGCATCGCTGATCACACTCCCAAGACCATCAAACAGTCCCATGTGACCCTCCCAGGTCTTTCGCTACCCTTTGGGGACTCATAGCAGTTCGGGGTTTTGGTGTCATCACCAATGTGCCGTGTCCGGGCCGCTCCTCCAGCGGTGTTCAGGCTGCGGCGCCACCACTATCCATGGTCGCCAACGGCCAGCATCTCCCCGACGATCGAGATCGGCGATCCTGATTGCCATCGCAGGGAATTTGGGCATAACCTGCCCGGATCGTCGCGGCGCAACAGAACGCCGCCCGGAAGGCTGGATCGCAGGGAGATTTGGGCATGAGCAGAACCGTCGTCGTCACCGGCTCCACGAGCGGCATCGGGCTCGGCGTTGCAAAGGCGTTTGCGGCCGAGGGCGCCAATGTGGTGATCAACGGTTTCGGACCGGCTGACGCGATCGAGGCGACGCGTAGCGAACTCGATGCGCTCGGCGCCGGCACGGTGCTTTATCACGGCGCCGACATGACCAAGCCCGTCGAGATCGAGGACCTGATCGCAACCGCGGTCAAGTCCTTCGGCACGGTCGACGTGCTGGTCAACAATGCCGGCATCCAGCACGTGGCGAAGATCGAGGAATTCCCGCCGGAAAAGTGGGACCAGCTGATCGCCATCCTGCTGACCTCGGCCTTCCACACGATGCGCCATTCCATTCCCTTGATGAAGGCGACCGGCAAGGGCCGTATCATCAACGTGGCATCCGCCCATGCGCTGGTCGCCTCGCCGTTCAAATCCGCCTATGTGGCTGCCAAACATGGTATTTTAGGACTAACCAAAACGGCGGCCTTGGAACTTGCGGAATTCGGGATTACCGTGAATGCGATATGCCCGGGCTACGTGCTGACCCCGCTGGTTGAGAAGCAGATCCCCGATACCGCCCGCGAACGCGGCATCACCGAGGAACAGGTGAAGACCGAGGTAATGCTGAAGCTGCAGGCGACCAAGGAATTCGTGGCGATCGATGAAGTGGCGCAGGCCGCGATCTATCTCGCGAGCGATGCGGCGAAGAGCATTACCGGCACGCATATCTCGATAGACGGCGGCTGGACCGCCCAATAACTGAACAAAGCAGTAACCGGACCGACCGGTAACGGAATACAAGAGCCGGCAACGGCGGACGAAGGAGAGACATGAGCGAAGCCATCCGCTTCATCGTGAATGGAGAAGAGATAACCCTTGGAGATTTTGGTCCGACGGAAACCCTTCTCGACTATCTTCGCCTGAGGCGGCGGCTGACAGGTACCAAGGAAGGCTGTGCGGAGGGCGACTGCGGCGCCTGCACGGTGCTGATTGGGCGGTTGACGGAACACGGGCTGCGCTACGAAAGCGTCAACGCCTGCATCCGATTCTTGGGCTCCCTGCACGGCACCCATGTGGTGACCGTCGAGCATCTCGCCGGCCGTGACGGCGCGCTGCATCCGGTGCAGCAGGCGATGGTCGATTTCCACGGCTCGCAATGCGGCTTCTGCACCCCCGGCTTCATCATGTCCCTCTACGGCCTGTGGCTCTCCAACGGCACGCCGACGCGCGCCGATATCGAAAGCGCGCTGCAGGGCAATCTCTGTCGCTGCACCGGCTATGAGCCGATCGTCAAGGCGGCCGAACACATCTCCGTCAATCGACCGAGCTCGCTCTTCGATCCGCTGGAGCGCGACCGTATCCAGATCATGGCGAAACTCTGGGGCATCCATTCGGGCAACGACACGACCATCATCACCAAGGATGGCGCCCGCTCGATCGTGCCGGCTTCGGTTGCTGCCTTTGCCGACATCCTCGCCGACGAACCCGAGGCGACGATCGTCGCCGGCGCGACCGATGTCGGCCTGTGGGTGACGAAGCAGATGCGGCTCCTCAACCCGGTGATCTTCATCAACCACCTGACCGAACTGCAGTCGATCGTAACGGACGAGACCGGCATCACCATCGGTGCCGGCGTCAGCTACACACAGGCCTTCGACGTGTTGTCCGACGAGATCCCGTCGCTTGGCCGGCTGATCGACCGGATCGGCGGCCAACAGGTGCGCAACATGGGCACGATCGGCGGCAACATCGCCAACGGTTCGCCGATCGGGGACACCCCGCCGCCTTTGATCGCGCTCGGAGCCGAACTGACGCTGCGCTCCCATTCCGGCCGCCGCACGATCGCGCTCGAGGACTATTTCCTGAGCTACGGGAAGCAGGACCGGCTGCCGACCGAATTCGTCGAGAAGGTTTTCGTCCCCCGTCCGGCCGAGGGCAGCCATTTCGCCGTCTACAAGATCTCCAAGCGCCGCGACGAGGACATCTCGGCGCTCTGCGGCGCCTTCCATCTGCTGCTCGATGCCGACGGCAAGGTCGAGACCATCCGCATCGCCTTCGGCGGCATGGCGGCGACCCCGAAACGGGCGAAACACGTCGAGGACGCGCTCCTCGGCGAGGTCTGGAGCTGGGGTGCCATCTCTGCCGTGCGCGATGCGTTCGTGGAGGACTACCAGCCCCTCACCGACTGGCGGGCGACAGCGGAATACCGCAGCCTCACTGCCCGTAACCTGCTCACCCGCTTTTTCCTGGAAACCGCCGGAGCGCCCGCGGAACTCCGCCGGTTCGAGATGGAGGAGGCGTGATGGACAAGACCACGTTCGACACCAAACCGATCATCAACGGCCGCATGCACGTCTCGCTGAAACATGATTCAGCGCATAAGCACGTCACCGGAACCGCCGAATATATCGACGATATTCCCGAACCCGCAGGTACGCTGCATGGCGGCCTCGGGCTTGCCGACCGGGCGCATGCGGAAATCGTCTCGGTCGATCTTTCGGCCGTGAAGACGGCACCCGGCGTCGTCTGGGTGATCACCGCGGACGACATTCCGGGCTTCAACGACGTCGCCTCGACCGGCCAGCACGACGAGCCGCTGCTCGCCACCACCAACGTGCAGTTCCACGGCCAGATCATCTTCGCCGTCATCGCCGAGACCCGCGACCAGGCCCGCCGTGCCGCGAAACTTGCCCAGATCGAATACCGCGACCTGCCCCACTGGACCGATATCGACAGCGCCCGCGAAAACGACGCGCCCTATGTCGTCGAACCGATGACGCTGAAGCGCGGCGAGCCGGAAACCGAGATCGAAAACGCGCCCCTGCGGGTCCAGAACCACATGTATATCGGCGGCCAGGAGCATTTTTACCTGGAGAGCCACATCGCGCTCGCCGTGCCCGGCGAGGATGATGAAGTCATCGTCTGGTCCTCCACCCAGCATCCGAGCGAGGTGCAACACATGGTGGCGCACGTGCTCGGTGTCGCCAACAATGCGGTGACCGTCCAGACCCGCCGCATGGGCGGCGGTTTCGGCGGCAAGGAAACGCAGGGCAACCAGTTTGCGGCACTCGCGGCAATCGCCGCCAAGAAGCTGAAGCGGGCGGTGAAATTCCGCCCCGACCGCGACGAGGATATGTCGATCACGGGCAAGCGGCACGATTTCCGTGTCGATTACGACGTCGCCTTCGACGAGGAAGGCCGTATCCACGCGGTCGACGCGATCTATGCGGCGCGCTGCGGTTTTTCCGCCGACCTCTCCGGCCCGGTCACCGACCGCGCCCTCTTCCACGCCGATTCCAGCTATTTCTATCCGCATGTGCGGCTGACCTCGCAACCGCTGAAAACCCATACCGTCTCGAACACCGCCTTCCGCGGTTTCGGCGGGCCGCAGGGCATGCTCGGCGGCGAACGGATCATCGAGGAGATCGCTTATGCGGTCGGCAAGGATCCGCTCGAAATCCGCAAGCTGAACTTCTATGGCCAGCGCGGTTCGAACCGGACGATGACGCCCTACCATCAGGACGTCGAGGACAACATCATCGCGAGGGTTGTCGACGAGCTGGAAACCTCGTCCGAATACCAGGCCCGCCGGCAGGCGATCCTCGAGTTCAACTCACACAGCCCGGTGATCCGCAAGGGCATCGCGCTGACGCCAGTGAAGTTCGGCATCTCGTTTACCATGACCGCCTACAACCAGGCGGGCGCGCTTGTGCATATCTACAACGACGGTTCGATCCACCTGAACCACGGCGGCACCGAGATGGGCCAGGGCCTCTATACCAAGGTGGCGCAGGTGGTGGCCGATACGTTCCAGGTTGATATCGACCGGGTAAAGATCACCGCGACGACCACGGCCAAGGTGCCGAACACCTCCGCCACCGCCGCCTCGTCAGGCACCGACCTCAACGGCATGGCCGCTTATGATGCCGCCCGCCAGATCAAGGAACGGCTGATCGATTTCGCCATGCGGCAATGGAAGGTCGGCCGCGACAAGGTCGAATTCCTGCCCAACCGGCTGCGCATCGGCGGCGAGATCGTGCCCTTCGACACGTTCATCCGGGCCGCCTATTACGACCGCGTGCAGCTCTCCGCCGCCGGCTTCTACAAGACGCCGCGCATCCACTGGGACCGCAAGGCGGGCCGCGGCCGACCGTTCTATTATTTCGCCTACGGCGCCGCAGTGTCGGAAGTCTCGATCGACACGCTGACCGGCGAATACATGGTCGAACGCACCGACATCCTCCACGACGTCGGCAAGTCGCTCAACCCGGCGATCGACATCGGCCAGGTGGAAGGCGCCTTCGTGCAAGGGATGGGCTGGCTGACCACCGAGGAGTTGTGGTGGGACGACAAGGGGCGGCTGCGCACCCACGCGCCCTCCACCTACAAGATCCCGCTTGCCTCCGACCGGCCGAAGATTTTTAACGTGCAACTCGCTGAATGGGCCGAAAACGCCGAACCGACGATCGGCCGCTCCAAGGCCGTCGGCGAACCGCCCTTCATGCTGGCGATCTCGGTGCTCGAAGCCCTGTCGATGGCGGTTGCGAGCGTTGCGGACTACTCGGTCTGCCCGAGGCTCGACGCCCCGGCGACGCCGGAACGGGTGCTGATGGCGGTGGAACGGCTGAAGGCGATGTGATGGAGCGCGCATGCCGCATTTCCATGTCCGCGACGCCAATCGGAAAAACGCCCGGAACATGCGCCGGGCGCTGACCGAAGCGGAGCTGAAATTCTGGAATACGGTGCGCGCCCACCGCCTCATGGGGGTTGGCTTCCGGCGGCAAATGCCGATCGCCGGATATATTGTCGATTTTGCCTGCCCGGAGCATAAGTTGATCATCGAAATTGATGGTGCGAGCCACTCCTACGACCAGAGCATCAGGCGGGATTCGGCGAGAGATCAGCAATTGGCGTCGCTCGGCTGGCAGGTGATAAGATTCACCAATGACGAGGTGCACGGCCATATCGACGACGTGTGCATGCACCTTCTGCGGATTATCGGGATCGAGCGCTTTGAGTAGATGTTGCTACCCCCCTCTGTCCTGCCGGACATCTCCCCCTCAAGGGGGGAGATTGGCAAGGCGCACCGTCTCGCTCCACCTTGAACCTCATATACGGCGTCGGCCCATCCCATTGAAAGGGAGCGAGACCTTGCCACATCCGATCTCCCCCCTTGAGGGGGAGATGTCCGGCAGGACAGAGGGGGGTGCCGAGTGCGCGACCTCTTCCTGACTGCCTTCACCACCACCCATTCAAAATCTATCCTCGTCGAAATCACCCGGGCGAAAGGCTCGACCCCCCGCGAGGCCGGCACCTTCATGCTGGTCGCGACCAAGGCGATCTGGGGGACGATCGGCGGGGGGCAGTTCGAATATATGGCGATCGACAATGCCAGGGCGATGCTGTCGGGTGGCGGCGAGGCGGTGATGGACATTCCGCTCGGACCGGAGATCGGCCAGTGCTGTGGCGGCCATACCCGGCTTGCGTTCCGGCCGTTGACGCCTGAACTCGCCGAGATGCTGGAAAGACGCCTGCGCGACGAGGAGGACGATCGCCCGGCTGTGACGCTGTTCGGCTCAGGTCATGTCGGCCAGGCACTAGCAAGGGCGCTGGCCCCCCTGCCCTTCTCGGTGTCAGTCGTCGAAACCCGCGCCGAGGCGCTGGAAGACCTGCCGACCGAAACGGAAAAACACCTGACCGCGATGCCGGAAGCCTTTGTCGAAAAGATCCCCGCCGGCGGCGCGGCGATCATCCTCACCCACGACCATGCACTGGATTTCCTGATTGCCCAGCGCGCGTTGGCACGCGCCGATCTAACCTATGTCGGCATGATCGGCTCGCGGACCAAACGCGCCACCTTCGCCAACTGGCTGAAGCGAGAGGGCGGCGGTGATGAGCTGCTCTCCCGTCTCGTGCTGCCGATCGGCGGCACGGCGGTCAGGGACAAGCGACCGGCCGTGATCGCAGCACTCGTCGCCGCCGAATTGCTGGAAACTTACGCCGCTCGGCAGGCGCAGACCTCAAAGCGGCAGATCCCGACCGCCTGAGCGCCGTTTCCCGTCCCAGAATGCCGCCTCGCGGCTTTGCGCCCCGGCTTCCGGGAGCGCGACATCGCCGCGCAGATCGTCCGGCAGTGCCGGGATGCTTGGACCCGCGGGCTGCAGGAGCCTGCGGAAAAACCGGCCGAGCTGCCGCCAGGCGGACACCGGGCGGGAGGATTTCAAAGGCAACGGATAGGCGTCCGCGGACAGCATGGTTGCTCCACATCGACAGGAAAGGATTATTTGGTTGCAACCATCAATGGAGCCGATTGCCGGGAAATTCCAATTCAAATACAGTCGGTCGCGATCAAGAGAACTTATCGATGAAATTATCACGCCGGTTTCCGCTGAATGCACTTCGGGTCTTCGAGGCCGTCGCGCGCCTGGAAAATTTCACCCGTGCCGCGGAAGAACTCGGCATGACCCAGACGGCGGTGACCTACCAGATCAAGCTCTTGGAGGATTTTCTCGGCGACACCGTTTTTCTGCGCCGCCCACGGGCGCTGAAACTCACCGAAACGGGTGAAAAGCTGCTTCCGAAAGTGGCGGAGGCTTTCACCCTGCTGACCGAGGCGGTGCAATCGACGCGCAACGGCATCGAGGAAACGTTGGAAATCCACTCGCCGCCCACATTCGCGGCCCAATGGCTCTCGCCGCATCTCCACATTTTCAAGGCCCTGCACCCGCAAATCGAGGTCCGCCTGCTGCGCCAACTGGATAACGACCACCACCATAGCTCGGCCGATATCACGATCTGTATCAGCGCCCGGCCATCCGACGGGTTGATCAGCCATCCTCTCTTTCGGCTGAACTATGCGCCCATGCTGTCTCCGCAACTGGCGGAAAGCGTGGGTGGCATACGGCAGCCTTCCGATCTTTTGAAACTGCCCTGGATCACCGACACCCGTGACTGGTGGCACGAGTGGTTTGAGGCTACTCAAATCGACTCGAAGCAGATCAGGCACACGAGCCTGAACGCTCTCGGCGCGCTCGACCTGGAGGCAAGGGCCGCCATGTCCGGCCATGGCGTGGCAATGCTGAGCCCGTTCCTATTCCGGGAAGATCTGGCATCCGGCCGTCTCCTCCAGCCTTTCGACCTCTGCGTCGGCGACGGCAAGACCTATTGGCTGTGTTACGCGCCGGCGCGGCGAAATGCGGCGAAGATCACGGCCTTTGCGACCTGGCTCCAGACGGCGCTCGCCCATGACCTCGCGGCCATGGGAGCAAATCGCAGCGAGGCCGCCGCTCAATAGGGGTCGGCCGGCCAAGCAGACCGGCCCTCCCGCCAGCTGCGCAATCAAAAATTCCGCTGCGAATAGAGAAGCCTTGCGGCGCGGAAGGCACCCTCGTCCTGCGGCCCACGCTTGTCGCGGCCATCGAGCAGTCCGAGGTCGCGCTGCCATGATTCCGGCATTTCTTCGAGATCGAGATTGTTGCGGCGGACCGCCAGCCGGCGGCGGATGGCATCGGCTATGCCGAGCTTCGGCATGAACTGCTCGAACGGCCGGTTGAGGATCGAAAACATCTCTTGCCTCCAACGGGATACCCCGTTTTCATTTGATCTTTCGGAGGGTAGATTGCGCGCCAAAGCGTCGGTTATCCAATCGAATTACCGTCTGCACGGATCAAGAGACCTTATCCATGAAGATGTCGAAACAGTTTCCTCTGAATGCGCTTCGGGTGTTCGAGGCCGCCGCGCGGCTGATGAGCTTCACCCGGGCCGGAGAGGAGCTCGGGCTGACCCAGACGGCTGTGAGCTACCAGATCAAGCTGCTCGAGGACACGATCGGTGAACAGCTCTTCCTGCGACGGCCCCGGCAGGTTTCGTTGACGGAGGCAGGCGAACGGCTGGCGCCGAGGATCGCGGAGGCCTTCGCGATCATGGGCGATGCGCTCTCCACTCTGCACGACGCATCGGAGGGCACGCTGACCATCCATTCGACGGCGACCTTCGCCTCGCGCTGGCTGGCGCGCCATCTCGGCACCTTTCAGCTCGAAAATCCCGGCATTGCCGTCAGGCTGGAGACATCGCAGGAGATGATCGATTTTTCGCGCTCGCAGGCGGACATCGCGATTCGCAGCGGCAAGGATGAATGGCCGGGCTTGCGCCGGCATTTTCTGATGCGAAATCATTTCACGCCGATGCTAAGCCCGGATCTGGCCGCCACGATCCGCGGCGTAAAGACGCCTGAAGACATTCTGAAGCTGAGGATCATCGATCCCGGCGATCCATGGTGGCCGTTCTGGTTTGCCGCAGCCGGGGTGCCGGATGTCGACCTCAGCGGCCGGCCGGTGAGCAGAATGGGCGCGCAGGCCTTCGAAGCCGCCGCCGCGATCGCCAGCCAGGGGGTCGGAATTCTGCAGCCGGAATTTTATGCCGACGATATCGCGCTCGGGCGGCTGGTCCAGCCATTCGACATTCTCGGCTATGACGGGAGCGACTATTGGCTGGTCTATCCGGAAGCCCGCCGGAATTCCAAGAAAATCCGTGCCTTCCGCGACTTCATGCGGAAAACCATGCCGACATTCCGGGACTAGCAGTCAGTTTTCTATCCGCCGCTTTGCTGGACGGAAAACTGGCTGGACTTGTTACTCCTGGCCGTTGACGGCCTCTAATAGCTCATATCCGGCGCGTAAAAGCAGCGCAGCGTATCCTCGGTCGGATAGAGACAGAGATGGTATTCCTCGTCCTGGCTTCTCCTGGCCTGGCTCTGCGGCAGTTTGAAATCATGCGGGCGCGTGATCAGCCGATGATCGCCCGGACCTAGAATGATCTCGTAGCCGCCATCGATGATCTTGACGTTCTTGGTCGCGATCATCTGGCAGTCGCCTGTATGGTTGTCGCCGTTGCAGCAGAATCCGTCATATTTCCAGGTCACGCCGGTCGAACTGTGCGCCTCGTGGGCACTGGCCGAACCGATCTGGATGCAGGACGCGTACGCAATCATCACACCTGTCAGAATACCACGCATGAGCTTAGTCTCCGTTGATGAATGCCCCCATCACCGGCTCGAACCGCACGCATTACCAAGCTTTCGCCGGCTGACTTGCAACTGTCACAGTACGTGAGTCGATCTGACCAATTAACCCTTACTTATCGCGATGCACAATTAAGAACATTCTACTATTGCCAATCCGGGGATCGCGCGAAGGGAACTCGAAGCTGCCGGTCCCGGTTCCGTGGCGGAACAAAAAGTGTTCGCCGCAGCGCCCTCTTCCCTTGGCCAGGTTTTTTCCCCAAAGTGACGAGTCGGGGGGCAAAAAGGGGAAGTCTGAATGTATGAATATGCCGTCGCTTGGGAATGGCTGAGTTTCGCCGCCCGCTGGTTCCATGTCATCACGGCGATCGCCTGGATCGGCTCGTCGTTCTATTTCATCGCGCTCGATCTGGGGCTGACGAAGCGCCCGAACATGCCCGCCGGCGTCTATGGCGAGGAATGGCAGGTGCATGGCGGCGGTTTCTACCACGTCCAGAAATACCTGGTGGCGCCGGCACAGATGCCCGAACACCTGACCTGGTTCAAATACGAGAGCTATTTCACCTGGCTCTCCGGTTTCCTGATGCTCTGCATCGTCTATTACGGCGGCGCCGACCTGTTCCTGATCGATCGCACGGTGATGGCTCTCGCGCCCTGGCAGGCAATCCTGTTGTCGCTCGCATCGCTGTCGATCGGCTGGATCATCTACGACCTGCTCTGCAAGTCACCACTCGGAAAGAATACCTGGGGGCTGATGGGGCTGCTCTTCCTGGTGCTGATCGCCATGGCCTGGGGTTATACGCAGATATTCTCCGGCCGCGCCGCCTTCCTGCATCTCGGCGCGTTCACCGCGACGATCATGTCCGCCAACGTCTTCTTCATCATCATCCCCAATCAGAAGATCGTCGTCGCCGACCTGATCGCGGGCCGCACGCCCGACCCGAAATACGGCATGATTGCCAAGCAGCGTTCGCTGCACAACAACTACCTGACGCTGCCCGTCATCTTCTTCATGCTCTCCAACCACTATCCGCTGGCGTTTGCGACCCATTTCAACTGGGTGATCGCCGCACTCGTCTTCCTGATGGGCGTGACGATCAGGCACTGGTTCAACACCACCCACGCCCGCAAGGGCAAGCCGACCTGGACCTGGCTGGTGACGGTTCTGCTCTTCATCGTCATCATGTGGCTTTCGACCGTGCCGAAAGTACTGACCGGCGAGACCGAGACCTCGATGACCCCGGTCGCCCAGAAATTCGCGGCCAATGCCCATTTCGGTGCAGCGAGGGACGTCGTGCAGGCGCGCTGTTCCATGTGCCATGCGGCTGAACCCGTTTATGAAGGCGTCAATTTCACCCCGAAATCCGTCAGACTGGAGACTGACGCAGAGATTGCCGCCCACGCGCGGGAGATCTATATCCAGGCGGGCCGCAGTCACGCCATGCCGCCCGGCAATGTCACCGCCATCTCGCCGGACGAACGCCGGCTGCTGACGGCCTGGTACGAAAGCACGATATCCCAATGACCCAGATGCTGATCCGCGGACGGCTGCTCTCCTTCAAGCGCGCTCCGCACTCGCTGACCGACACGGACAGTTACGCCTATGAGAGCGACGGCGCGCTGCTGATCGACGGGAACACGATTTCGGTTGCCGGCAGCTACGGAACGGTCAAGGCGATTGCGCCCGAAGGGATAGAGGAGATCGACCACCGCCCGCATCTGATCCTGCCCGGCTTCATCGACATGCATCTGCATTTCCCGCAGATGCAGGTAATCGCCTCCTACGCCGCCAATCTGCTCGAATGGCTGAACACTTATACTTTCCCGGAGGAATGCCGGTTCGTCGAGAGCGAGCATGCGGCCCGCATCGCCACGCATTTCTATGACGAGTTGCTGCGCCACGGCACCACCACGGCGGTCGCCTACTGCTCCGTTCACAAGACCTCTGCCGACGCCTTCTTTGCCGAAGCGCTAAAGCGCGACATGTGCATGGTCGGTGGCAAGGTGATGATGGACCGCAACGCCCCGCAGGGCCTGCTCGATACGCCACAGATGGGTTATGACGAAACCCGCGCGGTAATTGCCGACTGGCACGGCAAGGGCCGCTGCCACGTCGCCATCACCCCGCGCTTCGCGATCACCTCGACGCCCGCCCAGATGAAGGCCGCCCAGGCGCTGGCGCAGGAGTTTCCCGACCTGCATATCCAGACGCACCTTTCCGAAAACCACGAGGAGATCCGCTATACGGGCGAGCTTTATCCGGACGCCAGGGACTATACCGACATCTACGTCCATTACGGCCTTCTAGGCCCCAAGACCCTGCTCGGCCATGCGATCCATCTTTCCGACCGCGAAGCCGATGTGTTGTCGGAGGCCGGCGCCGTCGCCGTCCACTGCCCGACCTCCAACCTCTTCCTCGGCTCCGGCCTGTTTCCGATGAAATCGCTGATGCGGCGGGAAAAGCCGGTCAGGGTGGCGGTCGCCACCGATATCGGCGGCGGATCGAGCTATTCGATGCTGCGGACGATGGACGAGGCCTACAAGATCCAGCAGCTCCTCGGCGAGCGTCTGAACCCGCTCGAAAGCTTCTACCTGATGACCAGAGGCAATGCCGAGGCGCTGTCGATGGCGGAACGTATCGGCACGCTGGAGCCCGGCACAGATGCCGACCTCGTGGTGCTGAACGCCGCTTCGACGCCGGCCATGCGGCTGCGGATGGAAACAGTGAAGACGCTCGGGGAGGAACTATTCCTACTCCAGACCATGGGCGACGACCGCGCCGTGGTCGAGACCTATGTGGCGGGAAAGGCCATGAAGCGCGAGATAGAAAGGCTCCAGGATACCGATAATACGCGTAAACAAGACGTCGCCGGCCCCATACTTGCGGTCCATCAAATATAAGAGTTTCAGCATTTAAGCATATATAAACTATACAATATTAAGAATAGTCATGACGACACGATCCGGTGGCCATGACGGCGCAGCACTTTCGTCATGCCTTGCCATTCATCGTTGAACCTTCGCAAAACTGAATTGCAGCGCCAGCCAACGGCTGTCTGCGCGCCAGATCCGCCGGGTTCGCGACTGCATTTCAGATTGTGAGGGGACGATGTCATTTCTGAAGAATGCGAGCATTCGCACCAAAATCCTGTCGGTAATCATTCCGCTCTGCGTGGTCGGGCTGGGGGCTACCGGGTTCGTTGCGAGCCGATACAAGGCTGCCGACACCAGCTATAGCAACTTCATCTCGACCGACAACGCCACGGCCGTCGAGATCGCCCGCGCCAACCGAAGCCTGTCGGTCTCGGCCTACGCAGCCTATCAGACTCTATCCTACCATGTCGCCGATCCCGAGCTTAAGGCGGTGATCGATTCCTACAAGCAGAGCACCGCCAGCCTTTTGAAGCGGCTCGACAACATCAAAACGGCCCTGCCACGCAAGGCTGCGGACATCGATGCGTTGATCGCCAAGGTCAAGCAGGTCCTCGCACTGACCGATCAGGCCGTTCAATACGGCTCAGAGGATCGCAAAGACGAGGCCAGAGCGGCCCTGATGAAAGCCGACAAGCTGGTCGCGCCCCTGACCACGGATATTGCAGGCTTCCTCGACACCTTCAGCAACGAGATCGTCAA
The DNA here is from genome assembly GCF_000731315.1 of Neorhizobium galegae bv. orientalis str. HAMBI 540. NCBI lineage: Bacteria > Pseudomonadati > Pseudomonadota > Alphaproteobacteria > Hyphomicrobiales > Rhizobiaceae > Neorhizobium > Neorhizobium galegae. Next base: position 2,644,659 of record NZ_HG938353.1, read on the forward strand.
GACCAGCGGCGCTCTCACGGATCAGACCGACTCGACGATCCTGACCGCCCTCTCGACCCTTGTGGTCGTCTTCGCGTTCGGCATCATCGCCGCCCTGCTGATTGCCGCAAAAGGCATTACCACGCCGGTCGCACGACTGCGCGAACGGATGACATCGCTTGCCGCTGGCAATACCGAGGCGCCGGTCGAAGGCCAGGACCGCCGCGACGAACTCGGCCAGATGGCGGCAGCCGTCGCCGTGTTCTGCGACAATGCGATCGAGCGCCTCCGCCTGGAGCGGGAAGCCGACAGCAATCGCAGCCTCTCGGAACGCGAGCGCATCGAGCGCGAAGCCCAGAAGGCCAAGGAAGCGGCCGATACCCAGTTCGCCGTGGACCAGCTTGCAGCCGCTCTCGGCCATCTCGCCGATGGTGACGTCGTCTACCGGATCGAGACGCCTTTCGTCGCCCATCTCGATGCGCTTCGCTCCAACTTCAACGGCTCGGTCGCCAACCTGCAGGACGCGCTGCAGGCCGTCGGCCAGAATGCCCGCGGCATCGACGCCGGCGCCAACGAGATCCGGTCCGCGGCCGACGACCTCTCCAAGCGCACCGAGCAGCAGGCTGCCTCCGTCGAGGAAACAGCCGCAGCACTGGAAGAAATCACCACCACGGTGAAGGATTCCAGCAAGCGCGCCGAAGAAGTCGGAGGCCTGGTCGCCAAGGCGCGCGAGGGTGCGGAAAAGTCCGGCGCCGTTGTGCGCAATGCCGTCACCGCCATGCAGGAGATCGAACGTTCTTCGGCCGAGATCACCAATATCATCGGCGTCATCGACGAGATCGCCTTCCAGACCAACCTGCTCGCGCTCAACGCGGGCGTCGAAGCGGCACGCGCAGGCGAGGCCGGCAAGGGTTTTGCCGTCGTCGCCCAGGAAGTGCGCGAACTGGCCCAACGCTCCGCCAAGGCCGCCAAGGAGATCAAGGAATTGATCACCAAGTCGGGCGAGCACGTCCGTTCGGGCGTCAGCCTCGTCGGCGAAACCGGCAAGGCGCTGGGGGTGATCGTCGTCGAGGTCCAGGAGATCAACCGGCACGTCAGCGCGATCGTCGACTCCTCGCGCGAACAGTCGCTCGGCCTGCAGGAAATCAACACGGCCATCAACACGATGGACCAGAGCACCCAGCAGAACGCCGCGATGGTCGAACAGTCGACGGCCGCGAGCCATAGCCTCGCCAAGGAAGCGGCAGCCCTCAACCAGCTGCTGTCACGCTTCGACGTCGGCCGGTCCGAGGGACGGACCGTATCGGCCGCAGGGCGAACACCGGCTTCCAAGACATCGCCCGTTCACGCCGCCGCCGACAGATCAACGCCTGCCCCCTCTCCCGCACGGGCGCTCGGCCGCAAGGTTGCCAGTGCATTCGGCGGCGGTGCGGCGAGCGCAGCGGTTGCGCAGGATAGCTGGGAAGAGTTCTGATCGGGCCCTTCCAGCGCACGGCAACAGGCAAGAAAGCGGGCGGCAATTGCCGCCCGCTTTCTTTGTAGCTCGGCTGCAGCGTAGGACACAGGAAAAGAAAAAGCCGCTCCATGAGTGGGTGACCCGCCGATCTCGGCGGCCGCCAGCCTTCTTTGGCCACCGGGACCAGTCGCTCAGCCCGGCGCGCGACGCGCTGTTGAAATGGACCGTCCAGAAGCCGGCGGAAGAGCCGGGTACACCTGCCCTGCGCAAGCCTATACGCACCGCGGGGAAAACCTGATCATTTTCGGTGACCGGCGCCGAAAATTTATGCTAGTTCCTTGCCCGTCTTGTATTCCCGCCTTCGAAAGCAACTCGACTGATGTCCAAACCGCTGACCATCGCAGACCTGAAAATCCTTGCCCGCCGTCGGGTGCCAAAGATGTTCTTCGACTATGCCGACAGCGGCGCCTGGACCGAGGGAACTTATCGGGCGAACGAGGAAGACTATTCCAGGATCAAGCTGCGCCAGCGCGTCCTGGTCGACATGACCAACCGCACGCTCGAAACCACGATGATCGGCGAAAAGGCCGCGATGCCCGTGGCGCTGGCGCCGACCGGCATGACCGGCATGCAGCATGCCGACGGCGAGATGCTGGCCGCCAAGGCGGCGGAAGAATTCGGCGTGCCCTTCACGCTCTCGACCATGAGCATCTGCTCGATCGAAGACGTTGCCTCGGTGACCACGAAACCTTTCTGGTTCCAGCTCTACGTGATGAAGGACCGCGGCTTCGTCGAACGGCTGATCGGCCGCGCCAAGGCGGCGAAATGCTCGGCGCTCGTCGTCACCGCCGACCTGCAGATCCTAGGCCAGCGCCACAAGGACCTTCGCAATGGCCTTGCCGCTCCGCCGAAGCCGACGCTCAACGCGGCCCTGCAACTCGTGACGCGCCCGAGATGGTGCCTGGAAATGCTTCAGACCAAGCGCCGCGGTTTCGGCAATATCGTCGGCCATGCGAGCAATGTTTCCGACCTCTCCTCGCTTGGCGCCTGGACCGCCGAACAGTTCGACCCACGGCTGTCCTGGGACGACATCCGCTGGATCAAGGACCTCTGGGGCGGCAAGATGATCATCAAGGGCATACTCGACGAAGAGGATGCGCGCGCTGCCGCCGACACCGGCGCGGACGCGATCATCGTCTCCAACCACGGCGGCCGCCAGCTCGATGGCGCACCGTCCTCGATCAGCATGCTGCCGAAAATCGTCGAAGCGGTGGGCGACCGGATCGAAGTGCATGTGGACGGCGGCATCCGCTCGGGCCAGGACGTGCTGAAGGCCGTGGCGCTCGGCGCCCGCGGCACCTATATCGGCCGGCCTTTCCTCTACGGCCTCGGCGCCCTGGGCAAGGAGGGCGTCACGACGACGCTCGAGATCATCCGCAAGGAACTCGACATCACCATGGCACTCTGCGGCAAGCGGGATATCCAGCATATCGACCGCAACATCCTCGCCAACATGCCGTTCTGACGACTGAGTGAGAAGGCCGCTCAGAAAAGTCACGAATCCCAGAACGCGTGTCATTATTGACCGCTCTGAAACGTCATGGTTCTAAAAACCTCGCGATTCCGCGCCACCGACACATAGAGCTCGTTCACATCGTCTCTGCGACGTCCGGCTTCAAAAATTCGATTGGCGTGACGGTAAAGCGGCTTCCCGGTGCCGGTCTCCACAGACGCTATAAGGCATCGTTTGTGTATCGCCTCGGCGCCAGCAGCACGAAGTGAGCTTGATCCTCTCCGTTGCGAAGCGATGGGCCATCGAATAAGCCAGCTCACCGTTTCAGGCCTTCTGCCAAACTAGGTGGCATTTGAGCATTGATGTTCCCGCGACCTTAAAATCCCTCCCGTTATGAAATGCCATCGACAGCTAGGTCGGCGAGGGAACTATGACGAAAGCCGCGGAGAAGATTGAAGAGTCCGAAACGAACGTTCGCTTGCGAGCGCAGATGATTGTCTCCCCAGGTGTGGAGCTGCTCTGGGACCTCATTGCGGTCGGTGGATACCACCTGAAGGATCCGCTCTTTCGCAAGGGGGTCTACTTCGAACAGTTCAAGCAGGATGCAGTGGACTGCGTTCTCCGTGTCGCCCTTAAGCACCGGGACCATCCGCGAGAATGTTGGCGCGCTGCAGTGACAACCTTCCGCGAGATAAACGCGGAGCTCGAAATTGTCGAAACGCCTGGGATCGAGGTGCCTTCGTATGACCGCTTCAACGAACAGCTCAGGAGCTGTGAAGTCTCAGAAGGAAAGGCCATGGCTAAGGCGCTTGGCGACTTCGAAACCGATACGGCCAAGGCCGAGAACCCCCGCCTTGCGGCCCCAGACCCGGCGCTTCAGGGGATAGAGGCCTTGTGTCTCCCAGCTTCCGTCCCGGACCCAGGCCTCGGCGCCGATCATGCCGCGGGACTGGACCAGCATCATCGCCACGCCGAGATCGGCCACGTCGTTGGTCAGCACATCGGGCGTATTGGTGACATTTATGCCCCGTTGCCGGCAGGCGTCCAGGTTGACCGCATCGTAACCGACCCCATAGACCGAGACGAGCTCGAGCTTCGGCAGCTTACCGATCAGTTCGGCGGAAGCGCCTAGCTCCCCGCGCGTGGCGATGGCGCGGATACCGGCGGCGTGCTGGCTTACGAAGGCATCACGGTCGGCGGCCTCGTAGAGCTTCAGGACATTGTACTGCGCTTCCAGTTCGACCAGATCCCATTCCGGATATGGGCCGATCAGAAGGATATCGGGCTTGCTCATGTTTCCTCCAAGTTTCAGTTCGAGCGCCTCTGGCGGGCCGCCAGCAGCGTCATTGCCATCGAGACGATGGATTCAAGCGACTGGTTGATGTCGACGGTCGCAACGTCCGGCTCCGTAGTCGGAAGCTCGAGCGTCGCAAGTTGGCTGTCGAGAAGCGACAGCGGCATGTATTCGTGCTTGCGGGCGGCCATGCGTGCAGCCAGCAGCATCCGGTCTCCCTGCAGGAAGACGAAGGTCATCGGCCGCCCGGACAACGACCTCAATCGATCCCGATACGTGCGCTTCAGTGCCGAGCAGGAGACGACGATATCGCCCGTCCCCGCGAGACGATGGCCGAACGCATCGAGCCAGGGCCAGCGGTCTTCGTCCTCCAGCGGCGTTCCCATCCGCATCTTGCGGACATTGGAGGGCGGATGCAGGCCGTCGCCCTCGATGAAGCCGCAGCCAAGATAGTCCGCCAACCTCTCTCCAACCGACGACTTGCCGCAGCCCGAGACGCCCATCACGACGATCGGCCCGAAGCCTCCGGCCTCAGAGGCTGGTGGTGATGCCGCCATCAACATAGAGCGTGTGTCCGTTCACAAAGGAGGAGGCCTTGCTCGACAGGAAGACGGCCGCACCGACCAGTTCCTCGACGTCGCCCCAGCGTCCGGCGGGCGTGCGCTTCTCCAGCCAGGACGAGAATTCCTGGCTGTCGACCAAGGCCTGGTTCAACGGTGTCTTAAAGTAGCCGGGCGCGAGCGCATTGATCTGCAGGCCGTGCTTGGCCCAGTCGGTGCACATGCCGCGCGTCAGGTTCTTCACCGCCCCTTTCGTCGCCGTATAGGGAGCGATGCCGGGGCGCGCGAGCTCGCTCTGCACCGAGGCGATGTTGATGATCTTGCCCCGTCCGCGGCCGATCATGTGTCGGGCCACCGCCTGGCCAACGTAGAAGACGCTGGAGACGTTGGTCTTCAGCAACTGCTCCCAGCGGTCGATGGGGAAATCCTCGAGCGGGCTGCGGAACTGCATCCCGGCATTGTTGACCAGGATGTCGATCGCACCGACTTCGGCCTCGATCGCATCGACCCCGCGCTTCACGGCCTCGGCGTCCGTCACGTCGAAGTCAGATACCGAAACCGTCGCACCAGTTTCCTTGAGCTGTCCTGCAGCGGTCTCGAGCTTGGCCCTGTCACGGCCGTTCAGAACGATGGAAGCTCCGTGTTCCGCGAGGCCTCTGGCAAGCGCAAAGCCGATACCCTGCGACGATCCCGTTACCAGGGCTCTGTATCCTGTCAGATCGAAAAGATAAGCCATACGAGACCCCTACCGCGCCAGCGTCTGTTTGATGCCCGCGATACCGCGGCGCAGGAAAGGATCCGTGTGGATGTAGAAGAACTGGACGCCCTTCTCCAGCCAGTGTGGCAGCTCTTCGGCAGTGGCGAGAGTCCCCGATACCCTACCTGCCGCACGGATCTTGTCGACGGCTACGGCGACCTTCTCCATGACGGCGGCGGGGCGCGGCTCGCCGAACGGTGGCGCAGGCGGGTAGCCCATGTTTTGCGACAGGTCGCCAGGACCGATGAAGAACACGTCGATGCCTTCGACTGTCAGCATCTCGTCGAGACTGTCGATCGCATCCATCGTCTCGATCATGGCAACGACGAGGCGTTTATCGTAGTCGGAGGGGAGCGCGTATCGGACCGCATCCACGACGGCGCGGGCCTGTTCGGCCGTGTCGATCATGGGAACCATGATGCCGTCGGCTCCAGCATTGAGATAGCGGATGATCAGCGGCCGCTCGTGGGAGTGGGGTCGGACGATCTCCGCGCCGCCGACCGAGCGGACGATCTGCCCGGTGCTGCGCACGTCCTCGAAGCTCCAGGTGCCGTGCTCGCAGTCGACGAAGACCGAGTCCGCGCCAAGTTCGATCAGGCGTCCCGCCAGACCGGAGGACGCATGGTGGGTGTTGTACATGGTGATCGCTTCGCCAGCCAAAAGCCGCGAGCGCAACTTCGCTCCGTTCATGATGACCTCCCAGTTTACTTCTTTGGCATGTCCGGCGTGTCGGCCGGCGCGCCGACCCAGCGTGCAACTTCGATGTCGGCGGATGTGTCGCGCATGAACGTCGGGCAGATGTGGAGCTCGGGAATGACCGCGCTCTTGTTCAGGCTAGCGCAAAGGTGGATCGCCCGAGCAACATCATGCGGATCCATCATGACCGCACGCTCTGAATCCAGGGGTGGTCTCGCACGGTTATCCATGATCGGCGTGTTCGTCTCGCCGGGCAGGATCGTCGTCGCCCGGATGCCCTGGTTGCGGTAGGTGTTGTGGACGAAGGTCATGAAGTTCTTCACGCCCGCCTTCGCGGCACCATAGGCGGCGCCCCCGAGAAGGTTCGGATTGACGACGGCGAGCGACGACACCGTGATGATCGTGCCCTCGCCTCTTGCTATCATCTCCGGAAGCACGGCCTGGGTGAGATTGAACACGGCCGTCAGGTTGACGTTGATGGTCGAGTTCCATTCCTCTTCGCTAAGGAAGCGCGCGTTCAGTACCTTGCTGGCGCTTCCCGCATTGTTCACGAGGATGTCGACCGCGCCGATGCCATCGTTGATCCATTTCACGGTCTCGAAGATCGAGGCGCGGGATTCGATGTCGAGAACCCGGGCGAACGCCCTGCCCTTCGCCTTCTCGATCAGTGACGCGACCCCGCGCAGCGGTTCGAGGCGGCGGCCGGTGAGGACGACGGTTGCGCCGTCCTTCGCCAGCAGGAGAGCGGTCTCACGACCGATCCCCGATCCGGCACCGGTTACAAGCGCGATCTTTCCATCCAGAAGTCCCATGTCGTCCCCCCTATTCCGCGGCCACTGCGACCGGGCCAGAATAGCCGTAAACGTCCTTGGCTGCCTTCGGCGAAATCAGGCTCTCCTGAAGATCCTGCTCGATGAGTTCGCGGGAGCGTTCGGCTGCCCGGCCCCACCCGCCGCCACCGGGGGTCTCGACCTCGAGGCGCTCGCCAGTCTTCAGCGTGACCTTACCCTTCGGGAAATGCGGTTTGCCCTCCTTCATGACCTTGCCAGCCGTGCCGTTCTGGCCCTCTACCACGCCGAAGCACGGGTGGCGGACGCGTTCGGATGCAAGGTAGATGCTCATCGGGTTCTTGCCGAGATTGCGCAGGGTAACCCGCTGCCCGAGACCGCCGCGATGCTTTCCCGCGCCGCCCGAATCCGCGATCAGTTCCTTGCACTCGGTCAGGACAGGAACGGCGACTTCGAACATCTCGATGGCCGTTACCTTGCAGTTCGACGGGAAGCTGAGCGTATCGAGACCGTCGAATTCGGCACGAGCACCCTGCCCGCCATGAAAGTTCTGAACGGAGCCGTATTGTGAGCCGTCATTGCGCTGACCGACGCAGTTGGCAGCCCAGATCGGAGCACCGCCGCTGTCGCCCATGACCTTGTCCGGAACGACCCTTTCGAGCGCCTTGAAGATCAACGACGGAATAACGTGCCCTATGAGATTGCGCGAGTTGCCCGCCGTCCACTGCTGCGGATTGAGGATGGAGCCCAGCGGAGCCTCGTCCGTGATCGGCACGATGCAACCTTCGTTGTTCGGGGTGTCCGGATCGAGCAGGCACTTCAGCGCGTAGACGGAATGGGCGTAGCGATAGTTCGTCCGGCAGTTGATCGAATGCAGGACCTGATCTGAGGTGCCGGTATAGTCGACATGGATCGAGTCATCCCTGACTACTACCGATGCCTTCAGCGTGACGTCGACATCATAGCCGTCCAGCAATACCTCCGCGCTGTAGGTGCCGTTCGGCCATTCCCTGATCGCCTTACGCGTCTGCGCCTCGGAACGGGAATGGATAGCCGTGGCCAGACCTTCGACATCGTCGAGGCCGTATTCGTCGAGGAACTTCACCAGCTCCCGGCCCATGACGTTGTTGGCTGCGATCATCGACTCGAGGTCGCCGCGCACTTCGGTGGGAAGGCGCACGGAGGCTGCGATGATGTCGAACACATCCTCGTTCGGGACGCCAGCCTTCAGCAGCTTCACGATCGGGAAGCGAATGCCTTCGGCGAAGATGTCGCTTGCTTCAGAGTGAAGCGGCGCGCCGCCGATGTCCGGCAGATGGGCGATGGACCCCGCATAGGCGACGACCTTGCCGTTCTTGAAGATCGGCGTGATCATCGTCACGTCCGGAAGGTGGCCCGTGCCGATCTCCGGGTCGTTCGTGGCGAGGACGTCACCCTCCACGAGCTTATCGGCCGGAAACTTCGGCAGGAAGTAGCCCTGTGCCGCAGCCGGAAGGGAAGTGATGAAGACGGGGATCGACCAGGTGCACTGGGCAAGTGCCCTGCCCTTCGCGTCGAGGAGAACAGTGACGTAGTCGTGGTTCTCGCGGACGATCGGCGAAAAGGCCGTCTTTCCGAGTACGTTGTCGGCCTGGTCCGCGATGAAGATAAGGCGGTTCCACATGACCTGCAGGTTGATCGGGTCATTGAAATCGGTGGCGGGTTTCGACATCTGGGTACCCCTTAGTGAATGTTGACCACGAGGTTGCCATGGGCATCCACGTGGAAGACGCCGCTCGGACCGACGACGGCGGTCGACTCGCGCTGCTCGACGATCGCCGGTCCCTTGACCTCGTGGCCGACGGGCAGCTTGTAATGATCGTAGACGGCGGTGTCGGTGAAGGTGCCGAGCTCCTGGAAGTAGACCTGGCGGCTTCCCTTCCTGGCATCTGCGGTGACGGTCTCGTGCGGCCGGGTGACCTGGTCCTTCTCGCCGCTGGCTCTCAGTCTCCAGGTGATGACTTCGACCGGAGCGGCGACCGTCCGGCCAAACAGCTCGCGGTATAGCTTGAAGAATGCGTTCCGCAATTCCGTCAGGAACGCCTCCTCGGGAAGGCTCCGGTCCGGAAGAACGATCGTGATCTCATGACCCTGACCAACATGGCGCATGTCGACGGTGTAGCGGTTGGCGATCGTTTCCTTCGGCACGCCGGCGGCCGACACAACCTCCGCGCCCTGTGCGGCCAAGTCGTCGAGCAGGCGGTTCATGGCATCGACATCCCAGGCTTCCAGCGGCATCGGATGGCTTGCCGATAGGTCGACGGCCACCGGAGCAATGAGCAGGCCGATCGCCGAACTCACCCCGGCACCTGTCGGGCAGATGATTCGCGAGATTCCGAGCTTGCGGGCAATACCATAGGCATGAACGGGACCGGCGCCGCCGAAGGCCACCATGGGCAGAGACCGGGGATCGACCCCAAGGTCGGTCGCATGCATCGCGGCCGCCTTGCTCATGGATTCGTTGACGAGATCGTGGATCCCCCATGCGCAGCGTTCGACGGAGACATCGAGCGAGTCGGCAAGCTTGGTCATCGCCTCGCGGGCCGCGTCCTTCGACACCTTGAACGAACCGCCGACGAAGGATTCCGTGCCCATGTAGCCGAGCAGGATGTCGGCGTCCGTCACGGTCGGCTGCGTCCCGCCGCGCTGGTACGCGGCCGGACCCGGCATGGCTCCTGCCGAATGCGGGCCGACGTCGAGAAGGCCCAGCGGGTTCTTGGCGGCGATCGACCCACCGCCGGCACCGATCTCGATCATCTGGATCGACTGTATCTTGAGCGGAAAGCCGGAACCCTTGCGGAAGCGCTGGTAGTGCGCGACCTCGAGATCGGTACCGACGTTCGGCTCGCCGTTCGGGATCAGGCAGAGCTTGGCGGTCGTGCCACCCATGTCGAAGGAGAGGACGCTATCCTCGCCCGCGGTCCGTCCGAACTCAGCAGCAGCGACAGCGCCAGCGGCCGGGCCGGATTCGATGAGACGGACAGGAAGCTCCGCGGCGCGGCGGCTCGGCACGAGACCGCCGGACGATGTCATCCAGAGAACCTGGCGGTCGATACCTCTGGCCGCGAATTCGCGCTGAAGATGAGCAACGTGCCCGGCCATTTGTGGGCGGGTATAGGCGTTGACCACAGTCGTCGAAGCGCGATCGAACTCGCGCATCTCCGGGCAGACTTCGGAAGAGAGCGAGACGAAGATGTCCGGATCTTCTTCGCGGATGAGAGCGGCGACGCGCTGCTCGTGCTGCGGATACTTGTATGCATGCAGAAGGCAGACAGCGACGGAACGGATGCCCTTTTCTTTCAGGCGCCCGGCGATCTCGCGGACGGTCTCTTCCTTGAGTTCGGTCATGACGGAGCCATCGGCGGCGATGCGTTCCCGTGCACCGTAGCTGTTCGAACGCGTGACGAGCGGATCTGGATACTTGATATTCAGATCATAGAGGTCGTAGCGTCCCTCGTTCCGGATCCGGAGCATGTCCTGAAAACCGTCCGTGGTGACGAAGCCGGTCTCGACGCCCTTGCGCTCCAGCACGGCGTTGGTGACCACCGTGGTCGCACCGAGTACCTGGAGGTTTTCGATCGAGATCACATCGGCAAACTTCTCGAGAAGTTCGGACACGCCCTGGACAACAGCTTCGGCCGGATTCCTGGGAGTGCTGAGGACCTTGTGGAGATGCAGATCACCTTTGTCGTCGAGAAGCGCGAAGTCGGTGAACGTACCGCCAGTGTCGAAAGCCAGTTTTGTCATATTTCCCTCGATGCGACTTGCACGGCGGCTAAGCGCCATGGCCGAGGCCGACTGGTTCGACCCCTTTATCTGTCATGAGGTTAGGCGACGGTGGTTCGTGTTGGCCAACACAACTACGGTCTGCCGCCATAGAGTTTGCTTATGGCAAAATCAGGTAGGGCGGATGCCCGGCTGGCTGCTGCTGATCAACTTCCCCACGATGTCCAGCAACACGGAACGTGCCGCGAGTGCGGGCTCGGAGAGCGGTAGGTGATCCGAGACACACAGCGAAACGGTGGCGTCGATCACGGGTGTCGTCAAACGGCGGATCTGGGCTCCCGCAAAGGTCGGCGCGTCGGTCACGACCGATCCTGGCAGGATCGTCGATCCGAGTCCGTCGAGCACGGCGGCGCCGAGTGCAGGCACCGACTCGATCTCTGCAACCACGTCAGGTTCGGATCTGGCGCGGCTCAGACCCTCGTCGATGAGGCGTCGGAGGAAATGGGTTTTGCTCGGAAGGAGAAGAGGAACACCATCAAGAGCCGAGAGCGGCAGCGGTTCACCGGGTTCGCCCGGCAACGCCAGATCCGCCGGTGAAACCAAAAACATCTCCTCACGAAACAACGGCTGGAGCGACACGCCCTTGATGGGATTCGACGTGTAGATCAGCGCCATATCCATCTTGCCCGTCATGATCAGCTCGCTCAGGATATGACCGAAACTGTCGTTGATATGGACGATGATCTGCGGATATCTGGCTCTCATCTCCTTGAGCAATGGCAGCGAGAGCGAGCTCGAGGAGGAGTAGGTTGCAAGTCCGATGGACACGCGCCCAGCGACGGATTTCGCGGACTGGTCGATCTCGACCGATGCCTGGTCGATCTGCTTCAGCATGATCTGCGCGTGGCGATAGAGGATGAGCCCGGCTTCCGTCGGGGTTATGCCGACATTGCTGCGAATGAGGAGCTGGTGCTTGAAGTGCTGCTCGAGAGAAGCGATCTGCTGCGAGAGTGCTGGCTGGGCGACGCGGAGAATGCTTGCAGCACGGGAGACGCTTCCCGTGTCGATGATCTTGACGAAACTCTTGAGTTTCTTGAAATCGACGCTCATGCCCGTGGTTCCAATGCCTTTGGCCGAAACCTAAGGCCAGCGGGAACGGCTTAGCAACCCCTCCCGCCGGAAGCTTCTTTTTAGATCAGCGCCTTCACCGCCTTCTCGATCCTGTCGCAAGCTTCCGTGATGGCCTCCATGGACGTTGCGAATGAAAGACGGAAGTAGGGAGACAATCCATATGCAGCTCCCTGGAGTGCAGCCACGCCGACGCCGTCCAGAAGATAGAGAACGAAGTCGAGGTCGTTCTCGATGACCTTCCCGTCCGGCGTCTTCTTGCCGATCACGCCGCCGCAGTTCGGATAGAGGTAGAACGCACCGTCGGGGACGAGGCACGAGAGGCCCGGTATCGCGTTCAGCCTGGCGCAGGCGTAGTCCCGGCGGTCCTTGTAGACCTTGACGCTGTCGATGATGAAGGTCTGGTCATTGGCAAGCGCGAAGGCGGCAGCCGCCTGGCTGACCGAGGACGGGCAGGACGACATCTGCGACTGAAGCTTGTTGATCGCGGCGATCAGAGGTGCGGGACCGGCAGCGTAACCGATGCGCCATCCGGTCATCGCGTAGGACTTCGACACGCCATTGGTCAGAAGTACGCGATCCTTCAGCTCCGGGACGACAGCGGCCAGAGTGGTCATCGGTTCGTCCTTGAACCAGACCTGGTCGTAGATGTCGTCGGAAAGAACGAAGACCTGCGGATGACGCAGCAGCACCTTACCAAGCGCATCGAGCTCGCTCCTGCTGTATGCCGCTCCCGTTGGATTGGAAGGCGAATTGAGAATGAGCCACAGCGTCTTGGGCGTGATCGCCTTCTCTAGGGCTTCCGGCGTGAGCTTGAACCCGGTCTCCTGAGGGCACTGCACGATGACAGGCTTGCCTTCATTGGCGATGACCATATCTGGATACGAGACCCAGTAGGGTGCCGGGATGATGACTTCTGCGTCGTTCTCGACGCTTGCCATCAGTGCAAGGAACAGAATCTGCTTCGCGCCGCCGCCGACGCACATTTCGTTGTCGGAATAGGTGAGGCCGAGGCGGCGCTGGAAGTCGCCGATGATCGCATTTCGGAGCGCAGGCGTGCCGTTGACTGCCGTGTACTTCGTTTCGCCCCGGTCGATCGCGGCATGCGCAGCTCCCTTGACGTTCTCGGGCGTGTCGAAGTCCGGCTCGCCTACCGTGAGGTCGACGATGTCGTGGCCTGCCGCTTTCAGTTCCCGTGCACGGGCGGAAGCCGCAGTGCTCGGAGAGACCTTGATCCTGGACACGCGTGATGCGGGCACGAAAGTGCTCATTGGACTTCCTCGTTTATATGGAGTGATATTCGACCGTCAGTGGACGGCATCGGCCTCGCCACGCATCTTCCCGGTCAGGAAGAGCTCGCCGAGTTCGTCATGAGTGATGTCCTTCGGCAACCCGTCCCAGATGACCTGGCCAAGCCTCAGGATCACCGCACGCTGTGCGACTTCCATCGCCTTCTTGGTATTCTGCTCGACGAGAAGGATTGTCATTCCATCGGCGTGAAGCCTCAGAAGCTCGTCGAACACGATGCCGATCGCTGCGGGCGACAACCCGACCGACGGCTCGTCGACCAGCAGGACCTTCGGTCGCTGCAGGACGGCCATGGCGACCTCGAGCAGTTGCTGCTCGCCGCCGGACATGTTGCCAGCCAGCGTGGCGCGTCGTTTCTTCAGGATCGGGAAAAGGTCGTAGACATAGTCGCGGTCGGCTTTGACCTTCGCATCGCGGAGCGTATAGGCCGCCATCTGAAGATTCTCGTCGACGCTCATGACGGGGAAGTTACAACGGCCCTGCGGTACGAACGAGATCCCCTCGCCCAGGATCGCCCTCGACTTTTGTCCGGCGATGTTCTTGCCGCGCCAGTCGATGTTGCCGCCCTTGATGGAGGTCATGCCGTAGAGCGTCTTCAGCAGTGTCGACTTGCCTGCGCCGTTCGGGCCCATGAGAGCCACGAACTGGCCCCCGGGCACGTCGAGATCGACGCCGTTGAGGATGTCCAGATTGCCGTAGCCTGCCCGCAGGTCGCGGACCAAAAGGTTTGTCTTAGCCTCCAAGATAGGCCTCCCTCACACGCTGGTCCTGGATGATGTCTTGCGGCAGGCCCTCGACGAGCTTAGCTCCCTGATCGAGAACGACGACGCGCTGGCAGATGCTGGTCACCACATCGATGTTGTGCTCGATCACCAGGAAGCTGACGCCCAGCGACTTGTTCGCATAAAGGATCGTGTCCACCACCCGCTCAATGATCTTCGGATTGATGCCCGCCATCGGCTCGTCCAGCAGGATGAGCTTCGGCTCGGGCATCAGCATGGAGGCGAACTGGATCAGCTTTTGCTGTCCGCCGGAAAGGTTGCCTGCTGGCTGATGCCGGACATCCCAGAGGCCTGCCATCTTGATCAGTTCGCGCGCCCTCTCGCGCAACCCCTCGATGCGGCTCCTGGAAAGCTTTCCGAGACCGAACGTCGCGGCGATGGAGGGAAATGTGAACATCTGGCCTGCGATGACCAGGTTCTCTTCGGCGTCGAGGGATTTGAACGTCACGGTCTTCTGAAACGACCGCAACATGCGGCCTTCCCGGGCGATCCGGTTCAGGGACCACCCGGTGATATCCTGTCCGTCGAGAATGACAGTGCCGGTGTCCGGACGTGCAAGCCCTGTGCTGCAGTCGAAGAACGTCGACTTGCCGGACCCGTTCGGCCCGATCAGTCCGGCGATCTCACCTCTGTCGATATGGATGCTGACATCGTTCACGGCTTTGACCGCACCGTAGGACTTGCTGAGGTTCCGGATCTCCAGGAGCGGAAGATGAGCATTCATTTCACACCTCCGATCGCGTTCCAGAAGCGATTGATGAGGGGGGCGAAGCCTTGTCTGAACCAGAAGACCAGAACGAGAAGGCAAGCGCCGTAAGCGATCATCCGGACCTCTGGGGCGACACGCAACGCCTCTGTCAAACCGACGAACAACAGGCTGCCGAAGACAGTGCCTGAGATCATTCCAGCGCCGCCACCCAGCACGATGATCAGCATCGTTGTGGAGTAGTACATCTGGAAGGTCAGTGGGCTGACGACCGTGAGATAGTGGGCGTAGAGGCAGCCGCCGACGCCTGCGAACATCGCGCTGATCATGAACACGATCAGCTTATAATGCCAGGTGGGAACACCGAGGGATTCGGCAAGGGTCTCGTTTTCGCGGATCGCCACCATGTTCCGCCCCGCAGGAGATCTGACGATCGCCCACACCGCCAGGGTGGCCAGCACGCCGACCGCTAAGGCGAGATAGTAGAAATTGGTCGTGCCGGAAACGGTGAAGGAAAGCGGTCCGAGTTCGAAATACGGTTTCGGAATGCTCGAAAGCCCCATGTCTCCCCGGGTGACCGAGACCCAGTTCTTCGCGATCGCCTGGCCGATGATGACAAACCCCAGCGTGCACATGACGAATGATGTCGAGCGGAGACGCAGGGCCGGAATTCCGAGTGGAAGTGCGGCGGCACCGGATACCAGGGCGGCGGCGATGAGATTGACGTAGAACGGGGTCCCGTAGGTGACGGCTAGCAGGCCCGCCGTATAGGCGCCGATCCCGAAGAATGCGGCCTGCGCGAGCGACAGGAGGCCCGTGTAGCCGACGAGAAGATTGAGCCCATGGGCCGGCAGCATGAATATGAGGGCAATGATCAGGGAGTGGGTCACATAGCGGCTTCCGATGTAGGGAGCAGCAAGTGCTACGACGATCAGGACGACGGCGAGCGGGATTCGGAGATCTCGTCTCCGGGACTGCGGGACGGTTTCTGTGAGAGACATGTCGAGTCCTCAGACGTTCGAGAAGGTTCGGCTGGAGCTGCTTTAGAAGCGCGCCTGCGTCGAAAAGAGGCCATGCGGACGCCACATCAGCACGAGGATGAGGGTCGCGAAGCCGACGGTGTCGCGGAACTGCAGCCCAACATAGGTGGCGACGAGGCTCTCGGCGATCCCCAGGATCATGGCGGCGAAGAACGTCCCGCGCACGTTGCCAAGTCCGCCCATGATGATGATGGGCAGGGTCTTGAACGTGATCAGCTCGCCCATTCCGCCATAGACGCTGACGTTGACGGGCGCGGTCAGGACACCCGAGAGAGCGGCCAGGGCGGCACCGAGAATGAATGTCCGGAGCACGACCTGCGGCACGTCGATGCCAACGACCTCGCAGCATTCCACGTTCTGGGAAACCGCGCGCATGGCCATGCCGAGACGGCTGTAGGTGACCATCAGTTCGAGGCCGACGAAGACGACCAGGCAGACCACGAGGATGAGAATGCGCTGCTGTGCCAGGCTGAAGCCGAAGATCGAGATAGGCTCGATATAGCCTCCGGAGAAGAACTTGTAGCCTCCCCCGAAGACGAAGATCACGGTGTTCTGCAGGATGAGGGCGATGCCAAGGGTGGCGAGCACCCCCGACTCCGCCGGAGCGCCGACCATCCGACGCATGACGAGCTGGCCGACGACGTAGGCGACCACGATCGTCGCGAGAACGCCCACGACGATCGAAGCCTCATAGGAAAGGCCGAGATAGTCGATGGCGAACCAGGCGCCGAACGTCCCGAGCATGTAGTATTCGCCGTGAGCGAAGTTGATGGCTCGCAGCACGCCAAAAATCATCGTCATTCCCACGGCGACGATCGCGTAGACGGAACCCGTCACGATCCCATTGACGACTTGTTCGAGAACGGTCGAGAGCATGGACGTACTCCTCCCGGGAATTACTTGGCAGGGTACTGGATGTCTGCCGAGTATGCACCCTTGATGCTCGGAACACCCTTCTCGATCTGCAGAAGGATCATCGGCAGGCGAGCTTGATTGTGATCGTCGAAGGTGACGTCGCCGACGGGGCTCTTGTACTTGATCTTCGAAAGGGCGTCGCGGACCTTACTCTTGTCGGCGCTGCCAGCCTGCTTGATTGCGGCGGCGAGCAGGTTGACCGTGTCCCAGTGGACATAGGCGTGGTTGTTAGGCGCTTCCTTGTAGGTCGTCGTGAACTTCTCGACGAAGGCCTTGCTGGCCGGGGAGTCGAACTGCGGAAGCCATGCCGCGGCTTCGACCGCACCTTCGAGAGCGGTCGGAGCCGACTTGATGGTCTTTTCGGTATTGAACTCGCCGTTGCCGATCAGCGTCACCTTGCCCGCGATGCCGAGCTCGACCATCTGGCGGGCGAGGATCGGCGTCGTGTCGGCAAGACCGTAGTAGATGATCGCCTGCGCACCGTTGTCGCGGATCTTGGCGAGAACGCTGCGGAAATCGACTTCGCCTTCCTTGTAGTAATCCTCGCTGAGGATCTGCCCCTTGAATTCCGGAAGGTATTTCTTGGTGAAAGTAATGGCCGAGCGGCCGTAGTCGCTGTCTACCGAAAGAACCGCGAACTTTGTGAAGCCTCGCTGCTCGGCGGCATATTTGGCGACGACGAGCGCACGGTTTTCGTCCGTCGGGTAGTTGCGGTAGGTCCATTTGAAGCCGCCGACACCTGCCTGGTAGGTGATCTTTGGGTTCGAAGATGCGGCGTTCAGGAGGAGCACCTCAGCGTCTTCCGCGACAGGCTGCATGGCGAGGGTCACCGAGCTCGAAACGTCGCCGATGATGAAGTCGACACCTTCCTGGTCGATCAGGCGGCGGGTCGCCGAGACCCCTTCGACCGGCGTGCCCTGGCTGTCCGCGTTGAAGAGCTGGATCT
This sequence comes from Neorhizobium galegae bv. orientalis str. HAMBI 540, assembly GCF_000731315.1. Lineage (NCBI taxonomy): Bacteria > Pseudomonadati > Pseudomonadota > Alphaproteobacteria > Hyphomicrobiales > Rhizobiaceae > Neorhizobium > Neorhizobium galegae. The sequence goes on from NZ_HG938353.1 coordinate 2,662,292, forward strand.
TGATGCCGTTGACGCCGCCGGCATCATTGATGTCCTTCACCGCAAGCTCAGCGCCGTGCATTGAGAAACCGCCGTAGCGGGCATTCGGTCCGCTCATCGGCGCGACGATCCCGAGCTTGATCGTGTCGGCTGCCTGCGCCGTGGCAGTGAAAGGAACCGATCCGGCGATCGCGAGGATCGCCGTGGAGATGCAAAGCATTCTGCGATTGAATTGATGTGTCATGTTCCCGCTCCGTGTTTCGGATGATCTCGTCCGGCTTTATGCCGGCATTTGCCGCTTTGGCGGTTCTTATTGGGCAGCCTCATGCTGAGCCAGGTGTCACAGTAGGTTCATGCGGCCGGGTTTGGCCAACACAACTCCTTTCTGCCGCTATAGGGTTTCCTTATGGCGGGGGCGCGCTCGAGAGACCTTGGCCCAGATAGCCATGACCGGGCGACATGCCTGCATTGATGGCAAATGCATACATTGTGAGCGGCGACGAGCCTATAGTATAGGCATCAGCAACCATGGAGAGATAGAATGAAGCTCGGCGAAAGACTGAGAAGGTATGTAGAGCTACGACGCGCAGTCCGAGAACTCGAGGGTCTCGATGATCGAACCCTTCACGACATCGGAGTAGCCCGATCTCATATCCGCGGTGCCGTCGAGGGCCGCTGAATGCGTGCTGTGGTTTAGGGCATGAAAGTCATGCCTGACAGCCGCAGACACTCCAGGATACGACGCATCACGTTCTGTATCGTCAACGCTGGACGGCTGGGTTTACGGATTTCCTCCCACAGCAGCTCGTATGACGTGCGGATGGGATTGCGGGCGAAGCCCTCGACCTGACTTCCCTCGTTCGTCTTTCGAACGATCCAGAATGTGTCGTGGGCACGCTTGTCGGCTTTCCGGTCAGGGTCGAACGTCACTTCCTTGTGGAAATAGATGTTGTGGGTCAGCGCGAAGACCTGCTTGATGGCGACCTTGCCTGAACACGCCTCGGAGAGCACCCGCTTTATGAGCGCGCTCACGATCAACAGGACGTCGCTGTCGAGACTGACACCGGATCGTCGAAGACCACCACCCTGTTCCCGCTGACCTCTGCGGAGGTCGTACTGCCACGGATGAGATGCTAGAAATACGGGAACGAGATGAAGCTCCGCTCTCCTTCACTCAGCGTAATGCGCGCACTACTCCCATCACCTCTGACGATCGCGTAGGATTCATCCCTGTCTCCTGCCGTTTCAAGCCTGAAGCCAGTAAAGCCTGATGCTCAATACGCAGGTCCCTCGCACGCCACCCGAACAGCCTATCCATCCTGATCCTAGGTATAGGTGCGGGCGCTGCTACGCTGCCGTAGTCTCTTCACGTCAGCAGCCGAGAACGAGCGACCGAGCCCAGTGAGGGTTTCGCGTCCTTCATTAGGGCCACCGACGGCACTGAATGACCAACCTCGGATGACGGAGAGATACGCCACCATGCAGACCGCGAATTCCGATCTGAAGCTCTCACGACGCGACGCGCTACGCACAGGCGCCGCGCTGGCGGCAGCAATCTCGCTGCAAACGTCACCGGCCATCGCCGCGACGCAACACTCACAGCAACCAGGAACTGGAAACAGGTAAATGACCCAATCTTTCATCAAGACCAAGGACGGCGTCGATATCTTCTACAAGGACTGGGGTCCGAAGGATGCCCAGCCGATTGTCTTCCATCACGGCTGGCCGCTGTCGTCGGACGACTGGGACAACCAGATGTTGTTTTTCCTTGCCAGCGGCTACCGCGTCGTCGCCCATGACCGCCGGGGCCACGGCCGCTCGCAGCAGGTGAGCGAAGGCCATGACATGGACCATTACGCAGCCGACGCCTCGGCCGTCTACGAGCACCTGAACCTCAAGAATGCCGTCCATATCGGTCATTCGACCGGTGGCGGCGAAGTTGCCCGCTACGTCGCCAAGTTCGGCCAGCCGCAGGGCCGCGTCGCCAAGGCCGTTCTGGTTTCCGCCGTTCCGCCGATCATGGTGAAGACCGCGAGCAATCCCGGCGGCCTGCCGATCGAGGTGTTCGACGGCTTACGCAAGGCACTCGCCGACAACCGCGCCCAGTTCTACCTCGACCTGCCGACCGGCCCGTTTTACGGCTTCAACCGTCCAGGCGCGGAGATTTCCCAGGGTGTCATCCAGAATTGGTGGCGTCAGGGCATGATCGGTGGCGCTAAGGCTCATTATGACGGCATCAAGGCGTTTTCCGAAACAGATCAGACCGAAGACCTGAAGAAGATCACCGTTCCGGTTCTCGTCATGCATGGCGACGACGACCAGATCGTGCCGATCGACGATGCCGGCCGGCTGTCGGTCAAGCTCGTCAAGAACGGCACGCTGAAGGTCTATCCGGGCTATCCTCACGGCATGCTCACCACGCATGCGGATGTCATCAATCTGGACCTGCTCGCATTCGTCAAGGAATGAGCGGCAGCCTCGTTCGCCCTGATTGGATTTGTTCGCTGTTTCAGGACGGCTGGCTCTTGCCAGCCGTCCTTCGCCGTCGTTGCATGCCTTAGGTCAGTCCGGTGAGGATTTTCGGTATGGGGAGGATGTCTGGCCCCTCACCCACGTTCGCCTGTCTTCACCGGTGCGATCAGGATGTTGCTGGACGAGCCACATTCCGCCGCCGAAGTCGAGGCTTCGGATGCTCACCGCGCGAGTGCGTGCCCCAGGGGCGCCGTCCGCTCACCGCGGTTTCTCCTGTCCCGGTCCAAGTTCCACCCCCCGTGCGGCGGGACAAGACTGGAAGTATGGCCTACCATGCCCGAGGATCGAAGTCAGAGCGTGACAATTGCAGATCTAACCACCTCTGCAGTGATCGGCATATCGGAGAACCGGACGCCGGTCGCGTCGACAAGAGCATTGGCGAGCGCAGCCGAGGCTGGTCCCTGGCCGCATTCGGCTACCCCCAAGAACGGCTTCCCCGGCTGGGCTTCCACTATAACATCGATATGTTCAGGGACATCGCGGAAGCGGAGAATTGGATAAGTGCTCCAGTCGAAGTTTTTTCTCAGAGTTCCATCGGTTGCCGCGGCTTCGCGAGTACACCAGCTCAAGGATTGTATGATGGCCCCTTCGACCTGGTTTTCGATACCATTGGGCGAAACGACCTCGCCGCAATCCACGGCCGCCTGGACCCTTCGGACGGTGACCCGCCCGGTGTCCCGCTCGACGCGGACCTCCATGAAGATCGCGCAGTAAGCGCCGAGGTTCTTGTAACGCGCGAACCCCATCCCGAATCCCTGCAAGGGTGCCGCCTTCTTGCGCTTCCTCCAGCCGAAGGCGTCGGCCGCGGTCAGCATAACCTGTCGCGCGCGGTCATCCGCCATGTGGTTCAGTCGAAGGTCGAGCGGGTCGATTCCCGCCGTCAGAGCAAGTTCGTCAAACATGCTCTCTATCGAGAAGACATTGAGGTGGGCGCCTAGTGATCGCAGCGCGGAAACCCGGATCGGCATGTCCTTGATGAAATGATAGACGACGTTCATGTTTGGCAGGTCGTACAGAGGATTGGAATTGCGGCTGCCATCGCCTTCAGGCATCGGAATGGGTTTGCCTTCCGGTACCGGAAACGAAGGGACGACCTCGTTCCCTACCAGGACGCCACCCGCCCCCACGGGACGATTGTTGTGTGGATTGCTCCACACATCGTAGTTCCATCTGACGATCCGGTTGTCGCCATCGAGGGCAGCATCCACCTCGGTCGCCATTCCGGGACCCAGCGGTTCCCAGCCGAACTCCTGCTCCCGCATCCATTGCAGTCGCACGGGTCGACCCGGCAGCGATGCGGCGATCAACGCAGCCTCGGCGGCGACATCGTCGGCACCGTTCTGGCCATAGCAGCCCGCTCCCTCGACATGGATCGCGCGGATGGTCTCGATAGGGCGCTTCAGGAGATCCGCGGCGACGCGCCGGACATCGAATGTGCCCTGGCTGTGAGTCCAGATCGTCAGAATGTCATCCTGCAGCCAGGCCAGAGCGCACGACGGACCAATCGAACCATGACTTATCCAATGCCTGGTGAAGCTTTTCCTGACCGAGCGCTTGGGATCCGCAGTCGGCTTGCTGGCATCCAGTATGACGATGTCCCTCGCAGGCAGCGCCTTCAGCGTCTCGGCGACCCCACCCGTCGGGAACGGCGATCTCGCAAGCTCGTAAGGCGAGGCCTGGAGCCTCCGCATGAGCTTTACGGCGTTCCATTCACGTTCGGCCACCACCGCCGCGAAGTTTCCGTTCCGCACGAACTTCACGACACCGTCCATGGACTCGATCTCGCTGTCCGACGGCAATGCCAGCCTCGTACCTTCGCTCGGTCCCCTGATGACCCTTGCATGCAGCATCCCGGGCAGGCGCATGTCGTGAATGAAAGCGGCTCCGCCCGTGGTTTTCGCCGGGATGTCCAGCCGTGGAAGATTGGTGCCCATTGTCCGGAACTGGCTCTTCTGGCGAAGCGGCGCGTCGGGTACCGCCTCGACATGCATCGACAGGGCGGATGCGGTCTCGCCGTATCCGATGCGGCGGCCATCGCCGGCTCTGATGGTCCCATCGCCCATCGAAGTCACGTCGCCTTCCTTGACCCTGAGGATCGCGGCCGCCTGTTTGAGCAGGAGCATCCGGACGTTCGCCGCAGCATTCCGGATCGCGGTGCCACTGTCCTGCATCGAGTGGCTACCCGCCGTCAGCCCTTCGTCAGGCGTGCGCAGGGTATCCACCGTGACGAGATCGACGTCCGCTGGGGGTAGGTCCAGTTCCTCGGCCGCCACCTGCGTCAGGGCCGTCCTGATGCCCTGGCCGAGTTCGGCCTTCCCTGAAAAGACGGTGGCCCTTCCGCTCTGATCGAGCAGGATCCAGGAATCGAGGTAGGGGGATGATTTCAGGCTGCCCGGAAGAGCGGGAGCGAGAGCGATCGGCCCAGCCCCTCCCTCGCCGCCGCCGGCGAGCTGGGCGCGAGCCGGTCTCGTCATGGCGAATGCTACAGCGATGCCGCTGGCAGCGAGGAAGGAACGTCTCGTGATCGGGTTCATCGGACCACTCCGGCCATTACATCGCTGGCACGCCGGACCGCATGAAGGATTCGCGCATGGGTTCCGCAGCGGCAGAGATTGGGCTGCATGTGCTCCCGGATCTGTTCGTCGGTCGGATCCGGGATCTTTTCGAGGAGAGCCTGCGCGCGCATGATCATGCCCGCTATGCAGTATCCGCACTGTGCCGCCTGCTCATCCTGAAAGGCCTTCTGCACGATTCCGGGCGCATCGACCGAGCCGAGACCTTCCAGGGTCCTGACCGATCTGTCACCGATGACCCCGACCGGGGTCAGACAGGAAAAGACCGCCTTCCCGTCTATGTGCACCGTGCAGGCACCGCATTGTCCGAGCCCGCACCCGAATTTTGCACCGTTGAGTTCGAGGTCATCCCGAAGCACGTAGAGCAGCGGCGTATCAGGATCACTTCCGATCTCGTGCTTCGCGCCATTGACTGTGATGGATATGGTCATCTTGCGTTCTCTTTCCGGATATCGCGAACCGCGTTCCCGAGGCGCGGCCAAGGCGACTGGGACGTGAACCGCGACCTTGCGTAGGCCAGAAGGTCGGCGACCTGGTCGTCGGTGAGATTGTCAGTAAACGGCGGCATGAACGGAGCGTCGCTGGTCGGATCCTTGATGCCCTGCAGCACTGCCTGAATGGCGTTCCGCGGGTCCGGCGCGTTCATGTCCGAAGTATCCGAAAGCAGGGGCCGCCCTCTCGATGCCATAGGTGCGGCTGGCTCGTGACAGCCACCGCATGCGCCTTCGAACAAGGTGACGGTTGCGGGATGTGACTGAACGGCGACGTCAGCGCCGCCGCCAGCGACCCGCCGGCCGGCGGGACGAGTTACGGCCCCGGCATGCATAGTCGAATCGATGTAGGTAGCGATCGAACGCACGTCGTCGTCGTTCAGTCTGGAAAGACCTTCCGTAACCGGCCCCATGGGGCCTGCTGCCGAGCTATGCCCGCGTGCTGTGCCCGTCTTCAGATATCCGTAGAGCGTTTCGACGTTCCACCGCTCGGACGGAACATTGCTTGCGTCCAACGGAGGCGCGTTCCACCCTTCGGCCACGCCTCCAGCGAAGCGCTTGCCCCATTCCTCGCCGCCAAGGATGTTTCGCGGCGTATGGCAGCCGCCGCAATGGGCCAGCCCGTCGACGAGGTATCTGCCCCGGTTCCATTCCGGACTCTCGGATGGATCGGAAGCCGTCGCGGCGGTTCTCAAGAACAGTAGCTTCCATCCTGCAAGCAGCGGTCGGAAGCCCAGTCCCGGCATGAGTTCGTTCGGCGGGGCGGTCTTCTTCACAGGGTCCCGGCTCATCAGGAATGCGTAGACGGCATCGAGATCATCGTCGGTGACGCGCGAGAAATGTTCGTACGGAAGCGCCGGATAGAGATGGCTTCCGTCGCGAGCGACCCCCTGCTTCATCGCCCTTCTGAAAGCATCAGCCGACCAACTGCCAATCCCGCTGTCGGGATCCGGAGTAATGTTGTTGGAATAGAGGGTTCCAAATGGCGTGGCCAGGGCCCTCGAACCCGCAAGAGCGGGTTCATTGTCCGCGGTGTGACAGACGATGCAGTCCCCGACGGTGGCCAACTGCTCGCCTCTCCGGATCAGTGCAGGTGAGAGCAAGGCCCGATCCGGCGGCTTGATCCTCGGGATTTCGGCTTCGTAGACGATCCACCCGGCGATGCCGGCGCCAACGAGTGTCGCAAGCCCGAGAAGGGTGGCGCCGGCCATCAGTTTTCGATTGGTTGAGCCCATTCGTGAACATGCCCCTGTTTTGCGAATGCCGACGACTCCCTTGTCAGGTCCCGCGAGACATCATCCGGCGGTCGTGACCTGGAGCGTTTCAGACGCATCCATTCCTCAGCTTGAAATCGATTGCCGATTTTTAGCCGATCGGGATCCGTCCGGAATCCGACTATGAGTTTGGTCTTCCTAGACCTTGGTGTAGGATGGGTCTGTCGATGCCGTCACGCGACGGCCGGGCGACGATCCCCGCGAAGGATCAGTTCCCCGAATTGCCCCCGAGGGGATCGGTCTTGCGAAGAAATATCCCTGCCCTTGCGTCCATCCCAGGCGGAGCAGCGCGTCGGTCTGGGCCTAGCTCTCCATACACTCTGCGATGACTTCCAGCTTCCGTTTCCTGGCCAGCGTGGATTGGCGCGGCGGCTTGCAATCGCGAAAGGAAACTCTGCGAAAGACCTAATCAGCCGATATCTTCCAATCGCCAGTCTACCGCCGAAGGCATTCATGAATCTGCGAAACGACAGCGGCGCCTTCGCCGACCGCGGCAGCCACACGCTTGGTCGATCCCGACCTCGCGTCGCCGATGGCGAACACGTTGGGGATGTTGGTCTCGAGCGGCAGCACGGAGCGGCCTCCCGGAACGGGCTCGCCCGTCAATACGAATCCCTTGTCGTCGACGTCCACCTGGAAGCGGACCCATGCCGTGTTCGGATCCGCACCGATGAACAAGAAAAGATGTCGGACTGCAAACCGACGCTCGTTTCCGGAAGAGCGACTGCGCACGACGGCCCCGGTAAGACCGATTGCGCGGTCGCCTTCCAACTCGACGATCTCGCTGTCGACATGGATCTCGACGTTGGGAAGTGCCGCGATACGCTCGATCAGATAGCTCGACATCGTTTCCCCGAGTGCCCTGCGGACGACGACATGGAGCTGCCGGACCCTTGGAGCGAGGAAGACGATCGCCTGCCCGGCCGAATTCCCACCTCCGACGAGGACAACCTCTTCGCCCTCGCAGAGCTTCGCTTCGATCGGGGACGCCCAATATGAGACGCCGGCACCTTCGAAGATGGAGATATTCGCGATGGGCGGGCGGCGATATCGCGCACCGGATGCGATCACCACAGTGCGTGCCTCAACGCTTCGTTCTCCATCCAGCCCGAGCTTCAGGACTGCGTTTCCTTGTCCTGACTGTGGAGCGCTCGAGAGATCGAGCACTTGGATCGGGAAAGCGATTTCCGCCCCGAATTTCAAGGCCTGATTGAAAGCGCGCCCTGCAAGGGCCTGCCCCGATATTCCGGCCGGGAAGCCCAGGTAGTTTTCGATCCGGGCCGACGCTCCAGCCTGGCCGCCAGCGGACCGCTCGTCGATCGTCAGGACGCTCAGCCCCTCGGACGCGGCATAGACGGCGGTGGCAAGACCTGCGGGACCCGCGCCGACGATTGCCACGTCATAGATCGTACCGGGCACGAGATCAGGCGTGACCCCCAGGCAGACGGCGGCCTCGCTGTCAGTCGGATCCTTCAAAACTGTTCCGCCGGGGCACACCATCAGAGGTAGCTCGTCGGACAGGATGCCCAGGCGATCGATCAGCTCACGGCCCTCGCCATCCGCAGTGGCATCAAGGACGACATACGGATATCCGCTTCGCGCCAGGAAACCTTGAAGCCGGACTAGGTTCGGGCTGCCCGGCCTCCCAATCAGCACCGAACCAGCGCCGCCCTCGTCGATCAGCGCGACACGGCGAAGGATAAAGGCGCGCATCACGATCTCGCCGATATCCGCCGAACCGATGATCAGAGCTCTGAGATGGGGGGCGTCGAATGAGACGGCCACGCACCCGTTCGTCCCGGCACGCCCGCCCGCAAGGGACGGGCGGCCGGAAAGCTGGCTGACTTCCCCTGAGAACTGCCCGATAGTGTGGCCCGTCACCGGGACCTCGCCCGTCAGGCCGTCATGGCGAAACACGTCGATCGATCCGTCAAGCACCAGCCATGCGGGAGCGTGCTTGTCGCCGATATCGAAGATGGTCTCCCCCGGATCGAAGTGGCGCGAGGCTCCATCGGCGAAACGCCTCGCGGCCGCCACCTGGTGCGGATCGAGGGCCGGGAACATCTGGTAGTCACGCGAGCCAGCGGTGCCCATCGGTTTTCCAATCTTCAATAGTAGCGCGGGATAGGGCCGCGCTGCGTCGTCTGATCCGGTAATTCAACGAAAACCTCGTCTACGTAGCACCACCCCCATCCTTCCGGAGGATCGTAGCCTTCGATGATGGGATGCCCGGTCTGGTGGAAATGCGCCGTCGCGTGTTTGCCGATCGATTGATCGCAGCAGCCGACATGTCCGCATTCACGGCAGATCCTCAGATGGAACCACGCCTGGCCCTCTTCGAGACATTCCTCGCAACCGATCGTCCTGGGAGTGACTGACCGGATTGTGGCTCCGTGGCTGCAACCGCTCATACTCGTTCTCCATCATCAAAAGTATCTTGGATCGACTTTCCGTTTCGACGGGAAGTAGTTCTCAACCCTTGCCGAGCGCCTTCTCGAGAGCGGCAATAAGGCAGTCGAATTCGACGGGCTTGCCTAGAAACGCCAATGCTCCTCCCTCCATCGCGGCGGAGCGGGTCCGCTCGTCGTGATAGGAGGTCATGAAGATGATGGGCGGCTTGGGCGGCTCCGTGTTAAGCTGGGCCTGGAGTTCCAGCCCGGACAGACCGGGCATCTTCACGTCCAGAAGCATGCAATCGATCGAGTCGCGTTGCTCCAGGGACAGAAATTCTTCGGCGGAGGAGAACAGGCGGCTCTCGTAACCGCATGACTTGACCATGTCGTCCAGCGCCTCACGCATGGCTTGGTCATCGTCAACGATTGCGATGGTGGGGACTGGGGACACTGGGACAGCCTAATCTGTTTATTTTTGTAGTTCTTGTTATGCGCTCGTCGGTTCGCCCTCGATATCAGACTATGGTGTAGGTTGGGTCCCCGCTTCGTCCAGCAGCTCGGTCTTGCGCACTAGATCCGCTACCGAACGCGCGTCCATCTTGCGCATGACGTTGCCCCGGTGAAGTTTGACGGTGATCTCGCTGATGCCAAGGTTGAACGCGATCTGCTTGTTCATCAGGCCTTGGACGACTGCGGCCATGACCTCTCGCTCCCTCGGCGTAAGCGTGGCTGCAAGCGCGGCAACTGCGTCGGATGCCGCACTCTCGCGGCGACGCTGTGCGTCCTTGTCGAGGGCGACCGTTACAGCATCAAGGATATCCTGATCGCGGAAGGGCTTGGTCAGGAAATCCACCGCCCCCGCCTTCATGGCGCGCACCGACATCGGGATATCACCAAATCCGGTCATGAAGATGATAGGCATATGGTTCCCTAGGCGCTCAAGGTGACCCTGGAAATCCAGACCGCTCACACCGGGCAGGCGTACGTCGAGTAGGATGCAGCCGGGTTGGTCGCGGCGGTATGATTCCAGGAAAGCCTGCGTCGTCGCGAACGCGCGGCTCGAAATCTGCATCGACTGAAGCAGGTCCGTAAGTGCCTCACGCATGGATTCGTCGTCGTCGAGGATGTGGACGACTGGCCCTGCCGGAATCTGTTTCATTCTATTCCTGGTATTCATCTCAGTCATCGTTCTCGCTCATCGGTATTGTGACTTCAAAGACTGCGCCGCCGTCGGTATGGTTGCGCGCCGACAGGTCACCTCCGCGCGCTTCCATCATGCTCTTGCAGATCGAGAGCCCCATCCCCATCCCGGTAGCCTTGGTCGTGAAGAACGGCACGAACAGACGGGCCATCGCCTCCTCGCTTATTCCGGGCCCGAAATCCCGCACCGATATCACTGTCGACCTGTTATCCCGGCGCTCCGTTTCGATGACGATCCTCCGTCTCGGGACATTCTTCTCTGCCATGACCTGGATCGCGTTCGAGATCAGGTTGATCAGGACCTGTTGCAGCTCGATCCGGACGGCTGCGACCGTTCTTGCCCCGGGTCCGTAAGTGACGTCAACGGTCACGTCCTCCCTGCCAAGATCGTGATCCATCAGCGCCCTCGTCTCCGCGATCAGCTCGGGAAGACCGACCCGTTCCAGAATCTGAACCTCATGAGAAAGCAGCGAACGGGTATTTCGAATGATTTCACTCGCCCTCTTGCTGTCGCGGATCATCCGCTCGGCGGACCTTCGGATCGCGGCAAGATCGGGTGGGTCTCGATCCATCCACCGCAGCATCGTCTGTGCGTTTACGACGAGGGCGCCCAGCGGCTGGTTGAGTTCGTGCGCAAGCGACGCCGACAGCGCGCCGACAGTAGCGGCACGGGACGCGCGCGTGAGTTCGGCCTGAGCTTCGAGCAGCGCCTTCTGCGTCATCTCCCCTTCAGTGATGTCGACCATGCCAACGATGATGCGATCAAACTTGGACGAATCGTCAGGCAGGGTCATGCTCATGAGCACCAGCTTCGTCTGGCCATCCGCGGCCATCAGGTTGCCCTTCCCTTCGAACGAATTCTCCTCGTTGAAGATCGCGACCATCAGCTCAAGGAATGTCACGTCGTTCGGCGCCAGATACCTCCGCATCGAACCGTCGGGAGCTATCTCTCCGATCGTCCCCAGCAGGTCCCGGGCTGCAGCATTCGCGGCAACCGTCCGGATAAGTGAAACACAGTGGGATATGATCTCGGGCCGGGCCGCCGCGTACTCTCGCAGATCGATTACGCCTGTCGCTTTCAGCCCCATCAGGAAAGATCTCACTTGCGAGTAGTCCCGTTCCCAGAGTGCCACGCGGCTCTGCTCGAAGATCGAGCGGTAACGACGCTCGCTATCCTTCAGGGCGGCATGGGAAGCGATCAGATCGCTTCGCGACCGGTCGTTGCGAAGGATCAGGGAGCAGGTGATCAGGAGCGCGGCAAGCGACACGGCTAGGCGCAGTAATGAGGGAAAATCGGGGCTGAAGCTGTGCGTGCCGAAATAGGAGACTATGGCGAGCGAGCCGCAAACAAAGGACACTGCCCAGATACCCTTTCGACTTAGGGACTCCGCCGCAAGGAGCAGCACAATCACGTACAGAACGGCGATGGCGCTTTCGATCGATGTGAACGTGTCGACGTAGAAGACCGTCACCGCAAGGATGAACGCAGCAAAGCGAGCAGCGAAATGGTGGCTTGGCGTGGCCGGAACCGCCGCGGGTGTGGTCAAATGATTGATTCTCATCGGTTCCCCTGCGTTTTGTCCGAACGCATTTTGTCAGCGGATTGAGAATAGTCCATCGAAAGGGTCGAAGGACCTATACAATGGTCTGGCCCTCAGGCAGCCGTAGCAGCAACGGCCGATACTGCTCTGAAGCCCACGTGGCCATGGATACGGAGCCGCGGCATGCCACGGGACTTCGGCACCCGGGGTTGAGGCGCCGGTCTCCATAGACGGCATTATCGATGCTGCCTGCCTCCGTGCGGAAATCATTTCCGAGAGACTTGTTGAGGCTACGCGGTGATCGCCGTTCTCGAGCCATACGAAGGTACCGATCGGGATGTTCCTGCGGCGAGATGTCGGCCCCCTAGCCCTAAGTATAGGACCCCTTAGACCAGCATTGGATGTCATGCGGTTCCGGGCTGTTCTAGCTTTCGTCAGCCGCCAGAGAGATCCCTGACCGGGTCGTCCGCGAGGATCCGCGGCTGAAGTCAACGTTCTAGCTCAGGAGAGAGACCATGGACCGCATCGCCGTCGAAACACGCCGCAAGGCACCCCTGACAACCCCCTCGGACTTCGAGTCCAACGCAGTCACCGAAATATCGGGTGCCTTGACGACGCTGCTGGCCGACGCGTTCGCGCTCTACCTGAAGACCAAGAACTTTCACTGGCACATGAGCGGCCCACACTTCCGTGACTACCACCTCATGCTTGACGACCAGGGCGACCAGATCTTCGCGATGACCGACGCGATAGCCGAACGCGCCCGGAAGATTGGTGGCACCACGCTCCGCTCGATCTGGCATATCGGCAAGCTGCAGCGCATTCTCGACAACGACGCAGACTTCGTAACCCCTCGCGACATGCTCGCCGAGCTGAAGGACGACAACCAGCGCTTCGTATCCTTCATGCGGCAGACCCACGAGCTCTGCGCCGAATACAACGATGTCGCCACGACCAGCCTGCTGGAAGTCTGGATCGATGAAGCCGAGCGCCGCGCATGGTTCCTGTTCGAGACAACGCGCAACGCGGCATAATTCGCCACCAGAATTCCGGAAGGTACGACCATGACTACCATCAGTGAAGAAATTCCGAGCACGAAGCCGATGACCCAGATAGGTCTCCTGGCGATGGCTGTCGCTGCCGGCATCGCCGTCGCGAACATCTACTACAACCAGCCGATGCTCGGCATCATCGAGGCCGAGTTTCCCGGCCAGCACGTCGTCGGCATGGTTCCGACGGCAACCCAGCTCGGGTACGCGGTTGGACTGTTCCTGTTGCTCCCCCTCGGGGACCTCGTCAACCGGCGCTGGCTAATCATCGGCCAGTTCTTCATCCTGGCGGGTGCGCTCGCTCTTGTCGCAGTGGCACCGACACCGACGCTGCTCATCGCCGCCTCGCTGATCGTGGGGGCCAGTTCCACGGTCGCGCAGCAGATCGTACCGTTCGCGGCATCCCTCGCTCCACCCGAGAAGCGCGGTGCGACCATCGGCACCGTGATGGCGGGCGTTCTGTCCGGCATCCTATTCAGTCGGACGCTATCGGGCTTCGTCGGCGAGCATGCCGGATGGAGGGAGATGTTCTGGATCGGGGTCCCTCTGGCGCTCTTCGCCATGGCGCTGATGTTCTGGACGCTGCCTCATCACAAGCCTACGACACGCCTGCCCTACCATTACGCCATCGCCTCCCTCGCCGGACTCTGGAAGCGTGAGCGGACGCTGAGGGCGGCCACCTTCATCCAGGCGTTCCTGTTCGCGTCCTTCACGGCCTTCTGGACAATCCTGGCGCTTTACCTCCAAGGCCCGCAGTTCAACCTCGGTGCGGACATCGCAGGACTATTCGGTGTGGTCGGCGCGGTCGGCATCTTCGCCGCACCGCTGGCAGGTCGGATCGCCGACCGCCGGGGACCTCATTTCGTAGTCTGGCTCGGCGGGCTGTTGACCGTGGCCGCCTGGATCCTCTTCGGATTCTGGCCGTCGCTGGTAGCCTTGGTCTTAGGTGTCATCGTGCTCGACTTCGGGATCCAGGGCGCGCTGGTTTCCAACCAGCACATCATCTACGCGCTCGATCCGAATGCGCGCAGCCGCATCAACACGATCTTTATGACCGGGATGTTCCTAGGCGGTTCAGCCGGTTCGGCTCTCGCAACCGCGGCCTGGAGTCAAGCTGGCTGGTTGGGCGTCAGCGTACTTGGGGCCACCCTCGGCATCATCGCAGTTGCGATAAAGGCCGCGCATCATCGGGCAGTCCCCTCCACCACCGTCAGCGGGAAGCCATCATGAGGAAACTCCGCATCAAAGTTGTCGGCGGTTCCCTGGCAGGGGTGTTCGCAGGGATACTGCTTCAGAGGAGCGGCCACGAGGTGAAGATCTATGAGCGTTCCGCGCACGGACTGGGAGGGCGAGGCGCAGGCCTCGTTCCCCAGGAGGACCTCTTCAGCCTCCTCCGGATGATCGGTGCCGAGGACGCCGAAGAGGTCGGTGTGGTGGCGAGGGAACGGATCTACTTCGGCCGCGACGGACGCGTCCTTCAGACAACGCGGGCTCCGCAGAAGCAGATTTCGTGGGATTACCTCTACAATACGGTACTGTCGCACTTCGCTTCGGAAGCATTCATGCTCGACCGAGAGGTGGTCCGGGTCGAGGATGGCGAACAAAGCGCGGAGATCATCTTCGGGGACGGCACCAAGGAAACCGCCGATCTCGTTATCGGAGCCGACGGCGTCGGCTCCGTGGTGCGCGCCACCGTTAATCAGACGGACCACGGCAACCAGTTCGCGGGCTATGTCGCCTGGCGTGGACTGATCCCGGAAACGCAACTACCCAATGGCGCATCCATACTGCTCGACCGTTTCGCCTTCTACGTGACCAGCGGCGTGCACATCCTCGGCTATCTCGTTCCCGGATCCGGAGGCGAAATCGATGTCGGCCGCCGCAGATACAACTGGGTCTGGTACAAACCCACCGAACAGGACGAGCTGCAGCGGACCTTAACGGACGAGCGCGGTCATTCATCGCAATATTCGCTCCGTCGAGGTGGGCTTTCCATGGAACGGCGCGATGCCCTTCGCCGGGACGCCCATGAAATACTGCCGCCGCAGTTCGCGCTTGCCGTCGAAGCAGAGCCCACTCCCTCGATCCAGGGCATCTTTGACTATGAGGCGCCAAGGATGATCGGAAGATCTGTGGCGTTGGTAGGGGACGCCGCGTTCGTGGCGCGACCGCATACGGCGATGGGAGTATCAAAGGCCGCAGCAGATGTCATGGCGCTGGTGGCTTGCCTTGCCGGAGAACGGCAGGTTCAGGCTGCGTTGGAACGGTACGAGGCCGCCAGGATCGGTGTTGGTAGAGAGATCGTAGACTATGGACGCCGTCTCGGAGCAACGGCTTTATAGATCCGGAATAGACAGGCGGTGCTTATTCGACCGCCTGTCAGAATGGTCGGGCTAAGCCGCCTGCTTGCCTGTCGTGCCGCTGATCACATTGCGCCGTATTACGATCTCGCCGTCACTGGTCGACACTCCCATCGCATGCAGCCCATGCGCGCCGCCATTGAACCGCAGGCCCAGGGAATTCGCCGGGATGCCGAGGTAATCGCTCATCTCCTCTTCGGAGCCGCCGAGTTCCAGCCAACTGATTCCCGTGGCAGTCCGAGTGCCGAACTGCGGAGTGACGCGCGACGGATGCTTGGTGATGTCGCTGACGAGGAAGAAGTTCGGGAGGCCCGCACGCCAGCTTGGGATAGTCTCGGGAGCGCGGATCGCGACGCCCATCATCCCGTCGGGACGGGTACGCAGCGTGCTTTCGATCACATCGGTGCCGAGACGCTTGGCAAGCTGCTCCAGTTCATCCCGGCTGTCGACCCGGGCACACCAGCCGATGAACACGTCGCCGTCCTCGCATTTCTCCTTGAAGAAGCGGGCAGAGGCATTGCCCTTCTCGTATTCGAAGACGTCGACGACACTTTCGACCTCGATGTAGGTGTCGTTCCCTGTCGGGAAGATCTTGTTGGCGAGGCCGAGCTTGGGAAACCAGCCTCCCTCGTAGCAGCCAAGGCCTGTCTCTTCCCGCAGGCGCTGTGCGCCATCGAAGAAATTGCGGACGCCGAGGCAGACGTGATCGATGTGAATCATTTTCCAGTTCCTGTTTCATTGGACATTGGAGACGGCCTACGACGGCCACCCTTTGAGGATCGTTCTGGGAGGTCCCGCTCAGAAGCCCGAGCATGCCTTGGCCTGCGCGATGACGGCAGCATGGTCGAAGTTGTTGATCCTCCGGAAGAAGGCTTGGTCATCCGGCACGAGCTTCTTGGGGTCGATCGTCTGGGGAATGAGCTTGTTCTCGAGCAGGAACGCCTGAAGCTTGTCGAGGCCCTCGACCGAGACCTTGGCGCGCAGCTCACCGCCGGCCCTGTCAAACGCCAGGTTCGCCTCCTCGACGTTCGACTTTTCGATTTCGGTATCCTGCTCGAGCGTCGTCGTGCGGTTGGCTCCGTAGTTCTTGCGATAGATCTTCGCAACGCATTCGGGATTTGCCTCCGCGAAGACCTGGGCCTTGGCGATCCCTCTCGCCAGAGCCTCGACCAGTTCAGGCTTCGCCTTGAGGGTGTCGTTAGTTGCGACGAGACCGTAGTCGGGGAACTGCATCCACTGGTCGTCGTAGAAGTATGATGCGTTGTTCCCGAGAGCCTTGAAATTGGCGATCTCGGACATGAATGTCAGGCTGGCGTCAACCGCACCCGACTTCAGTGCTTCGTATGACTGCGCCCCGAGACCGATCACGGCCTGGCGGACCTCACGCTGCGGGTTGATGTCGTGCGAGGCCAGCATGCTGTTGAGATACATCGCTCCGCCGGAGCCGGCGACCGCAAGGCCGACAGTCTTGCCCCTGAGATCTGCGGCCTTCGTGATGCCCTTGTCGGCCATCGTCAGAATGCGCCAGGACGTGTTGCGCATCGTCGCCAGCATCCGGATGTCTGTCAGACCCTTGGCGTCGGCGGCAAGCCACGGGGTCGTGTTCATCATCCCGATCGTGCCGCTGCCGCCGATGATGCTCTGGACCGCTGCGGCCGAGCCTTGGGAATAGACGACCTGCACGTCATAGCCATCGTCCTTCCACCAGCCGAGCGCCAGGGGCACATAGAGTTCGAAGACGGCGGTGATCATGACCGGGTTGCCGTGGATGATCTTCACGGACTCCAGAGCGTTTGCTGTGCCGGACGCGATGGGCATGGCTGTAGCGATCGCGGCAACGACTGTTGCCGCTTTCAAGGCATTCTTCATGACATGTTCCCTTTTGGTTTAGATTAGCCCTTCGGATTTTCCATCCAGAAGACGAGTTTGCGGCCAATGGCCTGGATCGCAGCGCTGGCGGTCGCGGCGATGAACGTCAAGACCGCGATGGCCGCGAAGACCCCTGCGGTGTCCAGCGCGAAGCCAGCGCGGATGATCGCCGAACCGATACCTTCCTGCGCGCCGACGAATTCGGCGACGATCGCCCCGATCACGCTCAGCGTCACACCGACATTGAGGCCGCCGAAAATGTAGGGCGCCGAATTGGGAAGCCTGAGATAACGGAAGCGACGCCATGCGGACGCGTTGTAGACGTCGAACAGCTCATCCTGCTCGGCGGGCGTCGCTCGTAGCCCGATGACCGCGTTCACGAAGACCGGGAAGAAGGTGATCAAGGCTACGATCACCACCTTTGAAGTCATGCCGAAGCCAAACCAGATGACAAAGAGCGGAGCGATCGCCACCTTGGGAATGGCTTGAAGGGCGACGATATAGGGATAGAGGATTCGTTCGGCGACTCGGGACCCGGCGACCGGGATAGCCAAGGCGAATCCGATGGCCGATCCCAGTACGTATCCGAGGAAGACCTCTTGCAGCGTGATTAGTATGTCGGCTCCAAGGTCTCCGACAAACAACCCGGACCAAAGTGCGATGGCGATGGCGCTAGGCTTCGGCAGGAGCGCCGGACTTATGTTGAGAAGAGGTATCAACACCCACTCCCACGCGGACAGGAACGCCACGAGGACGACCACCGATGCCAGGGTGACGATGTCCGGAGCCGGGAAACGGAACCGCGATGGGGATTTGACCTTGCGGTGAACGGAAGCGGATATGACCTCACTCATTGGACAAGCCCCTCTGCTTCGAAATGCTTTCGCACGGCGCTGGTATAGTCACCGAATTCCCTGGAATTGATCATCTCGAGCGTCCGGGGCCGAGGGAGTTCGATCGTGATGTCATCCACCACGCGACCGGGTCTCGGCGCGAGGACAATGACTCGGTCGGCAAGGAAGACCGCTTCCTGGATGCTGTGCGTGACGAAGATCACCGTCTTCCGGCTTGTCATCCAGAGTGACTGCAGTTCGACCTGGAGCTTGTCCTTCGTCATCGCGTCGAGTGCGGCGAAGGGCTCATCCATCAGCAGCACTTCAGGATCGTGAACCAGTGCACGGGTGATGCCGACCCGCTGCTGCATGCCACCGGAAAGTTCGCTCGGATACTTGTCCTCGAAACCGTTCAGGCCAACCATGTCGAGAAACTTCGTCGCCCGCTCGTCGACTTCCCTGCGGTTCGCCCCACCGATGTCCGCTGCCACCGTTACGTTCTGGCGCACTGTTCGCCAGGGCAGTAGAACTGGCGACTGGAACACCATACCGATCCCCGCGGTCGGAGCTTCGATCTCCGCGCCACCGATCGAGACGCTTCCACTGGACCGTCGGATCAGCCCCCCGACCATCCTCAGAAGAGTGCTCTTTCCGCAACCGCTGGGCCCGACAAGAGTAATGAACTTTCCCTTATCTATTGATAAATTAACGTCGGTTAGCGCGGTGACGTGATCTCCTGACCTCGTCACGAATTTCTTCGACGCCTTCTTGATTTCGATGAATGACTCTAGTTGTTCCACCTTCAAAGCCTTCTATATTTGTCGTTCATGGGCTTTTCGACAGTTGCCACGGGTCGCCGCTGGTTGATGAAAATTTAGTTATCACTTGATAAATAGAATGACAATACTCGTTTTTGGCGATAATTTAGGCATGACGAAAACCGCAATGCATTCATGCACCTCTGTGCGTTGGACGCTGTGGAAATCGAAGTTTTCCCGATACCGAAAAGATCTTCGGACAACCTGAGATGGAGAAGCCATGAACCGCACCAAACTCTTTACGCCTACTTTGGTGGGTCGACTGACATTACCCAATCGTATTGTGATCGCTCCGATGTGCCAGTACTCCGCGCACGAAGGCATGATGACCGACTGGCATCTGATCCATCTTGGAAACCTGGCCAATTCCGGCGCCGGCTTCCTCACAATCGAAGCCACCGCGGTCTCTCCGGAAGGACGGATTTCCTACGGCGACGTCGGCCTCTATTCGGACGGATGCGAAACCGCGATGGGGCGGACCCTCGAGTCGATCCGGCGCTGGTCCGACATCGCGATCGGTATTCAGCTAGGGCATGCCGGACGGAAGGCCTCGACGGATGTTCCGTGGAATGGAGGCAGCCAGATCGCGCCCGGGAAGGATAACGGATGGCAAACCGTCGCCCCAAGCGTCGTGCCCTTTCAAGCTTCGTACACCCCTCCGCGCGCCCTCGACAGAGAGGATCTGAAGCGGATACGGCAGGCATTTGGCGATGCAGCGAAGCGGGCGGCGCGACTCGGATTGGCCGCGATCCAGATCCACGGCGCGCATGGCTATCTGCTGCATCAGTTCCTTTCGCCTCTGTCGAACCATCGCAGCGACGAGTACGGAGGATCGCTGGAGAACAGGATGCGCTTCCCACTCGAGGTCTTCGAAGTCGTCCAGGAAGAGTTCTCGGCAAGCGGCCCCGTAACCATGCGGGTGTCAGCCTCAGACTGGGTGGACGGCGGCTGGTCGTTGGACGAGACGATCGCTTTCGCGCAGGCCCTCGAGACGAAGGGTTGCGACGCCATCCACGTCTCCTCCGGTGGTCTCGCCGCCGAGCAGAGGATCGCGATCGGGCCGAACTATCAGGTGCCATTCGCCCGGGCCGTGAAGGCTGCGACTTCCATGCCTGTCGTGGCGGTCGGTCTCATCACGGAGTTCGAACAGGCGGAAGCGATCGTCAGCACAGGGGATGCCGACATGATCGCAATCGCCCGCGCCATACTGTACGATCCACGCTGGCCATGGCATGCCGCCGCCCATTTCGGGGAAAGTGTGAAGGCAGCCCCGCAGTACCTGCGTTGCCAGCCGCGCCAGTTCCGCACGCTCTTCGAAAGCGCCTGACGAGGACTGAATGGCCTCGGGTGCTACGCCCGAGGCCATTCGGGAGGATTACGATCTTATCCCGGTATGGGCCGTGACATACTGAGCGTCGAAACCCTCGCGCGCGGCGGCACCGCTTCTGCTCCGGTCGGAGACCGAGGCGAGGAAGGTCACGACGAAGGCCAGCGGCACGGAGAAGAGAGCCGGATTGTCGTACGGAAAGATGGCCGCACCGAAGCCCAACGTTCCCGACCATACGGCAGGACTGAGCAAAACGAGAAAGAGCGCGCTCAGAAGCCCTGCAGCCGATCCCAGTACCGCGCCACGTGTGGTGAGGCCCCGCCAGGTCACAGAGAGGAAAATCACCGGGAAGTTCGCGCTTGCCGCGATCGCGAACACGAGCCCCACCATGAAGGCGATGTTCTGGTTCTCGAACAAGATCCCGAGGACGATCGCAAAGCCGCTGATGAGGACGGCCGACAGCTTCGACATCCGGATTTCTTCGGCTTCCGTGGCACTGCCCTTCCGGAAGGCCCGCGCATATAGGTCATGTCCCGCTGCGGAAGCGCCTGCCATCGTCAACCCGGACACGACGGCGAGGATCGTGGCGAAGGCCACCGCCGAGATGAAGCCCATCAGGACAGATCCTCCAAGCTTGTCGGCGAGGTGGATCGCAACCATGTTCGTCCCGCCGATGATCTTGCCTGCGGCATCCAGATAATTGCCATCGCCGGATACCAGCGCGATCGCACCGAAGCCGAGGACGAAGAGCAGCGAATAGAAGACCGTGATGAAACACGTGGCGACGAGAACGGACACCCGAGCCTGCACCGCGTCCGACACGGTGAAGAACCGCATCAGGATGTGAGGCAGCCCGGCGGTCCCGAATATCAGGGCTACGCCCAGTGACAGCGCGGAAATCGGATCCTTGACCAATCCGCCAGGAGCCATGATCGCTATTCCCTTGGGATGGATCGCCACGGCAGATGCGAAGAGGCCATTCAGGCTGAATCCGAAATGCGCGAGGATGAGCGTCGACATAAGAACCGTCCCGAAGAGCAGGAGCACGGCCTTCGTGATCTGCACCCACGTCGTCGCCAGCATTCCGCCGAACGTGACGTAGAGCATCATCAGCACACCGACGAGCACGACCGCAATCCAGTACGGCAGGCCGAACAGAAGCTCGATGAGCTTTCCCGCACCGACCATCTGGGCGATGAGGTAGAAGAGAACGATAACTAAGGTGTTCACACCCGCGACTGTCCTGATCGGCCGCTCGGACAAGCGATAGGCGGCGAGATCCGCAAAGGTGTATCGCCCAAGATTCCGAAGAGGCTCGGCGATCAGGAACAGGATCATTGGGAACCCGACAAGGAAGCCTATCGCGTAGATCATCCCGTCATAGCCGGATCCGTAGACCAATGCGGTCACGCCGAGGAACGTCGCGGCCGATGTATAGTCCCCGGCTATCGCAAGACCGTTCTGCACGCCGGAAAGTCCGCCGCCGGCGGCATAGTAGTCGCTGGCGGTTCGGGTTCCGCGCCGTGCGGCCCAGACCGTCACGCCGAGGCTTGCAATGACGAACACCAGGAACATGGCGATCGCCAGCGGATTGAGTGCTTGTCGAGCCACCTCGCCCGTCAATGCATCCGCTCGTGCACCGGAAGCAAATATTGTGAGCGCGAGTCCACTTGATACTGCTGTTTTCCGGTTCATGGGATTTCCTTGCGCAGCGCAGACGCGAGCTTGTCGAGGCGCATGCTTGCGTAGAGAGCGTAGATTGCTGTCAGGACAAGTCCGAAGACCATGAGGGAAACGCCAGCGACCACGCCAGTGCTTATGGAAGAGCCTGGAGATATGGGAGCGGCGAGGATCCCCGGGGAAAAGGCGACGACACTGATGAAGGTGAAGTACAAGGCCGCCATCACTATCGCCAGTACCGCCCCGAGGCAGTTCCTTTCGAGGCTGATCCGAGAGAACAATGGCCGCTTTCGGATCTGCTCCAGATTCACCGGTTTGACTTGTGCATCCATGCTGCCTGTCCTCCAATCCAGGGTTGCCGGGATGGCCGTACGAACCGCGACCATCCCCGCATTCCGAGAACTTTAAATAACCAATGGCGCGTTCGCGCTGTCCTTAAATTCCACGGTAGTGAACGTCAGATCCGTGTCACCAATATTCTCGAGATCATGCGTCATGAACTCTCCAAGTCCATAGTGATGATGCTGCGTGTCACCGGGCTTGTACGAGACTTCCGCGACGCGGCCGTCGCCGTAATTCGAACGTGCCCTTCCCCCGGTGACAGCGGTCCAGAAATAGTCGAGCACGTGGGTGTGAAAGCCGATGCGCTCCGATGGCTTCAAGGTCAGTGACCAGACGCGAACCCTGTCAGTCTCCGAGACGAGCGCACTCCCTACCCTGCCGTTCCCGGCGTTGCGGGCAAACTCCTCGGCCAGTTCCTCGCTCAATCCTTCCGGGGCCTTCGGCCAGGTGTCGATTACGTGGATTCCCATGATTTCGTCCTTTCTCTTGTTCAGGCCGCGATGCCGGTCGACACGGCGGTCTCGCTCATGATCGCGTCGGGGTGGCGATGTCGCTCCGCCATTGCCCGCTCTTCATCGGTCAGGATCTGTGCCTGCATGTATGCTCCGAGGTGCCGCGCCCTGCGGATGACCGCCTGTCCGTAGGCCAGGCGCTGGCGCTCGAATTCCCCAAGTGCCGATGCGACGTCGGGCTGGGCCTCGACCGCCTCGGCAAGCGCGAACGCGTCCGCAGCCGCCTTCGTGACGCCCATCCCGACATGTGGCCTCGCGACGAAGGCGGCATCCCCGAGCAGGGCGATCCGCCCGCCGATTGACATTCGTGGCGTCTCGAGATCCTGGATTGCCTGGATGAACGGCTGTGCGGTCTTCGCGACGACCTCCGCGAACTGGGGCGACAGGAGGTCCTGGGCGGCACTGCGCATGTCGTCGATCACGGCCGGTCGGATCCTGTTCGGGGGGATGGACAGCGCATGGGTCACGCCGTCGACGTCGGTGAGCAGCTCCTTCAGCCCGCCCTCCTGAGCCGCAGGGCGGTACCAGACGAAATTGAAACGGCGGTGGCCGGGTTCGATGGACTCGTCGGCGCCGGCTACTGGGTATCCGAGCATCTGTTCTCCCGTCGGGAGCGAGAACGCAAAATGGTCGCACAGCGCGCTCCTGGTGTCGGCCGACAGATCGGCCTCATCGACCAGACCGCGCCAGGCTACATAGCCGACATAGTTTGGCATCACGTCCGGCATGTACTGTGCACGCACAGCGGAGAAGATGCCGTCCGCCGCCACCAGGAGATCACCCCTAGCCTCGCTGCCATTGTCGAAACGAGCCACGACGCCGTCGGCTTCGACCTCGACGCTTTGCAGGTTGTAGCCGTGATGATAACAGCCCTCGGGCAGGCCTTCTTTCAGGATGGCATAGAGCCGTCCCCAGGAGGTCAGGATCTGCGGATGCGACTTCTCGCCAATGATTTCGCCGTTGCGGTCGAAGACACGACGGCCCTCGACGCTCACTCCGACCTTGGCGTTCTCGCTGTCGATGCCGCATGCGTCGAGGATGTCGAACAGCTCGGGATGAGTGACGATGCCTGCGCCACGGCCAGCCAGTTCTGAGGATATCCTCTCGTAAACGTCCACCGTCCATCCCTTGCTAAGCAGCAGGCGGGCGGCGAAGAGTCCGCCCATCGAACCGCCGATGATCAATGCGTGGCCAGTCTCTTTCATTTCAGGTCCTCCATTCAGGATGAGGTCGGTGGCCGACGTGTCTCTGTGGCGGCCACGTTCGGTCGGCGAGTCAATGAACGCCGAGATGATTGTTCAGAAGCGAGCTGTCCTGGATGAGGTCCGCCGCCGTGCCGCGGGCGACGATCTCGCCCGTGCTGATGATGACCACGTCGTCGGCAAGCCGGAGGGCGAAATTGGTATGCTGCTCCACGAGTACGATCGACAGACCAAGCTCCCTGAGCTGACCGATGATACGCCCGACCTCGGCGACGATCTGAGGGGCAAGACCTTCGGTCGGTTCGTCCATCAGGAGGATCAGCGGATTGGTCATCAGCGCCCGCCCGATCGCAAGCATCTGCTGCTCGCCTCCGGACAGGCGTCCGGCGGGATGAGATCGGCGCTCCTCCAGCCTTGGAAAGACCTTGAAGATGTCCTCAACGTCCCACACCACGCGCCCGGACGGTGCCGGCCGCCTTTTCGCGACAACCAAGTTCTCCGTCACGCTCAGGCTTTTGAAGACGCGGCGACCCTGGGGCACCAATGCGATGCCCGAGTGGCAGATCGCTTCTGGAGTGGCGCCCTCGATGCTGCGGCCGAATACAGACACGTGGCCGCTGCGAGGCTTCATCAGTCCCGCGATCGTGTTCATGCAGGTCGTCTTCCCCGCCCCGTTCCGGCCAAGCAGAGCAAGGACTCGTCCTTCCGTAACATTGAAGGAAACGTCCTGCAGGATGTGGCTGTCGCCGTAGAAGCTGTTGACGGCATTGAGGGTCAGCGCGTTGTTATTCGGCAAGATAGGCCTCCTTTGTCCGCGGGTCGGCGATCACCTCGTCCCGACTTCCGTCAACGAGGAGTTTGCCGTTCTGGAGAAGGGCGATGCGGTCGGCAAAGCCGAGCGCGACGTCCATGTCATGTTCGATCATGATGACGGTCAGCGATCGAGGGAGCGCGTTGAGCAGACCTTCGACGCCCTTTCGCTCCTCCTTGGAAAGACCTGCAAGCGGTTCGTCGAGCAGCAGCAGCCGTGGCTGCTGGGCCAGCGCCATCGCGATCTCGAGCCGCCGTCTTTCGCCATAGGAAGTCTCGCTGACGCACTTATCGGCGATATGGTCGAGCATGACCGTCCGCAGGATCTCCATCGCCGAAGCGCGGAACTCCTCATCTGCATCGAGCGAACCGAAAGGCTTCCAGCGGCGGGAAGTGCGCCCAAGACTGGCAAGCACGACGTTGCGGATGACCGTCTCGCCCGAAAAGAGCGTCAGGATCTGGAAGGTCCTGCCGATCCCGCGCGCCGCGCGCCTGTTGGTCGGCAGGGCCGAAACATCCTCCCCTGCCAGCGATATTGTTCCGAAACTCGGAGCCAGATCCCCCGCAATCAGGTTGAACAGCGTCGTCTTTCCTGCGCCGTTCGGCCCGAGGATGAGGCGCCTCTCGCCTTCCATGACCTTGAAGGAGACGTCGTTGATGACATGCAGGCCGCCGAAGCTCTTGCTGAGGTTGTTGAGTTCCAATGCCGACATCAGCGTGCCCTCGAAGTTGGCTGCAGGGAGGCGCTGGGCGCGGCCCCCTTTCGGAAGCTGCCGATCATCCCGGCCAGGATCCGTTTGCTTCCCGGAAGAAGCCCTTCGGGCATGGCGATGATGATGAAGAGGAATATGCATCCGAGCAGGGTCGGCCAGCGGTCAGTGTAGGCACTGGCGACGTTCTTCAGCAGGACGACGACGCCGGCTCCGAGCAGCGGTCCGAACAAGGTACCTATGCCTCCGGCGATGACCATGAGAACCGCTTCCGAGGACACGGTCAGTGACAGCGCGTGCGGGCTTATGTACTGGAAGATCTGGACGTAGAGAATGCCGGAGACCGTCGCCACGAAGCCGGAAACGAGGTACGCCACGTAACGAATGGCCCAGGTGTTGTAGCCGAGCGTGCTCATCCGCCGCGGCTGGTCGCGCACGCCCTTAATCGCAGCGCCGAGCGGTGAGCGGATGAACGCTGCGAGGAGAACCATGACGAGGGCCAGCACCGCCAGACAAACGTAGTACAGTGTGAGAGGATCGGCTGAGATCACGCTGGCGCGTCCCAGGCTGATGCCGTTGTCGCCGTTCGTGAGGTCGGTGTAGCGAAAAGCCACGCCCCAAACGATCTGCCCGAGTGCCAGCGTGATCATCAGGAAGCTGAGGCCACTGGTTCTGAGCGCGATCAGACCGAACACGGCGGCAGCCGCCGTGCCAATCAGAAGGGCCGCGCCAACCGCGATCCATGGCGAGAAGCCGTAGGTGCCGGATGTCACCGCATAGGCGTAGGCGGCGATGCCGAGGAACCCGGCATGGCCGAGAGACACCATGCCGCCGTACCCGGCGAGAGTGTTCACGCTCACGGCGAACAGGCCGTAGACCAGGATCTGGGTCGCGATTCCGAGGTAGAAGTTTCCCGGAAGAAGGAACGGCAGAATGCAGGCGATTGCCGTGACGAGGATGATTCCGACGGTCTTCATGCTGCTTGCCTCCCGAGCAGGCCTTCAGGACGGACCGCAAGCACGATGACCATCGGAAGGAAGAGGATGACGTAGGAGAGATCGGGCAGCAGAATTTGTCCGAACGTGTATATGATGCCGATCAGGACGCTGCCGATCAGGGCGCCCGCAAGGCTGCCGATCCCCCCGAGGATGACGACGAGAAGCGCCAGCGGCAGCATTTCCGTATCGAGGCCGGGGTATACCGACAGGACCGGAGCCGCGAGCGCTCCTCCGATGCCTGCAAGAGCCGAACCGAGGCAGAAAACGACCGTGAACAGGCGCGACACGGGGATGCCCGTCGCCCGGGCCATCTCCCTGTCGTCGACTGCAGCGCGGATCTTGGCCCCGAGGGTCGTGCGCTCGACGACGAGCCATAGAGCAATGGCGACGAGAGCTGCTACCACGATCAGGAAGAGGCGGTAGAGCGGAAAGGCGAACATCCCCAGTCGTGCCGCTCCCTGCAGGAATGCCGGGGCCGCCAGCGGTATAGGATCTCCCGACCAGATCAGAAGGCATTGATCGGCGACGATGAACGAGAGGCCAAGAGTTCCGAGAACCTGCGCCAGCTCGCGGCCGGCAAGCCTCTGCACCAGAAGGTGCTGGACGAGCCCACCGAGGAGCGCGCAACCTGCTCCTGCGGCTACGATGGCGATCCAGAAGCCGGCGCCGATCGCGGAGGTGGCGAGATAGCCGCCCAGCATGAAGAACGCGCCATGCGTCAGGTTGGCGACCCTCATCAGGCCGAATATCAGCGAAAAGCCCGCCGCCAGCAGGAACAGCACCGCGGCGAAGGCGAGGCTGTTGAAAAGCCCGGTGATCCAAAACATTGAAATGCCTCCTCCATCTCGAATGAGTTCGTGGGGGTGGTCCGGCTCAGTTGAGCCGGACGTCTGCGGCGCCCATGTCGTACCAGTCGAACGGACGGTCGCCGACGTTGAGCATGACGGCCTTCACATCGAAATACGCTTCGAAAGCCTCTTTGCCGAACTCGCGTCCGATCCCGGAAAGCTTGAACCCACCCCACGGCGAGGCGGCGTCGACGCGGTGGTGATCGTTGATCCAGATGATGCCCGCCTCGATGCTGTCAGCGACGCGATGGGCACGGGCTACGTCACGCGTGCGCACCGCCGCAGCCAAGCCATATGGGCTGTCGTTCGCGATCCTGACCGCGTCCTCTTCGGCGTCGAAAGGAATGACGACCGTGAAGGGACCGAATACCTCCTCCTGGGCGATCCGCATGCCCGCATCGACGTCAGCAAAGACGGTCGGCTCGACGAAGTACCCGCCGTTCGAGAGCTTCTCCGGGATGCGTCCGCCTGCGACCAGTCGTGCGCCTTCGCTCTTGCCGATCGCTACGTAGTCGAGCACGCGCTGGCGCTGCCGCTCGGAAATGACCGGCCCCATCTGGGTCTCGACGTCGAACGGGTCGCCGATCCGGATGGCGGCTGTCTTCTTCGCCAGCTTCTCGACGAATTCGTCGTAGACCGTACGCTGGACGATGTGACGCGCGGCGCAGACGCAGGTCTGCCCGGCACCGACGAAGGCACCGAAGGCAGCATAATTGACCGCCTGATCCACGTCGAAGTCGTCGAAGACAACGACCGGGGTCTTGCCCCCGAGTTCGAGCGTCTGACGAGCGAAGTTGGAGGCTGCGGCCGCGCCTGCCAGCCGTCCTGCTTCGGTGCCACCTGTCAGAACCAGTTTGCGGATGCCCGGATGACTTGAAAGCGCCCTCCCTGTAACGGCGCCGTTTCCGGTCACCACGTTGAAGACTCCGGGTGGCAGTCCAGCTTCGGAGAAGAGCTCCGCCAGCCGCAGTGTCGTCAAGGGCGTGTATTCCGACGGCTTGACCACGGTCGTGCAACCCGAGGCGAACGTCGGTGCGAGATTACGGCAGGCAATAAGAAGAGGGTGATTGAAAGGAGTCACGTTGGCGACGACGCCGACGGGCAGCCGCTTCGTGTAGGTGAGATACTCACCCTCCACCGGAATGACATCGTCACGCTTGGCGAGCGCGAGACCAGCATTGTAGCGGAAGAGGTCGGGAACGCGTGCAAGCTGGGCTCGGGTCTCGCGGATCGGCCGCCCGTTGTTCAAGGTCTCGAGTTCATACAGTTCCTCGAGATGGGCCTCCATAACATCCGCCAGCTTGTTCACAAACCGAGCGCGGGTCCGCACGGAAAGCCCGGCCCAGTCCGGAGAGCGGAAAGCCTGTGCCGCGCTCTGCACGGCAGCGTCCACATCCTCTGCCGAGCAGAGCAGGACAGATTCGACGACATCGCCCGTGCCCGGAGAGCGGATCTCCATGAGGTCACGAGGACCGGCGGCAACGGTTTTGCCGTCGATGAAGAGGCCACGAGGCGTAGCGGAGACGGTCCGACTGCTTGTGGTACGGATGGTGTTGTCAGACATTGAGAAGTCCTTTCACTGCGGCGGTGCCGACCAGGTCGATCACGTTCCTGCCCGATATGAGTTCGAACTCTGCGGCCCCGATCCCGGCGGCCCTGAGGGTCTCGACGGGAGAGAGGTCTGCCATGTCGAAGGGGATGTCTGTTCCCAAAAGCACGTGATCGGCACCGACGAGCGATATGAGGAAGCGTAGCGCTTCAGGGTCGTGCGTGATGGTGTCGAAGTAGAAGCGCTTGAGGAGATCCTTCGGCGAGATCTTCGTGGTCTGCGCCTCTTTCCGGACATTCTGGCCATGGACCAGCCGACCGATCTGATAGGGGGCGAATCCGCCACCATGGGACAGGCAGATCCTGAGGTGCGGGATCTCCTCCATCACGCCCCCGAAGATGAGATGCGCGGCCATGACGGTCGTATCGAGCGGATTGCCGATTAGGTTCGTGAGGTAGTAGGGCTCAAGCCCTGGCTTCGCCCCGAAATAATAGGGATGCGTCAAGATGAACACGCCGAGATCGGCGGCCTTCTGCAGAACCGGGCGATATTCCGGAGCTGCGAGCTGGACCCCGTCGATGTGCGTCCCGATCATCACCGCCCGGATTCCGAGCTTGGACACGAGATATTCCAGCTCGGCGATCGACGCCTCGGGCGACTGCATCGGCAGCGTGCCCATTCCGATCAGACGGCTTGGGGCAGTGGCGACGAACGCCGCCACTTCGTTGTTCAAGTAGCGGACGAACTCGGCGTTCTTCTCGCCCGGCTCGCGATAGAAGAAGAGGGTCGGCGATGGCGAAATGATCGCTGCATCGAATCCTCGTTCGTCGAGCTTGCTGACCTTGATCTGAGGATCGGCGAATTCCGGAAACAGCGGATAGGCAAATCCCTCCCGGTGGACAAGGCGCGTGATGCCGTCGAATCTTTCTACGCGAACTCCGAATGCCTCGGGATCTGCTTCGAAGATGGACACGATGCCTTCCGGAATGATGTGATTATGCGCGTCGACAATCATGCGACGTTGTTCCTTCTCGATGATGTGGTCGGTAGTCAGATCTTTGTAGGATTGTTCCGCGAGTAGACCGGTTCCGCGAGAAACCGCTCGGGCTGGTAGGTCCAGAACTGGGAGACTTGGTCGTAGGTCTTGATCACCGTATTGACGAGGCGATTGTCCTTGCGCTCTACCTTCCGGATATAGATGTTCTCGATCGGGTTGCCGTACTGGTCGAACTTCCAGGGACCGCGGGGATCGTTGGCGATCTCGGCCTTCTTCAGCGCCGCGATAAGGCCCTGCTTGTTTTCCACCTTGCCGTCGATCGACTTGAGGGCGGCCTCGAGGGCGAGCCCCGCCGAGTAGGCTCCCACGGAATAGAATCCCGGATCGACACCCGTCACCTTTCGAAGCTGCTCGACGAAACTCTTGTTGTGTGGTGTGTCAATGCCAGCGGAGTACCAGCCGGCGGAGATGATCCCGAGCGCTTCGTCGCCCATCGTGTGGAGCACGCCCTCATCAACCGTGGTCATGGCTGAGATGACCGGGATCTGGCCCTTCAGTCCGTACTCGTTATACTGACGGAGGAAGCGGAGACCATTTGCACCGGAGAACGCCGCGAAGACCGCGTCAACCCCGGAAATCTGCGAGATGTAGGACCCGTAGTCCGCAGCATTGAGAGGCGCCCAGAGCTTGTTCGTGATCGAGCCGCCGCTTGCCTCGAACACGCGCTGGAATCCGGCCGTCTGCTCCTGACCGAAGGCAAAATCGTCGGCGATCGTGATGATCTTCTTGTAGCCGAGTTCCTTGGCTGCATAGTCTGCGAGCGGATGGCAGGGTTGCGCGGATGTCGAAGACGTCCGCACGAACCATGGATTGAGCTTGCGCTGAGTAAGGTCTTCGGCTGCAGCCGACGAGCAGATGAATGGTATCTGCGCTTCGGCAAGGTAGTCGTTTATGGCGAGCGCCTCGAAGGCCGCGACCGGGCCAACGACCATGTGCACGTTCGAGCGCTGCACCAGTTCCTGGGCTCGGGTTTTGGCAAGCGCAGGCTGACCACCGGTGTCGGCGACGATGAATTCCACGGCGCGGCCGGCAATCGTATTGTTGCGCTGCTTGAGAAAGAGCTGGAAGCCGTCCTCCATTTGCCGCCCACCTGTCGCAAGCGCTCCCGACTTCACGCTGAGCATGCCGATACGGATGGGCGTACTCTGTGCGAGGGCGGGCAATGCGAGCTGAGACCCAGCAAGAGCCGCTGTACCTGCCAAAACCTGACGTCGATTAAGCATTTGATCCTCCCAGATCCGTTATTTATCGATTGATAAACTGATCGATATTTTTCGTGTGGTCAAGTGTGCATCATTTGATTTTTTGCAGTAGATGCCGCAGGTTGAGTTTGCGCTTAGCGTATGCAGTTGATAAATTAATGGAAATGAATAAGCGGGAGAGCACATGAAAACGCCAGAAGCCAGAAGGCGATTGTCACCGGATCTCCGCGAACAGGAGATCGTCCGAGAAGCCGTCAAGTTCTTTGCAGAGTTCGGTTTTGAAGGGCAGACCCGCGAACTCGCCAAGCGTCTCGGGATCACACAACCGCTGCTCTATCGCTACTTCCCCACAAAAGACGCACTGGTCGAGCGCGTCTACCAGGAGGTTTTCTTGAGACGATGGAACCCATTTTGGGAAGAGCTTCTCCAGGACCGCAGCAAGCCGCTTGGGGGGCGGCTTACTGAATTCTATCGGGATTACTCGCAGGTCATCCTCACATACGAATGGGTCCGGTTGTTCATGTTCTCGGGCTTGAAGGGTCTGGACTTTAACACCCGTTATTTGGACCTGCTGCGTCAACGAGTCTTCGATCTGATCATCAATGAGTTGAGGCTCGCGCATTCCCGGAAGCCCCCGGACGAGGTCCCGATCACTACGATGGAGATCGAGGCCGTCTGGGGCCTACACGCAGCGATTTTCTACCTGGGCGTGCGAAAATTCATTTACAACATGCCAGTCGAGAACATAAACTCCATTGTCGACCTGGAGCTGCGGATTTTCCTCGACGGTGTGCCAGGAACCCTTGCTGGGCGATAAGTTTAGTTGAACCTGATCATCGTAGCAGGGCAGCACTCGCCCTTCCCAGGATCGATCCCCGAACGGTTCCCCTTCCCAGAGCGTAGGCGGTCATGATGACCTGCTTCGCCGGGGTGTGATCTGTCGCTACCGTCTCGTGTTCTGCACGAACGGCGCGTGCCTGCATGAATCCGCAGCGGCACTGCTGCAGAGCGCTCTACGGAACCTGCCGAGCGTCACACATGAGGAGTATGGTCCACGTGATATCATGCGCGACATTGGATAGTCCGGCCGAGATAGAGAATCTGGGATCTTGCAGGCGATCGGGCGGGAAACCCTTGAGAGGACAGATGGGGACGTGAGGGGTGAACCGCACCGGGTTTGCCGGAGGCCATTTGGTTTAAGTTATGCGGCCATGGCTGGTGCGTCCAGTATGGCGTAATACTGCTCCTCGGCTTCGGCTGGGGGAATGTTTCCGATGGGCTCCAGAATTCGCCGGTGGTTGAACCAATCGACCCATTCCAGGGTAGCGAATTCGACCGCCTCGGCGTTGCGCCACGGCCCTTGTCGATGGATGACCTCTGTTTTGTAGAGACCGTTGATCGTTTCGGCGAGAGCATTGTCATAGCTGTCGCCAACACTCCCGACGGACGGCTCGATGCCTGCCTCAGCCAATCGTTCGGAATAGCGAATGGACACGTATTGAACGCCTCTGTCGGAGTGATGCACGAGGCCACCGCCGTGAACGGGACGCCGATCATGAAGGAGCCGTCGAAGAGTGGCGGGTGGAGGACGCAGAGGCCAAAGCGGAGAAGCGAAGGAAGGCCGCGTATCAGGCGAAGCTGACGCGGTCGAAGAAGGCCAACAAGCGATCGAAGAAAGCAGAGCGTGGCCTCGACGATACCACGTCAACGCTAAGCGGCTGGGAGGAGTTTGACATTGACGGGCTGCTGCGCTGAGCACACAACACTCGACCCTAAGCGGATATCAAAATTCGCGTTAGGGAACGGCTGCCACGCGCGCCCCAGTTCGGCCATTTGAGCCACCGGCTCTATCTCTTCAAAGCAGTCCTTCCGCGTGCCCAAGAGCCGCAAGGGGCCTGGGTCCAATCTCCGTTCCCACTCCTTATTGGTGTTTCGGAAGAAGGACAACAGATCGGCAACATTTCAATCGGCATGTCCTGAAAGCCGCTGCAAATCGGCGTTCTCGTGCACATAGCGGCCTGGCTCCCGTCTTCCGACAAGCTTGACGATGGCGTCGGAAACGAGCATGGCGGGTATGACGCCATATCGGGAGAAGCGGCGGGGCAGGATGGGCGAGAGCGCGGTGAGCGCGCGCTGCGCGACCGCTTCCCAAATCCGCGTGTCGTCGCGGTGGCCGACCAGAAAGCCCGGACGGATAAGGTCCACCCGCTCGAAGCCAAGATCGGTGACCGCCTGTTCAATGGCGCCCTTGGTCTCAAGGTAGAAGCCAGGCCCACCCGCGCCGATGGAACTCACAAGGATAAACTGGCGGGCGCCCAGCGCCCGTGCACCCTTGCCGAGAGCCAGCACGTAGTCATGATCGACGCGGAACATGGCAGTTTGCGATCCAGCCGTGCGGATGGTGGTGCCAAGGCAGGAGATGGCGACATCGATGCCCTCGGGCGCAATCGGCATCAAGGTAGCCTCCGGCGCGCCACACAACTGTTCGAAATCGATGGGGTGGCCCGACGCGGCCGATCCGGCGCGAACGAGGCTAACAAGATCAATGTCGGACCGGTCGACGAGTTGCAGGCGAACGACCCTGCCAATCAGCCCGGTGCTGCCGGCAAGCAGAATGTGTCGGGACATCGGTGAGGCCTCCGTCGTTCAGAAAGGCAGGGTGGGACCATGCCGTGGCAAAACGCCGGCTCGGCCGCTCAAGATCGTTTACCTTGGTTCTGACCTCCAAGGCCGCCGGGCTAAGATATCGCGTTCGCCCGTTGCATGTATTGCTGTTTTTTTGACCGGGCTTGCTGTTTGCGGGCCGCGCGTCGTTCCATTGCCGATCGCGATCTTGCTTGCCGCAAGCAAGAATGCAAATCTCGAGGCAGGTTGTATCGGTTCCTGGTAGGTAGGACCAATGGTTTGGTAAACTCACCGACGTCCCCGAGCGGCATTCGCTCCGAACTCCCGCCTTCCACCATGACGGGGTGGTACGCGGTGACGGTGCTCTGCATCGCTCTTTTGGTTTCCTATACCGACCGGCTGATCATCAATCTCGTCGTCGATCCGATCAGGGCCGATCTCAGTTTGACGGACGTGGAAGTCAGCTTGCTCCAGGGCGCGGGCTTCGCCATCATATTTGCCCTTGCCGGTCTTCCCAGCGGGCGGCTGGCAGATGCCGTCAGTCGCCGCAACCTGATTGTCGCCGGCGTGCTGTTGTGGTCTATCGCGACGGTCGCCTGCGGACTCGCCGGCGATTTCTGGAGTTTCTTTGGCGCCCGGCTTGCGGTGGGAATGGGTGAAGCGGCCCTGGTGCCGGCTGCTTCTTCGCTGATCATCGATTTCTTCTCGCCGCGTCGGAGAGGAGCGGCGCTGGGTGTTTTCTCCCTTGGCGCGACCTTCGGCGCCGGCGGTGCACTTCTGATCGGCGGAATGCTTCTGCGGGGGATCGAGGCCGGACGCTTTGCCTCGCTACCGCTGATGTCAGATCTGGCACCGTGGCGGCAGGTCATGATTCTCGTTGCGCTTCCCGGCTTCGCGTTGCTGCCGCTGCTTTTGTCGATCCCGGAACCGGTCCGGCAAAACAGGTCCGGCCTCCTCCCGCTTTCCGAGGTTTTTCGGCGGCTGATGGCGAACAATGGAACGGTGTTGCGCGTATGCATGGTGAAGGGTGTGCTGGCCATCGGCGACCACGGCCTGTTCGCCTGGATGCCGACGCTGTTGCAGCGCGTATACGGCATGAGTGCCATGGAGGTCGGCGGCCTTCTCGTCCTTGCCGTGTCGGTCAGCGGGGCGAGCGCATCGGTGCTGGGAGGCGCGCTGTCCGACTGGTTTGCACGGCGCTGGGGCGTGCCCACCCGAGTGGTCCTATTGCTGGGATGCTACCTGATGACCATCGTGGGCGCCACGATGGTTTTTTTCGCGGAAACGGGCCATCAGGCCGCGCTTGCATTGGGGGTATGGGCCTTCGGGTCGATCGGCGGATACGTCATCGGCCATGTCGTGATGCAGGAGAGCGTTCCGAGCGAGATGAGGGCAACGACGATCGCGCTGTCCCTGACCTTCATCGGGCTGATCGGGATCGGTCTTGGGCCGACGCTGGTGCCGCTGGTGGCATTGCACGGGTTTGGCGGTGAAGCAGCGCTTCAGCCGGCCATGGGCACAGTCAGCCTGGTTGCGGCCCTCCTTGCCTTCGTCGTCATCTGGCCGCCGATCAGGGTCGGCCTCACGGTCTTGAGAACGCGGCCGAATGCAATGGGCCAGGAGGGCTAACCAGAGGCGGTTATCTCTCGCCCGGGGCGCCCGGCCGCGTGGCGATCAGTGTCCGTGCTCGCAGGAGATCGCCCGTAGAAAAGCCCTCCTGAAAACGGTTATAAGCCGAGGCGAGCATATCCTCGGCTTCATTATCTCCTCCATGCCTCCGCATGAGCTTGACGAGGCTTGTTGCGGAGCGCAGTTCCCAGGACAGCGCCTCACCTTGGCGAGCGAGTTCGATCGATCTTTGATAGCACTCCACCGCCTTGTCCGGGTTGGCCGGTTCGTGGAAGCGGATCATGTTGCCCTTGATACGCAAAATCTCCGGTATGCCGACCACCTGTCCGCGGCTTTCGCACAAGGCGATCGCCTCGTTGATGGCAGCCAGCCCACCGGGTAGGTCGCCCTGGCGTGCAACCGCCTCAGCGTAGTTGGTGAGATAGTTGGGATAGCGCATCCGGAAGCCGCCATCGCGGACCTCGGCAAGCAGGACGCGATAGGCGGCGAGGTCAACGGGACGGTCGGTATAAAGGCAAAGTCGGCCACGCGTACACATACCCATGTTCCGCCAGATCGAGAGCCCATGCTTGGTGGCGTGCTCCAGTCCACTGTTGAGATAGCTCCAGGCTGCCTCGTAGTCGCGGATATACATGGCGATGATCAACGAGCCGTGCAGCAGGGCGGAGCAGAGGGAGACCGCGTAATTGGAAGCTTCGGCCTCCTCTAGCTGTCGTCGCGCGACCGCAATTGCCTGATCTGGAAAGCCCTGCAGCCAAAGCACTGTTGCCAGCGAGCCTTGCGCCGTCAATCGTTGATCGAATTCGAAGCGGGCAACATCCAATTGTGCCGTGTGGCTTATCGGTCGTTGGACGATGTTCTCGAGTTGCTGCCGCGACGCCGCGAGCGCACCCAGCCAGGACAATGCCGATCCGGCCTGTGCATTGGCGTCGCTTGGGTGCGCATCCTGCCCGTTGGTCTCTAGCGCACGGATCTTCCTGGCGACGGCTATCGCGGAGTGGGAGTCACCGGTCCACAATTCGTATTCCGATAGTCCGCGCAAGCACGCCAATTGCATATCCGTGTCGCCCAATTGCGCCGCGATCGCCAGCGCCTTGGTCAGGGACGATTTCACCTGAAGCAAAGGGCCGCGGGTGTGCAACAAGGTTGCGCCGAGCGTGAGATTGAGGGCCAGGTCGTCACGGATGCTTCGATGCGGCTGAAAGCTGTCGTCCAGTGCCCTTTCGACGGCCATCCGGCATTCTTCCACCAGCGAAACCTGCTTCCCGAACGGAATGGCAGTCACCGTCAGCCGAACGCCCAGCGCCGTGTTGTCAGCACTCGTGAACGCCCAGCGCATCGCCTCGCGGATATCGTTGGTCTTCGGACCATGTCGCACAAGCCACTCTGCGCGCGTCAGCCGTTCCGCATCTGATGTCGCGCGCTCGACCAGTTCAAGGCAATGTTCTGCATGTCGCTGCCTGGCGCTCTCAAGTTCGTTGTTAGCGACGAGTTTCTCCAGCGCATAGGCACGGGTCATATCGAGCATTCGATACTCGACCTGCGTATCGTGCATCTCGGCCGTCAGCAGCGACTTCGCAACCAGGCTGGCGATGTTTTCCACCGCCCTTACGCGATCGATACGATCGTCAATGGTGATGGCGCAGGCCGAGTCCAGACTGAAGATGCCGGCAAACGCGGCCAGGCGGCGCAGCATCGTTTGCTCGATTTCCGAAAGAAGGTCATAGCTCCAGTCGATTGTCGCGGTGAGCGTACGATGCCGTTCAATTCCTCCCCGATGCCCTTGCAAGAGCCGAAACCGGTCGCCGAGTTGTTCGATCAATTCGCCAATGCCGAACGCGTCGACGCGGGTGGCCGCCAGTTCGATTGCAAGTGCAAGACCATCGAGCTTGCGGCACAGTTCCGCCGCCAGCGGTGCGTCGGCATCGCTCAGGCTGAACGACTCGAGCCTGTCAGTTGCGCGATCAACGAACAGCTCGATCGCCGGAAATGTCAACGCGGTCTCAGCATCGAGTGCTGCCGTCTTGGCCGGCGTTCCGAGCCCCGGCAACCGCCGAACCCGCTCACTCTTCACACGGAGAGATTCGCGGCTGGTTGCGAGGATTCGGACGGCTGGAGCCTCGGCCAGGATGCGGTCGGCGCAAGATGCGATGCCATTGATGATATGCTCGCAACTATCGAAGACGAGCAGCATTTCGCGCGAACGCAGGAATGCGCTCAACGCCTCGAGCATGTTGGAGGAATGGGCTGTCAGGCCGATTGCAGTTGCGATGGCATTGGGGACGAGGCTCGGGTCCTTGAGGGGTGACAGGTCGACCATCCAGACACCATCCTTGCAAGTCCCGATCCAATGCTCGGCGACGGCAAGGGCGACCGTCGTCTTTCCAATTCCGCCCGCGCCCACGATCGAGACGAGGCGTGCTTCCCGCAATTCCCGCAGGATAGCATCGATTGCATCTTGTCGCCCCACGATGCGGGTGGTCGCCGTTGGCAGGTTGTGGTTCAGGGCCGCCGGAACGCCGACATCGGAGGCGAGATGGACTGAACCGGAGTGGTGGACCGGTGCGGAGAAGCGGTAGCCTCGGCCGACAACCGTCGCGATATACCGTGCGGCGCCCGGCGACTCATCCAGTGCGCGCCTCAAGGCCGCCATGTTGACCTTGAGGTTGCCGTCCTCGACAAATGTGTCCGGCCAGACGCGAGCCAGCAATTCTTGCTTGCCGATGACGGCTCCCGGACGTTCCACAAGCACTGTCAGAATATCAAGTGCCCGTCCCCCGATGCGAACGGGTACGTCGCCCCGCATGAGCAACTGCCGTTCGGGGAGCAGCACGAACGGTCCGAAGGCGAATGATCGTGACCGGGGCGGCGAGAGCTCGTTCATCAAATGCCTCCCATCATTCGACCAACAGGCCGTGACGCCTCCTGACCGCGAAGTGGCGGGCCATTCAGCAAAGGAAAAAGCTCACGCATCCTGAAACATCGGCGCGCGTTGGTGTCCAGCCGCGCTGACGTCATTTAACCGAAATTAACTCGCCACACCCGCCCCGATACGGCTTGTTGAGCATATCGGAATTGCACGCCGGAGAATGGACAAATGTCTCTGCTGACGCACGGTGACCGAAAGTATCAGTCAAGCACCTTGATTGGCAATGTGGCCGAATGGGATGCCCTGCGTGTTGAACAAAGGCGTATCGGACCCGGAGCACAGAATTGCGTGGGGCGGGAATGCACCGAACTTGCCTATATTCTATCCGGCCAAGCGAGGGTCCGGCGCAAAGGTGACGGGCAGACACAGGAAGGCATCGCGCGTCCGGGAACAAGCTGGCTGGTTCCGGTTGGGACCCACGAGACCTTGCTCGAACTCGATGGATCGGTCGAATGCCTTTTGGTCTTCCTGCCCGCGAAGCTGCTGGAA
Source organism: Neorhizobium galegae bv. orientalis str. HAMBI 540 (assembly GCF_000731315.1). NCBI lineage: Bacteria > Pseudomonadati > Pseudomonadota > Alphaproteobacteria > Hyphomicrobiales > Rhizobiaceae > Neorhizobium > Neorhizobium galegae. The sequence goes on from NZ_HG938353.1 coordinate 2,701,113, forward strand.
GACAGTGCGCTTGCGGACTATGGGATCGATCCTGCTGGCACACAGCTTGCCTATGCGGGAGGTTTCGTCGATCCGGCCCTGGTGCGGATCGGAACGGCGTTGCATGGTTTGCTTGGTGGTGGCGACGCCCCGATCGACCGAATCTATGCCGACGGGTTGCGCACGACGCTTGCGGCTCACCTCATGAGAAACTACACGGTTGGCCGATGGCGGGCGCCATCGCGAGCGTCCTCCCTCGATCCAAAAAAGCTGCAACGCGTGCTCGACTTCATCGAGGTGCGTTTGGGAGAGGACATCGCGCTGGATGACCTCGCAGGGGAGGCCTGCCTCAGCGCCTTCCATTTTTCTCGTCTGTTTCATGAAGCGACCGGTATGCCGCCCCATCGCTACGTCATCGAAAGGCGCATCAAGGCAGCCCAGAAAATGCTCGTGTCCGGAAGGTCCACGATTGCGGGGATCGCTCTCGACGCGGGCTTTGGATCGCAGGCCAACTTTTGCCGGACATTCCGAAAGCTGACCGGGATGACACCAAGCCAGTTCCGAGAACAGTCCTTTGCGTGAAATGCGCCGCTGCGTCGCGTTTTAATAGCAATATCCGCTGCCACATCGGCAATATTTCGAAATACCGCCCTCCCCGGATCACCCTAGAAACAGGCAATGATTTTGACGTGATCGGCTCAAATCCGGGAGCATGATATGAAGGCGCCTGTTGTTCGAAGAGTCGCCGGACCCGCAGCAGGCTTCTTTGTGGCAGCGGTCGCCTATTTCTGTTTCTGGCCAGTGCCGGTGGAGCCCGTGTCATGGGTGGCCCAGGTTCCGCCCGGCTACGTCGGCGCGCACGCACCGAACCACCTCCTGTCCGGCTTGCGCAGAATCGACATCGGCACCGAGCATGGCCCAGAGCACATGGCAATTGGGCCTGACGGCAAGCTCTACGCAGCCATGACAAGCGGCAACCTGGTACGCATGAATCTTGACGGCGCAAAGCAGGAAGTTTTCGCCAATACAGGCGGGCGGGTTCTCGGGTTCGCCTTCGATGCTGGAGGCCGGATGGTCGTCGCCGATGCGATGAAGGGACTTCTTGCTATCGACTCCGAGGGAGGCGTGAGCCTGCTGACAGACCGCGTCAGTACGAATGATCCGATTGTCTATGCCAATTCCGTCGCTACGGGACCGGACGGCACCATCTACTTCACCGAATCCTCAACGCGCTTTGCTCCCGCCGACTGGGGCGGGACGTACGAAGCGAGCGTGCTCGATATTATCGAACAATCCGCAACCGGCCGGGTTCTGGCGTTCGATCCGGCGAGCCGGCAGGCAAGGATCGTTGCCCACGGACTGTCGTTCGCCAATGGCATCGCCCTTTCGTCGGACGGTCTGAACCTGTTCGTCAACGAAACGGGCCGATATCGGATCTGGACGATCGATGCACGGGCGAATGACATAGATGTCCAGAGTGGCTCGCCGCAAGCTCGCATATTGCTCGATAACTTGCCAGGCTATCCGGACAATCTGCTGCGGGGACGCGATGGGCGCATATGGGTGGGCCTTTTCAGGCCGCGCAATCCGGCGGCGGATTCACTCGCCCAGAGGCCGTTCTTTCGCAAGATATTACTGCGCCTGCCTCGATCCTTCCTGCCGACCGGCAAGCCTTACGGACATGTTTTTGCCATAGACGAAAAGGGCAACGTTGTTCGGGACCTTCAGGATCCCGATGGCACCTATCCAGGAACGACCGGCGCCACCGAGACTGCCGATCGTCTCTATATCCACAGCCTGTCCGCGCCGGCGATCGGGTGGGTGCCGCGCTGATTGCCTGGTTTTCCGGGCGGAAGGTCGAGCGGAGGCGCGGCCCGCCGATCCTGGCCATTGATCTTAGCAAGCCCGCCGCAGCCGCGGTGGTCATCAACCCTCAAAGGAGAGTTCCATGTCCATGAAGACTGTCATAGCTGCCGCTGCCATTGGGACGGCAAGCATCGCCTCATCGGCATATGCCGCCGGCGTCCCCTCCGTCGTCCTCGTGCACGGGGCCTGGGCCAATGGATCGAGTTGGGCGCAGGTGGTGCCGCTCCTGCAGGCGAAGGGGATCAACGTCGTGGCTGTCCACAATCCTTTGTCTTCGTTCGAGGCTGATGTTGCCGCGACCCGCCGCGTGATCGTCGACCAGCCAGGGGACGTCATCCTCGTCGGACATTCCTATGGTGGCGCCGTGATCACCGAAGCCGGCAACAGCAACAAGGTTCGGGCGCTGGTCTATGTGGCGGCTTTCGCACCGTCAAAGGGCCAGTCCATTAACGCGATCGTACGCCAGGCGCCGGAGCCGCCGGCATGGCAGAAGGAAATCCATGCCGATGCGACCGGATTTCTCACATGGTCCGCGGAAGGAATGGCACGCTACTTCGCTCCCGATATCTCACCCGCTGCGGCGGCATTGCTGGCCGCCACCCAGGCGCCGCTGTCTGCCGTTGCATTCGACGGTAAGGTGACATCCGCAGCCTTTACCCAGAAGCCGAGCTGGTCCGTCATTTCCGACAACGACCAGATCATCCCGGCAGGCCTTCAGCAGGCCTTTGCCCAGACGATGAAGGCGACGACGGTCCATGTCGCCTCAAGTCACGTGCCGATGCTGTCGCAGCCGCAGGCCGTGGCGGATGCCATTCTCGCGGCGGTTGAAGGGACGCGGTGAACGGCCACCGGCGATCCGACAATCCCAGTCAGTGGGCCACACGCCCCACTGACTGGCACTCGGGTTGCCGCCGCAATCCATGCCCCAAAAGCGCAATCGCTTTCAAACAAAAAGCAACATTGGCAAAGAGCACTTCCACTCAACCCAATAGGCTACCGGAGAAGAAAGCACCGCCCCAACCATGACGTCAACTCAATGTGACGTGGAGAATATCATGAAAAACGCCAGTCAGGCCGAAAAGCAGCTTGGGCTTCGCATCCATGCAATCGCCTTCGTTCCGAGCATCATTGTGCTTGTCGTCATCAACCTGTTCACCGGGGCGCCCTACTGGGTTCTCTGGGTGCTGCTGGGCTGGGGGATCGGGCTTCTCGCGCACTGGCTGTCCGTTCGCTATCAGACCGCGGGCAAGCGCGAAATTCCCTGACGCGCACCGACGGCAGGCAGGTCGCCGGAGAAGACATGCCGCGTCCATCTCGGCCGGTGACCGGTTTCCCAGATACAGGAGATGAAACATGACCGTTTCAAACGATGCCGGAATCGTCCCGGCTGCTACCAAGGCCACGACCGACGAGACGTTTCATCCTGACGGTGGTTCCGTGCCTCGATCAAGAACGGGCAGGCTGACCTTACTGGCGCTGGCCTTGGGAACGTTCTGCATCGGCACCACCGAATTTGCCAGCATGGGCATCATCCAGCTTTTCGCGGGGAGCCTCGGGGTCGATCTTGCGACGGCGACGCATGCGATAACCGCCTATGCGATCGGCGTGGTGATGGGCGCTCCGATCCTGACGATAGCCGCCGCAAGGTTGAACCGGCGCACACTCCTTCTTCTTCTCATCGGCGTATTCGTTGCAGGCAATATATTGTCCGCGCTTGCCGACAGCCTGGCGTTTTTCGTCGCGGCACGGTTTATCAGCGGATTGCCGCAAGGCGCCTATTTCGGTGCCGGCGCCGTGGTGGCGTCATATGTCGTGGGTCCGGGCCGCTCCGGCCAGGCGTTTGCGATCGTCATGACCGGGCTGACCATCGCCACTATCATAGGGTCGCCGCTGGCCACGTTCCTGGGCCAAAGCGTCGGCTGGCGGGAGACCTATCTGTGCATCGCCACCCTCGGCCTGGTGTCATTCATCTCGCTTTGGCTTTTCGTTCCCCGCACATCCGCGCTCGATGGCGCCTCGATCGCTCATGAGCTGAGCGGTTTGCGCAAGGGGCGTGTCTGGTTGATGATGGTGGTCGCCGCGCTTGGAATTTCCAGCATCTTCGCCGTCTATACCTTCATCGCGCCGTTCGTGACCGATCTCGTGCTACTCCGGCCGGAGATGATACCGCCGGCCTTGGCTGTCTTCGGCGTCGGAATGACTGTTGGCAATCTCTATGGTGGTCGGCTTGCCGACCGGTATCCGAGGCTCGGCATCACTGCCGGCTACGGGTGTACCCTCCTGGTGCTTGTTCTGCTGGCCCTGTGGGGCGCCAACCCTTGGGTGTTTTTTCCGGCGATGTTCGGGGTCGGGGCGACGATGATGGTGGCCATCCCCACCATCCAGGTGAGATTGACAGCTCTGGCCCCGGAATCCACAACGCTGATGGGTGCTATGAACCTGGCTTCACTCAACGTTGCCAATGCGCTTGGCGCATGGGCGGGTGGCCTTACGATCGGTGCGGGGCTGGGCCTTCTGTGGACTGTCTGGGCTGGTTTCCTCCTGACCTCGGCGGGACTGGTCCTGTTCATCGTTGCGATGTCCGCAGATCATCGCCGGTCCGGGGGATGATGACGGTGATCGGCCGGTGCAAGAGCGCGATCGCGGGCGCTTGTCGCCTGCGAATATGGGAGTGACCATGAGACCCAGGGTTACATTGCACATGATGTCCAGCATCGATGGCCGGATCAATACGGTGGGCTGGCCGGTGTCGGCGGATTGCCACGACGCCTACGAGATGCTGCACCGCGACCTGCGCAGCGATGCGTGGCTTGTCGGCCGCGTTACGATGGCGGAATTCGCACTTGGCGAAATGCGCCCGATGCTCGCCGACAGGATTTATCCACGCCAAACCTGGAAAGCGGCCGCGGCAGGGATGGCCCCCTATGCCGTCTATCTCGACAGGTCGGGCTGCCTGCATCTCAACCGTGAGCGGGTAAACGGGGATGCGCTGATAGCGGTCCTGACAACGAATGTATCCGACGATTACATTGCGGAACTGCACAGGGATGGCATCTCCTATATTTTCGCCGGCGATACGGAGCTCGACCTTCATCGCGCACTCCACATCCTGCGCACCGAATTTGGCATCGAAACGATCCTGCTCGAAGGCGGGGGCGCGATCAATGGCGCCTTTCTAAGGCGAGATCTGATCGACGAAGTCAGTCTTCTGATCCTGCCAATCGCCGATGGCAAGCCGGGCGTGCCGACCACCTTCGACCACAATATCGCCGGTGCGCGTCCCCTTGAGCTGATCTCGGTGAACATCCTCAGAGGTGGACTATTGCATGTGCGTTATCAGGTCATGTCTGCAGACCATGCCCCCGGCGGGCGGGCAGTCGCCCCACCCGCTTCATAGCCTGACCGCACGGCGCGGCTCTCAACATCGAAAGGATGGCAACAAATGACACTCAAGGATATTCTCCCCGGTCGGCTGGGGTTCGGCACTGCACCCCTTGGCAACATGTTCCGCGCGATCCCGGAGGAAGAGGCATTCGAGACTGTGGAAGCGGCCTGGAACGACGGGATCAGGTATTTCGACAATGCCCCTTTCTATGGGGCGGGCCTCGCCGAAATCCGCATGGGCGAGGCGCTCGCGAACAAGCCGCGCGACGAATATGTGATCAGCACCAAGGTCGGCCGGCTGGTTCTCGACGAAATCGAGGACGTCAGCGACAGTGGCTTCGGAGAAAACGGAGTCTTCAAATACGGCCGTCGCAACAAGGTCGTTAACGACTATTCGGCCGACGCGACGATGCGCTCCATCGAAGGTAGTCTCGAACGATTGAAAACCGACCGGATCGAGATCGTCTGGGTGCACGACGTTGCGCAGGATTTCCATGGCGACGAATGGCTGGGCATTTTTGAAAGCGCACGTCTCGGCGCCTTTCGGGTGCTGGATCGCTTGCGGGACGAAGGTGTCATCAAGGCCTGGGGCCTGGGCGTCAACCGGGTGGAGCCGATCGAATTGCTGCTCGGCCTCAAGGAACCACGTCCGGACGGCTTTCTTCTCGCGGGCCGCTACTCCCTGCTGGATCACGACCGCGCGCTACAACGCGTCATGCCTGTGGTCGCGGAACGGGGCCTCGGGATCATCGTCGGCGGTCCCTACAGTTCCGGCGCGCTCGTCGGCGGCCCGAACTTCGAATATTCACCTGCTACGCCGCAGATCCTGGACAAGGTGGCAAAGATCAGGGCGATCGCGGACCGCCACGGAGTCAGCATGAAGGCCGCCGGCCTGCATTTCGCTCTCGCGAACCCGGCCGTGGCCGGCGTCATTCCGGGGGCCAGCCGACCGGAGCGGATCGCGGAGGACAGCGCTGCCTATGCCGAAATGGTGCCGGTGGCCTTCTGGCGTGACCTGCGCCACGCCGGTCTCGTCAATCCCGATGCTCCCGTTCCTGAAACGAATTGAACCGATCTCGCCGGCCGGGTGGAGAGCCGTTCCGTCACTCTAGTCATGGCACTGCCGATCGAAGGACAGAACATGTTTGCCGCACGGCATAGATCTCGAGGCCGCTTTTCCCTGGTGACAGGTCTCGCCATCTGGCAGGCAATCCAGGCCACATCTGTCCAGGCTCACGTCAAGTGGTTCGCACCATATATCGTAGGCGCACCGCCGGCACCCGTCAGCCTTACCTTGTCCAATGAATGGTTCTGGCTCGGAATTGGGTTCGTCGTCGTGTTTTTTGCCGTGGCGCGTGCTTTCGAGCGCAGCAGGTTCGGGGACCCGCCGGTGAAGGATCGCATTCGACGTACGCAGCTTCTCAAGTTCCCTTGAGTCCGATGCGTTGCTGTATGAAAGGCCATCGCCCATTCCAAGCGCCGCCAACATGTATGTCGCTAGGTCCGTGGCTCGCTGCAAATCCGAACCCATCACACCGCCTGATCCATCGTGCATGGTCCCAAGGATCACCTCTTCGGCCGCGCGTCCGCCCAGAAGCATCGAGATCTCGTTGAGATATGATTCCCGGCTCCTCTGAAGGCGGACATTGCGAATCCATGAGACGAATGCCGTGTTCCCGCTCCTGTGACTGTGGAACCGCTGCACGGTCACCAGATCAGGCCTCCCAATCCCGAGCGACATTCCAACGACAGCATGTCCCGCTTCATGTACACAAGCCATCCACCGGATCTCACCCTCGATAGGCACCGGCCTCGGCAGGATCGCCTTTATGTCGTCGAGCGTGACAGTGCTACGTCGTTTTCTGGCATTCCGTCGCGCATCGCGCGCGAGCTGTGCCAGTTCGGCTCCGGCATAGCCAAGGTTGCCGACATCGATGACGCTGTGGCCGCTTATCGGAGCAGCATTGATATCAAGACGATCGTGGACAGGCTTGGCGTCAGCATGCCGACAGGACAGCAGATCATCCGCATGGGAGTCCTGACTCCGATCTACGGCACGGAGAAGGACATGAAGGCGAAATTCTCGGAGAATGCAGTCAACAAATTGCTGGACGATCTCATGCTCGATCTGGAAGAGCAGGACGAAAATGATGACATCGTCTCCCTCGACTACGCTTTCAAGCGAGCCGGCTGTCGGATCTCGGACATCATCGTGGGAATGGTCAACGGAGGAATCGCGAAGCGCTACCTCTCCAAGGATCCCACGAAGATCGGGTTCGCGAGACTGCTCGTTAGCCTACGCGAGGTGAAGGCGGAATTCGCTCCCGAATCTCCCGGCCTGAAACGGCATGAATTCGCGCGGACGCTTGGTCTCGATCGCGCGACGGCGATGGCATTCTTCGAATCCGGTTTCTTCAAAATCGGCCATTCGGAGGGCAGAGTTAACCGCCGAGCCCACGATACCGTCACCCAGGAATCGTTCGACGCGTTCTTCCGCGAACATGCGAGTTTGGCCGAACTTGCCAGGGGCTGGATGCAGCCGAGTAAACTGCGGACGGGTCTGACCAGGGCATCTATCCTCCCGGTCTGGGCTTGCCGGGAACGCAGGATCGCAACCTTCTATCGACGATCTGACGTAGAAGCCTACCGCGGCAGAAATTGTTAAGTCTGTCCTCGACATCCAGAACATTCGAAGCCCCGGCACCAAGTGCCGGGGCTTTTTTAGGCGACTTTCGCTGGACGTGCTTAAAAACCGTGTCGGATCTGAGAGCGCTATCGTGCCAAATCAGCGGGTATGTCTGGAAAAGCACCATTGTTTCGAAACAACAATTTTCGAAACCGTGACTTTTCTCAGTGGTCTGCTCACTGAGCAGCCTGCGGTGATGAGTCACTTTTCCCAACGTTAGGGGGCATATCGCCCCCTAAAAAGAGTCACTGAGTTCAAAACCCATGATTTCCAGAGCGTGGTACGAAGCAGCTCTGGAGTTCCACCCGCGTACAGACGATCTTCAACCCGATCGGGGAACAACTGTCTCGGAAGCCAGGACGACACCTCTCCGCCTTGTTCTATCAGTGAAACGCCGGAGCCTCTGTCGTGAGTACCTCGAGTGATCTGCGAAACTCAGGCGTGGAGATGAAGTCGGTGGCCCTTCTTGTTGAAGAAGGTGAATCAATGGTTGAAGTGTTCAAGCCGCCGTCTGAACCGGGAGGAGTTTGAGGAGCTGGCGGATAGCCGTCAAGCCGGATCGTCCGGACGATATCCTCCGAAAGCCAGGGCATCGACAGGCGGTAACCGGTGCCGAACAGGATGGCGTCCACATTGGCGCTCGTCCCGTCGCGGAACCAGACGGTGTGACCGTCGATTCGCTCGATCCAGGGCTTCACAGCGATGCGCCCCTCCGCCACCGCCGGCAGAAAACCCTGCGACTGCGAGATGCCCGCCACAAAGGCATTGCCCTCCGGCCTCCGCGCGCCGAACTGGTCCGGGGAACCGGCCACCTTGAGGACCTTCATTGTCAGCCCTTCGGCCAGCATGTCCGGCGGCAACACGCTTTCCATCAGCACGGCGGCCCGATTGAACATCACGTGATCCGTCGGCACCCCGGCGATGATTTTCGGCAGGATATAGCGCTGCCGGCGGTTGGCGGAGATCACCTGGACCGCACCGCCGAGCGCGATGTCGGAGGCGATCTCCAACGCACTGATCGAGCAGCCGGCGACAAGCACCCTACGCCCACGATAGCGCTCCGGGCCGTTATACTGGGCGGTGTGGGCGGCGCCGAGAGTTCCGGCGAAACCATCGAGGCCTGGTACTGCCGGCAGGTCGGGCACGTTCTGCCGCCCAGTCGCAACGACAACCCGCTGGAAGACCTCGGAACGTTCCTCGCCGTCTTCGGTCGAACGGATCAGCCAGCCATTGCCGGCCCGCTCCAGCCGCTCGACCCGCGTCTTCAGTCTCAGATGTGGCAGCAAGCCAAAGGTGAAGGCGTAACGTTCGAGATAATCGAGCATCTCCTCCTGCCGCAGATAGGCGGCGCTTTCGGAGGCGTGTTCGAGATCTGAAAAGGCAGTCATCACGCGGCTGGTATTGGTGCGCATGCCAGGCCAGATTGCGCTGGCGGCCGAGGCGGAATTCCATTGGCCACCGAGGCGGCACGAGGCCTCGAAGATCACGGGCACCAGCCCCCGGGCGATGAGGAAGCGCGCGGCGGCGAGGCCGGCGGGACCGGCGCCAATCACGGCGACGGTGTTTTCAGGCATTTTGACATGGTTCTTGGTGGACATCGGCTTGCTCCTTGTTCGATGGGAGCGCTTTAGCCAGTTCCGCGAACGTCGTTTCCTAAAAGCTCATTAAGTCGCGCGGGGGGAATCCTAAAACCTGCCTAACTGCGCTATGAACCTGTCCAAGGGGGACGTTCGATGTTCGGGGACGAAATCGCAGGCTTCATAGAAAGCCCGGTGATGCAGATCATCGGCAGTTCGAACGCCGCCCGCCGACCGGAGATCGGCCGAGCCGTGGGCGCATGGATGTCCGCCGGAAGTGATACCATCGACCTCGTGACCTCAGCCTGGCAATGGCCCGAGACCGTTGCCAATCTGCGCGAAAACGGAAAAATTGCCGTCACGTTCGCCCGGCCTTCGGACTACGTCTCCTATCAACTGAAGGGACAGGCCACCATTCGGCCCGCCGAACCGCACGAGGTGGAGCGCTCATCCCAATACATCGTCTCGATCGTTTCGACGCAGATGAGACTTGGGCTGCTGCCGGAACTGATCATGCCGGTACTTTCCAACCGCGACCCGATGCTGATCACGATGCGCGTCGCCTCTGTCTTCGTCCAGACGCCCGGCTCGCGCGCCGGCGAACGTGTCTGGAGCACGACCCCATGACGCCGATCAAGCTGACCCTGGCCGATCTCGAAGCCTGTTTCGAAGGCGTGATCCCTTCGATCATTTCGACGGCGGACGCCGACGGTCTGCCGAACATTTCCTATCTCTCGCATGTCGCCGTGGTCGACGATCGGCATGTGGCACTCTCCAACCAGTTCTTCGCCAAGACCGCCGCCAACATCCGCCTGAACCCGCATGCGATGCTGCTTCTGGTGGATGCACGCAATTCTGCACAATACCGGCTGGAACTGGTCTTCGCCCACACCCTGGAGGCGGGACCGCTGTTCGAGCACATCGCGCTGCAGATCGACGCAAGCAGTGCCCAGGTCGGCATGGCGGGCATCATGAAGCTGCGCAACCTCGACGTCTTCCGCGTCGTGAGCATCGAGCCGATCCCCTCCCAGGTCCAGACCGCCGAACCCCAAATGCCGAAACGGAACCGTTTGGCTGGAGCCGCAAGGATTGCCGAAGCGATCGCTGCGGAAACGGACGCGGACGGCATCATCGATGCCATGTTGGAAGGGTTGCGCACCGAGTTTGGCTTCGAGCACAGTTTGTTGCTGCAGCTCTATGAAGAGCGCAACCAGCTCATCACCATCGGCAGCATGGGCTACGTCCCGTCCGGCATCGGCTCCGAAATTCCCGTCGATGAAGGTGTGATCGGCGCGGCTGCCGCCGGTGGGCATCTCGTCAAGCTAAGCGACATGAGCCGCATCCGCCGTTTCGGCGCGGCAGTGCGCGACTCCTCCGCCGACGAAAACCGCACGCGGGCAATCCCGCTCCCCGGCATGCCGGAGGCGATGAGCCAGATCGCCGTGCCGCTCGTCGCCGCGGGCTCGGTGCGCGGCGTCCTCTTCCTCGAGAGCCGCGACCGCATCGCCTTCACCAGTGACGACGAGGCGGCTCTTTCGATGATTGCCAGGCAGGCAGCCATGGCATTGGCCCTGAGCGAAAAGCTTTCACTTGAAACCGAACCGCAACGGACGGTCCCGGCCCAACCTTCGACGTCTGAAAAGACAGTGCAAGTTGTCCACCATCGCTTCGATGACAGCGTTTTCATCAATGGCGATTACGTCATCAAGGGGGTCGCAGGCAGGCTGCTCGCCTCGATGCTGGAACAGCACCAGCAAAGCGGCCGTCTGGAATTCACCAACCGCGAAATTCGGCTCGACGCTGCGCTGAAACTGCCCGACTTCAAGGACAATCTGGAAACGCGGCTGTTGCTGCTCCGCCGCCGGCTGGACGAAAAGCGGCTGCCGATCCGGCTGACCCGCCTTGGCCGTGGCCGGATAGGCCTTTTCGTGGAAGGCCAGCTACGGTTCAGCAAGGACGTCCTATGAAGGGCTTGGAGGATAGGAAGTCGACTTGTAGGGCCCCGCGAAATCATCGTCAAAAGTGAGCCCCGGCAGCCCCTGCCGGGGCTTTTTCTTGCTCATTGAAAGTTGAGAATGCGAAATCGCGACTGACCTAACGGGGGCATAAGGAGTCTACAGAAGGGAATTCGTGATTTCACCTATTGAAATAAAAACATTTTTTCAGAAACAATGACTCATCACCGCGCGCGTCCTAAAGGCCGAGGGCGGTAGGAGCTGCTATCTCAGCACCAGCCGCCCTTGCCGACGCCCGGCCGCTTGGCCAGGCCCTCGTTGACGAGGACGTCGGCGAGCGAGCGGCCATTGCGGGTGACTTCGCGCAGCTTATGGCCTTCGACCTCGTCCTCGTTGCCCTGCCAGGTGACAAGTTCGAACGGACCGGAATCGAGGAAGGCCCGCACCCGCAGCTCCGCGTCGCTCGCCTTGATTCGCTCCGCCTCGCAGCGCGGCTTCTTGATGTCGGGCACCTCGATGCCAACCAGCCGGATCTTCTGGCCATGGAATACGAAACGATCGGCGGCGGTTACGCAGTCGTCTTGCTTGGCCGATCCGCACAGATAGAATTTCGCCTCATAGGCGCCGGCAAGGTTCTCGTTGCTCTTCGGCGCCTCGGCAGCCTTCTGGATCTCCTCGAGAATCGGCTTGCCGATCGGCGCCGGCGGGATGATCGCGGCGGTGTGACTCTGGTCAGGAGCGACCGCAGGCTTTGACGTGACCGGTCGGTGCGACGGGCCGGAACTTGCCTCGACGGATTTTGCCGGCACCGGTTTTGCCGCGACCTGGGCCGGTTTTCCCGAAGTCAGGCCGGCAACAAAACGCCTCGTTGCCGCGGAATTCTCGTAAAGCGCGATGCCGCCGGCCACCACCGCCAGCGCTCCGAGCCAAGGCCAGAGCGTCGAGCCGGAGCCTGACGACCGCTTGGGCGCGCTTCTGCGCCGAGAACCGGATTTGCCGCGCGTTTGAGCCATGACGATCTCTCCTGTCGAATCGGAGAAAGTATCGTGGGGAAGGATTGCCGAAAGGTTTCAGGAGGAGCGATTCAGTAGTGGAAACGGCATTGGAGGATGATCAGCCGCGGCTGATCATTGCCGTTCTCCACGCGGTAGACGAGCCGGTGTTCCTGGGTTATTCGGCGCGACCACTGCCCTTTGAGCTGATTGCGCAATGGCTCAGGCTTACCGATGCCCTCGAACGGGTGCCGCAATGTGTCCCTGATCAACTCGTTGATCCGGACGACCATTTTGGGGTCGGTCTCCTGCCAGAAAATATACTCGCGCCAGCCCTCCGGCTCCCAGACGAGCAGGTAGGCTTTCCCTGAAGGCATCAATCGGCCTTCTTGTTGGGGATATAGTCCTCAGGTTCGATAAGGTCGTGCACGATCAGCTTCGAGCCGTCATTGACGTTGGCGATCGCCTCTATCAGCCGCGTCGCATTGGCGGGCGTCGACATCAGATGCAGCGTCTCCAGCATGCCCTCGTATTCGTCCTTGTCAATCAAGATGGCCGATGGCTTATCACGGCGCATGATCTCGATCGGAGCACGGTCGTTCGAGACTTCATCGAGGAGGCTAGCAAGCTCCTGGCGGGCTTGGGAAAACATGACGGTGCGCATGGGCGGCTCCTCATTACCTGTACAATAAATAGTACAAGTCTCTATCGAAGTCAATTTGGACTACCCCGCCCGGCCCGTCGCCAGCGCCACTGCCCAGTCGGCGCGGCCGTTTTCGGCGGCAAGGCGCGACATCGCCAGATGGTCGTAGGTCACGTTGCGGAATTGCGGTATCCAGCCGGCGGAGGTCTTTTCCAGGATCGCGTAGGACGCCATGGTGTGGCCCGTTTCCACCTTGTGGAAATGCGGCGTGTCATCGTCATAGGCCGGGCAGCCGACGCTGCCGGGATTGACGATCAACCGGCCGTCGGACAGTTGCACCGCCCGCGGAATATGGCTGTGGCCGCAAAGGATCAGCGGTTGCTCGATGCCGTCAGCCAGCGCCTCGATCTCCTCCAGCGGCTTCAGAAAGACATGGCCTTCGCTCGATACCTGCTCGAGCCAGTAAACGTTGTCCGACTGCGGCGTCGCGTGGCAGAGGTAGGCCTCGTCCCGATAGACGGTGCTGAACGGCAGCTTGCGCAGCCATTGCAGGTGGCGCGGCGCCAATTGCGAAAAGGCGTGCACTTCCCAGGAAGGCATCGCATCCGCCGGATTTTCGATCAGGTAGCGATCGTGATTGCCGCGCACCGTCAGCGTCGCCATCGTATCGAGAAGTAGCAGCAGGTCCGCGGTGCGCCCGGCTTCGAGGGGTCCGCTCAGGCAATCGCCGAGATTGACGATGTCGGTGATGCCTTGCGCATGGATATCGGCAAGTACCGCTTCGAGCGCTGCGCAATTCCCATGAATATCGGCGATTGCGGCAAAGCGCATCAACTCCCCCGATAGGTGGAATAGCCGTAGGGCGAAAGCAGCAGCGGCACGTGATAATGGGCCGTCGTGTCGGAAATGCCGAAACGGATCGGGATCACGTCGAGAAAAGCCGGTTCCGTGAGCGCCACGCCGCGGGCGCGAAGATAGTCTCCGGCGTGGAAGACCAGCTCGTATTCGCCGACAAGAAAGGTCTCGCCGATCAGGATCGGCCCGCCGTCGACGCGGCCGTCGCTATTGGTGACGACCGTCTTGAGTTTTTCGCGTGTCTCGCCGCTCAGCCGGTAGAGGTCGATCGACAACCCCTCGGCCGGTTTACCGCTGGCGGTGTCGAGCACATGGGTGGTGAGTCCGGTCACAGGCTGGGCTCCGCGATGAGATAGGGGGTATCGAAGAACGCTTCCTCGTAGTTCGCAGAGGTACTGTCCCTGTCCACCACCAGGAAATCACTGACGACGCCGATCGCCATCAACGGATGATGCCATGAATTGGGGAAATAATTGACGCCCTGATGCGGCTGCACGAGGAAAACCTGCGGTTTGCCCGGCCGTCCGCCTTCGTCATCCGAAACAGCGATCAGGAACGGCTGGCCGGAGATCGGCGAAAAGCTCTGGCTGGCGAAAGGATGTCGCTCCATCATGGTGATCGCGTAAGGGAACTGCCGCGGCTTGCTGCGGAAGATGCTGAAGATCAGCCGCTCCGGCTCGCCGATCACGACGGGCTCGGCGAGCGCGTGATAGCGTTCGGTCGTGCCGCCATTGATCAGCCGCATGCTCGCCGGATCGGCCTCGATGACATCGCCGAAAGATGCGAAGGCTTCCTTTGTGAGGGGGAGGATTTCAAGATATTCGGTCACGTCATTCGCCTTCATCATTCGCCCTGGGCACGCCAGTTGCGCAGGGAATCGAGCTGGGACAGAAGCTCGGGGATCATCCGGTCCACGGTCAGCCAGACCGTATCGATATCCAGGTGAAAATATTGATGCGCAATACGGTTGCGCATGTCGCGAATGTCTTTCCACGGGATCTCCGGATGCTCGACGACGAAATCCGGAAAACGCTCCATGAGCTTGGTCGCGCATTCGCCGATCGCCATGATGTTGGCGATCACCGCATCCTGCTTGATTTCATCAAGCCGGAAGGCCTCGCGATCCAGGCCAGAGACATATCTGACGGCCTTGTTTCCAGTGACGACCATCCGATCGAGATAGGCTTCGAGACGCTCTGCACTCATATCGCCAACGCTTCCGCGACGATGCGTTCGCGGATCTTGGGCGGAAAATCTCCCGGAACCTTGACATCCACCGGGACGCCCAACGCTTCTTCGAGATCTCCCTGAAGTCCGCCGAGCGTGAACAGCGACGTGGTCGGCGACGGATCGACTAGGATATCGAGATCGCTGTCGGACCGGTCTTCGCCGCGCAGCACTGAGCCATAGACGCGAGGATTGGAGACCTGCCGGCGGGCAACGATCTCGCGTATGATATCCCGGTTCTTCTCCAGCACTTCCGACGGTCTCATGGCGGCGTCACTCCTAGTATCGCCAATATAAGCGACGGAGAGGATTGAGGAAAGCAGCGTCCGGGACCTCAATGCCCCGGAAGCAGCGATTGCAGACGCAGGAGCGCGATCTTTTCCACCTGGGCGGTGGCGGTGTCGAACTCCTCGTCCGCAGAATTGTCGATGCGCTTCTCGAAGGCGGCCAGAATATCGTCCTTGGTGAGGCCCTTGACCGCGATGATGAAAGGGAAGCCGAATTTTTGCGTATAGGCGGTGTTGAACTCTGTGAAGCGGGCGTGTTCGGCGGCGCTCAACCGGTCGAGCCCGGCGCCGGCCTGTTCCTTTTTGCTGTCCTCGGTCAGCTCGCCGGCTATCGCCAGCTTGCCCGCAAGATCCGGATGGGCGCGCAGGACGCCGAGACGTTCCTCGCGGCTTGCCTTGCGGAAGATTGAGGTCAGCGCGTCATGCACGCTCTTGGACGTCAGCGGCACCAGCATCAGCCCGGAATCATAGGCACGCTCGGCAATGAACGGCGAGTGCTCGAACACGCCGCCGAACATCGCGATGAAATCCCCGCGCGCGCTCATAGCGCGGCCGCCGGCTTGTGATGCTCGCGCCAGTGTCTGGCGATCTCGATGCGCTGTGGGATCCAGACCTTGTCGTGGCTGAGCACATATTCGATGAAACGCTTCAACGCGGCGGCGCGTCCCGGCCGACCGACAAGACGGCAGTGGAGGCCGACCGACATCATCTTCGGCGCGCCTTCCCTGCCCTCCTGGTAAAGCACGTCGAAGGCATCCTTGAGGTAGGTGAAGAACTGGTCGCCCGTGTTGAAGCCTTGCGGCGTTGCAAACCGCATGTCGTTGGTCTCCAGCGTATAGGGGATGATCAGGAAGGGCTTCTGGTCGAGACCCTTGACCCAGTAAGGCAGGTCGTCCGCGTAGCTATCGGAGGAATAGAGGAAACCGCCCTCCTCCATGACCAGTTTCAGCGTATTGTCGGAAGGCTTGCCCTGGTACATGCCGTAGGGCCGCTCGCCGACGAGTTCGGTATGCAGGCGCACGGCTTCGAGAATGTGTTCTCGCTCCTTCGCCTCCGGGAAATCCTTGTATTCCAGCCAGCGATAGCCGTGGCTGGCGATTTCCCAGCCGGCTTCCTTCATGGCGGCGACGGCTTCCGGGTTGCGGGCCATGGCGAGCGTCACGCCATAGACGGTGGTCTGTACGTTGAGCTCGGTGAACATCCGGAAGAGCCGCCAGAAGCCGGCGCGCGAGCCGTATTCGTAGATCGACTCCATGTTGAGGTTGCGCTGGCCCGGCCAGGGCGCGGCACCGACGATCTCCGACAGCAGGTTTTCCGAGGCCGGATCGCCGTCCATGATCGAGCTCTCGCCGCCCTCCTCGTAATTGATCACGAACTGCACGGCGACGTGAGCGCCGCCGGGCCATTTCGGATCGGGAGTGGAGCGGCCGTAGCCGACGAGTTCGCGCGGATAGTCTTTTGCCTGCATGGATCACCTTCGACGAATTCTTCCGGGACGGTAGCGCACCCGTTCCGGCCATGTCGAGATGGAAACGTCGTCTCAGAGTCCGAGCACCCGAAGGATCGCGACTGAGGCAACGCCAAGTGCCACGGAAACGAGCATCGGCAGCCGGAGTGCCGCAAAAGCAGTCACGGCGCAAGCCAAGGTTTCGGCAATCCCGGTGGCAAACGCGGTCGGTGCGACGACAGCCATCAGAACTGCCGGTGGGATCGATTCGATAGCCTTGCGGCGGCCACCTTCGAGCGAGACATGGCGGATGAGCACGAGGCCGCTCAAGCGGGTGAGCACAGTGGCGGCCGCCATGGCGAGGATGGCAATGAGCGTGGCGAGATCGACAGTCATGGCGTCACCTCGATATCCCTGGACTTGCCGGTCACCAGTGCGGCGGCAAGGCCGGCGATGGCACCGGCAGCGATATACCAGACGCCCGGCACGAAATGCTGGGTGGCGACGGCGGCCCCGCCACTCGCCAGCAGCACGGCCCCGGTCTCAGGTCCTTTCCAGAAGCCCATCACCAGCACGATGAAGACGGCCGAGAAGGCGAAGTCGAGCCCGAGCACCACCGGATCGCCGAGAAAGGCGCCGAGGGCTGCCCCGGCCAGCCCCGAGAGCACCCAGGTGAGATAGAAGGGCATGGCGAGGCCGGCGAACCAGGCGGGCGTCAGCCGCGCCACCTTGGCCCGGAACTCGGCCATCGCCCAGATCTCGTCGGCGAGGAACAGCATCGAGAGATAGCGCGCCGGCGGGTTGAAATTGTCCATCCTCGTGCCGAGCGAGGCGCTCATCAGCACGTGGCGGATATTGACCAACAGCGCCGCAAAACCGACACCGGTCCAGGAGGCCGGATGGGTCCAGATATCCATCGCCACGAATTGCGAGCCGCCAGCAAAGACGAGCGCGCTCATCAGCCCCGCCTCGACCGGCGACAGGCCTTTAGTCGCCGCCACCGCCCCGAAAACGAGGCCGATCGGGATGACGGCGGCGATCAGCGGCGAGATCGCCCGCATTCCGCCGAGGAAGTCTTGAAACCTTGCATTGCCATTCACGTCAAAAACCTCCGATGGAAGCGGAGGTCTTAAAGATCAAGCGGATAGCCGTCTTGAACGAAAGTGATCAGCGAGCCCGATACTGTCCCGGCGTCAGCCCGGTGCGGGCCTTGAAGTGGCGGGTGAAATGCGCCTGGTCGGCAAAGCCGCATTCGAGCGCGATCTCGGCCGGCTGGCCGCCTTCCCTCAACCGCTTGCGGGCCGCCCGGATGCGGATGTCGGTGAGGAAGGAATGCGGGGTGATGTGGAATTCCTTGCGGAATGCGCGGATGAGGTGAGCGCGGCTGAGACCCGCGACGGTCGCAAGTTCCTCCAGCCCGACATCGGAGGCAAAATTCTCAGTGAGGTAGTCGCGGGCCCGGCGCACGGCGGTGCGTTCCGTCGTATCGGCCGGCACGATGATCGAACTGCCGTGACGGCGGAACATCGCGTCGAGCACCAGGAACATCGCCTGGCTGGTTTCGAGCGCGCCGGAGCCTTCTTCCAGCGTCCGGTGCGCCTCGTGGAAAGCGTCGGCGAGCGCCTGGTCGTGGAGGAGTTGGATGCCGAAGGCGGGCGTGCCCTGGAAGGGTTTGCCGGTGACGTCTTCGAGGATCTCGCGGAGCAATGCCACATCCGGATAGATCATCCGGTAGCGATAACCGCCGCCCCGCGGCGCACCGTCGTGTGTCTCGCCCGGATTGATCAGGTAGAGCCCACCCGGCCCGGCGCTTTCACGGCTGCCCTTGATGGTGCAGACCTGCATGCCCTGCTCGATCGCACCTATACTGAACGTATCATGCGCATGCGGCGCGAATTCGTGGGTGAGAAACGTCGCGCGCAGGCATTCCATGCCGCCAAAGCGATCGTCGCGCCAGAAACGGGTCACCTCTGCCGGCATCAGCGGCATGTGGTCGGTGGCCTGTTCCTGCGAGATATTCTTCATGGGGGGAATATAGCAGATCGGCCGCCGCCGCTCTTGAACAAAAGTGACGCCGGAGGCGCCGCGAGGCACTTGAATGTCAGGCAATCTTGCGCGCTGCTACGCGACCCATCGGGTGCAGCGAATGCACGAGGAAAGGCGCGCCGGGCTCCTCCTCGATGAACAGCGCCAGATTGGCGATCTCGACCGGCCTTTTCAGATAGGGTTCGAAATAATCGCGCAGCGCCAGGTCGAAACGCGGCATCTCGACCAGCGACAGCGGGCCGGTCAGGGTCATGTGAAAACGGAACTCGTCCATCACGTAGGGATGGCCCCAGCGATGCAGGTTGGCGAATTGCGGCGCCGAGAGATCGCCCGAATCGCTGCGCTCCAGCTCGGCTTCCGACAACGGCGTGCGGAAATTGTCGAACTCCTGAACCACGGAAGCAGCGAGGAATCGGACGGTATCGCAAGGAACGACCGGCGCAAGGCCGAAGAAATTGCCGAGCCGGACGACTTCGAGCTTCGGCAGTTCGAACGGGCTGTGGGTGCCCGCAAACCGCATCAGATGGCGCAGCAGCATCGGCTCGGTCACGTCGGGTGCCAATCGGAACGGCGCCTTCAGCGTCGCGTGGAAACCGTAGCGGCGTGGCAGCGCGGTGTTGAAGGCAATGTCGTGAATGCCGATGCCACGGATTGCCGGCGGCTCCGTCGCTTCGCCTGAAAAGGCATTGCGGCCGAGCCACTGGGCTGCAGCGACCGTCAGCGGATCATGCGCCGGAGGCGTGAAATGAATGGCATAGCGCATGCGTCACCTTCTGAACGTCCTTTTTCAGCAACCCCGTGTTTTACGCATTGCTCAACAATCCCTGCCGTGGGGGTTAAGTGATTTGCGTGACAGAATAACGACGCGGAGGACCGAAAACTCGCGTTTAACGCGAGGCGACGGCAAGGTGACTGGCGAGTGTAAATGACGCCGGAAGCCGCATTTCCCGGCTATTCACGGCATTCAGCGCCGCATCCGCCAACCTGTGCGCGATACCGAAACTCACCTTGAAACCACCTGTGAGGGCGATCACTCGGGCGTGATCGGGATGCAGGCCGACCATCGGATCGCGGCCGATCGCCTTCGGCCGCAATCCCGCCCAGCGCTCGACGACGAGGGCCTGCGCCAGGGCCGGCACGAGCGACCGGGCGCGCAAGACGAGGTCGTCGAGCTGCCTGTCGGTCGAGGACGGGTCTTCGAACACATCCTCGCTGGTGCTGCCGACCGCCATGTGACCGCCCTCATGGGCGACCAGATAGAGGCCGTTCAGGAAGATCACCGGCAGGGATGGATCGATATCGGCCTTGAGCAGCGCCGCCTGCCCCTTGACCGGCTGGCCGATCGGATGTTTCAGCGGCGGTGTGACGTCCTGAAGCAGAGAAAAGGACCGGTGGCCGGCCGAGACGATGCAGTGGCCGAAGGCAACACTTTCGCCGCTACGGAATATAATCCTACTAGCGGCTGGATCTATCGTTTCCGCCTCCAGGCCTTCGACGATTCGGACATTGCCGGCCGAGCGCAGGAAGGCCGCGAGAGCCGATACGAGACCCCGCGGCGAAACCCGGGCGGCAAACGTGTCATGCACCAGTCCGGCAGCTGCGAAGGAGGCATCCGGCCATCCCTTTTGCGGCGGGCGGTCAAGCACATGCCAATGGAAACGACGGTCGCCGCGCCGCCAGCAGGCTTCCGCATCGGCCGAGTGCCCGAGCGCGATCTTCCGCAAATGCGGCTTCGGCAGCGGGATCAGCCGGCCGGAGCGGCGGTAGCCACAGGCCATGCCGGTCTCGGCTTCGAGTTCAGCGATTTCGTCTTCCAGCGACAGAAGCGCGTCGAACTGGAACTGCTTCTTGTCGTCCCACTTGTCGGGCATATACGGCATCAGGGCGCCCAAGAGCCCGCCGCTTGCCCCCTTTCCCAACGAGCCGGCATCGACAAGCAGGGTGCGGATACCGAGTCGCTCGGCCTTGACCGCCGCCCAGAGGCCCATGATGCCGCCGCCCAGGATGACGAGATCGGCGGATGCGGGAAGGTCATGAGATTGACCGCCGAAGCCGGCAGGATTATCCGCATGTCCCATGAGCGACCGTGATCCTGAAATTCGTGTGACCGAAAGCCAGCCCCTAGACTGGCATGACGGCGATATGCCCTATTCGCAAAAGTTTGGCGATCACTTTTATTGCCGCACCGACGGCCGGCTGGAGTGTGGTCACACGTTTCTGGCCGGCAACGGCCTGCCGGAGCGCTGGGAAAGGCACCGGACTTTCCGGATCGGCGAACTCGGGTTCGGCACGGGCCTGAACTTCTGCGAGACCTGGCGGCAATGGAAGCTCTTTCGCCCCGATGGCGCCAGGCTGCATTTCACCTCCTTCGAACTCTACCCGATGCGGCCCGACGAAATCGACCGGGCGCTCGCCCGCTGGCCGGAGATCGAAGCGGAACGGCGGGCACTGGTCGAGGCATGGCCGGACGAGCCCGCCGGGCATGTCGTGATCGACGCTGACGCCCAGACATGTCTGACGGTCGTCTGCGGCCCGGCGCTCGAAAGCGTTTCCGCGGCCAGCGCGGATTTCGACGCGTGGTTCCTCGACGGCTTTGCGCCGTCGCGCAATCCGGACATGTGGTCGCCGGAAATCATGCAGGCGATCTACGACAAGACCTTACCCGGCGGCACGTTCGGCACTTATGCGGCAGCCGGCTTCGTACGGCGAAATCTGCAGGCGGCCGGTTTTACCGTCGAACGGCGGCCGGGATTTGCGGGCAAACGCGAGATGTTGTGCGGCATCAAACCGGCGCCCTGATCAAAGATCGCCCCAAGACCGCCCAACGTAAAACAGCCGGCCCTGAGACCGGCTGCCATCCATCACATCGCACGGGCACCTACTGGCAGACACGCAGGCTTTCCATGTGCCATCCGCCGTCATAGGCGTTACGGACGCGGCGGTCCTCGAACCAGCAACGCGGCCGAGGCGGCGGTGGCGGATCGATGTAACGCGGCCCGCTGTCATTGGCGAGAGCCCCGCCGATCAGGCCGCCGATGACGCCCGCGGCCAAACCTCCGGCAATCAGCGCGCCATCGTTGTTATGATGCCTGCGCGGCGGGTCACGGCGATCGTATCGATCATATCGATCGTATCGGTCGTAGTGTCTGTCCCACTGTTGGGCCGATGCTTCACCGGCCGGCAACACGACGCTGGTGCAGGTAGCGGCCAGAATCAGCGCCGAGACAATCATCTTCTTCATCACAAGCGTCTCCGTTTCCACCGAGCTGCGCCTGAAAGCGGCAAAAAGGGCTCGGGTATTGCCGGACAATGCAGGTGCCGAGCTTAACGGTCCCTGAACGGAAAACCGGTCGCTCGCACCCTGCCGAAATTACGAAAAACGTATAAGACCATATTTCTCGCCACTCATTGTTGGTCCTTCCGGCGCGCGTCCCGCTTTCATACTTTTGCGTGAAACTAATCTCAACATACACGGGATCAGGGCATCAGATGAACTTCGCGGGCTCCCACCATATCCATGTCATTGGCGGCCAATATGCGGTGTCGGCCGATCCCGATACCGTGCTGATGACCGTTCTCGGGTCCTGCGTCTCGGCCTGCATCTACGACAGCACCACCAACATCGGTGGGATGAACCATTTCATCCTGCCTACGAGCGGCGGACTGGAAATCACCCAGCACCCGGAACGCTACGGCGATCTGGCCATGCGTGCGCTTGTCGACGACCTGTGCAGTCTCGGCGCGGAACGCCGGAACCTTCGGGCCAAGCTGTTCGGCGGCCGCACGCACAAATGCAGCGGCTACGATCCCGGATTGCTGAACGCCGCGTTCGCCAGGCGTTTCCTTCAGGCGGAAGGCATCAAGCTTGTCGATTCCAGTCTCGGCGACGATCTGGCGCGCTGGGTCGCGTTTCACCCGACGACAGGCAGCGTGCAGATGCGGATAACCGCCGTCACGATGCCCGACACGTCAATTCCCCGCATCGCCGGCGCAACCGCCAGGGCAACGCGATACTGATTGCCCGCTACGTCCTAACGCCGCGCCAGCAGTGCTCCCAGTTCTTCGGAGCACGGATATTGGCCGACATGGTCGCGAGTGAGAGCGTCGAGAACCGGAAAACTCCGGCTCAGTTCGACACCGAGCTCACGATCGCACCGCCAAGCCAGTTGCGAACCTTGGTTTCCAGAGCCTCCGGGCTGATCGGCTTGGAAAGGTAGTCGTCCATACCGACCTGGAAGCAGAGTTCGCGGTCGCTTTCGAGCGCATGCGCCGTGACGCCGATGATCGGCGTATGGGTGCCGGTCTCCTGTTCGAGCTCGCGGATTTTCTGGGTCGCCTGATGGCCGTTCATGACCGGCATCGAGACGTCCATGATGATGACCGCCGGATCGTGCTTTTTCCACGCTTCGACCGCTTCCGCACCGTTCTTGACGATCTGGAACAGCCAGCCGGTGGTCTGCAGGATCTGGGTAAAGACGATCTGGTTGACCTCGTTGTCCTCGGCGACCAGCACGTCGAGCGTCGGCGCCGCCTGCATGGGCGGCGTGGAGACTGGGACCACCGGCTGTTCGGCAATCACGGGCGTCAAAGCAACCAACTTAGGCGCGGCAACCGGCGCGACGGGCAGCACCGTCGTTTGAAACCTACCAGCCGCTTGGTCCGCTTCGACTGCCCGGCGCTTGGTGCGGATCGAGCGGACGACGTCGATGATCGTGCTGCGCAGCAGGTTGGCGCGTGCCGGCTTCATCAGATGCGCCTGGATGTTGAGGGCGGCGAACATGCTGTCGTCGCCGGCCATGTCCATCGAGGTCAGGAAAACCACGCCGGTTCCGTCGAAGCGCGGATCGCGCCTGAGCTGCTTGGCGAAATCCAGGCCGTTCATCTCCGGCATGTGGTAGTCGAGCACGATCGCATCGACAGTGACGCCGATGCGGGCGGCCTCGCTGAGGATCGCCAGCCCCTCGGCGCCGCCGTCGGCTGCGACCGTGTCGAACCCCCACATGGTGAGCTGTTCGGTGAGGATGCGGCGGTTGACGGCATTATCGTCGACGACGAGTATGCGTGCGCCGCTGGTGTTGATCGGCAAGGCCGTCAGGACGTTGCGTTCGCTGACCACCTGGAACGGCAGGTGCACAGTGAAGACGGAGCCGCGACCGATTTCGCTCGTCACGTCGATATAGCCGCCGAACAGTTCGGTGAGGCCGGCGGTAATCGCCAACCCCAGGCCGGTGCCTTCGTGGCGGCGCGTCGAGGACGTGTCGACCTGTGAGAATTTCTCGAACACCGATTTCAGTTTCTCTTCCGGAATGCCGAGCCCGGTGTCCTCGATGCGGATCGACAGCATCATCTCGCCGGGGCTCTTCGCCTCCGATCTCAGATCGATGAAGACATGCCCCTTTTCGGTGAATTTCACCGCATTGCCGACCAGGTTGGTGATGATCTGGCGGAAACGCCCCGCGTCGCCCATCACCGTCTCGCGGATCGAGACGTCGCCGCGCACGATGAGTTCGATATCCTTCTCGGCAGCGGACGAGGACAAAAGCGTCGCCACGTCCTCGATCGCCTCGACCGGGTCGAACGGCGCCTTGCGCAGCGTCATCTGGCCGGCGTCGATCTTGGAGAAGTCGAGGATGTCGTTGATGATCGTCAGGAGCGCATTGCCCGACTTGACGATGATGTCGATGAAGGTCTTCTGGCGGGTGTCGAGATTGGACTTGGCCAGCAGTTCGGCCATGCCGAGCACGCCGTTCATCGGGGTGCGGATCTCGTGGCTCATATTGGCGAGGAATTCCGACTTCGCCCGGTCGGCGGCCTCGGCGCGCTGCAGGAGGCGGGTCAGCTCCTCCTCGCGGCTCTTCATCTCCGTGACGTCGGTGAAGACAGCCAGCCAATGGTCGCTGCCGGTCAGCTTCGCCTCGACCTGGATCCACTTGCGGCCCTCGACGCGGAAGGCGGCAAACACCGGCTTGCCGGCTGCGACATTGTCTTCCCAGGCCTGGAGCGTCACCGCCGCTTCCTCGGACGTGCCGAGATCGCCGCGTTCGACGCAATAGCGGAAGAGATCGCGCCATAGACCCCCGGCGCCCACCAACTCGGCCGGCATGTCAAGCATGGCCGGCAGCGCATCGTTGGAGAAGATGATCTCGCCGTCATGCAGGATGAGCAGCCCTTGCGACATGGCGCTCGTCGCGTCGCGCATCAGCGCGCCGTGGGTTTCGAGCGCCGCACGGGCCTCCTGGATCTCCTGCTCGCGCTTGCGGACAGCCGTGATGTCCATGTAGCTCAGCAGGATCTTTCCGCCGGAAAGCTGAGTGCCGGAAATGACGATCACCAGACCGGTTCGGCTCTTCACCTCGATAGGCGGCCGCTCCTGGCCATCGGTCAAGGCGGCAATGCGCTCCCGGTAGATTTCCTCGAAGCTGTGCGTCGAGCCGCTATAGATGCCGTGGTCGAAATTGACCTTGAGGAAATCCCGATAGGAACGGCGGGGCAGATCGAACTGCTCTCCGGCATCCCAGAAGGAATAGAAGGCCGGATTGGCGTATTCGAACAGGAACTGCTCGTCGAGGATCGCCACGCCGACGGGCATGGTGTGCAGGATCGTCTGCAGATCCTTGCCAATCTTCTCCGCCTTGTTCTGCGCCTCCTTGATGCGGGAGACGTCCATGCGCGAACCGACGAGGTTGTGCGCGCCGTCATTGGTGGTCACCCGGCGCAGATGCGTGATGACCGGGACAACCGATCCGTCGGGAAAGGTAATATCCTCCGATTTCTCGATGTCCTCGCCTGTCATTACCTGGTCGTTTTCAATCCGGAAGCGATCGGCCGCGTCGGGGAACATTTCCGTTTCGGTCTTGCCGAGGAAATGGCTTCTCGGCTTGCCGAGCATCGCCTCATAGGCGGCATTGGCATAGGTGAGCTGGCGGTCGCTGTTGCGCACGAACACGGGCACCGGCAAGTCTTCGAGGACGGCGCGAAACAGGTCCGTCTCCGAGACATGGGTGCGCAGGAGCATTTCCTGCTCCTTGAAATCGGTCACGTCGTGACGGATGGCGATCAGCAGGCCGTTTTCGAGACGCTTGTTGATGCTCCGCAGCCAGCGTCCGTCGGAAAGCTGGTCGATGCTTTCGGAATAGGGAAGATCGAAAGGTTTCATCCGCTCGGCGATCCAGGCGTCCTTGTTTGGCACATCGGAACCGAAACTCGCCGGCGACACGCGCTGGCGGCGATCATAGGCAAATCCGAGAATATCGTTGAGCGTGATCCCTGGCTGGATATCGATCGAGATCGATGCAAAATGATTGATGAGCTGGGAATTGCAGTAGAGCAGAACGTTGTGCTTGTCATAGATGCCGATACCCATTTCGAGCATGTCGAGGGCATCGTCGAGAAGCGCATTGTTGAAAGGCGAAAACGGCGCGATGGGCTTTGCAGCATTGGCCTGGGCAGCACTGGCCTGGGCACTGGAGGACGGGACAACGGCGCGTGGTGCGACGTTCTTCGGGTCGGAAATGGCGTCAACGCCCGGGACCGCCGCAAACGTGCCGAACAGATAGGTATGGTCGTCTTCCGTCAGGAAACGCTCGATATGGATTTCATGGCGGACGATGCCGGAGCGGTCGAAACAGAGCGCCGTCTCGTCGGTGCCGAAAACGATCGCCCGGCATTCCTTTTCCTTGCGGTCGGCATCGTCCAGCGCGCCTGCAAGGCCGCGGCTGGTATTGCCGGCGAATTCGCTCGAATGCATGCCGAAAAGGCGTGCATAGGCAGCATTCACCGCCACGTAGCTAAGGGCGCTGTCCTTGATGAACGCGGGTTCGGCAAGATCGTTGATCCGCTCGCACGCCGTTTTCAAGAGTTCGCTTTCCGTGTCCACCTTCCCCGCTCCTCGTGCCGGCCGATATCCGGCTCGATTCGTTTGTCTCCCAATCGACTGATAACACCATAGCGAGTGTTAACATCGTGTTGTTGAAACAGTACGACTTATCATTTCTGGCATTCGTCAACCTGAAGCGCCCATATATGGGCGCCAATACAGCCTGTGATTGATCGTGACAGCCATCGATATCCGCAGACATCCAACCGCATGGCGTAAATGATCCGAGCTAATCCGAAAGCAACCCGGAGGAAGGCCGATTTCGACCGCCAAATCTTCTCCATATTATAGCCACGATCCGGCCACAATCGACATTGGCAATTGCTAAGGCTTGATAAAAATCAACCGCAGGCGGCATGAAGCTGAACGTCCGTTCAGACTATCGGGAAATCGTCTTCATCAATCCGCCGCCTTTGGGCGCGACCATTTATTCACCCCTTGAGGACAAAAAGGGAAAGGAAAAGAACATGTCGGCACTGAAAAAGACGATATCACTCGGCCTCGCCGCACTGTCCGTAGCGGGCGCCCTGACGGCGACGGCTCCGGCGGCAGAAGCTCGCGACCGCCATCGCAATGTCTGGCCGGGCGTGGCAGCAGGCCTTGCCGGCGGCATCATCGGCGGCGCAATCATCGCAGGGTCGCAGCGGCCGGCTTACGCCGAGCCCGAATATGTGGAGCCGGAATACGACTACGCTCCCCCGCCCCCGCCGCCTGTCTATTACCGCCGCGCCTATTATCGCGACTACCCGCCGGTCTGCGAACTCGAATGGCGCCGCAACCGTTATGGCGAGCCCTATCGCGTCGAAGTCTGCTCGCGCTGATCGGCAGAGCAATCGCATTGAAGAGCCTGTTTCCGCCGCCGGCGGATGCAGGCTTTTTGTTGTTCTGCAGACGCACCGAGTGCTGCCATGGACATAGCCGGGAAGCCACGCCGTTTCGCGTTTGCGAAACATCTGCTTGACTTTTGCCCGGAAAACCACCAAATGCGCTTCAGCTTTCACCTTCCGGCCGCCGCGTGAGTTGGCCCCGCGTCATTAAAGACACCGCGAAGAAGGAACAAGGCGCAAAGATAGATCGCCCTCGATCCCGGAGGGTTTAAGCGCTGGAGAGCAATTTCCAACTTGCAAGTTCCCACTTCACGCGGGGTTCTTGACGCCAAAGGCAGACCGGACGGCATGGTGCCAGTCCGGCGATACGCTTTTGGCGCCCCGAAAAGGTATTCGACTTGACGAATTTCCACGAGCTTGGTCTGTCCAAGCAGACCGTAGCCACTCTTTTTGCGCTCGGTTACGAAACGCCGACCCCGATCCAGGCCCAGGCGATCCCCCAGCTTCTCGAAGGCCGCGACATGATCGGTCTTGCCCAGACCGGCACCGGCAAGACCGCTGCATTCGGTCTTCCGATCATCGAAATGCTTGCCAAGGACCCGAAGCGTCCTGACAACCGCACCACCCGTACGCTCATCCTCGCTCCGACCCGCGAACTGGTCAACCAGATCGCCGCCAGCCTGAAGAGCTACGTGCGCGGTACGCCGATGAAGATCAACGCCGTTGTCGGCGGCGCCTCGATCAACAAGCAGCAGATGCAGCTCGAGAAGGGCACCGACATTCTCGTCGCCACCCCGGGCCGCCTGCTCGACCTGATCGCCCGCCGTGCCATCGGCCTGACTGCCGTGCGTTACCTCGTTCTCGACGAAGCCGACCAGATGCTCGATCTCGGCTTCATCCACGATCTGCGCAAGATTTCCAAGATGGTGCCGAACAAGCGCCAGACCCTGCTCTTCTCGGCCACCATGCCGAAGGCGATCGCCGATCTTGCCTCCGACTTCCTCAAGGATCCGGTCCAGGTTTCGGTCACGCCTCCGGGCAAGGCTGCCGACAAGGTCGAACAGTTCGTCCACTTCGTGGTCGGCAAGAACGACAAGACGGACCTTCTGAAGAAGTCGCTCGAAGAAAACCCGACCGGCCGCGCCATGGTCTTCCTGCGCACCAAGCACGGCGCCGAAAAGCTCTCCAAGCATCTCGAGCATATCGGCTTCAAGGTTGCCTCGATCCACGGCAACAAGAGCCAGGGCCAGCGCGAACGCGCCCTCAAGGCCTTCCGTGACAACGAGATCCGTGTTCTCGTCGCCACCGACGTTGCCGCCCGCGGCATCGACATCCCTGGCGTCACCCACGTCTTCAACTACGACCTGCCGGAAGTACCGGACGCCTACGTTCACCGCATCGGCCGTACCGCGCGTGCCGGCCGTGACGGCATTGCGATCGCCTTCTGCGCTCCCGACGAAGCCCGTCTGTTGCGCGACATCGAGCGCCTGATGAACATCGAGATCACCACCGCATCCGGCGAACGCCCAGAAGGCGGCCGCCAGCCACGCGGCGGTGCCGGCAACAATAATCGTGGCGGCGCGGCCAATCGCGGCCGTGGCGGCAACGGCAACGGCCAGGCACGCGGCAACGGCGAAGGCCGTCCCGAGCGCCGCGAACGTCCGGCCCGCAAGCCGTTCTTCGCAGCGGAAGGCGCCGAGGGCGGTGATCGTCCCCAGCGTCCGGCCCGCGCCAATGGCGATCGTCCCCATGGTGACCGCCCGCAGCGCGACAACCGTCGCAACGACGATTTCCGTGGCCAGCGTCGCGGCGAAGACGCTCCGCGCCCGGAAGTCGACAACGACCTCTCGACCACGTCGGATTTCCGGCCCGTCAAGAAGCAGTTCGGCCCCCAGAACGGCGAAGGTCGCCCGGCTCGCACCGAGCCCCGCAAGGAACACCGCAAGGGCGGCAATGGGGCTCCGAACCCGCATGCTGCACACGGCGCCCATGAACCCGCTGCCCAGCGCAACAACCGCGGCCCGCGCGTCGAAGCCGCCCGTCCGGCCACTGGCGGCAACGGAGGCCCGGTAAAGTTCGGCAACGACAACCGCTCCGGCCAGCAGGGCCGCACACGCCGCCCGGCGTAAGGACACCCCGCGTAAGAAAACAAAGCCAAGAGGCCGCTCGCGCGGCCTCTTTTTTTGTCACTTGACCGCCGCGTTCCCTCCATCCGCATAGAGCGCAGACCCTGCCACGAAGCTCGCCATCGGGCTCGCCAGGAAAAGTGCGGCCCGGGCGATTTCCTCGGGCTGGGCGATCCGCTTGAGGGCATGCAGGCCGGCCGCCCATTCCTTTTGTGCCGCGTCTCCGGCCATCGGAGTGTCCGTGCCGCCGGGGAGCAGCGCATTGGCGCGAATGCCGCGTGCTCCGTAATCGGCGGTAATCCCTTTCACCAGACCCATTATCCCGGCCTTGGACGTGCCATAGGTCCCCATGCCGGGGATGCCGACGCTAGTGCCGACGAAGGTGGAGGTGAAGATGATCGATCCGCCGCCGCGTTCGAGCATCGCCGAGATCTGCGAGCGGGCGCCGAGGAAGGCGCTCGTGAGGTTCATGGCCAGGGTATGCTGCCATTCCTCCAGCGTCACCTCGCCGAGCGGCTTGTAGGGGCCGACCGTGCCGGCATTGTTCAGGGCGATGTCGAGGCCCCCGAACCGGCCAAGCGCGGCTTTGAGCAATGCCCGGTGGGTTTCCTCCTCCGCGACATCGCCTGCCACGGCAACCGCGCGGCCGCCGGCCGCCTCGATCTCGGAAACAAGTTTTTGCAATTCCGCCTCGCCCCGCGCGTTGGCAACAACGGCAGCCCCTTCCCGGGCGAAGAGAAGGGCGGCGGCCCGGCCGATGCCGCTTGATGCGCCGGTAACGATAGCAACTTTGTCGGTTAGCATGATGTACCTCTTGTTGGTTACATCCGCTGTCTAAGGCTGCCCGGCTCCCATCGACACCCGTTTCCTGACCGAATGGAAAACTCCCTCAAGCCTTGCGGTTCACCATATAGACGCCCGCAACCACGATCATCGTGCCGACGATCATCGGCAGGGTCAGGGGCTCGCCGAACAGGATCGCCGCCTCGATCGCGACGACCGGCGGCATCAGATAGATGAGCGAGGCGGCGCGGGACACCTGGCCGCGGCGGATAAGGTAGAGCAGCAAGCCGACCGCGCCCATGGACAGGCCGAGGACCGACCAGGCCATGGCGAAGATCGCCTCATGCGTCCAGTCGAAACGCAGGTTTTCAAGGCTGAGCGCCAGCGGGATCGTCACGATCAGCGCGCCGACGAATTGCAGCGTGGCGATCGAGAACAGGTCGCCCTCCTGCAGGTGCCGCTTCTGGTAGAGCGTGCCGTATGTGACCGACGCCATGGCGACGAGGTTGATCAGCACCGGAACCGCAAGTCCAGCCAGCCCGCGCTCGAAGAGGTCGAGAAGCTGCGGCGAGATCGCGATCAGAATGCCGGCAAAACCAAGCGCCAGGCCGACCTTCTGCAAGGGCTTGAGGCGCTCTCCGAGGAAAAGCGGCGCGACCATGGCGGTCAGCAGCGGCTGCAGCCCGGCGATAATGCCCGAAAGACCGGCCGGCACGCCCTGCGCAATCGCATACCAGACGCCCGCAAGATAAAGTCCGTGCAGGAAGACGCCCGAGAACATCGCATGGCCGACCTGGGCACGGCTCTTCGGCCATTTTGCCTTTGTGACCAGGCAGACCACGAAAAACGCCGCGGCGGCAAGTGCGTGTCGTCCGGCCAAAAAGGTCAGGGGATCGGCATGTTTCGCCGCGTATTTCGCGACGAGCCAGCCCGTGGACCAGAGGAGGACAAAAAGGGCCGGAGCCAGGCGGTCGAGCATGATGGGGATGTCCGGCGGAGATTTCGGCAGCGGCCGCTTTCATGGAAGCCGCCTGCTTATTCCCACCTCGTTTCATCGTCAAAGCAGAAAAACTGATGATTGCGATGAACACCGATTGAGAGAAGGGAGATCCTCACGCGGCAAGCGGATCCTGCCCCATCAGCCCTTGCCCGATGAAGGCCGACTCTCGCACCACGCCGAAGCCGTAACCGGCCATCTCCCGCTCATAGGCAGTAAGCGCCAGGGCAAGGCCGACCTCGCCGCGTTCCACGGCAATAATTGCGTGTCCGAGCAGCGCCGCATCGCGCATTGCGACATTGGCCCCACGTCCGAGCGTCGGCGTCATCGCATGGATGGCGTCGCCGAGAAGCGTCACCCGAAAAGTCTCTCCGAGATCGCAGGGAACGCTCGTATGCATCTCGATCGAGAAAAAGGAGGAAGGGTCTCCCTGAGCCGGAATGGCCCCGGCAGCCGCCGGCCACTCCTCCAGCATCCTGATCGCAAGGGCCTGAAGCGCCGGGCTGCCGGCCTGTCGCAGCATCGCATCCTCGCCGGGAAAATATTCGCGGCGGCCGCCGACAATGCAGACGACATAGTCGTCCTGGCCGAAAAGCCCTGCCTCCGGCGCGATCCTGTCAGAAGCGGCGTCCGGACGGGTCGGAAAAATCACCGGCCCCAGCCCGAGGAAGACGCCGGTCGTCGGAGGCGACGGTGAAGACGTCGGCAAGAACGTGTTCGGGCAGGTGGTGGCGAGCCTTTTCGATCGGAATACGGCCGTAGATGGCGCGCACCCCGGTATCCATGATGCGCGCCTCGGGCAGTCGCTGCCGGCGCACCGCGGAGCGGATCCCGTCGGCACCCACCAGAATGTCGCCTCGTGCGGTGCTGCCGTCGGCAAACACCGCGGTCACCCCTTCGGCATCCGTTTCATAGCGCAGCATTCGGGCGCCGAATCGGCAGAAATCCTGCAGGCCGGTCAGAAGGATATGCCGCAAGGTGGCGCGATTGACATTGATATGCTCCGGGCCACCATCAGCAAGCCAGTGCCTCGGCGTCCTGTCGTGCCCGCCGCTCGGTATCCGCCGCAATTCCTTGAGTGTCGTATCGACAATCGTGGTGAACGGCAGCGGCCGCATCGCGGTCGCTTCGAAAAGCCGGTACAGATTTGCAGGCAGGACTTCCCTGAGGGCGTTTACCCCATCCCGGTCGATATGCAGGCGATAGCCCTGAGGACGATCCCAGGGCCCAGAATCGCTTTCGAAGATTTCCACCTCGACATCGGCGCGACGCAGTATTTGCGCAAGGCAAAGCCCGCCGAGACCGGCACCGGCAATAATAACTTTAAGCTTAGACATAGGACGCTCCTCTTCCGTGATCGGAAAAGGACGTACAGGATGTGCCCGCTCCCCATGAGCGAACCCTTATACGAACGCAAAGCGTCACCCGGACTACCGACCGGGCCGTGACTTTTGCACGTCCGGCTTCCTTATCCGAAATGACCGAAACTCTGTCAACCACCAGAATTAGGGGCAGGTCTCTGAACGGACCTCGCAATCACTCGCTAACTGGGGCTCAATCGACGCAAGCTGGACGGCATTTGATCAGAGCTTAGGCAGCTGATGTTTTTCAAGGCAGGAGATTTATTCACCCCCTTCTAAAGTAGGGAGCTTGCCGAGTACCAGAATCAGCGCATTTACTGGTCGGGGAGCATCGAAACTGTATTTTTCTGATGCGCGGAATTCTTTTTCCGCCAATTGCGCACAGTTCTTGCATTGCCCTCACCGTTGTATTCTTATGGCCAAAAAAGGGGAATGCGCCTTTGGCATTTGATGAAATGTTGACTGCGGAAAACCTTCCGCGACCGCCATACAAGACCTATCACGAATGGTATGCCAGTCAGGATGCTGCACACCTGATCCGCAAAACCCAGGATGCGGAAAACATATTCAGAAGGACGGGCATCACATTCGCGGTCTATGGACACGCGGACAGTTCCGAAAAGCTCATCCCCTTCGACATCATTCCCCGCATCATCTCCGCCCGTGAATGGCGCAAGCTGGCTCAGGGCATCGAGCAGCGGGTTCTGGCGCTCAACGCCTTCCTCGACGACATCTACCACAAGCAGGAGATCATCAAGGCCGGCCGCATTCCCCGCGCGCTGATCGAGAGGAACGTCACCTTCCTCCCCGAAATGATCGGCTTCAAGCCGCCCGGCGGCGTCTACACCCACATCGTCGGCACCGATATCGTGCGTACCGGCGAGGACCAGTTCTACGTGCTGGAGGACAATGCCCGCACGCCGTCCGGGGTTTCCTACATGCTGGAAAACCGGGAAACCATGATGCAGATGTTCCCGGAACTGTTTGCGCTGAACAAGGTCCAGCGGGTCGAGGACTATCCGCGGCTGCTGCGCCAGTCGCTCGCCTCGCTTGCTCCTCCCGGCTGCAACGGCCGGCCCCGCGTCGCGGTACTGACGCCCGGCATCTTCAACTCGGCCTATTACGAACACTCGTTCCTCGCCGACCAGATGGGCGTCGAGCTCGTCGAGGGCGGCGACCTGCGCGTCATCGACGGCCGCGTCAAGATGCGCACCACACGGGGCTACGAGGCAATCGACGTCCTCTACCGCCGCGTCGACGACGACTTCCTCGATCCGATGACTTTCCGCGCCGATTCGGCGCTCGGCATTCCCGGCATCATGGACGTCTATCGCGCCGGCAACATCACCATCGCCAATGCGCCCGGCACCGGCATCTGCGACGACAAGGCGATCTATTCCTACATGCCCGAGATCGTCGAATTTTATACCGGCCGCAAGGCGCTGCTCGAAAACGTGCCTACTTGGCGCTGTTCCGAGCCTGACAGCCTCAAATACGTGCTGGAGCACATCGAAGAACTGGTCATCAAGGAAGTGCACGGGTCCGGCGGCTACGGCATGCTGGTCGGCCCGACGGCGAGCAAGAAGGAGCGCACCGACTTTGCCGAGAAGCTGGCGGCTAGGCCCGACAACTACATCGCCCAGCCGACGCTGGCGCTGTCCACCGTGCCGATCTTCGTCAACAAGGGGATTGCCCCCCGCCACGTCGACCTGCGTCCCTATGTGCTCGTTTCCGACAAGGTGAAGATCATCCCCGGCGGCTTGACCCGCGTGGCCCTGAAACAGGGGTCGCTGGTGGTCAATTCCAGCCAGGGCGGCGGCACCAAGGACACCTGGGTACTGGAAGATTGAGGTCGTAGAGACATGCTCGGAAGAACTGCAAACGGCCTTTACTGGATGTTCCGCTATATCGAGCGGGCAGAAAATATCGCCCGCCTCGTCGATGCCGGCCTGCGCGTGTCGCTGACCCGCGCCGGCTCCTCCGACGAGGACTGGCACGGCGTGCTCGAAAGTGCGGGCGTGCGCGAAGCCTATTCGGAAGTGCACACCGAACTGACGGCGGCGGACGCCATCGATTACCTGCTGCGCGACCAGGCCAACCCGTCGAGCGTCATGTCCTGCATCGAGTTCGGACGCAACAACGCCCGCATGGTGCGCACGGCGCTGACCCGCGAGACCTGGGAGGCGACCAACGAATGCTGGATCGACCTCAAAGCCCGGCTTGCCCGCAAGCAGAAGGCGACCGACCTGCCCGAGCTGATCGACGTCATCAAGCACCGCTGCGGCCTGATCCGTGGCGCCTTCCACGGTTCGATGCTGAGAAACGACCTCTACAATTTCTCGCGCATCGGCACCTTCATCGAACGCGCCGATAACACCAGCCGCATCCTCGACGTGAAATATTACGTGCTGCTGCCGGCGATCAGCCAGGTCGGCTCGAAGCTCGACAACTACCAATGGGAATCGATACTGCGCTCGGTCTCCGCCCACCGTTCCTACGGCTGGGTCTATGACGGCGAATATCAGTCGGCCAACATCGCCGATTTCCTGATCCTGAAAGTCCAGATGCCACGCTCGCTGGCTTACTGCTACGAGAAGATCACCAACAATCTCGATTATCTGGCGCAAACCTATGATGAGCGGCTGAAGGCGCACGAGACGGCGGCGGCAATCCGCTCGACCCTGAAGCGCGGCTCAATTTCTGACATCATGGACCAGGGCCTGCACGAATTCCTGGAGGATTTCGTCAGCCGCAACAACCAGCTCAGCGCCGAAATCTCCGACGGCTACCGCTTTTACCAGTAAAGCCAACAGGCACAGGATTTACCGCACATGCGGCTGAAGATTTCCCATACGACCGAATATCTCTATGACGAGCCGGTGCCCTATTCGCTGCAACGGCTCAGACTGACGCCGATCGACGGGCCCGGCCAGAAAGTCATCAACTGGTCGATCACCGTCGATGGCGCCAAGATCGAGGCAGGTTATGCCGACCAGTTCGGCAACCGCGTCGAACTGGTCTCCACCGAAGGCACCGAGCACACGATCCGCATCACCGCGTCCGGCGAGGTGGAGACCCAGGACCGCGCCGGCGTCTTCGGTCCGCACCAGGGCTTCTGCCCGCTCTGGCTGTTCCTGCGCGAGACGGCGCTGACCAAACCCGGCAAGCTCATCCGCGAGCTTGCCAAAAGCCTCGAGGGCGACAGCGAGCTTGCCAGGATGCACGCCCTAATGGAGAAGATCCACGAGACCGTCACCTATGTGCCGGGCGCGACCGGCACCCAGACGACCGCCGAACAGGCGCTGGAGGCAAAGACCGGCGTCTGTCAGGACCACACCCATATCTTCATCACTGCCGCCCGCCTGCTGGATATCCCGGCGCGCTACATTTCCGGCTACCTGCTGATGGAAGGCGAGACCGAACAGGCCGCTACCCATGCGTGGGCGGAAGTGCATCTGCCGGGCCTCGGCTGGGTCGGCTTCGACACGTCGAACAAGATCTGCCCGAACGACAGCTACGTGCGGGTCGCCTCCGGCCTCTGCTACCGCGACTGTGCGCCCGTCTCCGGCATGCGCCTCGGTCCGGCCAGCGAAAACCTCAAGGTTTCGCTGACGGTGGCGCAAAGCCAAAGCCAGCAGGGCCAGACGCAGTCCCAGGGGTGAGAGGCGCTTCGGGAGCGGGGGGGCTGTCCGGCATAGCAGACGTTCTCGGCCAGCCGTAAAATCACCGGCTCACACCGTTGTGCGGCGCAATGGTTTGTTAACCACGGACGGCGTTCCCGATTTCACAAGCAGTTCAAGGGTTGAAGATTCCGGAGGCGGCAATCTATGCTGCATTGCGGCATGGACTATTGCTGCCTACGATGCGCGGGGCTGCGGGTTACCGAAACGCATGGCAATGCCATGCCTGAATGAGGATACCAGATGCTTGAGACGTCCAAAACCAAGCCGCAGGATCTCGAATCCATCGCGCGCCATGGCGGAACTTTCCGGCGAATGGCCGCACGCCTGCCCACCTATTTCACCGACCTGCGGGAAAACCCGGCTTGGCTTCCCATGTTCCTTTTGGCCCGGACAATTCCGTTCAGGCGAGCCCATTGGCTGACTGCCCGGCGCGTCTCGAAATCTGCGCCGGTGGCGACGTCGATGTTCGGCGACATCGAAGCCGATAAGGTTGCGGACGAACTCAGACGAAGCGGGATCTTCACCGGCCTCATCCTTCCCGATCCGATTCGGCAGGAGATCGCCCGTTTTGCATCCGAAACCCCTTGCTTCGGCAATTTCGAGCGGAAACTCGAATTCCGGGCGGACGAACATGCGGAAGCGGAACGCCGATTCGGTCGAGCGATCCTGAGCGGCCACCATTTCGAAAGGATCGCCAGTTGCGAGGCGGCGGTCGCGGTGCAGCAGGATCCTCTTCTTCTGGATATCGCACGCCACTATCTGGGCGGTGAGGCCAAGCTGATCACCACGCGGACGTGGTGGAGCTTTCCCACTCAATCCGCTTCGGAGAGCGACCTCAGCCGTGCGTCGTTCAAGTTTCATTTCGATCTCGACGACTGGCGGATGTTGAAATTCTTTTTCTATCTGTCGAATGTCGATGAGGATGCGGGACCGCATGTCTATATGCGCGGCAGCCATAACAAGCGGCGCCTGAAGCACCAGTTGACCCTGCTGGTTGGGCATCCGGCAGAAGAAGTGCTCGAATTTTACGGAGAGGAGAGCGCCGTCACCCTGACCGGCAAGGCGGGCTACGGGTTCGTCGAAGATCCCTTCGGCTTCCACATGGGGACGGTCGCAAAATATCACCCTCGGCTCATGATGGAAGTGGGATTCGGCGTCTCGAAACCCTCGAAGCGCAGATATCACGGCGAACCCGTCGTGCGCTGAGCGACCCTTCCGGCTCGATGAGCCCCCACGGGGCTCATCCCATCACACATCAATAAGTCCGCAAGCTCGACGCCATCTCCGCATGGTCTAGTCCCGCCCCATAAAAGAGGTGGCGAATGCTGTTTGGGCAATCGGTCTTCCAGTCGGTGCTGACGCGGCTGAAGCAGGAGCACGGCGAAGACGAGAGCGAAGAGGCAGGCACGGGCTTCCGCATCAAGGGGCTCGGCATGGGTTTCGTCGCGCCGACGGATGACGGTCCAGTGGTGACCGCAACCGGGACCGAAGCCTATTTCGCCTTCCTTCCCGACGTGGCCGAGATCGAAATCGAATCGATGCGGGCGGAAGATGAACCGCAAGATCTGCCGCCGCCGATCATTCCCGCCCATCTGCTGCGGCTGACGACCGAGGAAATCGCTGCGGAGCTTGCCATCACGGCTGCCGATACCGAGGCGACGCTCGGCGAGAAACGACGGCATTTCGCCAAGGCCAACCATCCAGATGGCGTCGCCCCGGAATTGCGGGAAAACGCCAACACCCGCATGAAGACCGCCAATTTCCTGATCGACACCGCGATCAAGGGTCTCTTCTGGCGCTAGGAAAGTTTAGTCCTGCGGGTCGTCGGCGGGCTTCTCGACCGGCGGCTTTTTCTTTTCGATGAACAACTTGTAGCCGGCGTAAGCGCCCATGGCGCCGACGATGATCGCCCAGAAGGGTTCTCCGGCGACCAGTTCGAAAATCGCCCAGGCGGCGCAAACCGCCGGGATCAATACCCGGCGCCAAAGCGGCTCGTAAAAGGGATGGTTCGGATCGATCATGGTCTTCACTCCCGGCCAGTCGTTTTGCCACCAGTCACTCGCAATCGGTCATTCCCCGGCGGCCTGCATGCTCTGGCGCGAACCGATGATATCCTGGTCGACGATCGAAAATGCAAGATTGAGATGCCCCTCGAACACCAGCGAGGGTTCGTCCGGCACGATGGTCAGGCCCGGCATGCCGCCGAGCCGCACCACATGCGTCTGCGCCAGTCCCTCCTCGATGCCCGCCTGCAGCAAATCTTGATAGCGGGTGCCGGGACCGGTGATGAAGACCGGCATGTGGCCATGCAGGCTGAGCAGCCGCGAGAGGCCATAGCCCAAAGCGGCGCCCGCATTGCGGAACGCGAGCTGCGCCATGCGATTGCCTTGCCGGGCGCGGACGGCGATCTTGTCGATTTCGCTGACCGGCACGAATTTCGCCGGGATCGTATCCACCGGCACTTCGAAGGCAGCGCGCAAAATGGCGTAGAAACCGGCATAGGCCTCGACGCAGCCGCGCGCACCGCAACGACAAAGCCCGCCGTTCGGCATATGCAGCATGTGCCCGAAATTGGGCGCCGAGATTTCCGGAACCCCGCCAGCGATCCGTCGCGCAATCCCGAGCCCGATGCTGTGGCCGAGCGAGAGCGCGGCGAGAACAGGCTCACCGCCGCCTTGCGTCTTCACCTGGCGTTCGAGCAGCGCGCCGGCGACCAGCAGCGTCTCATTGTTGAGGATGACCTTGGCCTGCCAGCCGTCTTTGAGTGCCGCGGCAAAATCCACGGGCTGGGAACCGAAGACCGGCGACCAGACAAGCACCGGATCGCTCGGATGCGCCAGTCCCTTGCTGCTGACCGAAACGAGCAGAACGCTGCCGCGATCGATGCGGGAGCGTTCGACGGCCCGTTCGAGCCCCGCCGAGATGGCCGCGAGAAAGGCCGCCGTGCCGCCCTCCCCGCGCGGTTCGCTGAACCGGTCGAGCAGTGTTCCGGCATAATCGACCAGCGAATACTGGATCAGGTCCGACGAGATGATGACGGTGATGAGATAGCCGCAATTGCGCCGCTGGCTGAACAGCACGCGCGGCCGCCCACGGCCGACAGTCGCCTGCTGCTCGCTCTTTTCGATGATGCGGGCGCGTTCCAGATCGGCGGTGATCGAGGAGATTGTCGCCGACGCCAACCCGGTGGCATCCGAGATTTCCGTGTGCGCGAGCCGGCCATGGCGACGCAGCGCAGACAGCACGAGCGCGCTGTTCTGCTGCCGGACCAATTCCGTGCTCGATTTCGCCAGCATTCCGCCTGCCGCCTCCCTCACTCCATCTGTCGATACGGCAGTGCCTCGCCCTCCACAAGTGCCGATTGACAGCCCACGGAATCTCTGACATCTAATTTCTCGACTGTCGAGAAAAAAGCTTTGACGCTTTCTCCGGCAGATTATCTGGCGGGGGGAGAGCACGGAGGCTAGCGCCCATCCGCCGTCACTCGGGAGGACATTATGAGATCATTCGTAAAGCTGATGGCCGGCGCGGCCATCCTCGTTTCCATG
The DNA here is from genome assembly GCF_000731315.1 of Neorhizobium galegae bv. orientalis str. HAMBI 540. NCBI lineage: Bacteria > Pseudomonadati > Pseudomonadota > Alphaproteobacteria > Hyphomicrobiales > Rhizobiaceae > Neorhizobium > Neorhizobium galegae. The sequence continues at coordinate 2,741,258 of NZ_HG938353.1, forward strand.
CATTCCGCCACCATGGCGGCCAATCTCGTCGTCGGCGTTTCCTGGTCGAACTTCCAGGAAGAGCGTTGGAAGACCGACGAAGCTGCCATCAAGAAGGCACTTACGGCTGCCGGTGCCAAGTATATTTCCGCTGATGCCCAGTCGTCCGCCGCAAAGCAGCTCACCGACGTCGAGTCGCTGATCTCCCAGGGCGCCAACGCGCTGATCGTTCTGGCGCAGGATTCGAGCGCCATCGGCCCGGCTGTCGAAAAGGCAGCAGCCGAAGGCATTCCGGTCGTCGGTTACGACCGCCTGATCGAAAATCCGGCTGCGTTCTACATCACCTTCGACAACAAGGAAGTCGGCCGCCTGCAGGCGCAGGGCGTCTTTAAGGCGAAGCCTGAAGGCAACTACGTCTTCATCAAGGGCTCTTCTTCCGATCCGAACGCGGACTTCCTGTTCGCCGGCCAGATGGAAGTGCTGAAGGCTGCGATCGACGGCGGCAAGATCAAGAATGTCGGCGAAGCCTATACCGACGGCTGGAAGCCCGAAAACGCCCAGAAGAACATGGAACAGTTCCTGACCAAGAACAACAACAAGGTCGACGCGGTCGTCGCATCCAACGACGGCACTGCCGGCGGTGCGATCGCGGCGCTCGACGCCCAGGGCTTGGCAGGCTCGGTTCCGGTTTCCGGCCAGGACGCCGACAAGGCGGCTCTGAACCGCGTGGCTCTCGGCACCCAGACGGTATCCGTCTGGAAGGACTCGCGCGAACTCGGCAAGAACGCCGCTGAAATCGCTCTGGCACTTGCCGGCGGCAAGAAGCTGACCGAAATCAAGGGCGTCCAGACCTTCGAAGGCGGTCCGAAGAAGGTGAAGATGCAGTCGGTCTTCCTGAAGCCGCAGGCAATCACCAAGGACAACCTGAACGTCGTCATCGAAGCAGGCTGGATCAGCAAGGCTGAAGCCTGCCAGGGCGTCAAGGCCGGCGCAGTGGCTGCCTGCAAGTAACGCATGGCTGTCCGCAGACGATAAACTCACCGACGCCGCAGCACTTCTGCCGCGGCGTCGGTTTTCGGCGTAAGATGGCGCGGCCGCACGAAGGATTACCCGGCGGCTGAACGTCGCGCAGGCGCGGTCCGGCTCGATTTTTTCGAACCGCAGCGCCTCGCAAAAGTGGGGAACGGCAAAAAATGGCCGAGACGATACAGTCCACAACGAATTCCAAGACATCGGGAGCGGCAGGACAGGCGGAAGGCAGTTTCGTTGCCCGCTTCTTCCGCGCGACCGAGATCGACACGCGTATGCTCGGCATGATCGGCGCGCTGCTGATCATCTGGGTCGGGTTCCATATCCTGACGGGCGGCCTTTTCCTGACGCCGCGCAACCTCTGGAACCTCTCGGTACAGACCGCATCGGTCGCCGTCATGGCGACCGGCATGGTGCTTGTCATCGTCACCCGCAACATCGACCTTTCGGTCGGCTCGATCCTCGGTTTCACCGGCATGGTCATGGGGGTGCTGCAGGCAAGGCTTCTGCCGGAGCTGTTCGGCTTCAACCACCCGGCGATCTGGATCATCACGCTGGCCGGCGGCATCGCCATCGGAGCGCTGATCGGTACGCTGCAGGGCTCCATCATCGCCTTTCTCGGCGTGCCCTCGTTCATCGTGACGCTCGGCGGCCTGCTCATCTGGCGTGGCGCCACCTGGTTCGTGACGAGCGGCCAGACCGTTGCGCCGATGGACGTCAACTTCCGCCTGATGGGCGGCGGCACCGAAGGCTCGATCGGCGCCACCTGGAGCTGGGTCGTCGGCATCATCGCCTGTCTCGCCATCATCGCGGCGATCATCAACGCCCGCCGCCAGCGCAAGCGCTTCTCCTTCCCGCGCCGGCCGATCTGGGCCGAATACGTGCTGGTCGCGCTCGGCTGCATCGTCGTGCTTGGCGCGGTCTCGGTCGCCAATGATTATTACTGGCCGATCGCCATCGCCCGCCGTTACGCCGAGGCAAACAACATTCCCTGGCCTGAAGGCGGTCTGCTGATCTCGCAAGGGATCGCTATCCCTGTGCTGATGGCAATCGCGGTCGGCATCGTCATGACCTTCATCGCCACCCGCCTGCGCTTCGGCCGCTATGTCTTCGCGATCGGCGGCAATCCCGAAGCCGCGGAACTCGCGGGCATCAAGACCCGCTGGGTGACGGTCAAGATCTTCGCGCTGATGGGTGTGCTCTGCGCCATCGCCGCGGCGATCTCCACCGCCCGCCTCAACGCCGCAACCAATGCGCAAGGGGAACTCGACGAGCTCTATACGATCGCCGCAGCCGTTATCGGCGGCACCTCGCTTGCCGGTGGCATGGGCTCGATCGCCGGCGCCATGCTCGGCGCGCTCGTCATGCAGTCGCTTCAATCCGGCATGGTGCTGCTCGGCATCGACTCGCCGTTCCAGCGCATCGTCGTCGGCATGGTGCTTGTCACAGCCGTCTGGCTCGACACCGTCTATCGCTCTCGCGCCAAATAACAGGAGTTTTCATCGTGACGGAACAAACCACTCCGCTCGTGGAAATGAAGAACATTTCCATCTCCTTCGGCGGGATCCATGCTGTCGAGAATGCCTCGGTCGATCTTTTCCCCGGCGAGGTCGTGGCCCTGCTCGGCCATAACGGCGCCGGCAAATCGACGCTGATCAAGATCCTGTCGGGCGCCTACAAGCGCGACAACGGTGACATCATGATCAACGGCGAGACCGTTGACATCCGCAACCCGCGCGACGCCAAGAAATACGGCATCGAGACGATCTACCAGACGCTCGCCGTCGCCGACAATGTCGATGCCGCAGCCAACCTCTATCTCGGCCGCGAGCTGCAGACAAAATGGGGCACGCTCGACGACGTGGCCATGGAGGCCAGCGCCCGCGAGGTGATGGGCCGCCTCAACCCCAATTTCAAGCGGTTCAAGGAGCCTGTGAAGGCGCTGTCCGGCGGCCAGCGGCAGTCGGTGGCGATCGCCCGCGCCATCCTGTTCGACGCCCGCATCCTGATCATGGACGAGCCGACGGCAGCGCTCGGACCGCAGGAAACGGCGCAGGTCGGCGACCTCATCAAGCAGCTGAAGCGGGAAGGCATCGGCATCTTCCTGATCAGCCACGACATCCACGACGTCTTCGACCTCGCCGACCGCGTCTTCGTGATGAAGAACGGCAAGGTGGTCGGCCATGCCCGCACCGGGGACGTCACCAAGGACGAGGTGCTCGGGATGATCATCCTCGGCAAGGTGCCGCCCGGCGCCACGCCCGGCCCCGGCGCCATGAAGGTGGCGTGACTGCCAGACAGAATTGCGCCCGCCCTTTGAAGCCCGCCGCTGATCAAGGGTAGCGCAGAGGCGGAACCGGGCTCTCTCCCGGTTCCGCCTTATCTCTTTCAGAGTAGGCCGCGTCCCGTTGCTAAATCGGCAGGCTGTTGGCAGTCCTGCTTCTTGGAACTCCTCTCCTCCCCCAACGTTGGCTTTTCTGAAACCCCAACACGGAGGACCAAAATGCCTGAAGAACGGACTGCACAGGAAGTCATCGAGCACAGGGGAAGACCGGTGAGGACGGCAAAACACCCTTCGTCCGGCCTGCATCCCAAAGAGCGTCTGATCGACAGGGAGAAGACGCCCGGTGCCGGCTCGCTGCCTGAGCCCGATGCGAAGGACGTGGACGCGGGATCGGAGTAACCAACGGCGTATTCGCGCGCCGCGCATGGCCACGTAAGAAGGCGGCGGCCCGTCTCTGCGACGCCGTGGCGCTTGCCCGCTCGGGCACGGATCGGTAACACGGTCTGGAACGATCAGAACGAGCGAGCCGGGCGGGCATGGCGGACGAAACCATCACACTTTACGAGGCGATCGGCGGCGACGCGACGGTGCGGGCGCTGGTCAGGCGCTTCTACGAGCTGATGGACACGCTGCCGGAAGCGGCCCATTGCCGCGCCGTCCATCCGCCGAGCCTCGATGGCAGCGAAGCGAAACTCTACGATTATCTGACCGGCTATCTGGGCGGCCCACCAGTCTATGTGGAAAAACACGGCCACCCGCGGCTGCGCTCGCGCCATTTCGCGGCGGCGATCGGACCTCTCGAACGCGACGAATGGATGCTCTGTTTCCGCCGCGCCATGGACGAGACGATCGAAAATCCGAAACTGCGCGACATCATCTGGCCTCCGATCGAGCGGCTTGCCTTCCATATGCAGAACAGGGAATAGGCCGTTGGAAAGACTCGGCAATTTCAGGCCGTTGATTCTGTTTGTGAGCGGCCTTATGGGCGCGGCCGGCGTAGCTCTGGCGGCAGCGGCCAGCCACGGCGGCGACACGGTTTTCCTCGGCTCCGCCTCGACCATGTGTCTGGCGCATGCGCCGGTCCTGCTGGGACTCTATCTCGGTTACCGGTATTTTCGCACGGCCACGCTTGCCGCGCTCGTGCTGGGTCTCGGCACAATCATCTTTGCGGGCGACCTCGTCTCGCGCCACTATCTCGGCGACCGGCTGTTTCCGCTCGCCGCGCCGGTGGGTGGAACGGGGATGATGCTAGGCTGGCTGATTGTGGCGGCCGGGGCGTTTTTCAGGGTGCGAGAGGTTTAAGGCTTCTCGGTCTCTTCTCCACAGAGAAAAGAGGTGGACCGCCAACTGAGCCTACCGCTTAAACGTCAGGACCTTTGCGCCCTCGATCTCGACAATATCCACTGAGCGCGTCCGATCGACTTTCGGCAGCACCACCACATTGGTCATATCCGCAGCCGCCTCGGCTCGCCTCGTCAGCAGCGCGTAAAGTTCCGGCACCAGCCCGTCGCCGTTCTGTTCGGCAAGCTTGTGCAGGCCGATGAAAAGGCTGGCGTCACGAGGTTCTTCGTTCATCATTGCGTTCCTTCATGGTCTGAAGCGCCCGCTCCAGACTGGATTTGGAGCCGTTGCGAAGCGGTACGAAGGCGACACCGAACTTCTTGCAGCCGGTCTTCACCCTCAGACACGCATCGTGGCTGATACAGTCGATGGGGCAGAAGACGCAGTCGACCGAGGGCAGCACGGTATCGATACGGGAAACCGCTTCACGCAAACCGCCGTCGTGGTGGATAAGTTCCGCGCCGAAATTGCTGGCGATCTCCCGCAGGTGCGCCACCTGACAATCACGGCCGCCGACGTAGAGAAAGCTGCGGACGTCGGTGACAGCCGGCCCCCGCGTTTCGGCGCCTTTCGGTGCCGCGCCGGAATTGCCGTTCTTGTGCTTCTGCTTCTTGGCCATATGCCCCTCGCCGCCGATTCTGCTGAACCGCAGTTCCTCGATGGCCGGCACCATATTAAAGTTGATTTTCAGAGTAAAGATTAAAGTGGACTCTTTTTATCATGATATATCGGGCGCCCTGATACGGCCCCGCCATTTCCAAAAATTTACCGTTTGATAAATTTTTATGCTGTGGTACCTTTTGCCCAATAGTTGTCCATGAATCCATAAAAGAGGGAACTTAAGGATGGAACGACTGGGAAACGGTAAGGCCGGGATCGAGGCTGGCCGCCTCGCCGCTGCCGATTATGAGGCGAATTTCGCCGATCTCCACCCGCGTCTCGACAGGCACGAGGCGCTGGTCGAATCCGATCGCTGTTATTTCTGCTACGACGCGCCGTGCATGACGGCCTGTCCCACCTCCATCGATATCCCGCTGTTCATCCGGCAGATACAGACGGGCAATCCGATCGGTTCGGCCAAGACCATCTTCGACCAGAATATTCTGGGCGGCATGTGCGCCCGCGTCTGTCCCACCGAAACGCTCTGCGAGCAGGCCTGCGTTCGCAACACGGCCGAGGACAAGCCTGTCGAGATCGGCAAGCTGCAGCGTTACTCCACCGACATCGCCATGGAACAGGGCCGGCAGTTCTATAGCCGCAAGGCTCCGACCGGCAAGACGATTGCGGTCGTCGGCGCCGGTCCGGCAGGGCTCGCCGCCGCACATCGCTTGGCCATGCACGGCCATTCCGTCACCATTCTCGAGGCCCGCGAAAAGGCCGGCGGCCTTAACGAATACGGCATCGCCACCTATAAGGCGGTCGACGACTTCGCCGCCCGCGAAGTGGACTACGTCACCGCGATCGGCGGCATCGAGATCGTCAACGGCCAGGCGCTCGGCCGCGATTTCTCGCTGTCCGACCTCTCCGCCAAATATGACGCCGTTTTCCTCGGCATGGGCCTTGCAGGCGTCAACGGCCTCGGCATCGAGGGCGAAGCGCTTGTGGGCGTAGAGGATGCGGTGGATTTCATCGCCGCCCTTCGCCAGGCAAAGGACAAGAGCGTACTGCCGGTCGGCCGGCGCGTCGTCGTCCTCGGCGGCGGCATGACCGCCATCGACGCCGCCATCCAGTCGAAGCTGCTCGGCGCCGAAGAGGTGACGATCTGCTATCGCCGCGGCAAGGAGAACATGAACGCCTCGCCCTACGAGCAGGATCTGGCGACCGCCAACGGTGTCATCATCCGCCACTGGCTGGCGCCGAAATCGATCATCGACAAAGACGGCAAGGTCGCCGGCATCGAGGTGGAATATACCGCGATCCGCGACGGCAAGCTGATCGGCACCGGCGAGACCGGCATCATCGCCGCCGACCAGATTTTCAAGGCGATCGGCCAGACCTTCTCCGCCTCGGGCCTCGGCGCGCTGCAGTTCGAGAAGGGCAAGATCGTGGTCGATCCGGAAGGCCGCACCTCGATCGAGGGCGTCTGGGCCGGCGGCGATTGCATCGGCACCGGCGAGGACCTGACCGTCTCGGCCGTCGCGCAAGGGCGCGACGCCGCAGAAAGCATCGCAAAAGCCCTGGCTGCCGCAGCGCAGCCGGCAACCGCAGTGGCTTGAGGGGAGAACGATCATGGCTGATATCCGCAACAATTTCGTCGGCATCAAATCCCCCAACCCGTTCTGGCTGGCGTCGGCGCCGCCGACCGACAAGGCCTACAATGTCGAGCGCGCCTTCAAGGCGGGCTGGGGCGGCGTGGTCTGGAAGACGCTCGGCGAGGAAGGCCCGCCGGTCGTCAACGTCAACGGCCCGCGCTACGGCGCCATCTGGGGCGCCGACCGTCGCCTTCTGGGTCTCAACAATATCGAGCTGATCACCGACCGCGACCTCTACACCAACCTTCGCGAAATGAAGGAAGTGAAGAAGAACTGGCCGGACCGGGCGATCGTCGCCTCGATCATGGTTCCCTGCGAGGAACAGGCCTGGAAGGCGATCCTGCCGCTGGTGGAAGAGACCGAAGTGGACGGCATCGAGCTCAATTTCGGCTGTCCGCATGGCATGTCCGAACGTGGCATGGGTTCCGCGGTCGGCCAGGTGCCTGAATATATCGAAATGGTGGTGCGCTGGTGCAAGCAGTATACCCGCATGCCCGTCATCACCAAGCTAACGCCCAATATCAGCGATATCCGCCACCCTGCCCGCGCCGCCAAGCGCGGCGGCACGGATGCCGTCTCGCTGATCAACACGATCTCTTCGATCATCTCCGTTGATCTCGACACCTTCTCGCCCAACCCGTCGGTCGGCGGCAAGGGCAGCCATGGCGGTTATTGCGGCCCGGCGGTCAAGCCGATCGCGCTCAACATGGTCGCCGAAATCGCCCGCGATCCGGAGACCTACGGCCTGCCGATCTCCGGCATCGGCGGCATCACCACCTGGCGGGACGCAGCCGAGTTTCTGGCGCTCGGCGCCGGCAACGTGCAGGTCTGCACCGCAGCGATGACCTACGGTTTCAAGATCGTTGAGGAAATGATCACCGGCCTCTCCGACTGGATGGATGAAAAGGGCCACCAGTCGCTTGACGACATCATCTGTCGCGCGGTCCCCAACGTCACCGACTGGCAATATCTCAACCTCAACTACATCGCCAAGGCGCATATCGACCAGGACGCCTGCATCAAGTGCGGCCGTTGCCACATCGCCTGCGAGGACACCTCGCACCAGGCGATCACCAGCATGGTCGATGGCGTGCGCCATTTCGAGGTAATGGAAGAGGAATGCGTCGGTTGCAATCTCTGCGTCAACGTCTGTCCCGTCGAGAACTGCATCACCATGGAAGCCCTGCCCGCCGGCGAACTCGACAAGCGCACCGGCAAGGTGGTCGACCCGACCTACGCCAACTGGACGCAGCATCCGAACAACCCGATGGCAAGGCAGGCCGCGGAGTAAAATGGCACGGAGACAGGAGGGCGGCCCGGCCGCCTTCCCTTTCACGCCACTTCTGAAAACTGATCCCAGGCGCGCACCGTGTCGGCTGCATATATCAGCGCGGGACCGCCACCCATATAGGCGCCCATCGCCGCCACTTCGGCAATCTCCTGCCGCGTAGCGCCGAGTCCGTGTAACGCCTTGGTATGGAAGCCGACGCAGCCATCGCACCGCGGGGTGATACCGATCGCGAGCGCAATCAGTTCCTTCGTCTTCCTGTCCAGCGCGCCATCGGCGCCGGCCCCCTTCGACAAAGCATAAAACCCTTGCATCGCGTCGGGCGTCAGCTTCCGCATCTCGGCGGTGTAAGCGGATATGTCCCTGGTGATCTGGCGATAGTCTTTCGTCATTTCGGCCTCCTGCAATCTTTACAATTCATATTTTTATGATATAAGAAAAACATGAACTGTAAAGAGCACCCATGGATCTGACCGACGAAATGCCCGCGAAGGCCGAGGAAGTGGCGAACTTCCTCAAGGGCCTGGCCAATTCCCACCGGCTGCTGGTGCTCTGTGCGCTGGCGGAGGGCGAGCGCAATGTCGCTCAGCTGATCGAGGCGACCGACATCGCGCCGACCTCGATGTCGCAGCATCTGGCCAAGCTGAAGGAAGAAGGCATCGTCGACTTCCGGCGGGAACACCGCACGCTTTTCTATTTCATCGACCATCCGGCCGTCAGCGAACTGATGGGCATCCTCTATCAGCATTTCTGCAAGGGAAAATGAGATGAGCACCGAAACCACGAGAACCGTATCCGCGACGCAGGCAGCCGACTGGTTAGCCGCGGGCGATGCGATCCTGATCGACGTGCGCGAGCCGGACGAGTTCCGGGCCGAGCATATTGCCGCCGCCGCCTCGCTGCCTCTTGGTACCGTGGGCGACCTGCGGCAGAACCTGAAGGTCCCGGAAAACCGAAGGATCGTTGTCCATTGCCTGAAAGGCGGACGCGGCGAACAGGCCTGCCGTAAACTCGAGGATATCTTGCCGGCTCACCGGATCTACAATCTCGAAGGCGGCATCACCGCATGGAAACAGGTAGGTTTGCCTGTCGTCGGGCTCGCCAAAGGTAAAGGTAGGCCATCGATCTTTCGCCAGGTGCAGATGATCGTCGGGAGCCTCGTGCTGCTTTCCGTGGCTCTTGGGTTTCTTGGCCTGACGCCTGCTTTCGCGTTGGCCGGATTTTTCGGCTTCATGCTCGCCTTTGCGGGCTTCAGCGGTTGGTGCGGCCTCGCCCTCCTGCTTCAGCGCATGCCTTGGAACCGGGCGGCCTAACGCGAGCCTGGAAGGGGCGGAGTGTTTCTCGGCGTTCTGGTTCTGGCGCTCCTGATCAGGAAGGCCATGCGATCGCGCGCGAGGGCGGCCTTGTCCAGCTTGAGGTGCTCGCTGAATTCCACGGAGCCGTGTTCCGGCGTCTTCAGAAGGCAGCGGTAGTGCATGCCTCCCTCGCCGTCGCTTTCCGCGTCGATGGTCGGAGCCGGCAGGCGATCGGGATCGATGCGCTCCTCGTCATGGGTCCAGGGCCAGCGGCGAATAACGATCCAGCTGCCGTCGCTCTTCTGCCGGACCGAGACGATCGGCCGTGTGAGTGCTCCGAATGCCAGCCAGCAGCCGAGGCCCCAGAAAAAAGCGATAGTGAGAGCCCTGAACGGTTCCTGGGCGATGCCGCTGTCACGGAGGAAAACCCAGGTCATCAGCACGAGAATGGCGAACCAGGCGACAATGAAAAGCCAGCCATACAGCGGTCGCAGGTTCCTAAAAAGCAGTCTCTCCATGGGTTTTACCTCCCAAGACTTCTTTCGGTCCGCAATTATAACACAACGCCCGCAATATGCGAATTATCTAAAGAATGAGTACGGAAACAAAGAGGCCCGGCGGGTTGGCCGGGCCTTCTTCGTACTGGATGCCTGCAATGAGTTCAGGGCGATCAGTTCGGGCGGTTTGCGCCGTCGAAATAGTCGCCGCTGTTGACGTCGGCCTGAATGTTAACCTTCCGGGCTTCGACCTTCTGGCCGATGCTGCCGGTCTGAACCTGATCGACGGTGGCGGAAGCCTTGGAGGCGCCTTCATAATAGTCGCCTTCAGCGAGAGCGGCGGAAGCGAAGGAAGCCGAAGCGATGAGAGCTGCAGCGATTGCGGAAGTGATCTTGGTCATGGTGGTAGTCCCTTCAGAGTTACCCGCGGCTTTGAGTTTGCGACCTGGCCTGCGGAAATTGTTTCGGTATCTTGAATGAGCTGCAGTTAGTTCGGGCGGTTGGCGCCGTCGAAATAGTCGCCGCTGTTGACGTCGGCCTGGACCTTGTCGTTCTGGCCGATGCTGCCGGTGCTGATGCGGTCAACGGTGGCCGAAGCAGCAGGAGCGTTCTGGACGCCCTGGTAATAGTCGCCTTCGGCAAGAGCGGCAGAGCCGAACGAAGCCGAAGCGATGAGGGCTGCGGCGATGGCGGAGGAAATTCTGGTCATTGTCTTCTTCCTTGATGTGGTGGAGCCGAGTTTCTCGAAGCCCCTCTGTGTGTTCGATCTTGTCTTTCGAAGCTCGTTCCCGCGCTTCTGATGCTCAAGATGGTGCAAGTCGGCCGCCGGGAATAGACAGCAAATTGCAGACGTATTGTTCACAAATACTGAACGACTTAAATTTTATCGTTCACACAAAGCACTTAGACATCTGGGGCGGATTTGGCCGAGGGCTCAGCGGGAGCGGGCTCGTTCAATAGGTCGAGCATGGCGCGCAGCGCCCGGGTGACGTGCCGCTCGCCATGGAAGATTGCCGAGAACTGGCGGAGCGGCATCGGGAAATCCGCAATATGAAGCCGGCCGGAAAAGGAGTGGGACGATGCTGCCCGGCTTGAAAGCACCGTCGCGCTCAACCCTGCCTCCACCGCCGCCATCGCCGCTTCGTTCGACGGCATTTCAAGGACAACGGACAATGACTGCGGCTCGATGCCGAGATTGAAGAGCTGTGCCTCGAAGGCCGAGCGTGTGCCGGATCCCTGTTCGCGCATGATCCAGTTGGTTTCAAGAAGATCGCTCGATCGGATCTTGCGGCCGTCCGCCCAGGGATGGCGGCTGCCCACGACCAGCACCAGCCTGTCCTCCGCCACCTTGCGGCGTTTCAGCCCGGCCAGAAACACCTCGCCTTCGACGACCGCGAGTTCCGCCGCCCCGGTCAGCACCGCCTCTGCCGCGCTCTGGGTATTGCCGACGGTAAGCCGCAGGTCGACGCGCGGAAACCGCTCGTGATAACTGACGAGCCGGGCCGGCAGCCAATAGCTCGCGACCGTCTGGCTGGCATGGATCCGCAGGATGCCCGAGGCCGACCCGCCGAGATCGGCAAGCACGTGCTCGGCGGTCTGTGCCCGCTCCAAGACGGCGCGCGCTTCCGGCACGAAAAGTTTTCCCGCTTCGGTGAGCTCGATGCGCCGCCCGACCCGGTTGAAGAGAATCACGGCATGGCGCGCCTCCAGCGCCGAGATCGCCGCGCTCACCGCCGATTGCGTCAGGTTCAACACTTCCGCGGCCCTCGTCACATGTTCGCGGGCGGCGACTTCCAGAAAAATTCGGAGCTGATCGAGGGTCATCGTCTCAAAACCATTCGCTTTTAGCGAACGATATCAGAAAACTTATCAATTGGATTTGTGTTTTTGCAAAAGAGAGAATGGTTTTCGACAAGTCCAGAGACTCGCGGAAAAATCATGAAGCCGATCCTGCCAACCGCAGAACAGCGCGCCCTCCCCTCCTCGGCTCAGTGGCCGGTTATCGTCCAGCTTCTTCCCGGACTTCTGCTGACCGCCGCGATCGCTACGGCCTCCCTCACCATCCGCAACCTGACCGGATGGATGACGCTGAGCCCGCTCATCCTGTCGATCGTTTTCGGCATGCTGATCCGCAATCTGGCGCCGGTTCCGGCAGCCGTCGAACCCGGCATCGGCTTTTCGCTGAAGCGTATCCTGCGCTTCGGCATCGTGCTGCTCGGCCTGCAGGTCACGGCAGGCCAGATCCTCTCGCTCGGCGGCACCGGCCTTGCCATGGTAGCGCTGACGCTCGTGACCACCTTCGTGGCGATCCGGCTGGTTGGGCGAGCCATGGGCGTCGACAGGTCGCTGACCGATCTGATCGCCGCTGGGACTTCGGTCTGCGGCGCCTCGGCCGTCATCGCCGCCAATACGGTGGTGCGCGGCAAGCAGGAGCATGTCGCCTATGCGGTCGCCTGCGTGACATTGTTCGGGTCGCTGTCGATGCTTGCCTATCCGCTGCTCGCCGCCCCGCTCGGGCTCGACGCCCGCGGTTATGGCCTGTGGACCGGCTCGACCATCCACGAAGTCGCGCAGGTGGTGGCCGCCGCCTTCCAGGGCGGCGATGTCGCCGGCCAGTTCGGCACCATCTCCAAGCTCGCCCGGGTCGTCATGCTGGCGCCGCTGATCATGACGCTGGCGCTCGCCATGCGCTCCGGCGCGGACGGTACATCGAAGGCCTCGGCGCCCATGCCGTGGTTCGTTCTCGGCTTTATCGGGATGATGCTGGTCAACAGCGCGGTCGCCATTCCGGCAGAGGTGAGCCAGACGCTCGTAACCGCGACCAGCTTCCTGCTGTCGATGGCGCTTGCGGCCATGGGACTGCAGACCGATATCCGCAAGCTGAAGGCGGAAGGCTGGCGGCCGCTCGCGCTCGGCGCGTTCGGCTGGCTGTTCATCGCGGTTTTCGGCTACGCGATGCTGAAGCTGTTCGCGTTCTAAGGAAAATCAGATCGAAGGGATGGGGCCGCGTCATCCAATGGCGCGGCCTTTTCGTCGTCTATGGGTCAGCAGGGCTTCGGCTGGTCGTTCTTCGGCTCGGAATCCCGCACTGCTTCGTCGTGATACCAGCAATTGGTATCGACAACACTCAACGCAACCTCATGGATCCCGGTCGGCGCGGTCCGGCCATCCTCCAGCCGCCGTCTTGGGCGGACCGGAAACTGATAGATCGTTGCTGACTCACGATGGATGTGAATTGCCATCCTATCGTCTCCTAACTTTAAAAGTGCATCCAAACACGCACAGAGCACAAATCTGCACATTTTTTGTGCTTATTGCATGATTTTATATCATTTTTCCGACTCGCGCTAGGCGCTAATTTAGCGGCAGCGCGGTTCCGGCGATCTATTTTGCTCGCAGGAACCTCCAGCGGGGAAACGTGTGCCAACCGACCCCGGTTCCGGGCAATCTTGATAGAACCTTTAAAACTCGGAGATTTCATGAGACCGTGCTGATCTACCGGACCTTTAGTCCCTCTCAGCGCTCCGCCTGCGACCTTTCGTTCACACTTTTTTAATCCAAAACCGTCGCTCCGATGCAAACTGGCACGGGAAATGCGTTCTTCTGGTTACCCCGGAGGCGCGGTATCGTCGCGATGCCGCTTCCTCAGGATGGCTCAACCATGAACGTCACGGCCTGAGAGATAAAATATGACCAAGTATAAGCTCGAGTACATCTGGCTCGACGGGTACACCCCGGTACCGAACCTGCGTGGCAAGACGCAGATCAAGGAATTCGACACCTTCCCGACGCTCGAACAGCTGCCGCTGTGGGGCTTCGACGGTTCGTCGACCATGCAGGCCGAAGGCCGCTCGTCCGATTGCGTGTTGAAGCCGGTTGCGCTTTATCCCGATCCGGCCCGCACCAACGGCGCGCTCGTCATGTGCGAAGTCATGATGCCGGACGGCGTCACGCCGCATGCGACCAATGCCCGCGCAACCATTCTCGACGACGAGGATGCCTGGTTCGGCTTCGAGCAGGAATACTTCTTCTACCAGAACGGCCGCCCGCTCGGTTTCCCGGAACAGGGTTACCCGGCTCCGCAGGGTCCGTATTACACCGGCGTCGGTTACTCGAACGTTGGTGACGTCGCCCGCGAAATCGTCGAAGAACATCTCGACCTCTGCCTGGAAGCCGGCATCAACCACGAAGGCATCAATGCCGAAGTGGCCAAGGGCCAGTGGGAATTCCAGGTTTTCGGCAAGGGCTCCAAGAAGGCCGCCGACCAGATCTGGATGGCACGCTACCTGCTGCAGCGCCTGACTGAAAAGTACGGCATCGACATCGAATACCACTGCAAGCCGCTCGGCGACACCGACTGGAACGGCTCGGGCATGCATTGCAACTTCTCGACCAAGTACATGCGCGAAGTCGGCGGCAAGGACTATTTCGAAGCGCTGATGGCTGCTTTCGACAAGAACCTGATGGACCACATCGCCGTCTACGGTCCGGACAACGACAAGCGCCTGACCGGCAAGCACGAAACGGCTCCGTGGAACAAGTTCTCCTACGGTGTTGCCGACCGCGGCGCTTCGATCCGCGTGCCCCACTCGTTCGTCAAGAACGACTACAAGGGCTACCTGGAAGACCGCCGTCCGAACTCCCAGGGCGACCCCTACCAGATCGCTTCCCAGGTTCTGAAGACGATCGCCGAAGTCCCGACCAACCGGGCTTCCGCCGCCGCCTGATACCAGGCTCGGCAATTGGTAAATAAGAAGACGCCGGCCTCAGCGCCGGCGTTTTTCGCTTTCGGATTTGGGAAGAGGCTCAGGCGCGCGCCCGCAGCCCGTCGATGAAGAGCTGTTCCAAGAACCGAGCCGCATCCTCGAAACGCCCCTCGCCCGCATAATTCTGACCGAGCACGGCGCGCACCTGCACGTCGAAGTCGGCATAATGCTGGGTCGTCGACCAGATCGAGAAGATCAGGTGGTAGGGATCGCATTTGGCAATCTTGCCGGACCGCGCCCAGGCCCGGATCACCTCCGCTTTTTCATCGACCAGCGCCTTCAAAGGGCCTTTCAGCTCGTCCTCGATATGCGGCGCGCCCTGCAGCACCTCGTTGGCGAAGAGCCGGCTCTCGCGCGGGAAATCGCGGGCCATTTCGAGCTTGCGGCGGATATACGAACGAATCTCGGATTCCGGATTGCCTTCTGCATCGAAAGCGCGCAGCGGCTCCAGCCAGGTGAACAGGACCCGGTCGATCAGGTGACGGTGGATGGCTTCCTTGGTGCGGAAATAATAAAGCAGATTGGGTTTCGACATGCCGGCGGCCTCGGCGATCTGATCGATCGTGGCGCCGCGGAAACCGTTCTGGGAAAATACGTCGAGCGCCGCTTCGAGGATACGCTCCTCCTTCTCTTCCTGGATGCGGGTGCGTCTCTGCGTTTTCGCCGCCCTCGGGATGGCCATGCGTGTCCCTGCCCTCTTCCGCGTCCGTTTGCGCTTTAGAAATTCCGTGGATTTTTCTTGATTTTCGTCTTGAGTGGCGCGGCGGAAATAGTAATGTTTTACCAAGCGGTCAAATTATCGGCGACAAGCGGAATAAACGCAATGCCGATCTTCAAGTGCTGTGGCGCGCGAAGGACCGACGGGAACGAAAAGCATGCCGCCCGCTCCGGGTGGACGTAAAACAGGCGAGGACTAAAAAATGGTGGCAGCACCCGGCGAGAACTTGCGCATCAACGGCGATCGTCTCTGGGACATGCTCATGGACATGGCGAAGATCGGCCCCGGCATTGCCGGCGGCAACAATCGCCAGACGCTAACGGATGCGGACGGCGAAGGCCGCCATCTCTTCAAGCGGTGGTGCGAGGCCGAGGGGATGACGGTCGGCGTCGACAGGATGGGCACCATGTTTGCCACCCGCGCCGGC
This sequence comes from Neorhizobium galegae bv. orientalis str. HAMBI 540, assembly GCF_000731315.1. Classification (NCBI taxonomy): domain Bacteria; kingdom Pseudomonadati; phylum Pseudomonadota; class Alphaproteobacteria; order Hyphomicrobiales; family Rhizobiaceae; genus Neorhizobium; species Neorhizobium galegae. The sequence goes on from NZ_HG938353.1 coordinate 2,757,134, forward strand.
ACCGATCCAGATGCGCTGCCAGTCTATGTCGGCAGCCATCTCGACACCCAGCCGACCGGCGGCAAATATGACGGCGTTCTCGGCGTGCTCGGCGCGCTGGAAGTGGTGCGCACCATGAACGACCTCGGCATCAAGACCAAGCACCCGATCGTCGTCACCAACTGGGCGAACGAGGAAGGCGCGCGGTTTGCGCCGGCCATGCTGGCATCGGGCGTGTTCGCCGGCGTGCATTCGATCGACTATGCCTATGGCCGCAAGGATCCGGACGGCAAGACCTATGGCGACGAGCTGAAGCGCATCGGCTGGCTCGGCGACGAGGAGGTCGGCGCGCGAAAAATGCACGCCTATTTCGAATACCATATCGAACAGGGGCCGATCCTCGAGGCCGAGAACAAGCAGATCGGCGTCGTCACCCACTGTCAGGGCCTCTGGTGGCTGGAATTCACCCTGATCGGGCGCGAGGCGCATACCGGCTCGACGCCGATGAACCTGCGCGTCAATGCCGGACTCGCCTTCGGCCGCATCCTCGAAATGGTGCAGGCGGGGGCGATGTCCGAACAGCCGGGCGCCGTCGGCGGCGTCGGCCAGGTGTTCTTCTCGCCGAACTCCCGCAACGTTTTGCCGGGCAAAGTGGTCTTCACCGTCGACATCCGCACGCCCTCCCAGGAAAAGCTGGACCGCATGCGGGCGACGATCGAGAAACAGGCGGCCGAAATCTGCGAGCCGCTCGGCGTCGGCTGTTCTGTCGAGGCGGTCGGCCATTTCGATCCGGTGACCTTCGATCCGGTCCTAGTCGGCCGTGTCCGAGAAGCGGCAGAAAAGCTCGGCTACAGCCATATGAACATCATCTCCGGCGCCGGCCACGACGCCTGCTGGGCCGCCAAGGTGGCCCCCTCGACGATGATCATGTGCCCCTGCGTCGGCGGGCTTTCGCACAACGAAGCGGAAGAGATTTCCAAGGAATGGGCGGCGGCGGGGGCGGATGTGCTGTTCCATGCCGTGCTGGAGACGGCGGAGATTGTGGAGTAGCATTGCAACCGCCAACCTTGAGACAGGAAACGGACAATGGGACGACCAAGGGAAATATCACCCGAAGAACGAGCCGAACTGATCCGCCAGGGATATCGGCCGATTGAGATCTGGGTACCGGACCTCACCCACGAAGCTTTCCGCCGACAGGCGGAGGAAGAAATGCGCCGGATCGCAGAAGCGGATGCGAAAGAAGACATTGAGGACTGGATCGAAGCCGTTGGCCCAGCCGATTGGGACAAGCCGTGAAGTTGAGCCGAGGAGACGTCGTGATCGCGGTCTTTCCTGGTGAACTTGGCAAACCTCGGCCCGCCGTTATTCTTCAGGCTGACGAGTTTCTCGTGACCTACACGACAGCTCTAGCCTGCCCTTTGACGACGCATCTGCTTGAAGCACCGCTTCTTCGGCCGATCATCGAGCCCAGTGCTCAGAACGGGCTCCAACATCTGTCTCAGGTCATGGTCGAGAAGATCACGCCGGTCAGAAAAGAGGTCATCGGCCAGCAGGTCGGCCGTCTGGCCGATAGCGACATGAGCCGAATTGAAATCGCCCTCGTCCACGTCACCGGATTGACGCATACCATCGCCCCCGAAAGGGATCCAAAACGAACAGGGGAACAACAATGACCACAGTCATCAAGGGTGGAACCATCGTCACGGCCGACCTGACCTACAAGGCGGACGTGAAGATCGACGGCGGCAAAATCATCGAGATCGGCCCGAACCTTGTGGGCGATACCACGCTGGATGCGACGGGCTGTTATGTCATGCCGGGGGGCATCGATCCGCATGTGCATCTCGAAATGCCGTTCATGGGCACCTATTCCGCCGACGACTTCGAGAGCGGCACGCGGGCGGCGCTCGCCGGCGGCACGACCATGGTGGTCGATTTCTGCCTGCCCGAGCCCGGCCAGTCGCTGCTCGACGCGCTGAAGCGCTGGGACAACAAGGCGACCCGCGCCAATTGCGACTATTCCTTCCATATGTCGGTCACCTGGTGGGGCGAGCAGGTCTTCAACGAGATGAAGGCGGTCGTCGCGCATCACGGCATCAACACCTTCAAGCATTTCATGGCCTACAAAGGCGCGCTGATGGTGAACGACGACGAGATGTTCGCCTCGTTTTCGCGTTGCGCCGAGCTTGGCGCCCTGCCGCTGGTGCATGCCGAAAACGGCGACGTCGTCGCCGCCATGCAGACCAAGCTGATGGACGAGGGCAATAACGGCCCCGAGGCGCATGCCTATTCCCGCCCTGCCTCCGTCGAGGGCGAGGCGACCAACCGCGCCATCATCATCGCCGATATGGCCGGCGTACCCCTCTATGTCGTCCACACATCCTGCGAGCAGGCCCATGAAGCGATCCGCCGCGCCCGCCAGAACGGCATGCGCGTTTATGGCGAGCCGCTGATCCAGCACCTGACGCTGGACGAGAGCGAATATTTCAACAAGGACTGGGACCATTCGGCCCGCCGGGTAATGTCGCCGCCATTCCGCAGCAAGCAGCATCAGGACAGCCTGTGGGCGGGCCTCGCCTCCGGTTCGCTGCAGGTGGTAGCGACCGACCACTGCGCGTTCACGACCGACCAGAAGCGCACCGGTCTCGGCGATTTCAGAAAGATCCCGAATGGAACCGGCGGCCTCGAAGACCGGCTGCCGATGCTGTGGATGCATGGCGTCGCAACCGGCCGCATCACCATGAACGAGTTCGTGGCAGTGACCTCCACCAATATCGCAAAGATCCTCAACATCTATCCGAGGAAGGGCGCGATCCTGGTCGGAGCCGACGCGGATATCGTCGTTCTCGATCCGAACAGATCGAAGACGATCTCGGCCAAGAGCCAGCAGTCGGCGATCGACTACAACGTCTTCGAAGGCAAGGAAGTAACCGGCCTGCCCCGTTATACACTGACCCGCGGCGTCGTCGCGATCGAGGACGGGGCGATCAGGACGCAGGAAGGTCACGGCCAGTTCGTCAAGCGCGAGCCTTATCCGGCGGTCAACAAGGCGCTGTCGACCTGGAAGGAACTGACCTCGCCCCGCAAGGTGGAACGGTCAGGCATTCCGGCCAGCGGGGTTTGAACGGGAAACGATGTCCTTTCCGCAGAATGGCGCAATCTCAAGCCACCAGCCCGTCAAGCTCCGGCAGCAGCACGACGCTTTCCTGTTCGTTCGGGTCGGTGCGGGCGATCACCGCCGAACAGGGCGCGTCGGAAATGTTCGCCGGCAGGTGCGGCACGCCGGCGGGGATATACATCATCTCGCCGGCCGAGAGTTCGGCACATTCCTCCAACCGGTCGCCATACCAGGTGACGGCCGAGCCGGAGAGTACGTAGATGGCGGTCTCGTGGGTTTCATGCAGATGGGCCTTCGCCCGTGCGCCCGGCGGAATGGTGAGGAGGTGCATGCAAATGCCTTTGGATCCGACCGTTTCCGCCGCGATCCCCTCGAAATAGCTCAAGCCCTGCTTGCCATCGTAGGCCGCACCGGGTTTGACGACACGGCAGGTGGGTTTTGATGCATTGTCCATTGCCAGTTTCCTCTGTCGAACGGGATCTGCCGCGAGCATATCATGACGGTTCGGGAGCGGGAGCCAACGAAAAGAAGATCAGCACACCGCAATGATCGATATCCTGCGCAACGGTGACGTCTATACTGTACGCTTCGCAGACGGATTTGAATGGGGGCCTTTCGAGACATGTCATTGAATAACATCCGCTTCACCATCGCATCCGCGATGCTTGCCGCAATCTCGGTTGCCGTTCCCGCCGGGGCCGTGACCTTCCTTGACGGCGCCTATGGCAGCAAGGAAGGCTGCACTTATGCCGAGACCGGCGAATCGTCCGGCGCCGACGATTTCCTGCTGCTCAACGACGAAGGCGTGACGACATCCGTTTCTGCCTGCGAATTCAAGGGTGTTCCCAAGAAGACGGCAAACGGTTTTACCATCAAGGCACAATGCGATGCCGAAGGGGAAAAGGGGCCGGAAGACACTGCGACGCTCACCAAATCCGCCAAAGGCTACACCGTCAGTTTCCGCGACGGCACCAAGCTGGGACCGATGCCGAAATGCCGATGAACAATACTCCATCCTCCGTTGTCTCGGCGAGCAAGCTCGGCCTCACCTTCGAGACCGGCGACGGCCCGGTTCACGCGCTGTCGAATGTCGATCTCACGGTGAACAAGGGCGATTTCGTTTCCTTCATCGGCCCGTCCGGCTGCGGCAAGACAACGTTCCTGCGCGTCATCGCCGACCTCGAAAAGGCGACCGCAGGCGAGATCACCGTCAACGGCATGACGCCGGAAGAGGCACGCAAGTCGCGCTCCTACGGTTACGTCTTTCAGGCGCCGGCGCTTTATCCCTGGCGGACGATCGAGAAGAACATCGCTTTGCCGTTGGAGATCATGGGCTATTCGTCAGCGGACCGCAAAGCCCGCATCGAGCGCACCCTCGATCTCGTCAACCTTGCGGGCTTCGGCAAGAAATACCCCTGGCAGCTTTCCGGCGGCATGCAGCAGCGCGCCTCGATCGCCCGCGCACTCGCCTTTGACGCCGATCTGCTATTGATGGACGAACCCTTCGGCGCGCTCGACGAGATCGTCCGCGATCACCTGAACGAACAGCTGCTGAAGCTGTGGGCGCGCACCGAAAAGACCATCTGTTTCGTCACCCACTCTATCCCGGAGGCGGTCTACCTCTCGACCCGCATCGTCGTCATGTCGCCGCGTCCGGGCCGGGTGACCGATATCATCGAATCGACCTTGCCCAAGGAACGCCCGCTCGAAATCCGCGAGACGCCGGAGTTCCTGGAGATTGCGCATCGGGTGCGCGAGGGGCTGAGGGCAGGGCATAGTTATGAGGAATAGAGCTTCCCATTCCGCGGTTACCCCCCTCTGTCCTGCCGGACATCTCCCCCTCAAGGGGGGAGATCGGCTGGGCGTGCCGGCTTCGCAAAGCATCGAACGCCACCGGCGCGGCAAATTCAAATCCGAATTGAGGGCAAGGCAGAGCTACTATTCGATCTCCCCCCTTGAGGGGGAGATGTCCGGCAGGACAGAGGGGGGTGGCCACGCCCCGAAGCATGCGAAGGTGTTCGCATGAAACCCGACTCCCTCAAATCCCGCATCATCCCCGTCCTCACCATCCTCGTGGTGATCCTCGCCGTCTGGTACGTCGCCGCCTATTTCATGAACGCGCCGTTCCAGCGGGATCTCGATCGGCGCGCCAACGTCACCTCCACGACGATGGAGTTCATCGGCAAGACCATGGCGCAGCCGAAGCCTATTCTGCCGGCGCCGCATCAGGTGGTGAGCAACGTCTTCGAGAACACGTTTCTGCGCAGCGTCACGTCGAACCGCAGCCTCGTCTACCATTCCTGGGTGACGCTCTCCTCAACGGTTCTCGGCTTCACCATGGGCACGCTGACCGGCATCCTGATTGCGGTCGGCATCGTGCATCTGAAGGCACTCGACCGTAGCCTGATGCCGTGGATCATCGCCTCGCAGACCGTGCCGATCCTGGCTGTCGCGCCGATGGTGATCGTCGTGCTCGGCGCCATCAACATCACCGGTCTTCTCCCCAAGGCGCTGATCTCGACATACCTCTCCTTCTTCCCCGTAGCGGTCGGCATGGTGAAGGGTCTGCGTTCGCCCGAAATCATCCAGCTCGACCTGATGCGCACCTATTATGCCAGCGGCGCCCAGACCTTCTGGAAACTCCGGGTACCCGCGTCCATCCCCTTCCTGTTTACCTCGATGAAGGTGGCGATCGCCGCGAGCCTGGTTGGCGCGATCGTCGGCGAACTTCCGACCGGTGCCGTCGCCGGCATCGGCTCGAAACTGCTGGCCGGGGCCTATTACAGCCAGACGATCGACATCTGGGCGGCACTGATTGCCGGCTCGGTACTGGCGGCGTTTCTCGTTGCCATCGTCGGGATTATCGCCAAGATCGTCGATCGCTCCATGGGCGGGAGGCCGGCATGACCGCGGTTCTTCGTTCCTGGCAGGGCACCTTTGCCCTGCTCCTCTGTCTCGCCGTCCTCACCTCGCTGCCGCTGATGGCGCCCGACGCCCCCTCGCCGTTCGGCACCGGCAGCGTCGCCGTAATCCTCCTCCTCGTCATCGGTGCGGCGCTCGCCTCGTTCACCAGGCTCTCTCCGCCTCTCCTTGCAACGACCCTGTTCGTCGCCCCCCATCTCGCCGTCTGGCTGCTGCTCGCAGGCATAGCAGGCAACGAGGGCAAGGCGACGTTTGCCTTCTTCCTGATGGTCGCGGCCTGCTGGCTGATTGCCTGGCGCTGCGTCACCGTCCTGTCCGGCATCCGCGCCAAATCCAAGACCGGAGATACGTTCCTGCGCCTTTTGATCCCCGCGATCTTCGGCGCCTGGATCCTGATCCTCTGGGAGGTGGCGACACGCGGCGCCGGCATTCCCTTCATCATCCTGCCGCCGCCATCCTCGATCGGCGCAAGGCTCGCAAGCTCGGTGCCGATCCTGTGGGCCGACGTGCAGCAGACGATCTTCAAGGCGGTGCTGTTCGGGTATGTGGTCGGCTGCGCCTCCGGCTTCGTCGTCGCCATCCTGGCCGACCGCATCGCCTTCCTGCGCCGCGGGCTGCTGCCGATCGGCAACATGGTCTCGGCGCTGCCGATCATCGGCGTCGCGCCGATCATGGTCATGTGGTTCGGTTTCGACTGGCAGTCGAAGGCTGCCGTTGTGATCATCATGACCTTCTTCCCAATGCTGGTGAACACTGTGGCAGGGCTTGGGGCTTCGGGCGTCATGGAGCGCGACCTGATGCGCTCCTACGCTTCCGATTACTGGCAGACGCTGATGAAGCTGCGCCTGCCGGCCGCCATGCCGTTCATCTTCAATGCGCTGAAGATCAACTCGACGCTGGCGCTGATCGGCGCGATCGTCGCGGAATTCTTCGGCACTCCGATCGTCGGCATGGGCTTCCGGATCTCGACCGAGATCGGCCGCATGAATGTCGACATGGTCTGGGCCGAAATCGCTGTTGCAGCGCTCATCGGTTCGGTTTTTTATGGCGTCGTGGCGCTTGGCGAAAGAGCGACGACGTTCTGGCATCCGTCTAACCGCGGTGGTTAGGCGCTTAAAATCCGGCCCGTTTCGGCGGAACCGGCAAACCTCAGAGGGAAGGATAAAAAACATGAGAAAAATTCTCGTTGCGCTGATGGCGGGCGCCATGTCGCTCGCAGCAGCCCAGGCGGCGATGGCCGCCGACAAGGTGACCCTGCAGTTGAAATGGGTCGCTCAAGGCCAGTTTGGCGGTTACTACGTCGCCAAGGACAAGGGCTTCTACAAGGAAGAAGGCCTCGACGTCACGATCAAGCCGGGCGGCCCGGATATCGCCCCCGAACAGGTGATCGCCGGCGGCGGCGCAGACGTGATCGTCGACTGGATGGGCGGAGCGCTGGTCGCTCGTGAAAAGGGCGTGCCGCTTACCAACATCGCCCAGCCCTATCAGAAATCCGGCCTGCAGATGATCTGCCCGAAGGACGGCCCGATCAAGACCGAAGCCGACTTCAAGGGCCACACGCTCGGCGTCTGGTTCTTCGGCAACGAATATCCTTTCTTCGCCTGGATGAACAAGCTCGGCCTCAAGACCGACGGTGGCAAGGACGGTGTCACGGTGCTCAAGCAGAGCTTTGACGTGCAGCCGCTCATCCAGAAGCAGGCGGACTGCATCTCGGTCATGACCTATAACGAATATTGGCAGGCGATCGATGCCGGCTTCAAGCCCGACCAGCTCGTCGTCTTCAACTTCTCCGCTATGGGCAACGACCTGCTCGAGGACGGCCTCTACGTGATGGACACCAAGCTCAAGGATCCGAAGTTCAAGGAGACCATGGTGAAGTTCGTCCGTGCGTCGATGAAGGGCTGGAAATACGCCATTGCCAATCCGGGTGAAGCGGCCGGGATCGTCATGGACAATGGCGGCCAGGACGAGAACCACCAGAAACGGATGATGGGCGAAGTGGCAAAGCTGATCGGCACCGGTACCGGCAAGCTCGACACCGCCACCTACGACCGCACGGTCAAGGCGCTGCTCGACCAGAAGATCATCACCAAGAAGCCGGAGGGCGCCTATACGAGCGAGATCACCGACGCGGCATTGAAATAATAATCGTCAGGCGCTCGCTGAGAGAGAACGCGCGGCTAACGGTTGCGCGTTTTCTAAATTTTTCTCACTCAAATCATAACTAAAACTCATTCGTCGCATAACGGCAGCGGATTGATTTGTGCAACGCAAACACGTAAAAGTGGGGCGCTGATGAATCTTTCGCTGCCGGTCTTGTAACTGTTTTATGCGGTTACCACCTTGATCCGGGTTGCCGAGCGCTGAGGGGGCGTAAGGTATCCGGAGCGGTTCCCAGCGGAATATTTGCCCCTTACCTTCAATTTGAAAGTAATCGCATGTTTCGCAAGTTCACCCGGTCTGCCGGTAACCCGGCCCTCAAGCTTGCCCTCGGCGCAAGCATCGCCCTTGGCGCAAGCTTCACACTGAATTCCAGTTCCGCGTTTGCGCAGGAAGCGGCGGCCAAGCCCACCCCGGCGCAGACGGAAATCAAGCTGCCTTCCATCGTCGTAACCGAGGCGATCGAGAAGCCGCTGGTCGACCGCGTCGTCGCCACCGGTACGGTCAGGCCCGTCGAGGAAGTCTATGTCCAGCCGCTCGTCGACGCCCTGTCGATCAAGACGCTGAATGCCGATGTCGGCGACGAAGTGAAGGCCGACAGCGTGCTTGCGATGCTGAACGACGACGCGCTGCTTCTCCAGAAGAGCCAGCTCCAGGCCAACAAGGCGAAGGCGCAGGCTGCGGTTGCGCAGTATCAGGCGCAGGTTATCGAGGCCCAGGCCAACGTCGCCGACACGACGCGCCAGCGCGACCGCCTCCAGAAGCTCAGCCAGAGCGGCACCGGCACGGTGTCGCAGCTCGAACAGGCATCCGCCGCCGTCGAGGTCGCCCAGGCGCGGCTGAATGCTGCCAAGCAGGCGGTGGCCGTCGGCGAATCCGAGACCAAGGTAGTGGACGCCCAGATCGAGGATATCAACCTGAAGCTCGCCCGCACGGGCGTGAAGGCACCGGTGGCCGGCGTCATTTCCGCCCGCACCGCCAAGGTCGGAGCGATCGCCAGCGGCACCGGAAATCCGCTCTTCACGATCATCAAGGACGGCGCAATCGAACTCGTCGCCGACTTGTCCGAGACCGACATCCAGAAGATCAAGGCCGGCCAGAGGGCGATCGTCACGGTCGCCGGCGGCAAGGTGAAGATCGAGGGCAAGGTTCGGCTCGTCTCCCCGACGGTCGATGCGGTCACCCGCCTCGGCGCGGTGCATATCGTCATCGACGATGAAACCGGCGCGCGCTCGGGCATGTATGGCAGCGCCGAGATCGTCATCGCCGAGACCAATGCCCTGGCCCTGCCGCTCTCGGCCGTCACCACCGGGCGGAACGGTTCCACCGCCCGCAAGGTCGAGGACAATGTGGTCAAGCAGGTGAAGATTGAAACCGGCATCCAGGATGGCGGTTTCGTGCAGGTCGTCAGCGGTCTTACGGCCGGTGACATTGTCGTTGCGAAGGCCGGCGCCTTCGTCCGGGACGGCGACAAGATCGCTCCGGTCCCTGCCGAACCCGCCGCTATTGCGAACTGAGGTTGAGCCGCATGAACTTCTCTGCTTGGTCGATCCGCAATCCGATAGCGCCGATGCTCGGTTTTGCCCTGCTGCTTATTGTCGGCATTCAGTCGTTTTACGCGCTGCCGATCACCCGTTTCCCGAATATCGACGTTCCGGTCGTGTCGATCACCGTCACCCAGAGCGGCGCCGCCCCTGCCGAACTCGAAATGCAGGTGACGAAGGAAATCGAAGACGCCGTCGCCTCGATCAGCGGCATCGATGAAATCCAGTCGACGGTGACCGACGGCCAGTCGCAGACGGTCGTCGTCTTCCGCATCGAAAAGCCGACGGCCGAAGCCGTGCAGGACACCAAGGACGCGATCGACAAGATCCGCAGCGACCTTCCCGCCGGCATCGAGGAGCCTGTCGTCACCAAGGTCGACGTCGAAGGCCAGGCGATCCAGACATTCGCCGTCTCCTCCCCGAACATGACGCTCGAAGAACTCTCCTGGTTCGTCGACGACACGGTCAAACGCGCCCTGCAGGGCCAGCCCGGCGTCGGCCGTATCGACCGTTACGGCGGCTCCGACCGTGAAGTCCGGGTGTCGCTGAACCCTGCCAAGCTCGACGCTTATGGCATTACCGCTGCCGATGTCAGCACCCAGATGCGCGGCACCAATGTCGATCTCGGCTCCGGCCGCGGCCAGGTGGCCGGCAACGAACAGACGATCCGCACGCTCGGCGATGCCCGCAGCGTCGCCCAGCTTGCCGACACGACGATCACGCTGCCCAACGGCCGGTTCGTCAAGCTGACCGAGCTCGGCACCGTCACCGACACCTACGAGGAGCCGAAATCCTTCTCGCGCTTCAACGGCACGCCATCCGTCACTTTTGCCGTGTTCCGGGCCAAGGGTGCAAGCGAGGTCTCGGTCGCCGAAACCGTCGCCACCAGCCTCGACGGAGTGCGCAAGGTCAATCCGAACGTCGCGATCGAAATGGTCGACGATTCCGTCTACTTCACCTACGGCAATTACGAAGCTGCCCTCCATACGCTGGTGGAAGGCTCGGTCCTCGCCGTCATCGTGGTGTTCCTGTTCCTGCGGAACTGGCGCGCGACGCTGATCGCGGCGGTCGCCCTGCCGCTGTCGGCGATCCCGACCTTCTGGATCATGGACCTCATGGGGTTCTCGCTGAACCTCGTGAGCTTCTTGGCGCTGACGCTTGCGACCGGTATTCTCGTCGACGACGCGATCGTCGAGATCGAGAACATCGCGCGCCATATCAAGATGGGCAAATCGCCCTACAAGGCGGCGCTCGAGGCGGCGGACGAAATCGGTCTCGCCGTCATCGCCACCAGCTTCACGATCATTGCGGTGTTCGTGCCTGTATCGTTCATGCCGGGCGTCCCGGGCCAATACTTTATCCAGTTCGGCCTGACCGTCGCGTTCTCGGTGTTCTTCTCGCTTGCGGTGGCGCGACTGATCACGCCGCTGATGGCCGCCTATCTGATGAGCCCCGAAGACGGGATGGAAGACCATCACGACAACGACGGCTGGATCATGAAGGCCTATACGCGCCTCGTCACCGGCACGACCCGCCGCTGGTATTGGCGGTATACGACGATGCTCGCCGCAATCGGCTTCCTGATCGGCTCGGTGATGCTGCTCTCCCAGGTCCCCGGCAGCTTCCTGCCGCCGGACGACAACTCGCGCGTCGTGCTGTCGGTCGAACTGCCGCCGAATGCGACGCTCGACGAGACGGCTTCGAGCACCGACGTCATCTATGATGCGGTGCGCCATATCGACGGCGTCGAGAGCGTCTTCATTCTCGGCGGCGCTTCGCCGAAGGGCGACCTCGAACTGCGCCGCGCAACTGTGCGCGTCATCCTGCAGAACATCGACCATTCGCTGGTAAAGACCCTGGTCAACAAGGGCCTTGGCTCGATCCCGGTAATCCGCGACTTTGTGCCGAGGATAAAGGAAAATGGCCGCACGCGTCCGCAATGGGATGTCGAAAAGGATATCTTTGCGGCCCTCCACTCCATTCCGGACGTGCGGATCTCCAAGGTCAACGACCGCGCAGAGCGTGATCTTTCGTTCAACTTCCTCTCCACCAGCGAGACCGACCTGACCGACGCCGTCAGCATGCTGGAATCGAAGCTGCGCGCATCGCCGGTCCTCGCCAACGTCTCGTCGGAAGGCGCCCTGCCCCGTCCGGAACTGCAGATCCGGCCGCGCATGGCGGAGGCTTCGCGCCTCGGCATCACTCCGCAGCAGATCGCCCAGACCGTCCGCGTCGCGACGATCGGCGATGTCGATGCCAACCTTGCCAAGATCTCGCTCGACGACCGGCAGATCCCGATCCGCGTCCAGGCCTCGCTTGACGTCCGCCGCGATCTGGCTTCCATCCGCGCCTTGAAGATCAAGACCGCGGCCGGTGCCAGCGTGCCGCTCTACAGCGTCGCCGACATCGACTATTCGGAAGGTCCGAGCTCGATCAAGCGCAACGACCGCAACCGGGTCGTGGCGATCGGCTCCGACGTGCCCTTCGGCACGGCGCTCGATACCGCATCGGCCGAGTTCAAACGCATCGTCGGCGAGACCGAGTTGCCGAAGACAGTTCGTCTGGCCGAAAGCGGCGACGCCAAGGTGCAGGCAGAAATGCAGCAGAGCTTCGGCAATGCCATGCTGATGGGCCTGATGCTGGTGCTCGTGGTGCTGATCCTGCTCTTCAAGGATGTCATCCAGCCCTTCACCATCCTGTTCTCGCTGCCGCTGGCGATCGGTGGCGTGGCGGTGGCGCTGATCATCACCCAGAACGCGCTGTCGATGCCGGTCCTGATCGGTATCCTGATGCTGATGGGTATCGTCACCAAGAACGCCATCCTTCTGGTGGACTTCGCGATCGAGATGAAGCGCCAAGGCCTCGAACGGGTTCATGCCATGGTGGAAGCCGGCCGCAAGCGCGCCCGTCCGATCATCATGACCTCGATTGCCATGTCGGCAGGCATGCTGCCCTCGGCGCTCGGCGTCGGCGAAGGCGGCTCCTTCCGTGCACCCATGGCAATCGCCGTGATGGGGGGCATCATCGTCTCGACGGTGCTCTCGCTTCTCGTCGTGCCGTCCTTCTTCCTGATCATGGACGACCTGTCGCGCCTGCTCGGCAAGATCTTCGGCCGCATGGTCGGCAAGAAGGAACAGGAGGACTTCGGTCTTACCAACGAGGAACTCAGCCAGGAGGCGCGCAAATACGCTCAGTCGATCGCGGCCCTGGAAGAACGCCTCAACCAGATGGAACGGCAGACGAGCGCCAACGACGATCGTTCTCCCGGCGCTCAAGCCAGCAGCAAGGTACTACGCCTGCCGCCTCTGGCCGCGGAATAAGCATCATCTCCAGACTATATTTCGGCGACGCCGGGCCTGTTGGCCCGGCGTTTTTCGTTGGAAATAACCGGCTCGCGGAGATTGCAGAAAAATTGCACGGATTTGATCGATGTCAAAATCAGATTTCATGAACCTGTTATTTTAGCAACATCGGGAATGCGCGGCGGTTCGGGTTATGGAAGAGACGACGGATATGATGAACAGCAATTTGAAGCTCAACAACAGGGACCGGGCCGTCCTCATGAAGACGCCTTTCCTGACCAGCCTGAGCGGCAATTCACTCGTCCGGATGATGTCGGCGATGAGTGTCGTCAGCCTGACGAACCGCAAATCGATCTTCCGCGAAGGCGAGAATGCTGACGCTTTTTTCTGCGTTCTCAGCGGCTATGTGCGACTTTACCAGCTCAATCGTGACGGCCGCGAGGCGGACATCCGAATCTGCAGCCCGGGCGATACGTTCGCTGAATGTCTTCTTTATGGCGGCACGAAATACCGCTACCACGCCCAGACGGCCGAAGCCACGACGCTTGCTCGTTTCGACATGCAGGCGGTGCGGGATTTGGCCGAACAGGAGCGGGATATCGCCAAGGCGGTGATCACTTCGCTGTCGAAACACCTCATCACCACGATGGACTGCGTCGCCAACGACAGGTTGCATACGGCACCGCAGCGGGTCGCCGACTACATACTGAAAAGATGCCCCGTCGATGGCGGCCCAGCCTCTATTCGGTTGCCTTTCCAGAAGAACCTGCTCGCGGGCATGTTGGGATTGGCTCCCGAGGCGCTCTCCCGCGCATTCTCTACTCTTCGGCGGACCGGAGTGACGGTGCGCGGGCGAGTGATCCAGGTCGTCGACGTGCAGGCCCTACGCGAAATCTGAAGTTCAAGAAGCGAGATCGGGCGGGCGGGCCCGGGCTCTCTTTGGATGCATGCAGCGATACTGGCGGCGGGACCGCAGCATGCAGATAAGGCCGGCGGCTTTCGAGGGAGCCACCGGCCTCGATCTTTTTAAAGCCCCCCCTGCTCCTTCAGGAAGCGGACCACATGGTCCACGCCGTCGCCCCGCTTCAGATCGGTGAACAGATGCGGCTTGGCCTCGCGCATGCGATACGCGTCGCGGTCCATCACGTCGAGATCGACGTCGACATAGGGAGCCAGATCCTTCTTGTTGATGATCAGAAGGTCGGAGCGGGTAATCCCCGGACCGCCCTTGCGCGGGATTTCTTCGCCCTGGCAAGTGGAGATCACATAGATGGTGATGTCGGCAAGATCGGGAGAAAAGGTCGCCGCGAGATTGTCGCCCCCCGATTCGATGAACACCACGTCGAGATCCGGGAAACGCTCGTTGAGTCCCGCGATCGCCTGCAGATTGATAGTCGCGTCCTCGCGGATGGCGGTATGCGGGCAACCGCCGGTCTCGACGCCGACGATGCGGTCCGAGGACAACGCTTGGCAGCGCACCAGCGCTTCGGCATCCTCCTTGGTATAGATATCGTTGGTGACGACCGCGACGGAATAATCCTCCCGCATCGCCTTGCAGAGCTTTTCGGTCAGTGCCGTCTTGCCTGAGCCGACAGGCCCGCCGATACCGACGCGCAAGGGTCCGTTCGCCGATTTCATGTGTCGTCCTTTCATTCTTCCAGACTTCAGCTTAGGCCCGCTTTCAGGAGCGGAAAAGCCGCGAATGTTGTGTTTCATGCCGAAGCGAAGCGATTTCCGCCTGCACTGCCGCGCCGCCGAGATCGTCGAGAGTGGCAAGGCTCGCCTTCTCCGCAATCTGGCTGATCAGGTCCTCGATGTCCGCGAGCACGGCCACCCCTTCCACCTGCCCGGAAACCCCAAGCCTGATACCGGCAGACACCGATTGCGAGACGGCCGCATGCAGATAGGCGGCAAGCGCCTGGGCTACCGGAACGCCATGCGCCGCCGCAACCGCGCCGACTGCGACCGGGAAGGGCACGGCCGGCGGCAGGCGATCGAGGACAGGATGCCGCCATGCGGAGGCGGCCGAGGCGAATGCTTTGCCGAGCGACAATGTTTCCGCGTGGCGCTCTGCGGAGCCGGCAAGCGCCAGCCCCAGCTCCGCCGTCTCCTTCAATGCGACCTCGTCCTCGAACCGCCGCGAGGCTTCGCAGAACAGCACGGCATCGTTCCACAAGGAACCGTGCCGCAGCAGGCTTGTCAGCCAGGCACTCAGGCCGGCCGCGTCCTTGACGAGGCCATCGTGCACGGCCCGCTCCAGCCCGCCCGAATAGGCGAAACCGCCGATCGGAAAGGCCGGCGAGAGCCAGGCCATCAGCTTCAGAAGCGCTTTCGTATCGACGTTTTCGCTCACCGAGGCTCAGTGTCCGTGATGATCATGGCCGTGGGAGCCATGCGCATGATAGGCGCCGCGGGCCGGCTGGAACCCTTCCTCGACCTCGGCAACCTTGGCGCCAAGCCCTTCCAGCATGGCGCGGATGACGTGATCGCGCAGGATGAGGATACGCCCCTCCTCGATCTGCGCCGGCAGATGCCGGTTGCCGAGATGCCAGGCGAGTTCGATCAGGTGGAGGGTATCGCGTGCCTTGATCTCGAAGAGCTTTTCAGAAGCGGCCTGCACCTCGATCGTGTCGCCGTTGTCGAGCACCAGCCGGTCACCATGATGGAAGAGCACCGCCTCCTTGAGGTCGAGCATTACCATCTCGCCATTGGAGAGATGCAGGAGCTTGCGACGCAGATGCCGCAGATCATGCGGCAGCGTAACGATATCGACCGGCGGATCGGTGACCACGCCGGCCGGGTGATAGGAATGAACGTGCTGCATTGGGTACCCCGGGATCAATTGAAAAACTTGAGTGAGAGCGTAAGCGTCTGCGGCAACGGATTCCAGAGGCCGGTGCGCAATCCGGCTGCGCGAAGTGCCGCGGAGGTCCAGGTATTGCAGCCGACAAACGCGTTGAAATAGCCGTTCGCCTCGAAGAACCGGTCGTAGTCGCCATAACCCGCATCCCGCACCGCGGCTACCTCACCCGCCTGGCGCGTGAAACTCGCCTGGATGAAATCCGAAAGCCGCTGAAATTCCATGAGCCCCAAGTCGAACGGCGTCACCGTCGGGTGGCTTTCGTCGATCCCGCCGGCGATATCCACATGCATGACCGAACTGTCGATCGTCAGCGCGCGGAACACCGGCAGCGGTTTCAGGTCCGCCCAGGTCGGAGTTTCCAGATAGAAGGCGCGCCCGCCCCAGCCGATCACCAGCCATTCCGCTCCCGGATCTGTTACCGGAACGCCGGAACCGCCCAGGAATGCGAAGGCCGCGCGGGTGTCTTCGGAAAGCGGAATGGCGATATCCGTGTGGATCGGGTTGGACAGGAGCAGGATGCGCCTCTGTGCTGTCGGTTCCGCCGCCCGGCTCGGGCTGAACAGCGGCCGCGGAACCAATGTTCCGACGGCCACGGCGAGGACCACAAGCAGCACCGCGGCGATGAGCCAGCGAAAAACCTTCCTCATTCAGGGGCTCCGAGGTGCCAGCGCCTCAGAACAGGAAATAACGCTGCGCCATCGGCAGCACGGTTGCGGGCTCGCAGGTCAACAGCTCGCCGTCAGCTCGCACCTCGTAGGTCTCCGGGTTGACCTCCACATGCGGCGTCAGCGAATTGTGGATCATCGAGGCCTTGGAGATGCCGCCGCGGGTGTTTTTGACCGCCAGCAGCTTCTTGGCAACGCCGAGGCGCTGGGCAAGACCGCCATCGAGCGAAGCCTGGCTGACGAAGGTGACGGAGGAGTTGGTACGCAGCTTGCCGTAGGCCGCAAACATCGGGCGATAATGCATCGGCTGCGGCGTCGGGATCGAGGCGTTCGGATCGCCCATAGGGGCGGCCGCGATCGAACCGCCGAGCAGCACCATTTCCGGCTTCACGCCGAAGAAGGCCGGGCTCCAGAGCACGAGATCCGCCCGCTTGCCGACCTCGACCGAACCGATCTCATGGGAAACGCCGTGCGCAATCGCCGGGTTGATCGTGTATTTGGCGATGTAGCGCTTGACGCGGAAGTTGTCGTTGTTGCCGGTCTCTTCCTTCAGGCTGCCGCGCTGGCGCTTCATCTTGTCGGCGGTCTGCCAGGTGCGGATCGCCACTTCCCCGACGCGGCCCATGGCCTGGCTGTCGGAGGAGATGATCGAGAAGGCGCCGAGATCGTGGAGGATGTCTTCGGCAGCGATGGTTTCCTTGCGGATGCGGCTTTCCGCAAAGGCGATGTCTTCCGGGATCGACGGCGACAGGTGATGGCAGACCATCAGCATGTCGAGATGTTCGGCAAGCGTATTGATCGTGTAGGGCCGGGTCGGGTTGGTCGACGACGGGATGACGTTCGGGTTGCCGCAGATCTTGATGATGTCGGGCGCGTGGCCGCCGCCGGCACCTTCCGTATGGAAGGCGTGGATGGTGCGTCCCTTGATAGCCGCGACCGTATCCTCGACAAAACCGCTTTCGTTCAGCGTATCGGTGTGGATCATCACCTGCACGTCGAAGGCGTCGGCGACCGTCAGGCAGTTGTCGATCGCAGCCGGCGTCGTACCCCAGTCCTCGTGCAGCTTGAGCGACGAGGCACCGGCGAGGATCATTTCCTCCAACGGTGCCGGAAGCGAAGCGTTGCCCTTGCCGGCGAGCGCGAGGTTCATCGGGAAGGCGTCAAAACTCTCGATCATCCGCTCGATATGCCAGGCGCCGGTGCAAGTGGTGGCAAGCGTGCCATGGGCCGGGCCGGAGCCCCCGCCGAGCATGGTCGTGACGCCGCTCATCAGCGCCTCCTCGATCTGCTGCGGGCAGATGAAATGGATATGCGCATCCATGGCGCCGGCCGTCAGGATCTTGCCCTCGCCGGCTATCGCCTCGGTGGACGGACCGACGATGATCGTCACGCCCGGCTGGGTATCCGGGTTGCCGGCCTTGCCGATCGCGTGGATGCGACCGTTCTTCAAACCGACGTCAGCCTTGTAGATGCCCGAATGATCGACGATCAGCGCGTTGGTAATGACCGTATCGACCGCCCCTTCGGCACGCGTCGCCTGGCTCTGGCCCATGCCGTCGCGAATGACCTTGCCGCCGCCGAACTTCACCTCTTCGCCATAGATGGTGAAATCCTTCTCCACCTCGACGAAGAGTTCGGTATCGGCAAGCCGCACCCTGTCGCCCGTGGTCGGACCGAACATGCTGGCATAGGAGGCGCGGGACATCTTGTGGGGCATGGTTCAGACCTTCTCGGAAAGTGGGACAAAAGGCGCCTTCTTGGCCGCGCCGCGATCGATGGTGACGGTTGGCGAAGCACCGGCGGCTTCATTGAGCTCGGCAATCAGATAATCGGCAAAGCCCGCTCCCCCTTGTCTGAAAGCTATAACTGCGCGCTCGACCGCCTCAGCCTCGCCAAGCACGAGACTGTCCGATGCGAGAAGGCTTTCGATGAGATCGGCAAGTTTGGAGCGGTCGTATTCGGGCTTGCGCCGCAGTGTCCAGACAAGTTCGACAAGGGTGATGGGATTAATGTAACCGGGCCGTTGCGGGGATAGCTGCGTATCGAGGAACCGTGTGACGATCGGCGACCAGTGTGGATCATCGTCAAGGGCGTAACGCACCAGGACATTGGTATCGATACCGATCAAGGATCATCCTCCTGCCGGTCGATGGCCGTGCGGCGCCTCACAGTCTCGTAGATAGCCTCGTCGATGTCGATAGGGCCATCCGCCTTTCCGAAAATTCCCTTGATGTGCGAAAGCCCACTCTTCTTCGCCACGACCGAAACCTTGCCGTTGTCGTCGACGATGAATTGCACCAAACCGCCCGGAGGCAAGCCGAGCGCTCTCCTGACCTCGACAGGAATTGTGGCTTGTCCCTTCATGGATGTTTTCGCCTCAAATCTACCCATCGTCATCGCTCCCTAACTTTCTTATCTCTCCCTACCTATCAAAAATTCCCTACCACATCAATTTCCATACCGACCTCAGTTCCCCATCGCCTCGGTCAGTTCTTTGAGCTCCGCAATACGCTTGCGCGTCAGGTCTGCCTGGCATCCGGAAATCAGCATCGGCTCCATCGAGCCGCCATGGGCCTGGAAGCCGGAGGAGATGCATTGCGCGTCGCGATAAACGACCCACGCGCGTTGCGCCTTGACCAGCGCATCCTCGGCACCCTTGAGGTCCGCGGAACTATCCGCATCCCATTTCCTCATCGCCTTGCGGGTTGTCTGGTACTGGGCGTTAAGAGCCTTGTCGGCGGTCTCGTAGTCGCGTTGCGAGCAGATGTTCATCTCCATCTGCGTCTGCGGGTTCTTACAATTTGCCTTCGGCTCCTGCGCCACCGCCGGCAGGGCAAAAAGCGCCATGAACGCGGCGGAAAACGCGAATGCGGGCTTCACAGCGCACCCATGATCTTCTGCTGGAAACCATAGACCTCGCGCTTGCCCGAAAGCGGGATCAGCGTCACTTCCCGCATCTGGCCGGGTTCGAAACGGACAGCCGTGCCGGCCGGGATATCGAGACGCATGCCGCGCGCCTTGTCCCGGTCGAAGGAGAGCCCGTTATTGGTCTCGAAGAAATGGTAGTGGCTGCCCACCTGCACCGGCCGGTCGCCGGTGTTGGAGACCTTTATGGTCACCGTCGGAAGACCTGCATTGAGCTCGATTTCGCCTTCTGCGGCAATCACTTCACCGGGGATCATGGCATTCTCCTTCAAGCCGCCTTGGGCGCGCAGCCCTCGGCCTTCAGTACGCGTTTGGTGGAAGCCGGATGGCGGGCGAGTGCGGCCGCCGGACGCACGGGCCGGCGGACCAGTTCCCCGGCGCAATTCGGGCAGATGCCCTTCAGCACGTCGGAGGCGCAGGTAGCGCAGAACGTGCACTCGAAGGTGCAGATCATCGCCTCCCGGCTGTCCGGTGCAAGGTCCTTGTCGCAGCACTCGCAATTGGGGCGCAGTTCCAGCATGGACCTCCTCCTCAGCGGATCGGTTCGTGGACGGTGACGAGCTTGGTGCCGTCCGGGAAAGTCGCCTCCACCTGAACGTCGTGGATCATCTCGGCAATGCCTTCCATAACCTGGTCGCGGGTGACGACATGGGCGCCGGCCTCCATCAGGTCGGCGACCGAGCGTCCGTCGCGCGCACCTTCCACCACGTAATCGGTAATCAGGGCGATCGCTTCCGGATAGTTGAGCTTGACCCCGCGATCCAACCGGCGTCGGGCGACGATCGCCGCCATGGAAATCAGCAGTTTGTCTTTTTCTCTGGGCGTCAGGTTCATGGGAATCCCGCTGTAAGATCAGATGTTCCAGACTTTCGGCACTGGCGCGCCGTTACGCAATACGGAAATTGCCGGTGTCAGGATTTTTCTCAAGTCGAAGCCGGTCGGCGCCACCAACCGGGCGATCAGCTTGCCGTTCCAGTGGCTAGCTCCGCCTGTCCACAGGCTGGCTCCGCCAGGCGTGCGGTCGAGAATCTGGCGGAGTTTCGGGAAGAGCATTTCGGCGAGCGGGCCGGTGTAAAACAGCGTCGCGAAGGCGACCTGACCGGAGAGCACCGCGGCAGCCTGGGAAAGCTGCTCGATCTCGCCCTCGAATTTCATCTCTTCTGCATGGATCAACTGGCCGCCACGGCGCACCCGCCAGCGGTCGCGGAAGAAACCGTTCGCCACCGCCTCGCCCATCGCCTTGCGGCCGAGCAACACCGCCTCGACGGCCAGGAATTCGGACCTCTCGGAGAGATCGACGTCGAGCCGGCGGGTCAGTGAGGACTGGTCGAAAAGGATGGTTTCCTGCGGAAGCCAGTGGACCGAGGCGTCTTCGCCGACGGTGACATGGGTGGAGACGGAGGCCGTGCCGGACGAGGCCTTGTAGATCTTCTCGTTCGCCTGGGTGGTGACCGACAGCCTTGTGGAAGCGGCAGCGGCGACGGACCATTCGATCACGTCGCCGCCCGTCAGTCCCCCCGACGTATTGATTAAAATCGCCTCCATTTCAGGCGAAAATGTTTCCGGAAGGCGAATTTTTGCGCAGCCTTCCTGGTAGAATTCGGCGAGCCGTGTCCGCCCGCCGAAAGCCTTGGTTACAAGGCGTCCTGCACCCCTTGCCCGTTGCGGCGCATATCGATCGGCTGGTTGCTGTTGCACGTCGTCCCCTGAAGATCGGCTTCGGTTCCGCAGCGCGATGCAACGCCCGTGCCAGACTTGGCCGCAGAACCGATCTTGGCGGGTGCTGCGGTGGCGATGACGTCGGTGCTGTCGGCCTTACCGAAGAACTCCCACATCCGCGAAGCCGGATCAACATTGGCGTCGAATGCCGGCTTGGAGACGGTCACCGCAGCCACCTTGGTGACGCTCGCAGCCCCGTCCTTGGCGGCAGCGATCACGGCTTCCGTGGCGGCAACCGGCTTAGGCCAGTCATGCGTGCCGTTGGCGAAGACGTAGGACGCGACGCGTGCACCGTTCTTGCAGGTACCGTAGAGGCTGAAGGTCACGCCGTCGACGGTCTTTACGTCGCCGTTGCCCTTGCAGCCGTCGAGTTCAGTCCAGCGCTGGATCGCGGTCTTGAAGCCGTATTGCCAATAGGCACTGCCGCCGCCCGCGTAAGGGTTGGCCGCATCCTTGACGCCGGCAAAGGCCATGATCGAGATGGGCCTGGCCGGATTGCAGCCCTGCGTATCCGGGCCCCATTTGCCATCGGCCTCGACCGGGCGTCCAGCGCGCAGCGAATGCACGAAGCCAGCGGCTGCGAAATCGTCATGCCCCGAGCAGAGATAGGCCGACAGCATGCGGCCGCCACCCGAATAACCCGAGGCATAGATGCGGGCCGGATCGACACAGAATTGCTGCTTGGCGGTCGCGATTGCCTGCCGGATATAGGCGATCTCGTCGAAGCCGCCCTGCTGCACGGTGACGAACGGCACATTCCAGGCATAGGTTCCCGCGGAGCTTCCGGGCAGGCTGCCCTGCAGCGCCAAAACGATGAAGCCGTTTTTCTCGGCGACCTTGTCCCAGGAGCTTCTGTTCAGCTGCCCTTGAGGATTGCTGTGGCTGCCATGGAGATCGAAAACCAGCGGAACCTTGTCCTTGCCGGTATAGGACGAGGGAATGAAATAGACTGCCGAACGGGCAACACCGTCGGTTTCGATAGTGATGGGGTGGCGACCCGCTTCCATCGGCTGGCCGCAGCCTGCGGCAAGAGCGCTGCCGGTCATTGACCCCAGGAAGGTCGTGGCGCCCAAAAAAACCGCTCCTACCGTAACCATGCGTGTAAGAGCGGAACGAGAAAAGAAACCGGCAACGCGTGCAAAGACCATCAGCGCCTCATCATGGGGTGCGGGGGTTGTCAACAATTATACGGACTGCCCTGAAAACGCAGTGTTGTTAACATATATTAGCGGCCTTTGAAACGCACGAAGTGCTGCGAAACGATACAAACATTCACCAGTAATAATACTAGTCTCAGACGGTCAGATGACGCCTTGCTTCTGCCGTATCCAGAGTCTCTGCCGCCCCTTCGTGCACAATCTCGCCACGATCCATGATGTAGACCTGGTCGGCAAGCTCCCGGCAGAAGTCGAGATACTGTTCCACAAGCAGAATGGCCATACCGGTTGAATCCCGCAGGTAGCGGATCGCCCGGCCGATATCCTTGATGATAGACGGCTGGATGCCTTCGGTCGGCTCGTCGAGGACGAGGATCTTTGGACGCGTCACCATGGCGCGACCGATCGCAAGCTGCTGCTGCTGACCGCCGGAAAGGTCGCCGCCGCGCCGGCCGAGCATCGATTTCAGCACTGGAAACAGCGAAAATATCTCGTCGGGAATGAACTTGTCCTTGCGGGCAAGTGGTGCGTAGCCGCTTTCGAGGTTCTCCTGGACGGTGAGCAACGAAAAGATCTCGCGGCCCTGCGGCACGTAGCCGATGCCGTGCTTGGCGCGGTTATAAGGCGCGAGACCGTTCAGGATCTCTCCTTGGAAGCTGATCGTGCCGGCGCTGACCGGATGCTGGCCGGTCACGGCGCGGAGAAGAGAACTCTTCCCCACGCCGTTCCGCCCCAGCACGCAAGTGATCTTGCCCATATCCGCCTGGATCGAGACGCCGCGCAACGCCTGCGCGGCGCCGTAATGAAGATTGACGTTGTTGACTGTCAGCATCTTAGCGCCCCAGATAATTCTCGATCACCTTCGGATCGTTCGAAACGAAATCGATCGAGCCTTCGGCAAGTACCGAACCTTCCGCAAGGCAGGTCACCTTGACGCCGAGTTCGCGGATGAAGCCCATGTCATGTTCGACGACCACGACCGAACGGGTCTTGGCGATTTCCTTCAGGAGCACCGCGGTCTCGGCTGTCTCCGCATCCGTCATGCCGGCGACGGGTTCGTCGACCAGAAGCAGCTTCGGTTCCTGAGCGAGCAGCATGCCGATCTCCAGCCATTGTTTCTGGCCGTGGCTGAGATTGGCGGCATATTCTTGTCTGCGGTGGGTCATGCGGATCGTCTCGAGGATCTCCTCGATACGAGCCTTGTCCTCTGGCGACAGCGTGTAGAACAAGGTAGCGAACACGCCGCGCGACCGGTTAAGCGCCAGTTCCAGGTTGTCCCAGACGGTGTGGCTTTCGAACACGGTGGGCTTCTGGAATTTGCGGCCGATGCCGAGCTGGGCGATATCAGCCTCGTCCTTTTTGGTGAGGTCGATCGTATCCTCGAACAGGACCGTGCCGGTATCGGGCCGTGTCTTGCCGGTGATGATGTCCATCATCGTCGTCTTGCCGGCGCCGTTCGGGCCGATGATCGCCCTGAGTTCCCCGGGCTCGACGACGAAGGACAGCGAGTTCAGCGCCTTGAAGCCGTCGAAGGAGACCGAGACGTTTTCGAGATAGAGCAGGCTTTTCTGCCGTGTTTCGGAAATCATGTTCATGGTTTCGTACCCCCGCCTATTCCGCCGCCTGGGCCTGAGCCTGGGTCACCGCCGCAGCGTCGCCCCTGCCCTTTTCCGCATCCGCCGCTGCCTTCAGCGCATGCCGAGCCTTCAAGCCGTGCTGGATCGTCCCGACGATGCCCCTCGGCAGGAAGAGCGTCACCGCGATGAACAGGCCGCCCAGCGCAAACAGCCAGATCTCCGGGAAGGCGCCGGTGAAGAAGCTCTTGCCGCCATTGACGAGGATCGCGCCGATGATCGGGCCGATCAGCGTGCCGCGGCCGCCGACGGCCGTCCAGACGACCACTTCGATCGAGTTGGCCGGCGCGAATTCGCCCGGATTGATGATGCCGACCTGCGGCACGAACAGCGCGCCGGCAATCCCCGCCATCATGGCGGAGACGACGAAGGTGAAGAGCTTGATGTTCTCGACCCGGAAGCCGAGGAAGCGCACCCGGCTTTCCGCATCACGCACCCCGACCAGCACCTTGCCGAATTTTGAGCGAACGATGGCGGAGGCAAGGATCAGGCAGAGCGACAGCATCAGCGCCGACATGAAGAACAGAACCGCACGCGTGCCGTCCGCCTGGACGGAGAAGCCGAGGATGTCCTTGAAGTCGGTAAGGCCGTTATTGCCGCCGAACCCCATGTCGTTGCGGAAGAAGGCGAGCAGCAGCGCGTAGGTCATCGCCTGGGTGATGATCGACAGATAAACGCCGTTGACGCGGGAGCGGAAGGCGAACCAGCCGAAGATGAAGGCGAGCAGGCCGGGCACGAGGATCACCATCGCCATGGCGAAGATGAACCAGTCGAAGCCATGCCAGAACCACGGCAGTTCCTTGTAGTTCAGGAACACCATGAAGTCCGGCAGGATCGGGTTGCCATAGACGCCGCGCGGGCCGATCTGGCGCATCAGATACATGCCCATCGCATAACCGCCGAGCGCGAAGAAGGCGCCGTGGCCGAGCGAGAGGATGCCGCAGTAACCCCAGACGAGATCGAGCGCCAGCGCCAGCAGCGCATAGCAGAGATACTTGCCGAACAGCGACATCGCATAGGTTGGGATGTGCAGGGCGCTGTCGGGCGAGGTCAGCAGGTTGAGTGCCGGCACCAGGATGCCGATGCCGAGAAGGATGCCGACGGCAGCGACGATGCGGCCTTCGAGGGCGCGGAAGACAAAGCCGGAAATCATGCTTCCACCGCCCTTCCCTTGAGCGCGAAGAGACCGCGCGGCCGTTTCTGGATGAACAGGATGATCAGCACCAGGACCAGGATCTTGCCGAGCACGGCGCCGACCGAGGGTTCGAGGAACTTGTTGAGCACCCCGAGCGACAGCGCGCCGACCAGCGTGCCCCACAGATTGCCGACGCCGCCGAACACCACGACCATGAAACTGTCGATGATGTAGCTCTGGCCGAGGTTCGGCGAGACGTTGTCGATCTGGGAAAGCGCGACACCCGCAATGCCGGCAATGCCGGAGCCGAGCGCGAAGGTGAAGGCATCGACCCAGGGCGTCTTGATGCCCATCGACGACGCCATGCGGCGGTTCTGGGTGACGGCGCGCATGTTGAGGCCGAAGGAGGATTTTTTCATCACCACCAGCAGCGCTACGAAGATCGACAGCGAGAAGGCGATGATCCACATGCGGTTCCAGGTGATCGTCATGCCGCCGACCGGGAACGAGCCGGACATCCAGGACGGATTGCCGACTTCCTGGTTGGTGGGGCCGAAGATCGAGCGGATCGTCTGCTGCAGGATCAGCGAGACGCCCCAGGTGGCGAGCAGCGTTTCGAGCGGTCGGCCATAGAGGAAGCGGATGACGCCGCGCTCGACAACCAGGCCGACGGCGCCGGTGACGAGGAAGGCGACGGGAAGTGCGATTGCCAGCGACCAGTCGAACAGGCCCGGCGCATGGTCGCGGATGAGCTGCTGCACCACGAAGGTGGAATAGGCGCCAAGCATGACCATTTCGCCATGCGCCATGTTGATGATACCCATGACGCCGAAGGTGATCGCAAGCCCGATCGCCGCCAGAAGCAGGACTGAGCCGAGCGAAACGCCGTACCAGACGTTCTGGCCGATATCCCAGAGCCTCTGGCCGCTTTCGATGCTGGCGATCGCCGCATCAACATCGCCCTTGAGGCTCGGATCGAGCCCGGCGGACGCGCCCATCAGGATGCCAATCGCGTTGCGACCGCCATAGTTCTTGATCGTCTGGATCGCGGCCCGCTTTTCATCGATGGAGCGGTCGGAAGAGAGCAGCGACACCGCGCGCGCCTCTACCATGCGGGCCTTGACCTCGCCGTCCGTCTCCTTGGAGATTGCGGTTTCGAGGAGTTCGAGGTTTTCGGCGCTCGGCGAGCGGAGCACCGCATCGGCCGCCTGCAGCCGGACCCCGCGATCCGGGCTCATCAGCGTCAGGCCGCCCATGGCCGAGCGGATGACACGGCGAAGACTGTTGTTGATCTTGATCTTGGTGACGGCGTTCTTGGCGGCCTGGCCGGCAGAGGCGCCGGTCACAGGGTCGATCAGCTCGTAGCTGGAGCCAGCCGCCTTGCCGATGAACACCAGGTTGTCTGACTTGCGGAAATAGAGTTCGCCCTCGGAAAAGGCGTTCAGCGCTGGCACAAGCCGCGCATCGCCGGTGGCGGCGAGCTGGCCGATCAGCTTTTCAGCTTCGCCGAAATCCGCCTTGGAGAGCGCGTCGATCAGCGGCTTGGGATCGGTCTGCTGCGCGAACGACGGCGCAGCGAGAGAAAAGATCAGGCAGAGCAGAAGACCAAGGCTCTGCAGAACGCGGAAAAGAACTTTGCTCGTCATTGGAACCCCCTTGCGAAATCGCGGGCGACTGAACGCCGCCCGCGATGATGTCGATGAACATCTAGAAGGCAATCGGATCAGCTGCCTTTGCCGCCGCACTTGCCGGCTGCAACGTTGAAGTTGCCGCAAGACATCGGCTTGCGCCAATCGGAGATCAGGTTCTTGCTGTCCGGCAGGTAATCGGACCACTCGTCGCCGACGACAGGCGCAGTTTCCTGAACGATGTCGAACTGGCCGTCAGCCTGGATTTCACCGATCAGCACCGGCTTGGTGATGTGGTGGTTCGGCATGACGGTGGACGTGCCACCCGACAGGTTCGGAACGGAGACGCCGATGATGCTGTCCAGCACGGCGTCGGTATTGGTGGTGCCGGCGGCTTCGACGGCCTTCACCCAGGCGTTGAAGCCGATATAAGCGGCTTCCATCGGGTCGTTGGTGACACGCTTGTCGTTCTTGGTGAACGCATGCCATTCCTTGATGAATTCGGCATTGACGTCAGAGTCGACGGACTGGAAATAGTTCCAGGCGGCGAGATGTCCGACCAGCGGCTTGGTGTCGAGACCGGCAAGCTCTTCTTCGCCGACCGAGAAGGCGACGACCGGGATGTCTTCAGCCTTGATGCCCTGGTTGCCGAGTTCCTTGTAGAACGGCACGTTGGCATCGCCGTTGATGGTCGAGACGACGGCGGTCTTCTTGCCGGCCGAGCCGAACTTCTTGATGTCCGAGACGATCGTCTGCCAGTCGGAATGACCGAACGGCGTGTAGTTGACCATGATGTCGGATTCGGCAACGCCCTTCGACATCAGATAGGCCTTGAGGATCTTGTTGGTCGTCTGCGGATAGACGTAGTCGGTACCGGCGAGAACCCAGCGCTTGACGCCTTCTTTCTTCGCCAGATAATCGACGGCCGGAATGGCCTGCTGGTTCGGGGCAGCGCCTGTGTAGAAGATGTTGCGCGAGGATTCTTCACCCTCGTACTGGACCGGGTAGAACAGGATCGAGTTCAGCTCTTCGAAGACCGGCAGGACCGACTTGCGCGAAGAGGAGGTCCAGCAACCGAAAACAGCAGCAACCTTGTCCTGCGAAATCAGCTGGCGGGCCTTTTCGGCAAACAGCGGCCAGTCGGAAGCCGGGTCGACGACGACGGCTTCGAGCTTCTTGCCGAGAACGCCGCCCTTCTTGTTCTGCTCGGCGACGAGCATCAGCATGACATCCTTGAGGGTGGTCTCAGAGATGGCCATGGTACCCGAAAGCGAGTGCAGAACACCGATCTTGATGGTGTCGTCAGCGGCGAAAGCACCCTGCAGCGCCGTCGCTGACATTACGGCAGCGAGCAGCGCGCCACCCAGTTTGGATTTGCCCGATTTGGACTTGAATGTCATTGGTTCGAACCCCTCTTCTCGTTCGTCCGCAACGAAGAACTTAACCGTTGCTTAAGCGACTATCGGTTGCTGCATCGCAAAACCGTATACGTCGAATGACGTACCGGTGGGGGAGAAGGGGGAAGAGGGATGCCGGGGATAGAAATCCTACGCCCCACTGGCATCTTCAGCTAAGCAGAGTCGGCGTGGCCACCATCGAGCGTACTTATTGATATATTAACCATATTTGGATTTTATAATCCAACGCTCATGTAGGGCGGGGGAGTTGGTTCGGTGTAGATCCCATGAGTAGCATCCTCACGAATGCTGGAGCTGCTTCTGCGCTCCAAATGCTTCGCTCACTCAACAGCCAGATGTCTGGCACGCAGCGGCAGGTCGCGACCGGCTTGCGCATCGAACAGGCTTCCGACAATCCCGCTTACTGGTCGATCGCCACCACCATGCGATCGGACAATGGGGCCCTCTCGGCTGTGCAGGACGCCCTCGGCCTCGGAGCCGCAAAAGTCGATACGGCCTATGAAGGCATGGCTGCGACGACCGATACCCTGGCGGAGTTCATGGCCAAGGTCGTTTCCGCCCAACAGGACGGAATAGACAAGAAGAAGATCCAGGAAGAACTGGAGCAGTTGAAGCAGCAGATCGTCTCGATATCCAACTCCGCAAGCTTCGCCGGCCAGAACTGGTTGAGGTCGGACATGCAGGGTCAGGCCAGCGAGGCAGGCGCGAAGACTTCTGTCGTATCATCGTTCAATCGCAGCGAGGATGGAACCGTCTCCGTCGGGACCATCG
This sequence comes from Neorhizobium galegae bv. orientalis str. HAMBI 540, assembly GCF_000731315.1. Taxonomy (NCBI): domain Bacteria; kingdom Pseudomonadati; phylum Pseudomonadota; class Alphaproteobacteria; order Hyphomicrobiales; family Rhizobiaceae; genus Neorhizobium; species Neorhizobium galegae. The sequence goes on from NZ_HG938353.1 coordinate 2,786,077, forward strand.
ATGTCGACCTGTCGAAACTCGCACTGTTCAAGAATGGCGGCGGCGGGATTCTGCAGAAAGAACCTGATCCGGATCTGGGTTATGGCCTCGGCACGATCGGTGGATTGCTGGGATTCTCGACATCGGGTTATGGCGACGTGCCAGGCCCGGTATTCGACCAGCCTTTCACGATTACGAAATTCGACGTCGTCACGGTCGCCTTTTCGGTGGGCGCGTCCAACGATACGTTCGTCATCACCAAGAATGTCGTCGACCAGGCGCTCGGAGGCCAGATAGGATACGGCTTCGACGGAGATATCGAAAGCACGGCCGATTGGGCGAAAGTCCTCCTGCAGGCAACGTTTCTCAACAAGGCGCCCCCAGACATCCTGTTTGCGGCTCAGGGCGGAGCGCCGAATATCTTCTTTCGCGCCACCATTCCTCTCGCCGCAGAGCTGATCACCGTTCAGCCGCCTGTCCACACCCGGACGCTGCCTCCGGAGGGTATCGATATTCTCGATATCGACGTCACCGATCCCGACATCGATTTTCCGACGATTACCTTGGTTCTCGACGAGATGCAGCAGAAGGTCATATCGGCCGGCGCCTACCTTGGCTCGCTCAGGTCGAGGATCGCGATGCAAGAAGCATTTGGCAACAGTCTCGCCGACAGTCTGGACAGAGGCATCGGACGCCTCGTCGATGCGAATATGAGCGAGGCGTCGAGCAGGCTCAAGGCACTGCAAGTCCAGCAGCAACTCGCGACCCAGTCGCTTTCCATTGCCAATTCGGACGCGCAGAACATCCTGTCTCTCTTCCGGTAAGAGGCCGTCGTCCTTGGCGGCAGGCACGCATTGCGCGTGCGATATATGACCTCCGAGGTAATCGACCCGGCGACCAATGGCATCTATCCCAGGATCCAGCTTTGCAGCGTGAAAGGATCAGCCCCATGCCCGTCACCTACGTCATTCGTTTCGATATCCTCCCAGGCCAGCGCGACCGCTTCATCGCTCTTCTGAACGGCGTGCTCGATGCCATGCGGCACGAGCCGATGTTCCACCAGGCGGTGCTGCATGCCGATCCAGAGAACGAAAACCACATGATGCTCTACGAGACATGGGAGGATCATCAGGACGTCTTGGACGTGCAGTTGCAGCGCCCCTATCGGGAGGCATGGCACGCGAGCCTTGCCGATCTCCTCGCCGGGCCTCGGGACATTTCGATCTGGCATCCGATCCGCAGCGACTGTTCGGCACAATCTCGCTCCTGACGGGGAACCGTCGCGGCTGTCTGCAGGATTGATGTCCTTGCCCCTTTGGGTCATTCTTCGGATCATCCTTGGCTTCGAGGATCTGGAAATGAAGCGCGGCCCATTTTTCGGCATCATCGTCGCCGCCGGCCTGCTCGCCGGAGCGGCATTTGTCGTGGTCGGCCAGACAAAAGTCCCGCCGGAAGCGATCCAGTCGTCCGTCATCCGCTCTCCCGAACTGATGAACCGGGCCTGGACACTGCCAGTGGCGGCAACCTTTGGCCGGAACGTGACCTGGCAATCGAATGGCTCGCGATGCGGTCCCGCAAGCATTGCCAATGCGTTTCGCTCCGTTGGCGAGGAGGAAACGACCGAGGCCGAGGTTCTGGATGGAACCGGGATGTGCTGGACCGGGTTCTGCATCATCGGCCTGACGCTGGATGAACTTGCCGACCTCGCCCGAATGAAAACCGAGCGGAAGGTTTCGGTTCTCCGCAACCTGACCGCCGACGAATTCCGCGAGCATATGAAGCACACCAATGACCCGGGTCGCCGCTACATCGTCAATTTCACGCGTGAAAAGATCTTTGGAGCAGGCGCCGGTCACCATTCTCCGATTGGAGGATATCTGGAAGCCGAGGACCTGGTGCTCGTCCTCGATGTCAACGAGAACTACAAGCCCTGGCTTGTCGAGCGGGAACGGTTGTTCTCGGCAATGGACACGCTCGATGGAGACAAGAAGCGCGGCCTGCTTCTGATCGAATGACCGCGTCACCCCCGCGCCTTACGGCGAGCCGCCGATCACGCATCAAGCCGCACTGCCTCCTTCGGGTCGTGACTGTTCAGCTGTCTTGAATTCGTTCCCCGGAGGGAACATTTCCGCGCCTCGCGCGCTTGGCCACCCGGACCCGCCAACCGCCCGAGGAGCTCAAGCCCGTGATCAACGACCTCTGGTACAAGAACGCCGTCGTCTATTGCCTCTCCGTCGAGACCTTCATGGATGCCAATGGCGACGGGATCGGGGATTTCCAGGGCCTGCAGCGGCGGCTGGATTATCTCTCCGGCCTCGGCGTCAGCGCCATCTGGCTGATGCCGTTCCAGACCTCGCCCGGCCGCGACGATGGTTACGATGTCTCCGACTATTACAATGTCGATCCCCGCTACGGCACGCTCGGTGATTTCGTCGAATTCACCCATGGCGCCAAGCAGCGCGGCATAAGGGTGTTGATCGACCTTGTGGTCAACCACACGTCCAACGAACATCCCTGGTTCCAGGACGCCCGCAGCGATCCGAAATCCCCCTATCGCGACTGGTATGTCTGGTCCGACAAGAAACCCGCGAATGCCAACGAGGGCATGGTGTTTCCGGGCGTCCAGAAGACCACTTGGACCCATGACGAGAAGGCCAAGCAATATTACTTTCACCGCTTCTACGAGTTCCAGCCGGACCTCAACACCTCCAACCCGCATGTGCAGGCGGAGATCCTGAAGATCATGGGGTTCTGGATCCAGCTCGGCGTGTCCGGTTTCCGCATGGATGCGGTACCCTTCGTGATCTCCGAAAAGGGCGCCGAGGTGAAAAAGCCGAAGGAGCAGTTCGACATGCTCCGGACGTTTCGCGAATTCCTGCAATGGCGGCTCGGCGACAGCATCATCCTTGCCGAAGCCAACGTCGTACCCAAGGAGAACCTCGCCTATTTCGGCGAGGACGGCGACCGCATGCAGATGATGTTCAACTTCCATGTCAACCAGGCGCTATTCTATGCGCTCGCCTCGGCCGATAGCCGGCCGCTCGCAAAGGCGATCAACGACACCTATGAGCGTCCCGCCACCGGCCAATGGGGCCTGTTCCTGCGCAATCACGACGAACTCGATCTCGGCCGGCTGACCGAGAAGCAGCGCCAGAAGGTGTTTTCGGAATTCGGGCCGGACAAGCACATGCAGCTTTACGACCGCGGCATCCGTAGGCGGCTGGCGCCGATGCTGCAGGGCGACCGCCGCCGGCTGGAGCTAGCCTACAGCCTGATGTTCTCGCTGCCCGGCACGCCGGTCATCCGCTATGGCGACGAGATCGGCATGGGCGACGACCTGTCACTGCCGGAGCGCAACTGCGCCCGCACGCCGATGCAATGGTCGACTGAGCCGCATGGCGGCTTCACCAAGAACGACAAACCGATCCTGCCGGTCATCAGTGGCGGACCGTTCGGTTTCGAGCACCTGAACGTCGCCCACCAGCGGCGCGATCCGAACTCGATGCTGAACTGGATGGAACGCCTGATCCGCATGCGCAAGGAAGCGCCGGAAATCGGCTGGGGCGAATGCGTGACGCTGGAGACCAGCGACCAGGGCGTGCTGGCGCTGCGCTACGACTGGCGCAACAATTCCGTGCTGGTCGTCCACAACCTGCATTCGACACCGGTCGAGGTGGAGTTCTCGGTGGGTCTCGGCGACCATGGCGAAAAACTGATCGACATCGCCGATGGCGGCAACAGCAAGGCCGAGAAAAACGGCAAGCATACGCTCCTGCTCGATGCCTATGCCTATCGCTGGTTCCGGGTCGGCGGCCTGGATTATCTTCTGAAGCGCAAGGAAGTCTGACCTATCCCCCCGCCCTCACCTCGCGCACGCCCCGCCCGGTCTTCTGCCGCAGCAAGGCCCGAAGCGTGACGCCGTCGGCATAACCGACGAGCGCGGCGATCTCGTCCGGGCTCTTGTCGCTGGTCTTCAGGAGATGCACGGCGCGCTCGACCCGCAGATCCTGGAAATAGGAGAGCGGCGTCTTGCCGAGTACCTGCTGCATGCGCCGCGCCAGCGTCCGCTTGCTGGCGCCGACCACATCAGCAGCGTCGTCGAGCGAAAACCCTTCGGAAAGCCTGCCGCGGGCCCAGCGCTCGAAACGCTGCACCAGCGGGTCGGCATGCGAAAGATGGTCGGTGATCACGTAAGCGGACTGGGACGGCCGGTTGTCGACGATGAGGTAGCGCGCCACGAGGCCGGCAAGCTCCGGGCTCACCTGCCGCACCAGCCAGAGCGCCATGTCCATGTGGCCGAGTGCGGCACCCGCCGTCACCAGCGCGCCGGATTTCACCAGCATGCGCCCGTCCTCGAGCTGCACGGAGGGATAACGCTGGCGGAAGAGCGGTGCGAGCCACCAGCTCGTCGTCGATTTCTCCCCGTCGAGAAGACCGGATTCGGCGAGAACGAACGTGCCGACGCAAGCCGCGGCGATGTTCATTCCAGCCGCCTTCGCCTCGCGCAGCACCGCCCCGGCATCGCGGATCTCGGGACGGTCAAGCGCCGGCACCAGCACGTCCGGCATCTGGCAGGCGATCGCCGGGACGACCAGCCAGCCGCCGGCCTTCGGATCGAAGCTTCCCGAGATCGGCACCGCAAGCCCGTGCGCTGTCTTCACCTTTTTGCGCACACCGATGACCGAAACGTCGAAGGTCGGCACCTCGAGCGACAGCATAACCGACAGCGCGTTCGCCATCGAGAACACGTCGAGCATCGTGGAGAGACCGGTATCGAAGACGGGATCGAGGACGAGGACTTGCAGCTTCATGGCAAGAACACTATCAACAATGTCAATATTGACAATAGGCAAGCGGACCTGCGTGGGGGAATATCACCCCCGAAAAACGTCGCCCGAGCGACACCGTTGCGGTAAGAAGAGACGCATGAACATGGATGTCACCACGATCGGCTTCACCAAGACGACCGCCGAGGATTTCTTCGGCCGCATCAAGGCGGCCCGCGTCAAACGGGTCCTGGACGTGCGCCTCCACAACACCTCGCAGCTCGCCGGTTTTGCCAAATCCGACGACCTCGCCTTCTTCCTGAAGACGATCTGCGGTGCCGGCTATGTGCACGAACCGCTGCTGGCGCCGACCGAGGAGATCATGACCGCCTTCAAGAAGCAGAAGGGCGACTGGACGATTTTCCAGAACAATTTCATGGGCCTGATGGCGGACCGTCAGGTGGAAAGTCACCTGAAGCCGGAAGCCTTCGACGGGTCCTGCCTGCTCTGCTCCGAAGACACGCCGCATCATTGCCACCGCCGGCTCGTCTGCGACTACCTGAACGGCAAATGGGGCGGCAAGCTCAGCGTCCGCCACCTCTAGCATCTCGACTGAACAACCAGACACCCTAACGCCGCAGGGAGCCACCTCCCCGCGTGGGAGACCTTTTGCCATGGCCTACGAAACCATTCTTGCAATCGCCCTCTTCTCGCTTGTCGGATCGGTCTCGCCGGGACCGAGCAATTTCATGCTGCTCGCCTCGGGCACCAATTTCGGCTTCCGGCGCACCGTGCCGCAGATCCTCGGCATCACCATCGGTTTTTCGTCGGTGCTGCTGGCGGTCGGCTTCGGTCTCGGCGCGCTTCTGACGGCCTATCCGCCGCTTGGATTGGCGCTGAAGATCGCCGGCGGCGCCTACCTGCTCACCCTCGCCTGGCGGATTGCCATGTCCCGCTCCGTTTCCAGCGATAGCGCGAGCGCCGCCCGCCCCCTCACCTTCCTCGAATCCGCCGCTTTCCAATGGGTCAACCCGAAGGCCTGGGTCGGCGCGCTGACCGCCATGGCGGCCTATGCCAGCGCCGAGAACCCGTTCGTCTCGGTGGTGCTGATCACGCTCGTCGTCGCCGTCGTCAACCTGCCGAGCGTCGCCGTCTGGGCCGGCTTCGGCGTGGCGCTGCGGCAGTTCCTGTCCGATCCGGTGCGGCTGAAATGGTTCAACATCGTCATGGCGCTGCTGCTGGTCGCGACGCTCTGGCCGCTTTTGAAATAGCCGCAGATGCAGGCTCGGACGATCGTGCAAGAACTGCGGAGGACCTTGATACCGGTCGGCCGCGCATCCGGCGCATAGATCCCGTGCCTGCAGCGGCATGCCGCCGCTGCCTCGCACAGAGGATCAGCAACATGACTCAAATCACTGAAAAAGTGGTTCTTATCACCGGCGCCAGCAGCGGTATCGGCGAAGGCACGGCGCGCACTCTCGCCGCTGCCGGTGCCAAGGTCGTGCTCGGCGCCCGCCGCACCGACCGGCTGGAAGCGCTGGCCGACGAGATAGCCGCCAATGGCGGCACCGTCCGCATCCGCGGGCTCGACGTCACCGACCGCCACGACTTTCAGGCCTTCGCGGAATTCGCTCTCTCCGAATTCGGCCGCATCGACGTCCTCGTCAACAATGCCGGCCTGATGCCGCTGTCGCTGATGTCGTCGCTGAAGGTCGAGGAATGGGACCGGATGATCGACGTCAACATCCGCGGCGTGCTCTACGGCATCGCCGCCATCCTGCCGGTCATGAACGGTCAGGGCTTTGGCCAGATCATCAACATCTCGTCCGTCGGCGGCCTCGGCGTGGTGCCGACCGCGGCGGTCTATTGCGCCACCAAATACGCGGTGCGGGCGATCTCCGACGGGCTGCGCCAGGAGAACGACAAAATCCGCGTCACCTGCGTCTATCCGGGCGTGGTGGAATCCGAGCTCGCCGGCACGATCACCGACCCGGTCGCGGCGGATGCGATGAAGACCTATCGCAGCGTCGCCCTGACGCCCGATGCGATCGGCCGCGCCATCCTGCATGTCATCGACCAGCCTGAAGACGTGGATACCAACGAGATCGTCGTGCGCCCGACCCGCACCCTGTAATCGGGTCATAAGGTGCGGTGGGGATTTACCGCACCGCATCATACTCCGCTTGCAAAACGCCGCGCCACAGCCGAAAGTGCACAATTGACGGTCTCTCCTCAAAAGGTGCTAGAAATTAGGCATGGCAGCGCGGCAACGCATCATTCCAGTCCGGCGTGAATACAATCGTTGGGTTGCCAACCAGACGCTGGAGGACTACGCGCTTCGTTTCACCGCCAAGAGCGCCCGCCGGTTTTCCTCCAGCCGCATCTCCCAGACCGCCATCGGCGCCATCTCCTTCCTGGCGCTGGAGGCCATCGGCGGCACGATCACCCTCTCCTACGGCACCACCAACGCAATTTTCGCGATCGTCGCGGCCGCTATAGCCATGCTGGCGATCGGCTGGCCCATCAGCCGGTATGCGATCCGCCACGGCGTCGATATCGACCTGCTCACCCGCGGCGCCAGCTTCGGTTATATCGGCTCGACCATCACCTCGCTGATCTATGCGAGCTTCACCTTCATGCTGTTTGCGATCGAGGCCTCGATCATGACCGGCGCGCTGGATCTCGCCTTCGGCATTCCACCTTGGATCGGCTACATCATCAGCGCCGTGGTGGTGATCCCGCTAGTCATTTACGGCGTGCAGCTCATCTCTCGCTTCCAGCTGATCACTCAGCCATTCTGGATCATCCTCAACATCCTGCCCTTCGTGTTCATCGCCTTCATGGACTGGCAGAAATTCGATCTCTGGCGCGCCTTTGCCGGCATCGATCATTCGAACGCCCAGGTCGGTGGACCAGCCCCGTTCAATTTGGTCGAGTTCGGCGCGGCCTCCGCAGTTATCCTGGCATTGATGCCGCAGATCGGCGAACAGGTCGACTTCCTGCGCTTCCTGCCGCCGGAGGGCCTCCGCAAATGGCGCCATCGGTTCGCCGTCTTCCTCGCCGGCCCCGGCTGGGTGGTGGTCGGCGTGCCGAAGCTGCTGGCAGGTTCGTTCCTGGCAGTGCTGACGCTCTCCACCGCCGTGCCGATCCGCGAGGCGGCCGATCCGGCGCACATGTATTTCGCGGCCTTCGGCTACATGATCCCCAACGATACGGCCGCCCTGCTGCTGATGGCAGCCTTCGTGGTCGTCTCGCAGTTGAAGATCAACGTGATGAACGCCTATGCGGGCTCGCTCGCCTGGTCCAACTTCTTCTCCCGCCTCACCCACAGCCATCCCGGCCGCGTCGTCTGGCTGGTCTTCAACGTGGTGATCGCACTGCTTTTGATGGAGCTCGGCATCTACCGGCTGCTCGAAGCGACGCTCGGCATCTTCTCGATCGTCGCCATGGCCTGGCTCTGCACCATCTCGGCCGATCTGATGATCAACAAGCCGCTGGGCCTGTCGCCCGAAGGCATCGAGTTCAAGCGCGCCCATCTCTACGACATCAACCCGGTCGGGCTGGGTTCGATGTTCGGCTCGGCGGCGATCGCGCTCGCCGCCCATTTCGGCCTGTTCGGGCCGTTGATGGCCTCGCTCGCCACCTATGTGACGCTGATCGCCTTCCTGATCTCTCCGGCGCTCGCCTTTGCCACCAAGGGCAAGTTCTACCTCGCCCGCAAACCGCGCCAGAGCTGGAAGACCCTGGGCTCGATCACCTGTTCGATCTGCGAACATCCGTTCGAGCATGAGGACATGGCCTGGTGCCCGGCCTATGCCGCGCCGATCTGCTCGCTCTGCTGCTCGCTCGACAGCCGCTGCCACGACATGTGCAAGCCGCATGCGCGGCTGAACACCCAGGTTGGCGCGGTCGCCCGCTCCTTCCTGCCGGAGAGCGTCATCACCCGGCTGACGACGCGCCTCGGGCGTTATGCCACGACGGCGGTATTTCGATCTCGATGATTGGCGCGATCCTCGGCATGATCGCCTACCAGGTCAGCCACGCGACCCCCGTCAACGCCGAAGTCATCTACGGCACGGTGCTGATCGTCTTTTTCGTCTTTGCGATCATCGCCGGCATCGTTTCCTGGTTCTATGTGCTCGCCCATGACAGTCGGGTGGTGGCTGAGGAGGAATCCTCCCGTCAGAACACCCTGCTGCTCAAGGAAATCGCCGCCCACAAGAAGACCGACGCAGCGCTCCAGGACGCCAAGGAGACTGCCGAGGCCGCCAACCGCGCCAAGAGCCGCTACGTCGTCGGCCTCTCCCACGAATTGCGCACGCCGCTCAACGCCGTGCTCGGTTACGCCCAGATCCTCGAGCGCGACGAGACCATTCCAGCGCCGCGCCAGTCGGCGATCAAGGTCATCAAGCGCTCAGCCGACCATCTGTCCGGTCTGATCGACGGGCTGCTCGACATTTCCAAGATCGAGGCGGGCCGGCTGCAGGTCTATTCCAATGAGATCAACATCCAGGATTTCCTCGACCAGATCGTCGAGATGTTCGGCCTTCAGGCACAGGCCAAGGGCCTCACCTTCGAGCACGAGCGCGCCCGCTCCCTGCCGCAATATGTCCGCACCGACGAAAAGCGGCTGCGCCAGATCCTCGTCAATCTTCTCTCGAACGCGATCAAGTTTACCGACGAAGGCAGGGTGAAATTCGACATCGCCTATCGCAGCCAGGTCGCTACTTTCACCGTCTCCGATACCGGCCGGGGCATTGCGGAAAAGGATCTCGGCCGCATCTACGAACCCTTCCAGCGCGGCGAGGCGGAAAGCATCAGGCCGATGCCCGGCCTCGGTCTCGGCCTCACCATCACACAGCTTTTGACGAACACGCTCGGCGGTGAGATCGCGGTCGCCAGCACCAAGGGCGAAGGCTCGATCTTCAAGGTTCGGTTGATGCTGTCCGCCATCGAGCGGCCCAACACGACACCGGCGGCGGAAAAGAAGATCGTCTCCTATACCGGCCCGCGCCGCACAATCGTCATCGTCGACGACAACGAGGACCACCGCGACCTGATGCGCGAAGTGTTGGTACCGATGGATTTCGTCGTGCTGACCGCCAATAGCGGGCCGGACTGCCTGACGCTGATCGAGGGCGTGACGCCGGACCTCTTCCTCGTCGACATTTCCATGCCCGGCATGAGCGGCTGGCAGCTCGTTTCGCGGCTGCGCGAGATCGGCCAGGTGGCGCCGATCGTCATGCTCTCGGCCAATATCGGCGACGGTATCGCGACACATTCTGGCGACGAAGGCCATAGTGACGCGATCGCCAAGCCGGTCGATATCCGCAGGCTTGCCGACAAGCTCGCCGCCCATCTCGGCCTCGTCTGGGTCTACGAGAACGAAACGGTTATCCCGGCGGTCGTCGGCCCAAAAAAGCCGATCAAAAGTCCGGGGACGAACCATGTCCAGGACCTTTTGCGGCTCGGCGAAATCGGCTACGTCCGCGGTATCGAAGCGAAACTCGCCGATCTCGCCCGGGAGGAGGAACACCGCCCCTTCACGGAAGAACTCGGCACCTACGTGCAGGCCTTCGACCTTGCCGGTTATATGAAATTCCTGAGCCGCCTTGAGGCAGAAAGGACGAGTGATGGCTGAAACTGCTCTGCCGCGCGATATCGTCCTTCTCGTGGACGACAGCCCCGAAACGCTCGGCTTCCTGACCGAAGCGCTCGAAAAATCCGGCTTTTCGGTGCTGATCGCCACCGCCGGCCAGTCGGCGCTCAACATCGTCGAGCGCATCACCCCGGACCTCATCCTCCTCGACGCGGTGATGCCCGGCATGGACGGTTTCGAGACCTGTCGCAAGCTGAAGACCAATGGCGCCGTCGCGCAAGTGCCGGTCATCTTCATGACCGGCCTCACCGAGACCGAACATGTCGTCAACGCGCTCGATTCCGGCGGCGTCGATTATCTGACCAAACCGATCAACATCGACGAACTGCGAGCCCGCATCCGGGTGCATCTTTCCAATGCCCGTTCGGCCCAGAGCGCCCGCGTGGCGCTCGACGCCGCAGGCCGCCACCTGCTGGCGGTCAAGGCGAGTGGCGCCATCCACTGGTCGACGCCACAGGCGACACGGCTGATCAACGCGGCCACCAACAGCGACGATGGGCTCGACATCGTTTCCCGCCGGATTTCCGTCTGGATGGCCGAGCGCGACAAGCCGGGCTTTGCCCGCGACGCCGCCTTCGCCCTCGTCCAGAACGGCCAGGCGAGCCTGCAGTTCTCCTTCCTCGGGGCGATCGGCGCCGACGAACATCTCTTCCGCCTGACGGCCGCCAACAAACGCCCCGACGACGAAGTGTTGCGTCAGCATTTCCCGGTGACCCAGCGTGAATCCGAAGTGCTGCTGTGGATCGCCAAGGGCAAGTCGAACCGCGACATCGGCGACATACTCGGCCTCTCGGCGCGCACGGTAAACAAACATCTGGAACAGATCTATGTGAAGCTCGGCGTTGAAAACCGTGCCTCGGCCGCCGTTAAGGCCGCGCACGTTCTGCATGGCGAGGAACGGTCAGCGTAGCCGAGAACGATCCGGCGAACCGTTTCGAGCGACGAACAAGCTTCTCTGCGCGGCGACGACAGACACTTCGCTACAGTCAGGCTTTCTTGAAAAACTTGTTGATGACCAGACCAACGACGATCTGAACAACAAGCCCGGAAATACCGCCCCCGACGAGCTGACCGGCGAGCGCCGCAAAATCGACGCCTCCGGCCGCCGCGCCGCCGGCTCCAAGAAGCGAGCCGAGGATTGAACCACCGCCAACTCCTCCGACCGCGCCGGCTATGATATTTCCGATCTGGCCGAGATCGGCGTCCTTCAGGATTTTCCCACCCGCGGTCCCGCCGACGGCGCCGCCGATGACCTGGGCAATAATGGCACTCAGATCCATAACATTACCTCTCCTCAAATTGGATTATCCAGGCTCAGGACCTGTTGAATTCATCCAATCTAAGTGACGAATTTCGTGCCCGGCTAGGAGGGAAGATGCAGGAAATGCTCGCACATTCTCAAATCTTCCCGACGCAGTCCAGGCGCGAAACCCGTCTCGTCCTTCGGGTTCGGCTGAATTAACAGGCCCTGACCCTTGATATGCCAGATAGTGGAGATTTCCAAGTCTGGAATTCAGCTGCCGGTTTAGTGGAATTCCGGTGTGCCGCCTATAAGTGCTCCAAAACGCAAAGAAGCCCGGCTTTTGACCGGGCTTCCCTTTTAAGATACGGTTGCCGATAACGGCTCAGCCCTGCGGGAAGTAGCTGTACTTGCCGTCCGGACCCTTCTTCCATTCGTACATGATATAGCCCGGGATCTTCGGGTCGCCCTTTGCGTCGAAGGCGATGTCGCCGAGAACGGTCTTGAACGGACCCTTTTCATGCAGCGTCTTGGCAACGGCTTCGGCGTCGTCGGCCTTGCCAACTGCCTTGATGCCGGCAGCGATGACCTGCACGGCTGCGTAGGAATACAGCGTGTAGGCTTCCGGGTTGAAGCCGGCTGCCTTGAACTTGGCAACCAGGTCCTTGTTGGCCGGGTTCAGCGTCGGGTCGGGGCCGAAGGTGTTGAGCGTGCCTGCGACGGCGTCGCCGGCGATCGAAGCCAGTTCGTTGGAGACGATACCGTCACCCGAAACGAGCGTTGCCTTGAGGCCCTGGTCCTTGGCCTGGCGGATGATCAGGCCGGCTTCGGTGTGGAGACCGCCCCAGTAGATGATCGTGACGCCGGCTTCCTTCATCTTGGAAATGAGAGCCGAGAAGTCCTTGTCGCCGACGTTGACGCCTTCGCGGATGACTTCCTTGAGGCCCTTGGCGTTCATTGCCTTCTTGGTCTCTTCGGCAAGGCCCTGACCGTAAGGCGTCTTGTCGTCGATGATGGCGATCTTCGCGGTCTTGAACTTGTCGGCGAGGTAAGCGCCGGCAACGCCGCCCTGCTGGTCGTCACGACCGCAGGTACGGAAGACGTTCCACAGGCCACGCTCGGTGAAGACCGGGTTGGTCGCAGCCGGGGTGATTTCCAGCATGCCGTTTTCGGCATAGACTTCCTTGGAAGCCGGAATGGACACGCCCGAGTTGAAGTGGCCAACCACGTACTTGACGCCGTCGGATGCAAACTTGTTGGCAACCGAGATGCCCTGCTTGGGATCCGATACGTCGTCGCCGAGGACGATCTTGATCTTTTCGCCGTTGATGCCGCCGGCGGCATTGATGTCGGCTGCTGCCTGTTCGGCACCCTTCTGGAGCTGCGCACCGAAGGCGGCGTTCGGACCCGTGAGCGGACCGCCGACGCCAATAACGATGTCGGCCCATGCGCTACCGCTGAAGGCGACCATGGCCGTCAGCGCAACCGCGGAAAGAAGAGACTTCTTCATCGAGTTACTCCCAATTTTTTAGGTGAGCTGATTTTTCGAGACCGGACGCAATACCCACCATCACTGCGCCGGAAATGTTCCACTCTAGGTTACTTATGATTTCAACCCGAGCTAATCTGAGAACAGAAAAGTGCGGCTGTCAATCTTTCTTCTTGAAGGAGAAAGCCGAAGTCGGCTCGTAGAGCCAATAGTAATTCTGCACCATCTGGCGTGTCCGGCGAATGCGGAATCCGGCACTCGAAAAGACGAGCAGGACGATCACGTCGAGGACGTAGTAAAACGGGCTGATGAACGGCCCCTGGAACAGCGCATAGTGCAGAAAACGCATCGCCACGCCGAGTAGCAGTGTATAGACCACCACCGTCGGATAGCCGTTCCAGCCCTCGGCGGCGGCCTTGCCCGAGCGCCAGGCAGTCCAGAAACCGATGATCAGCACGAGGAAACGCAAGAGGTAACGCACGCCGCTGTCGCTTTCGAAAAACAGTCCCTGCATCCTAAATTCCTCCGGCCGCCAAAAGTACAACCCTTGCGATCAATGCCGTCCACCTTCAAGGTAAGCGGCGCGCACTTCCGGATTGGCGAGAAGTTCTTTTCCGGAACCGCTCATCGTCACCTTGCCGTTGACCATCACATAGCCACGGTCGGAGAGCTTCAGAGCCGCGAACGCGTTCTGCTCGACGAGGAAGACGGTCAGGCCCTCTTCCTTGTTCAGCTTCCTGATCGCCTCGAAAATGCCCTTGACGATCAGCGGCGCCAAGCCCAGCGAAGGTTCGTCGAGCAGGAGCAGCTTCGGCCGGGCCATCAGCGCGCGCCCGATCGATAGCATCTGCTGTTCGCCGCCCGAAAGGGTGCCGCCGCGCTGGCTCTGGCGCTCCTTGAGGCGCGGAAAGAGCGTGAAGATCTTCTCGACGTCCTCGTTGAAATATTTGAGGTTGTCGAGGCCGGCCCCCATCTGCAGGTTCTCGTAGACGGTCATGCGCGGAAAGATGCGCCGGCCTTCGGGAGATTGGGCGATGCGGCGCCGCGCGATCAGATGCGTCGGCAGCTTGGTGATGTCCTCGCCATCGAAGATGATCGAGCCGGTTCGGGCCTGCGGGCTGCCGCAGATGGTCATCATCAGCGTCGACTTGCCGGCGCCATTGGCGCCGATCAGGCTGACGATCTCGCCCTTGTTGACTTCGACATCGACGCCTGCGAGTGCACGGATATTGCCGTAATAAGTCTCGACAGCCTCGACTTTCAGAAGGTTCTCGGCCGCCATCAGTGATTGCCCCCCTCGAGTTCTACCGCAATCACCTCTTCCACCTCGTCATCCTCGACGCCGAGATATGCGGCGATCACTCGTGGGTCGTTCTTCACATGGTCCGGCGAGCCGTCGGAAATCTTCTGGCCGTATTCCAGCACCACGACATGGTCGGAAATCTCCATGACCACCGACATGTCGTGCTCGATCAGCAGGATCGACGCACCCTCGTCGCGGATCTGATGCAGGAGCGTGTTGAGAGCCGCCGATTCGCGCGGGTTGAGGCCGGCCGCCGGCTCGTCGAGGCACAGCAGTTCCGGATTGGTGCACATCGCGCGAGCGATTTCCAGGCGACGTTGGGCGCCATAGGGAAGATCGCCGGCGGGATCGTCGGCGCGATCGGTCAGATCGGCCTTGTCGAGCCAGTACTTCGCCTTCTCGATCGAGGCATCGACGGCCCTGCTATAGGTCGGCAGGCCGAGAAGCCCGAGGATTGTGTAGCCCGATGCCTTCATCAAAGCATTATGCTGCGCGACCAGCAGGTTTTCCAGAACCGTCAGGCCCGAGAACAGGCGGATGTTCTGGAACGTGCGGGCGACGCCGGCCAGCTTGGGGATCTCGAAATCGCGCAGGCGTTCCAGCAGGTATTCCTTGCCGTCCCTGCGCTGCAGAGTGAGCATGCCCATGGTCGGTTTGTAGAAGCCGGTGATGCAGTTGAACACCGTCGTCTTGCCGGCGCCGTTCGGGCCGATCAGCGCGGTGATCTCGCCGCGCCGCACTTCCAGCGACAGGTCGTTGATGGCCATCAGGCCGCCGAACTTCATCGACAGATGCTCTACCTTGAGGATCGTATCGTTCGTCATTGTCGTCGTTCCGAGAGCCATCAGCCGTGGCCCTCCTTGGTAAAGCTTCCTGAAACCGCCCTGCGCTCCTTGAGGAAGGCCGTCGGTTCTCGCGATCCGACGAAGCCGCGCGGCTTGAACAGCATGACGATGATCATCGCCAGACCGAAGAGCAGCATGCGGTAGAGTTCAGGGGTGAAGTCCGGTCCGAACACGGCCTTGAGGAAGGACATTTCGCGCAGCACTTCGGTACCGCCCACCATCACCACCGCGGCGATGGCAATGCCGGTCAGCGAGCCCATGCCGCCGAGAACGACGATTGCCAGGATCACGGCCGATTCCAGGAAGACGAAGCTCTCCGGCGACACGAAACCCTGGCGGGTGGCGAAGAAGGAGCCCGCGATTCCTCCGAACATCGCGCCGGTCGCAAAGGCGGTCAGCTTGGTTGTGACGGTATTGATGCCGAGCGAACGGCAGGCGATCTCGTCTTCGCGTAACGCTTCCCAGGCCCGGCCGATCGGCATGCGCCTCAGCCGGATGGTGACGTAGGCGGTGAGCATGCAGAGCGCCAGGATGATGTAGAACAGGAATATCTTGTAATAGACCGAGGAAGCCGACAGGCCCCAGGCCTTGACGAAACTGTTCGCGCTGCCGGTATCGAATGACCAGATGCCGAAGAACGAGGCCTTGGCGATACCCGAAATCCCGAAGGTTCCCTTGGTCACATCGGTCCAGTTGATCAGCACCAGGCGGATGATTTCCCCGAAGGCGAGCGTCACGATTGCGAGATAGTCACCCCTCAGCCTCAGAACCGGGAAGCCGAGGATGATCCCCCAGAGTGCCGCAAGAATACCCGACATCGGCAGGAGCAGCCAGAAGGACAGGCCGAAATAGGAGGACAGCAGCGCATAGGAATAGGCGCCGACCGCATAGAAGGCGACATAACCGAGGTCAAGCAGTCCCGCGAGGCCGACGACGATGTTCAGGCCCCAGGCGAGCATCACGTAGATGAGGATCTGGATGCCGAAATTGTCGACATATTTCAGCGAGCCCTGCTTGCCGACGATCAGCAGCGACAGGAAGGGATAGACCAGCAGGAAAACCAGAGCGATCTTGAGGAAATGCCGGTGGAAGAAGCTCTTGTTCTCGGAAATCTCGAGAACCCCGCTCTTTGCCTTGGCGAGCTTGCGACGGTCGACATGCGGCTTGATGAAGCCGACCGTCAGGAAGCGGCCGACCGCCGCAACAGCCACGAAGATCGCCAGCAGACCCCAGCGGGTGCGCCAGACGAGCGCGTTGTTGATGTCCTGATAGGTCTCGATGCCGACGAACAGCAAGAACATGAAAAAGGCTATGACGCCGGCAAACAGTCCTTCCCGTACCGCCTTGGCAAGCACGTTCGGGTGACCGGTTTCGGTGGAAGCTGTCATGTTACACCTTCTCCACTTCCGGCCGGCCGAGAATGCCGGTCGGCTTGAAGATCAGCACGAAAGCGAGGATCGCAAACGTGGCGACGTCCTTGTATGCGATGGAGAAATAGGCAGACCACAGCGACTCGATGAGGCCGATCAGAAGCCCGCCGAGAACAGCACCCGGCAGTGACCCGATGCCGCCGAGAACCGCTGCCGTGAACGCCTTGACGCCCGGGATGAAGCCGTCGTTGAACGAGGCGACGCCATAATACATCAGATACATGCCGCCGGCGACCGCGGCGAGCGCTGCACCCATGATGAAGGTGATCGAGATCGTCCGGTCGACGTCGACGCCGAGCAGCGCCGCCATCTTGCGGTCCTGTTCGGTCGCCCGCTGGGCGCGGCCGAGCGGCGTCTTGTTGACGATGTACCAGAAGGCGAACAGCAGCACCGCCGTAATGATGACGATGAGCACCTGCTTCAGCGAGATGGTGATGCCGCCGATATGGAAGACGTCGGTCACCATCGGCGGGATCGGCTTGTTGCGCGGCCCCTGCGTCACCTGGATGAAGTTGGACAGCACGATCGACATGCCGATCGCGGTAATCAGCGGCGCAAGCCGGAATGAACCGCGCAACGGCCGGTAGGCGACCCGCTCGATCGTCCAGTTCCACAATCCCGTCATCAGCATGCCGACGAGCAACATCAGCAGCAGAAGCAACGCCACCGGAATGCCGGCAAAGAAGGAGGTTGCGATCAGGAAGACGATGAGAGCGGCAAAACCGCCAAGCATGAAAATATCGCCATGGGCGAAGTTGATCATGCCGATGATGCCATAAACCATCGTATAGCCGATTGCGACAAGGCCATAGATGGATCCAAGAGTCAGCCCGTTGATGAGCTGCTGGATAAAATACTCCATATATTTTCCCCTGGATGCGATCCCGGAAGGGTCGCATCTCGTTTATTTGCCCCTTGCGGGTTCTTACGTTCTTTGGCGCATTCCATAACGTTTTCGTAAGGAATGTGAAGACAAAAAGCCGCGAGACCGACAAAATCGCAGCACTTCTCAACAATCTGGCAACACAAAGATCAGAAATTCCAAAAAACCGGCAGCTTCTGTCGAAAAATTAGCCAGGACGCCCGATTTTCGAAATTAAAGATCGTCCCGCGGTTAACGTTAAATCCAGATCCAACCCTCGACCTGCAAGTGCAGCGCTCAGTCAGCAAAGCCGCGGGTCAGCGCATGTTCGCGGCCCATGTCCGTCAGCTCCTCGAAAACCGATCCGGCAAACGAGCGCGGCACGACGATCTCGAACGTGTCGGCACCGGTGCGGGCGACATTCGCCGCCACATGGCAGCACAACATCGTCGCCGACCGGCCCTCTTCGAAGACCTCCGGATGCAGGTCGACCGCCACGCATCGGCCAAGGATCTTTCGCACGCTCGGGCCGGAGATTTCCATCAGCACCTGGCCGTCGCTCTGGTCGACCACGGATGCGCCCGCGATGTCGGACAGCATGCCGGCGACCGTCTCGGCTCCGACCGTCCGCGACACGGCAAGCCATTCGGACGGGCCGCAGAAGCGCGGCGCCACATCCGGAGCGTTCCACAGGGCCTCGGCGACGGCTGTCCCCTGGCCTTCATGGGCGAGAACGGTGAAGATCATCGGCCGGCGAATGACCAAGAGGTGGTTCGGATTGGGATCCGTCTCGAAGCCGGAAATATGATCCTCGAGGACATGCCGGTGGAGAAGGTTGATCGACATTAAGCAGCCCTCAGAGATGCAGTTTGCTGTTTTCGGGATCGACGAAGACCGGCGGACAGACTTCGCTGAGCACCTCCGAACCGCGCAACCCGTCCCAGACCATGATCCGTTCGCCGATCCGCTCGCGCCCGGATTTCAGCATGGCGAGCGCGATGAAATGCCCGAGCGTTGGCGAAAAACAAGCCGAAGAGACAAAGCCCTGGTCGTTGGCGAGGGAGGGCTTTGCACCATCCTTCAGGAGATGCGCACCGGCCTTGATCTCCTTGTCAGCTTCGACCGGCTTCAAGCCAACGAGCTGCAGCCGGTCGGCGGCGGTCAAGCCGAATCGGGTGGAGAGCCGCTTGCCGATGAAATCCGGCTTCTGCATCGCCATCATCCGGCCGAGCCCGACATCGTCCGCCGTGGTGCGGCCGTCGAGCTCGCTATGGGTGACATGCCCCTTTTCGATGCGCAGCACGTTGAGCGCCTCGGCGCCATAAGCGCAGATCCCCTCCTCATGCCCCGCATCCATGATCGCGTCGGCAACCGCCTCGCCGTAGCCGGCGGGCACCGCAAGCTCGTAGGCGAGCTCGCCTGAGAAGGAGATGCGGAACAGCCGCGCCTTCAGCCCCCCGCGTAGCGTGACCTCCCTGGCGGCGAGGAACGGGAAGGCCGCATCGGAAATATCGTCCTGCACGACTCGGCTCATGATGATTCGCGCCTTCGGCCCGGCAAGCGACATCTGCGCCCATTGATCCGTCGAGCAAACGAACCGCACGTCGAGTTCCGGCCAGAAGGTCTGCGCCGAGAATTCCAGATGCGCGAGCACTTCCGCTGCAAAAGCCGTCGTCGTGGTCATCACATAGTGGTTTTCGGAGAGCCGGCTCACCGTTCCGTCGTCGAAGACGATACCGTCCTCGCGCAACATCAGCCCGTAGCGCGCCCTCCCGACCGGCAGCTTCAGAAAGCTGTTCGAATAGATGCGATCGAGGAATTCCGCAGCACCTCGCCCGAAGATCTCGATCTTGCCGAGGGTGGAGACATCGCAGAGCCCGGCATTGGCGCGAACGTCGAACACCTCGCGATCGACGCTCTCCCGCCAGGTCTTTTCGCCATCCCTGGGGAACCAGACGGGACGGTACCAGAGGCCGGATTCCACGAAGGTCGCGCCGTTCTTCCGCGCCCAGCTATGCAGCGGCGAGGTACGCACCGGGGCGGCATGTTCGGCCCGCGCGGTGCCTGCAAGAGCACCGAAGGAGACCGGCGTATAGAACGGCCGGAAGGTGGTGGTCCCGATCTCGGTAGGCGAAAGCCCGCGCATGCCGGCGACGATGCCGGCCGTGTTGACATTGCCGAGCTTGCCCTGGTCGGTCGCCATGCCGGCGGTCGTATAACGCTTGGTGTGCTCGATATGGCGAAAACCTTCCCGCTGGGCGAGGCCGAGATCGCCGACATGCACGTCGTTCTGGAAATCGACGAAAGCCTTGTCCCGGGCGCCCGGCACATACCAGAGCGGCGCGAAAGACGGATCGTATTCACCCTCCACCTCGGGCGTTTCGAGGGACCCCACCAGCCTGCCCAGCGCGTCGAGCGCAGCATGCGCCTTGGCCGAACCATCCTTCAGGCAATCACCCAGCGACGTCTGGCCGGCAGCCGAACCGGCAGCCACAAAAGCGCCGCCGACGTCAGGCGCCAGGAATGCCTGTTTCCCGTCCGACCACACGGGCTTGGCACCGCGCTGGCACATCAGGTGCACGACCGGCGACCAGCCGCCGGACACGGCAAGCGCATCGCATCCGATCACCTCCTCGAAGCCGGAACGCTCGGCGATCAGCCCCTCGATACGATGTCGGCCCTTCGTGGCGATCACCGAGCCGTTGCGGATGATGCGGATGCCATCCGGCACCGGATCGGCCGATTGCGGCCGCGCATCGATGATCGCGGTGACGTCGACGCCCTGAGCAAGGAGATCGGCAGCCGTGCGGTACCCGGAGCCGCCGTTGGTGAAGACTGCGACCTTGCCGCCGACAGCGACGCCGTAGCGGTTGAGATAGGTGCGCGCAGCCCCTGCCGTCATCACGCCCGGCTTGTCGTTGCCGCCGAAGACGAGCGGCCGTTCCTCCGCTCCGGTGGCGAGGATCGCCTGCTTCGCGACGACGCGCCACAGCCGCTCCATCGGCAGGTCCGGCGATGGCGAGGCCACGTGTTTCTGCACCCGCTCGACGGCGCCGAACGCCATGTCGTCATACCAGCCGAACACGGTCGTGCGCGGCATCAGCGTCACGTTCGGCAGCGTGGCCAGTTCCTCGACGACCTCAGCGGCGAACTCCGCAGCCGGCTGGCCGCCGACGGCAGCACTTTCCGACAGCAGCGAACCGCCGAACCTGAACCCCTCGTCGGCCAGAATGACCCGCACCCCGGCCCGGCCGGCAGCAAGCGCCGCCATCAGGCCGGTCGGCCCCGCGCCGATCACCAGCAGGTCGCAATGCGCCCAGGACTTTTCGTAGCGGTCCGGATCGGCCTGCATCGTGACCTTGCCGAGCCCCGCAGCACGGCGGATCAGCGGCTCGTAGAGCTTTTCCCAGAGCACGCCCGGCCACATGAAGGTCTTGTAGTAGAAGCCGGCACCGAGAAACGGCGACAGGAGATCATTCACGGCGCCAAAATCGTGTTTCAGCGATGGCCAGCGGTTTTGACTGGTGGCAGCGAGACCATTGTAGAGTTCAACTACCGTCGCACGGGCATTCGGCTCGGCCCGCGCGCCGGACCCGATCGTCATCAGTGCGTTGGGCTCGGCAGACCCTGCCGTCACCACGCCACGCGGGCGGTGGTACTTGAAGCTGCGGGCCATCAGCATCTGGTCGTTGGCGATCAGCGCCGAGGCGAGCGTATCGCCCTCGAAACCCTTGTAGGTCCTGCCGTCGAAGGTGAAGGTGAGCGACTGGCCGCGATTGATCCCGCCGCCCGATCCGAGACGATAGGAGGTCATTCGGCAGCTCCCGCCCACTTGAATTCCGAAGCGTCGGTCACGCCGAAAACCTCATGGGTGAGGTTGTCGCGCTCGACCACCAGAAAACGGCGGCAGCCGGCGATATGGTGCCAATATTCCTGGTATCGGCCCTTCGGATTGTCCCTCACATAGACATAAGCGTGCCAGGCCTCGTCCTTGGCGATCGGTGAAGGGCGTTTCGGCGCGGCGGCCCCGCGGATCGAAAACTCTTCCTTGGGTCTGGTGCCGCAATGCGGACAGGTGATCAGGCTTGCCATGGGGGATCTTGCTCAGTGGAGGTTCGGCTGAGGGCCGCGGCCCGCTTCGTCGATCGTGTAACCGCGCTCGAACCGGTCGAGCCGCATGAAGCGCGAGACGTGATGCGTCTCGTTTTTGGCGATCAGGTGGGCGAAACAGAAGCCGGAGGCAGGCGTCGCCTTGAAGCCGCCGTAACACCAGCCGCAGTTTAGATAGAGATTGTCGATCGGCGTGCGGTCGATGATCGGCGACCCATCCATCGACATGTCCATGACACCGCCCCAGCTTCTCAAGACCTTGGCGCGCGACAGGCCGGGGATCAGCGACACCCCCTCCTCCATCGTATGCTCGACGGTCTGCAGATTGCCGCGCTGCGCGTAGGAGGAATAGAAATCGATCTCGGCGCCGAACACCAGCCCGCCCTTGTCCGACTGCGATATATAGAAATGGCCGGCGCCATAGGTGATCACATGGTCGACGACGGGCTTCAGCCCCTCCGAGACGAAGGCCTGCAGCACATGCGTCTCGATCGGCAGTTCGAGATCGGCCATCCGCCCGACGGTGGTCGTATTGCCGGCAGCCGCCAGCGCCAGCTTGTTGCAGCCGATAAAGCCCCTGGTCGTCTCGACGCCCACCACGAGGCCGTTCTCGCGGCGGATGCCCGTGACCTCGCAATGTTGGATCAGGTCGACGCCGCGGGTATCGGCGCCGCGACCATAACCCCAGGCGACCGCATCATGTCGCACCGTGCCGGCGCGCTTCTGGTAGAGAGCGCCCATGATCGGGAAACGGGCATGGTCGAAATTGAGATAGGGTGCTTTCCGGCGCACCTGTTCGCGGTCGAGCAGTTCGGCGTCGACGCCATGGATGCGCATGCCGTTGCCCTTGCGGGCATAGGCGTCCCGCTGGCCGTCGGAATGGAAGAGGTTGAGCATGCCGCGCTGCGAGACCATGGCATTGTAGTTGAAGTCCCGCTCCAGCCCTTCCCAGAGCTTCAGCGAGAATTCGTAGAACGGGTTGTTGCCTTCGAGCAGGTAGTTGGAGCGGATGATGGTCGTGTTGCGCCCGACATTGCCGGAGCCGAGATAGCCCTTTTCAAGCACCGCGACATTGGTGATGCCGAATTCCTTGGCGAGGTAATAGGCCGTCGCCAGCCCGTGCCCACCGCCGCCGACGATGATCACGTCGTAATGCGGCTTCGGCTGCGGTTCGCGCCAGGCGGGCTTCCACATCCGGTTGCCGGACAGCGCTTCCTTGAAGATCGAATAGGCCGAATAACGCATGCTTTTCCCTGTCTCTCGCCGCGCTCACATTCGCATATGCGAGAGAAAGGACAAGCGCAATCAGGACATCCAGACGCCTGCATGCGGCGAAACGCCCATCCGTTGCTTCAAAGGCACGGAGCGTCGAAGCGGGTACGTTTCCGCAGGCCCCTGTCAGGCTTTTCAAAGGCTTGTCCGCTTCCGCCTCCCCGTCTCCGCCATGGGCCTTAGACTCCCGGGCGACCGAACGGAGACAGCCATGGCCGACACGACCGCGAACTTGAACATGCCTTTCATCCTGCCCTCGCAGGCGCAGAAGCACGTAACACACAACGAGGCGCTGCTGCGGCTCGACGCGCTGGTGCAGCTGACGATCACCGAGGAACTTGAGAACCCGCCCGGCGCGCCGGCCGAGGGCGCCTGCTATCTGGTCGCGAACGCACCGACCGGCGCCTGGGCCGGCAAGACGGGACGCATCGCCTCCTGGCAGGACGGCTATTGGGCATTTACAGAGCCACGTGTCGGCTGGCGCGCCTGGTTCGCCGCTTCCGAAAAACTGAAAGTGTTTTCCGGCACGCTCTGGCAGGACATCCCCCTGCCCGCGACCGGCCGCCTCGACGAACTCGGCATCAATGCGACGCCTGATAACACCAACCGGCTCGTCCTCGCCTCGCCGGCAAGCCTGTTCAACCACGCCGGCAACGGTCACCAGATCAAGGTCAACAAGGCCGCCTCGACCGACACGGCCTCGCTGCTCTTCCAGTCGAACTGGACGGGTTATGCGGAAATGGGCCTGGCTGGCGACACCGAGTTCTCCGTCAAAGTCAGCGACGGGACAACCTGGAAAACGGGTCTGTCGATCTCGCCCGGCGGCCATGTTTCGCAACCGAACCAGCCGGCCGCACGTGCCTACCGCACCGGCACCAGTTTCACCCCGATTGCCGGCCAGCAGAGCGGCTTTTCGACCCTCGCCCTCGCGCACGGCGGCCTTTCGCTGGGCGCTGCAGTTGCCGGCGGCGGCAACCGGGTCGTCGTGCCAGCAGACGGCCTGTACCTCGTCGCCCTCAATGTCGCGGTCCTGTCGTCGTCCGGCCATGCGACCAGCCTGATGCTCAATGCAACGCAGCCGCTTATTCTGATGAACGGCATCACCGGGGGAGCACAAATACAGTCCGCGACGGGAATTTTTTCCTTTTCCGGCGGAGATTACCTGACACTCGGGCATGCAGGAACCGCACAACTGGAATTGGGCGCCGGAAAAACAGAGCTATCCTTGGCAATGCTGTCATAACAGCAACCTCTAAAGTTCTTTTCATTCTTAATGCCAGGTTAACTTGGCTGATGACTCATCTCGGGAGGTGTTCTATTAAAGGCCACCGCTGCCTTCGAGGCTTCGGTGGGTAGAGTACGGGTGGCTGGTTTGAGTGTTCCTGATCTGCATGACGACGCCGCCGACAGGGTGGGCGCCAGGCGGCATAAAAAGCCGCCTCCAACTCGCATTTGGCAACCTGTCTCGCCCCCTAAATCCGGCCCAGGATCCACCCGCCTTGCATCCAGCGGCAGCCGTCGCGTGCAGCTCGCGGCAAAGCGGGCGATCGACATCGGCGTCTCCCTTTCGGCACTGGTCCTGCTCCTGCCGCTGATGCTGGTCGTCGCGCTGGCGATCCGCATCGACAGCGACGGGCCGGTGCTCTTCACACAGACGCGCTGGGCCAAGGACGGCCACAGGTTCCGGGTCTACAAGTTCCGCTCCATGCGCACCGACCTCGGCGACGCGAAGGGGATCGCCCAGACGGTGCGCGGCGACCCGCGCATCACCCGCGTCGGCGCCCTCATCCGCAAGGCCAATATCGACGAACTGCCCCAACTTCTGAATGTCCTGAAAGGCGACATGTCGCTGGTCGGACCGCGTTGCCACGCGATCGACATGCTCGCAGCCGGCATTCCTTACGAGAACCTGGTTGTGGATTATCATCGCCGCCATTCGATGCGACCCGGCATGACCGGCCTGGCACAGATGCGCGGTCTTCGCGGGCCGACGGATCGCCCCGGCAAGGCGCGCGCCCGTATCGCATGCGACCTCTATTACATCGACAATTTCTCTATTTGGCTCGACCTGCGGATCATGTTTGGCACGCTGCTCGCCGAATTTCGTGGCGGCGAAGGCTTCTGATCACCGCCTTCGCCGGGGCTGCCCAACCATTGAAACACCGCCTTTTCAGCGGCTGGGAAGCCTTTTTCGTCCTGCCTTGGGACACGCAATGCGATTGTTGCCACAGTGGGAACAAATGCTGCGGCCTGTTTAGTCAAATATTAAAACTGGGCGGCTAGGCTCACCGACGTGGTCTTGCGTTGTGTAGAGAGTCCAATGACCGAAATGATACGTCCCCGAGTAAAATATGTCATCGGCCCCGATGGCAGCCCCTTGACGATCGCCGATCTTCCGCCGGCCAATACGCGCCGCTGGGTCATCCGGCGAAAGGCAGAGGTGGTAGCCGCGGTTCGCGGCGGCCTGTTGAGCTTGGAAGAAGCCTGCGAGCGTTACACGCTCACCGTCGAGGAATTCCTGTCCTGGCAGTCCTCCATCAACGATCACGGCCTGGCCGGCCTGCGCACCACGCGCATTCAGCAATATCGTCACTGACGCCGAATTCGCGGGCGCCAAGCCCGCACCGGAAAACAAAAGGTGCCGCTGCAACGGATGCAACGGCACCTTTCGGTTTCTAAAAATCGGTCAGTTCTGCCCCGATCCGATCCGGGACAGTGACGGCAACAGCCCGGCGATGATGGCCGAGGCGGCGTAGAACCAGAGGCCTGGCTGCGAGACCGCAACAGCCAGGCCGCTGCTCTTCGCGGCGAAGACGACGATCGCCACCAGCATCACGTCCATCATCGACCATTTCGAAAGATGCGGCATCGCGCGGCGGAAAAATCCCGCATCCGCCGCCCGTCCGGACAGTTGCACCGTCAGCCCGACCAGCTTGACGATCGGAAAAACGATCGAAAACAGCCCGACCACCATCGACAGTGCCACATCTCCCTCCCGGAACAGCGCCGCGACGAGTTCCACCAGAGACGGAGTCTCGGTGAAGAAATAGAGCCGCTCGAATCGGATGATCGGCAGGAAAAGCCCAAGAGCCAGGAAGATCGTGGCCAGCGCGAGAAGAAGCGGCCGCAGCCAGTTCATCGCTTTCTCCGTTGACGATGTGTCACCCTTGGGAGGCCGTTTAAGCTATTTCCCTCCGGCCCTCCCCGTATTACACCATCGACGAACGGACAAAAGCGGGATAATCATGAATATCACCCTCGAAGAGACGCGATCGGGCGGCCGTTACGTGGCCGAGGTCGAAGGCCACTATGCGGAAATGACCTATTCGCGCGCATCGCCGGAGCTCATCATCGTCGATCATACCGGCGTTCCCGACGAGCTTCGCGGCAAAGGAGTCGGCCAGGTGCTGGCATTGCATGCGGTCGAAGAAGCCCGCAAGGGCGGCTGGAAGATCATTCCGCTTTGCCCGTTCTTCAAGGCCCAGGTGGAACGCCACCCCGAGTGGCAGGATATTCTTCGCTAACGGAAGAGGCCGAGCCCGAATCATGGGCGTTAACGAAAATTAAAAACGGAAATGGGGCCCGGCACCGCGGCACCGCCCCAGATTATGACATTTCCGTCGTTGATGCCGCCCGACTTTGTTAAGCCCGGGCGCGCATTCCGCCATCGCGCTCTTCGAGCGCCGAAGCTTTGGCAAATTCTGCTTCTGCTTCCTCAAGCGCCAGTTCGGCACTTTCTTCCTGGACCTTCAGCTCGCGAATCGAGACATGAAGATTGTCTGCGCGCTGGCGGGCTGCCTTTGCGAAGGTCGGATAAGCGAAGTGATTCCGGTCGGTAATCCCGGATTTCTTCTCTTCCAGAGTGATCTGATGCTCGAGCTCTTTAGACATTCTCTCGAATTCGGCCATCATCATCTGCAATTGCTGCAGTTGACGACGCTTTTCGGTGACCTGAAAACTTTTCAGGCGAACCAGGCTGTCACGCGACTTCATACGCAATACTCCGTGGATAGCGAGACCCAGGCCCGTGTATCCGGATTGGTACACTCCGGATCAAAAAATTCCCGCGACGTTAATAAATTAAGCTTCGCGTTAACCTTTCGTTTACGGGCATCATTAATGATAAACCGGATCGTTTAAGGGTCGGTAAATGCCAGGGCCTAAATTGGCCGCGACAATGTATGAGTCGAATGAATCACTTAGCGGAATTTCCTCATCCGCTGATTCAGTCTTGGTGATGACCAATCTTAAAGGGAAATCAGGTTGCTACTAATTTTGCTTAACGAAATCATGAACCTTGCCAGGTTGAATCATAATTTGTTAACCATTTAGTGGCAGCTTCCAAATCAGGCTCAGTCTGGATCCGTATCGAGTAAGGGGGCAAAGATACCTTACGCGGCGGTAAAGGGGAAAAATATGCGGGTTCTACTCATCGAAGATGACAGCGCGACTGCCCAGAGCATCGAGCTGATGCTGAAATCGGAAAGCTTTAACGTCTATACGACCGACCTCGGTGAGGAAGGTGTCGATCTCGGCAAGCTTTACGACTATGATATCATTCTCCTCGACCTCAACCTGCCCGACATGTCGGGCTACGAAGTGCTTCGCACTCTGAGGCTTTCGAAGGTCAAAACACCGATCCTCATCCTGTCCGGCATGGCCGGTATCGAAGACAAGGTCCGTGGTCTCGGTTTCGGCGCCGATGACTATATGACCAAGCCCTTCCATAAGGATGAACTGGTCGCTCGCATCCACGCGATCGTCCGCCGTTCCAAGGGTCATGCACAGTCGATCATCATCACCGGCGAACTGATCGTCAATCTCGACGCCAAGACCGTCGAAGTCGGCGGCCAGCGCGTTCACCTGACGGGCAAGGAATACCAGATGCTGGAGCTCCTTTCGCTCCGCAAGGGTACCACGCTCACCAAGGAAATGTTCCTGAACCACCTTTACGGCGGTATGGACGAGCCGGAACTGAAGATCATCGACGTTTTCATCTGCAAGCTGCGCAAGAAGCTTGCCAATGCCGCCGGCGGCGCAAATTACATCGAAACCGTCTGGGGCCGCGGCTACGTGCTGCGTGAACCAGAGGCGGAATACGCCGAAACCGCCTGAGCTGCCTTGAAATCCCCTTTTGAAACGCCCGCCTGGCTTGCCCGGCGGGCGTTTTATTTTGAGCCTGCTTGCGGAATTTTGAAACGAATGCGGGCAGCAACGAGAAGCGGTCATGCCGGGCTGCCCTGGGTCGAACGGATGTATCGGCTTGTGGATCAGGCCGCCTGTGCCAGGGCCGAGAAGACCGACGTTAGGATCTTGCGATCGAAAGGCTTCAGCAGGAAATCGTCTGCACCGGCGCGCTTGCCGGCCATCATCTTCTTCAGGTCCGCCTCTATGACGCAATAGAAGATGCGGATGCTCTTGCCGTTCGGCATCGCCCGGATGGTGCCGATGAGTTCGAGCGCGCCTTCCAGGCCAGCGTCGACGATCAGGAAATTGGGAAGCTCGGCATTGCAGCGCGTCACCGCCTCGCGCGCGGTGTCGGCCTCGACGACGAGAAAGCCCAGTTCCGACAGGATCCGCTTGCCGACCGTCCGTACGATGTCCGATCCGTCGGCGATCATTAAACGCTGCATCGTGTCCCCCTGACGCTGAACCCGCTCTGGTTCCAGGCGTCTATCATTAGGAGGATGGCACTAATGAATGGTTACCCTTGGGCACCAATCAACCGGAGATCGTCTCAGGCAGCCACAGTTTCGGCGATGAAGACAATCTTGTCCTCCGAAACCACGTGCCTCAGCTCCATGCCGGACTCTTCCGCGAGCAGTACCGTGTAATAGGGCTGGATCGAATGGGCATCGATCGGCTCTTCAAGCGTGCCGCTGGCAATTTCGACGAACTTGGCCGGCACGCGCATCATCCGTCCCTTGATGGTGAGGATGAATTTCGCGTCGTATTCCGGATTTTCCAGCGTCACGTCCATCGAACCGCCGCGAGGAATGCCCGCATAGGCGACGAGGAAGAGGTTGAGGAGCAGCTTGACCCGGTTCTTTGCGATGATAGCCCGCGGGCCGTTCCAGGTGACCTCGGTCTTCTTTTCGGCGATCGCGAAATCCTTGGCGGCCTTTTCGGCCTCGCCGGTGTCGATCGAGGCGCCGACCGAGCCGGAAGCGCCGAATGCGAGGCGGGCAAACTTGAGGCGCACAGAGGCGTTGAGGGCCGAGGTGCGGATGAGGTCGAGCGCGTCGCCGTCGGCGGCACCTTCGTCGAGAAGCTCAAGGCCGTTGTTGATCGCGCCGACCGGGGAGATCACGTCATGGCAGACACGGCTGCACAGAAGTGCCGCGAGATCTGGCCCGGCAAGGGTAAGATTCGGATTCTTCGGCATGTAGGTCTCCTGTTTGGGAAATGCTCCTCCCGCGTTCGCCTTGCCATCTGAAGGTTGCGCGAGGATGAAGCAATGTTCCTGGTCATAATGACACCATATTTGGTAAACCGATTGTTAAGATCATGGCCTCAAAATGGCTGGGCCTTAAGCATGATGCAAAAGGCATGCCCCTGGATGATACAATCATGGATCTGACAATGCGCATCCACACCCCTTCGGCCCTCGCACGTTTCGCAGCGACGGTGTTTGCCGTGATCGCGGTCTTCGCAGGCCCGGCATCCGCCCAGCAAGGCGCCAACCAATATTCTGCCCAGGAAATCGTCGATGCCGGCCACGGCTTCTTCGGCTCCACCAGCGGCGGGCTTGCCAAGGTCGTCGAGAAGGCCTTTTCGCAATACGGCCTGCCGAACGGCTATATCCTAGGCCAGGAAGGGTCGGGCGCCTTCATCGCCGGCCTGACCTATGGCGAAGGCGAACTCTACACCAAGAATGCCGGCCAGCACCCGGTGTTCTGGCAAGGGCCCTCGCTCGGCATCGATTACGGCGGCCAAGGCACACGAGCGATGATGCTCGTCTATGACCTTCCCTCGGTCAACAGCCTTTATGCGCGCTTCGGCGGCGTGTCCGGCTCTGCCTTCGTGGTCGCCGGCGTCGGCATGACGGTGCTGCGCAACAACAATGTGATCTTGGTACCGATTCGCACCGGCCTCGGCGCTCGCCTCGGCATCAACGTCGGTTATCTGAAGCTGACGCAGTCGCCGACCTGGAACCCTTTCTGAAATCTGCCATTGTCCTCCCCGGACACCGGAGGGGATTTGATGTTTTTCGCCGCGGCGACCCGTAATCCCGCCTTCTGCCTGAAGGGCGCTTGCCGGTTGAATGCGGCCATGCTTAAACAGCCTGCGCATTTCCATCCAGACCGCGAAACGGCCGCATCGTGATCCAGTTTGCTCTTCTGTTCGGCTTGGGTTTCCTGAGCGCCGCACTTGCAGTGATGCTGATTGCCCCGGCGGTCCACAATCGCATCGTGCGCTACACCGAAAACCGCATCAAGGCGACGCTGCCGATCAGTCCACAGGAAGTCCGCGCTCAGCGGGACATGGCCCGCGCCGTCTATGCGGCCGAGAATGCGCGCACCAAGCAGGAACTCGTCCAGGAAAGAGACAAGGCGGTCGCGCTGCAGATCAGGAGCGAAAGCCTTGCCGAGGAAACCAGGCAGCTGCTGTCCGAAATCACCGACCTGCGCACCCAGATCGACACCATGGATGTCGAGGCCGCCGACGCCCGTTCGCGCCTGCGCCAGGAAGACAGCTATATCCAGCAGTTGAAGGCGGCGCTCGAAACCGCCGAGCAAACCGTCACCGCCAAGGACCAGGAGATCGAGAAGCTGCAGCAGCGCCAGCTTTTGATGATAGCCGAAGCCGACAATTTCCGGATCGACCTTTCCACCCGCGACACCGAGGTGGAGAACCTGAAATTCCGGATCACCGCCTTGCGCGACGAACGAGACACGTTGCGCAACGACGTCCGGCTGCAAACCTCCCGCGCCAAGGACGCCGAGGCCCGGCTCACCCAGGAAGAGCATCGCGTCCAGCGACTAGAGGACAAGCTTGCCAAGGAAATTGCCGACCGTGCCGACAGGGAGACGACGCTGGAGCGTCGGCTTGCAGAGATCGGCCGGTTGCGGGACAAGCTGAAAGGCGCCAATGCCGAAGCGCGGGATTCCAGTCGCGCCCTTCGCGATTCGGCCGTCGTTCGCCCGGTGATAAAGGCAGGGCCGAAGAAGAAGATTACTCCGGAGGACATCAACCTGCGCGAAATTCCGCACGCCCCGCCTCCGAGACAAGCCCGGATTTCCGGACAACCCGATGTCGATCCCGTCGTGGCCAGGATGGCTGAGGATGCCCGCAGCAGGGCAATGGCGCTCTCCGAACCCCTGCAGAACGACAGCGGCAGCGACGAAGCGATTCGCCAGGAGCTCGCCGCGATCGCCGCCAGCATGGTGGCGATGACGGCGGCGTCCGAAGGTTCGTCCTCACCGATCCACAAGATCCTCTCCGGCAAATCCGGAAACGGCAACCGGGAAAGTCTGGCGGCGAAGTCGAAGAAGACGCTGGCCACCGCCCAGGACGCAAACACCTGAGACTTCTATAATCTACCTTGGGCCATGGCGATCTCGTAGAGCGCGATCCCGGTCGCCGTCGCCGCATTGAGACTGTCGAGGCCTGGCGCCTGGGCGATGCGCGCCGATCGGATGCGGGTAAGCACCTCTGCCGGCAGCCCCTCGCCCTCCGTGCCAGTGATCAGCACCATCCGGTCCGACGCAGGCACCTCGCGAATTTCCACGAAGCCCGTCGGAGAAAGTCCCCAAACGGCAAAACCGTTCGCCATCAGCACAGCCAGGATATCGGACATCGTGCCGTGCCGCGTATAGGGCACCGAAAGCACAGATCCCACCGAGACCCGCAGCGCCTTGCGGTAGAGCGGATCGCAGCAACTCTCATCGAGCAGCACCGCATCGGCGCCGAAAGCTGCAGCATTGCGGAAGATGGAGCCGATATTATCGTGATTGGAGATGCCGAAGGCAGCGACTACCAACGCCTTCTCCGGCAGCCTGGCAATCAGTTCGGAAGCGCCCCTCTCCTGCCGGCGGCGGCCAAGCGCCAGCACACCGCGATGCAGGTGGAAACCGGCGATCTGATCAAGCACCGCGGCGGACGCCACATAGACCGGAATATCTGCCGGAAAACCTTCAAGGATCTCGGAAAGCCCCGCAACCCGGTTTTCGAGCAGCAGGATCTTCTCGGTCAGAAAATCGCCGCCCGAACCATGCGCGGCGGCGAGCATCCTGAGTACCACCGTGCCCTCGGCGATGAACCGCCCTTCCCGTCCGGTCAGGTCCCGTTCACGGATCGACCGGAATTCGGCGATCCGCGGGTCGTCCGCGTCCTCGATGCTAACCGGCGCCATTATTGCGGAACGGCCACCGTCACATCGGCGACGATGCGGCCGGCGGCGATATCGTAGATGAAGACCTTCTGGTCGCCGGTCAGCAGGCCGTAGAACAGGATCTGGCTGCCGGAGAGCGACACGCCCTGCACGACGAAGCCGGCAGGCAGTTCCGCGGTGGCAGCAAGCGGCTGGCCGGACGGCACCGAGAACCCGCCCGTCGAGGCGATCGTCTCTGGCTTGGCAGGCCGCTGCGCGACCTTGTAGACAATGGCGCCAAGGACCGCCATAAAGCAGACGAATAAGATCCCGCCCGAAACGAGTATCAGAAGCACCATTTTCCGGCGGATTCTCTCCATCGCCGGATCAAGCGGCTCTTCCTTTTCCTCGATCTCGGGTTGGGGCATGAGGGCGTCCTTGTTTCTTGTCGAATGCTGTCGATTGCTATCGGAATGATTGAATGAACGATCCCTTTAAAGAAGCCGGGCGCCCAAGGAAAGTCCTCACCGCCTCCGATGAGGCCAACGGACGGCTCGACGCCTGGCTGGCATCCGTGCTGGAAGGCGAGTTTTCGCGAAACCGCATCAAGGCGCTGATCGAACAGGGCGCCGTCAGCCTGAACGGCAAGCCCATTCTCGAGCCGAAGAAGAAGATCAATGCCGGCGACACCGTCGAGATTGATCTTCCCGAACCGGAAGACCCGGAGCCCAAGGGCGAGGATATCCCGCTCGAAGTGCTCTACGAGGATGCCGACCTGATCGTCATCGCCAAGCCCGCCGGCCTCGTCGTCCATCCGGGCGCTGGCAACTGGACCGGCACGCTCGTCAATGCGCTGATCCATCATTGCGGTGCAAGCCTCTCGGGCATCGGCGGCGTCAAGCGCCCTGGCATCGTCCACCGGCTCGACAAGGACACGAGCGGCGTGATGGTCGCCGCCAAGAACGATATCGCCCATCGCCACCTTGCCGACCAGTTCGCCGACCACGGCCGTTCCGGACCGCTGGAGCGCGCCTACCAAGCCGTCGTCTGGGGCCGTCCCCGTGGGCTGAAAGGCACGATCGACGCACCGCTCGGACGCGCCGGAGACCGCACCAAGCGCGCCGTGCAGAAGGAAGACGCAAGCGACGCCCGCGAGGCCATCACCCATTACCAGGTGATCGAACGGTTCCACGAGAAGCCGGATGCAACCGCACTCGCCGCGTTGATCGAATGCCGGCTGGAAACCGGCCGCACCCATCAGATACGCGTGCACATGGCCCATATCGGCCACCCGTTGATCGGCGACCAGGATTATTCCGCCGGCTTCAAGACCAAGGCCAACCTGCTGCCGGATTTCGCCAAGAGTGTCGTCAACCGCTTTCCACGTCAGGCGCTGCACGCCTTTCTGCTCGCCTTCGAACACCCCCGCACCGGCGAGGTGATGGAATTCGAAGCACCGATGCCGGACGACATGGCTGAACTTATCGAGGCGCTGAAGGCATGAAACGGGTGGTCTGACGGGCTGCCGGAGAGTATATACCTGACGACATCCACGAGGTATCCCAAGGTCCTCCATGAGCCAGCTCGCCGTCACAAAGCTCCTCGATACTGACCTGATCAAGGTCCGCGACGTCGTGTGCAGCGGTGAATGCAGGCACCGGAGCGGCGAGGAATGCTCGCATGCAACCAGCCTCGTCTTCCCCTATCGCGGCGTGTTCATGCGCCATGTTGGCCGCGACGACACCGTCGCCGAGGCCAACCAGGTGCTGTTCTTCAACTGCGACGAGGCCTACCAGATCAGCCATCCGGTCGAAGGCGGCGATTCCTGCCTCAGCATGGACGTGCCCGAGGCGATGCTGGAGGAACTGGTCCCGGCTGAGCACCGCAATCCGAAGGGATCGCGCATCGTTTTCAACATGCAGCGGCTCAGGATCGACGAGCGAGCCCAGGCGCTGGTGGCGCTGCTGCGCCACAGCCTGATGCGTGGCGCCGCCGAGACGCTGGAGGCCGAAACGCTGGCCATGACGCTGGTGCGTCGCTCCGTCGGCGTGCGCACCGCCCGCGCCGCGACCGCCAGCGCCGGCCGCCAGAAGTTGGTGGATCGCGCCAAGCTCGCTCTCTCCTCCGATCTCGCCCGCCGCTGGACGCTTGCCGAGATCGCCCGGGAGGCCGGCGTCTCGCCAGTTTACCTGACCCAGGTTTTCCAGCAGGTGGAGGGCACGCCGCTCTACCGTTATCAGCTGCGTCTTCGGCTCGCCCGCGCACTCGACCTGCTCGGCACCTATGACGACCTGACGGAGCTCGGGCTGGACCTTGGCTTTTCGAGCCACAGCCATTTCTCCTCGGCTTTCCGGCAGGCCTACAGTCGGACGCCGGCAGAATTCCAGCGTTTTGCGGGCCTGAGATAACACGGCGCAAAGTCGCTAAAGATTCTGACAGCGCAAGAGCGGCCTAAAGTGCTTTTCTTCTTCCCGTAAGGTCAACATCGGGAGATGCCATCATGAAAGAGAATACCTGCGCCGCCTGCGACTGCGAACTCGATTCGACGCGGATTGCGGTGAAGATCGGCGGCAAGACGGTCGAGGTCTGCTGCGAGGAATGCGCCGAAGCACTGCAGGAAGCGGAAGCTGCGACCCGCACGGCCCAGGCAGCTAACAAGTAAACGGCAGCCAACACGTAAACGACCGACATCGAGGCGGGCGCCAGCCGCCCGCCTCTCAAACACCGGCCGCGCATCGGCCACCCCCTTCTGGAGAAAGATCATGAAAAACGAGAACCGGGCGGTCTTCGACCGCGCATCGGAACGCTATCACCTTGTCTTGGAACTGTCGCCCGCAGCGGAGCACCAACCGCCCGCAGCGGACGTTGCGCCGACCAAACCATCGCTCCTGCGCCGCTTGGTCGCCGGCATCGTCAGAACATTCCGCCGGCACCGGAACCGGCTGGCGCTGCTCGAGCTGACCGATGACCAGCTGAAAGATATCGGCGTCTCACGCAGCCAGGCTTATGGCGAGATTAGCCGCTACCGCCGCAGCAACGCGCACAATCTGGAACGCAAATGCCTCTGATCCGGCAGAGATAGGTGAAGCAAAGAAACGCCAGAATCCCGCTTCCTAGCGGGTCCATCGGAGCGCCCGTATATTACGACATTGTAATGATATAACGCTTCTGTGATGACTTGAATCACTGTTCTGCCGTACTTATCTGTCACTTGGGTCGGTGTGGGGTCGAAAATGACCTGCGCCGCTTGGCTCGCCTTCAGCATGCACAGCTAGATCAAAAAGGGAGCCGATACATAGATCGGAAAGGGGTGCTTTATGGCCCGCAATACTCTGCCTTCCATTACTGCCGGTGAAGCCGGCCTCAACCGTTATCTCGACGAAATCCGCAAGTTTCCCATGCTGGAACCGCAGCAGGAATACATGCTGGCAAAACGGTATGCCGAACATGCCGACCGGGATGCGGCCCACAAGCTGGTCACCAGCCATCTGCGTCTCGTGGCAAAGATCGCCATGGGTTACCGCGGCTATGGCCTGCCAATCGGCGAAGTCGTTTCCGAGGGCAATGTCGGCCTGATGCAGGCCGTCAAGAAGTTCGACCCGGAACGCGGCTTCCGCCTGGCAACATACGCAATGTGGTGGATCAAGGCCTCGATCCAGGAATATATCCTGCGGTCCTGGTCGCTCGTGAAAATGGGCACCACCGCCAACCAAAAGCGGCTGTTCTTCAACCTGCGCCGGTTGAAGGGCAAGATCCAGGCGATCGACGAAGGTGATCTGAAGCCCGACCAGGTGGCCGAAATCGCCACCAAGCTGAATGTCTCCGAGGAGGAGGTGGTTTCCATGAACCGCCGCCTATCCGGCGACGCCTCGCTGAATGCGCCGATCCGCGCCACCGAAGGTGAATCCGGCCAGTGGCAGGATTGGCTGGTGGACGACCACGAAAGCCAGGAAGCCGTGCTGATCGAGCAGGACGAGCTCGATACGCGTCGCCGCATGCTGGCCAAGGCGCTGAGTGTGCTGAACGAGCGCGAACGCCGCATCTTTGAGGCCCGTCGCCTGTCCGACGACCCGGTGACGCTGGAAGAACTGTCGTCCGAATTCGACATCAGCCGCGAACGCGTCCGCCAGATCGAAGTCCGCGCCTTTGAAAAGGTGCAGGAAGCGGTTCAGAAGGAAGCGCTCGCCCAGGCGAACGCCCTGCGCGTCGTGGACGCGTAGTCCGACGCGACGCTGACGATACAAAAGGGGCTGCTTCGGCGGCCCCTTTTCCTTATCTGGCATCCATCAACTGGAAAGGGAGGAGCAGGGATGGCACCGCTCATCACACTCAGGGAACTTGCCGGCAGCTACGCCATTGCCAGGCTTGAAGCTGCCGACCGTATTCCCGCATAGGCCGACGGCGACGGTTTCGTCAGCATCAACCGCACCGACGACGAACTTTCGATCGCCTGCCGCGAGGAGCGCGTGCCTTCCGACATCAAACAGGATGGCAGCTGGACCTGCTATAAATTGCAGGGGCCCTTCGCGTTCGGAGAAACCGGCATCGTGCTCTCGGTGATCCAACCGCTTTCGGAAAACGGCATCGGCATTTTCGTGGTCTCCACCTTCGACGGCGACCATCTGCTGATCAAGACGACCGACAAGCCGAAGGTCCGAGAGCTGCTGCAGGCGGCCGGTCACACGCTTGTTTAGGAAAATCACCATTTGGCATCTATTGGCAAAAAGCGGGTGGCTACACCGGCTGGAACGTCAGGCGGCTTCGGCCGGTTTGACCTCTTCCGCGATCCGTTCGCCATTTTCTCGTTCCGCAAGAGCGAGTTCATATGCGGTCTGCAGATCGAGCCAAAAGCGGGCGCTGTTTCCAAAATATCGTGCCAATCTCAGGGCTGTATCGGGCGAGATGCCGCGCTTTGCGTTGAGAATGTCGGTGATGCGGCCAGATGGCAGGCGAAGTGAAAGGGCGAGCTGATTGGCCGACAGGCTGCGTGCGGTGAGTTCGCGCTTCAAAATGCGACCCGGATGAACTGCTATCATCTACATACCCTTCCTAATGATAGTCGACGATTTCCACGTCCCAGTCATCTCCATCCCTGAACGTGAAACAGATCCGCCACGGCCCGTTGATCGTCATTGCCCACTGCCCTAAGCGATTTCCGGAAAGCTTGTGAAGGCCGACCGATTTCAGTGGACTGAGATCGTTCAAGGACGAGGCTGCGTGGAGCGCCGCCAACAACTCGATCGAGGCCTCTTCGTTCATCCCCGAAAACTTGGATTTGCCTTCCTCGGCAAAGCGACGGGTTGAACTATTGACCCACGATTTGATCATGAAGAATCGTACTACGCTCGGCGTAGTACGTCAATCATCACCGCTAGGCTTCAAAGTGCCGTGCCTCGGTCACTGTCCGCTGGCGGTCGCTCCGAGCGTGCCCCATTCGCGAATCGCATCGTTGAAAGCGCGTTCGCCGTCCGGCCCCTTCTGGAGCGTCAGCAGCGCACGGCGCCCATTGCGATAGGCTATCGGAATGTCGATCCAGTTGCGGTTGCGCAGGAGTTCCAGATTGGTCGAGCGTGCGTCCGGGAAATCGTTGAGTGCGATCATGTGGAAGTCGTCGGTGATCTTGGCGGGCACCGCGATCAGCGCATTGCCGCGATCCTGCTCGCTCGACTTCATGGCGATACGCTGCACGCTTTCGATCGCACCGCCTTCGAAATCCGGCGGCACGGCGAAGACGATCTCGATCAGGTGGCTTGCCGGCAGCGATGGGTCGCTATTGCGCTTGAAGGTCATCAGCGCCGTCAGGCCCCTGCCCGGCACGTTGATCCGCCCCTGAACGACAGGCTCCTGCCGGCCGTTCGCACCGGCTTCGCGTTGAAGCGACCAGGATACTGTGCCGTCGATGGCCGTCGGTGCCGTCTGCCCGATCCGCTCCTCGTAGAGGAACATTTTCTGGCCTGCGAGCGCCGGAGCCTCCGCCGGGTTTGCCGGCGGGGTGCTGGCGGGCGGGGCGACGTTATTCGGCGCGGGCACTGCCGGCGGCGTTTGAGCTGGCGCCGCGTTGGCGCTGCCATTCGGAGCCCGCGGAGCCGCGGCCGGCGCACTCGGAGTGGGCGCTGGCTGCGCCGGAGGATTGGCGGGCGGCGCGTTGAGCTGGGCTACCGACTGCCCTTCGGCATTCTGCGCCAGGCCGGCGGTGACACCCGGTCCAGCATCGGCCTCGCTGCCGTCGGCCATCAGCCGCTGTGTGAATTTGGTCCCGGCTGCCGATCCGTCCGCAGCGCGGGGCGTCGCGGGTGCCGGCGTATTGGCCGCACCGTTCGGGGATGGCGTTACCGGGGTTGAAGGCGTCGAAGGAGTGCTGCGGTTGGGCTGCGGCGTGGCGGGCGCAGGCGCCGGCGTCTGCTGCGCTGTCTGGCTTCCCGGCAGGCTCGACTGGATCAGGCCATCGACCATGTCGTTCAGCGAGTCGCGGTTCAGCCAGATCGCATAACCACCGCCGCCGACAAGCGCCAGGCCGACGATCGCCAGCACGATCCCGGCATAGTTGCGCTTGCGCACCGGCGTGACCCGATAAGGCCTTGCCGGCGCATGCATCAGGTCGTCCGCATCCGCATCGGTGTGAAGCGTACTGCGCGCGCCGCCGCCTGAAGAGGAAGACGTGTCCTTGTTGAAGCCGATCAGTTCCTCGAGATCACCCCACGGATCGTTTTCGACCGGCTTCGCGGGCGCGGCAGTGGTCTTCTGTGGCTGCTGCTGGTCAAGATATTCGGCGAAGGGATCGATCCCGGCAGCCTCGTCCCCACCTGCTGACGCTGCCGCACCCTTTTGCTGCGCGAGTTCGGGCAGATCGGCGACCGACGGCATGCGGACGTAAGCCGCCGCCACGTGGGTCTCCGGATCGAAATGGGCCTCGGCCGGGGCTGCGGTTCCGTGACCATGGCCGATCGGTTCGACAGGACCGGCCGTGACCAGTTCGGGCACATCGTTCCATGCCGCGGCAGCGACCGTTTGCGGGCTCGGCGCCGGCGGCTCGGCCGGAGCCGGCACCTCCCAACCCCAATCCTCGTCTACCGGCTTGGCCGGTTCCGGCGGCTGATGAGCCTCGGCTGGCTGCTCGACCTCCATCCGGTCCTCGACCGGATGCTGATCTTCGAATGGATGCGGTTCGCTGTGCCATGACTCCACGAATTCCGGAGCGCCCTGCTGAACAGCCTGGTCCCCACGCGTCGGATAGGGGAAATCGTCCTCGGTCGTCTCGTTCCCGACGGCATCGTTCTCAACGGTATCGACCGGTTCGGCGGCCACCGATTCGGCATTGACCGGTTCCGGCACAACCGGCTCGGAAGCCGGCAGCGGTGCCGCCGTCGGAAATTCGATCGTGCTCTCGTCGAAAGCCTGCGAGGGCTCGGGCACCTGTTCGGAATGATCGTAAGGGTGAGTTTCGGATGACGGCGCTTCCGACGGTACGTCGTCCCGCCAATCGCCATATTGCTGGGCGGCAGGCTCCTGCTGATCGGCAACTGGCGCTGCCTCTTCCTCCTCGTGGAGGACGGCTGGCTCGGAGACCGGAGGCTCAACGTAGGCCGGCTCCTGCGCGACCGGCTCCGGCTCGGCGGGCTCGGCATCGACGACAGCAGATCCCGGTTCTTCATAACCGTCTTCGTAAAAGACGGGCCGTTCCGCGCGAACGACGGGGGCCGATTCGGATGCGGCCGGCGTCTCTGCCGGCTCATAGCTTTCCGGCACCTCAGCCG
Organism: Neorhizobium galegae bv. orientalis str. HAMBI 540; assembly: GCF_000731315.1. Taxonomy (NCBI): domain Bacteria; kingdom Pseudomonadati; phylum Pseudomonadota; class Alphaproteobacteria; order Hyphomicrobiales; family Rhizobiaceae; genus Neorhizobium; species Neorhizobium galegae. The sequence goes on from NZ_HG938353.1 coordinate 2,826,099, forward strand.
GTTCGGCAGCGGACTGCTGGTCGTCCTGGTACTCGGAAACCCGCTCCGTCGGCAGCCCTGCGGCATCGCGCTCGGCGGGAGGAGCCTCCTCGGCCGGCGGGGCATCCACGGCAGTTGCGTCGTCTGCTATCGGTCCCAGCGCTTCGGCATGTTCGCTCTCGACGTCGACAATGGCGGCTTCGAGCTTGTCGAGCTGCCGCCGCAGCATGTCTTCAGGCGGACGCGGCTTCATGTTCTCGAGTTGCCGCTGCACGGCGCCACGAGCCTTTTCATAAACCTTCGCACGCATCTCCGGCGTATTGTTCGCCAGACCGTCAACGGCGCGGCGGATCACCGCTACAAAATCAGCCATCAGCACTTTCTCATGTAAGCCGGCCCGAAGGCCGGCCGAATGGTAATCAATTCTTGACTTTAATCTTCAAACGGGTCGGTCACAAGTATGGTGTCGTCCCGCTCCGGGCTGGTGGAAAGTAGAGCAACCGGCGCACCGATCAATTCCTCGACCTGGCGGACATATTTGATCGCCTGGGCTGGCAGATCCGCCCAGGAACGTGCCCCGACCGTCGATTCCTTCCAGCCTTCGAGGGTGACATAGATCGGCTCGACGCGAGCCTGGGCGCCCTGGCTTGCCGGAAGATGGTCGATCTGCTCGCCGTCGAGCATGTAGCCGACGCAGATCTTCAGCTCGTCGAGACCATCGAGCACGTCGAGCTTGGTGAGCGCGATGCCGGTGATGCCGTTGGTGGCAACTGACTGGCGCACGAGCGCTGCGTCGAACCAGCCGCAACGGCGCTTGCGGCCGGTCACAGTGCCGAATTCATGGCCCTTCTCGCCAAGGAACTGGCCGATCTCGTCCTTCAGCTCGGTCGGGAACGGGCCTTCACCGACGCGGGTCGTGTAGGCCTTGGTGATGCCGAGGATATAACCGAGCGCGCCCGGCCCCATGCCGGAGCCGGCAGACGCCTGGCCGGCAACCGTGTTCGACGAGGTGACGAACGGATAGGTACCGTGGTCGATATCGAGCAGCGACCCTTGAGCGCCTTCGAAAAGAATGCGCGCGCCCTTGCGGCGCTGCTTGTCGAGCAGTTCCCAGACGGTTTCGCGGAAGGGCAGCACACGGTCGGCGACCGAGGTCAATTCCTGCATGATCGCCTCGTGCGAAACTTCCTTCTCTCCGAGACCACGGCGCAACGCGTTATGGTGGGTGAGGATACGATCGACCTTGCCCGGCAGCGTCTCCATGTCGGCAAGGTCCATGACGCGGATCGCGCGGCGGCCGACCTTGTCTTCATATGCCGGGCCGATGCCGCGGCGGGTCGTGCCGATCTTGGTGCCGCTGTTGGAGGCCGCATCTTCGCGCATGCCGTCGAGCTCGCGGTGCAGCGACAGAATCAGCGTAGCGTTATCGGCGACTCGCAGGTTCTCGGGCGTGACCTTGACGCCCTGCGCGCCCAGCTTTTCGATTTCGGCCAACAGCGCATGCGGGTCAAGGACGACGCCGTTGCCGATCACGGCGATCTTGCCGGGACGAACGATGCCCGAGGGCAGCAGCGAAAGCTTATAGCTGATGCCATCGATGACGAGCGTATGGCCGGCATTGTGACCGCCCTGGAAACGCACCACGATATCGGCACGTTCAGAAAGCCAATCGACGATCTTGCCCTTGCCTTCGTCACCCCATTGCGAACCAACCACGACTACGTTCGTCATCTGCGTTTCCTGTATTGCGGGCAAAGCCCCACGCGACCACACGCGCACCTTCCGTAGATCAATATTGATATACGGTCGATGCGCCAATTTGATTTTGCATGCACTGCCTTTGGCGGATGGAACCTGCTCAGAGGCATTGCAAACGGCCGCATCTATAAAGCCTCGTCAGACGGAAAGCGACCTGTTTGTCACTCGGCCGTGGTTTTTACGTGACAAAAGCGTGGACCGCACGCTATTTCCCCGGCCGTTACCCCTGAAACCACCGTCATTTTCCGGCGCCGGAGACCATCTTGCATAAAAAGGCCTATCTCTCGCTCGTCATTGCAACCCTGGCCTGGGGCGGCAATGCGGTAGCGGGCAAGCTCGCCGTCGGCCATGTGAGCCCGATGATGCTGACCTTCTGGCGCTGGTTTTTCGCCGTCGCCATCATCTTCGCCATCTCCGTACCGCAGCTCATCAAGGACTGGCCGGTCGTCAGGAAGAACCTGCCGATTCTCCTGTTCCTCGGCGTCGTCGGCTATGTCGTCTTCAACGGTGCGCTCTATACCGCCGTCAACTACACGACGGCGATCAACGTGACGGTCGAGCAGGCGGTCATCCCGATGCTGATCTTCGTCATCAACTTCGCCCTGTTCCGGATGAAAGTCTCCTGGGCGCAAATCCTCGGCTTCACCCTGACGCTTCTCGGCGGCATCATCACCGCCATCCACGGCGACTTGAGCGCGCTGGTGACGCTGACCGTCAACTTCGGCGATGCGATCATGATGATCGCCGTCGTCGCCTATGCAATCTACACGGTGGCGCTCAGATGGCGCCCGAAGATCGACTGGCGAACGCTGATGGCGGTCCCGGCCTTCTTCGCAATGGTCTTCTCGCTGCCGCTGGTGTTCTGGGAATATTCGGCCGATCGCGTGATCTGGCCAGATGCGGAAGGATGGGTCGTGGTGCTCTATACGGGGATCTTCGCCTCGCTGATCGCGCAGGTGCTCTACATCAAGGGCGTCGAGGAGATCGGCGCCAACCGGGCCGGGTTGTTCATCAATCTCGTGCCGGTGTTCGGCACTCTGCTCTCGGTCGCCATCATCGGCGAGAGCCTGCAGCTCTTCCATGTTGTCGCGCTGGCGCTGGCGCTCGGCGGCATCGCCATTGCGGAATGGGGAAAACCTCATATAAACCGGTAGTCTTGCTGAAAATGAAAACCGCCGGCCCTTGCAAAGGAGCCGGCGGTTTTCAAATCCTCGACCGAGGAAATCCCGCCACCTGCAAAGGCATTAGGCAGGATCCGGTTGGTCGCGGTGCTCCTTAGCTGGCCATCGCCAGTCGTCCGGGGGCGAACGAGCGCTGATCGCGCACGTTGTTTCGGCTCACTTCGAAGCGCGCCAGCAGTTCGGAAAGGCGGCTGCTTTCCTGCGCCAGAGTAGCGCCGGCCGCATTCATTTCTTCGACCATGGCGGCGTTCTGCTGGGTCATCTGGTCCATGTGGTTCACGGACGTGTTGATTTCCGAGAGACCTAACGCCTGCTCGTTTGCCGCGATGGCGATCGCCTCCATATGCTGGTTGACCGCCGCGACAAGCTTGGCAATCTCCTTGAGACCGTCGCCGGTATCATTGACGAGAACCACGCCCTGATTGACGGCTGCTTCGGAATTGCCGATCAGCGTCTTGATCTCCTTGGCGGCCTTGGCCGAGCGCTGCGCCAGTTCGCGGACTTCCTGGGCAACGACCGCGAATCCCTTGCCCGCCTCGCCTGCGCGGGCAGCTTCCACGCCTGCGTTAAGGGCAAGCAGGTTGGTCTGGAACGCGATCTCGTCGATGACGCCGATGATCTGGCTGATCTGGTTCGACGCCATCTCGATCTTCTGCATCGCATTGACCGCATTGGAAACGACTGTGCTGGAGTTTTGGGCGCGGGAGCTCGCATCGCGGACGATTTCCCGTGCTTCGCTCGCCCTTTCGGAGGTTTGCTTCACATTGGTCGTCACCTCTTCCAATGCCGCCGCTGTCTGCTCCAGTGATGCGGCCTGCTGTTCCGTGCGCTTCGAAAGCTGGTCGGAAGCAGTCGAGATTTCGTCGCTGCCGCTGCGAACACCCTGGGCGGTCAAGTTCACGCCTTCGAGCGCGGTGCGCAACTGGCGGACCGAGCTGTTGAAGTCATGACGCAAGGATTCGAACTGCGCGGAAAATTGCCTGTCGATCTCACACAGCAGATCGCCGGCGGCAAGGCGCTGCAGGCCGGAGGCGAGTTCCGAGGTGGCCTGGGTCAGCCGCTCCTCGGCTTCGGACTCTGCCCTGCGCTGGAATTCGACGCGTTCGGCTTCCGCCGCCTTGCGTGAGCTTTCCGCATCCGCCTCGAGCTGGCGGTTCTGCTGCCCTGCCTCGCGGAAGATTTCCACCGCGCGTGCCATGTCGCCGATCTCGTCGGTGCGAGCAGCACCCGGGATTTCGACGGAAAGGTCGCCGCCGGCGAGCGTACGCATTACACCCGTCAACCGGCTGATCGGATTGGCGATCCGCACGATGACCGTGTAGATGCCGAGAAGCGAAAGCGCAAAAGCGATGAGGGTCGCAACGCTATAGATGGTGATGGACTGCTTTGCGGAAGCAACCTCCTCCGCCGTCAGCCTCGTCATCTCGTCGAGCGCGGCGGAGGCCATATCGGCAATCGAAGCCTGTGCGGGCGCGGCAGGCTTGCGCCAGTCGTCGACCGCCATATCGAAGGGCTTGCCAGCTTGAAACGCCTTCAGGGCGCCATTGCGCTGTTCGGCATAAGGTCCGGCGAAATAGGTCGTTTGTGCCGTCCGATAGAGCGTCTTGATCTTTTCCGGCGTCGTCTCCGCGTTGGAAAGCTGGGTAATGACATCCCACGCCGTTGCCACGCGTGCATCCTGAACCGCGATTTCCGTCAGCTTGTCAGCGGCAAGCGGCTGCTTGGCAATTAGGGCACTGACGAAGGTGGAGTTGGCGGTGCCGAGCTGCGTGCGCGCCGTCCAGGCAAGGGAGCGGATCTGGGTGAACATGATCATCCCCGGCCCGCGCGCATTGATGGTGGCCTCGACCTGATTGGCGGCCTTTTCGAGATCGGCCAGCATCGTATCGGCAAGTCCGAGCACGGCCTTGCCGAGTGCCGGATCGCGATCCTTGACCGCCTGCATCAGCGCGGTGTCGACAGTCGCACGATAACCCGCCCACTGCGTGTAGGCGTTGAGGACGGGAGAGATCGCGTTGCGCAGGTTCACCTGTTCGATGTTGGCGGTCAGGGTCCTTACCGCCGAGAAGGCCTTGTCCATCGACTCGCGGCCGGTATCCATGTTCTTGCGGCTGGACGCGACCTCGGCAGGGTCCATCTTGATGGCCGAAGATATGCCGCCGCGCTCGCCGCGCAGTCCGATCAGCGCATTGAAAAGCGCTTCGTCGAGCTGTGCCAGTTCCGAGAGCCGGGTGGAGTTTCGGTAGCGGTCTATCTCTTGGGATAGCATTTTGCCCACGAGACCCAAAATGCCGAGGCTCAAGACAACAAAAGCCAATATCAAAGTATGCTTGATTGAAATCCGCACCTGCATCACTCCTTATTTCAAACAACCGCCGAGGGTTGGCTGGTTCGGCGGCTTTCCGGACTTTGGACGGGAAAGATCGCCTAACCTCGCGTAGAACGTTAAATATTCAATTAAATACAAAGCGTTCCGGAAGCCTGCGGAATCATTTTGCAAACCTGAAGCATCGCAATTGCCGAATGGCGAAAACCCGCCTCCCCATGGAAGGAAGGCGGGCCGGTCCGTCGTGCTGCAACGGACGGGAGCGAGGAGAGTCGCTCCGGATCAGATGTGGTGATAGGTCGGAATGATCGCAGGACGTTTGTGGATCGGGCTCTGCGCCTGATTGCCGGATAGCAACCTATCTTTCATCGCGCCTTCATGGCGTTCGGTTGCCACATTTTCGGACAGCACGCGAGCGAAACCGCCGACACCCGCTGCCCGCGATTCCTTGCCGACAATAAGCACTGTCAGGACGATTGCGGAGATTATGAGCTTCTTGATCATGGCTCTGCACCCTGTTTCTTCGGATGGCTTGGATGCCGTTTCTTGAGTGGCTTCATCCTATCCAGACGCTATTTCGGGCCGCTTAAACCGAAAGATGCAATTTTAGTGAAATCAGCTTTTTTCCCGACTTGGCACAGAAGGCTCGAAACAGCGCACTCAAAAAGGCAGCAGACTAGGCGGAAATTGATGCTTTTCGAGGTGTGCCCGATCTCCTACCCCTCAAAAACGAGATGCAGAAAGGCAGGACAGCATGGCCAAACCATTTTACTGGAACGAACTCAACACACTCGATTTCGCCGGCCTTTCGCCCGACAAGACCATCGCCATCCTGCCGATCGCTTCCACCGAGCAGCACGGTCCGCACCTGCCGATCGCAACAGACGTGGCGATCGCCAACGGCATGCTGGCCGAATTGAAGAAGCAGCGCCCCGAAGACCTCGATTTCCTCGTTCTGCCGACCCAGGAAATCGGCAAGGCGAACGAACACGTCTACGGGCCTGGCTCGCTGTCCTTCGGGCCGGAAATCCTGATCCCCGCCTGGACCGCGATCGGCGCCAAGGTGGCGGAAGCAGGCGTGAAGAAGCTCGTTTTCGTCAATTCGCATGGCGGCAATGTCGATATCATGAGCATCGTCGGTCGCGAGTTGCGCGTCCGTTACAAGATGGCCGTGATCGGCACGCAATGGGGACGCTTCGGGCACCCGCCGGGCCTGATCAGCGAGCACGAGCAGAAATACGGCATCCATGGCGGCGAAGTCGAAACCTCGCTGATGCTGCATTTCCGCCCCGAACTGGTCCGGATGGAGAACGCGCAGAACTTCGTCTCCAAAGCGGAAAGCCGCTCGAAATACATGCAGCCGGCCCCGCCGCACGTGCTGTCCTGGGTGGCGCACGACCTGAACCCCAACGGCGTCGTCGGCGACGCCTCGAAGGGCACCGCCGAAAAGGGCGCGGCTATCTGCCGCCATCAGGTCGCGGGCTTCATCGAGATGCTGCGGGAATTCGAAACATTCCCGCTAGACGAACTCTATTCCCGCTAACTTTCGTCGCGCTGCGCGTCCCGGCCATGCGGCTGGGGCGGCAGATGGCCCTTGGCCTGCAATTCGGCGACCATTGCGGCAAGCTCCGACAGCAGGAATTCCACGAACAGGCTGGTCGCCGTATCGAGCGTGGTGCGCGCGCGGGCGAAAAGCTTCATCGGCTGGTGGCGCGCGTGCGGGTTGGCAATCGGCCGGAAGATCAGCTCGCCGCGACGGCATTCCGACAACACGTCGAGGGGATTGAGCAGCGTCAGGCCGGTGCCCGCCTTGACCAGCTTCTTCAGCATTTCCGAGGCATTGCTTTCCACGAGAGGCTCCACCGCGACCGACAGCGGCGATAGCGCGAGGTTGATGATGTTGCGCAAACTGGTGCCCGACTGTGCAAGCACAAGCGGCTCCTGCACGACATCCGCAAGATCGACCGGCCCCTCTTCCACCGCCAGCCGATGGCCCGGCGGCATCACCACGCCGATCGGTATGTCGAAGTTGGCGAGCGTGCGAATGCCGGGCGTCGCCGGGATGTTGAAGCCAAGCCCGAAATCCACCTCCCCGGTGATGACAGGCTGCATCGTGTTCGACGGCCCGTCATTGCGCAGATGAACCCGCACGCGCGGATGCTGCGCGACGAAGCGGGCTATGATCTCGGGGAGCGGCCCTGCGGCGAGCCCGACCGTCGAAACGAGTGTCACCTTGCCGGCCTGCGGCATCTTGAGACCGCGAATGCGCGCTTCCATCCGTTCATAAGTCTTCAATACGTCCCGGATGTGTTCGATACAGAGCTCGCCAGCCGCCGTCAGCTTCAGCCCGCGCGGCATCCGCTCGAAGAGCGGCGCCCCGAACTCTTCCTCCAAGGCCAGAATCTGCCGATTGATCGCCGACGACGCGACGTTCAGCCGGGCCGCCGCCTTGCGGATCGATCCGCAACGGGCGATCTCGTCGATATATTGAAGTTTTCGCGAGTGCAGCATTTTCTCCGAAGCCCCTCATTGCATGTTTTTTGATCATGCACCACAATTTGGCAGGTTAAAATTCGAGCGCTGCCCTAAAGGCATCAATGTGAACGAATTTTGATGCTTTTCAAAGAGCAACGCAACCGTACAAATGCTGATCATAAGCTGCTCTCACGATGCCGCACGGTTTAACAGGGGAACAAAGCGACATGTCCAAATCATTGATGATGAAGAGTTTTCTGGCCGCGCTCGGCCTTTCGGCGATGGCGCTCGCCGCTCAGCCGGCTGCAGCTCTCGACGAAGTCTCATACGGCACCAACTGGCTCGCTCAGGCCGAACATGGCGGCTTCTACCAGGCCGCTGCCGATGGCACCTATGAAAAGCATGGCCTCAAGGTGAAGATCGTGCAGGGCGGGCCGAATGCCGCCAACCGCGCACTTCTGATCGCCGGCAAGGTCGATTTCTACATGGGCGGCCCGCTCGGCGACATGGATGCCGTCAAGCAGGGCATCCCGCTGGTCAGCGTCGCCTCGATCTTCCAGAAGGACCCGCAGGTTCTGCTCGCCCATCCCGATGCCGGTGTCGAGACATTTGCGGATCTCGCCAAGATGAAGACCATCTTCATGGGCAAGGAAGGCTACACCACCTATTTCGAGTGGATGAAGAAGAACTTCAAAGGCTTCAAGGACGAGCAGTTCAAGCCCTACACGTTCAACCCGGCCCCCTTCATCGCCGATAAGGCTTCCGCACAGCAGGGTTACCTGACCTCAGAACCCTATGAGATCGGCAAACAGGCCGGCTGGACGCCGAAAGTGTTCCTGATCGCCGATGCCGGTTACGGCCCCTATTCGACGATGATCACCACCACGCAGACGATGATCGACAAGAAGTCGGATGTCGTGCAGCGTTTCGTCGACGCCTCGCTCGAAGGCTGGTACACTTATCTCTATGGTGACAACAAAGCCGCCAACGACTTGATCAAGAAGGACAATCCGGAAATGACGGATGGCCAGATCGCCTATTCCATCGCCAAGATGAAGGAATACGGCATCGTGGTTTCCGGCGACGCCGAAACCAAGGGCATCGGCTGCATTACCGACGAGCGCTACAAGAAGTTCTTCGAGTCCATGGTCTCGATCGGCGTCGAACCGGCCGACCTTGATTACAAGAAGGCCTATTCGACCAAGTTCGTCTGCAAGGGCGTCGGCATGGCGCTGAAAAAATAGTCTCGGAAGAGCGCAATGGTTCACTCCCTCTTTGCTGTGCCTGTCACGGGAAAGAGGGAATTGCCGCCCTGTCCCGACTAAGTTCAAGGCCCACAATGAGCATGTCCCAAGCCCCGCTGATACCCGCGCCCGGGGAGACACGCAGACGCCCGCTGGTCGTCATGCGCTCCGTCTCGAAAATGTTCTCCAGCGGCACGCTGGCGCTCTCCGACATGTCGCTGACGGTCGAGGGCGGCGAGTTCGTCAGTCTGCTCGGTCCCTCCGGCTGCGGCAAGTCGACAGCACTGCGCATCATTGCCGGCCTCGGCGACGTCTCGACCGGCACGATCGACTGGCCAAGTTCCCGCATCAATTCCAAAGGTCTGCCGGAAGGCGACATTTCCTTCGTCTTCCAGGAGCCGACGCTGATGCCCTGGCAAACGGTGTTCGGAAACGTCTACCTGCCGCTGAAACTGCGCGGCCTCTCCAAATCCGCCGCTCGTGACGAAATCATGAAGACGCTGGCGACCGTCGGCCTCCAGGATTTCGCCGACGCCTATCCGCGCGAACTATCGGGCGGCATGAAGATGCGCGTCTCGATCGCCCGTGCGCTGGTCACCAAACCGAAGCTGCTCTTGATGGACGAGCCCTTCGCGGCGCTCGACGAAATCACCCGCCAGAAGCTCAACGACGACGTGCTGCGGCTGTGGCGCGAGACGGGTATCACGGTGATCTTCGTCACCCATTCCGTGTTCGAATCCGCCTATCTGTCCAACCGCATCGTGGTGATGAAGGCGCGACCCGGCCGGGTGCATGCGGATTTTCCGCTGGTCACGAGCCTCGAGCGCGATGCACGTTACCGCACCTCGGAAGAGTACCGTCAGGCCTGCGAAAAGGTCTCGACCATGCTCATCGAAGCAATCGGCGGGGAGGAACATTGATGGCCGACACCGATACCGCCCTGATGCCGCCAAAGCCCGGCTTCTTCGATCGCAATCGCGATACGCTGCTGCGCACCCTGATCCCGATCTGCGTGGTGGTCTGCCTCGTCCTCCTCTGGCAGTTCATCATCACCGTCAACAGCATCCCGCAATACATCCTGCCGGGGCCGTTGGCGGTCGCGAACTCGCTCTACAACGACTGGGGCACGCTCTCCCCAGCGCTCTGGGTGACGACGCAGATCACCATGCAGGCGCTGGCGCTGGCATTGATCGGCGGCGTCGGCATCGCCGTCTTTCTCATCCAGTCAAAATGGATCGAGACGGCCTTCTACCCGATCACCGTCATCCTGCAGGTAACTCCGATCGTGGCGATCGCCCCGCTGATCCTGATCTATGCCCCGACGACTCAGGTGGCGCTTTTGATTTGCGCCTTCCTCGTCGCCTTCTTCCCGATCCTGTCGAACATGGTCCAGGGCCTAAAGAGCGTCGATCACAACCTGCTCAACCTCTTCGATCTCTACGGCGCCTCGCGCTGGCAGACGCTGCTCTACCTGAAACTCCCCTCCTCGCTGCCTTATTTTATGACGGGATTGAGGATCGGCGGCGGCCTGGCACTGATCGCGGCGGTCGTTGCGGAGTTCGCGGCGGGCTCGGCAGGCGCCGGTTCGGGCCTTGCCTTCCGGCTGCTCGAATCCCAGTATCGCCTCAACATTCCGCGCCTGTTCGCAGCATTGATTCTGTTGTCGCTGCTCGGCGTGGTGATTTTTGCGATTACCTCCTTCATCTCCTGGTTTTTCCTGCATCGCTGGCATGAAAGCAGCCTGAAAAGAGAAAACTGATGACTGCCTTCATGACGCTTCCCGACGCCCGCCGTTTCGCACTCACCGATGCGACGCTGCCGGCGGTTCTCGTCAAAGGCTTGCCGGCTATCGCAAAGGATGGGCTCGTAGAGGCCGATCTCGTCATCGCTGACGGGAAGATCGAAGCGATCCTGCCAAAGGGCTCGGCACCCGCCGATCTGGTCTCCGCCGATATGCGCGGCGGCATGGTCTGGCCCTGTTTCGTCGACATGCATACCCATCTCGACAAGGGACATTTCTGGGACCGCCGCCCCAACCCGGACGGCACGTTCGAAGGCGCATTAATGAATGTGCGCGAGGACCGGATCGCCAACTGGACGGCCGAAGACATTCGCTCCCGCTTCGAATTCTCGTTGAAAAGTGCCTATGCCCACGGCACCAAGCTCATCCGCACCCATCTCGATAGCATCCCGCCGCAGCCGGATATCTCCTTCCCGCTGTTCGACGAGCTTCGCGCCGAATGGAAAGATCGGATCGCGCTGCAGGCAGTCGCCCTGCTGCCGCTGGAAAGCGTGCTCGACGAAAACGTCTTCGGCGGCATCGTCGCGACGGCGAAGCGTTATGGCGGATTGCTCGGCGGTGCCACCCGCATCCTGCCGGATTTCGAACAGATCCTCGACACGCTCTTCAAGGCGGCCGCCGACAATGGCCTCGATATCGACCTGCATGTCGACGAGACGGAAGACAAGCAGGTCCTGACTTTGGAACAGATCGCAGAGGCGAAACTCCGCAACCGTTTCGAGGGTTCGGTGACCGTCGGCCATTGCTGCTCGCTGGCACGGCAGGACGACGAGACCGCAAAGCGGGTCATCGACAAAGTCGCCAAAGCCGACATCTCGGTCGTCTCGCTACCGATGTGCAACATGTACCTGCAGGACCGCCACGCAGGTCGCACGCCGCGCTGGCGCGGCGTCACGCTGTTCCACGAACTGGCGGTTGCCGGCGTCAAGACCGCCGTCTCCTCCGACAACACCCGCGATCCGTTCTACGCCTATGGCGACATGGACCCGGTCGAAGTGTTTCGCGAGGCAGTCCGCATCCTGCATCTCGACCATCCGCTCGACACCTCTGCCCGCGTCGTCACCTCGACGCCTGCCGAAATCCTCGGCCGTCCGGATATCGGCGTGATTGCCGAAGACGGCCCCGCCGATCTCGTGCTGTTCAGCGCAAGGCGCTGGAGCGAATTCCTTTCCCGTCCGCAGGCCGACCGCATCGTGATGCGGAATGGCATGGGCATCGACCGTCGCCTGCCGGATTACCGTGACCTGGACCCGATTTTGGACAAGTGAACATGCCGGATTACGCACAGATCAAGAAAGAACTCGAAGGCCTCGCGGTCGAGGACAATCCGGCGCTGGTGCGTCAGAAGAGCCGCGATTTCTACTGGTATTCGCCGATCCTCAAGGAGGAACTCGAGAGCGTCACCGCCGATCTCGTCGTCTCGCCGAAGAGCGAGGAGGAGGTGATCCGGGTACTGAAGGTGGCCTATGCGCATGGCGTGCCGGTGACCCCGCGCGGCGCCGGCACCGGCAATTACGGCCAGGCCATGCCGCTCTCCGGCGGCATCGTGCTGAACCTCATCAACATGAACAAGGTCAAGGAAATCCATCCGGGCCGCGTCATCGCCGAGCCCGGCATCGTGATTGCCGAACTCGACCGACAGACCAAGGCCCATTCCGGCCAGGAACTGCGCTTCCATCCCTCGACCGCCCAGACGGCGACCATCGGCGGCTTCGTTGCCGGCGGTTCCGGCGGCGTCGGCTCGATCCACTGGGGCGGACTGCGCGACCTCGGCAACATCCTGCGCCTGCGCGTCGTCACCATGGAGGCCGAGCCGCGCGTACTCGACCTGACCGCCTGGGACCTGCAGAAGGTCACCCACGCCTACGGCACCAACGGCATCATCGTCGAGGTCGAGATGCCGCTCGCACCCGCCTATGACTGGGTGGACGTGCTGGTCGGTTACGACGACTTCATGGATGCGGTGCGCTTCGGCGATGCGTTGGCCCACAAGAACGGCTTGCTGGTGAAGGAGATCGCCCCGATCGCAGCCCCGATCCCCTACGACTATTTCCCCCGCCACAAGCCGTTCCTGCGCGACCGCAACCAGTCGATCGTCGTGCTGATGATCGCGCCGCATTCGATGGATGCCTTCACCGCCTTTGCCGAGCGCCAGAAGGGCGAAATCCTGTTCCGCTCCGACAAGGTAGAAAGCATGAAAGGCATCCCGCATGCCTATGAACTCGCCTGGAACCACACGACGCTGCGCGCCCTGAAGGTCGATCCCGGCTTTACCTATCTGCAGGTCCAGTATCCGGGGCCGGACCATGTCGCCAAGGTCGAGAAGATGACGAAACTGTTCGGCGACGAAGTGCCGGGCCATCTGGAATTCATCAAGTTCGACGGCCGCATGCAGTGCTCCGGCTTGCCTCTCGTCCGTTACACGACCAGGGAGCGGCTGGAGGAGATCATGCAGATCCACCGCGACAACGGCTGCCCGATCTTCAACCCGCACCGCTATACGCTGGAAGAAGGCGGCATGAAGCAGACGGACACCGTCCAGCTCGCCTTCAAGAAGGAGACCGATCCGAAGGGCCTCCTCAACCCCGGCAAGATGATCGCCTGGGACAATCCCGATTTCGATTTTTCCGCCGGCAAGAACTACCTCTTCCCGGGCCTTGCCGCAGCAGGTGGCTGATGCGGGTCCTGCTCGTCCATTCGCATCCGGTCGAAGAAAGTTATGGCGCAGCGCTGCACAGGCAAGCCCGCGAAAGCCTGACCAAGGCCGGGCACGAGGTGGATGACTGCAACCTCTATGCCGAAGGTTTCGATCCGGTCATGTCACGCCATGACCGGATGACCTACCACGATTACCCGAACAATCTGTCGCTGGTGAAACCCTACGTCGACCGTCTGCAGGCGGCGGAAGGGCTGGTGATCGTCACGCCGGTCTGGAATTTCGGCTGGCCGGCCATGCTGAAGGGGTATTTCGATCGCGTCTGGCTGCCGGGCATCACCTTCGAGCTGAAGGACGGCAAGCTGACGCGAAAACTGCATATCGACAAGGTGGCGGTGGTGACCACTTACGGCGCCACCCGCTGGCGCGCCTTCCTCGCCGGCGACCCGCCGCGAAAGCTGTCGAAACGCGTGCTGCGGGTGCAGACCAACCCGGCCCGGCCGGTAACGTTTCTGGCCCACTACGACATGAACAACTGCACGCCGGAGACACGTGCAGCGTTTCTGGACAAGGTGAAGCGGGAGATGGAGCGGTTTTAGCCCTCCGTTTCGCGGCGGCGCATCACCAGAAGAGCCGCCGCCTCCACCATCGCCACCCGCGTGGCGGCGTCCGGGCCGTCAGTGTCCGATGCATCCCGCTCGGAGATGAACAGGAACCGATCCACCTCCGCCCCAGCCGCCGTTACCGTCCGGCAGGTTTCCCATCGTTGATGGACCCTCGCCGCAACGCGGAGCGACGGTATATTTTCCGGGCTGACGATCGAGACGATCCGCTCGAAACCGAGGCCGCCGAGACCAAAATCACGGCAGGCAGCGGCCGCCTCGAAGGCATAACCGCGGCCGAGCCATTCGCGCCGGAGATGATAGCCGATCTCCGGCTCCAAGCCCTGGGGCGTCGGCTGAAGGGTAACGCCGCAATCACCGATCAGCTCGCCGGTTGCCTTCTCGACGATACCCCAGAGACCGAAACCGTGTGCCTCGTAACTCCGGAAGGCAAGCTTTTCGAACCATACTTCGGTCTCTTGGAAGCTCTTGGCGCGCGGATAGAAGCGCATGCTCTCGGCATCGCCGAAGATGCGAAACAAGATCGGCAGGTCGGCTTTCGTGATTTCCCGTAATATCAGCCTTTCCGTCTCAAGAACGTCACGCATCCCAAGTCCTCGATCATCGCGATATCGCTCGCCACTCTTTACTTGAACACGCTTTTTTGCGCTATTTTCCTCGATCGCGAATCTTCAAGCTGAGGGACTGGCAGACAATGACTAAGGCTTCACCACTCGCCACTATCCTGCGTCCCTTGCATCCTCGCGATCCTAACGAGCATCACCGGGTCGCAACCCCGCTCGAACTGCTGTTCGACCTCGTGTCAGTGATCGCGATCGCATCGGCCGCGGCCGGCCTGCATCATGCGATTGCCGAAAATCATGCGGCACAGGGAGTGATGACCTTCATCATGGCCTTTTTCGCCATCTGGTGGGCTTGGATGAACTTCACCTGGTTCTCGTCTGCCTATGATAATGACGACGTCGTCTATCGGTTGCTGACCATGGTGCTGATGGGCGGCTCGCTGACGATTGCCGCCGGCATTCCGGCGCTATTTACCGAGGCACCGGATTTCACGCTGGTGATCTATGGGTACGCCGTCATGCGCATCGCCATGATCATCCTATGGCTGCGAGCGGCCTATCACGACCCGGGCTGCCGGCCCACCGCGCTCGGTTATGCGATCGGGATCTTCCTCGTCCAGCTTCTCTGGCTGAGCTTCCTCTTCCTGCAGCCCCTCACCTTCGGCGTATCCTATATCCTCTGGGCGCTTGCCGTGGTTCTTGAACTGGCAGTGCCCGCCGTCGCCGAACGGCTGACCGCCAACACGCCTTGGCATCGCCACCACATCGTCGAACGATACGGCCTGCTCAACATCATTGTGCTCGGCGAGACGCTGCTTGCCGGTTCGACCGCACTTCGCCAGTTCGCCGGCGAGGTCAACATCATGCTGGTACATACGGCGCTTTCGGCGCTGGTCATCGTCTTTTCGCTCTGGTGGGTCTATTTCGCCCGCGAGGAACAACTGGGCAGCCATCACTTGAGGCGCTCGCTTCTCTGGGGTTACGGCCATTTCTTCATCTTCACCTCAGGCGCGGCGGTCGGCGCCGGTTTTGCAGCGCTCGTCGACATCATCACCCACCATTCCGAAGTCTCCATCCTCGTCGGCGATTATGCGGTGGCGATCCCGGTCGCGATCTATCTGGCGAGCCTGTGGTTCGTGCGCGACCGGTATGTCTGCATCGGCCCGGCTCGCTTTACGCTCGCCGTGTTTGCCGTCCTGACGCTGCTTGCGCCGGCAATCGGGCTTGGGCTCGAAGGCATTGCGGCCACGACTGCACTCGGCGTCATCGTACGAAACCTGTTTGCCGGACGCGCCTATTTAGCGTCACCGACATCTCATCCCGGCCATTAAACTTTTCCTTAAATTTTACCGGTTATTAATCTCTGGAAACCGAGAGATTAAGCGATGCGTATTGCGTTTTTCATCGCCCTCCTGACCGTGTCACTGTCTGCCTGCGCATCTGCGCCGAGCAGGGTCACCAATGCCTGCGCGATCTTCGAGCAGCGCGACGGGCTGTTCAACAACTGGGCGCGAGACGCCAAGAAGGCCGAGCGAGAATTCGGCGTGCCTGTACCGATCCTGATGGCGACGATCTATGTGGAATCGGGCTTCCAGCCCTATGCCCGGCCGCCGCGCACCAAACTGCTAGGCTTCATCCCGTGGACGCGCGCCTCGACGGCCTATGGTTACGCCCAGGCGCTCGACGGCACCTGGCTGACCTACAAGCAGGATACCGGCCGCTGGAGCGCCAGCCGCACCGATTTCGGCGATGCTGTCCATTTCGTCGGCTGGTATCACAACCGGAGCCATCTCAAGAACGGCATTCCGCTAACCGACAGCTACAATCTCTACCTCGCCTACTACACGGGCCAGGCAGGATATGCGCGCGGCGAATTCGGCAACGGGGTCAAGCAGACCGCCCAGAAATCCGCCGGCATGGCCGCCAAATACGAAGCCCAGCTGAGGAGCTGCGGCTACTGAGCCATAACTCAGCGGCGGAACTCAGCGGCTGACGACGATGCGCGTGTTCGACAGGCCGTATTGGCTGGTGAGCGTGAAGAATGTCGCGGCGTTTTCTGGATGCAGGCGGATGCAGCCATGCGAGGCCGGACGGCCGAGCCGCCTTGTCTCGAAGGTGGCGTGCACGGCATAACCGCCATTGTAGAACACCGCAAACGGCATCGGCGCGTTGTCGTATTTGCGCGAACGATGGTTCCTGGACAGCGACTTGGCGCCCCAGTTTCCTGTCGGTGTCGAATAGCCTGGCCGAGCGGTCGAAACCTTCCATTCGTAAACCACGACACCGTCACGCTCGACGGTCATAGTCTGCGACGACAGGCTGACGCTGGCAATCAGACCTGCGGAAAAGGCAGCGGGCGCGAGAAATTGCGCAGACAGAAGTGCTAAGGCACCCATTACAACAGGACGCATGGAAAAACCCCCGAATAACCTTGATCAGAACCCCACGGCTCACTGATAGCCCAATCAGCTCAAGGAATATTTAAAGAGTGGCCGCGATTTTTCTGCAAATGAAAAAATCCAGCACTTGGCTTCACAATAGAAACAATCACGTGATCAATAAAAAATAAATCTGTCTCATCCGGCCGTGCTCGGCATGAAAGATATAAAGCCTTTATTTATTTGAAGGCGACGTCAAAACACCTTCGCCGCCGTCACTTCCACTTCCACCAGGAATTCGGCCCGGGTAAAGCCGCCGACGACGATCAGCGTCGAGACTGGTTTCGGATCAAGCGTATAGCGGTCGCGCACCGCCATATAGGCCGGGAAATCTTCCCGGCTGGTGACGAAGCCGGAAATGCGGATGACGTCCGCATAGGTCATGCCCGCCTCTTCGAGGATCGCGCCGATCGCCTTGAAGCAAAGTTCGGCTTGGCCTACCACATCCGGTGGGATCCTGTCTTCCGGCGAAATGCCGAGCTGGCCGGAGGTGACCAGCAGGCTTGCGCCGGGCGGTACCAGCAGGCCGTGATTGTAGCCGCCGAACGGCTTGCGGACGGAGGGCGGATTGAAGGTCTTAAACGCCATAACCAACGATACCCTTGATTTCGAGGAAGTCGTGAATGGCCCAATCGGCATATTCGCGGCCGTTGCCGGATTGCTTGAAGCCGCCGAAGGGCGCGAAGAGATCCCATTCGGGATAATTGATGAAGACCGAGCCGGCGCGAAGCCGCGCCGCCACCTTGCGGGCATGGCCGAGATCGCCGGACTGGACATAGGCCGCCAATCCATAGGGCGTGTCGTTGGCGATCTCGATCGCCTGCTCCTCCGTCTCGTAAGGGAGGATCGACAGCACCGGCCCGAAGATCTCCTCGCGGGCGATGGTCATGTCGTTGGTGACGTCTCCGAACACGGTCGGGCGGATATAATAGCCGCGATTGAGGTTTTCCGGCCGGCCGGGACCGCCGGTAACCAGAGTCGCTCCTTCGGTGATACCGGCCTCGATCAACCGCTGGATCTTGTCGAACTGGGTCTGGCTGACCACCGGGCCGAGATCGATGCCATCCGTGCGCGGATCGCCGGTCTTGAGTTTTTCGGCCGCAGCCTTGGCAATTTGAAGCGCCTCGCCATGGCGTTTGGCCGGCACCAGCATGCGGGTCGGCGCATCGCAGGATTGGCCGGAATTTCCAAAGCAGGTGGTCACGCCGTCCGCCACCACCTTTTCGAATTCCGCATCGGCCAGGATGATATTGGGGGACTTGCCGCCGAGCTCCTGCGCCACCCGCTTCACCGTATCGGCGGCGGTCTTGGCGACGATCACACCGGCGCGGGTGGAGCCGGTGAAGGAGACCATGTCGACATCCGGATGGCCGGCCATCACTTGGCCCACGTCCGGTCCGGTGCCGTTGACGAGGTTGAAGACGCCTTTCGGCGTGCCCGCTGCCTCCATCACTTCCGCAAAGATGATGCCGCTGATCGGCGCGATCTCGGAGGGTTTGAGCACCATGGTGCAGCCGGCGGCGATCGCCGGCGCCACCTTGCAGGCGATCTGGTTGAGCGGCCAGTTCCACGGCGTGATGAGAGCGCAAACGCCGATCGGCTCTTTCACGATGGTCGTCGTGCCGCGCGTCTCGGTGAATTCGTAGGCTTCGAACGCCTCGATCGTCGCCTTGAGATGCCCCTGCCCGGCCGCGGCCTGCGCGTCCCGGGCAAAGCCGATCGGCGCCCCCATTTCCTGGGAAACGGCTTGGGCGATATCCTCGTAACGCTTTTCGTATTCGACAAGGATCCGGCGGAGCAACACCAGCCGCTCCTCCTTCGACCATTGCGAGAAGGCCGGGAAAGCAGCCTTGGCCGCTGCGACGGCCTTGTCCACATCCGCCTTGGAGCCGAGTGCGATCCGCGTATAGGCTTCTTCGGTGGACGGGTCGATGACATCCAGAGCGACCGGAATGGCCGGCTCGACCCAGACACCGTCAATGAAGAATTTCAGGTGGTTGCTCATGGGGAACCTCCGCGCGGTCGAGGGAATGGTGAGCCACTATCGGCGATCACCGTCTCCCTCGCAAGCCCGCACAAGGCGTCGCAAGGACGAAGTGCGGCGATCTATTCCATCGCCACGCTGTGATCCACAGCCGGTGCCTTGGCCGGCTTGCGCAACACGAACAGCAGCGGCATCACCGCAAGCGACATGATCATCAGCAGCTTGAAATCGTCCACATAGGCGATGATCGTCGACTGCAGCGTGATGATGCTGTCGAGCGCACTGGCGCCGGCAACCGTCGTCGGGTCCAGGCCCGCCGCAGCCTTTGCCTGGAAGGCGTGGTTGAACGGCGTCACATAGCTGACGATGTCCGCATGATTGCGCTGGACATTTTCCACCAGCAGCGCCGAGACGACGGCGATGCCGACGCTGGAACCGATATTGCGCGACAGATTGTAGAGACCGGTCCCGTCGCCGCGCATATGCGCCGGCAGCGTCGCGAACGCGATCGTCGTCAGCGGCACGAACAGGAAGCCGAGGCCCGCACCCTGGATGAAGCCGACATAGACGATCGTCCACTGCGAGACGTCAGGCGTCCAGCCGGTCATCGCATACATCGCCCAGGCGGTGATCGCGAGGCCAAGGAAGATCAGGATGCGCGTATCCACCTTGCCGATCAGCCGCCCGACTAAGAACATGCACACCATCGTGCCGAGACCGCGCGGCCCCATGACGATGCCGGCGGTGATCACCGGATACCCCATCAGCGATTGCAGGTACGGCGTCATCAGGGCGAGCGAAGCGAGATAGGTCACCCCGATCACGAAGATGAAGATCATGCTGACGGTAAAATTCTGGTCGAGGAAAAGGCGCGGATTGATGAACGACTTTTCTGCCGTGAACGTGTGGACGAGCAGCAGGTAGAAGGCTGCCGCGCAAACCATGGCTTCGACGACGATCTCGCTCGAGGAGAACCAGTCGAGCTGCTGGCCGCGGTCGAGGAAGAGCTGCAGCGACGCGATAGCGAGACTGAGCATGCCGAAGCCGAACCAGTCGAGCTTCGCCTGCGCGTCGATCTTGGTCTCCTTGACGAAGACGCTGATGCCCATGAAGGCCAGGATGCCGATCGGCACGTTGATATAGAAGACCCAGCGCCAGCTGATATTGTCGGTCAGCCAGCCGCCGATGACCGGGCCGAGCACGGGGCCTACCATGACCGAAACGCCGAACAGCGCCATCGCCGATCCGCGCTCCTCGACGGAATAGATATCGAGCAGGATGCCCTGCGACAGTGGCACGAGGGCCGCGCCGAAAAAGCCCTGCAGCAGGCGGAAACCGACGATCTGCGGCAGCGACTGGGCGAGCCCGCAGAGGACCGAGGCGGCGACGAAGCCGAAGATGGCGACGAGCAGCACCCGCTTGCGGCCGAACTTGGCGGCCAGGAAGCCGGACGGCGGCGTCATGATCGCCGCAGCGACGATATAGGAGGTCAGCACCCAGTTGATCTGGTCGGCGGAAGCCGAAACGCTGCCCTGGATATAGGGCAGCGCGACGTTGGCGATCGTCGTATCAAGCGCCTGCATGATGACGGCCAGAATGACACAGGCTGTAATCGCACCACGATTGGCGACCACAGACGCTGCCGATGAAACGACGTTGCTCATGGTCGTTACTCGTGCGCGTAGGCGGTCGACAGGTTGAGGAGCTTCTGGGCGAATTCCGGCAGGCCGCGCTTGTGGCCGGTATCGACATCGACCACCGTACTCATGCCGGCGCGAAGCGGCGGCTTGCCGGCCGTGTCGTCAATCGTCACACGCATCGGAATGCGCTGCACGACCTTGACCCAGTTGCCGGACGTGTTCTGGGCCGGCAGCAGCGCGAAACTGGAGCCGGAAGCCGGGCTGACGCTCGCGACCTTGCCCGTCCACTGGACGCCCGGATAGGTATCGACGCTGATCGTCACCGGCTGGCCGGGCTTGATATAGGTCAGCTCGGTTTCCTTCGGATTGGCGGCGATCCACATGTTCCTGGTCGAAACCAGCGAGAAGCCCTGCTGGGCGGCTTCGAGATAGCTGCCGACCTGCAGCGCACTGACATTGGTGACGATGCCGTCGAACGGCGCCCGCACGACCGTGTTGTTCAACTGGCGTTGCGCATCGTCGACCGCCGCCTGGGCTTCGAGATAGAGCGGGTTCTGTTCGATCGGCTGGTCGGCATTGCCGCCGAGCTGGGCAAGCGTCGCATCGGCCTGCGCCTTGGCGACCGCCACCTTCTGGTGGGCAGCATCGAGATTGTGCTTGGCGTCATCCAATGCCGTCTGCGAGGCGGCCGAACCGGAGATCAGCCGTTCCTGGCGTTCGACAACAGTCTGGAAATAAGGAATGTCGGCTTCCGCCTGGGCGATCTGTGCGAGCGATTCCCGATAGGAGGCTTGCAGGTTGAGGAGCTGGTTGCGTGCGGCCCCGAGCTTTGCCTTGGTGCCGTCGAGCGCAATGCGGAAACTGTCTGGCTTCAGCGAGAAGAGAACCTGGCCCTGGCGGACCTCCTGGTTCTCATGCACGTCGACGGACGCCACGGTGCCGGCGACATCGGTCGTTACGCCGATCATGTCCGCCTGGAGATAGGCGTTGTCGGTCGACAGGATCTGGCCGCCTTCGACGTAATAATAACCGCCGATGACCAGCGCGATCGGCAGGAGCGCGAAGAGCACCGGGCGCTTGAGGTTCCGTCGCTTCCGCGCCTTGCTATGTTCGGCCGCTGCCGGAGCGGGTGTTTCGAGAACGGTGACGTTGCTGTCTTCGGACGAACGGGCGGTGGTCTCAGTCATGGGAGGACTTCTTTTGAGCTTTGTCGGCCGGCGCGCGGCAGGCCGTAACGAGGTTGGATTTCATGTGTTCGAGTATTTCAAAGAGACGGGCGCGGTCGGCGTCCGAAATGTTTTCGAGCGCATCCTGGCGCGTCGCATCCCCGAGCTCGCGGCCTTCGTCGAGCAGAGCCCTCGATTTCTCGGTCGTGTAGAGCAACGTGATCCGCCGGTCGGTCTCATGCGGGCGGCGCTCAATGAGGCCGCGTTCCGCAAGATTGTCGAGCACCCGCATCACCGAAATCGGCGAGATTTCCAGAAGCTCGGCAAGCGCCTTCTGGTGAATGCCTTCGCAGCGGGAGAGATAGACAATCGTCTGCCACTGGGCACGCGTCAGGCCGATATGCTTCGCGCGCTGCTCGAAGCGCTTTCGAAACAGGCGTGCGACGTCATTAAAAAGGAAGCCGAGAGTCGGGTTGTTGTTTGGCATGGCAAATACTAGTGCGCTGATGGTAAGCATGTATATGTCTTTGGATCGATTGACAACCAAGAACCCCGCGACGTTCTGTCGCCATCGGCATCACAGTTTCGTGCGTGGATCGCCTCGCTACCTGCGGTGCGGCAAACTTGATTTTCCGGACATGTGGAAGCTTTCGGCGATCTGGCTATTGGCCGGCAAATCAATTGCGGGACGATCCCGATGCTACATTGGGAGTTCGCTCACCAATGAAAGTGAGGAAATTCTAACAAACCTTAAATGTTCGCGAAGGCTGTCGAAATACATCGGCAACAATACTGCTTCATCCAACCTTAAAAGCTCGGCGTTATAGAATAAATCAGCCTCGCGACGACCGACAAATCCCCGCATCGCTCGGATCGCGGACGCGACAGATCAACATCGATTTCAGAAAGCAGACAGGCCCGATGCGACGCAGCCTTCTCCCTCTCGCCCTTATCGGGCTACTTGCGCTGCCGATGCCCGGCGCCCAGGCGGCAGCCCTCACCGACGACCTTCAAGGGCTTTCCAAGCAGCAGGTCGAGGACAGTGTCGAGTTCGCATTCGGCAATGCGCTGTTTTTCCTGTTCCATGAAGCCGGACATATGCTGGTTTCGGAATTCAACCTGCCGGTTCTTGGCCGCGAAGAAGATGCCGTGGATACCCTCTCCACGCTGCTCCTGCTGGAAGCGGATGGCGAGGTTTTCGATACGGCGCTGACCGACTCCGTCGACGGCTGGACGTTTTCCGCCGAGGCAAGCGAGGCGGCTGAAGAGGAGCAGGCCCTGTGGGATGTCCACGCGCTCGACCGCCAGCGCGCCTTCAGCATGGTCTGCATGATGGTTGGCAAGGATGCGGAGAAGTTCAAGGAATCGGCCGACAACCTGGAATTTCCGGAGGAGCGCCGCAAGCAGTGCGTCGGCGAATATCAGAAAGCGCGTGACAGCTGGTTCGGTGTCCTGAAGCCGCATCAGAGGACCGACGGACAGAACAACAAGTTCACGATCACCTATAAGAAGCCGAACAACAAGGAACTCCGGGATTATGCGGACCTGACGAAGACGGCGAAGGTTCTGGATATCCTGGCCGAGCTTCTTTCCGGGCTCTACAAGCTCGACGACGGCATCAAGCTGACCGCCGCGGAATGCGGCGAGTCGAATGCTTACTGGTCGCCGAACGAACGCGAAGTGACCTACTGCTACGAGTTGACGCAATTGCACACGCAAACGGTCGCCAACTATTTCCGCAACGGCGAGGACAACAACGGCGACGACGAAGCGGAGGAGAAGACCTCCGAGGCAAAGCCGGCATCGACAAAGGTGTTCGGCACGGCGACCGCCCGCAAATAGGAAAGCCGGCAAAACTTGAGATCGAAATGCCCGGCTCTCGATCGAGGAGCCGGGCATTTTCATTTTGACATCAAGCGCCGTAGGGCGCGAAGAACTTTTTGGCGGCCTCGATCTCGTTGGGACGGATCTCATGTCCGCCTCCATGCCATTCCAAAGTCACTGCGTCGCCCTGCTTCTTGAAGTATTCCGCAAGGTCGGTGGTCTGGGCCACGGAGGCGATCGGATCATGCTGGCCGGCGGTGATCAGCACACGGCTCTGAAGCTTGTCCTTGCGGTCCTTTGGCGCGAACGGGATCAGCGAATGCATCAGCACGCCCGCGCCGAACAGGCCAGGCTTCTCGATCATGATATTGGCGAGAATGTTCGCGCCGTTCGAAAAACCGAGGCCGAGCACGGTCGAGGAACCGTAACGTTCGCGGTTGGCGGCGACGAATTCGCTCATCCGCTCGGTCGCCCGGGCCAGATCCTCGCAATCGTAGACGCCTTCTGCCTTGCGCCGGAAGAAACGCGCCGCGCCGTGTTCGGAAATGTCGCCGCGCGGCGAGATAACCGTGGCGCCCGGCAACAGCCGGCCGCCGAAATCGAAAAACTGGTTTTCATCGCCGCCGGTGCCGTGGAAGACGAACAGGATCGGCGCTCCGGGAGCACCGGGGCGCGCCCGGTGCACATAACTGTCGTAACTCATGATGGTCTCCTTGGACGCGTCGCTTGGTTAGGCGTCCAGCGGTTCGAGATGTTGTTCGAGCGTTGACCGCAGATGTGCATGCTGTGCGGGCAGCTTCAGGGCTTCACCGAGATGAGCGGTATCCTCGTCGCGATCGAAACCGGGTTCGTTGGTGGCGATTTCGAACAGTACGCCGCCCGGCGTGCGGAAATAGATCGCCCAGAAGTAATCGCGGTCGATGACCGGAGTGACCTGGTAACCGGTATCCATCAGCGCCTTGCGGACTTCGAGCTGCTTTGCGCGGTTCTCGACCGCAAAGGCGATGTGATGGACCGAGCCGGCACCGAGATTGGCGCGGGCAATGTTCGGCATGGTTTCGATGTCGATGACATCGGCGCCGTTGCCGCCCGGCATGATCAGACGGGTCACGCCATCCTGTGCGTCGGCCTGTTGGTAGCCCATGAATTTCAGGAGTTCAGCCGTGGCACCCTCATCGCGAAGACGAAGCGAAGCGGAATGGAAGCCGCGGATCGCGTGATCTTCGGTAATGCCGTTGCCGACGAACTGCTTGCGGGCATCGTCCTTGACTTCAACGAGCGCGAACCCGTCGCCGTCAGGGCCGGCGAAATGCAGGCGGTTTTCACCGAAGGCGCTATCGGCCTTGATGCCTTCCGCGCCGGCTTTCGTCAGGCGGTCGGTCCAGAAACCGAACGAACCTTCAGGAATCGAGAAGAGTGTCGTTCCGACTTCGCCGGTGCCCTGACGGCCGCGGGCGATATGCGGGAATGGGAAATAGGTCATCACCGAGCCGGGAGAACCAACTTCATCGCCGTAATAGAGATGGTAAACGTCCGGAGCGTCAAAGTTGACGGTCTTCTTGACCCGGCGAAGGCCGAGCGTGTCGGTGAAGAACTTGTTGTTGGTGCTGGCGCTGGCAGCCATCGACGTGACGTGGTGGAGGCCTTTGATCTGGTCGAGCATTTTAAACCCCTTTTCTGCGGACCGCCTGTGCGGCCTGCTGTTCTGGGGTAAAGATGGTGGAAGGACCGGGAATTGGATAGACGCGACGATCCGAACGCATTGTTCACTCTGTGTAGACGACCATCGGTCAATCGTTCACAGAATTAGACTTGTTCCGGCAGGCGCCAGTCGACCGGATCCTTGCCGATCGACTGCAGATAGGCATTCGCCTTGGAAAACGGCCGCGAGCCCAGAAAGCCGTTATGCGCAGAAAGCGGCGACGGATGGGCCGACTTGATCACCAGATGGCGCTGCTGATCGACGAAAGCCGCCTTCTTCTGGGCATAGGAGCCCCACAGGATAAAGACGACGCCATCGCACTCGTCGTTGACCGCCCGGATCACCGCATCGGTGAACCGTTCCCAGCCCTTGCCCTGATGCGAGGCCGCCCTCGCCTCCTCGACCGTCAGCACGCTGTTCAGAAGCAGGACACCCTGCTCCGCCCAATGTTCGAGGCATCCGTGCCTCGCCGGCGGAATGCCGAGATCCGTCTCCATCTCCTTGTAGATGTTGACGAGCGACGGCGGGGCGCGCACGCCCGGACGAACGCTAAAGCAAAGCCCATGCGCCTGGCCGAAGCCGTGATAGGGATCCTGGCCG
Organism: Neorhizobium galegae bv. orientalis str. HAMBI 540; assembly: GCF_000731315.1. Lineage (NCBI taxonomy): Bacteria > Pseudomonadati > Pseudomonadota > Alphaproteobacteria > Hyphomicrobiales > Rhizobiaceae > Neorhizobium > Neorhizobium galegae. The sequence continues at coordinate 2,852,059 of NZ_HG938353.1, forward strand.
AGGATGACGACCTTCACCTCGTCGAGCGGGGTCAGATCGAGAGCCCGGAAATATTCCGAGCCTTTCGGGAAGATGCGTTTGCCCGCTTCCTTTTCGGCGACGAGGAAGCGGCGCAATTCGCTCATATAGGGATTGGAAAACTCAGGCCCGAGCGCGTGTTTCCAGCTTTCCTCGAGCTTGACCTCGCCTTCCGCCATGCCGTGGTCCTTCAAATCACATGATGGTTGGAGCGGGAATGCCAGTCCCAGGCCGAACGGATGATATCGTTCAGGCTGTATTTTGGCTCCCAGCCGAGCACCGCCCTCGCCTTGTCGTTATTGGCGACCAGCGAGGTGGAATCACCTTCGCGCCGGCCGGTATATTCCACCGGGAAAGGTTTTCCGGAAACCGCCGAAATCGCCGCCAGCAGTTCCTTCACCGTCGTGCCGGTGCCGGTGCCGAGATTGAGCTCTACCGTCTCACCGCCTGCGAGAAGGTAATCGACCGCCCGCACATGCGCGTCGGCCAGATCGAGCACGTGGATATAGTCGCGCACGCAGGTGCCGTCGCGGGTGTCGTAATCGTCGCCAAACACCTTGAAACCCTGGCGACGGCCGAGCGCCGCCTCGATCGCGAGCGGAATGGCGTGGGTCTCCGGCGTGTGCCACTCGCCGACCCGGCCCTCGAAATCGGCGCCGGCCGCATTGAAATAGCGCAGCATGACCGACTTCAGATCCTTGTAGGTGCCGTAATCCTTCAGCGCCTGCTCGACGATGAATTTGGTGCGGCCGTACGGGTTGATCGGCGCCTGTTTGTGGGTCTCGTCCATCGGCACGCGATCCGGCAGGCCGTAGGTGGCGCAGGTTGAGGAAAACACGAAGGCCTTGATGCCGGCATCGATCGCCGCCGACAGCAGCGTCAGCGCCCCGACCACGTTGTTGTCGTAGAAGGCAACCGGGTTCTTGACCGATTCCCCCACCTCGATCAGCGCCGCGAAATGCAGCACGGCATCCGGCTTGTGCTTGGCAAACACTTCGTCGAGCCGGGCGCGGTCACGGATATCGCCCTGTTCCAGCTCACCCCAGCGCACGAATTCCGCATGCCCGTTGGAGAGATTGTCGAAGACGATCGGCTGATAACCTCGCTCGGCGAGCACCAGACACGTATGGGAGCCGATATAGCCGGCCCCGCCGACCACGAGTACTTTCTTCCCTGACATCATTTCCCCTGCGGTTATTGAAGCCGGCGGCACTATAACCGGCGGCGATCGAAAAGCCAGCACTTGACCACAACAAGCCACATTGAAAAATATAGCACCTGGTGCTATATTCAGCTATGACTGGTCGGGCATTCAAAACGGCATGGTTTGCCAAGGCGGCAAAGAAAGCCCGGATATCGGACCGCGAGCTTTGCAAGGCCATTGCTCAGGCTGCCTTGGGTCAGGCGGATGACCTCGGCGGCGGCGTTTCAAGAAGCGCCTCAACGACAACCGGCATCGGTCGATCATTCTGGCTAAAGTGGGTGAGTTCTGGGTCTATACCTATCTATTCGCCAAACAGGATCAGGCCAATATCGACGATGACGAACTGGCGGCGTTCCGCAAACTGGCCGAACTTTACCGAAAGAAGACGCCCGGTGCTTTCGATGCGGAACTGAAGAGCGGCGCACTGGTGGAGATTTGCAATGGCGACTAAGCGGAAATTCAAGAGCGCTGCCTTCGAGGCGATCCAAAGCGCTGTGGAAGGCATGTACGAAGCCGGCACGATCGACAAGGAAACGATGCGGACCTTTGACCAGACCTGCCTTTCGGTTCCGGTGGAACTTGGACCTGACGACATCAAGGCCTTGCGGGAGGGCAATCACGTCAGCCAGCCGGTCTTTGCCCGATACCTCAACACCAGCGAATCGACAGTGCAGAAGTGGGAGACCGGCGCCAAACGCCCCAGTGGACCCGCGCTGAAACTTCTGGACATCGTGCGCAAACATGGTCTTCAGATGTTGGCCTGAAGTTTTCATTTAAGAGTTTTCATGCGTCTCCTTTTTCTCGCCCTCGGATGGCTGTTCGTCGCAATCGGCATTGTCGGGGCTTTCCTGCCTGTCCTGCCCACCACTCCGTTTTTGCTGCTGGCAGTTGCCTGTTTCGCCCGGTCTTCGCCGCGGCTGGAGGCATGGTTGCTCGACCACCCGAAATTCGGACCGTCGCTCAGGAACTGGCGGGAAAAGGGTGCGATCGCGCGGAAGGCAAAGGTCGCAGCGATCTCGCTGATGGCAGTGAGCTACGCGGTCTTCTGGTTCGGCACCTCGCCGCCGTTGTGGCGGGCGGCACTGGTGGCCGCGGTCATGCTTGGCTCGGCGACCTTCATCGTCACCCGCCCCGACGCCTAGATCCAGACGGCTCAGCGATGCCGCGATTGTGGCAGGACATAAGGGATGTGAGTTGCCGGAAGGCGACCGACGGCGCCGGCGATTCCATAGACGCTGGCAATGATCTCGTCATTGACCGTTTCGAGGCAAGCGCCCTCCGCGACCACCCGGCCGTGGTTGAGCACCACGAGGTGGTCTGCGAATTCAGCAGCCAGGTTGAGGTCGTGCAGGATGGCGAGCACGATGCCGCCGGCATTCGCGAAATCGCGGGCGATTTCCAGCACCGAGATCTGGTGGCCAAGGTCGAGGCTGGCGGTCGGCTCGTCGAGGAACAGCGCCCGCGGCACGCCCTCAGTGACCGGCTGCGGCACCTGCGCAAGTGCGCGCGCGAACTGCACCCGCTGCTGCTCGCCGCCCGACAGTGACGGATAGGGTCGGCTTTCGAAACCGCGCAGGCCCACGCGAGACAAGGCCTGCCGCGCCTGCTCGGTCGGATTGAACGCCCCTTGCGCCACTGCGCCCATGCGGACGATTTCAAGCGCCGTGAACGGAAAGGCAAGCTGCGTCGCCTGCGGCAGCACTGCCCGGCGTTTGGCGAGTTCGACCGGCTGGCAGAGGTCGACGCTGGTGCCATGATAGCTGACGAAACCGACATCCGGTTTCATCTCCCCGGAGATCACTTTCATCAGTGTCGATTTGCCGGCGCCGTTCGGGCCGATGACGACGGTGAATCGCCCGGGTTCGAGATCGATGCCGACATTGTCGAGCAGTTTGCGGCCCGAGCGGATGACGGTGACGTGGTCGGCGGAAATCATGGCATATCCCTCATGTTAACGCCGTTCTTGCCGAGCAGCAGGAAGAGGAAGACCGGAGCGCCGAACAATGCGGTGATAACGCCGATCGGCAGTTCCGCCGGGGCGGCCACAGTGCGGGCAACGGCGTCGGCCAGAAGCAGCAGTGCCCCTCCGCCGAGCGCCGAGCCAGGCAGCAGGAAGCGATGCGACGGCCCCATGACGAGGCGCAGCAGATGCGGCACGACAATGCCGACGAAGCCGATCGAACCGGCAACCGCGACGGTCGAACCGCAGGCGGCAGCGACGGCGACGATGACGATCTTCTTCAGCCGCTGCACCGGTATTCCCATGTGGAAGGCAGCAGCATCGCCGAGCACCAGTGCGTCGAGCCCGCGCGCCACGAAGGGCATGATGAGCATCACCGCGCCGATGAAAGGCAAAATGGACAACACCCGGCCGAACGTGGCGCCGCCGAGCGAGCCGAGGCTCCAGAAGGTAATGTCGCGCAGCTGCCGGTCGTCGGCCATGACGATCATCAGGCCCATCAGCGCTGCCGAAAGCGCACCGATCGCAATGCCAGACAGGATCAGAGCCGTCGTCGACGTCCGCCCGTCGCGGGTGGCGATGAGATAGAGCGCCCAGGTATTGAAGAGACCGCCGAAGAAGGCCATCAGGGGCAGGAACTGGTTGCCGAGCAGCAGCGCAACCGGGGCCAGAATGCCGTTACCCAGTACGATCGCCGCAACCGCGGCAAGCCCGGCGCCGGAGGTGACGCCGACAATGCCGGGATCGGCGAGCGGATTGCGGAACAGGCCCTGCATCATCGCGCCCGAGACAGCGAGCCCGGCGCCGACCAGAAGGCCGAGTGCGGTGCGCGGCAAGCGGACCGCTTCGAGGATCACCCTTTCCTGGGTGGACAGGCTGGCGCTGTTGCCGGTCGCGTAGGTCCAGAGATCGCGCAGGCCGACACCCGTCGGGCCGATGCCCAGCGAAAGCAGGCACGCGGCAAACAGCATCACCGTAAGGAGAAGAAGCATGACGACGCCCTGGCGGGTCCGGTCTCCATCCTCCGCCGGCCGGAACGGCATCGCCAGCGCCTTCATCATCAGTTGATCGCTCCGGGATAGATCCTGGCGGCGAGCGAGCGGGCCGCCTCCGGCGTGCGCGGACCGAAACCGAGCAGCAGCAGGCCGTCCATGGTGACCAGTGCCTTGTTGGCGGCAGCCGGAGTCGTCTGCATCGACGGCATCGCAAAAACCTGTTCCGGCGTCATGACGTGGTCGCCGCGCGACATGGCGAGCACCACATCCGGCTTGGCCGCGATGACGGCTTCGTCGGCGAGCGGCTTGTAGCCGTTGATCGTCGGCGCGGCGTTGATGCCGCCCGCCATTTCGATCACCGCCCCCGCTTCGGTATCGGCACCGCCGGCCATGACGCGGTTATTGGTGAGCGACAGCACGAACAGGACCTTCTTTTTCGGACCGGGAATCTGGGCGACGTCGGCTGCGAGCTTCTTCAGCCCCTCTTCCGTCTTCACGGCAAGCGCCTCGGCCTTGTCGGAAAGCCCGACTGCCGCACCCACGTCGCGGATCTTCCTGCCGATCGCATCCGCCTTGGGCGGCGTCGGGATGACCACCATCGGCACTTCGCTGGCTTTGAGGATTTCGATGACCGGCGGCGGGCCGGAATCCTGCTCCATCAGGATCAGATCGGGCTTTTGGCCGAGAATGCCTTCCGCAGACAAGGCGCGCATATAGCCGACATCCGGCTTGGAGTTGGCCGCATCCGGATAGAAGCTCGTCGAGTCCCGTGCTACGATCCGGTCCTCAGCGCCAAGCGCATAAAGGATCTCTGTGATCGTGCCGCCGATGGAAACGATCCGCTTGGCCTCCGGATTGCCCTTGTCGGATGCAACGGCAACGCCCGCGACGAGACCGGTGCCCAGGAGGACGGCTGCGAAAAGCCCCCTCAAGGTGAAGGAAGACCCCATGATACCCTGCTCCTTGTCTGCCCAAATCGAGGCGCAATATGCCTCGGGTCCGCCTGACCGGCGGAGATAACTTGAGTTGACTACGCAAGTTTTTTAGGCTTTTCAAGGGGACCGGCCGTAGATATCTTGAGCCGAAAGTGAAACTTTAAGTGAGGGACTATCCATGTACATCGCCATGAACCGATTCCGCGTCGTGCCGGGTTATGAAGAGGCGTTCGAAGCCATCTGGCGCGGCCGCCAGGGCCGCCTCGCGGAGCTGCCCGGTTATCTGGAGTTCCACATGCTCAAGGGCCCGAAGGCGGAGGATCACACCCTCTACGCATCCCATACCGTGTGGGAAACCTTCGAGGACTTCCAGGCTTGGACGAAGTCGGAACAGTTCCGTGCCGCCCACGCGAATGCCGGCAACAACCGCGGCAAGGTGGAATATCTCTCGGGTCCGCATTTCGAAGGTTTCGAAGTGATCATCCACGAAGACAAGAACGGCGTGCGCGCCGACGCTGCCGCCTGAGGTCCCGATGAACGCCGTTTCCGAAATCAGCCCGGACCGTCGCGAACGGGCTCTCGCCGCTCTTGCGGAGAAGTCCGACGGCGTCGTCGAGGCGATCGCCGCCAATGCCGACGTGACGCCCGCCGAGATCCTCGAAATCCTGCCGAAAGGCGCGGCGATCATCGCCGACAAGGAGAGGTTCGCGGACATCTGGGCCGAGATGAGCACCTGGGGGGAGGTCCTTTTCATCGTCCATACCGAAGACATCGTGCTGGAGGCCGAAGGCAGCCTGCCGATGGGTTCGGAAGGCCATGGATGGTTCAACATCCACGGCGACAGCCCGATCGGCGGTCACATCAAGAAGGATAACTGCGCCGCCGTGACCTTCGTCGATCGTGCCTTCCACGGCCGTCGCTCCTGCTCGGTCTGGTTCATGAATGCCAAGGGTTCGGCGATGTTCAAGGTCTTCGTGAAGCGGGATGCCGCACGCGAACTGATCGCCGAGCAGCTTCAGAAGTTCGAAGCACTGCGCGACAGCTACGCCTGAGCAGTGGCTGAACCGTGAGTTTTGGTGATTCGGACGAAAAATAACCGTCCGAATCACTTTTCAGCGGAACCTTTCCTTTTCTCGTGCATTTGCAGCGTCATGGCAGGCCTTGCGAAGCAGGCTGGTGGCTGCGTTACGATCGTTTCAGCCCGTACCGCCCCTTGAGGTGATTGTCATTGAATGAGGCGCCGCCGCGCCATAGGCGGACCGATCGCTTGTCCATGAGGCAGAGGAGAGCGATCCTTACCGGCGCGGCGCGCCTCATCAACTTTTGCAGCCTCATGGAGGCTTGAAAGACGCGCTAGAGAGCCGGCACCCATTTCCAGAAAACGCCTTCCATCCGCTCCGGATAGTATTTGAACTCGCATTCGAAGCGGCGGCCATATGCCTCTGCCGCCTTCAAGGCTGCCTCGCTCACGGGGTTCATGCCCGTTCCGGGCGCAAACCAGTCTTCCATCAGGTCGTCCGGAATATAGACGCCGATCCTCAGCGGCAGGGCGGTCAGCGTCGTATCGAGTTCTTCAGGCGGCATGGTTTCAGGCTGCATGACTTTTCCTCCTCCTCGGAAAGACGAACGTCCCAAAGAACGTCCGTCTTTCCGCGAAGTTCCGGTCTCGGACCGGCAGCCCGATCTGGGTATCTCGTCAGTGATGGGCGGCGTGGTCGGGCTTGCCCTTGCGCTTGGTCGAGGCGAAATCTTCAAGCTGCTTTTCGCTCATGGATTTCTCCATGTCCTTCGAAGCGCCCTTGAGTTCGCTCTTCTTCATATCGCCGCGTTTGGCCGCAAGCGCTGCGCCGGCTGCTTTCTGCTGTGCTTTGGATTTCGCTGGCATGTCTGCCTCCTGAAGTTTGCACACTGAATCAACAGTCAGCCGCGGCTTTGGTTCCCGGCTGGGCGACCGGCGGAACCTGTGGCCGTGCCAACGGTTGAGAGATGAGCCCGGATGAATGTCCGGAATGGCTCGGCATTGCAGAAAGGAACCATCGCCATGGACACCAAACATCCGCCCGCCGACAGCGGCAAGAACCCAGCGAACGGCAACAAGACCAATGACGCGCTCCAGGAGCAACTGGATGACGAACAGCTGAACACCACCAATCCGGAAGCGCTGAAGGAAGCAGCAAGGCTCGGCGGCAGCGATGCCTATCTCGTCGAGAGCGATCTTGAGGACCGGGACGCACGCGAAGACGGCGACCAGCCGGATGGCCACCCCAGCCCTATGGCGAATGCAGACAATCCCGAACGGTGAAGCGTCACGACAGTCGCAAAATGACCGAAAACGGAACCTCCGGGCATGCCCGGGTGTTCCTCTGCGCGAAGCCAAATTCGGAGATCCGGAATGAATGCCGAAGCGAATGCCGCGCAGAGCCTGCCGAGAGAGAAGGCCACCCACCCGGTCGACACCATGCCAGGGATGGAAGTGAAGGCCGCACCGACGCTTGCCGACGCGGATTCCGAAGCCTTTGTCGCCGAGGCGGTCGAGGATCTGGCCAAGTGCCATATCCCGTTCCTGCTGGCCGGCACGTTCGCCATCAGCGCCTATACGGGCATCACCCGCCAAACGAAGGATCTCGACATCTTCTGCAAGGCCGGCGACTACGCCCGCATCCTCGCCCATTTCAAGGACAAGGGTTATCATATCGAGGTCGAGGATGACCGCTGGCTCGGCAAGGTGAAGAAGGGCCGGCACTTCTTCGACGTCATTTTCGCCGCCTCGAACGGCACGATGCCGATCAGCGACGCCTGGTTCGAAAATGCCCGCCAGATCGAGATGAACGGCCACAAAGTGCGCATCATCGCGCCGACCGAACTGATCTGGTCGAAATGTTTCGTGCAGCTCCGCCACCGCTACGACGGCGGCGATATCGTCCACATGATCCTGCGCGCCCACGACCAGATCGATTGGGAGCGGCTGCTGAACCATATGGAAGTGCACTGGGAAGTACTGCTGATCCACCTCCTGAACTTCCGCTGGATCTACCCGACTGAGCGCGACAAGGTGCCGGACTGGCTGCTGGACGAGCTTCTCGACCGCCTGAAGGCGCAGCGCGAACTGCCGCTGCCGCAGATGAAGATCTGCCGCGGCCGCATGTTCAGCCGCGTGGATTTCGAGATCGACGTCAAGGAATGGGGTTTTGCAGACGTCGGCGGCGAAGGCGACCTTCGCGACGGCGTCGAAGAGGAAATGGCCCAAGGAGGCTTAGCGTGAGCAAAGCGACAGACGCGAAGAACGACACCGCCCAGACGGAAACAAAAAAGGCTGATACCGACAGGGCATCAACGAAGAAGGCGAACGGCAAGCAGCGGATCGCTGCGATGGGCGACCTGCACATCAAGGAGCACGGTTCGGCGTCCTACAGGGAGCTGTTCAGCGAGATCTCGCAAACAGCCGATATTCTGGTCCTGACTGGGGATCTGACCGATCTCGGCAAACCGAAGGAGGCGGAAATACTGGCCGCCGATCTGCGTTCCTGCTCCATCCCGATCGTCGGCGTCCTCGGCAATCACGACTACGAATGCGGCTGCGTCGAGGAGGTCACCCATATCCTGAAGGATGCCGGCGTCCACCTGCTGGAAGGCCAGGCCGTCGAGATCAACGGCGTCGGTTTCGCCGGCGCAAAGGGTTTCGCCGGCGGCTTCGGCCGCCACATGCTCGGCTCGTTCGGCGAGCCGGCCATCAAGGCCATGGTCACCGAAAGCGTCGAGGAAACCATGCGGCTGGAAAACGCGTTACGCCAGGTTCGCTCGGAGCGGGCCATGGTCATTCTGCATTACGCGCCGATCCGCGAAACCGTGGTCGGCGAGCCGGAGGAGATTTATCCGTTTCTCGGCTCGTCTCGCCTTGCGGAAACCATCGACCGTTTTCCAGTCTCTGCCGTGGTCCACGGCCATGCCCATCGAGGCACTTATCATGGAAAGACACCCGGCGGCGCTCCGGTCTACAATGTCGCCTCGCATATTGAGAAGCCAACCGGGAAGCCCTATGCGCTGCTCGAGCTTTAGTCCGTCATCGCGACCAAACTCCTCTGGACAGGACACCGGGCGGGAGGCCTAATTGTTCATCTAGGCTCGCTGAGTGCCGGATCGTGTCGGCATTTTGAAAGGGGCAGCTGGCGGGTGGAGTAAATCTGCCGGACGCTTCCGTCCTTGTCGGTCGAAACGTTCATGCAAAAGCAGGCGTAGCCATGGCTGTAGTTTATGGTCACATGCTCGCCCTCAGCCATGTCCTTGATCTTGTCCATGCCTTTGGCTTCGTAGCCGCCCTGAAGCATGATTAGCCATTCATTCTGGGCATCGATCAGCGTCCAGTTGCGCGGCGTCGGATTGACCAGCCAGCCGCAACGCGTTTCGGCAAGCGCCGCTGCCGGCACAAGCATGCACGAGAAGCATATCGCAAGCAGTTTCTTCATCATCGCCTCCCGTTCAACCCACGAGTAGCCTGCGGTGATCCGGCTGTCCACAGGGACTTGGTACCGATATGCTCACATGCAGCGCATGCCCCAGCGCCTTCAGCGCCGCCTCGGCAGACGCCTCCGACTGCGTCGGATGCGCATGGATCGTCCCGGCGACATCCTCAGTCGTGCCACCGTCTCCGTAGGAGAACCGAAACGGCGCAAAACGAGGAAATCCCTGCCCCTACTCGAAGAGTACGTCCCACATCAGCGAACCGAATAGGAATAGAAAGCATAGGACCGCGAAACCAACATTCGCGTGACGACTACCAAAATACAGGCTTCCATACAGAAGCCGGCGGAGAGCCATGTGGCCGATGATCAGGAGAGCAACGAAAATCGCCAGCGCTACCTTTTGGCCATCAATCATGGGAACACTCTCCGAGAAATGTCGCCGACACACCTAGCGAAATAGTGTTAACGGCCAATCCTCGTTGAGAGCCTGCTCCTCCCAAGACTCGAACGGCGGCTGATCCTTGTCAGCCTCACACATGCAGCGCATGTCCCAGCGCCTTCAGCGCCGCCTCGGCAAACGCCTCCGACTGCGTCGGGTGGGCATGGATCGTCCCCGCAAGATCCTCCAGCCGCGCCCCCATCTCGATCGCCAGCGAGAACGCGGCCGAGAGTTCGGAAATCCCCACCCCGACACCTTGGATGCCGAGGACCAGGTGATTGTCGGCCCGCGCCACGACCCGCACGAAGCCCTCCTCCGTCGACAGCGTCATCGCCCGGCCATTGGCGGAAAACGGGAACTGGCCGATCTTTATCTCGCGGCCCGCCGCCCTCGCCTCGTCCGGTGACATGCCCACCGAGACGATCTCCGGGTCCGTGAAGCAGACGGCGGGAATGGCGCGCTTGTCCCAGGAGCGCCGCTTGCCGGAAACGATCTCCGCCACCATCTCGCCCTGCGCCATCGCCCGATGCGCCAGCATCGGCTCGCCGGTCACGTCGCCGACCGCATAGATGCCGCGCATCGAGGTGCGGCACTGTTCGTCGACCCGCAAGAACCGACCGTCCATGTCGAGTTCCAGCTCCTCCCGGCCCCAGCCTTCGGTGACCGGCTTGCGCCCGACGGTGACGAGGATCTTGTCGGCGGCGATGCGCCTTTCCTCGCCGGAAGCGGTCTCCGCCAGCAGAGCCTCGCCATTCGAAGACATGCCCTTGACCTTGGTGCCGAGCAGAACCTCGACACCCAAGGCCGCCAGCCGCCTGGCGACCGGCTGGGTAAGCTGCGTATCGTAGAGCGGCAGGATGCGGTCGAGCGCCTCGACGATCGTCACCTTCGCTCCGAGCTTGGCAAAGGCGAGCCCAAGTTCGAGGCCGATATAACCGGCGCCGACCACCGCCAGCCTCGCAGGCACCTCGGTCAGGGACAGCGCGCCGGTGGAGGAGATCACCTTAGCCCCGGAAGGCGATGCCGCCCCCCCGAACAGCAGCATCGGCAATTCGACCGGTGCCGAACCGGTGGCAATGACGATGTTTTCGGCGCGGATGACCTGTTCGCCGGTTTCTGTTTCGACTGCGACCGTCTTGCCGTCCCGGAATTTTGCTCGCCCGACGACGATCTTGACGCCTGCCTTCTTCAACAGACCGGCAACACCGAGCGTCAGCCGGCCGGTAATGCCGTCCTTCCAGGCCATGGTTTTTGCGAGGTCGATGGTCGGATTATCGGCCTTGATGCCCATGGCATTTTTGCCAGCTGCCATTGCGACGGTCTTCGCGAAATCGTCGGCGGCATGGATGATCGCCTTGGAGGGAATACAGCCGATATTGAGGCAGGTGCCGCCCGGCTTCGCCATCTCGACGATGACCGTGTCGACCCCCAGCTGGCCGGCCCGGATGGCGCAGACATAGCCTCCCGGACCGGCCCCGATGACGAGGAGCTTGCAGGTGATCTCTTTCATTGTTCTTTTCTCACCTCACTCCTCGACGAAGATTAGCGCCGGCGTTTCCATCAGCGCCTTCAGGCGCTGCACGAATGTCGCGGCATCCCAGCCGTCGATCACCCGGTGATCGAAGCTGGAGGACAGGTTCATCATCTTGCGCGGCACGAACTGCGTCCCGTCCCAATGCGGCCGGACAGCGAGCTTGTTGACGCCGATGATCGCCACTTCCGGATGGTTGATGACCGGAGTCGAGACGATGCCGCCCATCGCGCCGAGCGAACTGATGGTGATCGTCGAGCCCGACAATTCCTCGCGCAAGGCCGTGCCGTTCTTGGCCGCATCGCTTAACCGTGCCACTTCCCGGGCGCAGTCGAAGATGTCGCGCGCTTCGGCATGTTTGACCACCGGCACGACGAGCCCCGACGGCGTCTGCGCCGCGATGCCGATATGCACGCCGCCATATTGGCGGATGATGCCGGCTTCGTCGTCGTAAAGCGCGTTGATGCCCGGCTGTTCGGCGATCGCCTTGACCATCGCCCGCATCAGGAAAGGCAGGATGGTGAGTTTCGGCCGGCCGGGCTTCTGGGTGCCGTTCATGCGGGTCCGCAGCTCTTCTAAGGCGGTCATGTCGATCTCCTCCACATAGGTGATGTGGGGGATGCGGGATTTCGACAGCGCCATCTTCTCGGCGATCCGGCGGCGCAGCCCGACGACCTTGACCTCCTGCACCGCCTTGTTCGGCTGCAGCCCGGCGGCGACAGCCCCGCCGCCACCCTGGCTGTTCAGGAACGCATCCAGATCATCATGGGTAATACGGCCGGCCGGACCTGTGCCCGGGACCTGCCGAAGGTCGATGCCCGCCTCCTTCGCCCGGAGACGCACGGCCGGCGGTGCCAGCGGTTTTTCACCTTCCGCGCGGGGTGCTCCAACGGGATGGGACAGCGGTCTGGCGACGGGCGGTGATGCGGCAATCTCAGCTTTTGGTTTAAGAGGCTCAACCTTTTTCTCAGATGCCGGCTCGGCGGCTGCAACGGTCAGAACAACCGGTTTGAGCTGCGGCTCTTCCCCGCTATCGCCGCCGTCGGCCCCCTCGCCCGCGATCCTGATCTTGAGGATGACAGTGCCGGTGGCGATTATATCGCCGATCTCGCCGTGCCGGAAGGTTACCTCCCCGTCCACAGGCGACGGGATCTCCACCGTCGCCTTGCCGGTCATCACGGCGGCGAGCACCATGTCCTCGCGCACCAGATCACCGACGTTGACGTGCCATTCCACCAGTTCGGCTTCCGCGACCCCTTCGCCGACATCAGGCAGCTTGATGAGTTTTTCCGCCATATCTCAGGCCTCCATCATGTCGCGCAGCGCCCGGCCGACACGGGCCGGCCCCGGAAAATAATCCCATTCCTGCGCATGCGGATAAGGCGTGTCCCAGCCCGCCACCCGGATGACCGGCGCTTCGAGTTGGTAGAAGCAGTGCTCCTGCACCAGCGCCGCCAGTTCCGCCCCGAAGCCGGAAGTGAGCGTCGCCTCGTGCACCACCAGGCATCGGCCAGTCTTCTTCACCGAAGTGACGATGGTTTCGAGGTCGAGCGGCATCAGGGTGCGCAGGTCGATCACCTCCGCGTCGATGCCGGTTTCCTCAGCCGTCGCCTCGGCCACATGCACCATCGTGCCATAGGCGAGCACGGTGACCGCCGAGCCCGGCCGCCGCACCACCGCCTTGCCGAGCGGCACGACATAGTGCTCTGCCGGCACCTCGCCGAGCGGATGGCCCGCCCAGGACGTCACCGGCCGATCATGATGGCCGTCGAACGGGCCGTTATAGAGCCGCTTCGGCTCGAGAAAGATCACCGGATCCGGGTTCTCGATCGACGCGATCAGCAGGCCCTTCGCGTCATAGGGGTTGGAGGGCACCACGACCTGCAGGCCGCAGACATGGGTGAACAGCGCCTCGGGGCTCTGACTGTGTGTCTGGCCGCCAAAAATGCCGCCGCCGGTCGGCATCCGCACGGTGATGCCGCAGGTGAAATCGCCGTTGGAGCGATAGCGCAGCCGCGCCGCTTCCTGGGTGAGCTGGTCGTAGGCCGGATACATGTAATCGGCGAACTGGATCTCGACGCAGGGTTTCAGCCCATAGGCCGCCATGCCGATCGCGGCCCCGACAATGCCGGATTCGTTGATCGGCGCGTCGAAGCAGCGCGTCTTGCCGTATTTCTGCTGCAGCCCCTGGGTGCCGCGGAAGACGCCGCCGAAATAACCGACATCCTCGCCGAACACGACCACATCGTCGTCGCGCTCCATGGAGACATCCATGGCACTCCGGATCGCCTCGATCATCGTCATGCGCGGCATGGGAGGACCTCCGGGGAGAGTTTGGTGCTGCCGATATGGCCCTCGCCACCTTCACCCCGTAAACGGGTTGAAGGGGACACGACGACGCCGCGGCAAACTCCCGATGATCTCCCCCCTTGAGGGGGAGATGTCACCGAAGGTGACAGAGGGGGGTGGCGACGGTGCGGCCAAGCGGAAGGTTGCTGTGGTGCGGAGACACCCCCCTCTGCCCTGCCGGGCATCTCCCCCTCAAGGGGGGAGATCGGCAAGAAGCGCCGCCCATCTCCCCATCCACCGGAGACAAAAGACGCGAAGACACACAGCCCGCTCATCACCATCCTCACACCCCCGCCTGCTGCCGCTGCCGCTTCAGATGCGGCGGCATTTCCGCATAGACGCCTTCGAACATGTCCCGCATCGACGGCCGGCCGCCGGAATGCAGCGTGCCGTGGCGCTCCGCCTCCTTCTGGGCGGCGACGACGGTGTCGCGGATTTCCGCTTCCATCTGCTTGTGGCGCTCCTCGCTCCAGGTGCCGATGCGGATCAGGTGGTTCTTCAGCCGGATGACAGGATCGCCGAGCGGCCAGGCTTCGGACTCTTCCTTCGGGCGATAGGCCGACGGATCGTCGGAGGTGGAATGCGCGCCGACCCGGTAGGTGACGTATTCGACCAGCGTCGGCCCAATGTTGCGCCGGGCCCGCTCCGCCGCCCATTTGGCGACCGCATGCACAGCGAGATAGTCGTTGCCGTCGACGCGCAGCGACGGCAGACCGTAACCGAGGCCACGGGCGGCAAAAGTACCCGACCCGCCGCGGGCGACGCCCTGGAAGGTGGAGATGGCCCACTGGTTGTTGACGACATTGAGGACAACAGGCGCCCGGTAGGTGGACGCAAAAACCAGCGCCGAATGAAAGTCCGACTCCGCCGTCGATCCGTCGCCGATCCAGGCGGCCGCGATCTTCGTGTCGTTCTTGATTGCCGATGCCATGGCCCAGCCGACGGCCTGCACATATTGCGTGGCGAGATTGCCCGAGATCGTGAAGAAGCCGTAGTCCTTTGCCGAATACATGATCGGCAGTTGCCGCCCCTTCAGGGGATCGGCATCGTTGGAATAGATCTGGTTCATCATCTCGACCATCGGATAGCCGCCGGCGATCAGCAGGCCGGCCTGGCGATAGGTCGGAAAGTTCATGTCGCCGGGGAGAAGCGCCTTGCGGAAGGCGCAGGAGACCGCCTCCTCGCCGAGATGCTGCATGTAGAAGGACGTCTTGCCCTGCCGCTGCGCCATCAGCATGCGACTGTCGAAGACACGCAGCAGCATCATGTGCTTGAGGCCCTCCATCAGTTCCTCGGGCGTCAGCGACCCGGCCCAGGGGCCGACCGCCTCGCCCTCGCGGTCGAGCACACGGATGATCGAATAGGCGAGGTCGCGGATCTCCTTCGGATCGACATCCACCTCCGGCCGCCGCACCGAACCGGCCTTCGGGATCGGCACATTAGAGAAATCCGGCTTGCCGCCCGGCCGCACTTCCGGCTCGGGCACATGCAGGCTCAGTCTCTGTCCATCCGTCATTCGTTTCTCCTCCCAAAGAACCGGTCAAAATCAGTCGTTCAACGCGGCGCCATCCGCAGCGCTCCGTCGAGGCGGATCACTTCGCCGTTCAGCATCGGGTTTTCGATGATGTCGCGCACCAGCCGCGCGAATTCCGCCGGCCGGCCGAGCCGCGGCGGAAACGGCACCGATTTGCCCAGCGAGGCACGCACCTCCTCGGAAAATCCGGCCATCATCGGCGTCTCGAATATGCCGGGCGCGATCGTCATCATCCTTATGCCGTCGCGGGCAAGCTCGCGAGCGATCGGCAACGTCATGCCGGCCACCGCCGCCTTGGAGGCCGAATAGGCCGCCTGCCCGATCTGCCCGTCATAGGCGGCGACCGAGGCGGTGGCGACCAGCACGCCGCGCTCGCCCTCCTCGTTCGGCTCGCTCCTCGCGATCGCCTGCGCCACCAGCCGGATCACGTTGAACGTACCGACGGTGTTGATCTCCAGCGCGCGGGCAAAGCTTTCCAGCGCATGGATACCCTGCTTGCCGAGCACCTTTTCCGACGGCGCGATGCCGGCGCAGCAGACGGCCCCGCGGATCGGGCCATTGGCGGCCTCGGCCTTGGCGACCGCGTTCTCGACCGCCTCGCCGCTGCGGACATCGGTCTTGATGAAGATCGCACCCTTGCCGAGTTCGCTCGCCCTCGCCTCACCGCCGGTCTCGTCGAGGTCGAGCAAAGCCACGCAACCGCCAGCTTCGACAAGCATTTTAGCTGTCGCGAGCCCAAGGCCGGAAGCGGCACCGGTCACCAGAAAGTTTCCGCCGTCTATGCGCATCCCGATCCTCCTCAGTTCGCCAGGCCGCGGGCGATGATGATCTTCTGGATGTCGGACGTGCCCTCGTAGATCTGGCAGACGCGGACATCGCGATAGATGCGCTCGACCGGGAAATCGGAAATGTAGCCGTAGCCGCCGAGCGTCTGGATCGCCGCCGAACAGACCTTTTCCGCCATCTCGGAGGCAAACAGCTTAGCCATGCAGGCTTCGTCGAGACACGGCGCGCCGCGATCCTTCAGCCGCGCCGCATGCAGTACGAGCTGCCGCGCCGCCTCGATCTGCGTCTTAGCATCCGCCAGCCGGAAGGCGACGGCCTGGTGATCGAGCAGCAGCTTTCCAAAGGTCTTGCGCTCCTTGGCATAGGTGAGCGCCACGTCGAACGCCGCCTGCGCCATGCCGACGCATTGCGCAGCGATGCCGATCCGGCCCGCCTCCAGCCCGGACAGCGCGATCTTCAAACCGGCGCCTTCCGCCCCGATCCGCTGGCTTTCCGGGATGCGCAGGTTGTCGAACATCAGCGCGGCGGTATCCGAGGCCTTCTGGCCAAGCTTGTCCTCTATCTTGGAGACTGAAAATCCGGGCACATCGGTCGATGTGACGAAGGCGGAGATGCCGCGCTTGCCGGCGCTGGGATCGGTGACCGCGAAGATGATCACCGTGCCGGCGATCTTGCCGGACGTAATGAACATCTTCGAACCGTTGATGACATAGTCGCTGCCGTCCCTTACGGCGCGGGTGCGGATCGCCGCGGCATCCGAGCCGGTATCGGCCTCGGTCAGCGCAAAGGCGCCGATATGGCGGCCTTCCGCGAGCGGGCGGAGAAACCGTTCCTTCTGGTCATCGGACGCGTGCATGTCGAGGAGGGAGCAGACCGGGGAATTGTGGACGCTGACCAGCGTCGAGACCGCGCCGTCGCCCGCCGCGATCTCCATCAGCGCCCAGGCATAGGCGACATAGGAACAGCCGACGCCGCCCCATTCCTCCGCCGTGCGCATGCCGAGAAACCCGAGTTCGCCGAGTTGTTTCAGAACGTCCGGCTCGATCGCGTGCGACTTGTCGCGCGCGGCAGCTCCGGGCTTCAGCACCTCCCGGGAAAACTCCGCGGCAGTCGAGCGGATAAGCTCTTCTTCCTCAGTTAGCATGCACTGATCTCCTCCCCGAAACCGCCTGCATGAGTGCTAAATTAGGACCGAACCGGCCCGGCGACTACTCCTTTGAACTTGTTATTTGTTACCCTGGCGCGCAATTTTATTGCGCCCATGCCCCACAATGGAACTCGAAGCCTCTTCGGCCGTTTGCCGGTCTCTCTCAACCAGGGGCTCGACAGCATGCCGGAATTGAATGCCGTTACCGAGTTTCGCGCGTTTCCAAAGACATGGGGAGCCGAATATGTCGCCGCCGGCGAGGTGCGGTTCCGGCTCTGGGCACCCGGCCAGGAGACCGTGACGCTGAGGCTGAACGGCGAAGATACCGAGATGAGCCGCAGCGACGACGGCTGGTTCGAGTTGCTCGCCACCGGCATCACCCCCGGCGCCGAATATGCCTATGTCCTTGCCGATGGCATGGTGGTGCCCGATCCCGCCTCGCGCGGCCAGAAGGACAGCGTCAGCGGGCCGTCGCTGGTGATCGACCCGACCAGCTACACCTGGCAGCATCCGGAATGGCAGGGCCGGCCCTGGGAAGAAACGGTCGTATACGAAATCCATATCGGCACATTTACGGAAGAAGGCACCTTCCGCGCCGCGATCGACAAGTTGCCCCATCTCGCAGACCTCGGGATCACCATGATCGAGGTCATGCCGGTCGCCCATTTCGGCGGAAACCGAGGCTGGGGTTATGACGGCGTGCTCCTCTATGCGCCTCACGCCGCCTATGGCCCGCCGGAGGATTTCAAGGCCTTCATCGATGCCGCCCACGGTCATGGGCTGACGGTGGTGCTCGATATCGTGCTCAACCATTTCGGCCCGGACGGTAATTACCTGCCGCTTCTGGCACCCGCCTTCTTCCACAGGCAAAAGATGACGCCCTGGGGCGCGGCGATCGCCTATGACGTCGAGCCGGTGCGGCGCTACATCACCGAATGTGCGCTCTACTGGCTGGAGGAATTCCACCTCGACGGATTGCGTTTCGACGCCATCGACCAGATCAACGACCCGTCCGAAAAACACGTGCTGATCGAGGTCGCCGAGCGCATCCGCGCCGAAATCCCCGAGCGCGCCATCCATCTAACGACGGAGGACGCCCGCAACGTCACTTTCCTGCATCCACGCGACGAGGACGGCAAGGCACCGCTCTTCACCGCCGAATGGAACGACGACCTCCACAACGCCGTCCATGTCTTCGCGACCGGCGAGACGCATGCCTACTACAAGGACTTCGCCAGGGAGCCGGAAAAGCTGGTGGCGAGGGCGCTCGCCGAAGGTTTTGCCTATCAGGGCGAGGTCTCGCCGCAGACCCGCAGAAAACGCGGTGTTTCGAGCCTGGATCAGCCCCCGGTCGCCTTCGTGGATTTCATCCAGAACCACGACCAGATCGGCAACCGCGCCGAGGGCGAAAGGCTGATCGAACTCGCCGGCGCTGACAAAGTGAAGCCGCTGCTCGCCATGCTTCTCCTCTCGCCGCATATCCCACTCCTCTTCATGGGCGAGGAATATGGAGAGACCAACCCCTTCCTGTTCTTCACCGATTTCCATGGCGATCTCGCGAAAGCCGTACGCGACGGCCGCCGCAAGGAATTCGAAGGCCATGCCGGCCACGGGGGAGAGACCGTCCCCGATCCGAATGCCAGGAAGACTTTCGACGTCTGTAAGCTCGACTGGAAGAAGCTGAAATCGGCGGACAGCAAGGACTGGCTGGAGTTTACTAAGGCGCTTCTGAAGCTGCGGCAGGATATCGTCGTTCCCGTGCTCGGCTCCGCGCGCGGTCACTCGGGCAAGGTGCTGAAGACCGACAAGGGCTTCCTCGCCGTCTCCTGGATTTTCCCGAAAGGCACGCTTTCAATGGCGCTCAACCTCGGCGAAAAAGCGCAGGCGCTGCCGGACATGCCAGGCAAGATGATTTTCGCGTGGCCGGAACAGACGAAGGACCTGCCCCCCAATTCCGTGCTCGCCCGTTTCGAAGCAGTCGGAGACGCCGCATGATGATCCCGACTGCCACCTACCGCATCCAGTTCCGCAACGGCATGACCTTCGATCGGGCGAGCAGCCTGGTGCCTTATCTGAAGCGGCTCGGCATCAGCCACCTCTACGCCTCGCCGATCTTTACGGCCACGACCGGTTCCACCCACGGCTACGACGTGACCGACGCCAACGAGATCGACCCAGCGATCGGCGGCCGCGACGGTTTCGAGCACATGGTGAAGGCGTTGAAGGCCGAGGGTCTTGGCCTGCTCCTCGACATCGTCCCCAACCACATGGCCGCATCGCTCGAAAATCCCTGGTGGCGCGATGTCGTCGAGAATGGCGAGAAGAGCAGATATGCGCGCCATTTCGATATCGACTGGACCCGTCGTCTGACGATGCCCTTCCTGGGCGACACGTTCGACAAGGCGCTGGCGGCGGGCGAGCTTGCCGTCAAGGCTGATCCGAAGACCGGCAAGCCGGCGCTCGCCTATTACGACACGCTCTATCCGCTGGCGCCGGCGAGTTATGCCGGCCGCCAAGAGGAGATGCTCAAGTTCGCCGATCGCGCGGCGATTGCCAAACTGCACGACCAGCAGCCCTATCGGCTGATCTCATGGCGGGATGCGCCTCGCGAACTCTCCTATCGCCGTTTCTTCGAGATCACCGGGCTTGCCGGCATGCGGGTGGAGGATGGTACCGTGTTCGACGATACGCACCGGCTGATCCTCGAACTCGTCCATAGCGGCAAGGTCGATGGTCTGCGGGTCGATCATGTCGACGGTCTTGCCGACCCGAAAGCCTATCTCGAACGCCTGCGGCACGAGGCCGGGCCGGACTGCTACATCACCGTCGAAAAGATTCTTGGCGAGGGCGAGCAGGTCCCGACCGACTGGCCGATCTCCGGCACGACCGGTTACGAGTTCATCGCAGCCGTCAGCGATGCGCTGGTCGACGGCCCCAAGCTGGACGAACTGCGTAGCGCATATGAAAAGGCCACCGGTCAGCCGGTCGACATGGCAGCCGAACTGCGGGCAGCAAAGCTATTGATGGCCGACAACAATTTCGCCGGCGAGGTCTCGACGCTGCTCAATATCGCCATGCAGATCCAGCCTACGGAGGACCGCGAATCCGCTCTGTCGGAAGCAGCCGTGAAGTCAGCGCTGCGGGAACTGCTCGTCGCCTTCCCGGTCTACCGCACCTATGGCACCAGGCAGGGCATTCCGCCCGAGGGCCGGGAGATGCTGGCAAAAGTTCTCGACAACGTGCGCAACGGCCCGAACCCGCCGGAGGATGCGGCGCTCGCCTTCCTCGAACGCATCATGGTCGGCGATGTCGAGCAGGCGGCAGCCGGCAGCGCCTCGATCTTCCGCACCCGGTTCCAGCAACTCACCGGTCCGCTGATGGCGAAATCCGTGGAAGATACGCTGTTCTTCCGGCAGCATATGGCGCTGGCGCTGAACGAGGTCGGTGCTGAGCCCCTGCCCCGCAGCTTCTCGCTCGATCGCTTCCACGCGGAAATGCAGACGCGGCTGGAAAGGCAGCCCGACGCGCTGTCCGGCACCTCGACCCACGATACCAAGCGCGGCGAGGATGCACGCGCCCGGCTCTACGCGATCACCGAAGCACCCGAACTCTGGGCCGATGGCGTGGATCGCTGGCGCAGGATCAACAGCCACGCCGTCCGAACGCTGGACGACGGCCCCGCGCCGGAACCTGCGGTCGAATGGATGCTCTACCAAGCGCTCGCCGGCGCCTGGCCGAACGATCTCCACGCGGAAGACGCGGCAGGCCTCAAGGCGTTGGAGACGCGTTTCCTCGGCTATGTCGAAAAGGCACTGCGCGAGGCGAAGCTGCGCACCAATTGGGGCGATCCAAATGAGACATACGAGAAGGCGGTCCTGGAGTACGCCCGCACGCTTCTGTCACCCAGCAACCAGGCTTTTCTCACGGACTTCGCGGACACGCTGCGCCCCTTTATCCGCGCCGGCCTGGTGAATGGCATCACCCAGACGATCATAAAGCTGATGGCGCCGGGCGTACCCGACATCTACCAAGGAAGCGAAGGCCTCGACCTCAGTCTCGTCGATCCTGACAACCGCCGCGAGCCGGATTTCGACACGCTGCAGCAGCGCCTGACGGAGAGGGAAAAGCTTGCCTCCACCGATGAGGAGGAATGGCAGAGCGGCCGGCTGAAACAGCATGTCATCGCCACCCTGCTGCGCGTTCGCCAGGAGGCACCGACCTTATTTCGGCGGGGGGAATATCTGCCTCTCGGAGCGTCGGGCAAGCGCGCCGACAACGTCATAGCCTTCGCCCGCGCCGACATGGACGACGCCTTCATCGTCATCGCCCCGCGGCTGGTGTTCAGCGCGCTGCATGCGAGCCTTGCTCCGTCTCGGTCCGAACGTTGGGCGGAAACGGAAATAATTCTCCCCGAAAGGCTGGGACACCGCCGCTATCGCGATGTCTGCACCGGCAAGCTGGTCGACCCCAAGGATCGCATCGCCGTCAACTGGGCGTTTGGCGACCACCCCTTCGTGCTTCTGCTGGCGGAATAGTGCCGCTACGTCAAAAGAGCCTCACAAAGACAAGGCGCCGATCCTTAAGCGGACGGCGCCTTGTCGGTATCCTTCAGCCTTGCTTCTCACCGATCAGCCTATGCCGATGAAGGACAGGACGGCGAGAACGATGACGACGGCTCCAACGAGCCATACGATGCTGTTCATGACTGTCTCCTTTTCAAGTCGATACCGGTGGAAGCAAGGCCTCCGATTGGATTCATTGAAAAATCAAGCAAACCCCACGAGATTAAGCACAGCGATGACGATGACGACCGCGCCGACCAACCAAACGATGCTGTTCATGACTTTCTCCTTTTGATGTCGTGAAATTGAACGGCGACAGGCGTAAAAGGTTCCGGCGAAACATGCCTGGAACAAACGGGCCTGACGTGGGTTGAACGAACGTCTAGCGGGGTCCTGCCCCGCCAAAAGGGTGGGGCAATATGGCCGATGAAACTTTGCAGAACGGCATGACGGGCGGAGAAACAAAACCACCACGCGTCGTCATCGTCGGCGCCGGTTTCGGCGGGCTGGCGACTGCTGGAGCGCTCGGCAACAGCCCTATCGACGTGACCGTCATCGACCGGCGCAACCACAATCTTTTCCAGCCGCTCCTGTATCAGGTCGCGACCGCAGCCCTGTCTCCCGCCGACATATCGGAGCCGATCCGCCGCACGCTGGGGCGTTTCAAGAACATCAACGTCATGCTGGCAGAAGTCACCGGCGTCGAGGCAGTTGGCAAAACCGTGACGCTTGATAACGGCACGTCGGTTCCTTACGACCGCCTCGTCATCGCCACCGGCTCGGACTACAATTATTTCGGCCATGACGACTGGCGAGCCTGGGCGCCGGGACTGAAGACCATTCACGAGGCACGGCTGATCCGCCAGCGGCTGCTGCTCGCCTTCGAGAAGGCCGAGCTTTCCCACGATCCGGAAGAAAAGAAGGCGCTGCTCACCAGCGTCATCATCGGCGGTGGTCCGACCGGTGTCGAAATGGCCGGCGCGATTGCCGAGCTTGGCCATTTCATGATCACCCGCGATTTCCGCAAGCTCGAGCCGGATCACATGCGGGTCATCCTCATCGAAGCCGGCCCGAAGATCCTCGCCACCTTTCCCGACAACCTCACCCAATACGCCCTGAAGGCCCTGGAAAAGGCCGGCGTCGAGGTGATGACCAATCTGGCCGTGGAATCCGTCACCAAGGACGAGGTCATCGCCGGCTCGCAGCGTTTCCGCACCAGCTGCGTCATCTGGGGTGCGGGCGTCAAAGCCTCGCCCTCGGCCAGATGGCTCGGCATCGAAGGCAAGGCGGGCGGGCGCATTCCGGTCGAACCGGACCTCTCCATCACCGGCTTTCCGGATATTTTTGCGATCGGCGATACGGCGCTGGGCCTCGCCGAAGACGGCAAGCCGCTGCCTGCCCTTGCCCAGGTCGCCAAGCAGCAGGGCCAGTATCTCGGCAAGGCGCTGCGAGCAAAACTTCTCGACGGCAAGCCGGCCGAGCCGTTCCGCTTCCACAATCGGGGCAACACCGCCGTCATCGGCCGTGATGCGGCGATCTTCGACTTCGGCAAGTGGACGCTGAAGGGCCGCCTCGCCTGGTTCCTCTGGGCGCTCGTCCATGTCTACCTGCTCGTCAATTTTGAAAAACGCCTGCTGGTTAGCGTACAATGGATCTGGCGTTACCTGACCCAGCAGCGCGGAGCGCGGCTGATCGATGAAAACGCCGCCACATCGGTTCCGTCTTCCACGCAAAGGACAGAGACATGAACACCGCCAATCCGCAGCTCGAAGGCCTCTATCTCGCCGTTGCCGCGATCAACCGGCTTCTGGTCGAAAAGGGTGTCGTCTCCCACGCCGACATTCAGAGCGCCCTACAGGCGGCCGAACGCACCGTGCTTGCCGACGACAAGCCCCTCGCAGTCTCGACGTCCCATCAGAAGGCGATCGCATTTCCGATCCGGCTGCTGCTTCTGGCAAACGAAGCGAATGAGCAAGGCACCAAGTTCTGTTTCGAGGATCTGGCCCGGGAAGTGGGCCGCCGCACTTAAGAAAATGAACCCGCCAAACATGAACGGCGGCGTGAGCCACGCCGCCGCTGTTGTCGTGGGAGGAGAGCTTAACTACAGGATGGGCTTGCCGCCGGTGACGGCGATCGTCGTACCTGAAACGTAGCTGGAGAGCGGATCGGCGAGCATCACATAGGCCGTCGCAAGCTCGGCCGGCTGGCCGGGACGTTTCATCGGTACCTGTTTGCCGAATTCCTTCACCCGGTCCTCAGTCATCGTGGAGGGGATGAGCGGCGTCCAGATCGGCCCGGGCGCGACCGCATTGGCGCGTATGCCCTTTTCGGCCAGCAGCTGTGCGAGACCTGCCGTGAAATTCTGGATGGCGCCCTTGGTGGTCGCATAGGCAAGCAGCGTCGGGTTCGGAGTGTCAGAATTGATCGAGGCCGTGTTGATGATGGCGCTACCCGGCTTCATGTGGGGAACCGCCGCCTTGGTGAGATAGAACATCGCATGGATGTTGACCTGGAAGGTCAGTTCCCATTCCTCGTCGCTGATGTCGCCGATGTCGGAAAACGTGGCCTGATGAGCAGCGTTGTTGACGAGGATATCGATCCCGCCGAACTCCTGGACCGCCTTGTCGATGATCGCCCGGCAATGCGCCGCGGTCTTGATATCGCCCGGTACCAGCACCGCCTTGCGGCCGGCCTCCTCGACGAGGCGCTTGGTATCCTCGGCATCCTCGTCTTCGTCCAGATAGGAAATCAAAAGATCGGCGCCCTCGCGCGCATAAGCGATCGCCACGGCCCGGCCGATGCCGCTGTCGCCGCCTGTGATCACCGCCTTCTTGCCGGCCAGCCGGCCGGAACCGCGGTAGGAGAGCTCGCCGTGATCCGGCACCGGATCCATGCGCCCGGTAAAGCCCGGCATCGGCTGCTGCTGTTCGGGAAACGGCGGAGTGGGATACTGGGCCATCAAGATCTTCCTTGTTGTCGAGGGTAGCGAACTGATCGCCCCAACTGACCTCGACTGGAGATGTTCCCGATCAAAATGCACATTCAAAAAAAGGATAAATCGCGATACAACGCGCCTTCCGGCTCACGCCCCAGGGGTGATTGCTCCGTCGCCCCGCCGCAGGCGTTTCAGCTGATTGACGATCCGGAGGGAGCTTGCGGCCCGTGCCGCCGAGGAATCCGAGCTCTTCGACAGGATCCGCAACATGTCCTCCGCCTCGTCTGCAGAGATGGTGCCCCGGGCAGCCAGACCGTCGATCAGCATGAGCATCGCCCCCTCGACCGCGAGCGACCTTCGGCGCGTTTCCATTTCGATTTCATCGGCATCGGACATTGCAGGCTCCTTGAACTGTCACCTGCCGAATGGTTTGGGAAGAAGAATGTTCCTCATCTTCCGGCTCGGTTTTAACGCGAGCCCAGAAGTCCTTCCGTCGGTCAGCCGCCGTTCTCGCCGTCAACAGGCGATGATGGCCCCCGGTCGACCTTGCCAGGGCCAGCCTTGTAAAAATACTGGCTCGCCACCAGCCAGCCCTTCAGCGGCCGCATCGGCGCAAGGCAGGTGAGGAGCAAGAAAGGAAGCGAGATCAGCAGATGCACCCAGAATGGCGGCTGAAAACTGGTCTCGATCCAGACCGCAAGCGCTATGCTCGGAATGCAGCCGAAGCACATCACGAAAAAGGCGGGACCGTCTCCGGGGTCGGCGAAGGAATAATCGAGGCCGCAGACCTCGCAAGCCGGCCGCATCGACAGGAACCCGTTGAACAGATGTCCCTGGCCGCAACGCGGGCAACGGCCGCGCGGGCCGGTGCTATAGGGAGGAAGAGGCGCCCAGTTCGCGTCATGGGACATGGAAATCTGCCTTTCGTGACAGGAGTCAAATGTGTTTTCCGGATACTTATCCGGCAGACCTCTATAACAAGCCGTTCCCTGCCGGGCGCAATCTCGGCTTTTGAGGCTCGGCACGAAACTTCTGTTATCGATCTATGGCAGGCAGCTCCAAAACAATAGTCTGGCGTCGATCGAATCGCTGCCCTTCACCTTAGACGGAGTTTCATGGCTTCAGAATTTTCAGGCCTCGGCATCGCCCATCAGGGTCGTTTCACCCGACTGAAGTGGCATCGCCTGCGCCGCAGCTTCAACGATCCGCTGTTTTCCGCCGGCGTCATGGCTGAGGGTTTTCGCCTTGGAGCATCGAGCGAACTCGATCTGCGCGTCCGCGCCGACGGCGGTTTCGTCGTGCTGCACGACGAGGAACTCGAAGGTGAAACCACCGGTCACGGCCTCATCCGTGAGGCTTTGCCTGAAACTATCCGTGGCTTGACACTTTTACAGGGCGGCCATCCGCCGATCCTCAGTGAGGATCTCGCGACAATGCTTCAAACGGCTCATCCGGACGCCCTGCTGCAGTTCGACATGAAAGACGGACTTGAGGTGATCGGCGCACGCGGCATGGATCATCTCGCCGATCATTTCGGCAATGCCGGCTCATCGATCATCGTCAGCGGCGCCGATCTCGATCTGATCGTCGCCATCAAGCAGAGGTTGCCAGGCATCAAGCGCGGCATCGACCCGACCGGCAAGCTCGTGGAGATCTATCGCCATCAGGGCCTGAAGGCCGTCGAAACGGATCTCCGCGCCGATATCGCCGGCCCGACCGAGCCGGACACTATCTATCTGCACTGGCCGCTGGTGCTGCAGGCCGCCAAAGACGGGCTCGACCTGATCGGCCTTTGCCACGATGCCGGCAGGCTCGTCGATGCCTGGACCTTCAACCTCAAGAACCCGGACGCCGGTTTCGACGAGGCCGAAGCCCGCAGCTTCTCCACCCTGATGGCGCTGAAGGCCGACCAGATCACCACCGACGAACCGGTCGCCACGGAACGTGCCTGGGCGGCCGTCTCCGGTTGAAGTTCATCAATCGTCCAAGCCGAACGGATCGCGAAACACCCGCCGGCTTACCAGCTTCAGGCTGCGGTCCGGCTGGATGATGTAATTTTCCTCGACCCGCTGGCCGAGCTCGTTGCGGAACTCGTGCGGTACGACGCTGCCGATCGGCGACTTGGTGAGCTTGGTGCGTGGCTGGCCACGATAGGTGATGCTGCCGGGGATCGGCCGGATGCCCGGACCGATGTCGATTGCTCCGGTGGTTCCGCCGCCGTCCGTGCTGCAGCCGGCGAGCGCGATCACGAGACCGGTTATGGCAATGATGTTTCTCATGGGCTGATCCTTCCCGATGTCCCGCTGACGCGGTGGACTCACTGAACTTCGCGGATATGCGGGAGGTTCCATACCACCCGGCGAGCCGATAAATCCTCTACCCATCGCCAAAATATCCGATACATCTGTGGGCCGCCAGTAACGCAATGAGGAGAATGACAGCCGTGACGAGAACCTTTGGAGCGATGTCGATCGCCGAGCTTTCCGCGCTCATCCAGATGGGCAAGGTCGATCCGATCGAGGTCACGGAATCGGTCCTCTCAGGTATCAAGGCCTATCCCGACAAGGCCGTGTTCATCTCGCTGCTCGAGGACCGCGCCCTCGCGGAAGCGCAAGGCTCCTCCAAGCGCCTCAAGGAAGGCCGCTCGCTCGGCCTGCTCGATGGAATTCCGATTGCCTGGAAGGACCTCTTCGACATCGAGGGCCTGCCGACCACCGCCGGCTCGAAAGTGCTGAAGAAGGCCGCTCCTGCGACAAAGGACGCCGCCATCGTCGACCTCCTGAAACAGGCCGGCATGGTCGCGGTCGGCCGCACCAACATGAGCGAATTCGCCTTTTCCGGCATCGGCATCAATCCGAATTACGGCACGCCGCACAATCCGCATGGCAAGGATGCGCCACGCATTCCCGGCG
Source organism: Neorhizobium galegae bv. orientalis str. HAMBI 540 (assembly GCF_000731315.1). NCBI lineage: Bacteria > Pseudomonadati > Pseudomonadota > Alphaproteobacteria > Hyphomicrobiales > Rhizobiaceae > Neorhizobium > Neorhizobium galegae. Next base: position 2,879,826 of record NZ_HG938353.1, read on the forward strand.
GTTCCTCTTCCGGTTCCGGCGTCGCGGTCGCAGCTGGCCTCGTGCCTGTCGCGATGGGCACCGATACCGGCGGCTCGATCCGCATCCCGGCGGGCTTCAACGGCATCGTCGGTTACAAGGCGACCCGAGGCCGCTATGCGATGAACGGCGTCTATCCGCTGGCAACCAGCCTCGATTCGCTCGGCCCGCTATGCCGCACGGTGCAGGATGCGGTCTGGGTGGATGCCGCAATGCGCGGGCTCACAGTTCCGCAGACGGCCCGCCAACCGGCTCGACCGCTCGATATCGTCATCCCCACCAATATCGTTTTTGACGGTGCCGAGCCGGGCGTGGTGGCCGCCTTCGAAGCGGCGATCGAGCGCCTTGCAAAGGCCGGAGCCAGGATCACCCGCCTCGCCTTCCCGACCTTTGACGAACTTCCGAAGCTGATGGTGAAATACGGTCCGATGGTCACCGCCGAAGCCTTCGCCCTGCATCGGGAGAAGCTGTCGGGTCCGGATGCGGAGGAGATGGACCACCGTGTCGTCGCCCGCACCCGCCTCGGCGAAAAGACCAGCCTGTCCGATTATATCGCCATCGTCGAAAACCGCGCCCGGATGATCGCCGAGACCGAAGCACTGATCGGCGACCGCTTCGTCGCCATGCCGTCGGTCGCCCATGTGGCTCCGCAGATCGCGCCACTCTTAAAGGACGACGAGCTGTTCTTTGCCACCAACGGCAAGACACTGCGCAATACCGGCTTTGGCAACTTCCTGGACTGGTGCGGCGTATCGATCCCCTGCGGCAGCGGCGATGCCGGCATGCCGGTCGGCTTCCTCCTGTCGGCCAATGCCAATTGCGATGAAACACTGCTGCAGGCCGCCATGGCTTATGAGGAGACCATTCGCGGGTAGGAATGGCAGGGCGAGCAATGGCGCCGGATCATCTTCCGGCAGACATCGGCCTGCCGGCAAAGCCGCGAAAGTGCGCGCAGGCTCATCGCATAGAAGAGTTGTCTCCCTGCGCAGCGAACTAAGGAACCGTTTCCCCGTAACCGGGATCGCGGCAGTTGCCTTTTGCTTGTTCCAATATCCTCGAGAGCCTAGCCTCTCCCCTGGATTTTCAGGAAAGCGGCATACCATGCAACTCGATTTGAACGGCAAGACGGCATTGATCACGGGCGGCTCCAAAGGCATCGGCCTTGCCTGCGCCCAATCTCTCCTGTCCGAAGGCGCACGCGTCGTCATCTGTTCGCGTTCCCAGGAAAATATCGATACGGCTCTGGCAAAACTGCCCGGCGCAATCGGCTTTGCGGCGGATCTGATATCCGAAAACGAAGCGCTGTCGCTTGTCGACAAGATCGAAGCTGACGTGGGAGCGCTGGATATTCTCGTCAACTGCGCGGGAGCTGCGCGCCGCACGCCACCCCAGGACCTCAGCCCGGCCCACTGGCGTGCCGCGATGGACGCCAAATATTTCTCCTACATCAACGTCATAGACCCCGTGGTCAAACGAATGGCGGCCCGCCGGGCGGGTGTGATCGTCAATGTCATCGGCGGCGGCGGCAAGGTCGCATCACCGATCCACCTTCCGGGCGGGGCCGCCAACGCGGCGCTGATGCTGGCGACCGTCGGCCTTGCAAACGCCTATGCCGCCAGCGGGTTGCGGATCGTCGGCATCAATCCCGGCAATACCGAAACGGAACGGGTAACCGAGGGCCTTCGGGCAGAGGCGGCACTCCACGGCATTAGCGAACAGGCGGCGCTCGAAAAGCTGGTCCAGCGCATCCCCCTCGGCCGCATGGCGACGCCCGAGGAGATCGCCAACGTCGTCACCTTCCTGAGTTCGTCGAAGGCAAGCTACGTCACCGGTGTCGTGATCGGCATGGATGGCGCCCTCAACCCGATCGTCGTCTGACGGAACCTCTCCGACTCCGGCCGGCGTACACCGGTGGGCTGAGGGTCACGTCGATGGGCTGCGACCGCGATGCCTTCCACTCACTTCCCTATTTCAGCCATTAGAGATGCAGGTCGATAACATGAGCAATTCCGAGTTCCTCTGGTATATCCCGAACGATGTCAAAGCCGGCCATCGCGGCGATTCCTCAACCGAGAACCACAACAGCCTGGAGACGCTGACCAGCCACGCCAAGGCGCTGGAGGAGCACGGCTGGAAGGGCGCGCTCGTCGGTACCGGCTGGGGCCGGCCGGATACGTTCACCATCGCGACCGCCCTTGTCGCCCGCACCACCACCTTCGAGCCGCTGATCGCCATCCGCCCGGGTTATTGGCGGCCGGCGAACTTCGCCTCGGCCGCGGCCACGCTCGACCACCTGAGCGGCGGCCGGGTGCGGGTCAACATCGTCTCGGGCCAGGATAACCTCGCCGCCTATGGCGACAGCGAGGGCGATCAGGCGCATCGTTATGCCCGTACAAAGGAATTCATGCGGCTGGTCCGCCGGCTGTGGACCGAGGAGAACGTCACGTTCAAGGGCGAACATTTCCAGGTCACCGGTTCCACGATCGAGCCTCGCCTCCAACCCCGCGACGATCGCAAGCACCCGAAACTCTATTTCGGCGGCGCTTCCGACGCCGCCGAGCGGGTAGCCGCGACGGAAGCCGATATCCAGCTCTTCTGGGGCGAACCGCTCGATGGCGTGCGGGAAAGGATCGAACGGCTGAAGGCGCTGAGCAGGCAGCTCGACCGCGACCTTCCTCCGCTTCAATTCGGGCTTCGGATCACCACCCTCGTCCGCGACACGACCGAACAGGCCTGGGCCGATGCCGAGGCGAAGGTCGCCGAGATGGCCAAGGGCAAGGCCGGCAACTGGAACGACCACGGAAAGCCGGTCGCCGTTGGCCAGCGGCGGCTGCTCGAACTGCACGAGCGCGGCGATGTCCTCGACGACAACCTCTACACGGCGCCCGGCAAATTCGGCGGCGGCGGCGCCGGCACCACCTGGCTCGTCGGCTCGGCCGAGGACGTCGCCCGTTCGCTGCGCAAATACGAGGATCTCGGCATCACCCATTTCGTGCTCTCCGACACGCCTTATCTCCAGGAGATCAAGCGGCAGGGCGACCAGCTGCTTCCGCTTTTGCACCGCTGACGCGAAACGCCGGTTTATTGCGGAACCGGTCGGTCTCTCCTCCGCCGTCAGGCCTCCAGACCAGCGTTATCTCACCGAAGACGACGGGCATTCTTCGACTGAACCGCCGTCGTCACTTCACCGACGGCCAAAGAAAGCAACAACTCCGGAGCCATCATCCCCGAGCTTTTTTGATGTGCGCGGGGCAGGCACGCACGCTTCTGAAGGTGGCAAGACAATTTCCGTGCGTCCCGGTCATACCTTTGGATAGGGGGAACAGTCCCCTTGTCCAATAGTCTCACCGCCTGCCTCGGCGTTAAAATTCTGATCATTGATACGAGCAGAGGGGCATCCTCCAGTCGCCCCCTTCGATGTCGCGCCGACCGAGATCAAGCACACTTGCAGTGAAGGAGACTTAGGATGCACTCCCAACAGCCCGCGAAGGCACAGTCCGCCACCCCCTCGACAAGGCGCGACGACGTTTCAAGGTTTTGGGCGTCCGAGATCGACCTTGAAGGACTTGTCAGCAGGCCGGCAATGGGCGATCCGGACCACTTCGGATCCGATCCGGCGCTCCGCCAGATCGCCGCCGGCGGCCTCACTCCCTGGCAGATGCGCAATGTGCAGACCTATGTCGACATGTATCTCCGCTCGACGGTCCGCATCGAGGCCCTGGCAACTCTCTGCAACGTGAGCAGCGGCCACTTCCAGCGGGCCTTCAAAGCAAGCCTTGGCGAGACACCGCACAAATACGTCACCCGCATGCGCATGGAAACGGCCTGCCGGATGATGACCGACACCAACGAACCGCTCTGCCAGATCGCCCTGGAATGCGGCATGACCGACCAGGCGCATCTCACCAACAGTTTCCGCCGCCTGTACGGAATTGCCCCGAATGCATGGCGAAAACAGATGCTGCGTGAAAGGCCCGGACAGGTCAGCCGCGAGCCCGTCACTATCCCCCTGAACTGACCGAAATCATTCGAATCTGCGGCGGCATGGCTGCCAAGACCGATCGGCCATCGCCCTGGCTGATGACAACCTCCGCGACCATACGGCAAGCCAACGCCGGTCACAGCTTTGCTGTGCCGATAGCTGCCGACCGGCACAATCATAGCCCCCCGAAGACCACCGCAACCTGCGGCAAGTGGCCGATGACTGCCGCAAAACCATAAGCGGTCCTCCTAGTGGATAATTAACGCCCTTCCTTCAGGACCCCCCTTTTTTGAGGGGTAAATCATAATTTCTTAACATTTGTCTTTTCTTATCAAGCAGATGCGAATCTTGATCAAATTATCCGCAATCAATTTTTGAGTGTATTTTACGGGGGCTACATTATGCGGACTGGCTGTGGGTTTCACGGAACCAGGAAACAGACCCTGCTTTCGGGTGTCTGCGGGACGGCGCTCCTTCTGGGCTTCTGCCTCGCAATGCCGGTTGCGGCCCACGCTGTTGACTGGCACGGGTTGACGAGCAGTGACTGGACGGACGGGAGCAACTGGGCAGGCGGCAGTGCGCCCGGCGTTGGCCAGGTCGCCAACATCAGCACCGGGGGTGCACCCGGGGTTACACCCGTCGTCCTCGGCGTCACAGGGCCGGCCAACGTTACGGTCGGGACGGTAACCGTTGGACAGGGGGGACCAGTGCCCGGCATCCTGACGATCCAGAATGGCAGCACCCTGACTAGCACTGGTACTTCCCGGCTGGGCGGAGCAGGGGGAACCACCGGTATCGCCACCATCACCGGACCAGGATCACAATGGACTGCAACAGGCACTTTTTATATCGGATTTCTTAGTAGGGGCATCCTCAACATTGGGAATGGCGGGCAATTCAACGCGGTCACCACAGTCCTAGGTAACATCGCCGGCTCTTCCGGCACACTCAATATCAGCAGCGGCGGGATACTGCAGACCCAATCCTTTCGGGGCGGTGCCGGCACCAGACAGGCCAATTTCGACGACGGCATTCTGCGCGCGACGGCCGCCAACGCGACCTTCATAAGCCTATTTTCCGGCACCGAACTCAACCTTCTCGCCGGCGGGCTGACGATCGATACCGCCGGCTTTGCCGTGGGAACCGACGCGGCGTCGGGCTTCAGTGGCATCGGCGGCCTGACCGTCACCGGGGGCGGCATTTTCAACCTGCAGGCAAACAGCATCTACTCGGGCGAGACGCAGATCGACTTCGGCAGCAGCCTCGCCCTGACCGGCGCCGGCGCCGTCGCAAATTCCAGCCGGGTTGTGGCAGACGGCGCCTTTAACGTTTCGGCAGCCACGGCTCCGGCCATCCAGAGCCTGGCCGGTAGCGGCACCGTGGTGCTTGGGGCGCAAACCCTGACGATCACCAATGGCAACGACACGTTCGCCGGCGTCATCGGCGGCACGGGCGGTCTGACGGTCACCGGCGGCAGCCAGACGCTTTCGGGCGTCAACACCTATACCGGCGTGACGACGGTGAGCGGTGGCCGGCTGGCCGTCAACGGCTCGATCACCAGCCCGGTCGCAACCTCTGGGGCCGGCATTCTCGGCGGCACCGGCACGATCTTCGGCGATGTGACCAATGCCGGCGTGGTGGCGCCCGGCAATTCGATCGGCACGCTGACCATCGCCGGCAACTACACCGGCACGGGCGGCACGCTGGAAGTCGAGGCCGTGCTCGGCGGGGATGCCTCGCCGACCGACCTCCTCGTGGTGACTGGCAATACCGCAGGCACCACGAACGTCAAGGTTATCAACCTCGGCGGCGGTGGCGCGCAAACCGCCGAGGGCATCAAGATCGTCGATGTCGGGGGCACGTCCGCCGGCTCATTTTCGCTGCTCGGCGACTATGTGTTCGAGGGGGATCAGGCCGTGGTCGGCGGAGCCTATGCCTATCGGCTCTACCAGGGCGCGGTCAGCACGCCTGCCGACGGCGACTGGTATCTGCGTTCGGCCCTGCTCAATCCCGCAGGCGCCGCGATCGGCGTGGTCTATGCGCCGGGCGTGCCGCTCTACGAGAGCTATGCCGGCGTGCTGCAGAGCCTCAACGAATTCGGCACGCTGCGCCAGCGCACCGGCGGGCGGACGATTGACGAGCCGCAGGCCGAGAACGATCCCGCCAAGGCGATCTGGACCCGCATCGACGGCACGCATGCGCATTTCAATCCGAGGACGTCGACGACCGGCACCGAATACGATGTGGACACCTGGACGATGCAGGCGGGCCTCGACGGAATGCTGCGTGAAAGCGCCGCCGGCTCGCTGATCGGTGGCGTCAGTTTTCACTTCGATACGGCCTCTGCGGACGTCTCCTCGCGCTTCGGCAAGGGCAACATCGATACGACGGGCTATGGTTTCGACGGCACCTTGACCTGGTATGGCAATAGCGGCTTCTATGTCGACAGTCAGGCTGCCTTGACCTGGTATGACAGCGACCTCAGATCCTCGACCCTTAACGCCACGCTCGCCAACGGCAACGATGGCTTCGGTTATGGCCTGAGCGTGGAAGCCGGACAGAAGATCGCCCTGACGCGCCAGTGGTCGCTGACACCGCAGGCGCAACTGGCCTATTCCTCCGTGCGCTTCGACCGTTTCACCGACGCCTATGGCGCCGTCGTCTCGCTGGACGATGCCGACAGCCTGACCGGCCGCCTCGGCATCTCGGCCGATTACGATAGCGACTGGAAGGACGCCACCGGACAGATCAGCCGCGCGAAGTTCTACGGCATCGCCAATCTCTATTACGACTTTCTCGACGGCTCGAACGCCGATGTCTCCGGGGTCAGCGTCGCCAGCGAAAACCGATCACTCTGGGGCGGCCTCAGCCTGGGCGGCTCGCGCAGCTGGTCCGACGACCGATATGCTGTCTACGCGGAAGCCTTCGCTCGTACCAGCCTCAAGGACTTCGGCGGTAGCAACGCCATCGGCGCCAAAGTCGGGTTCAGCGTGAAGTGGTAGTGTGATAGGTCCTGTCTCGACCGGGGTGGCAGCATCCCCCATCACAGGAGAATATCATGGCCCAGGAACATCTGGATGCGGTAGAAGCGGCAATCGAAAACCTCGTGAAGCGCAGGCGCGAGCTCGTCGCCGCCCTTGTCTCCAGCATCACGCAGACCCAGACTGACGAACTTTTGCGGGCGCAAAGCGCCCTGGAAGCGCTCTACCGTGCAAAGGCTGACGAACAGCAGCGGATGCCCTCCATCCAGGAAACCGGCGGCATCAAGGAAATCTGAACCAATGCATGCTCTGCGCCAACGGCATCGGCGATAGGCCTCCCAAGCCAGTGATCCGGTTGACCGTGGCGATCAAATTCTTCGTACCCTGTTAAAATACCATAGGATTTATTCACCAGGTATTTCACGGAATATCTCAAAGATAGAGACCACCGCAAAAGCTCCGCCAACCGATGACCCCGTATTCCCGTTTTCGCCAAGCTTTAGTCATACCGCATATCAAGACGGCAATGCTCCGCACCCTCGCGGCTGCGATTGGAGCGATCGCGATTGTTTGGGTATTGAGCCTGCTTGTTCCCCAACGTCCGTTCTGGGTGGAACTGACAGCCGTGGCGTTGATAGCGGCGGCTGTTACATTTCCGCTTCAACTGGCGCTTTATCTGCGTAACGAAGCGCTTCGTAATACCCAAGAAGAACTTCGGCATGCGCTCGGTCGTGCCCCCGTCACAGGCACGATGCGCGCCGGCGAATTTGCGAATTCGGTCGAGCATGCGATAGAACGCAGGCGCATAAGCAGCACGGAAAGCTCCGATGGCGTCTTGCTCGTTCTCAGGATTGATGATTTCGATGCGATCGATCGCCGTTACGGTCCACAATGGGCTGATACGCTGCTTCAATCGATGGTCCGGATCATATATTCTTCCGTGCGCCATGGCGATCTTGTCGCCCGCCTTGCCTCAGACGAACTCGGCATCTATCTGCCCGGCACGACACTGGAAAATGCCGGCAACATCTGCGAGCGTATCCGCAGGCAGGTAAAGGAAACCACGTTCACAGCCGGACAGGAGCGCCAGATATCGGTGACGGTGCGGCTTGGCGGCACCAGGGTCGAGCACCAAACCGACTTTCAGGCGCTGCGTGAGGCTGCCAACCAGGCCGCCATCGCGGAGGAAGAAGCCGGCTCACCCCTATTCCGGGAGCGGTTCTCTTGAACGGGAAACTCTAGCGGCTGCCGCGCATATCCGGTCTTCCGATCATAAGGTCGAATTTTCCTATCTCGCGTCACCGTTTCCCGTTTTCGTGGCCGCGACGCCGGCCGGGCTTAAGGCGCCGCAACGCCAGACGCTATAGACCGGTTGGGTGTCCCAGTCATAATATAAGGCCGCTCTCAGCCTTCCTTCGTCCATCAGCTCTTCAAAGCTGCGGCGCACCGCACGAACCGCCACTTCCCGTTGGCGATCGTCGACCGGGCAGGAAAGTGCGGTGTTGGCAATGCCCCATTCGGTCACCCAGCACGGCTTGCCCTCCCCTTCAGGCCGGCAGAAGTTGAGAAGCTTTCTGACATAGCGTGTCAGCGCCGCATCGTCCTTGCGTCCCGGATAGAGATGAATTCCATAGCCATCGACCAGCGCGTCGATACCCCGCTCTCGCAGGAGTGAAATGAATTCACCGGGGTCGAGCCGTTCCATGCCCCGGCTATCGGCCTCGCCGGTGCCCACATCGGAAAGTCCGGCCGAAATCAGCAGCGCATCGCGGCTGTGGACCGTCGCTCGCAACTCCTCCCGCGTAATGCCAACGGCACCGACATAGGCGTCAAGCCCGCGCCCGAAGGCCGTGCGGTCTGCGACTTCTGAAACGTTGCGCGGCGTCCGTCGCCCGGGCTTTTCGTAGACGACAAGGTCGCCGTTGTAGGCGCTGTAGTTTATCTCGTTTCCGGGCTCGACGGCGTCGATGCGAATGCCCATGCCGTCGATGCGGCGAAGAGCCGAGCGCAACCGCGACCGGTATAGGTCGAGGTCGAGATCCGAAAGCCGCTGAACATCCCAGATGCGGCCGAAACCGGTGCGGGGACGCGCCCCCGGGGGATAATAATCCTTGTTGCCGAGCTGGATCTCGAGAAGGACTTTCAGCCCCAGCCGGTCCGCGATTTCGAGCGCATCGATGCTCCTGTCCACCGGCATCGACAGCGAAAGCCGGACATGGGTGATGCCGCTCGCCGCGATTTCCTTCAGGATGCGCTCCTGGTCGGCACGAGAAAGCCAGGCGAGGTTTACGCGGTTGACGCCGATGCGATCGGTAGGCAGATCGCGCGAGCCCGCCGGCGGCACCTGGGCAAACGCCCAAAACACCGCCAACGCGCAGGCAAGGATCGCGCGCATCCGCACCGCCGCCTTCATCCGCTCAAAGTCCGATCTGCCCCAGAGCACTGCGGAAATTCGCCTCGCAAGCGGAATAGCGGTCGATCACGGCTTGCGTGTCGATCTTGCCGAGGAAGTTGGCGAGATAGGCGCGCTTGTCCGTCTCCCTGTTCCAGGTGGAGGCCTCGATATAAGGGAAGCCGATGAATTCCAGCATCTCCCGCATCCGGTCGTCGACGGCGATCATCAGGGCGGGCGTGCCGGCCTGCATGCCGATGATGCAGCCATGGAAGCGGCGGCCGAAGCAGAGATCTCGCTCCGACATCGCCCCGCGCCACTGGTTCGTATCGAAATAGACCAGCAACTCGTATTTCCGCTGCCATTTCTCCGAATGCTTGTATTCCGTGCCCCCGGTGATGCGCGCACTCGACCGGTCATAGGCGATGTCAGTGTCGCTGCCGGTCAGCGAAAGGTTGTAGGCAACGAGTTCGTCCTGGACAACATAGCTTGCGACGCTGTCGGGCTTGAGCAATGCATGGGCGTCGACAATGGTATCGGCAACGCTGCCAAGATAGCCGCCGAAGGCAATCTTCTGGGCCTCCGCCAGCGCCGGGTTGGCGAGCGCGGTCAGCGAACGTTTCATATCGTTCGGCGAGAAATAGAGTGACGGGCAGCCCGTCGGCTTGACGAACTTCATCCCCTGCTCCCGCAGGAATTCGGCGGTGAAGTAACCTCGCGTGAGGAAGAAACTTTCCTTGTTCCGCAACACGTCCAGGAACTTGAGCGTACCGGCCGGCAGTTGATCCTTGAGACCCTCCTTGCGCTGGATGCCGATGCCCATCACCACGACCGGCATCGTCAGCTTCGCGAAGATTTCCGCCTCCAGATCGGCGGAATAGCCGGGCCGCAGCAGATTGGCGGAGGCGAAGACGCACAGATCGAACTCGCGGTTCACCTGCTCGAAAATCTCGTTCGAGTCCCGATTGTTGGCCAGATGCCAGAACGGCAGATAGGTGACGTTATGACCGCGCAGGCTCTCGGCCGCTCCCTCACCGATCAGGTAGTTACCGGTATTGGCGATCTTCCTGACCTGCGCGATCAGATCCTTTTTTGTCCTCGTCTCGTCGAAATAGGGCCGATGGATAACGGTCGTGCCGGAGACGTCCGCAATCGTCCGCTGCAGATAGGAGGGAATGCCCGTAAGCAAAATACGCATGACTGTCCTCTGAACCGAAGGGTGATGGCCCGCGGGCCCCTGGATAGGGCCTCGCTAGAGACCGATGCCGATTTCGCGAAGCGTGGTGCGGAAGGCGCTCTCGCGATCGGAATACCGGTCGACGAGTTCGCTGGTGTTGAGTTGCGTCAGATGGTCGGCCACGAACTCGGCGCGGTTCTCCGCCTTGTCGACCTCCATGATGTCGACAGCCGGCAGGCCGGTGAAGCCCAGCATCTCGCGCATGCGGTCATCCACCGCCACCATCAGACTGGGTACGGCCGCCTGCATGGCGATGATCGAACCGTGAAAACGCCGGCCGAAATTGAAATCCATCGAGGACGCCCAGCCGCGCCACTGGTTGTTGTCGAAGAAGGTACGAACCTCGAACCGCTGCTTCTCCCGTTCAGTGCCGGGATAAGTCAGATCGCCGATCATCCGGCCCGACGCGGAATCATAGACACGGCCCTCGTCATTGGGCTCCACCTTCATATCGAAGTGAAGGAACTCGTCCTGCACGACATATGGCGGCACGGTATCCTCAGGAGCGAGCGCGTTCGCATCGAGGATCGCGTCCTGATTGCCGCCGAGATAGCCCGAAAAAATGGTCTTCGCCTTGCCGATCTTGACGCTCGGCAGCTTCTTCATCGACCGGCGCATGTTGTCCGGCATGAAATAGACGGAAGGGCAGCCGGTCGGGCGCACGAAGGAGAAGCCCTGATCCTTCAGGAAGCCGGCGGACTCGTAGCCGCGTGTCAGGAAATAGTGCTCTCGTTCCTTCAGGACGGCCAGAAGCCGCTTCGTTCCTTCCGGAAGATTGTTCTCCAGGTCCTTGCGGTTCTGCAACCCGATGCCCAACATGACGATCGGCATGTTGAGCCGGCTGAGGACATCCGCCTCGGCATCCGCGGAAAGCCCCTTGCGCAACAGGTTGGCGCAGGTGAAGACGCAGATATCGAAATTGGCGTTGAACTCATCGAATCCGCTGCCGCTCTTGCTCAGATTGTAGAGATGCCAGAAGGGAACCTGTTTCGCATGCGGAGCGAGCGCCCGCAGGGCGCCTTCGCCGATCAGGTAGTTCCCGGTATTGCTGATGTTGCGCAGCTCCTGCAGGAACTCCTCTTTCGTTTCCGGCTGCTTCTGCCGCTCCGAATAGGAGACGGACGAACCATGGGCGCCATTGGCAAGGCGCGTGTAGTGACCAGGAATACCCGTCACGAGAATTCGCGGACGCATTCGACAAGACCTTTCTGTTTCAAAGAAGCGGCCCGGCAATCAGCCAGCTGCCGCGACCACGGGATTTGCCGCCGCCTGCTCGCGAAAGACCGCGGCGCGGGACAGTGACGAATTTTTCACGGACCGATCGCTCCACGCGATGAACTCCGAGAAGGAGGAAGTCCATGACCGGTGTGCGGCGGTTCTGATGCAGCCCTCCATGAGCGGCGCGAGTTTTCCGCGATTGCGCGCAACCTCTTCAATGATGCGTGCCATCTCCCTCACCATCTGAGGATCGGAAGCCGCGTTGATCAGTATGCCGTCCTCGCCGTCGCAAATGAGCTCGTCCACCGCGCCAACCGCGGTCGCGATGGGCACGCAACCGAGTTGCTGTGCCTCGGCGATCATCAGCGGCGCGCCCTCCCACCGTGACGGCATGAGGAGAACATCGGCCCAGCCGAGCGCCTTGATGAGATCCTTGCTCGCAAACACCGGCGGGCGCACGTCGACGCCGAGGTCCTTCAGCCGCTCACTCCAGGAGACCCTGGAATCGGCAAGAATTTCTCCCCCGATGGCCCGGGCGTCGAAGACGACGTTGGAGGCCCGCAGTTCCGCGAGCACTGCCGCCAGCCTGTCGATACCCTTCTGCTGATCAAACCGGCCCATGTAGAGAATCCGCAAGCGGTCATCCTTGCGCTCAATCCGCCTGACCGCCAGAACCTCCGCCAAGGCTTTGGGCGGCACCGAGAAGCTTGCGCCGTTCGCAACGGCGAAGACCTTCTCGTGTGGGACACCGTAGCTGTGCAGATAGATCTTGAGCTGTTCGGAGCAGGTCAGGAAGGCATCGTAGCAATGCTCGTGGGCAATCGCTGCGAAGGGCTGACCGGCGGGCCTCTTGAAGGCTGTGTTGTCCACGACGTGCAGATAGCAGGCCGTGCGCGTACCTTCGGAGCGCAGTCGCGCGATAAGGGGATGGACGGCCATCACGTGGTTGTTGATGACCAGGTCGAAGCCGGAAAGCTGCCCTTTGAGCGCCTGCCAGTCGACCGAGTGCTCCTCGGCGATGAAGTCCTGTCCGAGGAATGAACCCGACCCGCCCCAGGCCGGAATTCCTGCCTCCCAGAAATGGATGTAGTCGAAGCTAGAATCGAATTCGTCGATTACGTCCATCCGGGACGTGCCGAGCACGAAGAGGTGGGTTTCATAACCGGCCGCCTTCAACTCCCGGGCGGCGGCATAGACGACCTTTTCAGCCCCGCCGAACGAGGCATTCGGCACGAGCAGCGCCACGGTGCGCTTGCCCCCGTTGTGTCCGAGCGGCAGGACCGGCGATCCTCCAATCTCCTTGCGCAACGCCTTGTGGAGATCGGTATAGGGCACCAGCCGCGCCGGACGCCAGGTCCACCGCCTGCCCGCCGTCTCGCGGAGGGGGCTGGAGGCAATTGCGTTGAGACAATTGATCATCACCTGCTGAGGCGTGATGAGAGAGCGGCGCGGGAGGCTTCTTGGGAAAGGGAAGCGCACTTTCAGGACGGCCGATGTCGGCCATACCTGCTGGCTTGCGATCGAGGCGAACCAGTCGACGGCATTGTTCTGGACCACGTCCTGGACGATCCGGGTCGACAAGAAAACGAGATCGGCGGGGCCGATTTTTTGTGCGCCCGGCCCATGAATGACCGGCTCGATCTTGCGCTGGGAGGCATCGTTGGCGAGCTGGACGAAGACGACGTTGCTCACCTCGCTCAGACGCTCGAGATGGGCAAGCACGTTCGGCAACATGCGCGAGCGCCGCAGAAGGTCGAGCGCCGCGCCGCTTCCGGCGACCAGGAATGGCGGAAAATGTTCGTTGTCCGGCTCGCCGATATTGCCCCAGAAGGCCGGGATGATGTCGTCGAGGCGAAGCATCGTCGGTGGCTTGGTGGGATCGGTGAAGAAGGAGATCGCCGTATCTTCCGTCCGCGCAAACAGATAGCGCGGGCAATCCTCGTGCTCGAAATCCACCAGCATCGGACGCTGGAACAACGGCATGTGGCGCTTGCGCAGGAAGCTGACCGACGTGGCGCGGTCGCGGTTCGCCTCCTTGAAGCGGCTTTCCGCCCTCAGCCTGTATTCGAAGACGGTGTCGTGGCAGGGGATGCCGACGAAACCGTGCTCGATACACGACAGCCAGAATTCCCAATCCTCGAAACCGTTCTGCCGGTCGTCATTGAAGCGGACGCCGTCCTTAAAAACCTCGATCGAGATCATCGATCCCGTATCGCAGATATTGTCGGTGATGCAGTGCACCAGCCGCGAATAGCGATTGCCGTAATGAGCGCGCCAGCTGACCGAAAATGTGTCGATATTCGTGTAAACCCACCCGCAGCCGCTGGAAACGAGCTGCCGGTAAAGCGTCTCGATCGTGCCGGGAAGGATGCGGTTGTCGGCATCGAGGAAATAGACGGCCTTCGCCTCGGGAAAGTGCTCGATGACGAAATCGATGGCGCGATTGCGTGCGCCGCCCGGGCCGGCGTTCCGGCCGAATATGACATGGACGCAAGGATGGGCTGCGGCGTAGAGCAGCAGCTGATCGAACGTCTCATGCCGCGGATCGCCATCTACAGAGACGACGATGACAATCCGGCAGTTGCCGGGTTTCGAGGCAAGCACCGACTCGATCGCCTCAAGAGCAAGTGCCGCGTGACCGTAGAGAGGCATGGCCACGGCGATCAGGTCCGCCGGCTCCCTGTTACCGGACATCGGCGGCCTCCGTAAATTGCTTGACCATCCTGAAGCCGGATACTTTAAGCCAGGAGAAGTCGACGGAATCCGTCACGGCGCGGCTGAGGATCATCAGATCCATCGGGCCGCGTGCCGGCTCGTCCAGCTGAATGTTGATGTTGACGACCTCGCTGGAAGTGACTTCGCGCCATCCGCTGAAGAATGCCGACGGTCTGGCCGTGCCCTTTCGCGCGATCTCGGCCACTTCGGAACGCGCATTCGAATTTGCCGGCGCAAGCAAGAAGCTGACCGCGGCGGGCTTGCCTTCCGGATGATCGATAAAGGCCGTCACAGAAAAGGATATCGTTCCGGGCTCGACGGCGCGGCTGACCGCGCCGGCCGATATGCCGCTCGGCAATGGATGGCAGACGATGGCATGCTCATGCTCGAGGAAGCGCACTGTCTGGAATTCCGGGACGATGGGCGTGACCGAAACGTCGGCGATCTGACTCAACGTTGCGACTGCCAAGCGATAGTCGACAGTGTACTGGCCTTCGAGCAGGTTGCTCGGCGCTATCATGTTGGGGGTTCTGGTGGGCTTGACCCCGGGCAACCCCGTGAACACCTTGAACGCCAGCGGACGCAGGTCGAGATCCGGGTGCGGAAGTTCCGAGCGCGCCGAATAACGCTCGCCGGCGATCGGGTAGCCGAGCGAAAGGCCGATGGTCTCCGGCCCGGTCGCAGAGATCCGCAGCCGCAACGTACGCGCAGCTCCTCCACAGGCGCGGGGCAGCGAGAAGAAATTCCAGTTCGGCACAAGCTGCGCATACGGGACAGTCCACTCGGCAACCCCTTCGCCGCTCTCGAGATAGCTCAACGCGACGACAAGCTCTCCGCTGACCCTGGGCACCGAGTGAAGGTGAAGGGCAAACCCCGCCACGCCAAGGCTGGATACCGGCAGAAGCTGCTCGATAAAGGCAGCGGCAAGCAGCGGCCCGATCCCCTCGTCCTTCGGATCGGCATACGGATCGTGGGAGAAAATCTCCGAAACCGGCTCCCAGTTTCGCGCCTGGAACGCATCTTCGAGCGCCCGGTAGTTTTCCAGCAGCGTTTCTCGTTCCCTTCGCAGGATCGCAAGCTCCGAGGTGATCGAGGCGCTGTATCGCGCAAGCCGGCCAACGCTGCCTTCGGTCAGAGCCTGCAGAAGCGGGAGGCTCTCCGAACTGTTTGCGGGATCAAGCCTGCGGATGGGAACGGCGGGGATCGTACCCAATGGCCCAAGCAGCGCCAAACCCGCCTGCAGATCCGCCTCGCCCTCGTCCGAATAGGCGACGGCGACCAATGGAAAAGCATTCTGCAATGTCACCGGAGGAAGGCCATCGGCGTCGAGGAAAACGACCTGATGTTCGATATCGCTTCCTTCGAAGCAGGACCGATCCCGGGCAGATGCCGCGATCAGCTTTCTCGTCACCAGTTGTTTCCCAATGCCGGAAGACGTCAAATTTAGCACGCACCGCCCCTGAAGAATTACCCTGCAACGAAGAACAAATATTCCGGATAACCAAACTTTATCAAAGTCATCCGGCGCCTTCGATGGGAAGCCTAACAACTAACATTGCAGCGCACAATAACAAAATCCAATCGATATAAAGAAATAAATTCCGAATATACTTTAAAAATTGAAGTAATAATCATGCATCCGCACCTTGAGTGCCTCGAAACGACTTTCCGGTCAGCTTCTCAATGAGATTCTGTTGACGATCAAGGCATTCCGCCAGCCGGAAACGCCTCTCGACTGTCCGGCGCGCCGCAGCGCGCATCGCGAAATGACGTTCCGGATTCGCCAGGGCGCCGAGAATGGCCTCGGCGAGTGCATCCGTATCGAAGAACGGCACCAAAAGGCCATTCTTGCCGGAACGTATGACCTCCTGAACGGGCGCGGTATCCGATCCGATGACCAGCGCGCCACAGGCCATCGCCTCCAGCACTGACCAGGACAGGACGAAGGGATAAGTCAGGTACAGATGCGCGGACGAGATCTGGTAGATCTGCCGTAAGACCGAATGCGGCACCGGGCCGGGAAAGAGGATATTCTCCCGCGGTATGTCCAGCGACTTGAGGAGATGATCCTTCCACGCCCCGCCGCCCGGCGGCGGCACGCCATAGCTGACACCGTCTCCTCCGACGAACACGAACAGAG
Organism: Neorhizobium galegae bv. orientalis str. HAMBI 540; assembly: GCF_000731315.1. Classification (NCBI taxonomy): domain Bacteria; kingdom Pseudomonadati; phylum Pseudomonadota; class Alphaproteobacteria; order Hyphomicrobiales; family Rhizobiaceae; genus Neorhizobium; species Neorhizobium galegae. The sequence continues at coordinate 2,896,509 of NZ_HG938353.1, forward strand.
CATCCGCGCGCTGGCGCACGACCTTTGCGGCAGCCTCCAGAACCTGCGGGAATCCGCGATACGGCTCGAGATCGCGCGCCACAAAGGTGACGATGGGAGGACCATCGGCGCTCAGCACCCGTCCATCCGGAAGTATGGCCGAAGCTGTCGGGTCCGGTCGAAACCGCGCCGTATCGATCCCCTCGTGACACACCGAAATGCGCCCCCGGGCGTCGGCAGGATAGAGACTTCTCTGCCAATGGGTGGGGCTGATGCCGGCCTCGATGGCCTCGAGGGACAGGAGTTGCGCGACATTGCGCAGCCGCAGCCTCTTGCGCGTCTCGAGATCAGGCCGATCGTTAGGGGAGAAGCCGATATCCGCCCCTTCCGACCGGTAGAAGAACTCGCAATACCCCAATGCAGGCACCTGCGGGAGGACATCCTTCAGAAACATCATGCTTCCCCAGCCGATATGGCCGACGACGACATCGGGCACCATCCCCTGCCGCACCATGGCATCGAGCGTCTCGGCGACGCGATGACCGATTCGCGCATGGTGATCGGGAGTACCCATGTGTCGGGCCATATGGGGATCCGCGCGCGGCCCCGCTTCCGCTCGATGTCGAACGACTCGAACGGAAGGGATCTTCTGATCTATGGTCTCGGTGATGAGGCTGACCTCGTTGCCCGCCTGTGCGAGCTGGGCGGCCAGGGCAGCGAACTGACCGAAACCCCGTCGATGAACAAACGCCACGTGCATCGCGTCTATTCCCCCACGGCCAGGGGCACGCCCTCACCCACCATTCAAACGCCGTATCGTGGAGTGCTGCCCCAGGCCAATTCGAGCTGATGCAGTGTCTGGAAGGCCGTTTCAAGCATCCTTTGCTCCTGGTCGCCACGATTCACCGCACGCTCATAAGCCATCGCTGCGTCACGGAGATTCGCCCTGAGCTGCCGCCCCTTCTCCGTCAGCTTGATGCGTGCGGACCGCTTGTCGCGCTGGGAGGCAACCCGATCGATGTAGTCACCATCGCCAAGCTGTTTGAGATAATAGGAAACGTTGGAGCCGACATAATGCCCCCGATCCAGGAGCTCGGCGACCGAGAGTTCCGAATCGCCGATTGCCAGCAGAATCATCGCCTGTGCCGGCCCGATATCGTCGACCCGAAGCTTGGTCAGCTCCGCACGGATCAGGCCCGAGAACCGCCGGCTTGCCCGCTCCATGAGGCGAGCGAGCTCGAAATATGTAACCTGTTGGAGGTCCCCCAACTCTGCATCCTGAGGATGCTTGGGGTCTGTCTGTGCCGTCTGGCCCATTTGAACTGTCAGTTCGCCGTTCAGCTCTACAGGCAAATTAAGCACAACTTCTTCTTTCATCCCACTCTCCATTTCAGGAAAATACTTCAAAAATTGAAGTAATATTCAACTACGCCCATTCCCCCCAATTGCCATGAGCTTGCATAAGCCCTCCGTTATGTGCCAGATTGGAGGAAGCAATACTATCCTTCGGTTTAGCTATAACGAAATACGTCCTCCGACTGATTGATCTAACGTTAACTCGAGGCAAATTGCCATGCGCGATACTGTTCAAAATGGGACAACAATCAAGGGGCAAATCCGGGGAGGTCGAAAACAAAGCAGCCCAGGGTTGCTAGTATCGCAAGCAAAGCGTGTATTTTTGTCAGGATTGTTTTATGCCGCGGCACTCAGCGTGTGCCTGAATTTATTACAACTGACGATGCCTCTGTTCATGCTGCAGGTCCATGACCGGGTGCTCAACAGTCAGAGCATGGACACGCTTGGAATGCTCATCATCCTGGCCATCGGCGCCCTTGTCGTGCTCGGTGTTCTGGAATTCATCCGCGCCCTCTCGTTCCAGGCCATGGGAGGTGCGCTTGTGCGCAGACTGAACATGCCCGTCCTGGCGGCCGCCGTTCAGGCCTCGGTCGACCAGGGCCTGTCGCGCGCCACCCAGTCGCTTCGGGACATCTCGGAATTGCGAAGCTTCCTGACCTCGTCAGCAGTCACTGCGCCCCTCGATGCGGCGTGGTCGCCGATTTTCCTCGGCGCGCTTTTCCTTTTGCATCCGCTTTTTGGTCTTATCGGAGCCGTTTCCGCCGCTCTGCTCCTCTGCGGCGGACTGATTACGGACATTTTGACCCGCCAACTCACCAAGGAGGCGAATCAAACGAATATCGAGGCGGTGTCCAAGATCGGCGCTTCGCTGCGACATGCCGAGGCAATCGAGGCAATGGGCATGCTGCCGGCCCTGGCGGCCCGTTGGCGCGCCCTGCAACTGGAAGCCCTCAGCGCCTTTGAAACGAGCGGGCGCAGGAGCAAGGCGATGTCGTCCATTACCCGCAGCCTGCGCTATTCCATCCAGATCATTACCCTGTCGGCCGGTGCATTTCTGGTGCTGCAGCAGGAAATCACGCCCGGCGCAATGATGGCATCGAGCATCCTGGTTGGGCGCCTCCTGATTCCCTTCGATTCCCTCATCGACAATTGGCGGCAGTGGGTGCTGGCGGCAGGGGCCTGGCATCGTCTTGAGGCCATCCTCACGGCGGACGTTGCGATCCGCCAGACGATGCCGACGCCGCATTCGTCGGGCGACATCGTGGTCGACAAGCTCATTTACGCAGCCCCCGGGCTGGATGTGCCGATCATCAAGGGAATTTCTTTCTCCCTCTCTCCGGGCGAGGTTCTGGGCGTGATCGGCCCTTCCGCCGCGGGCAAATCGACGCTTGCGCGCCTGCTGGTCGGCGTTCTGCGCCCCACATCCGGCGGCGTCTTCCTCGACGGCAACAATACCTATCTCTGGGAGCGCAGCTCGTTCGGCCAGGTGGTCGGATACCTGCCGCAATCCGTTTCGCTTCTGGAAGGCACCATTCGGGAAAACATCGGGCGAATGGCGGACAGCGATCCATACAAGGTACTGGAGGCGGCGCGGCTGGCCGACATTCACGAAATGGTCGGGCGCCTGCCGCTCGGCTACGACACGCCGGTCGGCGACGGACACCTGACCCTTTCCGGCGGGCAGCGGCAGCGTATCGCGTTGGCGCGCTGCCTCTACAACCAACCTCGGCTCATCGTGCTCGACGAGCCGAACGCAAATCTGGACGCGATCGGCGAGCGGGCCCTTATCCGCGCGATCCAGCGCGCCCGCGAAAGTGGCGCCATCGTCATCATTATCGCTCACCGGCCGGCCATCATGCAGGTCGCCGACAAGCTGCTCGTGCTTGAAAACGGCCGCATCACCCAGTTCGGACCGCGCACGTCCGTGGTTCCGGCCACGATGCCGGGCGAAACAACCCGGGAGGTAGCCGCAATATGACCGGGCACAAACCCCTCATGATTGAGAAAAAGCCGCTCGCGATCCGCGCCGATCTTTCCGAGCGCCAAATCCAGCGATATCAGCCGGCCTTGCCGGATGCCGGCCCGTCGAACCTGGAGTTCGACCAGTTTGACAGCCGTTCACCGTTGCGCGGTCTCGTCATTGCGGGCCTCGCCACGATCCTAGTGTCCTTCGGCGGATTTTTTGCCTGGGGGTTTTCGGTCGAGCTCAGCAGCGCGACGGTCGCCAACGGCACGGTCATCGTCGATTCGAAACGAAAAACCATCAGCCATTTCGAAGGCGGCGTGATGAGCCGATTGCTCGTCCAAGAGGGTGACAAGGTTACCGCCGGTCAGCCCCTGATCGAACTGGAGGATACACGCGCCCGTTCCAGCCTCCGGTCGCTCCAGGCCCGGCGCATTGGCCTGATCGCTAAACTGGCTCGACTGAAAGCTGAACAGAATGACGCGCCGCAAATCAGTTTTCCAAGCGATTTCGGCGACGCCTGGGGTGTTACGATCGATGACTCCGTCAGGGCGGAGACGATATTTTTTGAAAAGCGGCGCGAGACCAAGCTCGGACGCGTCGAGGTCCAGAGAAAGACGATCGAGGAACACCTCGAACTGGCAGCATCATACGACATCCAGATCGAGGCGACCGACCGGCAAATCGGCTTCATCAGGGAGCACCGCGCGGCGATGGACTCATTGGTAAAGATAGGCGCCGCACCGCGTACCCAGATCATCGAGATCGACTCCAGGCTCAGCGAGCTTGCGAGGCAACGGGGCGAACTCGTCGGCAACAAGGCCCAGTCCGAAAAGGCCGCAGCAGGCGCGCAGCTTGCGCTGACCGGGATCGAAAGCGACTTTCAGTCGACGATTGCCGGCGAAATCGCCACCGCACGGGTCGATCTCGCCGACGTCGAACAACAGATCACCGCTTCGAAGGACGTGCTGCGGCGCCTTGAGATCCGCTCTCCGCAGGATGGCATCATCAGCAATATCTTGGTGCGCACCCCCGGCAGCGCGGTCACGCCCGGCCAACCGTTGCTTGAGATCGTTCCGGAGAATGAGCCGCTGCTGGTCGAGATGCGCGTCAATCCTCGCGACATCGACAGCATCGCCGTCGGCTCGCATACCCAGGTCCGGCTGACGGCCTATAATCAACGGTCCCGCCTGCCGATGGAAGGTACGGTCATTTATGTCGCCGCGGACCAGTCGGTCGACGAGAAATCAAACAGTGCGTTTTTCGTCGCGCGCGCCAAACTCGACCCGGCATCGCTCAAGGCAAACCCTGATGTGCGCCTCTATCCCGGCATGCCGGCAGAAGTGCTGATCATCCACCAGCCACGCCGCGCGATCGACTACATCACCTCCCCCGTCCTCGAAAGTTTCAATCGCGCTTTCAGGGAAGATTAGTATCTGAATCGGAAAAAAAATGCTGCACAGCAGAAATTGTTTCAAATATTGAAGTTGTTTTAAAGTAAAATACCGAAATTATAATTTATAAAATTGGAGATTATCGGGGTAATGTGCCAGTAATATTCAATTCAGGAAATATATTCCCAACATCTGGCATTTTTGTCTCAAGAGATGCTTGCGCTTCCGTTTTTTGCAGTGCACATTTCAAGCGCGAAATCGTCGCACCCGCGCCGACAACGCACTCGTACAAACCTGAAGAGGAGAGGCAGATGGCCACATTGGAAGGCGGAGCATACGACGATGCCCTGTTCGGTTCCCGCTTCAACGACTTCATCCGCGCCCATGGGGGCGATGATTTCGTAAGCGGCGGTAACGGGCACGACATCGTGTTCGGCGGTGAAGGTGACGACATCCTGTTCGGCGGAAAGGGACATGACACCCTGTTCGGCGACGAGGGCGACGACTTGCTGAACGGCGAAGATGGCAACGACAATCTTGTCGGCGGCTGGGGTGATGATCTTCTTTACGGCGACAAGGGCAATGACACCCTGCTCGGCGGACATGGCAATGATCTTCTGTCCGGCGGCAAGGGTGCTGACATCCTCTACGGCGGCGACGGCAACGACATCATCGATGGCGGCGCTGGCAACGATATCCTGGTCGGCGGTGCTGGCCATGACGTCTTCGTCTTCGGCGGCGGCGGCGGCAATGACGTCATTCTCGACTTCACCGCTGGCGAGGATATCCTGCAGATCTCGAAGGGCATCAATGGCCTCGACGTGACCTCGCCGGACGATCTGGCCTCGCGCGTCACCCAGGTCGGCGGCAATGTCGTCGTCGATCTCGGCCATGGCGATACGCTGACATTGGTCAATGTCGACGCTGACGACATTCATGCCAATCCCGAGAACTACTTCACCGTTCACTGAGCATGATTTCTGCGCGCCCTGCCTCCTCCCGCGGGGCGCGCAACTCCGATTCAGAGGGGCCGCGTGTGACGTTCGACGAAGCGATAGACGCCACGGGCGTTTTTAGAAACGCAAAAATCTTTCGGCTCGGCGCGGATTTGGCAATCCTTGTCTGGGATCTCCCCCCGCCCCTTCCCGCAGCCACTAAGTGCCTGTTGTCGATGGATCGGTCACCGGTACCGCTGGTCAGCATGATGCTTCCACTCGGCCACGGAAGACAACGCATGTTCTGGGCGATGCGACCGGAACAGCAGCCGGTGAACGTGGACATCTGCACGGAACACGGCGGCATCGTCGAAACCGTCGTGATGCAGCCGGCACACATGCTCACGCCCCTCGACGTGGAAGCGCTGTTTACGGATCTTGCGCCGGGTTCCCGCATCAAGTTCGTCAACAACCTGCTAACCGTCTGGCGAAGCGCCTTCCGCATCGCTGGCGACCATCTTTTCCATATGATCGTTGAAGACGCCCTTCATGCGCTCGTGCCCGAACCGCAGGCCGCCAGCATCGTCTGCCAGGTTGCCCAAGGACGCCATCTGATCGAGACGGCGATCAATCCGGACCTCGGCGACATCATAGCGATCTATGCGATCGGCGCGGCTTCGATCACACGCATGGCGGTAAGACCTGTCCTCGGACGCCGAGCGAAAAGCGGTCTTCAACCGTGCCATTTCATCGCAGAGGCGCCTTTTCCCTCTCCTCCGTTTCTCATCGTCCTCCTGAGCAAGAATGGTGCCGCAATTCGCCAGCTTGCTGACGACAAGCCTCGCCATCCTAGCCTTCAGAACTGGTGGAGCAAAAACCGTGAGGCGGTGGAACTGCGCGAAATGATCGTCCGTTGCCTCGCCGCCTTGCCGGAAGGCAGCGCCGCGACGGCAATCGACCTTCAGGTCAACGCCCCGCTGCCTGCAACCCGGATTGCCAAGTCGTCGATGCATCCGTCCGGGGAGGTCGATCTCGCCCTGGCGCTCGACGACGGCCTTCTGGCAGGCGGCTGGTTCCATGCGCCGTCATCCGCTTTCGCCGGCATCGACTACGTCAGGGAGGACGGCACGGCCGTACCGCTTGACGCAAACAGCTACAAATTCCCGGCATGGGCGGAAGGCAAGGACGAGAAGAGCAAGACCGATGTGACCGGCTTCGTTGCCTGGATCCCGCTGCCGGAATCCACCGGTCCGCTCTTGCAGCCGCGGTTTCAGTTGCGCCTTGCTTCGGGAGCGGTCAGGCCGCTGATACCGAAGCCGCAGCCTTTCGAGCCCGCAACGCAGCGAAACCATGTCCTGCGCGCCGTGCCGCCGCAGCATGCGGTCGACAGTGCCTTCCGCACGATCCTCGCGCCCGCCCTGCAGGACATAGAACGGCGATTGGGCAAGACCATAGAGGTCGATTCCACGAAGGACTACAGCCTGTCCGAAACCACACCTCTCGTTTCGATTGTCATACCTCTCTACAAGGTCCTCGATTTCCTGCGCTTCCAACTGTCGGGAATGGCTACCGATCCGTGGCTCGTCGCCAATGCCGAGATCATCTTCGTCCTCGATTCACCGGAAATCCAGGATGAGACGGAGCACATGCTGGGTGGCCTGCACCTCCTGCACGGGTTGCCGATGAAGCTGGTCGTCATGAACCGCAACAGCGGCTACGCACGGGCCTGCAATGCCGGCGCACGTTTTGCCCGCGGCGCCGTTCTGGTCATGCTCAATTCGGATGTCGTGCCAAAGGGGCCAGGTTGGCTTCAGGTGCTGTCGCGGCCGCTGCTGGAAAACAGCAGGCTGGGCGCCATCGGCCCGAAACTGCTCTTCGAAGACGGATCGCTGCAGCATGCCGGCCTGTATTTTGGCCGCGACCAGCGCGGGATCTGGTTGAACCACCATTTCAACAAGGGCATGCCCGGCGACTATGCTCCCGCCCAACAAGCCCGCGAGGTTCCCGGCGTCACCGGCGCCTGCCTCGTGACCCGCAGGGTCACCTACGAGCGTGTCGGCGGCTTCACCGAGGACTACGTGATCGGCGACTACGAGGACAGTGACCTCTGCCTCAAGATCCGCCGTCTCGGGCTCCAGATCGCCTATGAGCCAGCCGCGTGCCTGTATCATTTCGAGCGCCGCTCGATCCGCCGTAGCGAGGACTATATGCGCGGCGTTGCCAGCCAATACAATTCATGGCTGCACACGCAACGCTGGGAAGACGACATCACCGACTTGATGGCCAACCCATTCGACAAAGATCAAGATCGCCCCGCCGCCACAAATGGGAGAGCCCGGGAAAGGAACGCAGCGTGACACAGATAGCACTCGTGCGCCCTCCCAAGCCGGCTCGGCTGGTCGACGAGGACCGTGTTCGCTGGCTGCTTGAAGCCGTTCGGGGCAATCGTTTTCTGCCACAGCCGGAACCCACCAATGTCTTCGTGGGCGACGGTGATTTTCGCGCGATAGGCGCGGAATTTCTCGGGCACTTCATCCGTATCGGCGGCCTGCGCGAAGAGGCCCGCGTGCTCGATATCGGCTGCGGTATCGGCCGGATGGCCGTGCCGCTCACCCAGTATCTCGATCCGCAAACGAGCCGCTACGATGGCATCGATCCGGTCGAGGGCGGCATCGACTGGTGCCAGCGGACGATCACGCCCGCCTACTCCAATTTCGCCTTCCAGCGACTGGATATCGCGCACGAACTCTACAATCCGAACGGCAAGGTCAGCGGCAGGGCACTGAGGCTTCCCTTTCCGGATCAACATTTCGACTTCGTCATCATGACGTCGGTGGTCACTCATCTGCCCCCTGCGGAAGTCCTCGTTTACCTCGCTGAGGTTCGCAGGGTCCTGTCAGTCGGCGGGCGAATGTTCATGACAGCCTTCGTGGTCGACCGGATCGCGGCGGCAAACGAGCACGGGCGGCGCGATCCGCGCCTTGCGTTCCGCCGTTATGGCGAAAGCCCGTGCTGGTTCGTTCCCAACCAGGCACCGCTTGCGGCGGTCGGCTTCGAAGACGGCTTTCTGGACAAGGCGCTCGAACGGGCCGGCCTCTCCGTCGCCTTGAAATCGCTTGGCCATTGGCGCGGCACCAATGCGGCTCACCATCAGGATTTCATTGTGGCGAAGCGCCGGGGAAATGGCCGATGAGCAAGCGCATCCTGGTCGCTGCCCACAACCATCCGTCCCTTCACCCGGGCGGAACCGAAATATTCGCTCATGACCTGTTTCGCGCCTATCAGCGCGAGGGCCATGAAGCTCTGTTTCTCGGTGCCACAAACCATATTCATCGCGAAGCGAGACCGGGCACGAGCTTCCAGAGCATCGGTTCGGCGGGAGACGAAATCCTGCTGTGGTCCGGACATTTCGACCGCTTCTTCATGAGCCAGATCGACCTATATGGTGTCGTGCCTGACATCGCGGAGCTGCTGCGCGATTTCCGGCCGGATGTGGTTCATCTCCATCACATGCTGCTGCTTGGCGCCGAGTTCCCCCACATCGTCCGCCGCACCCTGCCCGACTGCCAGATCGTCATGACACTCCACGACTACTATCCCATCTGCCACCATGACGGCCTGATGGTGCGCACCGGCAGCAAGGAACTTTGTCACCAGTCCAGCCCGGACCGCTGCCATGCCTGCTTCAAGGACATTCCGCTCGATCGCTTTGCCTTGCGCGAACGCCACCTGAAGGCCCTGTTGAGCACGGTCGACCACTTCGTCTCGCCAAGCGCCTTTTTGCGGGATCGCTATGTGCAATGGGGACTGGACGAAGATACGATCAGCGTCATTCCCAATGGCATTCCCGCCCGCAAAGCCGGCGTGCGAAGAGATCTGCTCCAGGGCGGGAAGCCGGTCTTCGGATATTTCGGCAATCTCAACCCCTGGAAAGGGGTGACCGTATTGCTCGAGGCGGCGCGTCAGCTTCTGGCCGACGGCATGGATTTCGAACTTCGCGTCCATGGCGGCGCGCCTTTCCAGAGCGAGACGTTCGTCGAGGAGATCAACCGGCGCTTTGCCGAAACATCAGGATCCGTGCAGGCCCGCGGACCCTATCGACGCGAAGATATCGGCGATCTGGTGGCCGCGGTCGATTGCACCATCGTTCCTTCCGTCTGGTGGGAGAACGCACCGCTGGTCATTCAGGAAGCCCAGGCGCAAGGCCGTCCGGTCATCGCCAGCAATATCGGCGGAATGGCTGAAATGGTCGAGCATGGCGTCAACGGCCTGACCGTCCCACCCAATGATGCCCGGGCGCTCGCCGCGGCGATGCGCGACATCCTGGAAGATCCGAAACTGCTGCACCTGTTTGCGCAAAACGCCCGCAAGCCCGACGACATCGACACGACTGCCCGCCGCTATCTCAAGTGGATGGAGACGGCACAGGTTCAGGCATTGGAGAGCGCATGACCAGTCCCGCCGAACGACCGGATGCCGCATCCGAACAGGACAACGTCAAGCCGATGAACGGCCGCGTGGACGCCGTCGACATGGGTACGATCTTCGGCTGGGCATTCGACCCGATGGCGCCGGACCAGCGTCTGACCATCCGTGTCCTACTCGATGGCAAGGTGATCGCAGAGACTGTTGCCGATCGCAACCGTCCAGACCTGCGACGCAATGGTATCGGCGACGGCAAGCACGCATTCGAAATAGCGCTGCCCGATCCCCTCCATTCGCGGGCCAACGATATCGTCGTCATGGCGCGCAATGGAAGCGGCTCCGAACAGGCGCTTCGCGTTCCACAGCCGAACGAACAGGCGGCCGAAGCGCTGATCGCCGCGCCGCTGGCAAAAGTGCTCGACAAGCTTGATGTGCTGATGGCGTCGCAGCGGCAGTTGCAGGTCTCGCAGCGCTCCCTGCAGCGCGCACCGGAAATCGATGCGGACAAGACCGAAACCACCGACCTGACCGAAATCGGCAACGCCGTCGAAAACCTCAAGGCGGAGGTCAGCCAACGGCTGAATGACCTCGATGTCCACCTGATGCGGCTGGACGGGGTCGTGGCTGGGATGGAGAAGAACCTGAATGCATTGAAGAAGCGGGCGAACGCCGAATTCAAACCCATGCTGTTGCTGCTGTTCGTTCTCGTCGGATTTGCCGCGGGCGCCGGCCTTGCGCTGATTTTCAGGATTTGACCGAGGGAGGGCAAGGCATGCTGGTTACGGAACAGTCCCCCACGGTTACCAACCCTCCGGTCACCAGCCCCCTGGTCACCAAACCAACGCCGGCCAAGCAGGGGGCGGGCAGGGCGATGCGCTCCGGAAGGGTTATCGGCTGCCGCGTCGACGAGACAACCCTGCTCATTATCGGCCTCGGCCAAGTTCCTGCCGGCGACGTGACGGTTGGCGTCGGCGAAAATCAGACCGATACGCGAAATGCATTTGTCTCGGAATGGCGATTGGCCGCATCCTCACCGCGGGCCAAGCACGGCTTTGCGGCGCTCCTTCCGGCAGGGGACACGGACCTTGCCATGACCACGATACGCTTCGGAGAGAAGGAGACGGGCACGCCCTACATCTTTGCGCCCCGTCTTGCCTCAACGGAGGAAGCGGCCGCGCTCATGCTCGAGTCCGCCGGATCTCAGTCGGCCGCCGTCATAAACCGGCTCGTAGACGCTCTGATGACCGGCAATCTCAGCCGCCGCAGGCTTCTCACCATAACCACGCTTTTACAGGCGACCCACGCCACTGATGGCTTCGTCGAGGTGATCGGCGAGAGCCATGATGGCGTGACATTCCTGCAGGGCTGGAGCCGCGGCATGGCACCCGGGCCTTGCCGGATATCCCTGATCAGCAAGGCGACACCGATGGTCGCGGAATGCGGTATTGCCACCTTTACACGTCCCGACGCTCCTGATGGTGCCGCTGGTTTTGTCGGCCTTCTCGAGACGAACGAGGCTGCCCGCGCTGCCGACATTGAAGGTCTGATCTTTCGAGGGCGCGCCGGTTGGAGGCATGTTGCGGTCCACCCTCGAAAACGCATCGCCGATCCGCAGGAAACCCCCGAGCATATCCGGTCGGTCCTGATGCGCACCCACGGCACGCCGGACGTGCTCCTGTCGCTGCGCGCCGCCGCCAATAGCTTCGAGGGCAAGGAAACCGTCTCCGGCCTGCCCTATCTCGTCCGGATGGGGATAGACAGCATATTCGAGGCCGATGCGGGAAATCTCCTCATCTCCGGCTGGCTGTATGACCCCGATGGCCACGTCGCGACAGTTAAGCTGCGCCGACGCAATGCTGCAATCCGCCTCGACGAACACTGGACGCGCTTCGATCGCCCCGACGTCGCGGACAGTTTCAACGACCAGACGCACCTTGTGCCGGGTCTCCGGGGAGATCAGCGCGCCCACGGCTTCGTTGCCCATGCCCAGTTACCGGGCGAAGATCCAGGCGCGTCCCTTTATTTCGAGCTGACGCTGCAGGATTCGCGCCGTGCTTTTCTGCCGGTCAAACCGACACACCTTTCGGCACGTACAGCGGCATTGCGCCAGATCGGCTCGATCGATCCCGCCAACAGCGCACTGCCGGCGATCGTCGATACACAGGTTGTCCCGTTCCTCGCACGATCATCAGGAAGATCAGCGCCGATCATCGAAACGATCGTAGACGCCGGATTCTTCGATGAGGAAAACGGCCTGCCGATCATCATCGGCGTAGGCGAGAGCGAGGAGGACATCTCCCCGCTGCTTGCCCTGCTCGCACTCGATCCGGAAACCCGGGGCGCGCCAATCGTGATCGCCATGCCTGCCGAGCGGTTTCGCAGGCAGGCCGCCCGCATCAAGGAGCTCGCGCGCTTCTATCGCCTTTCGGTCAGGTTGGTATCGACGAAGGGAACGGGCGACGTCTACGACATGCTGGAAGCGGGCACGCAGGCGCTTTCCTGTGAAACGGTCGTATCGCTCTCCGCCTCGCTGATCCCGCACGGGACAGGCTGGTATGGCAAGCTCGTGGCCGCGGCTTCCACGATGAAAGGAAGCATCATCTCGCCCGTCCTGGCTTACGAAGACCATTCGGTTCGCTGGGCGGGAAGCTGGATCGACGACGGCAACGACGACCAGCCGGTCGTCGGCCGCTACGCCGGATATCCGCTCAAAGCGGTTACCGACATGAACGTGACCCACATCGCAGCGGCCTCGCTCGAATGCTGCATCATGCCCCGCGACGCCCTGTCGGGTGCGGGCAGCTTCTGCGGTGGCTATCTGGGTGCGCAGGAAAAGGGTGTGGATCTAGGCCTCCGCCTCAGCCGGTCCGGGTTCGACTCCTATTTGCTGCCGTCCGTGCAGATGTGGGGCTGCGACGACGCACGCGCCGGCGATAGTCCTGCGATGGCGGCTTTGGTGGAAGAGATCGACCGGAAGATCTTCAAGAGCCAATGGCTGCCTATCCTCACCCTTGAAAAGCACCTGGAAAAGAGGCCCGCATGAACGAGCAGCTTCGCGTCCTTGTCGTCTCGCATGCACATCCGTCTGTCTCGCTCGGCGGAGCGGAAATCGCGTCCCACAACCTGCATCTCGGTCTGAAAGCATTACCGAACGTGGAATCGGTTTATCTGGCTCGGATCGGACACCCGGTGCCGCGGCACGCCGCATCCGCGCTGATGAGCCTGCGCCTTGTCGAGGACGAATTGCTGTTCCACACGGACGATTACGACCACTTCTTCCTGTCCACCGGCGATACCCGGGCGATCAGCCAGGACCTCTTGCGCTTTGCGCGCGATCTGAGGCCCCATGTCATCCACTTCCATCATGTTCTCGGTATCGGCCTCGAAGCGCTCTATGCTTTGCGAGAAGCGTTTCCGCACGCCGCCATTATCGTCACGTTCCATGAATATCTGTCGATCTGCCACAATCACGGGCAGATGGTGAAACGGCCTTCCGGCCAGCTCTGCGAAACAGCGTCCCCCGTCGCCTGCCACGGCTGCTTTCCCGAGATCCCCGTCTCGCGCTTCCTGAAGCGGGAACTGTTCGCCCGCGGCATGCTCGGCCTTGCTGACGCTTTCATCTCCCCCAGCCGGTTCCTGGCGGATCGCTACGCCGCATGGGGCATCGAAAGAGACAAGATCAGCGTGATCGAAAACGGCATCGCCATGGAAACAGCGGCGCCCGCGCGCGAGGTTCAAGGTCTCAAGCCGCGCCGCAATCGCTTTGCCTATTTTGGACAAATGACTCCATTCAAGGGCGCCGATATCCTGATCGACGCCGTCTCGCGTATCCCGAAGGAGATATGGGGCGAAGACTCGTGCCTGATGATCTTCGGCGGCAATCTTGAGCGACAGCCGGTCGAATTCCAGGAACGGATCAAGAAGCTCATCGCCGACGCCGGCAACCGCGTTCGCTTCTACGGCGCCTACCAGAACGCGGACGTGCCGCGTCTCATGCGTTCCGTCGACTGGGTGGTTCTGCCGTCAGTCTGGTGGGAAAACTCACCCGTCGTCATCCAGGAAGCGCTGCTCCACCGCAGGCCGATGATCTGCTCGGATATCGGCGGAATGGCCGAGAAGGTGCGTGACGGAAAGGATGGCCTGCACTTTCGCGCAGGCAGCAGCCAGGATCTCGCAGATCGCATCGTTGAGGTTCTGGGCGATGACAAAATCTGGGAGCGGCTGCGCGTTTCCCTGCGCCAACCCGCCGACCGCGCCGCCTGCGCGCGGGAACACGTCAAACTCTATCGCACATTGCTGCGGCGGAAACTCGATGCTGCGATCGCCGAGAGCCCCAAGCTTCTCTCGACCGCGCTTTAAGGACACCCATCTTAGGAAACGCCAAGAGGACCGTCCTTCTTCGCGACGATGGCCTTGTCCGGACAGACTCGGCAACATTCGGATCACGAATGCAAGGCACCTGCCGCTCTGAGCCCCGCGATACGACCATCCAGTTCCTCCAGCCGACGGCCGAAGCCAAGATTGTCCGGCTGATACGCCATGGCGTCCGCAAGCATGGCTCGCGCCGTCACAAGCTCACCGTCGCGAATATGGCGGTTGGCCCGATGGTAGAGGAAGTTTGCCTGCTCGACAGGAGAGAAATCCGGGCCGAAGCGCGCGTGAAACCGGTCGGCCCAGGCCCGATGCCGAGCAATCGCCGTCATGGCGATCTGATAGGGCCGCATTGGCGCGGTCACGCGCGCTGCGCGGGCGAGACCGCGCAGACCCGGAAGATCGTCTCCGCGGCAGGCCTCGATCACCGACAGCGCGCGCGCCGTCCCGGTAAAGGCGCGAACGGTGCCATGGCCGGTCATATGGACAGGCACCAGCTGGGTCCGCTCCTGTAGCGCCGCGATCCGAACCGCGTGTTGGTGATCGACGGCGTGAAACGGATCGAAGAACAGATAGGCCCGGCCGGCCGCGTGATCAGGCGCGATCCCCATATTGGCGTGGAGATCGGGCGAGAAATGGCGGGTAAACCTGCCATCGAAAGGAACGGCTTTCGGATCGATTGAGACTTGCGGGCAAAAAGCGACGGCAACTGTGGCGTTGAAGCGCCTCCGATACCGCAACGCTGCATAGCCGCCCTGCGAGTGCCCGTAGAGGATCCGCTCCGATGCCGCGTGAAGGATAGGCGCGGCCGCCTCGACAGCCTTGACGACGCTCGCCGCCGGAAACCAGTTCGGCCGCCGGCTGATGAAGCCAAGCGCCGAAATGTCGGCCTTCTCGCACAATCGCTGCCCCCAGAAACGACTGCCGTTCGCCCTCATTTCCATTTCGTTAAATGTGACGAGAAGATAGGGAGACGACCCGGAACGATGTATCACCTCCAAGTTTTCGTCTGAAAATATGATCATACGGCCACCATTAAGCGAGCTCGGAATAAAATTAATTCAAATTTTGAACTATAGTTGTTCCATAACGTAATCATGCGCAAAATGTTGTTTAACATCAATAACAGATTTACACGAATGACTGGAATATATATTCATTAAGCTCCCTATTTCTGGCTATAGGGCTTTATTGGGGCTTGGAGAAACCAAATCACGCCCCAACGTTCGCACAAGATGTTTCTCGCCTGCATTCGTTACCCTGGAGACAATGAGACCGGTTTCGTTGCAACGGCACAAAACGAAAAAGCCCTTTGGAGATGTCACGAATGATCCAGTGAACGCGGCCGGATATGTCCATCACGTGGTTGAGATGACCTAGCGGTCTGAGTGCGAGGAAGACATGCAATTTGAACGAACGAAAATCCCCGACGTCGTGCTGGTGACGCCCCAAAGAAATGGAGACCATCGCGGATATTTTTCAGAGACTTTTCGGTCTGACGTCTTTGGTCAAAACATCGGCGCCTTCAATTTCGTCCAGGATAACCAGTCGCTTTCAGTAGAAGCTGGAACGGTGAGAGGATTGCACTTTCAGATTGAACCTCGCGCTCAAGGAAAGCTGGTCCGTTGCATCGCCGGTGCCATCCTCGACGTCGCAGTCGACATCCGGAGAGGCTCACCAACTTTTGGACAATATGTCCAGGCGGAACTGACCGCCGAGAACGGTTGCCAAGTCTGGCTTCCGGCCGGGTTTGCGCATGGGTTCTGCACTCTCCAGCCCAACAGTGTCATCTCCTACAAGGTCACGGACTACTACAGCAGCGACCATGACCGTGGAATATTATGGAACGACCCGGAGCTCAATATCATCTGGCCCGTGACGGCGGAAAGCGCCGTGCTTTCGCAGAAAGATCGGATGCAACCACGTCTCGCCGAGCTTGAGACGACTTCATTCACAATAGCTGGTGGCAGCTAGGGAGCATGCAATGCGCGTCCTCGTTACCGGCGGAGCCGGATTCATCGGGTCGGCTGTCGTGCGTCATCTGGTTCTGGTCAGAAACTACGACGTCTTGACCGTAGACAAGCTGACTTATGCCGGCAACGTAGCGTCGCTCGCCACCGTCGAAAACAACCCGCTGCATCGTTTCCTTCAGGCAGACATTTGCAATCGAGCGGCGATGCAGGAGGCGTTCGACAGTTTCAAACCCGACCGAGTCATGCATCTGGCGGCAGAGAGCCATGTGGACCGCTCTATAACTGGCGCCCGCGACTTCATCGAAACCAACGTCGTCGGCTCATTTACCTTGCTGGAGACCGCCCGGCACTACTGGCAGGATCTCTTCGGCAAAGCGAAAACAGACTTCCGCTTTGTCCACGTCTCTACCGACGAGGTGTATGGCTCTCTCGGCAAAGACGGATTGTTTACCGAAGAAACCCCCTACGATCCCTCTTCTCCCTATTCAGCTTCCAAAGCAGCCTCTGATCACCTGGCCAAAGCGTGGGGCCGCACCTATGGCATGCCGGTTATTGTCTCCAACTGCTCGAACAATTACGGCCCGTATCACTTCCCTGAAAAACTGATCCCGCTGATTGTGCTGAATGCTCTTGAGAGCAAATCACTGCCAGTTTACGGCAACGGCGCCAATATCCGCGACTGGCTATTTGTCGAGGACCACGCAAGGGCGCTGGACCTCATCGTCGAACGCGGCAGGATCGGCGAAACATACAATATCGGCGGCCGCAATGAGCGGAGCAACATAGAGGTGGTCAAGCGCATCTGCTCGATCATGGATACTCTGCGGCCGCAGAAAGCCCCACACGAGCGACTGATCACATATGTCAGGGACCGGCCCGGGCATGACGCACGCTACGCGATCGACGCCACGAAGCTTGAGGCGGAATTGGGTTGGAAGGCAGAAGAAAACTTCGATACCGGGATCGAAAAGACGGTCAACTGGTACCTGGAAAACGAATGGTGGTGGGCGCCGCTTCGTCAGGGATACGGCGGAGGCCGGCTCGGCCTCCTTAACGGATCCGGAGGCAAATGATGCCCCGGCGGTATGTGGTCACCGGGCGTGGCGGGCAGGTCGCGCAGTCTCTGATCGAGCGAGCCGACCGCCACGGCGAGATAGAAATTATTCCGCTCGCAAGACCCAATCTCGACCTTGCCGATCTAGGAACGATCGAAAAAGCTCTTGTGGAAGCGAGACCTGAACTGATCATTTCCGCTGCCGCCTATACCGCCGTCGACCAAGCGGAAAGCGACGTCGCCAAAGCTTTTCTCGTCAACAGCGCGGCCATAGATGAGATCGGTCGCGTCGCGACCAAGCTCAACGTGCCGATTATTCACTTGTCGACGGACTATGTCTTCGACGGCAGCAAGACTTCGCCTTATCATGAGAGCGACCCCGTAGCGCCCCTCAGTGTTTATGGTCAATCGAAGCTTGAGGGCGAACGTCGTCTGATCTCATCGGGGGCAGATTACGTCATCCTCAGGACCGCGTGGGTCTACAGCCCCTTTAACAAGAACTTTTTGCGCACGATGTTACATCTTGCTGAAAGTCGTGACGAACTCAATGTCGTCGCCGATCAATACGGCAATCCAACATCTGCACTCGATATCGCCGATGCCATATTAACGGTTGCCGACAATTTGCTGTCGTCACGGGACGGACGCCTGCGCGGTATATTTCACATAGCGGGAAGCGGTGAGGCCAGTTGGGCAGACTTTGCTTCCGAGATCTTCCGCATATCTGTCGAGATGGGTGGCCCGTCAGCGATGGTCCGTCCGATCCCGACTGCGCAATATCCAACACCGGCTCGCAGGCCAAACAATTCGAGGCTGGATTGCAGCAAACTCGAAAGGGTTCACGGTGTCCGTCTGCCAAACTGGAAAATCGCGACTGCGACTACATTGCAAAGGCTCTTGGCCGGCGATGCGCCGGAAAAACAGGCCGGCATGGAAAAGGCATCCGAGGAGAACTGTCGATGAAGGGTATCATTCTGGCTGGCGGCAACGGGACGCGTCTGCATCCGATGACGCTTGTCACGTCGAAACAGTTAATGCCCGTCTACGACAAGCCGATGATCTATTATCCGCTCTCCACGTTGATGCTGGCCGGAATACGCGATATCCTGATCATCTGCACACCGCATGATCTGCCAGATTTTCGCAGCCTGTTGGGTGATGGTTCGGCTTGGGGAATCTCGCTCTCCTATGCGGAACAGCCTTCACCTGCAGGTCTTGCTCAAGCCTACATCATCGGTGCCGATTTTGTCGGATCGGATCAGTCCTGCCTCATCCTCGGCGATAACATTTTCTACGGCCATGGCATCACCGAGCTTTTTGAAAGCGCTGCGGCGCGCGGCGACGGTGCGACCGTGTTCGCCTATCATGTCCACGATCCGGAACGTTATGGCGTCGTGGAGTTCGACAAGGCAATGAAGGCGATCTCGATCGTCGAAAAGCCGACGGTACCGAAATCCAACTGGGCGGTTACCGGGCTCTATTTTTATGACAAGGACGTGGTCGACATTGCCGCAAACCTCAAGCCGTCGCTGCGCGGTGAACTGGAGATCACCGATGTCAACCGAGTCTATCTCGAACGTGGCAAGTTGAACGTCGAACAGATGGGCCGCGGTTTTGCGTGGCTCGACACCGGCACGCCCGAAAGTTTGTTGGAAGCAGGGAATTTTGTCGGCACTCTGCAGAAGCGGCAGGGCATCAAGATCAACAGCCCTGAAGAGGTAGCCTGGCGCAGGGGCTTTATAGATGACAACCAGCTGGAGGCTGTCGGCAAGAAGCTGGGCAAAAGCGAATATGGCAGATATCTACAAACGCTTTGCAGGTAAATCTAGTATTCGTAACACCAATTTACCAGATGCATCGAGATCACGCTGGGTCCCGTCAGACCTTGCCGACCCGCACACGCGCAGGCGAGGCATCATGCAGCCTGCGCCAAGCGCGGCGACTCGCCGTCACACTGGTCTTCTTCATCACCTTCTTCAATGCGATGCAGGGCGTACGTGAAGTCAATCCTGTCGTTCTTGCCAATGCGAAAATCCTGGGTGCCAAACGCTCGGATCTCCTGCGCCATGTCTACTTCCCTGCAGCTGCCAGCTGGATCCTATCGTCGCTGCGCACATCGGTGGGCTTTGCGGTGGTCGGTGCGATCATCGGGGAGTATCTTGGCGCATCCGCGGGACTTGGCTACCTCATTGCCCAGGCGGAAGGCAATTTCGACGCGGTCGGCGTGTTCGCCGGCATCATCATCCTGGCGATCTTCGTCCTGATCATCGACAGTATCCTCGACGTGATCGAAAGCAAGCTCATCAAATGGCGGCCAAACGCGGCGGAAGAGCGGCCGGCGTGATGCTTTGGAGGCCGGCTCATGCCGGCCTATCTCCAATGCGCAACTGCTAACCCAAGAGGCGTTCGGAAGAGCTAGGGTCAACGGTTGCATCCTGACGCGTCACCTTGGCGACCACGATGCGGAAACCGTTTCCGCGCCAGAAACCGTCGGGCTCAAGGCTACCGCGATAGGTGCAGCAGGCCTTTGGCTTGCCGCTGGAGAAACAGCCGCCGCGCAACACTCTGCGGACGGACGGTGCGGCGTCTGGTCTCTCGCGACCGTCGTCCGCATAGGGATATTTGAAACTCGGCGTTCCCATGTCCTCGCCCCAGAGCGTTGTGCCCCATTCCCAGACTTGACCAGCCATGTCGTAGCACCCGTAAGGGGAACGACCCTTGGGAAAGAGGCCGACCGTGCAGGTATTGTTGAAACCCGCTTCCTCGGAATTTGCGGCATCGTCGACCCATGTATTGCCCCAGGGATAGACGATGATTTCGTCGCCCACATCCGGCTGATCACCCCGCGCAGCGCGCTCCCATTCCGGTTCCGTCGGCAGACGAACGGTCTCGTCTGCCCCGATCCGGCCTCCGGCACGCCAGCGCGCCGTCAGCCAGTCGCAGTAGGCTCGCGCATCCCGCCAGGTCAGGTCAGTGGCCGGCGCATTGCGGCGATCCTCGGCAAAGCCGTCCGGGCTGCGCCACAATCGTCCGGTTTCCCCGACAAAAGCACTGTAGGCGGCGTTCGTCACAGGATAGAGACCTATACGGAAGGCCTCGACAGACACCTGATGCGGCGGCGCAGAGTTGGGATGAGTGTTGGAACCGAAGGTGAAGGTACCGCCCGGCACATCCGCCAGCGCATCGAGATCGCGCGGATCACCCCAGACCGACAGTTTGCGGCCTGCCCTTTCGCGCTCGGGCGGGGACAATGCTCCATCCCGGACAATTGCCAGAAGGTGATGCGCGACGAGATCCCGCAGCGAACCAGGTTCCGTCAGCAGATCGGCCGCAAGGAGCGCACCGCGCCGTACCGCGTCGCCGTTACCCTCAATGAGAGCTTCGATCAATGTGTTTGCCTTTTCCGAGCCGGATAGCCGCAGGGCAAGACTCCTGAGCACCGGTGTCCAGAGATCGGGGCGTTGACGGAAAGGCTGGACGGCTTCTTCTGCAGACCGCGAGGCGAGATGGCATGCGGCAAGCAGCTGGCGTACACGCGTGACCGGCAGAACCGCGGGATCGTCGAGCTTCCCAGTCAGCGCGTCGAACGCCAGCCCGGAGAGGAACGCCGCCGTCCCGGCATCGCCGCATACTTTTATAAGCCAATCATCAGTAATCGCCTCGGCAGTCTCGCCGGCATTTTCCCCATTGATCGCCATGGCGAACAGTGCCGGATTGGCGGCGGCATCTCCCAGCGCTATGCCTGTCGCATCGAGATCGAGCCCGGCGAGCCGCCTGGCCGCATCACGGCGCTGGACCTTCAGCAGCGGCAGGAGATCGTAACGCACGAAGCCCGACGGAAGCGCCCACCCCTTGACGACGGAAATCTCGCCGAGCGCCAGCAGGCGAATGCGCAGATAGCGAGCCTGGAAGAGCAGAGCTTCGCTCAGAAGTGCAAGGCCGTCGGCACCCGCGGCGTCGATACCGTCGAGCATAACCAGCAAGGTCGCATCCGACTTCGTCCATGCCTCGGCAGACAGTAGGGCCTCGTTCTTCGGCAACGCCACTTCCAACAATTCGGCGAACGTTTTGCCGGCCGTCACCGATACATAAAGCGGCAGGACGTCTTCCAGCCCCCAGCTTTCATCATGCACGGCCCCGAGATCGTTACGCGACAGAGGTGCCATCACAGGCCCCTCGCCCGCGAGCCTGAAGGCGAGATGGCGCGCAAAGCTCGTCTTGCCGCTGCCCGTTTCGCCCGCCAGCAGCAACACGGGATGGTCGCGGACCATTTCCAATGCCGAAAAATAAACGACCGGTTCCGGCTCCGCCTGGTCCTTCAGCTTGCGCAGGCCCTTGGCGGCCTTGTCCTCGAAGCTGAAATTGACGAGCAGCGGGATAGAACCGGCCTGCAGATCGACCACCGAACCGTCCGGCAGCGACAGCAACGGTGCCTGTCCGAATTCACGAGCCTTCGAGAACAGCGCATCACGCAGCACGGTCGGTACGGTCATTGATCGGCCCCCATCAGAACAGTTTTGCGACATCCGGGTTATGGAAACGCTGGATTTCGATCGCGTAGCCGGCCGGATCCTCGAAGAAGAAGTGTTCGCAATAGGTGCCGCGCAGCATCTCCGACAAGCCTTTCACCCCGGCTTCCTTCATGCGCTTGTGCCAGCCTTCGACATCCTGCGCGACGATGGTCAGCAGGACCGCGCTCTTCTCCTGATGTTTCAGGTGGCCGCGCTTGCCGTCGACGATGCCCAAATAGCACTTGCCGGCGATGCGATAGATGCGCGCCAGGCCCTGATCCAGCACCAGTTCGAAGCCGAGCACGTTCTCGTAGAAGGGAGCGACGGCGTGGATGTCTTCGTAGTAGAAGAAGGTGATCGAGTAGTCTTTGTCCATTGTCTTATCCTTGGCTCGGCGAATGTTGGGGCTCAGCGAATGTTGAGCGTGCCCTTGTGATCGATCGATAGCCCGCCGATGTCTTTACGCGCCGCAAAGACATCGATGGGATGAACGAGATAAAGCCAGGGCGGGTTCTGATGAAGTCGGGTCAGACAGCGCGCATAGCCCAGTTCCCGGTCGGCATCATCGACGGCGCGGTTGGCGGCTGCGATCAGCGCCTCGGTCTCCGGGTCGTCGTAACCCTGCCACCATACGGCTTTTGTCTTGGCTGAAATCTTGTCGTTCAGGATACGGTAGGTGCTGTGCGGCGAGGAATCGAAGATCGCCATGTCGCCCATTTCCTTGCGGCCAATCTGGCGCGCATATTCCGGCCGGTCGAGCTCCGTCTCGACCTTGACCTCGAGCCCTACCGCCTCCAGCGAAGCCGCCACGAAACGGCTCACTGCCGGTGAACGTTCGGGCATGAAGGTTGGCGTGCGCAGCCGGATCGGTCCGCTCGCATCGACATCATCGAGCAGCCGTTTCGCCTTTTCCGGATCGTAGCCGATGGGAGAGAGGTTCGCCTTGCCGGCACCGAGATGGAAGGGGCTGACGATGGTCGAGGATGGCACGGCAAGACCATGGAAAATCTCTTCGGCAATCGCTGCAGTATTCACAGCATGGTTGACAGCAAGTCGCGCCTGCGCCGAGCGGAAGACGCCCTGGCTGCAATTCAGATAATACATGACCGACAGCGTATTGATCGCCCTGCCCCAATCAAAGGCAGTGTCGAACACGAGGCGGCCTTCCACCCGTTCCAGATTGAGCGCGGCATCGATATTGCCGTCCCTGAGCTGCGCATAGCGCGCTTCCGCATGTTTTTCCGCCAGCGCCACGATGCGCTGCGGTCCGACTTTGCCGTTCACCCGCTCCAGTATTGCGCGCTTCAGCGGTTCGAATTCCACCACCCGATAACGCCCCGTACCGAGGATAGGCCGACCGTCAGCATCGAAACGGCAGATGTAGAATTCGGAAAAGATGTCGAGGATATCGGCGATAGGATCGGGATTTTCGACACGCACGACGTCCGGCCCCTCCGCCGTGAGGCGCGCATCCTTGAGGTAGCGCGCATAGGACCACTTCATGCCGAACGTATCGACGGCTTCCAGGATGCCATCGAGGAAGCCGATGATGTCTTCCGCCACGCATGGCTTACCGTCATGGAAGATCGCGCCTTCGCGGATATGGAAACGCCATTCGCGGCCGTCAACCGAGTGGGTCCAGCGGTCGAACAGCGCCGGCCGCACGAAACCGTCGTCCCATTTCAGCAGCGGTTCGAAAACGAGGTTCTTCAGCGTCAGCACGCTGGTATCGTCGGTGACCCGCGTCGGCGGCAGGAAATCCACTTTTTCCAGACTGATGGTAAGCGTGCTCACGGGCAACCTCAATCGAGTTCGTTGCGGCGACGCGGATTGAACCAATCCGCCAGGCTATCGCCGATCAGGTTGAACGACAGAACGGCCAACAGGATCGCCATGCCGGGAGCGAGAGCCACCCAGGCGGCGCTGCGGACAAATTGCAGGTTGGCTGAAACGTCAGCACCCCATTCGGCCAGCGGGGGCTGGGCACCGAGACCCAGGAATCCAAGGCTGGCGGTTTGCAGGATGGCGCTGCCGAGCGCCAGCGTCGACTGCACCAGCAAAGGCCCTAGCCCGTTGACGAAGATGTAGCGCAGCAGGATTCGATGGGTCGGCAGACCAAGTGAAACTGCGGCCTCCACATAAGGTTTGACGGAAATGCTCAACGCCTGGCTGCGCGCGACCCGTGCGAACTGCGGCGCCAGCGTGATGGCAACAGCTAGCATGGCATTCTGGAGGCTCGGCCCGAAAGCCGCGGCAAGCGCGATCGCCAGTACCAGCGCCGGGAAAGCCAGAATAGCATCGACGATACGCATGATGATGCTGTCGGGCCAACCTCCCACGAAGCCTGCCAGCATCCCGAAGAAGACGCCGATCACGAAGGCGATGGCGACCACGCCGACGCCGATGGTCAGCGTCGCTCGGCCACCATACATGATGCGGGTCAGTACATCGCGGCCGAAGGCGTCGGTACCAAGCCAGTGGGCAAAGGTCGGGGCGTCCAGCTTGTGGAGGATATCGAGCTTGGTCGGCGTATAGGGCGAAACCAGTGGACCGACGGTGATCAGGCCAACGAGGGCGACGAGGATGGCAAGGCCGACCACGGCCAGCTTATTGCGCCGCAAGAAGATCAGCAGTTCACGCATGATCACTCCATCTTCCTGCGGATGCGCGGATCGAGGACTCCATAGAGCAGATCCACGATGATGGATGTGAGGACGAACATCAGGGCGAAGACCAGCGTCGTGCCCTGGATGACCGGATAGTCCCGGTTCTTGATCGCTTCGAACATGTAGCGGCCAATGCCCGGCCAGGCGAAGATCGTCTCGGTCAGGATCGCACCGCCGAGCATTTCCGCAAATTTCAGGCCAATGACGGTGATCGCCGGCAGCAGTGAATTGCGCAGGCCGTGGTTCAGCACGACATTCGAACGCCGCAACCCCTTGGCCCTGGCGGTGCGGATGAAATCCTCACCCATCACGTCGAGCATGGTATTGCGCACGAAGCGGCCGAGCGTGGCGGCGAGAAACGAGGCGAGCACAGCAGTCGGCAGAATGAGATGTTGAACCGCACTCCATGCCGCCGCGAAATTACCGGTAATGATGCCGTCGAGAATGGCGAAACCGGTCACGGTTTCCGCCGTCAAAAAGGAACTCATCCGTCCCGATACTGGCAGCCAGCCAAGATAGGTCGCAAAGATCAGCTGCAGGATGAGCGCCAGCAGGAAGGCAGGCATCGACACCCCGACTAGCGAGACGACCCGGGTAACGTGGTCGAAGATGGAGTTGGGCCGGACGGCCGACAGCACCCCGATCGGGATGCCAAGGATGATGGCGACGATGACGGCCAGAACCGAAAGCTCGATCGTCGCCGGCAGGCGCGTCAGGATTTCGCCTGTCACGGGTAGGCCTGACTTCAGGGAGAAACCGAGATCACCCTTCAACAGACCAAATACGTAGTTGGCAAATTGCAGGACCACAGGCTGATCGAGATCGAGCTGGGCACGCAGTGCGTCGATCTGCTCCTTCGTCGCACCCGGACCGAGCAGCGTCACGGCCGGATCGCCGGGTATCAACCGGACCAGTGAAAAGACAATCACCAGCACGATGCACATGACGGGTATCAGCGCGATCAGGCGGCGTATGATGAAACTCGCCATGCTCTCCAACTCATTTGCAAAGCCGCCCGCACCGGCGGATAGACGCCTTCCCGTCGCGCCAGAACAGGGAAAGCAAGGAGACGGGCAGTCCGAAGACTGCCCGCCTTAGTCTTGGGAGAAGACTATCACTTCTTGGAGACGGACCAATATTCGTTAAGCGGCGGCGCGCTATTGACCACAAGGCCCTCGACGTTGGCTCGCTCGAAAACGATCAGCTTGGGGCTGAACAGATAGGCGCCCGGAACCTTCTTGGCGATCTCTTCCTGCACCTGGAAGTAAAGCTGCTTGCGGGCTTCCAGGTCGGAGGTCTGCTGAGCCTTCAGGATAAGATCGTCGAGCACCTTATCTTCCGGCATGCGGAAGGTCATGGCCGTGTTGGCGAGCGACGACAGATAACCGATGGTGATGTGGGCGTCTGGGTCGTTGTACCACGGCTGGCGTCCGTCGAGCGCAACGTCGAACTGCCCGGAAGTCTGCAGCGCACGCAGCGCCGGGAACTCGGTCTGCTGGATTGTGGCGTTAATGCCGATATCGGCTAGGTTCGCCTGCACGAAGGTGGCAACGGCACCCCAGAGCGGCCCCTGGAAGCTGTAGAGCTTCAAATCAAGGCTCGACGGATCGACCTTGGCCTCCGCCAGCAGCTTCTTGGCGAGCGCCGGATCGTATTTCGGAGCCAGTTCCTTCATCTTGGGGTTAAAGGCCCAGCTATTGGTGGTCAGCGGACCATAGACGCGTTCGGCCGTGCCGCCGAAAACGCCGTTCAGGAGTCCGTCGTAGTCGATCGCATGCGTAATCGCCTGGCGAACCTTGACGTTCGCGAACGGGCCGTCCTTCTTGCTGTTGTTGAATTCGAGCTGACGAATGATCTGGCTCGACGTCTCCAGGATCTTGATGTTCTTGTTCTTCTTCAGCGCCTCGATGTCCTCGGCCGCGATTGCAGACAGCTGGCCCTGCTGCTGAACGATATCGACACCGCCGCTCTCAAGCTCCAGACGGCGGGTGGAGGCGTCCGGAATGACGCGATAGATGATCTTCGAAAGCTTCGGGACACCCCGGAAATAGTCCGGATTGGCTTCCAGAACGACATTCGTATCGGCCTGCGCACCTTTGAAGACGAACGGACCGGTACCGACCGGATTGGCGGCGAACTTGTCGCCGAATTTCTGCACGGCCGCGGGGCTGACGATGGCCGATTGCGGCTGCGCGAGAATGGACAGGAAGGCCGGGTAAGCGGCGGAAAGCGTGATCTTCACCTCGGTCGGGGATACGACGGCGATATCCTTGATCAGGTCGAACGTCGCCTTGACGTAGGAATTGGTGGCCTTGGTGCGCTCCAGCGAGAACTTCACCGCCGCCGCATCGAAAGGTGTGCCGTCCTGGAACTTGACGCCATCCCGCAGCTTGAAGGTAAATTCCTTGCCGTCGGCCGAAATGGTCCAGTTCGTCGCCAGACGGCCTTCGAGCTGCTTGAATTCCGGCGACGTCCAGGCGACCAGCGTATCGAAGACGTTGAGGATGATTTCGCTGCCGACAGGCTCCGCCTTGTTGCCGCCGGGCTCAAGGCCGACCGGATCGGAAGGAACCGCGACGACAAGCGTCTTCGATTGATCTTGAGCCCGCGCGTATGTGCCTGCCGATATCAGCGGCACGGCGACCACTGCTGCCGCAAAACCCTTCCAGATATTCATGCTACGACCCTTCTCTGGCCATGGGCTCTTTGGAACCCGTTCCCGTACATCGCATCAATCAGAGCCTGCGCCCAACTGATATACTACGAGATATATCAATCGAATTTAAGCCTGTAAAGTCGAAGTGGCGCTGCTTTAGACAAAGAATATTTACGCATATTTTTTGTGCTAAATGAGCAGTCCCTGTCTACAGCCGCCCGCAATAGGAGAATTTCACGCCAAAAACGCTCGCCGTTTGAGCATCCTTCAATCAGAAAGGATCGGCACCCGTAATCACGGGACGCGTCGTATCTGAAACCCATGCGGACCACGATCCGGGATACATAGCCGCCGGTAATCCGATGGCGGCAAGCGCAAGCACGGTGTGTGCGGCCGACATGCCGGCACCGCAATAAACGCCGACGTCGCAAGAGCCATCGACGCCGAGCGCACGGTACATCTCCCTCAGCGTAGCGCTGTCGGTGAAGTTGCCATAGTCGGTAACGTTATCTGGGGCAGGCGCGCTGATCGCATGCGGAATATGCCCCCGCGCAGGCTGGCCCTCCGCAACGGGACCACCGATGTAATTAGGCCGAATGCGCGCATCGAGAAGTATTCCCTCTATCCCGAAGCGAAGAGCATCGCTGGCGTCAAACTCAGGCATATGCCCCGGCGACAATACAATCGTGCTTGGCTGGACAGCGGTAACGGCGTCCGTCGTCGGAAGGCCGGCCGATACCCAGGCAGGAAACCCACCGTCCAATACGCGGACATCCGGCAGACCCGCCCATTTCAGCACCCACCAGGCGCGGGCAGCCGTCATGCTGCGGTCCCCGTCATAGATGATGATCGTGCTTTCCGGCCGCAGCCCCCATCGGCGCGCCTTTTCCTGCAGGATATTGATCTCGGGAAGCGGGCGCTGCCCACCCTCCGCGGAGGGTGGCGATTGAAAATCAGAATAGGCTTCCGTATCGACCGCGCCTTCGATCCGCTGCCCCTTGAAGGACGGCTGGCCGGTATAAGGGTTGATCGAATGGACTGCCAGAACCGTCACATCCGCGCCGGATTTGCGCAACCCGTCCAGGTTGAGCGGCGTGAGAAGAACTGATTTGCGAATGTCATCGGCCATGACACCATCTCCCGGAAACGGTCACTCCTTGAAATTATCCTCCTTCATTCGAACCTTCTTGGCAAGATGAAATATCTTACGTAATATCTTACGATCACTTGACAGATATGGCCGTAGTGGAACGCGCCAGCCATCGCGTCGCGGTCATGTATCTGGGAGAGATCTTCGAAGTAGGCTCGCGCGTGCAGATCTTCAGCAGCCCGCAGTCGTGAAGCAGAACTGACACCTCAAACGCCAGAAACAGCCCGCTAAAGCGAGATGCCTGGCTGCGGATTGGCGACCATCGCCGCGAACAGACCCTTGCGGGTATTCTCGTTGTGCTCGATCATCGCAAGCCGGGCCTTCTCGCCGTCACGCTGCCTGAGAACCGCCACGATACAATGGTGGTCGTTAAGCGTCTCCGGATTAATGTCGCGGATTCGTGTTCCCATGTAGAAAAGCCGGGCGCATTCCTCCAGGTGACTCATCACCAGCGAATGCAGACGCGGATTGCGAGACCCCTGAGCAATCGCGGAATGAAACGTCTCGTTCGACGTCACGAACGTTTTGGTGCTGACATCTTCACCGACGACGTAACTGGCATCCGCCAGCCGATCGAGCGCATCGAGTTCGTCTTCAGTCAGGCTTTGCGCGGCCAGAGCCGCAGCGGTCCCTTCGAGAACGCCCCGAACGGCAAAAAGGTCGTCCATATCCTTCAGAGTCACCGGAGTAACACGATAGCCGCGACGGGGAAAAGCCTCCATCAACCCTTCGACGCAAAGCCGCGCGAGCGCTTCTCGCACCGGCGTCTTGCTCATCTGCAGCTGATCAGCCAGCTCCGGCTCGGAAACGTCCACACCAGGCGGAAGTTCACCCGTTATTACGCGCTCGCGCAATATCGCGTAGGCCTGCTCCGTCAGCGATTTCCCACGCTTTTCAGACGAAACCGCCGACCTGCCAGTCCTGTTCACATCTTTCTCCATACCCCCGCGGGGCCCAACGCCTCTGCTTGGCCATGGATTTATCTCCAGTGCCGAAAAGACGGGCGATGATTTCTAACATGGAATTCGATTGCGCCAATCCCGATCAGCATGTTTCGATACATGCCACGCCAGTAGTATACTACGTGGCATATCTATTTTGCGCAACACGCCCCTCTGTCGCCGAAATCGCTGCACGCTTTCGGGCGATCTGCATTAGCCGAGTGTGCTGGTCCATTTGCCGCTGGCATGTGATTGGGCCATGGCGTGGACCACTCTCTCGATCTGGATGCCGTCCGAAAAATCCACGAGCCTCGCGGGTTTGCCGCTCAGCGCCTTCAGGATCTCGTTGGCCTCGATAACCTTGAGTTCGTTAAAGCCAAGGCCATGGCCGGGTGCGGGTACGAAATGATTGTACGGTGTGTGGATGGGTGCGATCAGGACGGTCCGGAAACCCTGTATTTCTAACTCGTCCGAGCGTTGGTACAGTTGGAATTCGTTGGCCCGCTCCTGATCGAAAAGAATGGACCCCTCTGTCCCGAGGATCTGAAGTGCAATCCGTCCCTTGCGCCCCCAGGCAGACCGATTGACGATCAACGTTCCTGTTAGCCCGTCCCGAAAACGCATCAGCGCAGAGGCGATATCAAAGGTCTCCACCTTCTTATCAACACCATGAGCATCCTTCAGCGTCTCGTAGGGACGCGCCGCATCGGCCATAACCTCCACAGGAAGACCGCACAGGCGCTGCAGCAGAGACAAGGGATGCACGGCAAAATCGTCGAGTGCTCCATGGCCGGACTCGGCCCGATGCTTGAGCGAATGCAGCATGTCCGGCGCTGCCATGAAGTCTTCGTCCATCTCGACGCGGATATTGGTGACACGCCCGATCCGCCCGTTCTTCACCAGCGTTTCGATCTGCCTGAATGCAGGGCTCTGAATGTAGTTGTAACCAAGGACGCAAAGACGATCGGTGCGCTCTGCAGCCATCAGCATGGCCTCGGCGTCTTGCAGCCCAGTGGACATGGGCTTTTCGCACCAGACATGCTTGCCCGCATCGAGCGCCGCAATCACCATATCTTTGTGGAACTGGTTCGGCGAGGTGATTGAAACGATCTGAACGTCGGGATCATCGATCACGGCACGCCAGTCACCCGAGGATTTCTCAAAACCGAATTCGGTTGCGCGCTGTTTCGCAAGGGTCTCATTGACCTCGCCGAGATGAACGAGGCGCGGTCGGATGTCCGTGCCGAAAGTGGCCGCGACCGAGTTCCATGCCAACGCATGGCACTTCCCCATATACCCGGTACCAATCAGTCCAATGCCAAGTGTGTTCACATCAAATCCTCGCCTAGAGTATTTCGGCGAGGCTGACGGATTGCCCCGACGCGAGTGACCGTGTCGCCGCTTCCGCCAACGCAAGCGCATTGACGCCGTCATCCAGCGAAACCGGCAGTGCCGATCCGGACGTGATGGCATCGACAAACGCATTCCACTCAATGGAATAGGCGCGCATATAGCGCTCGAGGAAGAAGAATTCCGGCTTGGCGCCCGTCACTCCGTCCCGGGTGGACTTGGTGATGGTGTTCTCCAGGATGTTGCCGGCGGACAGCAGCCCGTCGGAGCCCAGCAGCTCGATGCGTTGATCGTATCCGTAGACCGCGCGACGGCTGTTCTTGATGACGGCGATGCGGCCATCGGCGAACTTGAGCGTGACGGCGGCGGTGTCGACATCGCCCGCCGCACCGATCTCGGGATCGACGATCGAGCTTCCGATGGCCGTCACCGTCTCGGGCGCTCCACCGAAGATCCAGCAGGCCATATCGAAGTCGTGGATCATCATATCCCGGAACAGGCCGCCGGAAACCTTGATGTAGGACACCGGAGGCGGCGCCGGATCGAAGGAGGTGATCGACAGAAGCTCCGTCTTGCCGATATCGCCCCGGTCCGCGGCAGCCTTGAGCGCCGCGAAGTTCGGATCGAAGCGGCGGTTGAAGCCGATCATCACGGGCTTGCCCGTGGCAGCTGCTGCGATCTGGCAGGCGCGGGCCCGTTCGAGGCTGAGATCGACGGGCTTCTCGCACAGCACCGCCTTGCCGGCCCTCGTCGCCGCCTCTATCAAGTCCGAATGGGTGTCCGTCGATGTGGCGATGAGCACAGCGTCGATGGCGGGATCGTTGATGATGTCGAGGCTGGAAGCAGCCTCGGCTCCATACCGAGACGCGAGCTTTGTGGCGGCGTCCGTGTTGACATCCGAAACCGCGACCAGCGCACTTCCGGGATTGGACGTGATCGCTTTGGCGTGGACGTTTCCAATCCGCCCCGCGCCGAGAAGACCAACTTTCAGCATTTTCGTTCCTTCTGACATGTGATCGCACGGGCCTGACAAACGGCCGCGCAGCGAGGAGAGTGTTAAAGGGTAAAGGCTTGGCGGAAGCGGCTCAGCGCCAGCTCGTCGTCCTCGGCCGGCCAGGCCTCAAGCCCGATGACGCCGGTGTAGCCCATGGCGTTCAACGCGCGGGCGATGGCCGGGAAATTGATCTCTCCGGTGCCGGGCTCCATGCGGCCGGGCACATCCGCCACCTGGATTTCGCCGATGAACGGCAGCGCCTGGCGGCAGAGCTCGATGAGATTCCCTTCGCCGATCTGGGCGTGGTAAAGATCGAGATTGAGCTTCAGCGACGGGCGATTGATCGCAGAGACCAGGGCGATCGTGTCGGCGGCCTTGGCGAACGGCGTTTTCGGGTGATCGACTGCTTCGTTGAGGTTCTCAAGAACGAACGTCACGCCTTCTTCCTCACCGAGATCCGCAATGCGATTAAGGGTGTCGCGTGCCTTCAGCCACATCGCGCCGGTGACGCCCTCCGACTTGAGCACCGGCAGCCCCTGCCCGTCGAGACCCGTCCCGTGCAAATTGAGCCGGGGGCAACCGAGTTCCTTGGCAACAGTGATAGACAGGCGCGCCGTCCTGATAAGTTCATCGGCGCCCTCATCGTCCGCAAGCGTGCCGGTGATGTACCCCGTCATCGACGAGAACGTCGCGCCGGACCGGGCAAGAGCAGGAATATCATGCTTGGTCCAGTCCCAGATCTCGGCGACGAAGCCAAGCTCGGTGATCCGCTTCAGCCGCTCCGTGAACGGCAAAGAGCGAAAAATCATTTCCGCGCAGACAGCCAGCGTGAAGCCCCCTGGATGTGCGTGCTCTTCTGTCATCATTGCAATCCTGTTTCGTGAATTAGATGGTGCCGCCGAGCTCGTTGGAGAGCGCCTGCAACTCTTTGCCGCCGGCCATCATGTTTTGAAGCTCATCGATGGAAATCTCGCTCTTGGCATAGGTGCCCAGCGTCTTGCCGCGATTGAGGATGGTGAAGCGGTTGCCGACCGCGAAAGCGTGGCGCACATTGTGCGTGATGAAGATGACCCCAAGGCCCTTCTGCTGCACATGGTTGATGTATTTGAGAACCATGGACGTTTGTGCCACGCCCAGCGCAGATGTCGGCTCGTCGAGAATGAGAACCTTCGCCCCGAAATAGACCGCACGCGCGATCGCCACGCATTGCCGTTCGCCGCCGGATAGGGTTCCGACCGCCTGGTTCGGGTCACGCACGTCGATGCCGATCTTGTGCATCTCCTCCCGCGTCACCGCATCACAATGTTTGAAGTCGATGTAGCGGAAGGGCGGGATACCCTTGCGTGGCTCACGCCCCATGAAGAAGTTACGCGTTACGGACATGAGCGGAATCATGGCCAGATCCTGGTAGACGGTGGCGATGCCAGCATCGAGCGCATCGCGCGGGCTGGAGAACGTGACTGGCTTTCCATCGACGAGCAGCTCGCCACCGGAAGGCTTGACCACGCCGGACAGCGTCTTGATCAGCGTCGACTTGCCGGCGCCATTGTCACCGAGCAGGCAGAGAACTTCGCTTTTCAGCACCTTCATCGAGATTCCCGACAGCGCAATGACGGAGCCATAGTGCTTCACGATGTCCTTGGCTTCGATGATCGGGGCCGGCGAATTGGATTGGATGTCGACCATGCTCAGCGCTCCCCTGTAACCTTGCGGCGAATGAAGTTGTTGAAGAGGACGGCAAGCAGCAGCATGGTGCCGAGAAAGACCTGAAACCAGTCGGAGTCGAACTTCGTATAGGTGAGGCCGATGGAAACGAGGCCGAAGATGATTGCTCCGAAAAAGGCACCTATGGCCGAGCCGTAACCGCCTGTCAGAAGGCTTCCTCCGATGACGGCTGCGATGATGGCTTCGAACTCCTTCTGGAAACCGCGTCGTGCGTCCGTCGATCCGGCATCCAATACCGTGATGATGGCGACGAGAGCAGCCGCGCATGCGGTCAAGGCAAAAAGCCCGGTCTTGACGCGATCGACCGGTACACCGGAGTTTCGAGCGGCATTGGCATCACCTCCGACGGCAAAGATCCAGTTTCCGACCCGGGTGCGCAGCAGGACCCACGTCGCAACGCCGGCAAGACCGACGAACCAGACCACGGAGACAGGCACGCCCGCGACCTTCGGCATGCCGTTGTCGAATTTCTCGATCAGGTTGTTTTCGGCAAGCCACGCGAAGAAATCCTGGAAGGCGAGGCCTGAAAACAGGCCAGCAATAGAGGTGTCTCCAACAGCTTCGCTGATACCGCGAAGCTGCGTCGATCCGCCGGTCGCCCATTTGAGGCCGACAAGTGTCAGTCCGCGCAGGATGAACAGGAAAGCCAAGGTGACAATGAACGAGGGAAGCCGGGTGCGGATGACGATCTGACCGTTCACGGCGCCAAGCAGGGCTGCGAAGAGCAAGGTAAATAGGATCGCGATCCAAAGTGGCTGGCCAAAATTGACCAGCAGGCCACCGAAAATCAGGCCGGCGAAGGCTACCATCGAGCCGATGGAGAGATCGAACTCTCCGCCGATCATCAGCATGGATGCTGCAATGGCAAGAATCCCCAGCTGGGATGCCGGCGCCAGGATGGTCATCATTCCCGACAACGAAAACATCGACGCATCGGCGGTAAAGAAGAAAAAGATCACCACCATGACGAGGCCCGCGACTGCGCCAAGTTCGGGGCGCCGCATCAGGCTTGTCAGGACACTGACCTTCTTGAGGCGTTCGTCAGATTTTATCGATGTGGCTGGAATTTTGCTAGTTTCAGTCATGGTTCCTCCCGTGGGCGTCGCACGCCATAGCCATGCAGACAACGCGTAGGGTTGGTCGGCAGCCCCTCCTGCTGAAGGAACGGCCGACACTTGCTAACGCGACAGGGGGTGGATTAGCGGATGCCCTTCGCCGACAGATCGACGACCTGAGCCGCTTTATCCTTGGTGATCAGGTTCGGACCCGATGGAACGTTGCCGCCGGGGATGAGGCCATATTTCGCGTTATTGGCCAGGAAGACGGTCGACAAATAGCCCTGCAGGAACTGTTGCTGGTCGATCGCGAAGGCAGCTTCGCCGGCGGCAACCGCTTTCAGGAAATTGGCCGAAAGATCGAAGGTCGCCACATTGACCTTGCCGGTCTTGCCAGCGTCCTTGACGGCTGCGAGCGCAGGTTCACCGGCGGTGCTTGCACCGAGAGCCATGATGGTATCGATAGCATTGTCGGCGCTCAGTGACGCTTTGACCTTGGCGCGAACTTCGGCCGGATCATTGGACACCGGCAACACGGTAACAGTACCGCCGAAGCCATCCGAGAAGCCCTTGCAACGCAGGTCGAGCGAGACATTGCCGACTTCCTGATTGACGCAGATGCCAGTCTTGCCACCCATCTGTTTCAGTTTTTCACCGGCAGCCTTACCTGCGCCGTACTCGTCTTGACCGACATGCAGCAAAGCGCCGAGTTTCTTGGAAACATCGGACCCGGAATTGATGGAAATCACCGGAATACCGGAAGCGACCGCCTTTTCGATCGAGCGTCCGAGAGCCGAAGCATCCGGGATCGACACGATCAGCCCGTCCGGCTTCTGGTTCACCGCGGCGTCGATCAGCTGGCTCATAGCCACCATATCGAATGTTTCGGGCGCACGATAATCGACCTGAACGCCGGCATCCTTGGCGCCGGCTGTCACGCCATTCTTGACCACCGACCAAAATGGATCGTTTGCCTGGCCATGCGTGACGGCGATGATCTTGATATCTTTTGCGTATGCGAGACTGTCAGTACCCGCAACGGCTGCAACGATCGAAACGCCGAGCGCGAGTTTCTTGATAAGCGATTTCATGCTCTTTCCTCCCATTGACGCGGCTAGGCCTGCGTCACTCCTCTATCCGACGTGGACCTCCCCCCGCCGTTTCCATTGCTAGGCGGCAATAAATTTTGCTACCGGTAGCAACCGTAAAATTCATATCATTTGGCCTCAATATGTCAACTCAATAATTCCAATTTTCGACACAACGGAATATCCATTCCACACGATAAGTCAGGATAAGGTCAGTATGGCGAAGCGAGTAACAGCGGAAGATGTGGCGCGATCCGCAGGTGTCTCGAAGTGGACCGTCATTCGCGCGTTTACGCCGGGGGCTTCGATCGCCGAGAAAAGTCGATTAAGGGTTCTGGAGGCCGCGGAGAACCTGAACTACCGGCCGAACTTGCTGGCACGCAGCTTGGCGACCAACCTGACGCACCAGGTCGCGATCCTGATCGATGACTTTAAGAACCCACACAAACTGCCAGTTCTCGAGATTTTGACTTGGCAACTTCAGTCAGAAGGCTTGTTGACGGTCCTTATCAACATCAACGAACATTTCGACCACGTGCAGGCGCTATTGGATGCCGGTCAGCGTCAAGTCGATGCCATCATCTTGTTCGGCACGGCGTTCCGACCGGAGATGCTGGAGGACGACCGGATACAGGGCGGGGCTCCGCTTTACGTTTTGGCCCGCGATAGCCAGATACCGAATGTCCCCGCGATCACATGCGATACGCCGCTGGCGATGCGAGAACTATGCGAATATTTTAGTTCTAAAGGATATCGACGTCCTGCTTTTCTGTCCGGCGCCAAAACCCTTTCCACCGCGTTGGGCCGGCGCCGCGCATTCAACGCTTTCTGGGAGGCCCATAGCTCTAAGCCTGTGCTTGGTGTTTCGGCGGCGTCCTACAGTTCAGGACACGGATTTGAGGCCGCAAGGATCTTGTTCCAGGAGACCCCACGCGAGCAATGGCCGGATCTTCTCATGTGTGAAAACGATGCTCTGGCCTTCGGCGCGATCGATTACGTCCGCAGCACCCTAAAACTCCGTATTCCGGATGATATTGCGATTGCCGGTTTCGACAATACTCCCCTCGCCGCCTCCCCTGCCTATGACCTGACGACATACGAGCAGCCCGCTATCGAAATGGTAGCGGCAATCCTATCCATGATACTGGGGAGAGAGCCACGAGAAAACAGAGCTTTTAAGGGGAAACTTGTCTCAAGATCAACTGCTTAGCATTCGACAAATGCGAATCCGCGACAGGATCGGAGTGGCAGCCTCGAATGCCGGCGATCCCTGCTCGGTCAGTTCACCGACGACCTGTGCCATGCCGGCAAGTGGAGGGAGGGTCAGTCGAAAAAGCCCGCATCCTCTTCCCTGAGATATTTCTTGGCCCCTTCCGGGTCGATATCGAGACCCAGACCCGGCGCTTCCAGTAAGTCCACCATGCTGTCCTTCACGATCTGCGGCGGCAAGCCGATTACCAGATCCTCCCACCAGGGGTCGGAGGCGGTCGGATATTCGAACGCGATGTAATTTGCCGGCAATGTGGCGCAGACATTGATCAACGCGCCGAGCCCCAGCAGGCCGTTGGCGGTGCCGTGCGGTGCCATTAGGATCGAGTGCATGTAGGCGTGCTCGGCGACCCATTTAAGCTCGGCAATGCCGCCGATATCGGCTGGATCGGGGCCGATGACGCGTACCGCCTGCGTCTCGATCAGTTCCTTGAAATTGTGCCGCAGGTAGATCTGCTCACCAGTGTGAATTGGCGTCGAGGTTGAGGTTGTCAGCTCCCGATAGGCCTGCGGATTGACCCACGGCACGTAGTCGCCCGTCAGCATGTCCTCGAGCCACATCAAATTGTACTTCTCGACCGCGCGAGCGAACTTGATCGCATCGGGCAGCATCCAGCCCGGGCCGCAGTCGAGCGCCAGGCTGACTTTGTCGCCCAGCACTTCCTTCATCGCGATCACGCAGTCGAGCATGTGATTGAAACCGCGCTCGCTAATCACGCCCTGATCCATGGCACCGTGATAGCCAGCCTTCTTCTGTGTCACGCCATAGTGGAAGTCCTCGATGGTGTCCTTCATGTTGGAGTGGAACGAGATTCCTTGCTTGACCATGAAGAAGTTCTGCGGCTGCTCCATCATCCATTTGACGTCAGCGGCGTAATCCTCCGGCCGGTCGCCCGTGCGTGTCCGACGGACCGAGCCATTGTAGACGCGCACCTTGTCCCGCACCTTGCCGCCGAGCAGTTTATAGACGGGCACGCCCGCGGCCTTGCCGGCAATATCCCAAAGCGCATGCTCAATAGCGCTCACCGCCGCGCCGTACGGCTTGAAAGAGCCGCGTTGGCGGATCTTCAGCATGACTCTCTCGACGTCGGTCGGGTCCTCGCCGATCAGCGCCTCGCGGAAATGCAGCACCCAGGGCTTGAGATAGGATTTTGTAAATTCGACCTCACCCAAGCCATAGAGGCCCTCGTCCGTAACGATACGGACGATCGGATGTCTGCCGATAACGGCGCAGCGGAGATCGGTGATCTTCATCTTCGTTCCTTTTCGCCTCAGCTCCAGGTGCGATCCCAGGAATACTCATCGTCCCAGTGATCCGTAGGTTGCCAAATGCCGGCGACACCCGGCTGTAGATGCTGCGAGATCACCTCGTCGACAACGTCGTCAATCCCCAGGCCCGGCTTGTCCGAAACGGTGATGAAGCCGTCCTTCACCAGCGGCTTGGGAAGGCCCGTGACGATATCGTCCCACCACTCGACATCGGCGGAATGGTATTCGAGCGCCATGAAATTTTCGGTCGCGGTCGCAACATGTGCGGCGGCCATTGCGGCGATTGGACTTTCTGCCATGTGGATGGCCATGGCGACACCACGGTCCTGCGCCATGTCGCCGATCTTCTTGGTCTCGAGGATGCCCCCACTGGTGAGCAGGTCCGGGTGGATAACGGAGACACCGCCGCTGTTAAGCAGAGGCTCGAAGCCTTCCTTGAGATATATGTCCTCGCCAGTGCAGATTGGCACCGTGGTGGCGTCCTGCAGTTGTCGATATTGCTCGGTATACTGCCATGGGATCACATCCTCGAGCCAGGCGGGCACGTATTTTTCAATTCGCCTGGCAAGGCGAATGCCGTTCTGCATGGAGATATGGCCGATATGGTCGATCGCAAGCGGCACATCCATGCCGATGACCTCACGAACCTCGGCAATGTATTGCTCAAGGAAGTCGAGGCCCTTGTCGGAAAAGTGGAGGCCGGTGAACGGGTGCGGGACGTTATGCAAATCGTACGCAGCGTTGCGGAGCCGCCGCTCTTCCATGGTCTTTAGCGGGCCGCGGCCGGGGTGGTGGCGGTACCCTTCAAGTGAGCCGGCAGGAGACACGACCGCACCGGGCACATCCGCGATCTGCATCAATCCCAAATCCATCTTGAGGAAGGTGAATCCGAGCTCCATGCGCTGCTTGAGGCGTTTACCGGTCTCGGTACCGCTCGGCACGGTAGCGTCGGTATCGCAATAGACACGCACTTTCTCCCGAAACCGGCCGCCGAGCATCTGGTAGACAGGGACGCCATAGGCCTTGCCGGCAAGATCCCACAACGCGATTTCAACCGCCGATACGCCACCGCCTTGACGGCCGTGCCCGCCGAACTGCTTGATCCGGCGAAACAGTCGATCGATGTCGCAAGGGTTCTCGCCAAGCAACCGGCTCTTCAGCATCAGCGCATAGGTGGCGCTGGCGCCGTCGCGCACCTCGCCAAGCCCGACGATGCCCTGATTGGTGTAAATCTTCAGCAGCACCGAGGTGAACGGCGCGCCGACAATTTCGGCTACCCGCATGTCGGTGATGCGAAGGTCGGACGGCTTGGAACGCGTGTTCACCCGATTGAGCGCCTCGTCGGCTCCATCTGCTTCTGGCATGATTTATCCTCGTTCTGGTCGGGGCTCGTCGTCGCGCACGCTGAGGCGGCGTAGAGCGTTGCTAGCTAGTGCAGCTCTATCTCGTGATTTTGAAGGTAGTCGCGGTTCATTTCAACGCCGAGACCAGGCTTGGGCGTAAGCTTGAGGCTGCCGTTCGAAACATCGAGTGGTCTGTCGATGAGGTGATCGTATTTGCCGAGGTTCCACTCTGACGTTTCAAGTTTGTAGAAATTAGGAACGGTCATCATCACCTGCGCTCCCGCAACCACGTTGATCGGCCCTGCGGCGTCATGCGGCGAGACCGGGATGTAGTAGGCTTCGCACAGGGCGGAAATCTTCTTGAGTTCGGTAATGCCGCCGGTCCAGGTGACGTCCGGCATGATGTAGTCGGCGAGCCTGTTTTCGAGCACCGGCACGAAATCCCACTTCGTGTGGCCGCGCTCGCCCCACGAGATAGCGGCGCTGACCTTCTCACGGACCTGTTTGAGAGCGCTGAGGCTCTCCGGTGGACAGGGCTCCTCGAACCAGTCGATCTGACCAGCTTCCTCGAGGCTCCGACAAAGGCGAATGGCGGTAGGAACGTCGAACCGGCCATGCGCATCGATGAGGATGTCGACATCAGAGCCGGCCGTTTCGCGGATCAAGGCGGTGAGCTCGGCGGCCTCGCGCTCATCCTTGCGGGTCATGCTGCCATCGAGGTAGCCGTCCCGCTGTTCGCGAGACTGTCCATCGGCGGTGCGGCCTTGGTGGGGGAAAGGATCGAACTTGAGCGCAGTGTGGCCGGAGTCGACGATGTCTCGAATTTCCCGGACCACAGCCTCCTTGCTGGTAAACTTGGCCTGGTTGGGATGGGTGTAGAGCGCGATTTCATCGCGTACCGGTCCGCCCAACAGCTCGTAAATCGGCTTACCAAGAACTTTGCCTCGGATGTCCCAAAGGGCTATGTCGATGGCGCTTACGCATTCGACTGCGGCACCGCGACTACCCATGTAGGTAAAGCTGCGGAATATCTTGTGCCACAGATACTCGATACGCGCCGGGTCCTCGCCTGTCAAAGCGACACCGATCTGCCGCAGGATCGTGCAGAGGGCGCGATTGGCGAGCCTTGTCGTGGTGGTGATCTC
Organism: Neorhizobium galegae bv. orientalis str. HAMBI 540; assembly: GCF_000731315.1. NCBI lineage: Bacteria > Pseudomonadati > Pseudomonadota > Alphaproteobacteria > Hyphomicrobiales > Rhizobiaceae > Neorhizobium > Neorhizobium galegae. Next base: position 2,937,121 of record NZ_HG938353.1, read on the forward strand.
TCCCCAGCCGCTCACCCCCTCGTCGGTCGTCACTTCGACGAACAGATACTCTCCCCAATAGGAAGCATCGGATCTGATTAGCCACGGCCGAACGCTGGTGATTTTCATCTCAACTGCCTTTATCTGAAGTGGTCGTCATGACGATGTTCAAGGCTATGAATTCTATCCTGCCCAAGCGGCGTTACGCGCACGCATGTGCTCGAGGATGTGCCGCCCGGAGCCCTCGACATGGCGCGCAATGAGTTCGGCTGCCTCGTTCGCATTTCCCGCTTTTACATGCGCGATGAGCTCACGATGCTCGCTAAGGATCGCGGCACGCCGGGCGAGCGTGAAGTTGAAACGCCTGCTCACGGCTCGCAGCACTTCGCGATGTTTCCACCAAAGCTCGGCGGCATGGTGGTTGTAGTGCTTTTGGTACATTACGGTGTGAAAGGCGGTGTCCAGCTCGCTGTGCCTGAACGTGTCGGCGAAGTCGTTCTCTTCAATCAGGCCCTGGATGCGTTCGAGTTCAGCAATGTCCTCGACGGTGGCCATATTCACGAACCATCGCGTCAGTGCCGGCTCGATCAGGACACCTATCTCGTAGATGTCCCGAACAAAGTCCTGATCTATCGGCCGGACGCGCGCTCCACGGTTGGGAACGAAGGTTACAAAGCCCTCCCCGCGCAGCAGTTGCAGAGCCTCGCGCACGGGATTGGTCGAGGTGCCGTGGCGCCGGGCAAGATCGGTGACCACAAGCCGCTCGTTGGCAACGAGCCGCCCTTCGATAATGTCGTCCCTGATCAGTTGATAAAGCGAGGCGCCTTCGCTGGAGGCCCCGATGGCGTCGATCCCTTCAGGTGGCTGCGCTTTAAAATCACTCGTAACGGCCAAAGCTATCCCCAATTAATACACAGATTGCTCGGATATCACGCAAGCCTTCCATAAACAATGTACGATTTCTTTAGTTGACAGGTAATCTGTGATCTGAAAACGTATGATATGGTCGAAGGGATACATTAGGTGGAAAGTCCTACGGCCGGGGAGCAAAGACCGCTCGCTTCACACAGAGCGGCATGGGAGAAATCTGGGAGGATACCTATGACGAGTACTTCACTCGGCGGTGCTGTCGTGCGCGGCACTGTGTCCACTGCTTTACTGGTATCGTTGATGTCTGCGTCTGCGCTGGGTGCGTCGGTCGACTTGAGCAAGTGGTCGCCGCAATATGTGCGCTCCATTGCCGGCACACAGGATTTCGACACGGCGGCCGATTGCGCCAAAGTCACCCCGCTCGACTACAAGGGGCGACTGACATTCTGGTATCAGGGTGTGTTCGAGGGCGACCCCGACCTCCTGCGCCGGTATTACAAGGACTTCTTCGCGACCTTCCGCAAAACCTATCCGAACATCCAGCTTGAGGAACAAGCCCTCACCTACAACGACCTGCTGGACAAGTTCCGGACAGCGCTTCTTGGCAATGCAGCGCCCATGGCGGTTCGCCTGCAAATCCTGGGCGGCACCGAATTCGCCTCGAAGGGCTATCTGCGGCCGCTCAAGCCCGAGGATATCGGGTATGCGACCGATGATTTCTGGCCCGGTGCAATGAAGGCCGTGACCTGGGAGGGCGTGACCTACGGTATCCCGACCAATAATGAGACGATGGCGTTCATCTGGAACGCCGACATCTTCAAGCGCGCAGGCCTCGATCCGGACAAGGCTCCGGCAACATGGGACGATGTTGTCAAATATTCCAAGCAGATCCACGACAAGCTCGGCATTGCCGGTTACGGCCTGGTGGCACGCAAGAATGCCGGCAATACACCGTACCGTTTCATGCCGCAGCTGTGGGCTTATGGCGGCGGCGTTTTTGACGAGGCCACCGCGAACCCGACTTATAAGCAGGTCGAGCTGAACAGCGCACAGAGCAAAGCGGCGCTGCAAGCCTCCTATGATATGTATGTTCGCGACAAGTCGGTTCCGGTTTCGGCGCTCACCAATCAGCAGGCGGACAATCAGCCACTCTTCCTCGCTGGCCAACTCGCCATGATGGTCTCGCACCCGTCCGACTATAACGTCATGCTCGACTTGCAGAAGAAGACGACGGGTACCGACAAGGACAAGGCGCAGACCGTCATCGACAACATGCGCTACGGTCTGATCCCGACTGGCCCGAACGGCAAGCGTGCCGTCGTGTTTGGCGGCTCGAACATTCACATCCTCAAGCCCGAATATGTCGAGGGCGGCAAGGTAGACGAGCCGGCTGCAAAGGCTATCGGCTGCATGTGGGCGAGCCCCGAATGGTCGCTGAAGATGGCTTATGCCGGCTCAAACCCGGGAAATCTCAACGGCTTCAAGACCAAATGGATGAAGGAACGCTTGGACAGTATCAAGTTCCTTGATGTCACGACTTCCATGCTGCCTTACGGCATCCCGTTCCCGGCGCTGCCGCAGTCGCCGGAAATCATGAACATCATCGTCCCGGACATGCTGCAGAATGCGCTGACCGGCACCATGACCGTTGACCAAGCAGCGGAAGACGCAGCCAAGAAGGTGAAAAACCTGACCGCCGGCGGACTTTAGTCCATGCCTGACGATCTGACCGGCCGCGCTGAGGCTGCGGCCGGTTTGTTCCGAAAAATGGGGGCATGGCACCGTGACGATCTTGACTGGCAAGGCCGAGACTCGCCGTAGACTTCGACCCGAAGGGTCCGGTCTGCTGCGAAAGGTTTGGGAGCATCGCGCCGACTACGCCTATGTGCTCCCTGCAATCGCCGTGATGCTCATCGTCATAGCCTATCCGATCTACTACACGATCGAGCTTTCGTTCTTTAACACACCGCCTGGCCTACAGCTCCGGGACAAGATTTTCGTCGGCCTTAACAACTACACCGCCATCCTCACAAGTCCGGTGTTCTGGACGGTCACCCGGAACACGCTTATCTGGACAGCAGGATCCACTTTCATCTCATTTGTCCTCGGGTTTGCCAGCGCACTGGCGCTCCATCGTGACTTTGTCGGCCGCGGCATCCTGCGAGCCATCCTGATCATTCCCTGGGTCATCAGCGCGGTCGCCGCGTCCTATATCTGGAAATGGATCTACCATTCGGACTTTGGGATTATCGGCGCGGTGCTGGTCGGCCTAGGATTGGCCGACCGACCGCCGAATTTCATCGACAGCGTCAACACGGTGCTGCCCTCCCTGATCGTCGTCAATATCTGGCGGGAGTTTCCATTTGCCATGATCATGATGATGGCTGGCCTGCAAACAGTCCCCGATCAGTTGCTGCGCGCGGCAAGAGTTGACGGAGCCAGTGCGTGGCAGCGGTTCTGGCACGTCACCTTCCCGCACTTGAGAAACGTCTCGACAGTGACGATCCTTCTGCTGGCAGTGGCCAACTTCAATTCTTTCATCATCCCCTGGATCATGACCGGCGGCGGGCCGTCGAACGCATCGCATATCTGGATCACCCACATTTATGAGCTCGCCTTCGGCCGCCAGCGCTGGGGAGTGGCATCGGCCTATTCAGTGCTGCTGTTCCTGATCCTGATGTCGCTCGGCTACTTCTACGTCCGTGCGTTAAGCGGCAACGAGCGGAAGGATGGGAGCGCATGAGCACGATTGCCGAGACTGCTCCTCGAAGCCAGGCCCGTCGCCGTGTGCGCATCGACGGATGGCGGTGGGGCGGACGCATCTTCCTCGCGTTCATGCTGCTTTACACCGCGTTGCCGATGATCTGGATGCTGATCACCTCGATCAAGTCCGGCTTCGCAGCTATGCAATTCCCGCCGCAATGGTGGCCTGACCAACCGACCCTTGCCAGCTACGAAAAGCTCCTCGACCCGCAAAACAGCGTAGGCCAGGACTTCCTTCGTTTCTTCTGGAACAGCCTTTTCGTCTCCACGACCACGACTATCCTCTCGGTGATCGTGGCAGTTCCTGCGGCCTATGCGTTTTCGCGCTTCACCTTCCCGGGCCGGAACTTTCTGTTCTTCGCCGTCCTGCTTCGCAACATGTTCCCGGCGGTGATCTTTCTCGTGCCGCTCTTCATCCTGATGCGCGCAATCGGGCTGGTGAACACGCATGGGTCGCTCATTCTTACCTACCTCACATTCGGCCTGCCGCTGGCAATCTGGCTCCTCAAGGGCTTCTACGACAATATCCCTGTGCAGCTCGAGCAGGCCGCACGCATCGACGGGGCAACGCGGTTCCAGGCCTTTGTCCTGATCGTGATGCCGCTCTCGACGCCGGGCATCATCGCCACGGCGATCTACTCCTTCATCGGTTCGTGGAACGAGTACATCTACGCCTACACATTCCTCTCCAAAAACGAGCAGTTGACACTGCCGGTCGGCATCCAGCGCTTCTTCTCAGAAAATACCACGGACTTTCCGGGCCTGATGGCGGCGAGCTTCATGATGAGCGTGCCCGTCGTGGTCCTGTTCCTCCTCCTCCAACGATACTTCGTACGCGCCCTCACGGAAGGCGCAGTCAAGCACTAGGGAGTTGCCGGTGGCCCACGTGGTCCTCAATGATCTCGTCAAGACCTATGGCAGCTTCAAAGCTGTCAACAATGTTTCGCTGACGGTCAACGACGGCGAATTCGTTGCGCTCGTCGGCCCTTCGGGCTGCGGCAAGACAACCACGCTCAATCTTGTGGCGGGGCTCATCCCCATTACATCTGGCGACATCGTCATCGGCGACCGGGTGGTCAATGACCTCGACCCCAAGGACCGGGACATCGCAATGGTGTTCCAGAACTACGCGCTCTATCCGCAGAAATCGGTCTACAAAAACCTGGCGTTCCCGCTGCAGATGCGCAAACTGCCAAGGGACGAGATCGACAAGAAGGTCAGGGAAGCAGCGCGAGTGCTCGACATGACGCAGCTGCTCGAGCGCAAGCCACGCGAACTTTCGGGCGGGCAACAGCAGCGCGTGGCGCTCGGCCGTGCCCTCGTCCGCGATCCGGCGGTATTCCTGATGGATGAACCGCTCTCCAACCTTGACGCAAAGCTGCGCGTGCAGATGCGATCGGAGATCAAGCGTTTCCACCAGGACCTCAAGGCAACGATCATCTATGTGACGCACGACCAGCTCGAAGCCGTGACCATGGCGGACAGAATGGCGGTGATGAACGGCGGCTACCTGCAGCAATACGCTTCACCGGCGCAGGTCTTTGCACATCCGGTGAACATGTTCGTCGCCAGCTTCGTCGGCAGCCCGGCGATGAGCCTTGTTCCGCTGGAAGCATCAACGGCGAGCGGCGACACTGTGTTGACCAGCGCAGAGGGCTGGCGCCTCGAACTCTCACCACACAACGCCCGGAAGGTCGCGACGGCAACCACCAAGAAAGTCGTGCTCGGCGCACGTCACTCGACGATCAAGCTGCACAAGAGTGCGGTGCCAGGAACCGTTCCTGCCAAGGCCTACACGGTGGAGCCGACCGGAGACGTCACCTTCGTACAGGCGTTCCTGTCTGGCGCCATCGTCAACGTCAGCGTGCCGCCGACCATTGCCGTCGCGCCCGACGAACCGATCTGGCTCGAGTTCGACCAGGAGCGGATGCATCTGTTCGACGGCGAAACAGAAATGGCCCTCACCGCCAACTGAGACAGGCCAGATACGTGTGAAACAGGGTGTAAATGACCACGAATCTTAAAATCACCGCTATCAAGCCCTATCCGGTATGGATCGGAATACGCAACCAGATGCTCGTTAAGGTCGAGACCGACAGCGGCATCTTCGGATGGGGCGAGAGCGGCTTGAGCGGTCGCGAGAAGGCCGTGGCCGGTGCGATCGAGCACTATCGCGAGTTTCTCATCGGCCGCGACCCCATGCAGATTGGTCGGATCTGGCAAGAAGTTTATCGCAGCCAATATTTCGAAGGCGGGCGCGTTCTGCAGGCGGCGATTTCCGCCATCGACATTGCCCTTCACGACATCAAAGGCAAGGCGCTGGGGGTGCCGGTTTACGAACTGCTGGGCGGCAAGCAGCGCGACCGCATTCCTACCTTCGCTTCGACCGGTGACGAGGCCGAGGGCGATATTGCCATCGAACGAGCCCGCGAACTACGCGCGCAGGGGTGGCAGGCGATCCGTTTCTTCCCTATCGGGCAAAATAACAAGGACATTTTTGAGCCCCGCGAGTCGATCGGCGCTACCGCGAGTATGCTAAACAAGGCGCGAGAAGCGCTTGGCGATGACGTCGTCCTCGGCGTCGACTATCACCATCGGCTGTCGGTGGCAGAGGCGGCGAGCTTCTGCAACAAACTCGGCCGTGGCGTGCTTGATTTCCTCGAGGAGCCAATACGAGACGAGACACCGGAGGCCTACGAATCCCTCCGCACGATGACCGACATCCCGTTCGCCATCGGCGAGGAATTTGCCAGCAAATGGCAGTTCCTGCCCTACATCGAGCGCGGCATCCATCAGTTCAACCGGCTCGATGTTTGCAATGTGGGCGGGCTCACCGAAGCGATGAAGGTCGCTGGTTGGAGCGAGGCGCACTATGTGGACCTGATGCCGCACAATCCCCTCGGCCCAGTCTGCACGGCCGCGACCATCCATCTCGCCGCCGCGGTGCCGAATTTCGCTTGGCTCGAGACCAGGGCGCCCGAAGCAAAGCTGGGCTTCGATAATTCCGATTTCTTCCCCGAGCAACCACGGCTCGTCGGCCCTGAATATCCGGTCAGCGATCTGCCGGGGCTCGGCGTCGAGGTCAACGAAGAGGCGGTCAAGGCGGAAAGCTTTCGTTTCTGGGAAGCGCCTCACCTGACGCGCCGCGACGGTTCTGTCACAAACTGGTAGTTTCATCCACCGGAGCCTAAAATGACGCATACACCCAACATTACGCGACCGCCCAAAGAGCTGATCGACGCACTGAAGGAAATCGGCGCCGCGACGGTTTCCGGCACGCTTGGCCACATGGGCTTCCGCAATCCGCACATGGTCGGCCCCGTGCCGCAGAATCGCGGGAAGTCGATCGTCGGGCCGGCCCTGACGCTTCAATTCATGCCGCAGCGGCCGGATCTCTTCACCGAGGGAGAGTATGCCGATCCGGAGACGCAGTTGCACCGCCACGTGCTCTATCACGCGCAGGAGGGCGATGTGGTTGTGGTCGATGCGCGTGGCGATATGAGTTCGGGCGTCTTCGGCGATATGATGTCGACCTATTTCAAAGGCAGAGGCGGCGCTGGCATCGTCATCGACGGGTGCATGCGCGATCGGCCCAATGTCGAGAAGCTAGATCTCCCCCTTTGGCTGCGCGGCTGGACGCCCAACTACCATGTCCAGACCAGCATCTACCCCAATGCCGTCAACGTTCCGATTGCCTGCGGCGGCGTCACGGTCATTCCCGGCGACATCATCATCGCCGACGACGACGGGGTGGTGGTGCTTCCAGTCGCAATGGCCTCCAAGGTAATCGAAGAGTCGCAAAAGCATCACGATTGGGAGGAGTTCTCGCGGGTGAAGCTCATGGAGGGTGGGTCGTTGCAGCGCTACTATCCGCTGCATGACGATGCCCGCGGAGAGTACGAAGAGTGGCGCAAAACAAACCGCTTGGGAACAACTTAGCCAATGGATTACCCTAGGCTGGCGGCGAACCTGCCACTCGACAGCGCAGATACCTTGTCCGACTTCATGAACTCGGTCGGAATGGTGCCCGACAAGGATACACTGCATTGAGTTCACCACCGACTTCATTGCAGGGTTAGTGCGGGCCGCAAATGTCGAGAAATGCACCCGAAGGGTGCTCTCCCCATGATCAACAGGCTGCCAACTCAATTCGAGACGAGCCGGAATGAATGCGCCGGGGTCGACCATTGTAAAAGCGAACATTTAGCATTGGTTTAGCGGCCACCGAAGTGGTATTCAATGGGTTGTGGCTGCCCCATGCGCCGGCAGCAGAAGGATTTTCATGAAATACCGCCCACTCCACGACCCGGCCGTCATCCGGCCGGCCGAAGGCGTTCTCGAGTATGAGGGCGGGATCATCATTCACGATATCGTCAGGGAAAGCCGGAAGGCGAAGTGATCGCCGTTGAACCCGGCTTGCGCGGCGAAAGCGGCAAGCTGGCCGCGGGGCTAGGGTCAAGAAAAGACGGACCGCGTCGAGGACGACCTGAACGCCACCCGTGCGCCAGTGGAAAAAGGGATCGTTTCCCGGGCGATGGCGCTGCCTTACTGCCGGTATGACCGGAATGGGATACGGAGAGTAGTGCCTGAATTTCGCGGTCGGTGCGACCGGGAAGCGGACCCGCAACATCCAAAGGGAAATACCAATCGCCATGCAAAACAGCAGCAAGATTTCTATTGCCCAGCGTTTCGACGGCTACCAACCCAGCAAGACTGTTCTTGTGTGGGCATGCTTCATCACGGTGATCGCCACGATCGTCGTCGGGTTCAACTGGGGCGGCTGGGTGACGGGCGGCTCATCGCGCGCGTCCGCTGTCACGGCGGGCGATATGGCTCGGGGCGAACTTGCCTCCGCCATCTGCGTCCAACGGTTCAATGCGGCACCGGATGCTGCGGCAAAACGGGCCGAACTCAAGGCCATCCCCGACAGCTACAGGAAGCGCCAGTTCGTCGAAGCTGGTGGCTGGGCCGCGATGCCGGGACAGATCTCTGCTGACAGCCGCGTTGCCGAAAGCTGCAGCACCGCCCTGTCCGTCTAACCGTCTCGGAGAGATCGCTTTGGCTCGTCCCGCATTGGGACGCTCCTCCCCTATCTGGAAAACAGGAGAATACACCATGATCCGTTTCGAAAAAAAAGCAGCTGCAGACCCCTTGCCACAGGATGTCGATGGAAACCGCTTTGATGATATCCGGGACGCCGCGGCGGAAGGACACAAAAAATCCGCCACCGACGCTGCACGTCGCCGTGTACCGCCGGCAAAGGAAGATGATCGCCTTATCTGAGTCCATCTATCCCCCGTTCTGAGACGCGGGATGAAGTACAAATATCGCTCCACAGGCAATGTGGGGCGAAATTGCCTCAGCCATCGAGTGTTTTCAGGAGATCTGAAATCTTGATCGAGGAGAAATTCGAGAACGTGTCGCAGATTGCATAAGGCAGGATGATGTGGCCGTTGTGGCGCATCGCGCCGCAGGTATAGACAACGTTCGGCACATAGCCTTCTCGCTCCGACGGTTCCGGCCGCACCAGCGGCTCTCGCGATCGCGCCAGGACTTTGGACGGATCGTTTTTATCGAGAAGCGCTGCGCCGATGGCATATTTGCGAACAGCGCCGACGCCATGTGTCAGCAACAGCCATCCTTCGTCGAGCTCAATGGGGGACCCGCAATTTCCCATCTGAACGAATTCCCAAGGAAACTTCGGACCTAGGATCAACTGCCCGCCATTCCAGGTGTAGAGATCGTCGGAATAGATCAGATAGAGGTTCTCGCTATCCTGCCGGCCAATCATCGCGTACCGGCCATCGATCTTGCGCGGAAACAGGCCCATCCCTTTGTTCCTAGCCACGGTGCCGGCAAGGGGGCCCATGCGAAAAGTCAGGAAATCCTTGGTCTCCAGCAGTTCCGAGCGGATCCCCGTGCCGTTATAGGCAGTGTAGGTCGCGTAGAATGTCTTCTTTCCATTATCCTCGAACTCGACAAACCGCGCATCCTCGATCCCGTTGGACTGAGCAGGCGTGATCGGGAAGATGACCCGCTCGCTGATGGATTGCTGCGGATCGAAGCTGACGTCGACCTGTTCGCCTGCAGGCACGGACGTGCGTGCCGTGACCAGTGGCGTCGAAGCGAGCCGCACCGTCGGATCGATATCCACGCTGCCATCGGCCGCAATCACGCCGGTACGGAATGTCAGGGACGACACGTGCCCTTCTCCGACGGCGCGCAAGCTCAGAACGAAGCGTCGGCTCCCCTTGTCCAGACCGGACTGATCCGGATGGGAGACAATACTGGGATTGAACAACGCAGACGCTTCGAAGGAATATTCGTTGAGAAAATACGCTCCGACGAGCTGGCGCTGAGTTTTGGTGAAGTTGGCATGAGGCGCGAATGCATCTTCCATTTCTGCGGCGCGGCTTTCGAACGTCGCAAGCAGGTTGCGGTGGCGGCCGTCGAAATTTTCCAGAACGTCCGCGAGGAGGATCTCCGCCGTCTCCAGATCAAGCGCCAGAACGCGGTCGACGATATGATTTGCTCGCGTCTTGTCGGTGGGATTGAGGTCCCGCGGTTCGGTTGCAGGCTTGAACGGTCGCACCACGACGCGCGAGGAGTCGGGGCGCAGGAAGAGAGCCTGACGGTTCAGAAAAGTGGCTTGTGACAAAGGAACCTCAATTGATCTGATTGGCTTGGGGCGCTCATGCGCGCAGCGCGCGAAGAGGAGCTAGTTTTGCCGGCTGGTCGCTGATGCGGGCGAATCTGCGGGTCTCGATGAGGCCCAGAAGATAGGAGACTACGGATTCTCCGCCTCGGTTCTCGTTGACGCGCAGACGATGCAGTCCATCACGGCAACTGCCAGTGTCAGTGTCGACGAGGGTCAGTGCTAGATCGTTGCTGCCGAGAAACCAGGCAAATGCAGCAGTGGCTTCATTTTTCCACTCCATGCTTTGATCCGCGCGCCAAGCAGCAAGGCAGGCGGAAATCGTCGCCGTGGCCTCCAGCGGCTGCTGATCGAATTCCTGAGGCGGCTTGCGTATATCGCTGAAACCATCGGTTCCAATCGGTCGGAAATGGCCCGCGGGCGCAGTCTGCTTCGTTATCAGCCAACGCAAGGTCCGCATCCCGGCAACCACATAGGCAGATGTTTCACTGGCAAGGCCCGTGAGGATCAGTGCCTGGGGCAGGCGAGCATTGTCGTAGGAAAGGCCTTCCTCGAACCAGACCCAGTCCTCCGTTTCCACACGAGCAAGGATATCCACAAGGCGGTCTGCGAGAAGACGCCGCATCCGCTTGGCGACGAGATCCTCTCCCTTTGCGGCACAATAGCCATCCAGCCCTATGAGCGTGAAGGCCCAGGCGCGCGGTGAGCTAAACATCTCGACCGTCGGCAGAGCTTCGGCGAACAGGGCAGCCGCCCAACTCCGACGGGATGCGTTGGCATCGCTACGAGCGCACTCTCCCAAAGCCCAGAGCGTGCGGCCATGACTGTCCTCTGAGCCCTTGTCCTCGAGCCATCTCCGGTCGAAGCTCATGAAATTGCGAAAGTGCTTTTTGTCGGGATTCCAAGCATGCTGCACGAATGAGGCGAAACGCGTCGTTAACGGCTCCGGCAGGAGCTTCTCCCCCGATGAGTTGAGAGTGACTGCCAGAACGAGAGCGCGCGCATTGTCATCGACACAATAACCATGTGAGCGATCCGGTACGGAATGCACGGCATGCTGGAACAGGCCGGTATCGTCGCACATCGAAAGAAGATAGGCGAGTTCCGGCTCAGGCGCGGCGGGAAGCTTATGCACCGAGGCATTTCCGCCCGACAGAACTGCGTTGGGTCGAGATCTTCGCGGGGCAGCATCATCGAATAGCGAGATATACCGCTCTGCGGTTCTTTGCCATGTCATCGACCGGCTACTTGCATAAGCCCGCACGCGCATGGCTTTCCGCCGGGCATTGTCGGTGAGCAACGTCGCGATTTCTGTGCCGATTGTCTCTGCATCGCTGAAAGGAACGAGGATCCCGCGTCCGTCCGCCAGAAGTTCGCGCGCGTGCCAATAGGGCGTCGACACGACCGCCTTCCCCAGGCCAAAACTATAAGCCAGAGTGCCCGACGTCATCTGCGCTTCATTCAGATAGGGGGTGGCGTAGACGTCGCACATGGAAATGAAGTCCAGAAGCGTTGCCTGATCGACGAACTGATCGAGGAAGACCACGTGTTTCTCAATGCCGAGATCCAGCGCCCGGGCAATCAGGCGTTCACGATATGCCTCCCCCTCGTTGCGGACGAGGTTGGGATGGGTCGCGCCGAGCACCACATAAACGGCATCGGGCTGGCTCTTCAGGATCAGCGGCATTGCGTCGATCATGACCTCGATGCCCTTGTTGGGCGACAGTAGCCCGAAGGTCAGGATGACGGAGCGGCCCTCGAACTCGAGCTTGGTCTTTGCCAGGTCGGGTTCGCAAAAGGCGATGTCCGGAATCCCATGAGGGATCACCTCGATCTTTTCCGCCGGGATGCCATACACCTCACGCAACAGCGCCCTGCCCTTTTCGGCCATCACCACGACTTTCGCAGATGTGTCGACGATCTGCGCGAGAACGCGGCGTTGAGCCGGACTGGGTTGCGCGAGCACAGTGTGCAGCGTGGTCACGATCGGCATCTCCAGCCGCGAAAGCAGCGCGAGGATATGGCCTCCTGCCTCGCCCCCGAAAATGCCGAACTCATGCTGAAGGCAGACGACATCGAACCGACCGGCATTCAGAGCTTCCGCCGCACGGATATAGTCTTCGAGACTTTCGTCGGGGATCTGAAGCCAGACGCTGGCCGGATAATCATAGGCGTGACCGTGATCCGTCATTGCGACGATTGCGGTCTTCACACCGGCAGGTGATGTCGAAATGGCCTGCTGCAGGTCGGTCGTGAAGGTTGCGATGCCGCAGCGGCGAGGCAGTGAGTTGCCGATAAGAGCGATGTTCTTGAGATAAGTATTCTTGAAGCTGGTCATGGGTGACCCTCCATGGAGCGGAGCGGCACGCTGGCGGGTTTTCTGGATGAAATACCCGCCAACGTTAGATCGCGGATCGCATGGTCGGATTTACGATCGTCGAGATCGCGCAGCAGTCCGGGTTGAGGTGCGCTGTCGGCATAGGCCAGCAGGATCGTCAGTCCATTGCGCCCGACTTTGATGACCGCCTGGTCCGTTTCGGCAAAGAATGCATCTCCGATACCGGCATGCATCGATCCTATCGTTGCGTCCCCGGCGGTGACCAGGCCCCAGGTCTCGCGTTGCGCCTGCAATTCCCAGTTCGCGTCCGGCGGAAGATCGATACGTTCCAGGACGAAAAAAGCGCAGGATACGAGTTTCATTCGCTCGACGGTAAGGTGCACGGGCATCTTATCCATTCTCGCCGGCTCCAGGTCGGCCACGGCCACCGCCTGTTCTACGTGGAGTTCGCGCGACCGCCCGTGGTCGAAGAGGCGGAATGTCGTGTCACTTCTCTGCTGGATCTCGGCAATGACGAGACCGGCACCGATGGCATGGATGGTTCCTGCAGGAACGAAAAACACATCGCCAGGTTCTGCTGGCTGCCATTTGACGAGATCGGCAATCGATCCATCGGTGATCGCGTCCCGCAATTGAGACTGTGTCAATGGTCGATCAAGGCCGATCGCCACCTGGGCACCGTCTTCCGCAGACAGCACATACCATGCCTCGGTCTTGCCGTTGGCCAGCCCCATTGTCTGCGCGAAGGCGTCATCAGGGTGGACCTGGATCGACAGTTTCTGCTTCGTGAAGAGCAGTTTGAGAAGCAAGGCAGGATCAGGCGCCTGCGTCTCGGCACGATCAAACCTCAGTTCACCGATGGCCGCGTCAGGGCTGCCGCTCCGGTTCCAAGGTCTGAGATCGTGGCTGCCCCACGGCTTGCAAGATGTCCGTACGTTCGCATGCTCGAATGTCATGGAGGCCTCCTGGATCTTACCGCTAAGATCTGGGTGACCTGAGATCGGAGTAGCCTTCCTTCGAAGCGAAGGCGCCTCAAAGCCGAAGTATTTATAAATATTTCAGGGCCGCATTCCGGTGGGATAGACGATAATCTGCGATCATTGAAATCATAAATTGATATATCGCGTTTCTAGGCAAAGTAAATTTACCACCGGTATCCGAATATGTGCCTATCCCTGAAGATTTCAAGCGACAATATTTCTTTCGACGTTCCCAATAGGTGGATTTAGCGCAAATCGGAGACGGCTCAGTTCGGACCGACGCTCATCCGAAAATCCATCTCGAAGTCTCCGACGATCGCCCGCGCGGCGACGAAGGTCGCCCTGACCTGGTCGCGATCCGCAGGATGTATCTTTTCCGAAAGGTCTTCGAATGCGAGGCGCCGACAGGGGGGAAGGTCCCAGAGACGGCACCCCGTGCGGGTCCATCACGAAGACACCTGTGTCGACATTCCACAACGGCGGCCGCCTGGATCGCCCGCCGCGGTGCTCATATCCCCGGTCCGGCTGGTTGGTGATATCTGTGTCAGACACGGGAAACTGTCCGACCAAAAGGTCTGTGCTATGTGAGGCTATATCGACAGCCTGCGCGCATCGATCTTCATCGTGACCAGCGCGCCGGTGCTGGACCAGTCGTATTCTATCGAGCCGCCGAGACTTCCGGTCACGGTGCGCCTGAGGAGCTGACTGCCGTAACCGCCTGCACCCTCCGGAGCAGTGACAGCAGGCCCGCCCTGCTCCGTCCATACGACCTCGATTTCATCGCCCGCAAGCGTAGCGGAAACATCGAGTGTTCCTTCGGTAGCCGACAGGGCACCATATTTCAGGGAATTCGTCGCCAGTTCATGTATAACGAGAGCCAAGCTTGTTGCCGCAGCTTCCCCGACACCCATGCGCGGCACGGCAACCCTGATCCTCCCGGCGAAGGCTCCGTCATCGTCGTAGGGCGCGAGCAAAACCGTGAACAAATCTCCGAGCAAGGCCGCGCTGCCCTGACCGCCGGGCAAAGGTCGCACAAGGTCGTGCGCACGCCCGAGCGCGGTCAGTCGCTGCGTGAGCTGCTTGGTCATATCGTCGATTGAACTGGACGACCGCGAGGTGATCTTCGTCAGGCCCGATGCCAAAGCCAGCAGGTTCTTGACGCGGTGGCTCATTTCGCCGGCCAGAAGTTCATGGCCTTCCTCGGCCTGCTTACGACCCGTGACGTCGAGGAAAATCCCGGTCATGATCCGGTCTCTGATACCCGCGTCACTGCCTTGCCCGCGGGCGGAAATCCATCTGACGTCTGGCCCGACCAATATCCTGAAGTCGATCTCATAAGGACCGACGACGGCCCTCGTAGCAGCGAATGCCGCCCTGACGCGATCGCGGTCGGCGGGGTGGACCTTCGCAGACAGGTCCTCGAACATCAGCAATGCTTTCCGCGAGACGTCCCATAGGCTGTAGCCGTGCGCGTCCATCACGAAGGCGTCGGTGTCGACGTTCCAGGACCACAGGGCTACTCCGGCTGCATCCAGCGCATGGCGGAGCTGCTCGGGTCCCCAGTCGAGTCGGTCTTCGTTGTCGTGCGTCGTCATGTATACCCCGGGCGTCTGTCCCGTTTGCAGGGAGAAAGATCACCCTCGCGGGGGATCAAGATTTTCTGAGGCGTCTGCTGATGAGAGCCTCGGTAGCGGCCGCAATTTCCTGAGCTTCTTTTGCAAGGCGGGCTTCACGGAGCCGCAATGTCTTTGCTTCGCGGGCTTGAACGAGCGCGTCGAGCTCCTCCACGGCATGGTCGCGCGCAAAGAACTGTGCCTGCGTGTGGCCAAATGCGATCTCGGCCTGCTGTCGGGATTTCGAATGTGTCTGCGTCATGAGTGATCCAAAAATTAAGTCGCGAGAAACAGAAAAGGCCAGGCTGTTTGCCTGGCCTCGCAGATATCTTGCTTTCGACAGTGCCAGTACATCCGTGGTCAAAGGAAAGCAGGAACCTAAAATCAAGCAGCCTGAAGATTGCAGGCCGACATCTTGCCCGACTTCACGTCGCGCTCGAGGTCGTAACCCACCTTCTGGCCTTCGACGATTTCGCGCATTCCGGCGCGTTCGACGGCCGAGATGTGAACGAACGCGTCTGCGCCGCCATTGTCGGGCTGGATGAAGCCGAAGCCCTTGGTGGAGTTAAACCATTTTACTGTGCCTGTGGTCATGATGAACCCTTTCAAAGCAAGATTAAGCGACCGCAAGGCCAGAGCCTCGCGGATGGTGATAGCGATTGATTTTGAAAGGGAAGTTCGTCAGGCGCGGTGCCAATCGCGCGGAAACCAAAGTTCAGCAAGCAAAAGATCGATAAACCATCAATAGAAGGAAATCCCCAAGGAGTCAACTTTTAGTTTTGGTCACCGTTGAATAGTTTGGTCTGCGCCGAGCGCGTCGCAGATACTCTTCCATCTTTGGCTCCGCAGGATGTAGCCGACGAGACCGAACAGGATAGCCGGATAGAACATCGAGCGAGAAGATGCTGTACTCGATCACTTGCCGTGAACAGAGACCTCTATCAAGCGACGATGCGCTTCGATCACCGGCTCGAGTAGGCTCCGTGAAACCTCCGTCGGAAGATCGAGCCTGGTATGGCAGCTCCAGTTGACCCCTAAGCAGGCGAAAGCCTTCTTGTAACCTTTCTGTACGATCGTGGATAATTCGCCCGCTTCCGATAACACGTGCTGCGGATCGTCCAATCCTGGCAAACCGGCAAAAGCTGCCCCTGCCGCTTCGCGCAAAGCGGGCGTCACCATGCAAATGCGGTTGAAATCCGCAACGTCAAGCATTCGACCACCACGAATTTCCGTTCGAGCGCGAGACGCTAATCCCGCGCCAAAATGTGCCCAAACATCTGTCTTATCGGGTGCGGGCGCCAGGTCCAAAGCCGCGTGAGTCCCTGCAAACCTCAGCTCATGGGCTCCGCTGTTCATCAAGAACAGGGAGTGCGCAGGAAACGCTCTTGGCAGCCACCGGGCGATCTCAAGAAAACCTGCCGTACCAGTGCCACGTTCGACCGAGCATGTGAAGAAACCAGATCGAGGAGTGGACAGCACAATCCACCGATCGCCACGAGCCATCCGCGCGACCAACGTTGGACTGTCGCCTGTTTCCACGTCTCCACTTAGGTACAGCCTTACAGGCTGTCCGGCAGAAGCCATCGCCGCGTAGCAAGGCAAATCAAGCGGACGACCAATGGCCAGGGGCAACGGAACGAACGGCCGGTCCGCATAAGAGTTCAAGCCGACAATCTCGCCGGTCGGGCCGAACGGCAGAATGATTGCAGCCAGAGCGTCGGCTTTTGTAACCGCTTCCAAGAGTGGTCCAACGACTGACGTCCAGATCGCCGCATGACGACCATAGGGCAGCAGAATGACGGCAATGCAGCCTGCCGCTCTTTGTGCGTCAGAAAGGCTATGAACTATCGCCAATCGCCCCTCCACGCCATGATCCGGTGTTGGGAAAACAACGGACTGAGGGTAGACCTCAACCGAGGAACCCTGCCCTACCAGCTCACATCGACGCGACCGAAATGTCGGCACAGGAACGGGTATTGTCTCCAGCTGATATCCAACCTTGGAAAGCTCGCCAGCGATCCAGCTTGCTGTTGCGTGATCCCCAGCACCGCCGGCCGCCTTATCCCCAAAGCCGGCGTGGATGAGAAGATCATCCCACAAGCGATTGCCATCCAACATCACTCGCATTGCCTCATTTGTACATTTCTGTCGCGCGCTTGAGCATTTCGGCTCGAGCCGTTGCGTCCTCCTGCGTGCCGAGCAACGGAGCCTGCAAAAAATCTTTGACGTTAGGAGGATACCGATCCTCAAGACCGGTAACTGTCGGGCGCCGTGCGGAACCTGCATAAATGAGCTGGGCTTTGTCAGAGAGGAAGAAATTCAAGAGCACCCGGGCAGCATTGGGATGTGGCGCGTTCTTGACCACGGCTCCATCGAAGTTGCCATAAACAAGACCCTCAGACGGAAGAATGACCTCAAGTGGCAAACCCTTGTTCAGCAGCGTATCGGGCAGAATGAAGGGAATGTAGATCGGGTACTCACCGCGCGCGACACGACGAGGGCTGTCTCGAATTTCACGAGTGAAGGCGGGCTTGTTTTCAGCAAGGCGCTTTTGATAATCCTCGCCGAGTTTGTCGTAGGTTACAGCAAAAAACAGGCCGCCGCCTCCAACGGAGCGAAAATCGTCGGACAGGATCTTGCCCTTCCAAGCAGGATCCGCGAGATCCGCCCAGCTTTTCGGGCGTTTCTCCTTTGGCACTGAAGCATTGACCACGATACCCATGCTTTGCGAAAAGATCGGCAGCCTCAGTTCGCTCCCTGCAAAGTCGGGTGCTAGCCGAGTTGCATTGGGTATGGAACCGTGTTTGTCGAGCACGCCCATTGCCTCAAGCGACACGGAACCTCCGCTGAAGGACATGTCCGCGACACCACGGTTGGTCGCCAGTTCAAGACGCAGTTTCTCAAATAACTCGCTCCCTCGAAGTTCGAGCTTCAGCGCCTTGATCCCGTACTCGTCCGTGAATGCAGACAAGATCTCGTCAAGCTGAGGGACGCCGACCTGCGACGTGTAGAGCGTGACAGTTCCTTCCTTCTTCGCCGCCTTGACAACGTCCTCCCAGGGTTGTTGAGCATGGGCAACAGTCGCCAGACCTATGGCCAGGCTGGCCAGGGCAAAGCTTTTCAACACTTTCGAAATCATCACGTCCTCCTCAAGATGATGCGCCTGCACGATTGAACAACAGGACAGCCAGGTTGTTTATCTGGATGGGTACTTTTCAGCTGATTTCTTCCAGCGCGGATTCTGGATTGTTGGCATAACCATCGGTCTTCTGCAGAAATACGTTTTGCGAACGAAGTGTTGCTCGCAGCTCTTTAAGTTCTGGGTATCTCCTTCACCGACAGGTTCCGTTCGTTCTTGGCATCCTCCCGAGTCTGCCGTCGTCTACGGCACCACAATCTTACGAACGCCAGGTACCTTCGAGAAGGCAGCAATATGCCAAGAGTGTTTTCGCAAAGACCGAAAGATCCGGATTCGAGGCCCGCTATGTCGCCGATGAGGTAGCTCTCAGCGTTGCCGATTTGAGAAAGATGTTTCGCTCACTAAGGCTGTTTACTCCGAACCGGGAGCCGGTAACCTGACCGCGCGACTGGGAGGTAAGACATGGAGAACAATGAACTCGTTGCGGTGCGGCTTCTGGACCGGCCCATCATCGTGCCCGCCATGTCGCCGCGGATCGGGACTAACATCAATGGACCGAGCCTGATCAGGGTCCCTTCTTGGGTGGAGCGCGCCCTGGGACGTTACTATCTCTATTTTGCCCATCATCGAGGAGATCATATCCGCCTTGCATATGCAGATCGTCTGACAGGCCCGTGGATCATCTACGAGGACGGAACACTTCCGCTTTCGAAATCCGGTTTCACCCACCATTTGGCGTCCCCGGAGATCGTCATCGATCATGAAAAGAAGCAATTCCGCATGTTTTTTCACGGCGGCGACGAGATCAAGAACCAGTTTACACGCTTGGCGGTATCGCCTGATGGCATTCACTTCACAGCCCAACCTGGCAATCTGATGAACCCGTACGCCCGGTTATTCACTCACGGTCCTTGGGTGTACGCAATTACGATGCCAGGGCAGATTTACCGGTCATCTGACGGCATCTCTGGATTTAGCGCTGGGCCTATGCTGTTCACGCGTCATATGCGCCATTCCGCAGTATGGGTAGAAGACAATGTCCTTCACGTTGTCTATAGCAATCGAGGCGATGCGCCTGAGTGCCTGCTGTACGCTCAAGTGCGGCTCGACGGTGAATGGTTGACATGGCGGGAAGGACCCTCAAAGATCTTACTTGCGCCAGAGCGGGATTGGGAAGGCGGACGACTTCCCATCGAACCATCAGTGATTGGTCCTGCAGATGAACCTGTTAGGCAACTTCGTGATCCAGCGGTCTACGAAGAAGATGGAAGGCGTTACCTGATCTATTCGGTCGCCGGCGAAGCTGGGCTTGCTCTGGCGGAAATCCATAGCCGCAAGCTCGAACCAGAATGAAGACCTTAGCCTTTTCACCCGCTGGACTGGTACATGCATGGGTGGCATTCCGGTGACTCCCTGAGACGTGAGCCTCGGGGAAAAGCTGAGACGGCTGAGATAAATATCCGCGAACCGACGGAAATGTCGACGCCATTCCGAGAATGCGCCGCTGAAACCGATTTCGCTGAACTGAATGGTAGCGGGAGGCAGAATTGAACTGCCGACCTCAGGGTTATGAATCCTGCGCTCTCACCAACTGAGCTACCCCGCCACAGGGACTGCGGAAGTTCCGGCGTGGCCGGTTCCGCTTTGGTCGTGCGGCTTATAAGTCCCCCGTCACTAAAGTGTCAAGCAGGGTCTGGGCAAAAACCGACGGCAATTTCGTGAGCCCCGGTTAGTGCACGTTTCAGGCAGCGACGGGTGTCGAAAGCAGAGCCTTCAGGGCGATTTCGGCTTCGGTCGCCCGTTCCGAACGCTCGATGAAACCACCGCCGTAAACGCGCGCATCCGCGCCTTCGGCTGAATAGAGCACGCAGGCCTGGCCTGGAGCGACGCCGGCCTCGCCGATCGCCAGATCGACATATACGCCGTGTTCGTCGGAATGAAGGACCGCCGGCGTCGGCGGACGGGTCGACCGCACCTTGGCGAAACAGGCGAAGCCGCCCCTCGTGTCCTCAGCAAGCGCACCGTCGCCGATCCAGTTGACGTCGCGCAGATAGACGCGATGGGTATCCAGCGCTTCCTTCGGCCCGACGATCACCCGACGCGAGCGGGCATCGAGATAAACGACGTAGAGCGGCTCGCCGGTGGCGATGCCGATGCCGCGGCGCTGGCCGATCGTATAATGCACGATGCCTTCGTGGCGGCCGAGCACGCGCCCGTCCATATGCACGATATCGCCGGCGAGTGCCGCGTTCGGCTTCACCTTGGCTATGATGTCGGCATATTTGCCCTGCGGCACGAAACAGATGTCCTGGCTGTCGGCCTTCTTGGCGACGACAAGGCCCATCTCCTCGGCCAGCTCGCGCACCTGCGCCTTCGACATGCCGCCGAGCGGGAAGCGCAGGTAGTCGATCTGCTCCTGGGTCGTTGCGAACAGGAACCAGCTCTGGTCGCGATCGCTGTCGATCGGACGAAACAGCGCGCGGCGGTTCAGATTGCCCGGCGACGGATTGGCGGAGGAGCGGATATAATGGCCGGTCGCCAGCGCATCGGCACCCAACTCCTTGGCCGTCGCCAGCAGATCCGCGAACTTGACCGTCTGGTTGCAGGCAACGCAGGGTATCGGCGTTTCGCCCATCGCATAGGCTTCGGCGAACGGGTTGATCACCGTTTCGCGAAACCGCTTTTCGTAGTCGAGCACGTAGTGGGGAATGCCGAGCGTTTCGGAAACACGCCGCGCATCGTCGATGTCCTGGCCGGCGCAGCACGAACCGGCGCGGTGCACGGCCGCCCCATGATCATAGAGTTGCAGCGTGATGCCGAGCACGTCATAACCCTGGCGTTTGAGCAGACCGGCAACGACGGAGGAATCCACTCCCCCCGACATGGCAACGACAACACGTGTGTCTTCCGGCCTCTTGTCAAAATCCAGCGTGTTCACGGAACTCTCTCGGTATCTCGAAGCCACCCGTCCAGATGATAGAAGCGGCGTGTTGAAGACCTGCGGCGGGATCGGCCGTCGAAGGCAATTGTTGCCGGATATAGAAAGGATTTGTGGCCTGCGCAAGGAGGTGCGCGAATCGGCTCATCGGCCGGGCAGTTTTTCAAGCCAGGCCCACAGGCTCCTGGTCATCCGCCCGAACTCCGTCTCGGGCACAAGGCTGCCGACGACGAAGATGCCGGCAAACAGCGTGCAGAGGGCGATAAGACCGAAATAGAGCCTGACAAGGGTGCCGTGCTCCGCATAGCGCAGGAACAGGCCGCCGTCGCCGAACAGGAAAATTTCCTGCCCGGCCATTGCCGAGGCAACCGCATAGGTCAGGTATCCGATGCCGCCAAGGAAGATCGCCCAGTTCAGTACCATCGCCCCATCTCCGCGCCGAGATCGGCTATTCTAGGCCGCCGGCATGAACAAACGGTCAAGGCCGCAATCACGGCTGCAGCACGCCATGCCGTACCGTCTTGCCGGCAGCCGCCCTGACGCTGCTGGCGGCACCTTCCGCCCGCACCCGCGGCAGGCTAGCCGGATATTCGCGCTGGATGAAGTCGATAATCTTCTCGCGGACCTCGCATCTGAGATCGAAGGTTCTCGGCGCATTGGAGGCCGAGACGAGAATGCGGATCTCCATGACATTTTCCCGGAAATCCGTCACCTGCGCGGCAACAACCCGCTTGTCCCAGAGTTTTGATGCCGCGGCAATTTCCTCGACCTTGCGGCGCACCGCATTTACCGGAACCGAATAGTCGAGATAGATCATCACCGTGCCGATCAGCGCCGTACTGTCGCGCGTCCAGTTCTGGAACGGCTTTTCCATGAAATAGCTGAGCGGCAGGATCATCCGCCGCCAGTCCCACAGTTTCACCACGACATAGGTGGAGGTGATCTCCTCGACATTGCCCCATTCGCCCTCGACGATCAGTGCGTCGTCGATGCGGATCGGCTGGGTGATGGCGAGCTGGATGCCGGCAAAGATGTTCTTCAGCACCGGTTGGAGCGCAAGGCCCAGCACGACGCCCGCCACGCCGGCGGAGGCGAGCAGGCTGACGCCGTATTGCTGCACGGCCGGGAAGGTCATCAGCATCGCGGCGATGGTGATCGCCACGATCATGAAGCTCGCAATCCGCTCGGCGATCCGCGACTGGGTGACATGGGTGCGGGCGAGCAGATTGTCTTCCGCATCGAGCTTGAAGCGGCGCAGATAGACGATCATCCATACATGCAGGGCGATCTTCACCATCCAGCCGACGACGATGATGAAGCCGAGCAGCAGCAGGTGACGTATCACCTCCGCCTGCCCGGCACTCAGCGGGGCAATGGTCGCGCCGAGCGACAGCGTCCAGGTGAGGATCGCCAGCCGCATCGGCCGCCGCGTGCGCGACACCAGCGACCGCCAGAACAGGTCCTTGTTCTCGACCAGCCGCGTCAGAAAGCGAAATCCGAACCGCTGGATCGCAAGCCCGATCAGAAATGCTACGGCCATGACACCGCAGCTGACAAGCCAGTCCGGCAACCAGGCCGTATCATTCCGGAATTCCTGAATGAAGCGTTCCATACCTCCTCAGCTAGGGTGCGATGCAGCATCGGAAAGAGCGGCCGCAAAAATTTCATGATTTGAGAGTCTTCTTGGCCTGGGGTGATTTGTGGCAACAGGGCGATCAGGACGGAGAGACAATGCAATTCGACCTTATGCGCTTTGTCGACGCGCAAGCGCCGGTCTATGAGCGCGTCATCGGCGAGCTGCGCGATGGCAAAAAGCGCTCCCACTGGATGTGGTACATCTTCCCGCAGGTGGAGGGGCTTGGCTTCTCGATCATGTCCCAGCGCTTCGCAATCGGCTCGAGGGCGGAGGCAACAGCCTATCTGGAACATCCCCTGCTTGGGCCCCGGCTCATCGAATGCACCGACGCGATGCTCTCCCATCCGGATCTTTCAGCGCACGCGATCCTCGGCTCGCCCGACGACATGAAATTCAAGAGCTCGATGACGCTGTTCGAGGCGGTCGGCAAAAAGGGCTCGCCTTTCGAGCGAGCCCTTGAGCAATTCTTTGATGGCGAGCGCGACGAAAAGACCGTCGCGCGGCTTCGAAGTTAAGCGGCTGCCTGGATCGCCGAAAGCTGCCAGTCGTTGGCGGGCTTGCGCACGAAGGTCCAGACTTCGACGGTTTCGGTCACCGCGTTCGGATCGCCTTCGGCGACTGCGCCGGTCTTGCGATCCTTCATGTAGTCGACGCTCGAATAGCGCATCGCGACGGTCGCATAGTCCTGGCCGTTTTCGCGCCAGGCTTCGGCGAGGTCGCCCTGCAGCAGCTTCACGTCCTTCACCTCGTTCTTGACGCCTTTGGTAGCGTTCTCGCCGAGTTCTTCCGCCAGATAGGACATCGCCTCCGGCGTGGTGAGGCTGCGCAGCTTCGCATAGTCCTCTTCGCCATAGGCAGACTGGACATTGGTCAACAGCTTCTCGAACTGGTCGAGGTCGCGGTTGGTGATGCCGACCTCGTCGGTTTCAGGCCCGGCCTGACGCGGAGCGGCATTTTGGCCGCCGCCGAAACCGCCCTGTCCGCTGCCACCCAGCGACCCGATCTTCGGGATCTGGAAGGACGAGGTGTTCTGGCTCGGCGCATCATAGGCGTTGCGCGGCTGGCCAAACCCGGTGTTCATGCCCCCTGCCGGGCCGCCGGCCGTCTGCTGACGGCGGGCGAACCAACGGAAAGCCAGCATGGCGAGACCGCCGATCAGCGCGATCTGCAGCAACATGCCAAGCATGCCGGCCATGCCGCCGAAACCGGTACCCATGAACATGCCGATCAGGCCGCCAAGGGCGAGACCGCCGAGCAGGCCGCCGAACATGCCACCGAAGAGGCCGCGACGAGGCTGCTGCGCTGCCTGCTGGCCAAAGCCGTTCTGCGGCGTCGTGGCGTTCTGCTGCGTGTTGGGCGTCATCGACCGGTTGATGCCGGTCGGCGCCGTGGGCGCGGTATTGGTGGTCGCCGGAGCCGAGAATGTGCGCGTGCCGCGGCTGCCAAAACCGCCGCCGCTGGCGCGGCGCGCCTCAGCCAAATCCACGGCGGTCAAGGAAACCGCCATCCCGATCGCCAGGATCGCGAACAGGTTCTTGAAACGCCGAAGCTTCGATAACATCGTTTTCTCCTCATAAACCGCTCTATCGCGGTGTTCCCGGTCTATATAGCGATGGACGGTTTCGAATTTTAGATCCGCCGTCCATTTTTCCCGTTGAAGTAGATAACCAAGTTTGAAACGGGAGCCAAGCTCCAAAAATACAACCAAAAGGAGAAAATCGCGGTATTGGCCTGCGACATCCCGGCGCGGGCCGTCTTACCCCGAGAGATTGTCCTTGCATCCCGCATTGCACGGCATGCGGAATGGCATTACCTTTTGGCCAGGCACACAAACGTAAAGGAGGTTGCCTATGACACCGCGGGACGCCTGATCCGGCACTATCAAGACTTCTGCCGTTCAAAGGGAATCGATTTCGAAACCTTTGAATCCGTAAGGCCGCATGACGCCACCACGCTCTTCTGCAGCGCTGGCATGCAGCAGTACAAACCCCTCTTCTCCGATCCTTCCCATGAGGGAACCGTCGCAAACAGCCAGGCATGCCTGCGTCTCGGCGATCTGGATGAAATCGGAGACGGAACCCACTTCCTTCACTTCACCATGCTCGGCCTCTTCTCCTTCCGGGAGATGAGCGTTGGCGATGCCATCGATTTCTGGCTTGAGTTCCTGCGAACGCTCGGTCTTGTGCCGGATCATGTCACCATTCATCCGGACCGCCTCGCCGACTGGACGCCGCATTACCGCGGACGCCTTCCGATCGTCCCAGATCCGGAATGTACCTGGAGCGATGGCAGCATTACGGGATACAGCACCGAGTTCTACAAGGACGGGGTGGAGATCGGCAACATCGTCAATCCGCTCGGAACCTGCATCGATGTCGGCTTCGGCGCCGATCGTCTCGACATGCTCATCAACGGCACGCCGCCGCAGGATGTACTCGAAACGCTGAGTGGCGCAATCATGAAGGTCATCGAAAGCGGCTACCATCCGGGAAACAAGGAGCAGGGTTACGTCCTGCGCAAACTGCTCCGACGCCTGCATCGGATGGGCGGCACGCTCGACCATCCCTTCTTCATCGAGGAGGGCGAACGCCAGGACCGCCTTCGGGCCAGATATCTCCACCTGCGGGAAAGGCATCCCGGCATGAGCCCAGAGTGGTGGTTCGACACCCATGGCATCGAGCTCTCCGACATGCAGGATATGCCGGACGGATAAACGACGAAGGCCTCCGGCGGTGTTCGCCGGAGGCCTTCGTGTTGCTCGGAAAACCCTCACGACCATGACAGTCGTGGACAGCTTTCGCGACCTCAGTCGACGTTGAACGCCAGCGGCTTGGCCTGGCGGACTGCCGGATTGGCGGTCAGTTTCGCCAGTACGTCGGCCGGAACCGGACCATCGACATAAAGGAGAGCGATCGCATCGCCGCCTTCCTTGTCGCGGCCGAGATGGAAGTTGGCGATGTTGACGCCGGCATTGCCGAGCGTCGTGCCGATGAAGCCGATCATGCCGGGAACGTCCGTATTGGCGATGTAGACCATGTTGGCGCCGACATCCGCATCGAGGTTGATGCCCTTGATCTGGATGAAGCGCGGCTTGCCGTCGGAGAAGACCGTGCCGGCAACCGAACGGGTCATCGTGTCGGTGGTCACCGTCAGCTTGATATAGCCGTCGAAGACGCCCGACTTGTCGCGCTTGGCTTCGGAAAGGATGATGCCCTTTTCCTTGATCATGATCGGCGCCGAAACCATGTTGACGTCGGAAACCTGCGAACGGATGAGACCGGCGAGCAGCGCGCTGGTCAGCGCCTTGGTGTTCATGCCGGCGGTCGAGCCGTCATAGAGGATCTCGATTTCCTTGATCGCATCCTCGGTGACCTGGCCGACGAATGCGCCGAGCACGTCGGCAAGCCGGATGAACGGCTTCAGCCGCGGCGCTTCTTCCGCCGTGATCGACGGCATGTTGATGGCGTTCGAAACGGCGCCCTTGATCAGGTAATCCGACATCTGCTCGGCGACCTGCAGAGCGACGTTTTCCTGCGCTTCGGTGGTCGAGGCGCCGAGATGCGGCGTGCAGACGACGTTTTCGAGGCCGAACAGCGGGCTTTCGGTAGCGGGCTCGACTTCGAACACGTCGAAACCGGCACCGGCGACATGGCCGGATTTGATGGCTTCGGCAAGCGCTGCCTCATCGACGAGGCCGCCGCGGGCGCAGTTGATGATGCGAACGCCGGGCTTGGTCTTGGCGAGCGCTTCCTTGCCGAGAATGCCGCGGGTCTTGTCGGTCATCGGCACATGCAGGGTGATGAAGTCGGCGTGGGCGAGGAGCTCGTCGAGTTCGACCTTGGTGACGCCCATTTCCTCGGCGCGCTCGGTCGACAGGAAGGGATCATAGGCAAGAACATGCATGCCGATGCCGATCGCCTTCTTGCAGACAATGCCGCCGATATTGCCGGCGCCGATGACGCCGAGCGTCTTGCCGGTGATCTCGACGCCCATGAAGCGCGACTTTTCCCACTTGCCGGCCTGGGTCGAGGCATCGGCTGCCGGAAGCTGGCGGGCGACGGCGAACATCAGGGCGATGGCGTGCTCGGCCGTGGTGATCGAGTTGCCGAACGGCGTGTTCATGACGATGATGCCGCGGCGCGAGGCGGCCGGGATATCGACATTGTCGACGCCGATGCCGGCGCGGCCGATGACCTTGAGATTGGTCGCGGCCGCGATCAGCTTTTCGGTCGCCTTGGTGGCGGACCGGATCGCAAGACCGTCATAGTTGCCGATGATCTCGGCAAGCTTTTCCTTGTCCTTGCCGAGCTTCGGCTGGAAATCGACTTCGACGCCGCGATCGCGAAAGATCTGGACGGCGGTTTCCGACAGTTCGTCGGATACGAGAACGCGAGGTGCCATCAGTGGGCCTCCTGAAAAAGTTTCTGTCGTGAATGAGGAAATGGGCTCCGCTTCATCAGCGGAGCCGGATACGCGACTTGCTTTAAGCGGCGGCCTTGGAAAGCGCAGCCTTCTGCGTTTCGAAAGCGTAGGTGAGCCAAGGCATCAGAGCCTTCATGTCGGCTTCTTCGATCGTGGCGCCGGCCCAGATGCGAAGACCGGACGGCGCATCGCGATAGGCACCGATGTCGAGCGCGACGCCTTCCTTTTCGAGGATGGACACCATGCCCTTGGCAAAGGCTTCCTGCGCGTCGGTATCGAGAGCGGCGACATCGGCGTCGGCGATCTTGAGGCAGACCGAGGTATTGGAGCGCGTCGACGGGTCGACGGCGAGGTTGTCGATCCAGGCATTGGCCGCCACGAAGTCATGGATGACCTGGGCATTGGCGTCGGCGCGGGCGATCAGGCCTTCAAGGCTGCCGACCGACTTTGCCCAGTTGAGCGCGTCGATATAGTCCTCGACGCAGAGCATTGACGGCGTGTTGATCGTCTCGCCGACGAAGATGCCTTCGATCAGCTTGCCGCCCGAGGTGAGGCGGAAGATCTTCGGCAGCGGCCAGGCCGGAACGTAGGTCTGCAGGCGCTCGACAGCGCGGGGGCTGAGGATCAGCATGCCATGACCGCCCTCTCCGCCCAGAACCTTCTGCCAGGAGAAGGTGACGACGTCGAGCTTGGCAAAGTCCATGTCCTGCGCGAAAGCCGCCGAGGTGGCGTCGCAGATGGTCAGGCCCTTGCGGTCTGCCGGAATGAAGTCGGCGTTCGGAACGCGGACGCCCGAGGTGGTGCCGTTCCAGGTGAAGACCACGTCGCGGTCGAAATCGACCGTGGAAAGGTCCGGAAGCAGGCCGTAGCCGGCTTCGATCTTGCGCGCGTCCTTGAGCTTCAGCTGCTTGACGACGTCGGTGACCCAGCCGGCGCCAAAGCTTTCCCAGGACAGCATATCGACGCCGCGCTCGCCGAGCAGCGACCAGAGCGCCATTTCGACGGCACCGGTATCGGAAGCCGGCACGATGCCGATGCGGTAATCCGCCGGCACGCCCAAAATTTCACGGGTGAGGTCGATGGCCTGCTTGAGCTTTGCCTTGCCGACCTTGGCACGGTGCGAGCGACCGAGAGGGGCGTCGGAAAGCGCTTCGAGCGACCAACCGGGGCGCTTCGAGCAAGGGCCAGAAGAAAAATGGGTATTGTTCGGACACAGGTCCGGTTTTGCGGCGTTTGCCATATGGCTATCCTTCCAGATAGATGGCCCTTCGTTGGGGAAGGGTGTCCCGCCGCCGTGGTTATGCCTGAGCGCCTTCACAGTCAAGCGGGTAATGTCGCCCACGGACAAATTTCTGCCGCAGCTTTGCCGCCGCAAACGCAAAAAGCCGCCCGAAGGCGGCTTTCGCTTGGAGATGGATAAACCTTACTTGTAGACGATCGGCTGCGGCGGGGGCTCGTAAGCCGGCGGCGTGTCGCAGCCACCGAAGATGTAGCGGGCGCCGACGCGGGCTTCATGCGAATAGAAGCCCTTGTCCTTGCCCGGGCCGCCGCCCGTTGAGTAACCGAACATGTCGCCGCCCGTGACATGGCGGAAGCGGTAGCCGACATCGGCCTTGACGTTGCAGGTGACGTCGATCGATGCGCCGGCCATGAGCGCATAGGTGAAGCGCCAGCTCTTTTCGCCGCCATGCGTGACTTCCGGGTCGCAACCGGCGCCGCTGTCGGCGCAGGACGTGTTGCGCAGGTTCGACCACTTGACATAGGTGCCACCGATACCGCCACCGACATAAGGTGTGAAGTAGCCATAGGTGCCGAGATCGACATAGGCGTTGGCCATAAGCGAATAGGCGTGCATCGAGGCCAGGTCGGTCGAGGTACACGCGGCGGCGACACCGCAACTGCCGGACGTGGAGCCGCGGAACTTGCTGTTGAACATGTAGTCGAGGGTGACGTCGGTGCGCAGGTAGCTGTTGATCTGGTAGCCGACACCGCCCCCGAGCGTGAAGGCATCACGCAGGTCGGAGCGGCCGAATTCTGCAAGCGCCACGCCGGGTCCGCCGGTACCCTGGTAGAAATCGGTGCCGCGCGACTTCTTGAAGGAATAGCCGACGTCGCCGCGAAGGTACCAGCCGGTAGCCTCCTGAACGGTCACTTCGGGCGCATCCTGATAAGGCTCCGGCTGCGGCTGGTAAAGATCGGCGGAATTGGCGGCACTCACCGTCAATGTCAGCGCAAAAGCGCTGGCCAGCAACTTTTTCATGGGTTCATCTCCAAAGCTCGTATCGCGTATGGCATGCAAAGCGGGCAGCCAACGGGTTGATCCGCTGTGGATGATGATCGACAAAGGTTAAGTCTCGCTTAACCATGCTTGTTTACCGCGCGTTTTCCTAAAACAGCCGGAAATTCTACAATTAAACTTATGTTGAGAGAGTTGGACAAGGCGTTCGCGTCGAACGGATCCCTCTTTTGTAGGCTGACCGAGCAAGGCAGGCCATATCCACGCCAGCCGCCAAACTATTGGCTTCATTTACTTCAGTAGAAGCGGCGTTAGCAAAAGGTAATTTAAGCTTAGATAAACAATTAATTCTTTATAAACCATAGATGCATACTTTTAGCATATTCGGAGCTGGGAAATACCGGGAGATCTGCAGGGGCCGAATGAGTGGAGGGAGTTTGCCGATGCGTTTCAATCGGGGACATCTTGTTCACCGAACAAGCAACTTCAATCGAAATTGCCGCCATGAAATATCCTGATGCTCTTCCGGAGAAGATCGACCGCGTATAGCTGCGACGCGAGGCGCCGCAAAAGAAAGAACTGTCCATGAGCAATGTCAAAACATTCGGCATAGCATTCCGACTGGCTGTCGGGTTCGGCTTTTTGCTTCTCCTGATGATCGGCCTGACTTTCTACTCCACCAGCCAGGTTGCGACGATCGACAACAACCTCGAAACCGTGAATGACGTCAACAGCGTCAAGCAGCGCTTTGCCATCAACTATCGCGGCAGCGTGCACGACCGCGCGATCGCGATACGCGATGTGACGCTCGTCACGTCCGATGCCGAGCGCAAGGAAGCGGAAGCGCTCATCGGCAAGCTCGCGGCCTCCTATGCGGAAAACGAAAAACGCATGGCGGATATGGTCGGCGCGCCCTCCGGCGCAACGGATCGGGAAAAGGCAATATTGGCTGAAATCGCCGACATCCAGTCGAAGACCAACCCGCTGGTTGCCCAGATCATTTCGCTGCAGCAGAAAGGTGATGGCGAGGCGGCGCGCAAGATCCTGCTGGAGCAGGCCCGTCCCCTCTTCGTCTCCTGGCTCGGAGCGATCAACAAGTTCATCGACTATCAGGAGGCGCTCAACAAATCGATCGGCGGCGATGTCCGCAACGCTGCGAGCGGCTTTAGAAACCTTGCGCTGGCCGCCCTCGGCATAGCAGCGCTGCTTTCGATCATTGTCGCCTTCTTCACCGCCCGCTCGATCATTGGACCGCTCTCCAAGCTGCAGCAATCGCTGAAAGCCATGGCTGCGGGCAACCTCGAAGGCGACCGGACGATCGAGGCGCGCGGCGACGAGATCGGCATGCTGGCCCGCGCCGTGGCCGCCCTTCGGGAGGCCATCTCCATCAAGGCGGAGCGCGAGGCGGATGCCGAGGCTAAGCGGACCGTTGGAGAACGCCACAGGCTGGAACAGGACGCGACCGAGCGTAGTGCGCTCGCAGAACAGACGAGCCAGGCGGTCCGCCAGCTCGCCGACGCTCTGCAGGCCCTGGCAAACGGCGACCTGACCCGAGAGATCAACACACCCTTCACTCCCTCGCTCGACCAGTTGAGGGCCGACTACAACGCCGCAGTGGCGAAACTTCGCGAAGCGATGCAGAAGGTTGCCGCGAATGCGAGTGCGATAGCCGCCGGTGCCCAGGAAATCCGCTCGGCCTCCGACGACCTCGCCAAACGCACCGAACAGCAGGCGGCCTCCGTCGAAGAAACCGCAGCGGCCCTGGAAGAGATCACCACGACGGTTTCCGACTCCAGCCACCGCGCTCAGGATGCTGGCAACCTGGTGCGCATGACCAAGGAAAATGCCGAGCGTTCCGGCCGGGTCGTCCGTGATGCGGTCGACGCGATGGGCAAGATCGATTCGTCTGCCGTCGAGATCGGCAACATCATCGGCGTCATCGACGAAATCGCGTTCCAGACCAATCTGCTCGCTCTCAACGCCGGCGTCGAGGCTGCCCGTGCCGGCGAGGCCGGCAAGGGCTTCGCGGTGGTGGCGCAGGAAGTGCGGGAACTCGCCCAGCGTTCCGCCAAGGCGGCAAAAGAGATCAAGGAACTGATCCACACCTCCAACGACCACGTGAAGAGCGGCGTGGCGCTGGTCGGGGAAACCGGCAAGGCCCTGCAGGAGATCGTCATCCAGGTCCAGCAGGTCAACGGCAATGTCGAGGCTATTGTCGAAGCCTCGAAGGAACAGTCGATCGGCCTCAAGGAAATCAACACCTCGGTCAATACAATGGATCAGGGAACGCAGCAGAACGCGGCCATGGTCGAGGAAACCACCGCAGCGGCGCACAGTCTTGCCCGGGATGCGGAGGGCCTGTTCCAGCTTCTGTCGCAATTCCATATCGGCGGCGGTGCCGTAACGGGAACGTCTTCGCATCGCGGCTCGCCCGCACTCGCATCCGGCAGCAGCCGCCCGGCCACCTCGCCGGCCCGCAAAATGGTTGCCAAAGTCGCGCAGTCATTCCAGAGCAATGCCGCTGCCGCAAAGCAGGACTGGGAAGAGTTCTGAGACAGCAAGAACGGCGATCCGGCTATCCGGAACTTGCCGCAAAAATAAAGGCCACCCGCGAAAACCGCGGGTGGCCTTTTTCATTGGGATTGCTGCGCAGTCAGGCCGCGTTGCGGACGTTGGCGATGACGCCGACCAGTCCATCGACGATGCGCTCGATCTGTCCCCGGTCGTCGCCTTCCGCCATCACCCGGATCAGCGGCTCTGTGCCGGACGGGCGGATGACCAGGCGGCCCTTGGCGGCGAGTTCGGCTTCCGCATCGGCGATCGCCTGACGCACGATTACGTCCTCCAGCGGCTTGCCGCCCTGGAAACGAACATTCTTCAGAAGCTGCGGCACGGGCTCGAAACGGCGGCAGATCTCGCTGACCGGCCGGCCAAGGCGCTTGGCCCGCGCCAGGACCTGCAGGCCGGCGACGAGGCCGTCACCGGTCGTGCCGAAATCGGAAAGCACGATATGGCCGGACTGTTCGCCGCCGACGTTGAAATCATGTGTGCGCATATGCTCGACGACATAACGGTCGCCGACCTTGGTGCGTGCCAGATCGAGGCCCTTGCCGTTGAGAAACCGTTCCAGGCCGAGATTGGACATCACCGTCGCGACGATGCCGCCGCCTTTCAGCTTCTGGTCCTCGGCCCAGCTCTCGGCGATAACTGCCATCAACTGGTCGCCGTCGACGATCTCGCCGCGCTCGTCGACGATAATCACGCGGTCGGCGTCGCCGTCGAGTGCGATGCCGATATCGGCGCGCACTTCATGCACCTTCTTCTGCAGCGCTTCCGGGCTGGTCGAGCCGCAGTCGAGATTGATATTCGTGCCGTTGGGCTCGTTGCCGATGGTGACAACCTCTGCGCCGAGTTCCCACAGCGCCAGCGGAGCAACCTTGTAGGCTGCGCCATTGGCGCAGTCGATCGCGACCCGCAAGCCATGCAGGGTAACGTCGCGCGGCAGCGTGCGCTTCACATGTTCGATATAGCGGTAGATGTCGCCCTCGACGCGCTTTGCCCGGCCGATGTCGCCGGACTTGGCGAGCTGCGAATGCAGGTCGCTGTCGAGCAGGTCCTCAATGCGCATTTCGAGCTCGTCGGAGAGCTTGTAGCCGTCCGGACCGAACAGCTTGATGCCGTTGTCCTCATAAGGATTGTGCGAGGCGGAGATCATCACGCCGACATCGGCGCGCAGCGAGCGGGTGAGCATGGCGACGGCCGGCGTCGGGATCGGCCCGAGCAGGAAGACGTCGAGGCCGGCGGCGGTAAAACCCGCCACCATGGCGTTTTCCAGCATATAGCCCGAGAGACGCGTATCCTTGCCGATCACCACCCGGTGGCGATGATTGCCGTTGCGGAAGATCGTACCGACGGCGATGCCGACGCGCATCGCAAGATCCGGCGTCATCGGGTGGATATTGGACTGTCCGCGAATGCCATCGGTGCCAAAATAGCGGCGTGTCATGTAAGCTCCTTCGTCATCGCGCCTGAGCGTCGCGGTCTTAAGCAGGGAATCGAACCCTGCAATATGTTAGACGGCAAAACCGGCCTGAAGCTTGGCTCATGCCATAGTTTAACGGCACAAGCACATAAATTAGCGTCAAAATCGATTATATCCCGTTACTAATAAATAAACCCTTCCAAGCAAAAGCCGCCGTGGATCACTCCACGGCGGCTTTTGATGCTTATAGCAAGGGTCAGTGCGGCTGCGGTTCCAGACCGCTTTCCGGCTCGCCGCTCTTCGGCTCGTCCTTCTTTGGGCCCGCGCTCGGCACGGCCGAACCACGAGTCGGAGTAGCATCGTCGCCAAGATCGCGTGACGGCTTCTTGCCCTTGATCAGCCCCTTGATCTCCTCGCCCGACAGCGTTTCGTATTCGAGCAGCCCTTCGGCGATCGCCACGAACTCGTCGTGCTTGGTCGTGAGAATCTCACGCGCCTGGGTATAGGCCTCATCGATCAGACGACGCACTTCGTTGTCGATCTTCTGGGCGGTTGCTTCCGAAACGTTCTTCGACTGCGAGACCGAGTGACCGAGGAAGACTTCCTGCTGGTTCTCGCCATAGGCGACCTGGCCGAGTTCGTCGGAGAAGCCCCACTGGGTGACCATGGCGCGGGCAAGCTTGGTGGCCTGCTCGATATCCGAGGAAGCACCGGAGGTGATGTTCTCCTTGCCGAAGGTGAGTTCTTCCGCGATACGGCCGCCCATCATGATGCAGAGGCGCGACACCATCCACTTGTAGCTCATGGAGTAGCGGTCGCCTTCCGGCAACTGCATGACCATGCCGAGTGCACGGCCGCGCGGAATGATCGTTGCCTTGTGCAGCGGATCGGCGACGGCGACATGCAGCGCAGTGATGGCGTGGCCGGCTTCGTGATAGGCGGTCAGCTTCTTTTCGGCCTCGGTCATGGCCGACGAGCGGCGCTCGGCGCCCATCATGATCTTGTCCTTGGCGTCTTCGAACTCGCTCATGGTGACCATGCGCTTGTTGCGGCGCGCGGCCATCAGGGCTGCTTCGTTGACGAGGTTCATGAGGTCCGCACCGGAGAAGCCGGGCGTTCCACGGGCAAGAACCTTGAGGTCGACATTCGGTGCCAGCGGCACGTTGCGGGCGTGAACCTTGAGGATGCGCTCGCGGCCGACGATATCCGGGTTCGGCACGACGACCTGGCGGTCGAACCGGCCGGGACGCAGGAGCGCCGGGTCGAGAACGTCCGGACGGTTGGTCGCGGCGATCAGGATGATGCCTTCATTGGCCTCAAACCCGTCCATCTCGACAAGGAGCTGGTTTAGGGTCTGTTCGCGTTCGTCGTTACCGCCGCCAAGACCGGCGCCACGATGACGGCCGACAGCGTCGATTTCGTCGATGAAGATGATGCAGGGCGCATTCTTCTTCGCCTGTTCGAACATGTCGCGCACGCGGCTTGCGCCGACGCCGACGAACATTTCGACGAAGTCGGAACCGGAAATGGTGAAGAACGGAACGTTCGCTTCGCCGGCAATCGCACGGGCGAGCAGCGTCTTACCGGTGCCCGGAGGACCGACAAGCAGCACGCCGCGCGGAATACGACCGCCGAGACGCTGGAATTTCTGTGGATCGCGGAGGAATTCGACGATTTCTTCGAGGTCCTGCTTGGCTTCGTCGACGCCGGCGACGTCCTCAAAAGTCACGCGACCATGCGCCTCGGTCAAGAGCTTGGCCTTGGATTTGCCGAAGCCCATCGCGCCGCGCGAACCGCCCTGCATCTGCCGCATGAAGAACAGCCAGACGCCGAGGATGAGCAGCATCGGCAGCAACGTGCCGAGATAGCTGAGGAAACCCGAGGACCCGTCCGTTTCCGGGCGCGCGACGATGGTGACGTTTTTCGCCTGCAGTCGATCCATCAGCGAATCGTCGATGACGGGCGAATAGGTCTGAAATCCTGATCCGTTCTCGGTGTAGGTGCCGAGCACCCGGTTGCCCGTGACGACGACATCCCGCACTCGCCCCGAATCCACATCCCGCAGGAACTGCGAATACGGGACCTCACGCGAGCTGGTCTGCGACGGCGCCGTCTGGAACATGCTGAACAATGCGACCAGCAGGAGGGCTATGATGACCCAGAGGGCGATATTACGAAAGTTTGGGTTCATTGAACTCCCCGGACTGCGACGGCCTGCTTCTTGAGGCGGCCGCCTTGCTTGCCGCATAACATAGGGTTGCGGCAAGTCCTTGCCAAGGCGAACAGGAGCCGCCGTCTACCTTTTCCGCGAGGAATCCTTAACTGGCAGCCGGGGAAAACCGTCGCATCCGAGCAAAACCGCGAACTCGATACCGAGATTAAGCTCGAACTGCGGCAAAAAGCGGTCGAAAGGCGCAAGCAGAGGTTGGACGATACTTCGTTCGGCCACTTCTTTGTTTTGCCGGTCATCCGCCGAAAGAAGGGCATTTGTTTCGATGAAAGGCATCGCCGCCACGGCGCGCGTGGCGATGGCGGGCGGCACGCCGGGAAACAGCGCCAATGCCTCGTCGCGATCCGGCGCGGTTGGGCCGACGACGATCTCGTCCGGGCCGGCATTCGTGATGCGGTAGCGACCGTCCCAGATTGCCGTATCGCCGGGGCCAACGTGCAGCGGCAGTATGCCGCGGTTTTCTCGGACGATATAAAGCCCGTCGCGGCGCCGGTCGAAGATCACCCGGCCGGCGGTGATCCGTCCAGGCTGGCCACCGTCGAGAAAGACCATGACCCGGTCCATGCTGTCGCTGCCGAGTGCATGCGCCCTCCCCCCGAGCACCGCGGCGAGCAATGACAGTGCATGACGCCGCACGGCCGGCTCGCCTTGAAGGCCTGCGGTATCGAGATGCGCCAGAATACCCTGGCGGATCGTCACGTGCTCGCGGACAAGCCGCGCCGCCTCGTCGGAAAGCGCGGTGCGCCGCACCGCAGCCACGTCCTGGGCGGCAGCATCGAACGGCCTTTCCTGCGTCAGCCGCCCGCGGACCCGTACCCGCTCGTAGTGCGGATCGAGATTGCTGGGATCGTCGATCCAGCCCTGCCCTTCCCTGGTCAGGAAGTCGCGGATATCGGCTCGGCGGCTATTGAGGAACGGCCGGAGCAGCCAGCGGCGGCGATCGAGCAGCACGGCCTGCGCCATGCCCGCAAGGCCCGAATTTTCTTCGCCCCCATTGCGGGCGGCGCGCATCGCGATGGTTTCCGCCTGATCGTCGAGCGTATGACCGGTGAGGATGGCGGTTGCATCGATCTGGGCCGCAATCTCGACCAGCAGCCGGTAGCGAGCCTCACGGGCCGCGTCGGAAATGCCGGTGACAGGCTTTTCTCCCTCCCAGCGGCGGATGAAATGGGGAATGCCGAGCCGGCCGCAAAGGGCAGCGACGGTGCGCGCCTCGTCTGCGGAGCCAGGTCTCAGCGCATGATCGATCGTCGCCGCGAAAAGCGACAGGCCGGAGCCGGGAGAATTTGACTTCGAGAGGGCAACCAGCAGCCCGCTGGAATCGCTGCCGCCGGAAATGGCGACGAGAAGGCGCGCGGGTCTGGCGATATCGGCGATCAGCCGCGCGGTCGCCTGTTCGGGCGACAGGATTTTCGGGCCCGCGGTCACGGGAGGATCAGCAGGCGAGGCGCTTCTGTTCGCTGCCCACCTTGGCGAGCACGGCCTTGGGCGCGCTCGGATAACGCCGGGTGACTTCCTTGAGGGTTGCGCAGGCCGTATCGGTATTGTCGAGTGCGGCAAGCGACATGCCGAGCTTCAACAGCATTTCCGGCGCCTTGGCGGATTTGCTATAGGTCTGATGCGCGTTGAGGAAGGTCTTGGCGGCGTCGTTGTACTTGCCTTGGGAATATTGCGACTCGCCGAGCCAGAAGCTCGCATCCGCCACCTTGGCGCCCTTCGGAAAGGCTGTCAGGTAGCCATTGAACTCCTTCTCGGCGAGCGGATAGTCGCCTGCAAGCACATGATTATAGGCGGTCTGATAGGCATCGTTCTCGC
The DNA here is from genome assembly GCF_000731315.1 of Neorhizobium galegae bv. orientalis str. HAMBI 540. Lineage (NCBI taxonomy): Bacteria > Pseudomonadati > Pseudomonadota > Alphaproteobacteria > Hyphomicrobiales > Rhizobiaceae > Neorhizobium > Neorhizobium galegae. The sequence continues at coordinate 2,974,717 of NZ_HG938353.1, forward strand.
TACCAAGCGAGGCGGTCTGCTGCGGATCGGGTCTGCCCGTCGATGCCGGCGGCGTCTTGCCGGAAATCTGCGGGCCGGTATCGACGCCCGGAAGCCCGGCGGCATTGTTGGCCCGGTCGTTACGGCTGGCGCCGCGCGGATTGCCGTTCTGGTCGATATCCATCGACCCGAGCGTCGTCGGTGGCGGTGCGCGGCCGGGCGCGGCTGCCCCGCCGACGCCCTGACCGGACGGCGATTCGATGATCCGTGCGACATCGTCGGAGGACTGCGCGGGAGCAGTCGCTTGCGGCAACGGGGGCTGGGCGGCGGGAGCGCGGTTGGACGCCACGGCCGGTTTCCCGCCCGCGTCGTCCACTTCAGTGCGCTTCTTCTTTTCCAGGTCCTGGAAGCGGAATTCGTTGTCTTCCTGCGTCTTGCGCAATTGCTCCTGCATCTGCAGCAGCTGAAAACTCATTTCCTCGATCCGGCCGTTCAACTGCCGGACCTCTTCCTGGAGCTGCTGGATACGGACGGCATCATTGCTCTGCGCCAGAATGACCGGGGGCGGAGTGGTTTCCCGCGGCTGCTCTGCGGCAGGCTGATTGCTGCCCTGGAAGAGTTTCGGCAGTGCGAAAGCCCCAGCCGGGGCGCTCGTCGCCATCAGCCCCAGCATCGCTGCCAAGACAAGTTTCTTCATCTTTGTCCGTCCTGCTCTTTAGTCTGCGCCGGATTGGCGCGAGAGGAGATTTTTTCCAACTGCCGGCAAAAAGCAACCGAGCGCCCGGTCAAAAATCCCGGAAAACAGGGCTAAACTATGGAAAAAACAAAAAGGCGGCCCGAAGACCGCCTTTTATTTTCGAGCTGTTGCTCGGATTACATACCGGCGCCGCCGAGAACGGTGACGGCGCGACGGTTCTGCGACCAGCAGGAGATGTCGTCGCAGACGGCAACCGGGCGTTCCTTGCCGTAGGAGATGGTCTTCATGCGATTCGCCGGAACACCGCGCGATGCGAGATATTCCTTGGCGGCAGCAGCACGGCGGGCGCCGAGCGCCAGGTTGTATTCGCGCGTGCCGCGTTCGTCGGCATGGCCTTCGACGGTGATCGCGTATTTCGGATAGCGGCCCAGCCACTGGGCCTGACGGTCGAGCGTCTGCTGTGCGTCGGCGCGGATCGAAGTGCTATCCGTGTCGAAGAAGATGCGGTCGCCGACATTGACGGTGAAGTCCTGGGTCGAACCGGGCGTTGCAGCGCCGGCGCCGTTGAGGCCGAGCTCACCGGCATTGTTCGGCAGGTTCTTCTTGTTGGCGCAGCCGGCAAGCGCAAGCGCCACAGTCAGGGCGATAACGGCAGGATTGCGGGCGAGGATCTGCATGCGGCTCATCGCCGAAGTATCGGTGCGGCTCATGGCCGGTCTCTCCTTGATCAGTATTTCAGAGTTTCCAGATTCTAACCGGGTTCGGTTAACCATGCTCAAATTCTTATGGTTAACAAAATATTCCCGGTGTCCCTTTTCGTTCATTTTCAGCAGATTGGGGCGGGAAAGAGGCGGAATCCCGCCTCTTTCATCAAGGCGCCCTATTCGAGCAGCGGCGACCAGGCCGGATCCGAACCGTAGGAAGGCGTCTTGACCTGCAGCTCGTTATAGCCGGTCAGGTCGATGGAATAGAGCTGCGGGCCGCCGGCGCCGGCATTCTGGCGGAAGAACATCAGCACACGGCCGTTCGGCGCCCAGGTCGGACCTTCGTTGTGGAAGCCGCTCGTCAGGATGCGCTCGCCGGATCCGTCCGGCTTCATCACACCGATCGAGAACTTGCCGCCCGACTGCTTGGTGAAGGCGATCAGATCGCCGCGCGGCGACCAGACCGGCGTTGAATAGGAACCGTCGCCGAAGGAGATGCGGGTCTGGCCGGAACCATCGGCATTCATCACGTAGATCTGCGGACGTCCGCCGCGGTCGCTTTCGAAGGCTATGCGGCCGCCATCCGGTGCATAGGAGGGCGAGGTGTCGATCGCCGCCGTGGAGGTGAGCCGCGTCGTGGTACGCGAGCGCAGGTCCATCGTATAGATGTTGGAATTTCCTTCCTGCTGAAGGCTCATGATCACTTTCTGGCCGTCCGGAGAGAACCGCGGCGAGAACGTCATGCCCGGGAAATTGCCGACCACTTCGCGCTGCCCGGTCTCCAGCTGCAGCAGATAGACCCGCGGCTGGTTGCCCTCGAACGACATGTAGGTGACTTCCTGCCGGCTCGGCGAGAAGCGCGGCGTCAGCACGATATCCTTGGTGTTGGTCAGCATGCGGACGTTGAAGCCGTCCTGGTCCATGATCGCCAGCTGACGCTGGCGGGCGGTCTTCGGCCCGCTTTCGGAGACGAACACGACGCGGGTGTCGAAATAGCCGTTCTCACCGGTGATCTGCTTGTAGATCGCATCGGCGATGATATGCGCGACACGGCGCCAGTTCTCCGGCTGGGTGAAGAACTGCTGGCCGGTCATCTGGCTGCCGGCAAACGTATCCCAGAGCCGGAACTCGGCACGCAGGCGGCCGTCGCCTTCGCGGGTGATACGGCCCGTCACCAGTGCCTGCGCATTGATGACCTTCCAGTCCTCGAAGCGCGGCGCCTTGTTGGGATCGGCGATCTTTTCGATGAAGGCGCTTTTGTTGATCGGCGCGAAAAGCCCGGAGCGCTGCAGGTCCGCTGCGATCACCTGGGAAATCTGTGCGCCGAGTTCGTTGTTCGACAGGAAATCCGTCACCGCGATCGGCAGCGGCTGGATATTACCCTTGTTGATGTTGATCTCGACGACAGCGTTGGCCGGGGTCGCGGCCATCAATGCCGTCAACATCCCCGCGGCCACCATTACGGCGCGGAAAAAAGAACTCTTGATCATTGAAACAAGCCTTTCAGCTTAATACGAGAGTTTCGGGGCAGGTTCCGTTTCATCTGCTTCTGTCGGTTCCATACCTGCCGGCTCACAATGCAAACTCCGACGGATCGAAGTTCAGCACCAAAACATTCCAACCTTTTTCGCCCTCATACTTTGCGGCGGGCAAATTCTTGAGCGGAGCGGATTTCATCAGGGCGCGGCGCGTGCTGCCCTCGACCGCACGCCGGGTTCCCTCAGGACCACCGGTGGCGGTCACTTCCGGCTCGCCGACGATATTGCCGGACTGATCGAGCTGCACCCGAATCTTCACACGGACTTCCGAGACGCCGGTCAGGCCGCCGACCAGCGCCCAGTTGCCCTGGATCTGTCCCTTGACGTTGTCGATCTCGCTGGAGCTCAACGCGGTGCCGATGGTCTTCGTAGCACCGATGCTGGCGACCTCCTTCGAACGCTTGGCGCCGCCACCGGATGCCTCCTGCTTGTTGAGCAGGGCTGCGATCTGGTCGGCGTTGAAATCGCTCGCCATCGAAGACGACGACTTGGCGGTTTCCTGCTGCTTGCCTTCCTTCTTGTCGGAAGGTTTGACGGATGCGGTCGACTTGTTGTCAGTCTTCGCCGTTTCAGTTGCCTTAGCCGCAACCGGCTTCGTCTCGGCCGGCTTTTCAGCCGGCTTCTCGACGGGCTTGGCCTGCTCCTTCGGCGGTTCGGGCTTCGGCGGCTGCGGCCTCGAAGCCGGCGCCGGAACCGATTGCGGCAACTCGCCTGTCTCGGACGTGTTCTCGCTCTGCAAAGGCGCGGGCGTCGGCTTGGCAGCCTCCGGCTTTGGTGGCGTCGGCTCAGGCTTCGGCGGGGTAGGTTCCGGCTTCGGCGGCATGATCTCCGGCTTGGGCTGCGGCAGGGCAGCCATCTCGGTCGGCTTCGGCGCCGTCTCTTCCTTGACGATATCCTTGACCTGGTTCTGTTCAGGCGTCGGGGTCGGCGTCGGCCGTTCCACCGGCTTCGGAGCCGCCGTCGTTTCAGTCGGCTGCGGCTTGGTGGTCGGCGTCGGCGGTGTCTTCAGGTCGACATTGTTCTCGCCGGCGTTCTGGGCGTTGTCGACAATCTTCTGGTTTTTGGTTTCCTTGGGCGAAGGCTTCTGGCTGGGGGGCGCCTTCTTGTCACCCTGCTGGGTCTGGGTGATCGATTCGACCGGGACGATGTCGACGGGAAGCGCTTCCACGTCGGCCACGTCGAAAGACGCGGGCGCGCTCAGCGAAACGAGCGCCAAGCCGAGGACCAGCGAGTGGAGGACCAGCGATGTGCCGAGACTGACCTTCATGGCGCCGCGATCACTTCTCCTGTTCCTGCAGGGTCACGAGGCCGATATTCTTGTACCCGGCAGAAGAGATGCGGGCCATGACCTTCATGACGACGCCGTAGGCCGCGGTCGTATCGCCGCGCACGTAAATGCGCTCGTTATAGCCGGTCGTTGCGATCGCCTGCAGCTTCGGCACGATCTCGTCGAGGCCAATCGGAGTTTCCTGGAGGAAGATTTCGCCTTTCGGATTGACCGAGACGGTAATCGGCTGGGTATCGGCATTCATCGCCTTCGCCTGCGTTTCCGGCAGGTCGATCGGTACGCCGACGGTCATCATCGGTGCCGCCACCATGAAGATGATGAGCAGAACGAGCATGACGTCGACGAGCGGCGTCACGTTGATTTCGCTGATCGCACCGCCGCGACGTCCGCCGCGCCTGCGACGACCGCCACCTGATGCCCTTGCTCCTCCGGCCGACATGCCCATGAGACGTTACTCCTTGAGAGCCCGAAAGGCTTTTACTGCGCCGCCTGGCGCGGCTGCAGCTTCTCGTCGATCTGGCGCGACAGGATGGCGGAGAACTCGTCCGCAAAACCTTCCATGCGGCCCGAGAGCTTGCCGGCATCGGCGATGAACTTGTTGTAGGCGATGACCGCCGGGATAGCGGCGACAAGGCCGATCGCGGTGGCGAGCAGCGCTTCGGCGATACCGGGCGCGACGACCGCGAGATTGGTGGACTTCGAACCGGCGATCGCCTGGAACGACGTCATGATGCCGATGACCGTGCCGAAGAGGCCGATGAACGGGCCGGCCGAGCCGATCGTCGCGAGCGAACCGAGGCGCGCCTCATAGGTTTCCGCCTCGCGCGACATGGTCACGTCCATCGCCCGGTCGATACGCATCTGCAGGCCGATCGGCGACCGCGCACCGCGCTCGAAGCTCTTCTTCCATTCGCGCATGGCGGCGACGAAAATCGCCGCAAGACCGGTATTCGTCCGCTCCGACAGCGTGCGGTAAAGCTCTTCCAGCGACTGGCCGGACCAAAAAACCTGTTCGAACTGGTCGAACTGGCGCTTGGCCTTACCGAAGCTGATATATTTGTCGATCACGATCGCCCAGGTCCAGACCGATGCGCCGATAAGGCCGATCATCACCATCTTGACGACCAGACCGGCCTGCATGAACAGCGACCAGAGGCTCACTTCGCTCGCCGCTGCCGCCAAACCTACGTGTTCCATCTACTATCCCCGAATCCAAACGCCCGGCTTTAGGGACCGGGCGGTTCAAAAGCGCGCTCAGGCGAGTATGTCTTTGATCGCTGGATGCGCTTAGCCCTAACCCCAAGATACCCTGAGCTCCAAGCTTGGCTTCTCGCTTTCAATTTTGGTCAAAGGAAGGCGTGCGTTGCACAAATTCCTCGATGCTCAGTAAGACACCATTATCGTTAACGAATGGTTTAGAGGGGTCTTGCAATTGCCAGTTCGCAGATCACTTCAAGTTGGAACAAGGAAAGTTGGTGACTTGCAACTTAGTTTTTTCTCATTCAGGGAGTAGCACACCTGTGGAAGCGGATTTTTGGGGAATGACCATGTGGCGTGCGGTGACGATAGCCTTGACGATGTTGATCGCCACGTCGGCGCATGCCGGCTCGTTCGATTGCAAGGGCGTCCCCTCGCCCGATGAACGGATAGTCTGCAACGACCCGCTCCTTTCGGCATTGGACACAGTGCTTCCCAGGGTCCAGGAAAAGGCCGAAAAGGACAACAAGGCTGAGACCCGCAAGACGCTGCGTGACTTCACCAGCGACCGCTCAGCCTGCGGCTCCGACCGATCCTGCGTTCTCAGCACCTATATAGCGATCCTTGGGAAACTCGGCGGCGACAACAGCATTCCCGCGGACGTTACCGCCAATATAATCGCGGCAGGGCGGGCCAAACCCTCGCCGACCCTGCCGCAGAAGATCGGCCAATGCGCTGTCACCAACGTGACTGCCGTCCATCCGAGGGTCGGCCAGGATCCCGTCAAGGACGAGGATTACAACTCCGGAACCGGCATCGAATATGCCAACAAAGGCTACCAGGTTTCCTATGCCCGCGAGGAGGCGCTGATCGCCTCCAAGCCCGGCGACAAGGTGACCATGTGCCTGATTTCCACTCCCAAACGCTGCCCGGGAGGCGACGACCGGGGCCGGGAATATTTCGTCACCAACGCACGCACCGGACAGAGCTGGGCAATGGCCGATTCGCAGCATGCCTGCGGCGGCCCGTAGGTCCGGTCTAAACCGGACTGACCTGCCCGGCCGGGCGCCCTAGGAACTTTTCCGCCACGCTCTCCGGCAGCCGGCGCGGACGCCCGTGCCTGTTGATGACGGCGATCACCACCTTTGCGGCGATCAGCAGCGTTTCGCCGCGGCGGATCTCCTGGTTGAGCACCATCTTGGCGCCGCCCGCCTTTTCCGTCACCGTCTGGATGACCAGGATATCGTCCATGCGGGCCGGCTGCTTGAAGTCGATCTCCATACGGTGGACGACGAAGACCAACCCTTCTTCGTCGGCAGAAAGCAGCGCGCTCTGCTCGCAGCCGAGGCAGCGCAGATAGTCGGTGCGGCCGCGCTCCAGGAAGTGCAGATAACGGGCGTGATAGACGAGGCCGGAAAAATCCGTGTCTTCGTAATAGACGCGCTGAGCCAGCCGATGACCGCCTTCCATCAACTCGCCCGATAACAAAAAATTGTATTCCTTCATGGCCTTGCCTTGGAAATTTCCGCTACTCCACTGGATAAGCGCGCAATGCCGCCCCAGTTTTGACGTCCTGTCACATATCCTCCCTATCAGGAAATAAGTCGAAAACCAGCGGAGAGTACCCATGAAGATTGCAGTCCTGGGCGGTGACGGTTTCGTCGGCTGGCCGACATCGCTTCACCTGTCGGACGCCGGCCACGAGATCCACATCCTCGACAACCTCTCCCGCCGCTGGATCGATACGGAGCTCGGTGTCCAGTCGCTGACGCCGATGGACAGCATCCAGGAACGCACCCGCATCTGGCATGCCGAAACCGGCCGCCGCATCCATTTCCACCTGATCGACCTCGCCAAGGATTACGAACTCCTGAAGGGCTGGCTTTCGAAACATCGCCCCGACGCCATCATCCACTTCGCCGAGCAGCGCGCCGCGCCCTATTCGATGAAGAGCGACCGGCACAAGAACTACACCGTCAGCAACAACGTAAACGCCACCCATAACCTTTTGAATGCATTGGTCGAACTCGATCTCGACGCGCATCTGGTGCATCTCGGCACGATGGGCGTCTACGGCTATTCGACGGTCGGCGCGGCGATCCCGGAAGGTTATCTGCCGGTCGGCATCGAAACCGCCGACGGCCGCACCGTTTCGCAGGAAATCCTTTATCCGAGCAATCCCGGCTCGATCTACCACATGACCAAATGCCTCGATCAGCAGCTCTTCCAGTTCTACGCGAAGAACGACGGATTGCGGATCACCGACCTGCACCAGGGCATCGTCTGGGGCACCCACACAGAGCAGACCCGCCGCCATACTCAACTGATCAATAGATTCGACTATGACGGGGATTACGGGACGGTCTTGAATCGTTTTCTCATCCAGGCGGCGATCGGTTACCCGCTCACCGTCCACGGCACCGGCGGCCAGACCCGCGCCTTCATCCACATCCAGGATTCGGTCCGCTGCATCGAGATTGCACTGAACAATCCACCGGCGCGCGGCGGCCGCGTCGAGATCTTCAACCAGATGACCGAAACCCACCGGGTGCGCGATCTTGCCGAGATGATCGCGAAAATGACCGGTTCGAGGATCGCCTGGCTGCCGAACCCGCGCAAGGAAGCGCCGGAAAACGAGCTGGTGGTGAAGAACGAAAAATTCCTCGGCCTTGGCCTCGAGCCGACCACCCTCGGCGAAGGACTGCTCGGAGAGATCGTCGACGTCGCGAAGAAATACGCCTATCGCGTTGATAGATCACGCGTTCCGGCCGTCTCCGCCTGGACGAGAGACATCGCCGCGAAAGTGGAGCATGACCCGGAGGGTGTACGGCTGAAGTCTGTGTCGTGAGGCACCGAGCCTCATGACCAACGCCTTCGTCACCCTCGTCACCAATGCCGATTATGCCATGGGCGCCACTGCGCTGGCCCGATCCATCCGCCGCACCGGCACTGAGGCCGATATCGTCGTCCTCCAGACCGGTGGCGTCGAGGGCTCGGCGCTGGCCCCGCTCGAAACCCTCGGCTGCCGGCTCGTCGAGGTGGAGCATCTGCCACTCTCCGACGCGTTCAACGAACGGCATGCGCGAAAAAACCTGCATGGCGCCGCGCCTTTCACCAAGGGCCGCAAACCGGATTTTCACACGCCGCTCGATAATTTCTGCAAGCTTCGACTCTGGCAGCTCATCGAATACGAAACCTGCGTCTTTATCGATGCCGACGCGCTGATGCTAAAGCCGATCGACCAGCTGTTCGCCTATCCGGAATTTTCCGCCGCCCCGAACGTCTACGAAAACCTTTCGGATTTTCATCGGCTGAATTCCGGCGTCTTCGTCGCCAAACCGTCTGCCGAGACTTTCGCAAACATGCTGACGGCACTCGACCAGCCGAACGCCTTCTGGCGGCGCACCGACCAGACGTTTCTGGAGGCCTTCTTCCCGGATTGGCACGGCCTGCCGGTTTTCATGAACATGCTGCAATATGTCTGGTTCAAAATGCCGGATCTCTGGGACTGGGAAAGCATCGGCGTGCTGCATTACCAGTATGAGAAGCCGTGGGAGAAGGATCACCCGAAGGCCGACCGGCTGCGGCCGCTGATCGACCTCTGGCATGCATTTTACGAGGATCGCGAGATCCCCGCCCTCTCCAGCCTGCCGAAACCGGGAGAAACGCCATGAAGGTGCTGATATCGGGCGGAACGGGCCTGGTCGGCCGCTACATCGTCGAAGGCCTCATCGATGCCGGATATCAGGTGATTGTCGGAGGGCGCAGTCCGCCGGCGCCTGGCTTCTTTTCCAAACCTGTCGAATTCGCACCCCTTTCGCTCGATCCCGCCCTCGACCAGATCGAAGCTTTCGACGAGGCCTATTTCTTCGTCCATGCTGCCTTCGACCATTTGCCCGGAAAATATCGCGGCGGCGAAGGCAATGATCCCGATCGCTTCCGGCGGCTGAACCTCGATGGCACGGTCAAGTTGTTCGAGACCGCCAGGAAGGCCGGCACCCGCCGGGCGGTCTTCCTCTCGAGCAGGGCCGTCTATGACGGGCAACCGGCCGGAACGGCGCTTGACGAAGGTCTCGCTTTGAAGCCCGACAGCCTCTATGGCGAGATCAAACTCTGGACCGAGGGAGCATTGGCGGAGCTTTCGGCCCCCGGCTTTGCGACCTCGTCTCTCCGGCTCACCGGCGTCTACGGCAATCTGCGCCCCACCAAATGGGACATGCTGTTTGCGGATTACCTCGCCGGCCGGCCGGTTCCATCACGGGCGGGAACGGAGGTCCACGGCCGCGATATTGCCACCGCCGTTCGCCTCATGCTGGAAACCGAAACCGGCAAGATCGCCGGCCAGGTCTTCAACACGTCGGACATTCTGACCGACACCAACGAAATCCTCGGCTCTCTCTCAGGTCCCCAACACAACCTGCCGCCGCCGGCAGATCGCGGCATCGTCAGCGTCATGTCGACGGACAAACTGAGGGCACTCGGCTGGCAGCCGGGCGGCGCGCCGCTCTTACGACAGACGATCACAGATCTTGCCGCTACTCTCAATGCGACTGCGTGAAGCGCCGCATCTTCGCCTCGTTCTTTGCCTTTTCGATCGCCTTCTTGTGTTCCTCGGCCCATTTCTGGCCCGCATCGCCACCCCAGAGCAGCCAGGCGATATAGCCTGTCGATGGATTGTCGTCGTCGCCGAAATTCTCGGCCCGCTTGTCAGCCTTGTGGCGGGAGAAATAGCTCACCATCCGCCGCACCGTCTTTTCCGAGATCGACTTGCGGTTCTTGAGGTCGCGGGCTCGCGCTACCCCGACCATCGTGCCGCCGCGGCGGTACTGGGAGCGGAGCTTCAAGCCTTTTTCAGCAGCTTGCGCCACTTCGGCGGGCGGGATGTGATCAGGGATTTCGCTATCCATGGGTCTTCCTCAGTTCGGACTGACTCTGGAGAACGCTGATTAGGAACGCAGGCTCATCGGCATCCGCCTTGCGCTTGATCGTCTTGCCCCTGGCCTCGGCTCGCCCCCAAGTCCATCCGACCTCGTTTCCGATCTCGATCTTCCGCATGGCGTTCTCCTTTCGCAGGAGAAACGGAAAGCAATGCGCAGATGTTCCAGCCGGCACGCCAGGGCCGTTCATGCGTCAGTCGGCACGACAGCCGGCGATCCACGGCCTCGGCCTTTCAAACCCGCTGGAATGCCCAAAAGGCCGAACTAGGATTTCAGATCCAGATCGCCGTCGCGCCAGACGAGATGGCGCGGACTGACCGGCAGGTTCTCGATCTCCTCGGCGATGAAATACGGCGGGATGTCGAGCGCCCGGAGAGCCTCGCTTGTCGCCGGCACCCATTTGAATTCCAGATCGTGCTCGTCCTTGATTCGATGGACGATATCCGTCGGATGAAACGGAAAGGTCTCCGGGATGTCCATCACGTAATAATACCCGAGTTCATGCCAGTCGCGGTCTTCATAGTGGAAGAAATTCTCGACCGACCAGAGCAGCCGCCCGACAGTTACCTCGACGCCGATCTCCTCGACCATCTCGCGTTTGAGTGTCTCTTCCGATGTCTCGCCGATCTCCGCCCGCCCGCCCGGAAAAGTCCAGAAGGCCTCGTCCACGGCGCGATGCACCAGCACGTAACCGTCCCGGAACCCAAGCCCGGCAATCCGCATCTGGAAAATGCGCTTGCTCTTGGTCTTGATACGGATGCGAGTGCGCGCCATGCGGTTTACCCCAGTTCGATCACGACGATTTCCGGCCTCGAACCCACTCTTACCGGCAGGATGGAACAGCCGAGGCCCCGGGACACGACGAGATCACGCTCCCCCTCACGATAATGTCCGGCCGGATAACGGCGCGAGCCCTGCGACGCAGCGGCGGGCTGCCAGCCCAGAATATTGATCTGGCCGCCATGGGTATGACCTGAAAGCGTCAGACTGACCCTCTCGCTCACCTGCGGAAATATGTCCGGCTCATGTGCCATGAGCAGCACCGGCGAGTCATCGTCAATCTGCGCGAGCGTTCCCGGAAGATCGTCGATGCCCCTCATCATCGTCCGCTTGAAGTCTTTGCCGGGGCGCAGAGCCATTTGATCGCCGAGGCCCGCCAGCCAGAACGAGTGGCCGTCTTTCTCCAGCCTGACGGCCTCGTTGATGTAGGTCGGTATTCCAACGGCCCTCAGTGCAGCCGCCGCGATATTCTCGGCGAGGGGATCTCTCTGGAATCTAAGATCCTCCCAATGGTCATGATTGCCGAGCACCGCATGAACGCCGAGCGGCGCCTTCAGCACCGAGAACACCCGCGACCAATCCGCCGACGGGATATGCTCGGTCAGCAGGTTCATTCCCGACACGTAATCACCGAGCAGCAGGATGACATCCCCGTTCAGCGCATTGGCCGCCGAACAGATCGACCCGATCCGGTCGAGGCTCATCCACGGCTCGCAGGCGTGGATATCCGCAAGGACGACAACGCGCAGCTTCAATCCCGGCGTCCATCGCTTGGGCGTGACGGCATATTGCGTCAACCGAGGCCGTGCCATCACCTCCACGAAGGGATAGGCGGCCAGAGCGAACAGGGTCGCAACTCCTCCGGCAAAGGCCTTGAGCAAAGTCCGCCTTGTGAACACTCAGTCATCCTCGAGATTCATCCGGAATTGCGCTGCCTCAAGATCCTTCGGCGGCTGCATTCCCAGATGTTTCCACGCGTTTGCGGTCAAAACGCGGCCCCGTGGCGTGCGCTGGATGAAACCCTGCTGGATCATGTAGGGTTCGATGATGTCCTCGATCGCATCGCGCGGTTCCGACAGGCCGGCGGCGATCGTCTCGATGCCGACCGGGCCGCCGCCAAAATTGACGGCGATCATGTTGAGATAGCGTTTGTCGAGCTGGTCGAGACCCATATTGTCGACCAGCAGCCGGGTCAGCGCCTCGTCGGCGATCTCCTTCGTCACCGCCTCGGCCTTCGCTACTTCGGCGAAATCGCGCACCCGGCGCAAGAGCCGCCCGGCGATGCGCGGCGTGCCACGGGCGCGGCGTGCGATCTCGCGGGCGCCTGCATCGGTCATCGAAAGGCTCATCAGCCGCGCACCGCGCCGGACGATCAGTTCCAACTCGTCGACCGTATAGAAGGACAACCGGATGGGAATGCCGAACCGGTCGCGCAGCGGCGTCGTGAGCAGACCGGCCCGGGTGGTGGCCGCAACCAGCGTGAACTTCGAAAGGTCGATCTTCACCGATCGCGCCGACGGGCCTTCGCCGATGATCAGGTCGAGCTGGAAATCTTCCATCGCCGGATAGAGGATTTCCTCGACCGCCGGGTTGAGCCGGTGGATTTCGTCGATGAAGAGCACGTCCCGCTCCTCGAGATTGGTGAGCAGGGCCGCAAGGTCGCCTGCCTTGGCGATGACCGGGCCGGATGTCGAGCGGAAATTGACGCCGAGTTCCTTGGCCATGATCTGCGCCAGCGTCGTCTTGCCAAGCCCCGGCGGGCCGACGAACAGCACGTGGTCCAGCGCCTCGCCGCGGTTCTTCGCCGCCTCGATGAACACCTTCAGGTTGGCGCGCGCCTCCGCCTGGCCGGTGAACTCGTCCAGCGACTGCGGGCGCAGCGTCGTATCCAGGTCTTCACCCCGCTTTTCCGGCGTTATCAGGCGGGCGGGTTCACTCATGCGAGAAGTTCCATTCCGGGGACGCGCGAAGCGGCTTTCTTATCGAAGGTTTTAATGGATTTGCATCCCTCTTCCAACGAGCGGCCGGCGATGAGAGCATCAGCGAAATCCACGTTCGTGTTTTCAACCTGCCGAAGCGCAGCAACGACAAGCGCATGGCTTTCTATCACAAGCCCGCGCGTCCGCAGCAACTTCCCAATGGCAAGTGCGACTTCCTTTTTCTTGAAACCATATCGCGATCGGAGGGCCCAATCGAGTTCAAGCAGACTGATAAGCGTTACAAATGCGGTATATTCCCGGCCCAGTCCTTTTGCGAACTCTTTCGCTGCTGCCATTTGCTGTGGGTCATCCGCAACCAGCGTGCGCACGATGACGTTGGTATCCAGCCCCAGCAACGTCATTCCGCTGCATCCGCTTGTTCATCGTCGCCGATATCAAGGACATTGGCTCCGCCAGCGGCCAGCACGGCTGCGTCGATTTCCTCCAATGTTGCAGCGCCGTTCGGCGGATTGCCGAGAAGACCGACAAGGTCGCCGAAATCGATATTCTTCGGTGTAATCACGAGATCTCCGTTCACCACCGAATAAACAACCTCATCTCCCGGATGCAAATTGATCGCTTCCCGCAAATCTTTCGGTATCGTCAGCTGCCCCTTGCCGGAAAGCGTAAGCGTCCAACCCATAGCACGTTCCTCCGATAAAACTGCGATTGGAGGAAATAATACGATTATTCCGATAAACTCGCAAATTTTCCACTCACCGAGCCAGTTCCTTCAGCCCCAGCCGTATGAGCCTGGCGCTATCGCCCCCCTCGCCGCCGTTCTTGAGAGCTGCCGCAACCGCGTTCGCGGCCTGGTCTCGGGAATAACCGAGATTGGTGAGCGCCGAGACGGCATCGGCAACCGGTGCTGCGGCAACGCCCTCGCCAAGCTCCTGCTTGAGGCCGATATTGCCCGAAGCCTCGCCGGCAAAGGCAGGCGCCTTGTTTTTGAGTTCGGTGACGATCCGCACCGCGACCTTCGGCCCGACGCCGGGCGCACGCGAGACTGTCGTCTTGTCCTGCAGGGCAATGGCGTTGGCAAGCTCGGAGGGGGTCAGGGTGGAGAGCACCGCGAGCGCCACCTTGGCGCCGACGCCTTGCACACTCTGCAGCAGGTTGAACCATTCCCGCTCCAGCGCCGTCAGGAAGCCGAAGAGCTTGAACTGGTCCTCACGCACATAGGTCTCGATGAACAGCACCACCGCTTCGCCGACCGAACCCATCTTCGACAGCACCCGCGACGAGCAGAAGACCTCGTAACAGACGCCATGAACGTCGACGAGCACATAGTCGTCGCCGATCTCGTCGATAGTGCCTTTGAGCTTGCCGATCATGAAAGATGTCCGTCAGGGATGGGTTTCGGGGGAGATGATGTCGAGCGAAGGGAAATAGGCGCGGTAACGGGCTGCATCACGGGTCAGGAGACGATGAGAACGGACCACGGCATGCGCGCCGATCAGGAAATCCGGCAGAGTCCGTTCACGAAGTCCGCCGGACCTGCGGTAGGAAAAATGCGCCTTGCCTGCCTGAAATGCCGCATCATAAGACAAGGTCTCGCGCTTCATGCCGAGCCAGCCGAATGCCAGGACGATCTCGAGCTCGCTCAGAGGCGATGCCGACAGTTCCGACCAGATGACCGGATTGAGGATAAGTTCGCCCTCTTCCGCGCACCGTTTCAATGCACGGAGCGACCACGTTCGCGCCGGAGTGGCGGACCCCAGCATATCGATCAGCACATTCGTATCAACGACGGTCGAGGTCATCGCGCGGTCCCCGAAGCCAATCGATATACTCATCGGTCGTCATGCCGCCTAGATCCCAGGTGCCCTTGACGCTGTCCGCCCATTCTTCGAAGCTCTTGTAGTCCTGTTTGCTGTCGTCGAGCCTGACAAGCCTCACGCCATCATCAGACACGACAAAATCCACCTCCGATCCCGGTCCGATCTTCAATCGGTCGCGGATTTCCTTGGGGATCGTAACCTGGCCTTTTTCAGTAACGCGCATGGTAATACCTCTGAGGTATTACTTATCGGCCAAACCAGAACAAGTCAAGAACAAACTAGCCGGCGAGCGCGGCGCGCATGCGCTGGCCGCCGCGGTTGTGGGCGTGGCAGATGGCGATTGCCAGCGCGTCGGCGGCGTCATTGCCCTTGAACTCCGCCTTCGGCATCAGGATCTTCAGCATCATGTGGATCTGCTGCTTTTCACCGTGGCCGACGCCGATCACCGATTTCTTGACAGCATTCGGCGCATATTCGGCAACCGGCAGCCCGGCCCGTGCCGGCACCAGCATGACGACGCCCCTCGCCTGGCCGAGCTTCAGCGTCGCGACCGCATCCTTGTTGACGAAGGTCTGCTCGACGGCCGCCTCGTCCGGCTGATAGGCATGCACCACTTCCGCCAACCCGTCGTGCAATTGGCAGAGACGGGAGGCGAGGTCCAGGTCGCCGTCGGAGGTCACGGTGCCCGAGGCGACGAATTTCAGGCTGTTGCCGAGCGTCTCGATTATGCCCCAGCCGGTGCGTCGGAGCCCCGGATCAATGCCGATGATACGAATCGTGCCTGTCATGCCCATACCCTATCCTGATGCCCCAACCAGTGCCATGAGAATGTGAACAAACCGAAAACGCGAATAGAACGTCATTTACCTTCCGGTAACCATGCCGGGAAGGTTTGCTCCCTTTCGGGTCGCCGATCGGCAACGCCCAGGCGCCTCGCGCGTTGCAAATCGCGGCTTGAACGCAATGTGAGGAGGCAGCCATGATAGGCAGACATCATTCCCTTTCCGGCAAGGTGATCGGGCTTGTGCTGACGCAGAATGGGATTCTCGCCGGGCTCCTCTTTTATGTCGCCGACGCACCGACGCCTTTCGAAATGCTGGGCATAGCCGCGTCGCTGATAACGCTGACACTCGTCACCATCTCGCTTGCCGGCGCACTTATCAATCCGTTGCGGACAATCGCAGGAACCGTCTCGGAGATCGCCGCCGGCAAGACGGCGGTGCCACGCGAACATCTGGCCCGCACCGATGAAATCGGCTCGATCTCCCGGGCGCTGGAGCGGCTTTGCCGCGATCATCTCACCCGCCTCGTCGAAGACGAAGAGGAGCGCGAGCGGCAGGAGACGGCTGCGGCGGAAGCTCGCATGCGCGACCTTGAGGCCGCCGGAGACGAAGCACACGATCTGAAGGCCGTGGTCGAAGCGCTCGACGGAGGCCTGCGGCGCCTGGCGGTCGGCGACCTTACCGTCCGGATCGATATGCCGTTCCCCGAAAGATACGAGGGCCTGCGCGCAGATTTCAACCACGCCCTGACGATCCTGGAAGATGTGCTCGGAATGATCGGTAGCGGCGCCCACGACCTTCATACGGACTGTGCCGAGGCCTGCGCCGACATGGCGGCAACGGCCGAGGCCGGTGGCCGCCTGACGGCAGCCATAGCCAAGACCGCCGCGGATGTCGGTACACTTGCGGAAGCGCTCAAGGCGAGAAAGCTGCAGGCGCAGCACGCGGCCGACATTGCCCACAATGCCCGGCTCGACCTGCGCCCCCCGAAGGAGATGATGCAAGCGGCAACCGTGGCGATGGAGGCAATCCGCAAGGCATCGCTCAAGATCGAGCCCGCCGCAGCTAACATCCGGGAGATCGCCTTCCAGGCCAATATGCTCGCTCTCAATGCCGGCGTCGAAGCGGCTCATTCGGGGGAGGCCGAGGCCGATTTCAAGACCGTGGCCGAGGAAATCCGCGGACTTGCAGAGCGGGCCGCCGAAGCAGCCAAGGAGATCTCCGGCCTGTCGCGCAGGTCGGCGGAAGCGGCCGAACTCGGTGGCAGGTCTGTCGAGAAGGCCGGTGGAGAACTGGATGCGATGACGATCTATGCGGATGCCGTGCATGGTCACGTGGCGGCGCTCGCGGCAGGCTCCGGCAAGGAGATCGAAGCGATCGCAGCCGTCAGAACCACGATGACGACGCTTGCCAAGGCGAGCCGAGACCAGATAGGGGCGCTCGATGCGTTAACGGCGAAGCTCGGCCGCATGAACCGCGAGATCGGCGCGATCGACCACCATGCGGGACGTTTCACGCCCGTCACGATTCTCAATGCGGGAGGAGTGGCGGTGCCGGAGAGCCTCAAGCCCGTGAAACCCGGTTCGCACCTGCGGCTGGTCAAATCCTGATGTTGGAGGGGTCGTCCGTCACGACCCTTTCGACCGGCGCTTTTCTGTCAACCTCGGGGTCGTATTTCTGGACGTGACTGCCTAGATAAGTGGAACACTCTGTCAGTTATACCGCCTCCAGGACGTGCCGATGATCCCCTTTTCCATTCTCGATCTTTCACCCGTCGGTGAAGGTTATTCCGTGAGCGATGCGCTCGACCAGTCCCGCCGCCTGGCGATCAAGGCCGAGGAGCAGGGTTACAAACGCGTCTGGCTCGCCGAACATCACGGCATGCCAGGCATTGCCAGTGCCGCAACCGCGATTGTCATCGGCCATGTGGGCGCGGCCACCAAGACCATCCGCGTCGGCTCCGGCGGCATCATGCTGCCCAACCATTCGCCGCTGGTCATCGCCGAACAGTTCGGCACGCTGGAAGCCTTGCTGCCGGGCCGGGTCGATCTCGGTCTCGGCCGGGCGCCGGGAACCGACATGCGCACAGCAAGCGCGCTCCGCCGCAATCTCGATGCCGGCGCCGAAAGTTTCCCCCACGACATTCTCGAACTGCAGCGCCTGCTCGGTACGCCAGAAAAGGACCAGGGCCTGCTTGCCGTGCCGGGCATGGATGCGCACGTGCCGATCTGGCTGCTCGGATCGAGCATTTACAGTGCCCATCTCGCAGCCGCCCTCGGCCTGCCCTATGCGTTTGCCTCGCATTTCGCGCCCGACATGCTGATGGAAGCGATCTCGATCTACCGCGACCGTTTTAAGCCGTCTCTCCAACTCGACAAACCCTATATGATGGTCGGCGTCATGGGCGTCGCGGCGGAAACGGATGCCGAAGCGGAGCGCGCCTTCACCTCGTCGCAGCAGCAGTTCGTCAATCTTCGCAAGAACGTCCGCACCCGCTTTCCCAAGCCGCTCGACAGCATGGAAGGTTTCTGGACGCCGATGGAAAAGATGAACGTCGAGCACACGCTGCGTTACGCAGCTGTCGGCTCGGTTGCGACGGTGGAGGCAAAGCTCAGGGATTTCCTGGGAGAAACCGGCGCCGACGAACTGATCATCTCGATGCCGATCCACAATGTCGATGCGCGGCTGCGCTCGGTCGAATTGTTCGCCACCTTGCCGATGATGGAGAAACAGCCCATCCCCGCCTAGAAAGCAGGCGTCACAAGAGGTTCACCGACCAGAGTTAGCTTTTGTTAATCCTGGCAAACGCGGAGTACCGAAACGTGACAGACGCCATCGCTTCCAAACCCAGTGTTTCTCCGTCCTGCCACCCTCTGGAAAACCCCAGTTCACTCGGAAAATGGTTCATCCCCCTGTTCGGCGTCGTGCTGATCGGCGGCCTGGGTTATGTTGGTTATGCCCTGGCGAACGACCTTTCGGTCGCCAGTTCGGTTCCTTGGGCGCTGCTCGGCCTTGCGCTGCTGATCGCGCTCGGCTTCGAGTTCGTCAACGGCTTCCACGATACCGCCAATGCGGTGGCGACGGTCATCTACACCCGCTCCATGCCGGCGGAACTGGCAGTCGTCTGGTCGGGCTTCTTCAACTTCCTCGGCGTGCTGCTCTCAAGTGGCGCGGTCGCCTTCGGGATCCTGGCACTGCTGCCGGTGGAACTGATCCTGCAGGTCGGCTCCGGCTCAGGCCTCGCCATGGTCTTCGCGCTCCTCATCGCCGCCATCATCTGGAACCTCGGCACCTGGTATCTCGGCCTGCCCTCCTCCAGCTCGCATACGCTGATCGGCTCGATCATCGGCGTCGGCCTAGCGAACCAGTTCCTGGCGCCGCAGGGCACGGCAACCAGCGGCGTCGACTGGTCGCAGGCGAGCAATATCGGCCTGTCGCTGCTGATCTCTCCCCTGATCGGCTTCGGGCTTGCGGCGATCCTGCTTCTGATCATGAAGGTGCTCGTCCGCAACAAGGCGCTTTACGAAGAGCCGAAGGGCAACAAGCCGCCACCCTTGTGGATCCGTAGCCTGCTGATCTTCACCTGCACCGGGGTCAGCTTCGCGCACGGCTCCAACGACGGCCAGAAAGGCATGGGCCTGATCATGCTCATCCTGATCGGCCTTGTACCGACCGCCTTTGCACTCAACCGCACCCCCGATGCGCAATACCTGCATGCCTACGAACAGGCCTCGACGAACGTCGAGACGGCGCTGCAGAAATACGTCAAGCCGGGCGTCATGGTAACCGACACTCGGGCGGAAGTCGCCGACGCGGTCAGGAACAAGACCTGGAACGATACGACGACACTGGCGCTGCAGCGGTTCATCCACGCCTCGAGCGAGCAGATCTCGAAATTCCCGACGCTCGAAGCGGTGCCGACCTCGCTGGTCGGCAACATCCGCAACGACGTCTATCTGATCGGCGAGGCGCTGAAGCTGATCGACAAGAACAAGCTGCTGCCGATGCAAGGCGCCGATCTCGATGCCGTCAAGGCCTACCACCAGGCCGTCGACAACGCCACGAAGTTCATTCCGCTCTGGGTCAAGGTCGCCGTCGCGCTGGCGCTCGGCCTCGGCACCATGGTCGGCTGGAAGCGCATCGTGGTGACGGTCGGCGAGAAGATCGGCAAGACGCACCTGACCTATGGACAGGGTGCTTCGGCGGAAGTCGTCGCGATGGTGACGATCGGGGCGGCCGACCATTTCGGCCTGCCGGTCTCCACCACCCATGTGCTCTCGTCGGGCGTGGCGGGCACCATGGCGGCAAACGGGTCCGGGCTGCAATGGTCGACGGTGCGCAACATGCTGCTCGCCTGGGTGCTGACGCTGCCCGCCTCGATCGGCATCGCGTTTGTGCTCTACGTGGCCCTGCGCCAGATCTTCTGAGCGTCCAGATCTTCTGAGCATGATGTCCCTGAAATGCAAACGGCACCCAATCGGGTGCCGTTTTCTTGTCCGAGATCGGCCCTAATTTCAGGCCGAAAGCTTGGCCATGACCTCTTCGGAAACTTCGAAGTTCGAATAGACGCTCTGCACGTCGTCGTCGTCTTCCAGGTTGTCGATGAGCTTCAGCAGCGACTGCGCTTTCTCCTCATCCACCTCGATCGTGTTCTGCGGCCGCCAGATCACCTTGACGGTCTGGGCCTCGCCGAGCGTCGCTTCGAGCGCCTTGGACACTTCGCCGAGGCTTTCGAACGCGCAGATGATCGTGTGGCCATCCTCGTCGGTGGTCACGTCGTCGGCACCAGCCTCGATCGCTGCTTCCATCACCTTGTCCGCATCGCCGACGCTCGCCTTGTAGGTGATTTCGCCGACATGGTCGAAGGAGAAGGAAACCGAGCCGGTTTCGCCGAGTACACCACCGGCCTTGGTAAAGGTCGAGCGGACGTTGGAGGCCGTGCGGTTGCGGTTGTCGGTCAGCGCCTCGACGATGACGGCCGTGCCGCCCGGGCCGTAGCCTTCGTAACGGACGGAATCGTAGTTCTCTCCGTCGGAACCGGCAGCCTTCTTGATCGCCCGGTCGATATTGTCCTTGGGCATCGACTGCGCCTTGGCGTTCTGGATCGCCAAGCGAAGCGCCGCGTTCATGGTCGGATCAGGCAGACCCGTCTTGGCGGCAACGGTGATTTCGCGCGCAAGCTTGGAAAACATCTTCGACCGGATCGAATCCTGCTTGCCCTTGCGGTGCATGATGTTTTTGAACTGTGAATGGCCAGCCATGGCACCCCTGACACTTTAGCTTGTTCTGGAACTCGTTCTGGAATGGCGCCTTATAATTTCGAAGCCGGAGCCATTCAAGGGCATTTCCTGGGTAAGGCGAGGCTTTTCCTGATGCCGCCCCGCCGAAACAAGCAGGAACAAAGCCAAAGCCTTGCCGTTTGTTCACGCAGACGAACAACCAGGAGACAATCGATGGCAAGCCTTACCGAAGCCCGCGAAGCGCCCGAACGCCAGCTCTGGGACGAGATCAACAACATCCATGCCGGCATGCTCGGCATCGAGGGCTCGCATATGCACTTCCAGCCGATGGCGCCGAATGCCGATCCGAAATCGAGCACGATCTGGTTCTTCACCAAGAGTGATACGGACCTTGTACGCGCCATCCGCGCCGGCAGCCGCGCACATTTCTGCGTCGTCGGCAAGAACCACGATTACCACGCCTGCCTTTCCGGCACGCTGGAGATCCGTAACGATCGCGCCAAGATCGACGAATACTGGAGCGCCGTGACCTCGGCCTGGTACGAGCACGGCAAGGAAGATCCGCAGCTGACCCTGCTCGCCTTCCGGGTCGACGACGCGGAAATCTGGGCTTCCACCGACAGCACGCTGAAATTCGGTTGGGAGATCGCCAAGGCCAACCTGCATGACGAGAAGATGCCGGATGTCGGCGTCAAGCAGCACCTCGCCTTCCCGCAGTTCCACTGAACGCGAATAAGGCCGCGAGGGCGATCAGAGTCCCTGCGGCACCAATATCGTCGGCTTTTTCGGCAGGCTGCGCATCGACACCCGGATCGTCGGTTCCTTGGCATAAGCGATGTCGAACTTGGCGTCGAACATGGCGATGAAATTGTCGAGCGGCGGCCCCCAGCGGTGCATCGGCAGGATGAGCGAAGACCGCAGCCGCTGCACGACCCGGCTCATGCTGTCCGCGCCCATCGTCAAGCCGCCGTCGACCGGAACCATGAGGATGTCGAGGCGGCCGATCTCGGTATACTGGGCCTCATTCAGCTCGAAATGCAGGTGGCCGAGATGGCCGATGCAGAGGCCGGCAACCTCGAAGATGAAGATCGAATTGCCGTTTTCCTCGATGCCGCCGCCCCAGTTGCGGATATCCGACATGACATTGCGGATATAGACATCCCCGACCATCAGGCGATGCTGGACCTTCTCGCCCGGCACATCGCTCCACCCGTGCAGGACATGCTTGATCCCGGGGTCGGGGCTCAGCGTAAAATGGGTGGAATGCGCCTTGTTCATCGTTGCCACGTCCGGCAGGCGCGAGGGCCGATAGGCGCCGCTATAGTCGGTGGCGATGCCGACCCCTTCAGGGGTTTCGATGAAATAGGTGGAATGGCCGACAAAGGTGATCTTCACCTCTTCCCTGTCGGCCAGCGCCAAATTCTTTTTTGCCTGGGCGTACTGCAAACCGGACGGGTTGAAGCTCGCAAAGGTGACACCGGGCAGCTTCTGGGCGATCGCCTGGCACTGGCTGACGGGCAGGCCATCCTGAGCGAACGCGGCGAAGGCGGAGAGAAGGAGACCGGAAAGACCGAGTGCGAGAGCCCGTAGCATCATGCTGATCCCAAAGAACTGCGTTCATGCTCATTCCCGGCGAAAACATGCGGCAATGCGAAAGGCCGGTCCAGCCGCAATCGCCAGGGCCGGCCTCACAATTCTGTCATTGGCCGAGGTCACGGAGTTGATTATTGAAAAGCCGCGGCAGCGCGCCGACATAAGCTCGCCGGCGTCCGGTCGGAAGCGCGAGAGGATATTTTCATGAAGCGTGATATTGAGATCAAGACCAAGGACGGCACCGCCAAGGCCGCCGTCATCCAGCCTGCGAACGGCGCTGCAACGGACAAGGGCGTCATCCTCTACATGGATGCCTTCGGCCCGCGCGAGGCGCTCTACTGGATGGGCCAGCGCATCGCCGATGCCGGTTACGCCGTGCTCGTTCCCGATCTTTATTACCGCTCCGGCGACTATGGTCCGTTCAACGCGCGGACCGCCTTCAGCGAGGAAGGCTCCAAGACCCGGATCAGGGCCATGATGCAGACAGCCACCCAGGCACTCACGGCGCAGGACAGCGCCGCCTTCATCGAAGCGCTGGAAACCGAAGGCGTCACCGGTGCGATCGGAACGGTCGGCTACTGCATGGGCGGCGCCCGCGCGATCACCGCCGCAGCCCATTATCCGGAGCGCATCAAGGCGGCCGCCAGCTTCCACGGCGGCAATCTCGCAAGCGACGCCGAAGACAGTCCGCACAGGCTGGCGGACCGGATCAAGGCACGGATCTATGTCGGCGTCGCCGGCGTCGACAACAGCTTTCCGCCGGAACAGTCAGCCCGCTTCGCCGAAGCTTTTCGCGTCGCCGGCGTCGATCATGCGGTTGAGAACTATGTCGGCATGGCGCACGGCTGGGCGGTGCCGGACCACAGCGTCTACGACAAGGACGGTTCCGAGCGCCACTTCAAGCGCCTGCTGACGCTGTTCGAAGAGACCCTCTGAAACGACAAAGGGGCGGCTCCGGGCCGCCCCTGGTCTCACTGAAATCTCGCAATTCCGGATGGCACGCTGTGCCTGGCCTACTTCCGGCGCTCGAAATTGCTGCTGTTGGCCAGTTTCGGCTTGTCCTTCTTCTTGAAAGGCTTGTCGTCCTTCTTGAAGGGCTGGGCGTCCTTGCGAAACGGCTTGGCATCCTTGTTGAAGGGCTTTCCGTCGCGTGCCTCGGCTGCCTTGGGGCCGCCAGGGCCTGCCGCGTTGGACGTATTCTTCCGCGGCTTGCCCTTCGCCCAGTCATCGCCGTGAGGCTCTTTCGGGCGATCGTCGTAGGACTTCTTGACATAGGGCTTGGCCGGTGCCGGACGGCTGAGGTCCGGGGCGCTGGTCAGCCGGGTGACGCGGATGCCGCGTTCCAGCGCCTTGTCCTTGCCAACCGCCTGCATGAAGGCGTCGGCATGATCGGCGGCGATCTCGACGAAGGTCTCGTCCTGCTGCATCTTGATCGCGCCGATCTCACGCTTGGTGACGTTGCCGTTGCGGCAGAGCATCGGGATCAGCCAGCGCGGCTCGGCATTCTGCTTGCGGCCAACCGATAGCGAGAACCATATGGCCGGGCCGAACTCGTCGCGCGACGGGCGCGGGGTCATCGGGAAATCGCCCTCGCCGCCGGCGCGCTCGCGCGGCTTGCGGGTATCCTGCTGCACCGAGATCTCGATCAGATCCTCGGGCGCCGAATATTTGGTGCGGTAGAGATTGACGAAGGCGGACGCCAGCTTTTCCGCGCCATGGCTCGCAACCAGCTTTGCGATGAGGTCCTGTTCTTCCTCGCGCGGCTTTTCGCTAAAGATCGGATCGGCCAGCAGACGCTCGTCGTCGCGGCGCATCACATCTTCGGCAGACGGCGGACGGTCCCAAGTGGCGGAAATACCGGCACCCGCCAGCAGGCGCTCGGCCTTGCGGCGGGCGTTGACCGGCACGATCAGCGCGCTGATGCCCTTGCGTCCGGCGCGGCCGGTTCGGCCGCTGCGGTGAAGCAGCGTTTCCGGATTGCTCGGCAGGTCGGCATGGATGACGAGGTCGAGACCCGGCAGGTCGATGCCGCGGGCGGCGACGTCGGTCGCGATGCAGACGCGGGCGCGGCCATCGCGCATCGCCTGCAGCGCATGGGTCCGCTCGTTCTGCGTCAGCTCGCCGGAGAGCGCCACGACAGCGAAATTGCGGTTGTTGAACCGGGCCGTCAGATGATTGACGGCCGCACGGGTCGAGCAGAACACGATCGCGTTGGTCGCTTCGTAATAACGAAGCACGTTGATGATCGCATTTTCGCGGTCGGCCGATGCGACGGCAAGCGCGCGATACTCGATATCGACATGCTGCTTTTCCTCGGCAGAGGTAGCGATACGGACCGCGTCGCGCTGATAGCTCTTGGCGAGCTTGGCGATGGCGGCAGGCACGGTCGCCGAGAACATCAGCGTGCGGCGCTCGGCAGGGGCCGAGTCCAGGATGAATTCCAGGTCCTCGCGGAAACCGAGATCGAGCATCTCGTCCGCCTCGTCGAGCACGGCGACCTTGAGGGCCGACATGTCGAGCGCATTGCGGCGGATATGGTCGCAAAGGCGGCCGGGCGTGCCGACGACGATATGGGCGCCGCGCTCAAGCGCGCGCCGTTCGCTGCGGATGTCCATGCCGCCAACGCAGCTGGTGATGACCGCGCCGGTCATCTCGTAAAGCCATTCCAGCTCGCGGGTGACCTGCATCGCCAGTTCGCGGGTCGGGGCAATGACGAGCGCCAAGGGCTGCCGCGCCGGGCCGAATTTTTCCGCGTCGCCGAGCAATGTCGGTGCGATCGCAAGGCCGAAGGCAACGGTCTTGCCCGAGCCGGTCTGCGCCGAAACCAGCGCGTCGGAGAAGGTGAGCGCGGGGTCGAGCATGGATTTCTGGACGGGGGTCAGCGTTACATAGCCCCGCTTCGCCAACGCCTTGGCGATCGCCGGGACGGCGCCGTTGTAATCGGTCATCTAAATCTGTCTTTCGGATTTTCGCGCGCGAAGCGCTGTGGCTGCAACACTCGCAGCCGAACTTGCGCCGTTCCTACTTATTTGCAGCGCAAATGTCAAAGAGCATGTCGGCGCGAGGTCCCGATCAAGGCCGCTATTGACGCCACAAGCTTAATATCTGACGTAAATCTCCCGTAAGTGGGGAATACCAAGCGGAGAAGGCCATGCCCGGCATTTTAAAAAAGCACTGCAAGCTCAGGCCGATACGATCGTCAGCGCCCTCGGCCTCGAGAATGCCTTGCGCTTGGCCGGAAATCCGGTGCGGGTCGGAAGCTCGGCGCTCGGCCTGATGGTCCGTCGCGATATTGACATCACCGTGGCCTGCGAAAGGCTCGACCCAGCCGCCCGCCGGACCGTCGCCGAGATCGCCGGAGAACTGATGCTCGACAGCCGCGTCGGCGCCGTGCGCTACCGCAACGATAGCGGCCTCTGGAACGTCGAACCTCAAAACTACCCGGACGGCTTCTATCTTGGCCTCACGTACCGGATGAAGACGGGCGAGGACTGGAACCTCGACATCTGGTTCATCGACGAGCCGGACCGGCAGCCCGACCTGAAACATCTGAAGACGCTGCTACCCCGCTTGACCGACGAGGTGCGGGAAACGATCCTCGCCATCAAGACCGAACTCGCCGCAACCGCGCCGAAAGGCGGCAAACCGGCTCCGAGCGCACTTGTCTATGAGGCGGTGCTCGATGGTGGTATCAATACGCTTGCAGGCTTCGAGGACTGGCTGTCACGCCGACCGTAGGCGGCATCACCGCCAGAACGACGGGATCGTCTCCGCAAGCCGCGGCCCGATCCGCAGCGGCTCGATCTTCTCCGCGAGACCCGTCACATCGGAAATCTCGATGCCGAGGCCACAGATGGTCGCGGGTCCGGTCGCCGCCTCGAAACGGCCCTTCGGCATTTTCGAGATGAAGCGGTTGAGCGGTTCTTCCTTGTCCATGCCAAGCGATGAGTCGTAATCGCCGCACATGCCGGCATCCGACATGTAGCCGGTGCCGCCGTTGAGGATCTGGCAATCGGCGGTCGGCACATGCGTATGGGTTCCGACCACCAGGCTGGCGCGGCCGTCGACGAAATGCCCGAAGCACTGCTTTTCGCTGGTCGCTTCCGCGTGAAAATCGAAGATGATAGCGTCCGCCTGCTCCTTCAATGGAGCCGCGGCAAGGATCGTTTCGGCGCTCTTGAAGGGGTCGTCGAGCTCGGGATGCATGAACACCCGGCCCATGATGTTGGCGACCAGAATACGTGCGCCGTTGCGAGCGTAGAAGATCCCGGAACCCTTGCCCGGTGTGCCGGCGGGATAGTTGGCGGGCCGCAGGAATTGCTCGTGGCGGCCGGCAAAGCTCACCGCCTCCTTCTGGTCCCAGACATGGTTGCCGGTCGTCACCACGTCGGCGCCGGCATTGATCGTCTCGAGGAAGATATCCTCGGTAATGCCGAAACCGCCGGCGGCATTCTCGCCGTTGACGATGACGAAATCGAGCTTCAGGTCGGCGACGAGGCCAGGCAGTTTTTCCCAGACCGCCACGCGGCCGGTCTTGCCCACCATGTCACCCAGGAACAAAAGGCGCATTCTTATCCAATCTGTGCGCGGCCCATGTCTTCGAAGGGCCGGTAACCGCTTTCCGTCAGGACAGCGTCTAGTCTGATATCATGAGGTTCGACGGGAACTGATGCCACTTCCTGGCAGTCGAAGGCAATCCCGATCAGCGTCGGGTTCAGGCCTTTTTGCTGCAGGCGGTGGATCGCCCGGTCGTAATAGCCGCCGCCATAGCCGATCCGGTGCCCACCGGCATCGAAAGCGGAGAGCGGAACCAGCATCACTTGCGGCTCAAGCTCGGCCGCGTCCGGCCCCGGGCCGAACGTGCCGAACACGCCCGGCACCAGCTCGCCGCCGCGCACCAGTTCGCGGAATACGATCGTCTTCTTGTCGAGGATGACGGGCACGCAGAGCCGCGCGCTACGATTCCTGAGATGCGCCATCAGCGGCCGCACATCGACTTCCGAGCGGATCGGCAGGAAGCCCGAAACGATTGCGCCGGCGTCGAGACTGATTGCTTCGGCCCCATGCGATGCAATAAGAAGGCTCTTCTCGATGCGCTCGACCGGCGGAATGGCATCCCGTGCGGCTAGCCGCGCGGCACGAAGCTCCGCCTTGGTCTTCAAGACGTCCGTCATACCTTGTCCGACCGCTTGACCAGAAGCTTGTCGATGCGGCGGCCGTCGAGATCGATCACCTCGAAAGTCCAGCCGTTCTTGGTGAAACTCTCGCCGAGTTCCGGCAGGCGTTTCATCTCGTCGAGCACGAAGCCCGCGACCGTCTCGTAGCCGGGATCGTCCCCGAGCGAAAACCCCATCTGGTCGGAGAATTCGTCGACCGGCATCCAGCCGGCGATCAGGAAAGAACCGTCGTCCCGCGCAACGATCGCAGGTTCTTCGTCGTTTTCCTCCTGGAACACGCCGGTGATGGCCTCGAGGATGTCGCCCGAGGTGATGATGCCTTCGAAATGGCCGTATTCGTCGTAAACGAGCACCATATGGGCCGGCGCCCGGCGCAGCGCCTGGATGACGTCGAGCGCACCGGTGAGGTCCGAGACGACGGGCGCTTCGCGCATGATGCCGCGGATATCCAGCGTCTTGCCGCCGGCGATGAAATCGTAAGCGTCCTTGACGAACAGCGTGCCGAGGATTTCGTCGGAACTGCCGTTGCGGATCGGCAGGCGGGAACGCTGCGTGGCACGCAGCTGTTCGCGGATTTCGTCCGAATTGTCTTCGATATCGATGACCTCGACATCGCGCCGCGGCGTCATCAGGCCGCGCGCGGTGCGGTCGGCAAGCCGCATGACGCCGGAGATCATGGCGGATTCTTCCGTCTCGATCACGCCGGCGCTCTGGGCTTCGGCAAGCACGGTGCGGATTTCCTCGTCGGTGACCCGGTCGCCCGACTCGCCCCTCTGGCCAAGCAGGCTGAGGACGATTCGGCCGGAAACATCGAGGAACCAGACGATCGGCGCGCCAACGGTCGCCAGCATTTTCATGGCGGGCGCGACACGGGCGGCAACCGCCTCCGGCGCGCGCAGCGCTATCTGCTTCGGCACCAGTTCGCCGACGATCAGCGACAAATAAGTGATGATGACGACGACGGTGCCGACGCCCAGCCAGTCGGCGAGATTGTCCGCCATGCCCTGCGCCTCGAACCAGGTGGTCAATCGCGCGCCGAGCGTGGCGCCCGAGAATGCACCGGACAGCACGCCGACGAGGGTGATGCCGATCTGAACGGAGGAGAGGAAGCGGCCGGGATCTTCCGCAAGCCGCATGGCTGTGGCGGCACCGCGATTGCCCTGTTCGGCCATGATCCGGAGTCGCACCGGACGGGAGGAGACGACGGCAAGTTCCGACATCGCGAGGACACCATTCAAAACGGTGAGGGCGATCACGATGAGTATTTCGGTTAACAAGAGAAGCTCTTTAATTGGAACAATATGCCTGCACGCGAAACGAACGTGCCGCCCCAAGGAGCGGCCCGCATCCATACGACCGCGCCAGGGGCGCTTCGTCGGCGATGCTTCGCGCACAGTTCGGAAAACCAGGACCGGTTCTCGGAGCTATGCACCTTCACTCGCATGCGTAAATCATAGGGTCGTCATGCGGGCATTGCAATGGTTGGAACAAAATGAAGGGTTTGCGCCGAGGAAGCCGTGACCCAGTCGCTGTCGCCGCAGCTATTGAAGGCTGACCGTCAGTTCGGCGCGGGTGCCGGCAAGAGAGGGCACATAATGGATCGTCGAACCGAGCGTCGCGGCCATGGACTTGACGATCCGGCTGCCGAGCCCGGTTCCTTTCGGCGCATCGCCCTCACGCCAACCGATCCCGTCATCTTCGACGGCGAGAAGCGCATCGCCCTCACCCTGGCGCTTGAGCAGCACCCGCACTTCGCCCTCGGTGCCGGCCGGATAGGCATATTTCAGCGCGTTGGTGAGGAGTTCCGTGACGATCATGCCGACGGAGACGGCGCGATCGGAGGTCAGCGACAAAGGTTCGGCATCGAGGCGGATCGACGGCCCCCCATCGCCGTTGACGGAGCCCTGGACTTCACGCACCAGCGTGCCCAGATATTTGTCCATCTCCACATGCCGGACGTCGTCGGATGTGTAGAGGCTGCGATGCATGCCGGCGATCGCGCTGATGCGCGCCTGCGTCTCCGAAAGAGCGGCCTTCACGTCGTCGCTCTTGCTGCTGGATACCTGCAGGCGGATGAGTGCCGCGACCAGCGCCAGGCTGTTGGCCACGCGGTGATTAACCTCGGCGAGCAGAACCTCGGCGCGCTCCTTGCCCAGGCGAATTTCCTGCTCGGCCTTTTCCTTGGCCCGCCGCAATTCGGCATTGGCGATGCCCTGCGCGATCGCGCTCTCCATCAGCGGCCAGAATTCCTCGCCGACCGTCTTGATGACATAGTCGGATGCGCCGCTCTTCAGCGCATCGATGGCGATCGTCGCGTCGCTGGAACCGGTGACGTAGATCACCGGAATGACCGAGTCCTGATCTTTCAGCTTGTGAAGGATATCGAGCCCGGTTCCGGTCTTCAGGTAATGGTCGAGGACGATCGCGTCGATACCGCCTTTTTCCACCGCCGCCATTGCCGATGCCGCGTCAACGGCGTGGACCACCTGATAACCAGCCCGCGCGAAATGGCGTTCTGCCAATCTGGCAAGCGCGAGATCATCATCGACATAGAGTATGGTTTGCGGCATCGCGTCTCGTTATTGTCCGGGTATCTGCATCACGGCAAAGAACAGCCCGAGCTGTCGAATGGCATGCGCAAAACTGTCGTAGTCCACCGGTTTGGTGATGTAGACGTTGGCGCCGAGATCGTAGCAGCGCTGGATCTCCCGCTCATCGTCCGTGGTCGTAAGGATGACCACCGGCAAACGCTTCGAGTGTGGGTTGGACTTCACCTTCTCCAGGATGTCAATACCCGACATGTCCGGCAGGTTGAGGTCGAGGAGGATCAGCAGATGGCGATCCTGATTCGAGTTTCCGGAACGATCCGCGCCGAGGATAAAATCAAGGGCAGCGTTGCCGTTGGTGAAGGGAACGATCTCGTTGTTGACGCCGGCGCGACGGACGTTCTTTTCGATCAGGCGCGCATGGCCTTCATCGTCCTCGATCATCACGATGGTGACTTCTTTACCGGCAGCCTTCATGACCCGTTACTCCTGACATACTGGGACAGATCCGTGGGCAACCGGATGACGAACGTCGCCCCGCCGCCCAAAGTGGACGTCACCGTAATCTCACCGCCTAAATTTCTAACTAATGAACGCACATGCGCAAGACCGATACCCTCGCCCTGTTGGTCCTGAACCCCCGAGCGGCGGAAAAGCTCGAAAACCCTCTCGTGGTCCTCCGGAGCGATGCCCCGGCCATTGTCTGAAACCTCTATTCTTATCGCAGCGCGGCCAAGCGGCATGGCCTTGACCGACAGGTTCAACGGCCGATCCGAATGTTTGTATTTCACCGCATTGTCGAAGAGATTGCCGAAAATCTGTTCCAGCGAAAATCGGTCGGTAATAAGGCCCCGCGCCTGGGCGACCGAAATATTCACCTCGCCGCCCGCTTCGCTGACCTGATGGTAGATGCTGGCGGCGGTCGCTTCGAGAAGCTCCCCGAGATCGATCCTCTCCGGCTTCAGTTCGCGCCGCCCGTCGCGGGAAATCTTCAGGATGGCGTTGATCAGCCCGTCCATCTTTTTGGTGGACGAGCGGATGAAGGCGATCGCCTCCGGCAGGTCCTGCTCGACGGCGACACGGGCATCGTTCACGTCGGTTTCCGACAGCGGCGTCCCGTCGGCCAGTACATAGGTGCTGATCGACTTGAGGCTTGCGTCGAGTTCGCTGGTGAAACCCATGATGTTGACCAGCGGCGCACGCAGGTCGTGCGAGACGATATAGGCATAACGCTGGATTTCGCGGTTCGCCTGGATCAGGTCCTCGGAGCGCTCGTTGACGCGCTCCTCGAGCCCGGCATTGAGCTCCTCGACCTCGGAGCGCGCCCGCTGAAGCTCGCGGACATGCTGGCCGACGATCAGGATCGCACCGCCGATGACGAGGATGATCATCAGTCCGCCGCCGATGGTGATCCACTGCAGCGCCAATGCCGAATCATTGAGGTCGTCGACCCCGGTCTCGATCCGCCCGTCCGTGTCACGGAGCAGCGTGCCGAGGATTGTCGTGATGCCTTCCATCAGCTGCCGGCCATAGGCGCCGCGGATGACTTCGATCGCCCCGATGGCATTGCCCTTCTGCACCATCTCCACCGTCGACTGCATCTCGGCGAGCTTGTCGTCGATCAGCGGATCGAGTTGGGCAAATGGGACGTGCATGGCGTCCAGATTGCCGGCAGCCCTTTTCAGCCGCTCGCGCAGTCGCGGAATAACCGTGCTCGCGGTCGTATAGGGTATCAGGAATTCAGCATCCTGCGTCAGCACGAAACCACGCTGGCCGGATTCGGCGGCCCGCAGGAAAAGCTGCATGTCCGCGGCAGCACTTCGAAGCTCGCGCAGCTTCACCACGTCCTGGAAATAGACCTGCGTTGTCCGTGCCAGGATGAAGGAGGACAGCACGATCGCCAACAGGATGGCGCCCCCGACCAGAAGCATCAACAGCGAAGATCGGGCGAAGGTGGATTTCAAAAAGGGCATCGATACGGCCGGCGAGTGAACAGGACGGCAAGAACTTGGGGGTGCGGCCCCCGTTGTCAAGCAAAGGCTGTAGAACAAGCCGATCGGCGGAGCAATACCAGGCGCCGCCGCGGTTTCTCTGCCTGCTGATCTCAAGCCGAGTTGAGGTTGCCCTTGTCCACCAGCTTCACGGCCCCAGCCAGAACCGTCTGGTTCCGTCCGCTGGCCTTGGCTTCCAGGAGGGCTGCGTCCGCCCGCGTGACGAGCGTCGAAACCGGTCCTTCGGCGGGTGAGCCTGCGACGCCGATCGAAACGGAGACGAGCCCGAGGATACGGCCGCCATGCGAAAGTGGCGTGGTGGCGATCTTCTGCCGCAGCCGCTCGGCAAGCTCGAAGGCGGCGGTCTCAGCCGCATCCGGCAGAAGGATCGTGAACTCCTCGCCGCCGAAGCGATAACAAGTTCCCGCCTCTCCGACGGTATCGAGCATCAGCTGCGCGACATATTGCATCACCATGTCGCCGGCATCGTGCCCGAACTCGTCGTTGAAGCGCTTGAAGCGGTCGATATCCATCATCAGGCAGGCGAGCGGCTGGCCCGGATGGGCGCGCCCATGGCGGGCGAGCGTCTCGTCAAGGCAGCGACGGTTGAAAAGGCCGGTCAGGGCGTCGCGCACCGAAAGGTTCGTCAGCCGGTCGCGAAGCTGCAGGTTGGCGACCGCAAGGCCGATATTCTCGGCGATCAGTTCGAGATAGAGACGCGAACTTTCCGCTGCCATGTCCTGGCCGGGACGTTCTTCGAAATAGAGAAGGCCGATCGTATCGCCCTGCGCCGTCAGGGGTATGCAGAGCCCGGCAACATCGCTTTCCGCGAGGTGCTGACAGGAAATGTCGCCCTGGCCGTGGTTGCTCAGATGCGGTCGCCCACGGCGCAGGCCCCAGCAGGCGCTAGTCGGGAAGGAGGCGGCTGAATGCTTCGGATCCAGCCAGCTGCCCATTCCGGCCAACAGCGTGCGGCTGTCGTTCAGCACATAGAGACGGCCGGCGAGATTGGGGAATATCTGCGGCGCAAAGCGCGAGACTACATCTGCCAGTTCGCCCTGGGTCTGGCAGGCCTGCAGGCGGTGCATCATCTGCAGGATGAGATCCTTGGTCAGCTGGTCGGCGCGGCGCTCGGCATCGAGACGATCCCGCTCCAGCCCGTTTTCGCGGAAGATGTGGATAGCCTGGTTCATCTCGCCGATCTCGTCTTGCCGGCGGTCGAGCGGCACTTCCACGGCATAGTCCTGACGGGCCAGCCGGGTGACGATGCCGGTCATGCGGGTGAGCGGCATGGCGACGCGGCGCTTGAGCACGAAATAGAGGACGCCGAGGAAAAGTGCTGCGGTGACGGCAAGCATCGTCTTTGCCGCAAGACCCCACAAGTCGCTGCGGGACTGCGCAAGCGCTACCGCAGTCTCAGTGCGCGCCTTTACCAGTTCCCGGAACCGGGTGACGGTTTCCAGGAGCCCGATCTGGAGGCGGTCATGCTCGGGACCGAACAATGTCTCCTGCGCCCCGGCCAAGTCGCCGTTCTGGTAGGCGGCCACGGCCGCCTCTTCGAGTTGATCCAGAGCATCGGCATCCTGTTCGACTTCGACCAGCGCAGAAAGTTCCGCATCGGATGCACCCAGTCCCTTGATGCCCTTGATCGCCTGTTCGAGCCCCTGCTCTTCTGTCTCCTTGTCGTGGAAGGCCTTCAGATGCCGGTCCTGGCCGCGCATCACGTAAAGCCGCGCTTCATCAGTGCGCTCTTCCGCGCCGAGCGCCAGCTGTTCGGAAAGCTCGTCGAGGGAAAGGTGCTCCTCGACGGCGACCCGCTCCTGGTTGGCGCTTCCGGCAGACAGCATGAAGGCGCCACCTGACAGCACAGTCAAGACGACCGTGACGCCATAGGCCCAGTTGGTGATCTCGTTGATACGCATGCCGGGAAGATAGTCCCCTCGTTTGAAAAGAGGATTAAGAGTATCGCTCAAACGTGATCACGCGGCGCCAAGTCCACCGTATGGTGGATAAATTGGAGAATTCTTATATAGATCTCGCCCGGCATTCGCAGTTGTCGCCGCCGGATGAACAATCGCCAGCCAAGCCGATCAGTCCGGACCCGATTTCGCCCGTCCTGCACGTTACAAGCAGATGCGAGAATAGATCATCCGGTCAATATGCGAATCGCGGATATTCAATAAGGATGACCGCGCGGGAAAGACCCCCCAACCAGCAGTCCCGCCTCTCGGCTGCAGTCCGGAATGCAGCTGAGTGTTTAAGCCAGGCGGGTCTTTGCCTTGCATGCGGCTGCGACTTCACTGTCGCCGGAAGCCAGAAACAATCAAATCAAAAAGGGAGAAGTGCGATCCGCGGCAACCGATGGATGTTTACGATCCTGGGTGCCTACAAACGTAGGTGGGCGCCGTGTGTCCAAGCCCACGGGCCTGGCCAGGGACAGCTCCCTTTGGATCGAGTATGGCCCCAGGGATTGTGGTTCCTGTCGTGAGGCGCAGATCGCATTGGCAATATATGTGTGATTGCCGGTCCGCACCAGTGGCGAAAAGCCTTTATTATCGACTTTGATCAGTTCACCGGAGCGGGTGTGCGACCGTTGAGCTTGGCGGTCAGCCCGTCGAGCCTCGAGGCGAGCTCTCCGAGCGCCAAAACCACGCGGTGCTCGTTGTGCTGCTGGTTTTCGAGCGCGCCGTCGCGGTTGGACTTGAGTGCCGCGACTTCGGTCTCGAGCAGGCCGAGCTTGCGGGTCATCTCCGAAAGCTCGTCCATGATCATGATGCCGGCCATCACGGTGATGCGCAGATCGCCGATCTCGCCGAACTGGCTTTTGAGGTGCCCTACATAGC
Source organism: Neorhizobium galegae bv. orientalis str. HAMBI 540 (assembly GCF_000731315.1). Lineage (NCBI taxonomy): Bacteria > Pseudomonadati > Pseudomonadota > Alphaproteobacteria > Hyphomicrobiales > Rhizobiaceae > Neorhizobium > Neorhizobium galegae. The sequence continues at coordinate 3,009,769 of NZ_HG938353.1, forward strand.
GGTCGAATCGATCGGCAAGGTCGGTCAGGTGGCTTTCCTGTCCTTCCTCGCAGGCCATGCGATAGGCCTTGCCGTCGATCATCACCGTTACCTGGGCCATGGCATTCCCTTTTGATCCTGGCGCATCAGCGATCGAGCACGGCGCGGATGGTTTCCATCGCCGTCACGAGACGCCTCGAGACTTCCCGGTTTACTTCTTCCAGTCGATTGGCGCGGAATTGCGACTGGTCGAGCTCCTGCGCGAGCCGTGCCCGGTCCGCGTGCACCCGGCGGACCTCGCCCTCCACATCCTGGGTCTCGCGCTGGCGCTCGATGCGCGCATCGACGGCGCTCTCAAGACCGCCGATCGCCGCCCTGAGTTCCGAAATCACCATGTCGATCGTCTTTTCCGACGGCATGCGAAGCTTCCTGTCGATACACGAAATGAGCCGAATCGATACGATCGACCTCTCCAACAAGGCCGGAAGACTATTCACCGCCTGCAAGCCGGTCAATCAATCGAGGCCCTTCAAACATGTCCTAACTGTGGATCGTCAACTATGTTTCTGCCCCTCGTCACATGCTGCACAGAATTCCGGCAGCTGCGGGAAAGTTCGTCATGATGGCCTCGGCGCGACGGCGCTTTTGTTGACTTGCGCGTTGCACCTGCTAAGGATCACCCGCTCTTAGGTGGTCCCTGGGCCACTCTTCAAGTGGTCCCACGAGGACCGTGACCGACACCCGTAAAAAGCGGATTAGCCATGACCTCTCTCGACAAACATAACCGGATGGCGAACGCGATCCGATTCCTCGCCATGGATGCTGTAGAGAAGGCCAATTCCGGCCATCCCGGCCTGCCGATGGGCGCTGCCGACATCGCGACGGTTCTGTTCACCCGCTACCTGAAATTCGATCCGAAGAACTCGCTCTGGCCGGACCGCGACCGTTTCGTGCTGTCCGCCGGCCACGGTTCCATGCTGCTTTATTCGCTGCTGTTCCTCACCGGTTACGAGGACATGACGATGGAGGACATCAAGCAGTTCCGCCAGCTCGGCTCCAAGACCGCCGGCCATCCGGAATACGGCCACGCGTCGGGCATCGAGACGACCACCGGTCCGCTCGGCCAGGGCATTGCCAATGCCGTCGGCATGGCGATCGCCGAGCGCAAGCTGGAAGAGGAGTTCGGCTCCGACCTGCAGAACCATTTCACCTACGCGCTGTGCGGCGACGGCTGCCTGATGGAAGGCATCAGCCAGGAAGCCATCGCGCTTGCCGGCCACCTGAAGCTCAACAAGCTCGTGCTCTTCTGGGACAACAACTCGATCACCATCGACGGCGCCGTCTCGCTGTCGGACTCGACCGACCAGGTGATGCGCTTCAAGTCCGCCCACTGGAACACGATCGAGATCGACGGCCATGACGTCGACCAGATTTCGGCTGCTATCGAAGCCGCCCAGAAGTCCGACCGCCCGACCTTCATCGCCTGCAAAACCATCATCGGCTTCGGCGCCCCCAACAAGCAGGGCACCCACAAGGTTCACGGCTCGCCGCTCGGCGCCGAGGAAATCGCCGCAGCCCGAAAGGCGCTGAACTGGGAAGCGGAAGCCTTCACCGTTCCGGCCGACGTTCTCGATGCCTGGCGCCTTGCCGGCCTGCGCTCGACCACGGTGCGCAAGGACTGGGAAGATCGCCTCGCCGCCACCGCTGCCGAGAAGAAGGCCGAGTTCGTGCGCCGGTTCGCCGGCGACCTGCCGGGCAATTTCGACAGCGCCATCGACGCCTTCAAGAAGAAGATCGCCGAGAACAACCCGACGGTCGCCACCCGCAAGGCATCCGAGGACGCGCTCGAAGTCATCAACGGCATCGTCATCGAAACGCTCGGCGGTTCGGCCGACCTGACGCCGTCGAACAACACCAAGACCAGCCAGATGAAGTCGATCACCCCGACCGATTTCTCCGGCCGTTACATGCACTGGGGCATCCGCGAACACGCGATGGCCGCCGCCATGAACGGCATCTCGCTGCATGGCGGGCTGATCCCCTATTCCGGCGGCTTCCTGATCTTCTCGGACTATTGCCGTCCGTCGGTCCGCCTCGCAGCCCTGATGGGCATCCGCGTCGTGCACGTCTGGACGCATGACTCGATCGGCGTCGGCGAAGACGGCCCGACCCACCAGCCGGTCGAACAGGTCGCAGCACTGCGCGCCATCCCGAACCTCTTGATCTTCCGCCCGGCCGACGAGACCGAGACGGCCGAATGCTGGCAGCTGGCGCTCAAGGAAAAGCACCGCCCGTCCGGCCTGGCGCTGACCCGCCAGAACCTGGCGCCGGCCCGCAAGACCTATGAAGAGAAGAACCTCTGCGCCCAGGGCGCCTACGAACTCGTCTCCGCCGCCGACGCCAAGGTGACGATCTTCGCGTCGGGTTCGGAAGTCGAACTGGCGCTGAAGGCGCAAGCTGTCCTCGACGGCAAGGGCATCGCGACCCGCGTCGTTTCCGTTCCCTGCGTCGAACTCTTCTTCGACCAGCCGGAATCCTACCAGACCGCGGTCGTCGGCAATTCGCCGGTCAAGATTGCCGTCGAAGCCGGCGTGCGCGAAGGCTGGGATCACTTCATCGGTCCGAAGGGTGCCTTCATCGGCATGAAGTCCTTCGGTGCCTCGGGCCCTGCCAAGGATCTCTTCAAGCACTTCGGCATCACCGTGGAAGCGGTTGTTGCCGCAGCCGAAAAAGAGCTCGCCTGATCCAACTGAAATTTCCAAGACAAGCTAAAAGCGGGAGTATGTGAAATGACTGTCAAGGTTGCCATCAACGGTTTCGGCCGCATCGGCCGCAACGTGCTGCGCGCGATCGTCGAATCCGGTCGCACCGATATCGAGGTCGTCGCCATCAACGACCTCGGCCCGGTCGAGACCAACGCCCACCTGCTGCGTTACGACTCGATCCACGGCAAATTCCCGGCAAGCGTCGAAGTCAGCGGTGACACGATCATCGTCGGCGGCGGCAAGCCGATCAAGGTGACGGCGATCAAGGACCCGGCAACCCTACCGCACCGCGAACTCGGCGTCGATATCGCGCTCGAATGCACGGGCATCTTCACCGCCCGCGACAAGGCCGCGGCGCACCTGACCGCCGGCGCCAAGCGCGTCATCGTCTCGGCCCCGGCCGATGGTGCCGACCTGACCGTCGTCTTCGGCGTCAACCACGATCAGCTGACCCGGGAACACCTGGTCATCTCCAACGCATCCTGCACCACCAACTGCCTGGTTCCGGTAGTCAAGGTTCTGGACGACGCGATCGGCATCGATCATGGTTTCATGACCACGATCCACTCCTACACGGGGGACCAGCCGACCCTCGACACCATGCACAAGGACCTGTACCGCGCCCGCGCCGCAGCCCTGTCGATGATCCCGACCTCGACCGGCGCCGCCAAGGCCGTCGGCCTGGTGCTTCCGCACCTCAAGGGCAAGCTCGACGGCACCTCGATCCGCGTGCCCACCCCGAACGTCTCGGTGGTCGACTTCAAGTTCGTCGCCAAGAAGACGACCACGGTTGCCGAAGTCAACGAAGCGATCAAGGCCGCATCCAACGGCGCCCTGAAGGGCATCCTCGGTTATACCGAAGAACCGCTGGTCAGCCGCGACTTCAACCACGACAGCCACTCGTCGATCTTCGCGATCGACCAGACCAAGGTGCTCGAAGGCAATTTCGTGCGCATCCTCTCCTGGTACGACAACGAATGGGGCTTCTCGAACCGCATGGCCGACACCTCGGTCGCGCTTGCCAAGCTGATCTGAGGATCACAGACGCTGCCTTCGGGCGGCACCGGCAAGATATCGCCCCCTCCCCGCAAGGGAGGGGGTTTTTGTTTGCGGGGTGTCGGTGACGGCGATGCACTGGGTGCTTAGTCAATCTCGGCCAATACCACCATGATCTGTGAATTCATGGTTGATCGTGAAGCAATCAGTTTCATTTCTTATGGGATAACGAACCCAAAGGCTCGATAACACCTTACATTCTTGTTAGATCAGCAGTTGAATCACAAGTCGGCTTGCCGTGATATGTCCCGTCACCGCTTCAAGCTTTATTTAAACCGCTATAATCACGCTCTGTCTCTAGCCGATGACGGAGCATTCCTCCGTTTGATTTGGGCAGTAAATGCTATTCAGTCGGGTATGGAGCGGCGCGCGCGGGGTATTATCGAATATCCGAGGGAAGCGATCACCCAATCAATTCCAGACCAGTATACGATCCACAAATGGGAACTGGAAACCATCATAATGTCGTTGCTGACGATCTCCAAGGATCGTCCACGCAAGGGTCGCTTCCGCTACCTGAACTGTAACCAATACCGGACGCTGCGCCAGATCGCCCACATCCTCCGGCAAGTTGAAAATGAAGAATACGGATTAGCCGGCAGCTCCGAGGACGTTTTTGATGAAATGCACCGCATCGCCCAAAGGCAATTTGGGTGGCAGCGAGGCCTGTTCAACGTTGAAGTTTTGTATCGGTACGTATTTGTCTATGGTCAAGGAAAGTGCGCGGAATACTTCAAGGAACGCTACGGCATCTCAGTCAGTACATTCCTGAAGGTTTCTATTGCGGCCACTCTCGTGATCGGGGAACGGCCATGGCAGAATAAGCCCACGGTGGGGGATGTCGGAATTACGCCGGAGCAATTGGATAAGGCGCTCGCCATCCTGAGCATAGATCTGGACGAGGCTCGCACGAAAGCCGGGCAGATGGTCGCTCAGGTGCGGCAAAACGGCCGTTTCCGGATCGCTTACCAGCCGAACCTTCTCCGGCAACATCCTATAATCACAACCAAGAACGTGATGATCGCACCTCTTTGGCAGCTCATTATCTACCGGGCAACGGTGGGGCTGTTCCACGACATCCAGACAGGTGGACAAGCGCTCATCACCGAAGCTGGCCACAATTTCGAGGTGTATGTGCGCAGCCTCATCAAAGGCTATTTGCCCTCCTTCGAACCCGGAGGCGAAGAGAAGTATACCTACAAGAAGAATCCGATTGATACCCCAGACATCTTACTGCGAAAAGGCGGGAAAATCGTTGCCGTCTTCGAATGCAAGGCGACGAAGCTAACTTATGCGGCGCAGTTCGCGGAAAATCCATTCGATGAGGCCGCCGACAAATACAAACAATTGGTCAAAGGAATTTTTCAGATTTGGCGCTTTTTCTCTCATGCGCGGCGAGGAATTTTTAAAGGCGATCCGGTTTCACCGGAGGCAATGGGAGTGCTGCTGACCTTGGACTCTTGGATGCAGATGTCGTCAGGCCTCCGTGATCGTGCGCTTGCCGAAGCCAAAACACTTACGGAACTTGACCCGGAAATAACTGATGAGGACCGTCGTCCCATAGCATTTGCCGCGGCATCCGAGCTTGATAGCATCCTTCGTGTTTCTACCGACAATGAACTACTGCAGGCATTCACGGACGCAGCCAGCGATAACTATCGGGGATGGGCAATATTCGAAGTGCGTCGGGATGCAGGCGGGCCACTGAGCGAGTCGAAACTATTTCCCTTAGACTTTTCAGCACTTCTTCCCTGGTTTGACGATATTTCTAAAATGGCCTCCGTCGAAGAGTGAGCTGAGATCAGCGGACAACCTCATCCAGCAACACGCCTGTTGGTTCCCAATCTATAATCGATCAACTCAATCTGAAATCGCTCAACTTTGATGACCGTTTAGGGTCGAAACGGGTCATTTGTGACATTCGCTTCCTGAGACCGCAAAAGCAAAGTTCCGCCTTGGAAACCCACCGCCAGAATTTTTTTCACCCCCGCTTTTCCCCACCCCTCCAAACCATGCCTACAATCCCCTCGCTTCCGTCGCTGGAGTGTTTCGCGAGACGTTCGCGGGCAGGCGGGGGCCGGCGCTTTCATCGGAACCGTAACGTGCGGGGATGGTGGAAGAGGTGAAAGCCATGGAGCGCTCGTCGAAAGGCAAGTCTTCCTATCAAGCCTCCCCCTGGCCGCCGGGCCAGGTTCGGTTGAGCCGTGCAAGTGGCAAGGTTTCCCGAAAGGAAGTCGAAAACGAAGCCGCGCAGCGAGGCGAGATGATCACCTGTAGAGGCCGGAAGCCTCGAAAAGACGCCGAAGGCCACGCGAATGCGGAGCCACCTACTTAAAATCTATTGAGGTTCCGCATTCGTGTGGGCTCTCCGATAATCCAGCGCCCCCAAAAGTGGGTACCGGTTTGGGGCAGGACGCTGGGCAGAAAAGTGAAAAGCCGCAGGCACCAAGGCATTGGTCCGTCTTTTTTATCCCCTGCCCTTCTCTTGCCGGAATTGTTCCCGCCTAATCGATCAGTCGATTCGCCTGGCCCTCGGCCGGGATCTGCCCCATTCTTGCATGGCCGCGTTGCGGCGTGGCACAGTTCCGTTCCGGGGCTGCGGACGGGGATGGTATCGGCGAGAGGTGCGAAGGAAGGGACTTATAGGTGGAGGCTTTTTATATCGTCCTGCTGGTCGGCACGGTCCTGGTGCTGGCGGCTGCCCTTTCGAGCCTCCTCGCCTTCCGCTTCGGTGCTCCCCTCCTGCTGATCTTCCTGTCGATCGGCCTGCTCGCCGGCGTCGACGGCCTCGGCATCCGATTCGAGAACTATTCCTTCACCTTCATGCTGGGATCGCTGGCGCTGGCGATCGTGCTGTTCGATTCCGGCTTCATGACCCCAATCCACTCGTTCCGCCTTGCCGCGGCTCCGGCGATCACGCTTGCGTCGGTCGGCGTGCTGCTGACGACAGGCATCTTCGCCTTCGCCGCGACGATCCTTCTCAATTTCAACTGGCTCGAAGGCCTGCTGCTCGGCTCGATCGTCGCCTCGACGGATGCCGCCGCGGTCTTCTTCCTGCTGCGCGTCAGCGGCATCAACATCCGCGACAAGGTGCGCTCGACGCTCGAAGTCGAGTCCGGCACCAACGACCCGATGGCGATCTTCCTGACGATTGCGCTCGCCGAACTTCTGGCGACCGGCCAGGGCTTTTCCGGCCTCGACCTGCATTTCCTTTTCCTGTTCGTTGAGGAAATGGGGCTCGGCGTCATCTGCGGCCTGTTCGGCGGCATGATGATCGTCTGGGTGCTGAACCGCTTCACCTCCGACCGGGGCCTGGCACCAATCTTCGTGCTGACGCTGGCGCTGCTGGTGTTTTCCTTCACCGGCGCCATGGGCGGCAGCGGCTTTCTGGCGGTCTATGTGGCAGGCATCTATTCCGGCAATCGCAAGATGTTCGCCAAGCCGCAGATCATCCGCTTCAACGAGGGGCTGACCTGGCTTGCGCAGATCATCATGTTCCTGGTGCTCGGCCTGCTCGCGACGCCGTCGCAGTTCCCAGCCATCCTTCTGCCAGCGATCGGGCTGGCGCTCTTCCTGATCTTCGTCGCCCGGCCGATCGCCGTGTGGCTGAGCCTGCTGCCCTATGATTTCACCCAGCAGGAAACCAGCTTCCTCGCCTGGGTCGGCCTGCGCGGCGCGGTCTCGATCCTGCTTGCGATCATGCCGGTCTTGAGCGGCGTCGAGAACGGCCAGCTGTTCTTCAACACCACCTTCATCATCGTGCTGGTCTCCCTCCTCGTTCAGGGCTGGACGATCAAGCCGGTCGCCCACAAGCTCGGCCTCATCATTCCGCCGCGCATCGGCGCCGTCGACAAGATCGAGCTCGACCTGCCGGGCACCGCCCATCACGAGCTGATCTCCTACCGCGTCATGAAAGACAGCCCGATCCTGCAGGGCGAGCGCATCCCCCGCTGGGCCATGCCCTCGCTGGTCATCCGCGACGGCCGCAGCATGCGTTACCAATATGCCGGCCGGCTGAAGGAGAACGACCAGGTCTACCTGTTCATCTCGCCCGCCTACTCGAAACTGCTCGACCGCATCTTCGCAAGCCAGGTGCCGGTCGACGAGGACGATGCGGAATTTTTCGGCGCGTTTGCGATCTCGCCGACGAGGCCCGCCAAGGAGCTCGATGCCGCCTACGGCCCCGGCCTGCTCTCCGCCAACGAGCAGAACATGACCGTCGGCGACCTGATCACCTCGCGGCTCGGCGGCCGCGCGGATTATGCCGACCGCATCCGCTTCGGCTCGATCATCCTGATCGTGCGCGAACTGGACGAGCACGAACATGTCCGCAGCATCGGCATTTCGCTGGAACCCGTGGAGCCGGCGACCAATCTGCCGATCTTCATCAACATGCGCGAGATCGCCCACCGCGTCCGTGATCTGATCCGCAAATACCGAGGCAAGCACCTCGCGAAACCGGGCGCCGTGCCGCCCGAGGGCCCGGCATAAAGGGGGCGAAAGCCCAAATAAAATCCTCCACCCGCTGCATTATCGCAGTAGAATCGGCATGCAGCACCTCCGCGGCAGACGGAATATGGACGGTTGCAACCAATCGTCTTGCGTCGCCGGTCAGGCATAGTAAGGTCCGCTACGAACTTTCCGAGTAAATGGATTAGCATCATGCCGGCCTTCAAAACCCTTGACGACCTCACCGATATCGCAGCCAAGCGCGTGCTCGTGCGCGTCGATCTCAATGTTCCCGTTGCTGCCGACGGCAAGGTCACCGACGCGACCCGCATCGAGCGCGTCGCACCGACCATTCTGGAATTGTCGAAGAAGGGCGCCAAGGTCATCCTGCTTGCCCATTTCGGCCGTCCGAAGGGTGAACCGGTCGCCGACATGTCGCTGTCTCTGATCGTCTCCGCCGTCAACCAGGTCCTCGGCCACAAGATCCTCTTCGCCTCCGATTGCATCGGCCCGGAAGCCGAACAGGCGATCGCCGGCATGAAGAACGGCGATATCCTGCTGCTTGAAAACACCCGTTTCCACAAGGGCGAGGAAAAGAACGACCCGGGCTTCACCGAGGCGCTCGCCAGGAACGGCGATATCTTCGTCAACGACGCCTTCTCAGCCGCTCACCGCGCCCATGCCTCGACCGAGGGCCTCGCCCATCACCTGCCCGCCTATGCCGGCCGCACCATGCAGGAAGAACTCGAAGCGCTCGAAAAAGGCCTCGGCAATCCCGCCCGCCCAGTCGTCGCGATCGTCGGCGGCGCCAAGGTTTCGACCAAGATCGACCTGCTGCAGAACCTCGTCAAACGGGTCGACGCGCTGGTGATCGGCGGCGGCATGGCCAACACCTTCATCGCGGCACAGGGCATCGATGTCGGCAAATCGCTCTGCGAGCACGACCTTGCCGACACGGCCCGCAAGATCATGGCAGAAGCCGAAGCGTCCAATTGCGCCATCGTGCTGCCGGTCGACGGCGTCGTCGCCCGCGAGTTCAAGGCTGGTGCCGCCAACGAAGTGGTCGATATCGACAAGATCCCGGCTGACGCCATGATGCTCGACGTCGGACCGAAGTCGGTGGCAGCCGTCAACGAATGGATCTCCAAGGCCTCGACGCTGGTCTGGAACGGCCCGCTCGGCGCCTTCGAGATCGCGCCGTTCGACAAGGCGACGGTCGCTGCCGCCAAACACGCGGCAGCCCAGACGAAAGCCGGCAAGCTTACGTCGGTCGCCGGCGGCGGCGATACGGTCGCGGCCCTCAACCATGCAGGTGCGGCCGACGACTTCTCCTACGTCTCGACCGCCGGCGGCGCATTCCTGGAATGGATGGAAGGCAAGGATCTACCCGGCGTCTCGGTGCTGATCAAGACCGCCTGATCTGTCATTTTCCGAAACGGAGCGCGTTCCATATAGGGCGGCGCGCTCCCGAGTTAACTGGTTTAAAAAATTTTAGATGTTTTAAACGATTGAAAGCATTTCAATCGTTTCAATAACTTAAGGGTGCATTTCCCTTTAAAAAAAGTTCTGTTATCCGACAGTTTAGGGAGATATGCGCGCGTTTCGCGCCAACTTTAGGGACAGGAGTTTAGTATGGTGGACGCCAAGATGTTGAACAAGATGAGCTCTGCGCCCGGATTTATTGCGGCGCTGGATCAGAGCGGTGGTTCAACACCCGGAGCGTTGCGTCTGTATGGTGTGTCCGAGTCCGACTATCAGGGTGACGAGGAGATGTTCCGCCTGGTGCATGCCATGCGCGTCCGCATCATGAGCGCGCCCGCCTTTACAGGCGACAAGGTTCTCGGTGCTATCCTGTTCGAGCGAACCATGGACGGCGACGTCGATGGTGAGCCTGTTCCCTCCTATCTCTGGGAAAAGCGCGGCGTCGTCCCCTTTCTCAAAGTCGACAAGGGCCTGAATGCCGAGGAAAACGGCGTTCAGACGATGAAGTCGATGCCCGATCTGGATACTCTCCTGATCCGCGGTCGTGAAAAGGGGATTTTCGGGACCAAGATGCGGTCTGTGATCGGCCATGCCGACAAGGCCGGCATCGCTGCCGTCGTGGAGCAGCAGTTCCAGGTTGCCCGTCAGATCATCGGCCAGGGCCTCATGCCGATCATCGAGCCTGAAGTTTCGATCAAGAGCCCGACAAAGGAACAGGCTGAGGCGATCTTGCGCGACGAGATCGCACAGCAGCTCGACAAGCTCCCCGCAGGCGAAACCGTCATGCTCAAATTGACGATCCCGACGGTCGCCGATTTCTACGCTCCCTTGGTCGCCCACAAATCGGTCATCCGCGTCGTCGCCCTTTCCGGCGGCTACAGCACCGTGGACGCCTGCGAAAAGCTCAGCCATAACCATGGCATGATCGCGAGTTTCTCACGCGCGCTGGCGGAAAACCTGCGCGTCACGATGAGCGACGCGGACTTCAATGCGAGCCTGGCCGCAACCATCGACCAGATCTACGCCGCAAGCGTCAACAAGTCCTGATACGGAAGATCTCGAAAAGGCTGCTTGAGGAGCGCCTTTTCAAGGAGGAGGAAGAAGGCCGCTCCGGCAACGGAGCGGCCTTTCTGTTGTGTCGCCACCTCAAAATCCAATTGAACCGAACGGGCGAAGCGGCGTTCATTGCTTGAATGGAGGTTGCCATGATGGAAATGGAAACCAGGGTCCGCAGGCTTTTCGACGAGTACGGCCGGACCAGCAATGATGCCCTCAAGGATGCGGCGTCGGTGAATATCGCGGGCATCGCAGCGTTCTTCGCCGCCTATTTCGTCGGTTCGACACCGCAGGCTGTGTTCGGCGGAGCCAATGATGCTGCGTTCCGCGACGTGATCCCACAGGGCTTTGCCCGATATCGCGAGGTCGGCGGCAAACGGATGGACATAACCGGCGTGAAGATCACCTGCCTCAACGATCTTCATGCGCTTGCCGAAATCGGCTGGGATTTTTCCTACGTCAACAAGGCGGGCGAAGCCGGCAATGTGCGGTTCACCAATTTTTATTTGGTGACTGTCGCCGATGGCGCCCCCAGAATTTTCGCCTATATCACCGGCGACGAGGAGAAGGCGATGCGGGACCACGGCCTTGCCTGAGCCGATGATAGGGGCAGGTTTCATTTCCGTGATGATGCCGATCAAAAACATTGGCTGGTAACCGCGGCCGTTGAGGCTTTAAATCCGCCATCGCTCCCGGAGAATTTCGCCATGCCGACCGCCGATTTCGTCACCGTCGATGTTTTCACGAGCGAACGTTTCGCCGGAAACCCGCTCGCCGTGGTGCCGGATGCGCGCGGGCTCACCGACCGGCAGATGCAGAACATCGCCATCGAATTCGGTTATGCCGAAAGCACCTTCGTCCTGCCGCCCGAAAAACCTGAAAACAGCGCGCGGGTACGCATCTTCACCCCGACGATGGAAATCCCCTTTGCCGGCCACCCCAATGTCGGCACCGCCTATGTGCTTGGCCAGAGGGCCGACCTGTTCGGCAAGCCGATCGGCGATACACTCCGTTTCGAGGAGATCGCCGGCCTGGTGGAAGTCCGGCTGCAGCGTGAAACGACTGGCGTGGTCGGCGCCACGATCCGCGCACCGCGGCCGCTGGAAATCGGCTCGGAGATCGAGCCTGGCCTGATCGCCGGCTGCGTTTCGATCGATGCGAAACATGTGCGCATCGCCGCCCACAAGCCGGTCTTCGCCTCCGTTGGCCTTGCCTTTGCAATCGCCGAACTTGACGGTCTTGAGGCCCTTGCCGCCGCCCGGCCGAACATCACGGTCTTCCACGAGGCAGCCGCAAGACACGAGGGTCCCGAAGGCGACTTCCCCATCTTCCTTTATGTCCGCAACCCGGAAAAGCCCTGGAACTTCCGCGCCCGCATGTTCGCGCCGCTCGACAACATCATGGAGGATCCGGCGACCGGCAGTGCCTCCGCCGCCCTCTCCGCCTTCCTGATGACGCGTGCGCCGGAGGCGGATACCAGGGTGCATCTGACGATCGAGCAGGGTGTCGAGATGGGCCGCCGCAGCATCATCGAGCTCGATGTGGCGAAGGCGGCCGGAACCGTCACCGACGTCACGATCACCGGCCGCTGCGTGTCCGTCATGCGCGGCTCGATCGATGTCTAGAGCCTTTCAGGGTTAAATTGAATCGTTCTGTTGGCTCAAACGGAGTCGGATGACCGACCGGCCGGCGCGCGTCGTAGCCATGCTCTACGGCCAAGCCGGCCGGTCGATCAGGCGGCCCGTTTCAGCCAACCCGAAGGGCCGGGCATCTTTCCGCCAGGATCAGAGGCGATCGGCTCGGACGTACATCGGGGTATGCCCTTCGCCAATCGCCTCTGCCCTGACGAAAACCTGCTCCGGCAGAACGCTTCAATTTAACCCTGAAAGGCTCTAGAGAGTCGTGAATTCGCGCAGGATGAGCGCAATGCTCCAGACCGCGAAGGCGACGACGGCGAGCCTCCAGAAATCGCTCCGGCGCCTTAAGCCTGGAAGATTGAGCGGCTTGATGATCTGCACCAGCATGGCGAGGATCAGAAGAACCGCGATTGGCTTTGTCATTTAGGCTTTGCCGATCTCATCCGCCATAGGCTGGACATTTTTGCGCTCCACCACAGATAGATGCGGAGGGATTCGGGGAATAGATAGTCCGCTTCGCTTTCGTTAACGCCCGGTTCATTCGCATGCAACAATGCTTGCCTGCGGTTCCGTGATTGATCGCATTCGCGCAAAGAGCTGACAGTAGCAAAGATGAGACGAAACCTCCTTCCAATCCTCGCCCTCCTTTGCGGTACGCTTCTCCTTTTCCTCGGCAATGGCCTGCAGAGCCTGCTTCTGCCGGTGCGGGGCGCGCAGGAAGGTTATTCGAACGAAGTGCTCGGCCTGCTCGGCACCACATGGGCCTCCGGCTTCGTGATCGGCTGCTTCGTGGCGCCGAACGTGGTGCGCCGCATCGGCCATGTCCGCGCCTTTTCCGGCTTCCTGTCGCTGATCTGCCTGAACGTGCTGCTGACCGGGCTGATGGTCGACCAGAACACCTGGCTGGTCCTGCGCGCCATCACCGGTTTCTGCACCGCCGGTACCTCGATGATCATCGAAAGCTGGCTGAACGAGCGCGCCACCAGCGAAAGCCGCGGAACCATCTTTTCGTTCTATATCTCGATCACCCTTTTCGGCGTCGTCGGCGGTCAGTTGATGGTGCCGTTCGCGGATATTTCGACACCGACGCTGTTCATGATCTGCGGCATTTTCTACAGTCTCGCTGCGCTGCCCACCACTCTGTCCAAGGCCGCCTCGCCGCAACCGTTGAAACGCGCACGCCTGGATCTGCGCGGCCTCTTCCGCAACTCCCCGATCTCCTGCATCGGCATTCTCCTGATCGGCACCGCCAACGGCGCCTACGGCACGCTCGGCGCCGTCTTCGGCACCCGCGCCGGCCTCGACCAGGGCGCGGTGGCGGCGATGGTAAGCATCACCCTCTTCGCCGGCGCGATCATGCAGTTTCCGGCAGGCCGGCTGTCCGACAGGATGGACCGCCGCCATGTCCTTGCCGGCCTGTCAGCCGCAGCGGCCCTGGCGGGCCTGGCGATCCTGGTCATCCACCCGACCGGCACCTACCAGATCGTCGTGCTGGTGGCGATCTACGGCGCTGCCGCCAACGCGCTCTATCCGATCGCGGTCGCGCATGCCAACGACTTTGCCGCTCCCGAGGACTTCGTAAAAGTCTCGGGCGGCCTGCTTCTGCTTTATGGTATCGGAACCATCATCGGCCCGACGCTCGGTGGCCCGGTAATGACCTGGGCCGGCCCGCATGCACTGTTTGCGGTGACGACCGGGGCGCATCTTCTGGTCGCCGCCTATGCTATCATTCGCAGCCGGCAGCGGGCGCCGGTTCCCATCGCCGAGCGCGACGCCTACACGACCGCCCCTGCCTCGACCTCGCCGCTTGCCACGCCCGAGAGCCTGTCGCTCGACCCGCGTGCCAAGACCGGCGGTTCGACGCCGGAGAGTGTCCGGCCAGACACAAATGCCGGAAAGGAGGCATCATGAGCATTATCGACGATGAACGGCCGAAGAAACCGACAACCCACGAACTCGGCTGCGACCTCTCCATGTTGTCCGTGGACGAGCTCGAGTCGCGAATCGGCCTCCTGAGGCAGGAGATCGCCCGGATCGAGGCCGAGAAGGAGAAAAAGGCCGCAGGCCGGCGCGCGGCCGACAGTCTGTTCCGTTCCTGAACGCCGCCGCCTGCCGATTATTTTAAGTATTTCCTCTTAATATTAAGACTATATTAATCATCATCGAAGAATATAAAGGCGTTCAGGCTTCCTGGACTCAGACAGTTTCACCATTCGGCGAATGGTCTGATTTCTCCCTGTTTTACCTTGAGAGCCGCCTTTCCGCGGCTCTTTTTTTTATGGCCGCGCCGGCCCGGCCCCGGCTCCTTGCCCTCGATACCGCGGAGGCAAGGGTTTCAACCGGCTTTCCCACAGAAACAAACTGTTGTATTGGGCGCCAAAATGCGTCTCATTTCAGGAACATGGCCGCTGTTTACCACTTCTTGTGGGTATTAACCTTTCCTTAAGAAACGCCTTGCGGATTTCCATTATAAGTATCATGTTCAAGCCAGTCAGAACGGCACGGGAACTTTTATCCGCCGTTGTCATTGCCTGAATGTGATTGCGTTAAGCAGGATGATCTCGATGTCCGAACAGGGATTGAATACCGTAAGTTTTGCAGGCCGTGCCGCTGCGTCTTCGCAGTTCAAGGCCCTGTACTCGGAAGGCATGTCGCTGGTCGAAGAGACCGCGAGCTACCTCGACGGTACGGGCCGCGCCGCTTCGAAGGTTCTGCCGCGCATGGCATCGGTCCTTTACGCGGCCGAATCCATGCGACTGACCACCCGCCTCATGCAGATGGCCTCCTGGCTGTTGCTACAGCGCGCCGTCAACAATGGCGAGATGAGCCGCGAACAGGTCATGTCGGAAAAGAGCAAGGTCCGCCTCGACGGCTTCAACGTCGATCGCAATGCTCCGGGCTGGCTCGATCTGCCGGAAGGTTTCCGTGACCTCGTAGAGCGTTCGCTGCGCCTCCAGAACCGCGTCGCCATTCTCGATCGCGAAATCTACCGCCCGGCCGACCCCACCGTTCTGCCGGACAACGAGAACAGCGTCCGCGCCCAGCTCAACCTGCTGCGCACTGCCTTCGGCAACTGATCTGAAGCTCCGACCAAATCACAGCCGGTGCACATGGTGCGCCGGCTTTTTCACGATCGCAGAAAGTTCTTCGCATAGGCATCGATCTCGTCCCGGCTCGTCAGCCGCGCCTTCTGGCCTGAGAAGCTTTCATAAAGCTTCAGGTGAGCATCGAACGAATTCCAGTTGTTCTTTCGGATTCTGTATTCCGATACCCATTTGACCAGCCCGTCGAATGACTCCTGGCTCTCGCCGCCCTGGATGCCGCGGCGCATGATATTCGCCACGCACTCGTCTTCGCTCAGATCAAGCCAGATCAACGCCGTTGTCCTCGGCAGGGCGATATCGACGTAGCGGCCATAGACGCCTTCGATAAGCCAGGCCTCACCCGCCGCTAGCGTCCGAACATCCTCGTGCACGACCGCCCGGTCGCGTGCAATCCCGTAGCGACCCGGCTCCCAATGCACGTCGTCGAGGTGAACGAGCCGCAGGCCAAGCGGCTCTGCCAGTCTTAGTGCTAGCCAAGTCTTGCCAGACCCGCCGTTCCCCATGATCACGATCCGCCGCGATGCTGCCGGAATATCGGATTGCTCTTTCAACGGCTCCTCCCCGTCAAACACCGCAAAACGAAAAAAGCCCGGCTTCCGCCAGGCTCTTCGTAACTTCTTCCGTCAAGAAGCGTATTAGAGGCCGAGGCCGCCGAAACGCTTGTTGAACTTGGAAACGCGACCGCCGCGGTCCAGCATCTGCTGGTTGCCGCCCGTCCAGGCCGGATGGGAGTTGGGGTCGATTTCCAGGTTCATGGTAGCGCCTTCCGAACCCCAGGTAGAGCGGGTTTCGTACTCGGTGCCGTCGGTCATGACCACTTTGATCACGTGATACTGCGGATGGATGCCAGCCTTCATGTCGATATTCCTGCTCTGCGAGGTCCATTTGTCGCAATTGCGAGCGAGAGGCCTCTTTAATAAATGAAGCCGCAGACCGGTCTGGTCACGGCTTCCCAATTGGATGCGGAGCCTATACAGGAAGGTCACCGGAAGTACAAGTACCCGTAAGGCCGAGAAATGAGCCTTTCGAGCCTATGGAGATGACGTGGCAGACGCCCGAGAAAACCAGCCGAGAGGCAAAGCCCTAAGACCGCTTGCAAGGCTCATTCCCTATCTTGCCCGTTATCGTTCGATGGTCGCCGCGGCAATCGTTTTCCTGGCGCTCGCCGCAGCAACCACGCTCGCTCTGCCACTTGCAGTGCGCCGCATGGTCGACCACGGTTTTGCCTCTTCCGACGGCCATTTCATCAACAACTATTTCGGCATGCTGCTGGCCTTGGCGGCTCTCCTCGCCGTCGCCAGCGCGATGCGCTACTATTACGTCATCACGATAGGCGAACGGGTCGTCGCCGACCTGCGCCGCGAGGTTTTCTCGCATGTAACGTCGCTGTCGCCGTCCTTCTTCGACGTCAACCAGTCCGGCGAGATCGTCTCGCGGCTGACCGCCGATACGACCCAGATCAAGTCCGCCTTCGGCTCGTCCGCCTCCCAGGCGCTGCGTAACACCATCCTCTGTCTCGGCGCGATGGGAATGATGATCTATACGAGCCCGCGCCTCTCCGCGCTGGTGCTCGGCGCCATCCCGCTGATCGTCTTTCCGCTGGTCGGTTTCGGACGCTCGGTCAGAAAGCGTTCGCGCGCCGCCCAGGATACGCTTGCCCAGACCTCGGCCTTCGCCTCCGAAGTGATCGGCGCCACCCGCACTGTCCAGGCCTTCGGCGGCGAGGCGACCGCCAACGGCCGGTACGGCAGCACTGTGGAAAGCGCCTATGACGCCGCCCGCGCCGCCATCAAGGCCCGCGCGCTTTTGACCGGCTTCGGCATCCTGCTTGTTTTCGGCAGCATCGTCGGCGTGCTCTGGTACGGCGCCCAGAGCGTGCTGGCCGGCACCATGACCGCCGGCACGCTTGGCCAGTTCGTGCTCTATTCGGTGATCGCCGCGAGTTCGCTCGGCCAGCTTTCCGAAGTCTGGGGCGAGCTTTCCGCAGCCGGCGGCGCCGCCGAGCGCCTGACCGAACTGCTACAGGAAGTCCCGGCCATTCGCGACACAGAGAACCCCATCGCACTTCCCTCCCCGCCGCGCGGCGAAGTGGAGTTCGAAGCGGTCTCCTTCGCCTATCCCGCCCGCGTCAGCGCCATCACGCTGAATTCCCTGTCCTTCAAGGTGAAGTCCGGCGAGACGGTCGCGATCGTCGGGCCGTCCGGTGCCGGCAAGAGCACGATCTTCTCGCTGCTGCTGCGCTTTTATGATCCCTCCGCCGGGTCGGTGTGGCTCGACGGCATCGACCTGCGCCAGGCAAGGCTCGCCGAACTGCGTTCCCGCCTCGCCATCGTGCCCCAGGACGTGACCATCTTCGCCGCCTCCATCCATGACAACATCGCCTTCAGCGCTCCGGATGCCAGCCGCGAGGCGGTCCGCGCCGCGGCAAAAGCCGCCCAGGCAGATGAGTTCATCTCGCGGCTCGACAACGGCTACGACACCATGGCCGGCGAGCGCGGCATTACCCTGTCCGGCGGCCAGCGCCAGCGCATCGCCATCGCCCGTGCCATCCTCAAGGACGCTCCGGTCCTGCTGCTCGATGAGGCGACATCGGCACTCGATGCGGAAAGTGAAACCCTGGTCCAGAAGGCGCTCGACGGGCTGATGAAGAACCGCACCACGCTGGTCATCGCTCATCGGCTAGCGACAGTTCTCAAAGCCGACCGCATCCTCGTCCTGGAAGACGGGCGGATCGTCGAGGAAGGCACCCATCAGAGCCTGATCACCGAGGGCGGCCTCTATGCCAAGCTCGCACGGCTGCAGTTCCACGATATCGAACGGCAGAGCGCCACGGCGCTCTGATCATTCACGCCAACGTGTTTCGCTCGGGTCTAAGCTGGAAGTGAACCGGGCGCGCCGAGTGCCTACCTACTGCAGAACCGCTAGTATCGCAGATACCATTGCCGCCAGAAGCTTGAGATCATGAATTTCAGTCAATTGCCGCCCAGCCCATCCCTCCACGATTGCCTCGACAAGATACAGTCCCAAACCTTTCGCTTCTTCTGGGATGGGGCTCATCCCGAATCGGGGCTGCCGTTCGACAAGTGCTTCGTTTCGGGGGCGCCTTCTCCCGGTATCGTATCGGTCAGCGGCGTCGGCTTTGGGGTTCTCGCCATCATCGTCGCTTCGGAACGCGGGTGGGTCACGCGTTCGCAGGCGCTGGCACGCATATCGACCATCATCGATCATCTGAGGCATTCCCCAACTTTCCGCGGGGCATTCGCGCATTTCATCGACGGCTCGACGAACGACGTCATCCGCTTCTCCGGACGCGACGACGGCGGCGACCTCGTCGAAACGACGTTGCTGATGCAGGGCCTGATCTGCGCGCGGGAATATTTCGCCGGTGGGACCGCTCGGGAAGAGAAAATGCGGGCGGATATCACGCGATTGTTCGACGAGGTGGAATGGAACTGGTTCACCCGCGGCAAGGATGAAGCCCTCTACTGGCACTGGAGCCCGAACTACGAATGGGCCATGAACCTGCCGATCCGCGGCTGGAACGAAGCCTTGTCCTGTTATGTCCTGGCGGCCGGCTCCAATACCCATCCGATCAAGCCGGAGAGTTACCATGCCGGCTGGGCACGGTCTGGCGCCATGCGTAACGGTGAGACCTATCTCGGAACCCAGCTTCCGCTGGGCGAGCCCTATGGCGGTCCGCTCTTCATTTCGCATTATTCGTTCTGCGCGCTGGATCCGAGAGGCCTGAGCGACCGCTATTGCAGCGACTACCAGAGCCAGGCCGTGGCCCATACGCGCATCAACCACGACTATTGCTTGTCCGTGCCCGATTACGCAAATGCCGGGGTCTGGGGCCTCAGCGCATCCGACGGACCGCAAGGGTATGGCGCCCATTCGCCGACCTACGATCGCGGCGTCATCGCCCCGACCGCCGCCCTGTCCAGTTTCCCCTTCCTGCCCGCCGAGGCGGAAAGCGCCATGCGCGCAATGCTTCATTATGGCGACGGCAAGCTGCTCGGTGCATTCGGCTTCGTCGATGCCTTCGCCCCGAAGGCAGACTGGGTGGCCGGCACATACCTTGCCATCGACCAAGGCCCGATCATCGCGATGATCGAAAATTATCGATCCGGCCTGCTGTGGCGCCTGTTCATGAACGCGCCCGAGGTGCGTCGCGGCCTGAAGCGGCTGGGCTTCACGTCGACCACCCATTCCATCGCAGCGGAAATACCTAGTCCAGGCGCCTGAACGTCCACTTCACCACATAATCGCCGTTGCGCTTCACCTTGGTCTTGGTCCGCACCTCGACCGGCCCGCCGAGAGCCGCCTCGGCCTCTTCGAACGCCTGGCGCGCCTCGGCGATCGCCTTGTGATAGACGCTGTTGTCGCGTTTCGGGCTTTCGGCGACTTCCTTCAGAAGCACGCTCATATCCGGCTTGTCTTCGGCCATCCCTTGGGTTCTTCCCCGCCGCCTGGATTTAGCGGCCTTCAATGAATACGAAAATGGCCAGGCTTACCGCTCGGTGAGCTTCAGCTCGATGCGGCGGTTCTGGGAGCGGGCGTCGGGCGTATCGCCTTGCGCGAGCGGCTGGAACTCGCCGAAACCGGCAGCGACGAGTCGGTTGGCCGGCACGCCCTTGGAGATCAGGTATTTGACCACCGACGTGGCACGGGCCGAGGAAAGCTCCCAGTTGTCGCGATAACGGCCGGTGCCGGTAAGCGGCGAATTGTCGGTGTGACCGTCGACGCGCAGCACCCAGTTGATCTCCGCCGGTATTTCCTTGGCAAGATCGAGCAGCGCCGCCGCAAGCTTGTCCATCTCGATCCGGCCGGCCGGATCGAGTTCGTTGCCGCCGACCGGGAAGAGCACTTCCGACTGGAACACGAAACGGTCGCCGACGATGCGGATGTTCTCGCGGTCCGACAGGATCTCCCGTAGCCGGCCGAAGAAATCCGAGCGGTAGCGGTTCAGTTCCTGGACGCGCTGCGCCAGCGCGACGTTAAGGCGCCGGCCGAGATCGGAGATCTGCGCCTGCGACGACGAGTCCCTGGCCTCGGAGGCCTGCAATGCCTGTTCGACGGCCGCGATCTGGGCCCGCAGCGCCGCGATCTGCTGGTTGAGCAGCTCGACCTGGCTTGCGGCGCGGGCACTCAACTGTTGTTCTTGGTTGAGCTGGTTGGTGAGGTCGCCGATGCGGGCATTGGCGGCGCTGCTATTGCCGGTGCCCTGGCTCAGAAGCTGCTGCAGACGCGAGCGGTCGGCCTCGGCCGTGGCGAGCGATGACTGCAGGTTGGCGAGTTGGTCCTCGACATCCTGGTTATTGCCTTTTTCGAGCGCCAGCAGCTCCGTCAGTTCGGCGATCTGGCTGTTCAGCCGGTTGAGCACCTCGTCGCGGCCGGTAATTTCGCGGCTGAGCAGGAACTGCGCAAGCACGAACACGGTGAGCAGGAACATGATGGCGAGCAGCAGCGTGGACAACGCATCCACGAAACCCGGCCAATAGTCGACGCCCCGCTCCCGGCGGCGGCTCTTGCCAAGCGCCATCGCTTACTTCCCCCCGATCTTGTCGGAAAGCCGATCGAGCGTGCGGCGCAAGGCCTTTGATTCCTCCTGCTGCGCCTCGATCCAGTCGCGCAGCATCTGCTGTTCGTTGCGCATGTTCTTGACGAGGCCCTGGATGCCTTCGGCAAGATTGGCCATGGCCGACAGCGACCGCTCGTTCTGCTGGGCATCGACCGAGCCCTTGGTCTGGGCGGAGGCGAGCGCGCGCAGCTGTTCCGTCAGCGCCCTCAAATCCTCCGAAGAACCACTCGCCAGGGTTTCGGCGATGACAGGCGGCATGTCCGACCCGAGGTCGGTCACCGAAGACAGCCAGTTTTCGAGTTCCGTGTAGAAGCGATTCTGGGCGCGGCCGGCCTGCAGGTCGAGGAAGCCCAGGATCAGTGATCCGGAAAGGCCGAGCAGTGAGGACGAAAACGCCGTGCCCATGCCGGCCAACGGCAGGGCAAGGCCGCTCTTTATGGCGGCGAGCACGTCGTTGGAACTGCCGGAATTCGGGTCGAGCGCCCCGATCACGTTGCTGATCGAGCCGATGGTCTGGATGAGGCCCCAGAACGTGCCGAGAAGGCCGAGAAAGACGAGCAGGCCGATGAGATAGCGCGACGTGTCGCGTGATTCGTCGAGACGCGTGCCAATGGTGTCGAGGATCGAGCGGAAGGCATTGGTCGAAAGCGCCATTCTGCGGCGGCTGCCGATCAGGGTGCGCATCGGCGCCAGAAGGCGCGGTTCACGGCCGACCTTGTCGGCGTTACCGGCTGCACGGAAGGAATTAAACCAGCGCACCTCCGGCATCAGGGCAATCACTTGGTTGAAAACCAGAATCACGCCGATCAGGAGAACGCCCAGAATGAGGCCGTTCAGTCCCGGATTGGTCTGGAAGGCATGCGCAGCCTGGCGGTAGAGGATCGACGCGACGAAACCGACGATGATCAGGAAGATCAGCATCGTCCATAAGAACGATGCTGGATTGGACAGTTTATAGGCATAACCGCCGCGGTTCGTTTCAGACGCGTCCAAATCGTCCACTGTCGCATTCGCCATAATAAGCCTTCGCCTCCGGTAGTCTGCCGGCCCGGAGGCTAGTTGAAAAATGCGACGAATTGAAGTGCAGAAGCTTAGGAAAACAGTCAGCTATTCAGTACTGCAGTGCTAAGCTGGGCGGTGGCGCAAAAATGCCTCAGCGGGTCGGAATGGGCCGGTTGACCACGTCGATCAGTGCCTTCTGGATAAGCTCGTTACCGGCCACGACATTGCCACTGCCGAAGATATCGGTCGCGCCCTTCATGTCGGAGACAAACCCGCCGGCCTCGCGGATGAGGATCAGGCCGGCCGCCATGTCCCAGGGCGAAAGCTCGGTTTCCCAGAAGCCGTCGAGACGACCGGCAGCCACGTAGGCAAGGTCGAGGGCGGCCGCGCCGAAGCGGCGCATGCCGGCGACTTCGCCCATGACGTGGCGCAGTTCGACGAGGAACTTGCCGTGATTGCCGCGGCCGAGATGCGGCATACCGCAACCGATCACGCAGTCCGACAGCACCCGACGGGCAGCGACCCGGATACGACGATCGTTCATGAAGGCGCCGCCGCCCTTTTCGGCGGTGAACAACTCGTCGGTCGCCGGGTTGAACACGACTCCGGCAACCACTTCGCCATTACGCTCGAGCGCAACGGAGACTGCGAACTGCGGGATGCCGTGCAGGAAGTTGGTGGTACCGTCGAGCGGATCGACGATCCAGCGATGCGCGCCGTCGGTGCCCTTCAGCTCCTCGCTTTCCTCGCCGAGGAACCCGTAGGTCGGACGCGCCTTCAGCAGCTCGTCGCGAACGATCTTTTCCGCCTTCAGATCCGCCTGGGACACGAAATCGCTGGGGCCCTTTACCGAAACCTGCAGGTTCTGCACCTCGCCGAAATCTCTGGAGAGCGATTTGCCTGCCTTGAGGGCAGCCTGAACCATGACGTTGAGAAGGGCGGAGCGGGCCATGCGGGAAATCCTTGGGGGTTGTCCCGACTTATCGTCTGGACGGGACGGCGTTTTATGAGCGATTTTTTGATTGGCGGCTTCAAGACCATAAAACAGCGCGAAATTCAAGTCGTCTGCGGGAATGCGGGCATTGCCGCCGCTGACCACGTCTGCAAAACTGGGTCCATCTTGTCCCGGCTGCATCACGGAGGAAGCAGGATGAAGGCTACGCTACCGCTGACCTTGAGCCTCGCGCTGCTTGCCACCATGGCCGCGGCATCGCTGGCAGCCTGGTTCATGATAACGCCAGGTGCAGACCTTGCCGTGCATTTCCGCCTCGACGGCACGCCCGACCGTTATGCGCCCGCGCCTTTCGCACTGTCGATCATCCCCGTAGTCGCGCTCGTCTCGACCGCGATCTTTGCACTCACGCGACGCTTCAACCACAGAACCGCCGACAAGCCGGTCCTCTACATGGCCGTTTGGATCTTCGCGATTGCTGCGCTGGCGGGAGGTCATGCGATGATCGTCGGCCACGCATTGTCGGCGAACTAGGCCATGGGAGATGCTCCCGATTGGCGAAGCCTGACGGACAATGAGAAACGCATCGTCAAAAACCTGTTGGGTGACGAGCTCGCGCAACCCTCATGGGAAATCAACGGATACTTCGCACGGGAAATCGACGAATACGGATCGCTGGCACTGATGCTTCACAACGAGCGAACATCGCCGGAAAACGGACGCATGCGGCCGGTTGCCTCAGGATATTTCGATGACGACAATCAAAAGGATGTCATGGGGCCGATGGTCGAGCTCATTCTGTTCGAACAGAACAACGTACTCAGTGAGCTTCAGATTTTTCGAAGCGACGGCTCACCGATGAAGAAGGAAATTGATCCGGACGGGATTTTTCTGATCTGGCGTCGGCACGCGGCTTGATCCCGAAAGCGGTCTCGTTGAACTGCAGAACCCAAGCCGCCTTCACACACCTCGTCACCCACGCCGGAACTTGTTCGCCGCGTCGATCGCCTGTCTCTGAGTTTCCTCGTTGATTCCGAGGTAAAAATCCTCGAGCTCAGGGTCCTGCAGGCCGGCGCGGCGTGACAGCACGTACCATTTTGCCGCCTCGACCGGATTGGGCCGGGTGCCGAGCGCGTTGATATAGAGATGGGCGAGCTTGTTCTGGGCCACGACATTGCCGCGATGGGCAGCAATCCGTAGCCACTCGAAACCCTTTTCGTAGTTGCGCTCTCCAGCGATGCCGTTGACCATCCAGAGGCCCATGTCGAGCTGTGCGGTGTCGAAACCGGCCTCTGCGGCACGCTCCAGCCATTCGCGGGCCCGCGCCTTCTTTTCCGCCGGCAGGTCCTTCAGCGCCACATAGACCTGCGCCACCGCATATTGGCTATCGGCGACGCCCTGCCTTGCGGATTTTTCGTAGAAGGGCAGTGCCAGACGCAGACCCTTGTCGCCGGGATTTTCGGAAACCAGGATCTGCGCCCAGTTGAACTGCGCCGAGGCATTGCCGGCTTCGGCCGCCCTGCGCATGAAATCGTCGGCTTGCCGCTTGTCGCGGGGCACGTCGCGCCCGGTCATCAGCAGCAGCGCATACTGGAACATCGCGGCTGGGTCCCCGCCTTCCGCCGCCTTCTGATACCAATATGCCGCTGTCTTCGCATCACGCTTGATACCGAGCCCCTTGGTCATCATTTCCGCGACCAGCGTTTGGGCCGCAGCATCGCCGGCCCCGGCGCGGGTCAGCGCCTTGTCGAGCGCCGTCACATACATTCCGCGCTGGTAGGCCCCGTAGGCATCGTCCACAGTGCCGGTATAGGCTTTTTCAGGCGGCGCGGGCGGCAGGGCTGCCCCCATCCGCTGGTAGAGTTCAACGCCGCCCGAGGGAACTATCCCGCTCGGCTGGCCATCTGGCTCCTTGGTTCCCTTTGCTGAGCCCGGAACCGGCTGGATCTCGACCCGACCCTTTTTCATCGGCTGGAAATCGGGCTCCACCGGCCGGGTCACTGCCCTGGAATTCGCCTGCGCCAGCGCAAGGCAAGGCACCGCCGCCGAAGCGATGAGCGTCGCCAGCAGCCCTTTCAGAATCACGCGGGAAAGGCGGTTCGACGGCATGGGCTCCATCAAGCCTCAAACCGTGGCGCTTTTTCGTCCAGAATTGCGTTGACTTCGGCGACCGCGGCGCCGGGGCCCTGGGGGTTGGAAAATACCGCTTCCCTGAGCGCCACGAACTCCGCGCCTGTCTCCGCGACGGCGAGCGACGAGGAGGTATCGGTGCCGCCCATGACGATGCAGGGAATCTCGATCATCGATGCCCACCATTCGCCGAGCGCGAGGTTTTTCGGATGGGCTTCGGGCTTGATGTCGCCGTCGAGCTTGCCGAAGAAGATATAGTCGGGACGATGTTCACCGATCGCAAGCGCCTGATGCCGGTCGCCCGCCCCGCCGGTGCCAACAATCATCTTCGGCACGAATTTCTCGATCGCCTCCCCCAGTTCGGTGAGGTCTCCGCCAAGATGCAGGCCATCCGCCTTGATGCGCCCGGCCACCCGGCTGTCGCCGGAGATCAGCGCGGCAGCACCCGCCGCCTGGATCAGTTCGACCAGTGCTTCCGCGCGCTTCTGGAACGCCTGGTCGTCAAGGCCATATTGCGGCACGATCACCGAGGCGACGTCGCCGCCGGCAAGCGCTGCTTCGAGATCCTTGGCCTGCTGATCGGCATCGTCATATTGCGGCACGATCAGCACCAGGCGGCAGCGGTCTTCCTGTCCGGTCATGTTTCTTCCCGTTCGGCGGATCGACTTATGAAATCCGCACTCGTTTTCTGTCCGCAAATTCGATAGACCGGACCGCCTGCCGGATCAACCATTCCCTCATCGACCTCCCGAGTCTTCATGCCCGATACGCTCAGCTTCGCGTTCTTCACCTTCGCCATCCCCGCCGTTCTGCTTGTCGGCCTCTCGAAAGGAGGCATTGGCGGCGCTATCGGGTTGCTCGGCGTGCCGCTGATGTCGCTCGCCGTGGACCCGGTCAAGGCAGCGGCGATCTTCCTGCCAATCCTGATCGTCATGGACATCGTCGCATTATGGTCCTGGCGGAACTTCAACGACCGCAAAACGCTGCTAATGATCCTGCCCGGCGGCATCATCGGCATCGCGCTCGGCTGGGCGACCTCGGCCTATGTCTCCGACAATGCGCTACGCCTCGTCATCGCCGCGGCGACGCTGCTGTTTACCGTGCGCTATTTCTGGCAGGTCTACGGTCCTCGCTCCAACCGGCCGGCGGCTCCGCTGCCGCACCGCCCGGCCGCCGCCACGTTCTGGGGCGCCTTGTCCGGTTACGCGAGCTTCGTCGCCCATGCCGGCGGACCGCCTTTCCAGATCTACGTCCTGCCGATGCGGCTCGATCCGAAATCCTATACCGGCGCCAGCATCCGCTTTTTCGCGATCGTCAACGCGGTCAAGGTCATCCCTTATTTCCTGCTGGGCGCGCTCGACGCGGAGAACCTCACCATATCCGCGACGCTGCTGCCGGTGGCCCTGATCGCGACCATGCTCGGCGCGGCCGTCGTCAAGCATCTGAAGGCGGAAACCTTCTATCCGATGACTTACGGTCTGGCATTCTGTGCGGGATTGAAACTGCTGTGGGACGGCCTGCCGTTCTGACCCGGTAACGCAGGCGCGGCGTCGCTAAAAAAGCAACGCAAAATAAGGCAATCGACATTGTTGCGATGCACAATAAATCTTGCCGTCACCGGGCGTTTACCGTAAGTTCAACGCATGACAACCGTTGACCCCTTTGCAGCCATAGCTGATCCTAACCGGCGGTATCTGCTGGAGGAATTGCGGCGCGCGCCGAAAACCGTAAACGAACTTGCGCAAGGCCTGCCGATCAGCCGGCCCGCGGTATCGCAGCACTTGAAGGCGCTTCTGGATAGCAATCTGGTGAATGTGACGGCGGAAGGCACGCGGCGCATCTATTCCGTCAACAGCAAGGGCTTCGACAGGCTGAACCTGTGGCTCGATCAGTTCTGGTCGTGACGACCGGGGCTTTTAAATCTTTTTGGATTTTGTGGTCCCCTGCACCACGACCAGAACCTTGTCATTGATATTTCTGGATTATTTTGCCGCCTTCATTATGCGCCTCTAACTGATGAAACAATGGGCGAGCGGCGGGTTCTCCTACTGAGGAACTAATGACGCGTGGATGCCTTTATGCGCTGCATTTGGTCCTTGATGCGCAGCTTGCGCCGCTTGAGATCGGCTATTTCACGGTCGTCGGCGGAGGGTGACGCGAGAATTGCCTGGAGCTCCTCCTCCAAAGCACCATGCTTCTTTTCAAGCGATGCGATATGAGCCTGGACGGTCATGTGGCATGTTCCTTCCTTGGTACCTACCACGGCATTCCCTAATGCCGAGGCTTCAGGTTTACGAAGGAAGTGTGACACGATCGGCCGGGTTTGTCGAAGGTGAAATCGTGGTTTCAAGGAGGCAAATTCGTGACCTTGTCTAACTTCCCGTTAACGCGGTTTGGTGGTAGAGGCTTGCGGACATGGCCGACTGCCGCTGAAAATGCGGGCGTGAGAATGGGGACTGGAATATGGCAGATCAGGAACAGGCGGATATCCGGCTGGTGCTCGCGAAACTTCGGCAGGAACACGAGGATTACGACGCTGCCATCAACGCCATGATCCAGGTCGGTTGTGACGCGCTGCGCGTGCAGCGCATGAAGAAGAAGAAGCTGTCGCTGAAAGACAAGATCACGCAGTTCGAAGATCAGATCGTTCCGGATATCATCGCTTAAGAGGGCCGCCATGTCTGAAAGACCCGCTGTCGCCATCATCATGGGCAGCCAGTCCGACTGGGAGACCATGAAGAACGCCGCCGATACGTTGGAAGCGCTCGATATCGGCTATGAGGCCCGTATCATATCGGCGCATCGCACGCCGGAGCGGATGATGCAATTCGCCAAGGGCGCCCGCGCCGAAGGGTTCCAGGTCATCATCGCCGGTGCCGGCGGTGCGGCACACCTGCCCGGCATGACCGCCGCCATGACGCCGCTGCCGGTTTTCGGCGTGCCGGTTCAGTCGAAGGCGCTGTCCGGCCAGGACAGCCTGCTGTCGATCGTCCAGATGCCGGCCGGCATTCCGGTGGGCACTCTTGCCATCGGCCGGGCCGGTGCCATCAACGCTGCCCTGCTGGCAGCCGCGGTTCTCGCCCTCAACGATGATGAGATCGCCGACCGGCTCGACGAATGGCGCGCCCGCCAAAGCGCCGCCGTTGCAGACTACCCAATCGACGAGGCTCCATGACTGTCCACACGATCGGCATTATCGGCGGCGGCCAGCTCGGCCGCATGCTGGCCATGGCCGCGGCCCGGCTGAACTTCCGCACGATCGTGCTCGAACCGCAGGCCGACTGCCCGGCAGCCCAGGTCGCCAATGCCCAGATCACTGCCGCCTATGACGATCCGGCAGCGCTTGCCGAACTCGCCAGCCGCTGCGACGTCGTCACCTACGAATTCGAAAACGTGCCTGTCACCGCCGCCGAGGCGCTGCAGCGCTCGGTGCCGGTCTATCCGCCGGCCAAAGCGCTCGATGTCTCCCAGGACCGGCTGACCGAAAAGCGCTTCCTGAATTCCTGCGGCATCGAGACCGCCCGATTCCATGCCGTCGACAGCCAGTCCGACCTCGAAAAGGCGCTCGCCGATTTCGGCGGCCAAGGCGTCCTGAAGACCCGCCGGATGGGTTATGACGGCAAGGGCCAGCGCGTCTTCCGCTCCGCCGACGACAAGCCGGCCGGCGCCTATGACGCGCTCGGCGGCGTGCCACTGATTCTCGAAAGTTTCGTGCCCTTCGAGCGCGAAGTGTCGATCATCGCCGCCCGCGCCAACGACGGCACGGTTGCCTGCTATGATCCGGCTGAGAACATACACCGCGACGGCATTCTCCACACCTCCACCCTGCCCGCCAGGATCACCGAAGCGACGGCGAAGACCGCCCGCGACTCGGCGGAGAAGCTGCTTGCCGCGCTGGATTATGTCGGCGTCATCGGCATGGAATTCTTCGTGATGGCGGATGGCACGCTGATCGCCAACGAAATCGCCCCGCGCGTCCATAATTCCGGCCATTGGACGGAAGCCGCCTGCGTGGTGTCGCAGTTCGAGCAGCATATCCGCGCTGTCGCAGGCCTGCCGCTCGGCAGCCCCGTCCGCCATTCCGACTGCGTGATGACCAACCTCATCGGCGACGACATTCTGGACGTACCCGCCTGGCTCTCCCGCGATGAGGTTCTGGTCCATCTCTATGGCAAGACGGAATCCCGACCGGGCCGGAAAATGGGCCATGTGACCGAATTGAGGGGCCTGAAAACGTCGTCACAAGGTTGACATGCAGATTGGCTCGGGTTATCTGCACGCCCAACTGAGAGCGCGCCCCTCGAAGAATCTTGGCGGCGCGCTTTTGATTGATAGACATGCGGCTTCGCGCCCACAGACTGCTGGACCAGGAAAATGAAGATCAAGAACTCGCTTAAGGCGCTGAAGGCTCGTCACCGCGATAACCGTCTGGTTCGCCGCAAGGGCCGCGTTTACATCATCAACAAGATGAACCCGCGCTTCAAGGCTCGTCAGGGCTGATATCGGCGTTCGGTTCCGGTCTTTGACCGCAGCCGATCAAATTGTCGGTAACACGACAAATCGGGTTTGACCTTCGGCGCAGGCGGATTACCTTATCCGCATGCGCTATTTTCGTTTCAATACCCTGATTCTCGCCGCGAGCCTTGCCGCTTCGTCCGCTCTCGCCCAGACCGCGACACCCAAGCCGCCCGCAGCCCCACCTGCTGCGGCGCCAGTCATTCCGGCCGTCGCCCAGAAACCGGGCCGGCCCGTGGATGCTTTGTTCGATGCCCTGAAGCGCGAACGCAATCCGGAAAAGGCACGCGGTATCGCCAGCCAGATCATCGCCGACTTGAACGATTCGGGCAGCGCCACCGTTAACCTGCTGATGCAGTGGTCTGCGACCGCCATCAAGGAAAAGCGCAATGCCGCGGCACTCGATTTCCTCGATCAGGTGACGGTCCTCGATCC
This sequence comes from Neorhizobium galegae bv. orientalis str. HAMBI 540, assembly GCF_000731315.1. NCBI lineage: Bacteria > Pseudomonadati > Pseudomonadota > Alphaproteobacteria > Hyphomicrobiales > Rhizobiaceae > Neorhizobium > Neorhizobium galegae. Next base: position 3,039,912 of record NZ_HG938353.1, read on the forward strand.
CGCCTTCGCCGAGGGCTGGAACCGCCGCGCCACGCTGCATTACACGATGGGCGACGCCCGCAAATCCATGGCCGACATCGCCGAAGTGCTGAAGCGCGAGCCGCGCCATTTCGGAGCGCTTGCCGGCATGGCCGGTATCCTGACGGAAGCTGGCAAGGACGAGCTTGCGCTGAAGGCATGGCAGGACTATCTGGCCGTCTACCCCGCCGACCGCGATGCCCAGGAAGTGGTCACCAAGCTTTCCGAAAAGCTCGCCGGCAACCGGACCTGAGCCCTACGGCAGCCCGTCGATGATGATCTTGCCCCTTGCCATCGCCGGCATTGTTGCCACCGCTTTCTGCTTCACCGCCTGGAAGGCGAAGGCGATCGAGATCGCGTTCCCGAATACCGGCGAACTGATCGACGTCGGCGGCTTTTCCATGAACTCGCTGCACGTGCCGAAGCCGACCGGCGCCGACCTGCCGGCGATCGTCTTCATCCATGGCGCCAGCGGCAATTTCCGCGATCAGGAGGCGGCCTTCCGTAAGGCGCTCGAAGGCCGCGCCGAAATGCTCTTCGTCGACCGGCCGGGCCACGGTTATTCGGAGCGCGACGGTCCTGAAAACGGTTTCCCGGACGGCCAGGCGGCGGCGATCGCAAGGCTGATGGAAAAGCGCGGCATCGACAAGGCGATCATATCTGGCCATTCTTTCGGCGGCGCGATCGCCGCGAGCTTCGCCCTCTACCATCCGGAAAAGACCGCCGGCCTGCTGTTTCTGGCGCCCGCCACCCACCCCTGGCCCGGCCGGATCGACTGGTACTACAATCTGACCGCCCGCCCGGTCATCGGCCGGTTGTTCAGCCATCTTCTCACCCTGCCGGCCGGCCTCGTGGTGATGAAAACCGCCACTCGCTCGGTCTTTCATCCCAACCCCTGCCCAGAGACCTATCTTCGCGACGGGGCGCCGTATCTGGTCCTCCGCCCGAAAGTGTTTCGCAGCAATGCTATCGATGTCGCCAATCTCAACGGCTACGTAACGCGCGTCGCGCCGAGATACAGCGAGATCACCGCGCCAACGGTGATCATTACCGGCGACAGCGACGCGATCGTTGCGGAGGAAATCCACTCGCGCGGCCTAGCCGATGATATCGCCGGATCCGAACTCGTCTCGATCCGCAATCTCGGTCATAAGCCCGACTACGTGGCAACCGACGTCGTGCTCGCTGCGATCGAGAAGCTTGCCGGTCTCCCCCGCGACCTGAAGGCCGCGGCCCGCATCGCGGAAGCGCGGATTGCGCCGGCGGCGGAAGACTCGGCTCCTGAAATGGATCTCTCGATCGAAAAAACCTGAGCCCGGCTCCGATAAGCCAGCCCCAAGCAAGCTGCCCGTCCCAACGTCCGAGTAAACGGAATCGGAGAGACGAGATGGAAATCGGCAGCATTGGCAGGGACTATTCCGCACGGTCCGCGAAGCCGGATAGCGCGTCGACCGCGACGAACGCCGCACCGGCGTCGTCCGATCCCTCCAGCCCCAAGGACGCGCCTTACGATCGCCTCGTCCATGGCCTGACGTCGCTGAACAAGGCGACGGACGAAGCGGAAGAGCAAGCAAAGGCCCGCGCCAAACAGAAGCTCGACGACGCCAAGCAGCAACTCGAGTTCATGCGCCGCTGGGGGTTCGATCCGGAAGTGGTCGCCAAGCAGGCGGCCCAGCTCGGGGTCATGGTCGCCGGCGCTGCCCGCGAGTTCACCGAGGCCCTGACCGGAGCCGGCAGCGGCGCCACATCCCCCGTTTCCGCCAATGCTCCGTCCGGCGCAGAGATCGCCGATACAGTCCGGGATACGAGCGAGCAGACTGCGGCCGCAGATACCACGGATGACGAGCCGGCGGAGGACGACCGGCCGGTCTCGTATGCCGAGCAGGCCTATCTCGACGAGATGGACGAGACGCCGCGGGAGGCGCCAAAACTGTCGCTCGACGACATCAAGACCGCGATGGAATTCAGCACCGTGGCTCGGCAGATCAAGGCACTTCTGGAAGAAGCCGCCCGCAGGCTGCGCGAACAGAACAGCACAGCCACGGTCCCCGGCACCCAGAACCTCGACGCCTCGGTCGACACGCTGACCGGCACGATCTCCGCCATGCCGACGGTCAGCATCACCATCTGACCAATGGAAGTGCGCAATAAAAAACCGCCGGATCGCTCCGGCGGTTTTCGTTTGCCTGGATGATACGCCTCAGATGCCGCTCTGGCCGTCCGAGCCGATATAGGCGATGCGCAGCATGTTGGTGGCGCCGGGCGTGCCGAGCGGAACGCCGGCCGAGATGATGATCCGGTCGCCGGGCTTGCCGAAACCTTCCGACACGACGATGCGGCAGGCGCGGTTGACCATGTCGTCGAGGTCGGTCGCGTCATGGGTGACGACGCAATGCATGCCCCAGCCGAGCGAAAGCCGGCGTGCCGTCTGGACGATCGGCGACAGCGCGATGATCGGCACCTCCGGACGTTCGCGGGATGCGCGCAGGCCCGTCGTGCCCGACGAGGTATAGGTGACGATAGCCGCCAGCTTCAAGGTTTCGGCGATCTGGCGGGCGGCAAGCGAGATGGCGTCCGCACCTGTTGCCTCAGGCGTCGCACGCTGGGCATAGATGATGCTCGGATAAAGCGGATCCTGCTCGACCGTGCTGGCGATCGACGCCATCATCGACACCGCCTCGACCGGATACTGGCCGGAGGCTGATTCGGCCGAGAGCATGATCGCATCGGCGCCTTCGAAAACGGCGATCGATACGTCAGATACCTCGGCGCGGGTCGGAACCGGGGCGGTGATCATCGATTCCAGCATCTGCGTGGCTACCACGACCGGCTTGCCGGCGCGCCGACACAAGCGGGTCAGCTGCTTCTGGATGCCCGGAACGGCTTCGATCGGCATTTCGACGCCGAGATCGCCGCGCGCTACCATGACCGCATCGGAAAGCTCGATGATTTCGTCGATGCGCTCCAGCGCCTGGGGTTTTTCGATCTTCGACATGATGCCGACGCGGCCGCGGGCGATCTTGCGAACTTCGGCAAGGTCGTCGGGACGCTGGACGAAGGAAAGCGCCACCCAATCGACATCGTCTGTCGCCAGAACCGCGTCGAGGTCGATGCGGTCCTTTTCGGTCAGGGCGCCAACGCCGAGCAGGGTATCGGGCAGGCTGACGCCCTTGCGGTCGGAAATGCTGGTGCCGGCGACGACCTTGCAGACGATGCTCTTGCCGTCGGACTTCTCGGCCTTCAGCGCCAGCTTGCCGTCGTCGATCAGCAGGCGGTGGCCCACTTTCACAGATTCAAAAATTTCCGGATGCGGCAGGAACACGCGGGTCTCGTCGCCGGGTTCGTCACGGCTGTCGAGCGTGAAGGTCTGGCCGGGGGTCAGCGTCACCTTGCCGGCCGCGAACTTGCCGACGCGCAGCTTCGGCCCCTGAAGGTCGGCGAGAATGCCGATCGGCCGGCCGCTGCGCTCTTCGACGGATCGGATGCGCTTGATCAGCGTGCGCATCAGATCGTGGCTCGCATGGCTCATGTTGATGCGGAAGAGATCAGCCCCCGCTTCGTGCAGCTTCTGGATCATCTCCTCTTCGGACGAAGCGGGTCCGAGGGTGGCGAGGATCTTTACTTTGCGGTTGCGCCTCATCAGTTCTGGCCTTCTTGTGTGCCAGGCGTATCCGAAAGCTGGACCATCCAACTTCCCTGACGGCCCGTGTCATATTCCTTGAAGCCCATGCGCTGGAAGCCACGGGCAAAACAATCGTTGACGCCGACGATCTTGAACTCGTTCTCCGCGACGCACATGTTCACGTTGCCGGTCCATCGGCCTCCCCGAGCTGCATCCTCGGCATAAAGATAATAGTAGCGCGACTGCAGTTCGCCTTCGATCAGCGTTGCGCAGGTGGAGGCCGGAACCTGCCACCAGCCTTCCGTGGTCCAGCCTTCCGTGGCGCGATAACCAATCGCCACGCCAACGAGGTTCTGCGTGGCGTTGCAGACGCGGAAATCCGCATGCGCGGCAGTCGCCGCGAAAAGCGGAATACCGGAGGCGACCATGGCGGCAAGCGCCGGAGCGGAAACGAGGGAGCGAAGATAAGCTTTGGGGGATTTTTTCGACACGGTTTCCGTCAGGACTCCATGGTTATTCGTGAAGCACTTTCTTCGCGCGGCGGAGTCGGAAAGTCAACGTAACTCTAATCGATTAGTCCGTCTCACGGCCTCAACCCATGCTGATCGTGACGCCGGCACGGCTTGCGTCGCGACTTTCCCCATGTCATCAACACCCGTCTCTCGACCCACCTTTCGCAACCACTTCATTTTCGACGGCGATGCAGGACTTCATTCCTTTCGAGATCATAGAAGGCGATTATGACAGCGGCATGGTGCTGCTCGCCGACCATGCGATGAACCGCCTGCCCGCTTCCTATGGCAGCCTCGGTCTTCCGGAGAGCGCCTTCCACCGCCATATCGCCTTCGACATCGGCGTCGAGGGGCTGACCCGGCAGCTCGCGGCGATGCTGAACGTGCCGGCCGTGCTCGGCTGTTTCTCCCGCCTGCTGATCGATCCGAACCGCGGCGAGGACGATCCGACCCTGATCATGAAGATTTCCGACGGGGCGATCATTCCCGGCAATCATCCTATCACGCAGGAAGAATGGGATTTCCGCCTCGATACCTATCACCGGCCCTATCACCGGGCCGTCGAGCGCACCATCGCCAAGGCAGCCAGCCCGGGTCGCGCGCCGCTCGTCCTGTCGCTGCATTCCTTCACGCCGTTCTGGAAGGGCGTCGCCCGCCCCTGGCACGCGGCCGTGCTCTGGGACAGCGACGATCGCGCCGTGACGCCCCTCCTGCACCTGCTTGGCGAACCTGGCGACATCGTCGTCGGCGACAACGAGCCCTATGACGGCGCGCTCAAAGGTGACACCATGTACCGGCACTGCATGATGTCGGGAATTCCGCACGCGCTTCTCGAGGTCCGCCAGGACCTGATCGGCGACGAGACCGGCATCACCGCCTGGGTGGAAAGGCTGGCGCCGGTCTTCAAGAGGCTCAACGCCGACCCCACATTGCATGAATACAGGATCTTTCCCTCGCGCACCGGCCCCTATCCGGTCTGACGCGACACCCGGAGGTGCGCCATGAGCGAACTCACGCCTACAGAACTGAGCAGAGAACAGCAGACCGAATTCGAGGCCGCCGCCTTCCGCCGCCTCGTCCAGCACCTGCGCGAGCGCACCGACGTGCAGAATATCGACCTGATGAACCTCGCGGGCTTCTGCCGCAACTGTCTGTCGAACTGGTATCGCGATGCCGCCAACGGTGCCGGCATCGACCTCTCCAAGGACGCATCCCGCGAGATCGTCTATGGCATGCCCTACGAGGATTGGAAAAATCTGCACCAGGCGGAGGCCTCGGATGCACAAAAAGCCGCATTCGACGTGAACAAGCCCGTCCATGGCTGATCGATTTGCCGATTGCGCTTGACCTTGCGGCGGCTTTTCGGCAGTTGACGACCATTCATTGAAATCTACACGATCAGGAGGCCCCGATGTCTGATGCTCATGGCGTCGCCCGCGACCAGCTTCGCGCATTTATCGAGCGTATCGAACGACTGGAAGAAGAAAAGAAGACCATCGCCGACGACATCAAGGATGTCTACGGCGAAGCCAAGGGCATGGGCTACGACACCAAGATCATGAAGAAGGTCATCGCCCTTCGCAAGAAGGACGATCAGGAGCGCATGGAAGAGGATCTGATCCTCGATACCTACCTCCAGGCACTCGGCATGATCGAAGCCCCAGCCGACCAGGATGCCGCCTGATCTTTCGCAAGACATGCAGGCCAGGCACCAAGCATAAAAAACCCGCCATTTCGGCGGGTTTTTTATGGTCTTCGATCAGTCCGGCGATCAGTTGTTCGGGCCGCTGAAACGGTTCGGATCGATCGCTACCGTTGCGGCAACCGGCCTGAAGCCGCCGCCGGAATAGCCCGCGGAATATTCGTTGTTGAGGGTGCGGCTGACGACACGCGGTGCCTTCATCGAGGCGGCCGCGCCGGCGCGATTGTTGTTGAGAGCCCATTTCGCCAGCACGTCGCCCGTCAGCGCGCCGCCGCTTGCTGTCTGCGAAGCAGAGGCGGGCGCACGGCCGCCCTTTGCGGGGATCGGAAGCGCGCTTGTCGAAGCGGAGACCGGACTGCGCGGCGTATCAAAACCATCGCCGAACTGCGCGCCCTTGTTGGAATGGATCACTTTCGGAGAAGCCGACGCCGTTTCGACGGGCTTCTGGGCCGGCATCGGAGCCGCCGCCATTGCCGCAGCAGGCTGGGTCGGAGCCGGCTGAGCCGAGGCAACCGGCCCGGACGGCACTGCCGCCGGACGCGGCTCGACGCTCTGGGCAAGCGCCGCAACGAGGGCCGGCGTCAGTTCCTGCTGTTCCTCCGCCTTGGCGGCGGGCGCCGCAGCGGCAATATTCGGACGCTGGCCGGGAAGCGGTACGGACGCGACATCCTCTTGAGCGCGCATCGGGCCAACGGATGCGGTCATCACGCCGCTTTCCGCGTCACCTTTGAAGCCGCGCGGTCCGAGCAGCGTCGGGACCGGAATATTATAGGCGGAAAGATCGGCGAAGGTTTCGCCGCCGGGCTGGGCGGGGGCCGACGCCTGCAGGGCAAGCGCTTCCTGGGCCGGGTTACGCGCCGGAGAATAGAGCGCCGTCGCAAGCCCACCCGCATCCGAACGGAAAGCCGGGCGCGAAAGCGGTACGGGCGCTGCGATCGTCTGCGCCTGTGCCGGAGCCTGCGCCTGGCCTGTCAAAGGCGACGCCGAGGCAACCGCGACGGGCGCTTCGCCCTCGTCGTCGTCTGCAGCGGGCTTGGCAGCCGGAGCCCCACGCTTCGCCACGGCCGGAGCCGTGTTTTCCGCGTTGTCCTCCTCCTCGTCGGCACCACCGCCGCCGAACAGAAAGGCCAGCAGGTTCGGCTGCCGCTTCCGTTCCGAGCCGTCGCCGCGGATGCCGGCACCGGCGGTGCTGGCGATCTGGATCGAATCGGAACCGACGCGCCGCTTGTAATCCACCATCGCCGCTTCGTAGCCGGGAAGCGGCTTGCCGTCGGCGGGAAGATGGATCGTGTTGCCGTTCGGGAATATCTGCACCAGTTCCTGGCGCGTCATCCGCGGCCAGGCGCGCACGCCGCCGACATCGAGATGCACGAAGGGCGAACCCGAAGTCGGATAATAGCCAACGCCGCCGACCTGCATCTGCATGGCGAGCCCGCGCAGCGTCGAAAGCTTCACGCCCGGAATGTAGAAGTCCATGGCCTTGCCGAGCATGTGCTGGCTGTTCTTGGCGACACCGGTGTAGCGCGAACGGGTGCGCAGCATGTTGTTGGTGGTGGGAGAACGATAGGCCGAGACCACATGGATGTAGTCGGAAGCGCCGGAACGGCGATAGACTTCCCAGACGAGATCGAAGAGCCGCGGGTCCATCCGCGCCGGCTCGTTGCGTCGCCAGTCACGCAGGAACTGGTTGATCTGGGCGAGGCCCTTGGGATCAAACTTGCCATTGCGCTTGAAGGTGATGACGGCTTTTTCGCCGGTATGGACGAAATAAAGTTTGAGGCTCTTTTCCTGTGCGGCGGCGTCACTTGCGGAGACCGAAAGCACGGGCAGAGCCATCAGCACCAACAGGGCGACGGCCGCAACGCATTTGGTGAGGCCGGCAAAAAGCCCGACTTTGCCGCCGCGCCTCTTCTCACCCGAAGGCGTTTCTTTTGCATACTGATCCGGCAAAACGATCCCCGTCCTGTCGACAACGTCCCACGTTGCCTCAAATGACTGTCAATTGCGGTGACACGATGGCAAATGTGCCACACATGTACAAGCTTCTCCCGTATAGTCAACAATTGACTAATCAGAGATTGACAGACGTTGACAGGACATCCTTGCGCGAAGGTTAACACTCGCTAATACATTAGTAATTACGCGGCTTCCTTCAGGGGATCATCAGGATCGATGCCGTAATCCTTGAGTTTACGATAAAGCGTCGAACGGCCGATGCCGAGCTTGCGGGCAACCTGGCTCATCTGGCCGCGATAGAACTTCAGCGCGAAGCGGATCAGCTCCTCCTCGACATCGGCAAGCTTCCTTACTTCGCCCGTGTCGTCGGTACTGACGATGACGTTTTCCTGGGGATAAGCGGCGGCGAGCATCGCCTTCGCATCCGGCCTGCCGGCCCGCCCCTTGTCGTTATTGGCAAATACCGGCGAATCGGCGAGCGCCTCGCGCATGGCGTGATCGGACAAAACACCCGGCGCGGGCATGACGGCGGTCGCCGCCAGTTCCGCCTGCCGGAATTCCGGGATCTGCGCTGCGATCTGCGGAAAATCGTCTTCGGTAAGCTCGTCGCCCTCGGCAAGCACCACCGCCCGGAATACGGCGTTTTCGAGCTGGCGGATATTGCCCGGCCAGTCATAGGCCGTCAAAAGCGCAAGCGCCCCGGCGCCGACCGACAACGTCCTGTTGAGCTTCTGCTCGGTCGAGAACCGTTCGGCAAAGACGCGGGCGAGATGCGGAATGTCTTCCTTGCGGCGGCGCAGTGCCGGAATGGTGATCGGGAAGACGTTGAGGCGATAATAGAGGTCCTCGCGGAAGCGCCCGGCGCGGACTTCCTCGATCAGGTCTTTGTTGGTCGCCGAAATCAGCCGGACGTTGACCTTCTGGACCTTCGAGGCACCGACGGTCTCGACTTCGCCCTGCTGCACGGCGCGCAACAGCTTCACCTGCACGTCGAGCGGCAATTCGCCGATCTCGTCGAGGAAAAGCGTGCCGCCATCGGCTTCCACGAACTTGCCGGTATGTTTTTCAGAAGCGCCTGTGAAGGCGCCCTTCTCGTGGCCGAAGAGAATGCTTTCCACGAGATTGTGCGGAATGGCACCGCAATTGACGGTGATAAACGGCTTGCCGGCCCGGTCGCTGTTCGACTGGATGGCGCGGGCGATCATTTCCTTGCCGACGCCGGATTCACCTTCCAGCACCACCGGGATGTTGGAATGGGCGGCGCGCTGGGCGAGGTCGATGACCCGCAGCATGTCGGGGCTTGCCGAGATGATATCGCCGAAACCGACGGCGCCGGCGCGATGGCGGCGGCCGACGCGGGCCTTCGATTCCTTCTGGTCGAGCTTCAGCGCATTGGAGATCGAGGCGCCGATCCGTTCCGGCGACACCGGCTTTACGACGAAATCGAAGGCACCGGCGCGCATGGCCTGCACCACGTATTCGATGCTGCCCTGTCCCGTCTGGACGATGACGGGCGTCTCGACGCCGAGTTCCCGGATCGCCGCGAGGAAGGTGAGGCCGTCCATCTCCGGCATCATCAGGTCGAGCACGATGACATTGATGTCTGTCGCTGTGCGCTTCAGGAACTCCAGCGCCGCCAGGCCGTTCTCGGCGAGATGGGCGACATGGCCGTAACGTTCCACCGCATTCTTCAACAGGCGACGCTGAATAGGATCGTCATCGACAACGAGGATTTGCGCAATCATGCTCGGCTCCCAGCAATGGTCATCATGGCCCTTTTAGGCTGTTATGCCGCTGGTTGTGTCAGAAAGCCTTGAACATCCCCTTTTGAGAAAAGCTTGCATTTTAACGGCCGGCAAGGAAAACAGACGCAACAGGTTGAGAAGGAAAAAAGCGATGAGAATGTCCGCCCCCGCCCGCCCCGAAATTCTGGCCGCAGGCGCTGCCGCCTCCGACCCGGCGCTCGGTCTTCTGCCGATCTGGAAACTTTCGGATCTCTATGCCGCCAAGGATGCCCCGGCTTTTACCTCTGACATGGAGAAAGCCCAGAAACTGTCGATCGCCTTCGAGGAAAAGTGGAAGGGCAAACTTACCGAAGCGGCGACCAAGACCGGCGCCGGCGGCATCGGCGAGGCGCTCAAGGAATACGAGGCGCTCGACGATCTGCTCGGCAAGATCGGCTCGTTCGCCGGCCTCACCTATTTCTCCGACACGTCGAGCCCTGCCAACGGCAAGTTCTACGGCGACGTGCAGGCGAAGCTGACCGACCTCTCCGCGCACCTGCTGTTCTTCGCGCTGGAACTCAACCGCATCGACGACGCTGTGATGGACGCCTGCATGGACCGCGACCTTGCCGCCGGCCATTACCGTCCCTGGCTCGTCGACCTGCGCAAGGACAAGCCCTTCCAGCTCGAAGACAAGCTCGAACAGCTCTTCCTCGAAAAGTCGATGACTTCCGCTGCCGCCTTCAACCGCCTCTTCGACGAGACCATGGCCGAGCTTCGCTTCGAGGTCGACGGCGAACAGTTGCCGCTGGAGATCGCCCTCAACATGCTGCAGGAGCCTCAGCCGGAGATCCGCGCCAAGGCAGCCGCAGCCCTGTCGAAAACTTTCGGCGACAACCTGCGGGTCTTCACGCTGATCACCAATACGCTCGCCAAGGACAAGGAAATCTCCGACCGCTGGCGCGGTTTCGAGGACATCGCCGACAGTCGCCATCTCGCCAACCGCGTCGAACGCGAAGTCGTCGATGCGCTCGCCGAAGCCGTGAAGCAGGCATACCCGCGCCTCTCGCATCGCTACTACGCGATGAAGGCGAAGTGGCTCGGCGTCGACCAGCTGAATTTCTGGGACCGCAATGCGCCGCTGCCGGAAACCCCGAATGCGCTGATCTCCTGGACCGAAGCGAAGGAGACCGTGCTCGACGCCTATCGCGGCTTCGCGCCCGAAATGGCCGATATCGCCGGCCGCTTCTTCGAGGAGGAGTGGATCGACGCACCGGTTCGTCCCGGCAAGGCGCCGGGCGCCTTCGCGCACCCGACCGTGCCGTCTGCCCACCCTTACGTGCTCGTCAACTACATGGGCAAGCCGCGTGACGTGATGACCTTGGCCCACGAGCTCGGCCACGGCGTGCATCAGGTGCTGGCCGGCGACCAGGGCGCCCTGATGTGCCAGACGCCGCTGACGCTTGCCGAAACCGCTTCCGTCTTCGGCGAAATGCTGACCTTCCGCGCGCTGCTGGAAAAGACCACTGACAAACGCGAGCGCAAGGCCATGCTCGCCCAGAAGGTCGAGGACATGATCAACACGGTCGTGCGCCAGATCGCCTTCTACCAGTTCGAGCGCAAGGTCCACACCGCCCGCAAGGAAGGCGAGTTGACCGCCGAGCAGATCGGCGAATTGTGGCTTTCCGTCCAGGGCGAGAGCCTGGGACCGGCGATCAAGATTTCGGAGGGTTATGAAAGCTGGTGGACCTATATCCCCCACTTCATCCACTCGCCCTTCTATGTCTATGCCTATGCCTTCGGAGACTGCCTAGTGAACTCGCTCTACGCGGTCTACCAGAACGCTGCTCCGGGCTTCCAGCAGAAGTATTTCGAGCTTCTGAAGGCCGGTGGCACCAAGCATCACTCGGAGCTGCTTAAGCCCTTCGGCCTCGACGCCACCGACCCGTCCTTCTGGTCCAGGGGCCTGTCGATGATCGAAGGCCTGATCGACGAGCTGGAGGCTCTGGACAAGGCCTGACGCATTCCCTTAATGCACTCTCATGAATGAGAAAGCGCCCTTCGCGCTCTTTCGTGACGACCCCGCCGGCCGGAGCCTCGTCTTCGACCGGCCGAAGGAAATCGTCACGGCCCGGACTGCCGCCGAAGTGCTGCCTGCACTCCGGCGCCTGGAAGACGCGCGCCTCGCCGACCAATGGCTGGCTGGCTATGTCTCGTATGAGACAGGCTACGTCTTCGAGGAAAAGCTCCGGCCGCTGATCGTCGACAACCGACAGGCGCCGCTGATCGCCATGGGCATATTCGATCAACCCGCGGGCAACGAACATCCGCTCGCCGGACCGCCCGCCACGATCGTCGACGACGGTTCTTCGCAAGGCTCTTTCCTCAGCGAACTGCGTGCCGGCTGGGATTTTGCGACCTACCGGGAACGGTTCGACCGGCTTCACCAGCACCTGCGCAACGGCGACTGTTATCAGGCGAACCTGACCATGCCGGTCGCGGCACGCTGGCATGGCGATCCGCTTTCCGCTTTCTGGTCCCTCGTCGCTCGCCAGCCGGTGCGCTACGGCGCCTTCGTCGACCTCGGCGGCCCCGTCATCCTGTCGCGTTCTCCTGAACTGTTCTTCTCGGTCGATGCGGATCGTTTCATCGAAACGCACCCGATGAAGGGCACCGCCCCGCGCGGCGCGACCGTGGAAGAAGATGAAGCGATTATCGCGGAAATGCTCGCCGACGAGAAGACGCTGGCAGAAAACCGGATGATCGTCGATCTCCTGCGCAACGATATCTCCGTGATCAGCGAGGTCGGCACGCTGTCGGTTCCGAGGTTGTTCGACATCGAGACCTATCCGACCGTCCACCAGATGGTGAGCCACGTGCGGGCAAAGCTGCTGCCCGAGATCGGCTTTCCGGACATCCTCGCGGCTCTCTTCCCCTGCGGCTCGATCACCGGAGCGCCGAAAATGTGGGCCATGCGCATCCTTGCCGATCTCGAAAGGGAGCCGCGCGACGTCTATTGCGGCGCCATCGGCTGGTGCGATCCGGCAGGCCCGATGCGATTTTCGGTGGCCATCCGCACGATCACGCTTTTCAACGACGAAAAAGCCGTCTTCAATGTCGGCGGCGGCATCGTTTTCGACTCGAAGGCGGAAGCCGAGTATGACGAGTGTCTTCTGAAGGCACGCTTTGCGGTGGGCGACCAATGGATTTCTCGCTGATCGAAACAATGCGCTGGGAACCGGGCAACGGCTTGCTCCGGGTGGACCAGCATCTGCGCCGGCTCAGCCGGTCGGCGGATGCCTTGGGTTTCCGCCAGCCGCCGGCGGATACGCTGAAACAGCTTCAAACGGCCACAGCCGCCAGCGAGACGCCGCTCCGCGTCCGGCTGGTCATGACCTATCGCGGCAAGATCGAAATCACCGCCACGCCGTTCACGCCCCTGCCCGCCGACACGCTCTGGCGGATCCGGGTCGCTAGGACGACGCTTCCCTCCGACGACCCGACCTATCGCCACAAGACCTCCCGGCGAGAGCTCTACGAGGCTGCCCGTGCCGAATTTACACCGGAAGAGGCGGACGAGGTTCTGCTTCTCAACGAGCGTGGCGAGGTCTGCGAAGGCACGATCACCAACGTCTTCGTCGAACAGCCGGACGGTTCGCTGCTGACCCCGGCTCTGTCGAGCGGCCTCCTGCCCGGCATCCTGCGCGCCGACCTGATCCGCGAAGGAAGGGCGAAAAGCCAGGTCCTGCGCCTCGCCGACCTCGATAACCGCCGCTTCTTCGTCGGCAATTCGCTGCGCGGCCTGATCCCCGCCGAACTTGTCGCCCAGGCTGCGCGATTGGAAACGCCAGCAGAAGCGCCTCGCCCTACCGCGCGCGCCGTCAAAATGGCGAGAGCTGGTCGATAGATGACCGCGCCGAAACCCCTTGCGGATCATCTGCTTGCGCTTGAAACCGCGCTGCAGACCCGAGAGGTCCGCAGTTCCGAGGAAAAGCTGCGCGAACTGCTGGCGCCGGAATTCCGCGAGTTCGGCCGCTCCGGCCTCGCCTACACGTTCGATGACATCGTCACCCACCTCGTCGCGGAGACCGGACAGGACGACACTTCGATCTCGGATTTCAGCACCACGATGCTGAGTGACACGATCGCACTCGCGACCTATCGGGGCACCCGCGTCAACGACGACGGCAGCAGGCTTTTTGCCAACCGAAGCTCCATCTGGCGCCTCGACCCCGATGGCAAATGGCGCATGGTCTTTCACCAGGGCACCGCGACGGAGTGATCTTGCGGAAATGGCTTGGCTTAGCCGGGTTTCCCGACCCTCCTGCAACTCGCCTCCGCGCCCGCCGCCGTCGAATAACGCCGCCGATTCATCCCCGAAAATCGACAGGCTCTTTATTGTGACGAAGTTTTATGATCTAGAGCGCCGCGAATTGCCCGAGTGCAGCCTTTAAATTTCCATTCCACTGCCGAATAAGCGGGCAGCGGCCCGAGAAGGCCGCGATCAAGGAGAAAGACATGTCAGAGACTACCTATCCGGTTTATGGCGAAATCACCGGTCCGATCGTGATGATCGGCTTCGGCTCGATCGGCCGCGGCACGCTGCCGCTGATCGAACGCCATTTCAAGTTCGACAAGAGCCGGATGGTCGTCATCGACCCGCGCGAAGAACCCTCCGATATGGAGATCCTCAAGAAGCACGGCGTCCGTCACATCAAGGAATACGTGACCAAGGAGAACTACAAGGAACTCCTGAAACCGCTCCTGACCGAAGGCAAGGGCCAGGGCTTCTGCGTCAACCTGTCGGTCGACACCGGCTCGCTCGACCTGATGAAGCTCTGCCGCAAGCTCGACGTTCTCTACATCGACACGGTCGTCGAGCCCTGGCTCGGCTTCTATTTCGACAAGAACATGAAGAATTCCGAGCGCACCAACTATGCGCTGCGCGAAACCGTTCGCAAGGAAAAGGCCAAGAACCCGGGCGGTGCGACCGCCGTTTCCACCTGCGGCGCCAACCCGGGCATGGTCTCCTGGTTCGTCAAGCAGGCGCTGGTCAACCTCGCCAACGACACCGGCCTGAAGTTCGACGAGCCGGATCAGCACGACCGCGAAGGCTGGGCGAAGCTGATGAAGAAGCTCGGCGTCAAGGGCGTCCACATTGCCGAGCGCGACACCCAGCGCACCAAGCACCCGAAGCCGCTCAATGTGTTCTGGAACACCTGGTCGGTCGAAGGCTTCATTTCCGAAGGCATGCAGCCGGCCGAACTCGGCTGGGGCACCCATGAGGAATGGATGCCGAAGAACGGCAAGAAGCACAAGAAGGGCAACCAGGCCGCCATCTATCTCGAACAGCCGGGCGCCAACACCCGGGTTCGCAGCTGGTGCCCGACGCCCGGACCGCAGTATGGCTTCCTCGTCACCCATAACGAGTCGATCTCGATCGCCGACTATTTCACGGTGCGCGACAAGGACGGCGAAGTGACCTTCCGTCCGACCTGCCACTACGCCTACCATCCGGCCAATGACGCGGTCCTGTCGCTGCATGAAATGTTCGGCAATGGCGGCACTCCGCAGCCGGTCCACCACGTTCTCGACGAGGACGAACTTGAGGACGGCATCGACGAACTCGGCGTGCTGCTCTACGGTCACGAGAAGAACGCCTACTGGTTCGGTTCGCGCCTGTCGCTCGAAGAAACCCGCCGCATCGCGCCTTACCAGAACGCCACCGGCCTGCAGGTGACCTCCGCCGTTCTCTCCGGCATGGTCTGGGCGCTCGAAAACCCGACCGCCGGTATCGTCGAGGCAGACGAGATCGACTACAAGCGCTGCCTCGAAGTGCAACTGCCCTATCTCGGCCCGGTCGAAGGCCACTATACCGACTGGACCCCGCTCGACGGGCGCCCGGGCCTCTTCCCGGAAGACATCGACACCAGGGATCCGTGGCAGTTCAAGAACATCCTGGTTCGCTAATCTCGCGAACAGGTTCGCTAATCCGATAAAGCACAATGGAAACCGCCTGCCTTGCCGCAGGCGGTTTTTTGCATGTTGAAAGCTCTTGCCTTTTCAAGGCCACATCTTGCGTTACATAGGGCGATGGCGGCAAGGTTTGCCAACCGAAGCCGGACCGAATCGCGGGAGACTGATCATGAAATTTAAAGTGAGCTTTGCGCTCATCGCCGCAGCCAGCTTGACCGCCTGCGTTTCGTCCCCTCCGCCGCAACAGATGGCCGCCGTGCAGCCGCAGGGCGTCGAAGGCAGCTGGGTCGATCCGAACGGCATCGTTTCCTCTTTCCAGGCCGGCACGTTCAACACCCGCTCCAGCGACAGCAACACGCTGCTCGCCTCGGGCACCTATACCAGCCTGTCGCCGACGCTGGTCGAGATCAATATGACCTCTCTGGTGCGCAAGACCCAGTCGCGCGTCAACTGCTCTCTGGTCAGCATCAACCAGCTCAACTGCACGCAGGATAGCGGCGCGCAGTTCTCGCTTGCCCGCCGCGGTTAAGGCGGCGCATCCTCGTCCCGATCATTGCGACCCCGCCTCGGCGGGGTTTTCGCGTTTTGCGCGCGTTCCTGCGCTTCGTGGCCGGGAGCCATTGCGGGTTCGATTACTCCGGCCGGAAGGCGGCCGGGAGATCGACGGGCACATCCAAGGGCTCGAAATGCCGGATGTTCTCGGTAACGATGGTCAGATCATAGGCCCGCGCCGTCGCGGCAATAATGATATCGCTCAGGCCCGGGCTCCGGCCCTTGCTCTCGGCTTCGTCTTCCAGCGCACCCGCGATCCGCGCCACCACGGCGTCCATCGGCAATATCCGGTCGCCAAAACTGTCGGAGATAAAATCCAGCCAGGCCGAAAGACGCTGCGCTCTTGCGATCCCGCCGCGCCTGTGAAGCGATCGCATTCCCTTCTCGATTTCGGCAATGGTGATGGCCGACAGGTAGAGCGCATCGGCCTCGCCCTGTTCATGGAACCAGGCCCGCAGCTGATGGGACGCCACGGTTCGGTCCGGCGCGATCTTGCTGATGATATTGGTGTCGAGCAGGTAACCGCTCACAGGTCGACATCGCGCAGTTTTGACGGCTTCCGCTCAAGTTCGACACCACCCGGAAACGTCAGCAGGAAATCTCCGAAATTGGGCCGCGGCCGGTCCAGGGCCTTTTTCGCCGCCTCCGCCGCTTCGACCGACACAAGCACGGCCGCCGGCTTTCCATGGCGGGTAATCGTCACGAATTCGCCGTTCGCCGCCTCGTCCACGAGACCGGCGAAACCTGCCTTTGCCTCAGCCACACTGATCGTCGACATCCACGGCTCCTCTCGAAATGACCATATGTGGTCAATTTACTTGCGGCCGTTGGAAAATCAATATGCAGCCTCGTGATCAGCGCCGATCGCGCCCTGTCATATTTGTCACATTTCCCTTGAACCCACCGTCGGTTGATGAAAACATGCCCGCCGGAACGGTTGTCACATTGAAAAACTAGAACAGATAAAAAGGGCGGCACAGCCGGCCGAATTAAAAAGAGGAGAGATCAGATGAAGAAGACATTGAGGTTCGGGCTGCTGACTGCGTCGGTCATGGCTCTTTCGAGCGGCGCGGCATTTGCCGATTTCGAGCTCAATATCCTGCACATCAACGACTTCCATTCGCGTCTCGAATCCATCAATGCGACCGATTCCACGTGCTCGGCCGAGGATGAAGGCAAGGGCGTATGCTTCGGCGGCGCGGCCCGGCTGCTGACCGCGATCAACCAGACCCGCGACGCGCTGAAGGCCCAGAACAAGAACGTCATTCTCCTCAACGGCGGCGACAATTTCCAAGGCTCTCTCTTCTACACGACCTACAAGGGCGCGGCCGAAGCCGAAGCGCTGAACGCCATGAAGTTCGACGCGATGACCGTCGGCAACCATGAATTCGACGACAGCGACGACGTGCTTGCCACCTTCCTCGATAAGATCCAGTTCCCGGTCGTTACCGCCAACGTCGTTCCGAGCGCTGCCGCCAAGATCGGCAACCGCATCAAGCCGTCGCTGGTGCTGACCGTTGGCGGCCAGAAGATCGGCATCGTCGGCGCCGTTACCAACGACACCGCCGAAATCGCCAATCCCGGCCCGAACATCACGATTGCCGACGACGTTGCCAAGATCACCGAAGCCGTTCAGGGCCTGAAGGCTCAAGGCGTCGACAAGATCATCGCGCTGACTCATGTCGGTTACCCGCGCGACCTCGCCATCATCGCCAAGATCCCGGATGTCGACGTCGTCGTCGGCGGCCACACCCACACGCTGCTCTCGAACGTGGCCAAGGGCGCCGAAGGCCCCTACCCGACCTGGTCGGACAATCCGGGCGGCTACAAGGTCCCGGTGGTCCAGGCTTTCCAGTATTCGAAATATCTCGGCGACATCAAGATCGTCTTCGACGACAGCGGCGTCGTGAAGTCGGCCGAAGGCGAGCCGATCCTGATGGATAAGTCGATCACGCCCGATCCGGCCTTCCTGGCTCGCGTTGCCGAGCTGAAGAAGCCGATCGAGGACATGAAGAAGAAGGTCGTCGGCGCTTCCGACGCGGTCATTGATGGCGACCGCCGCGTTTGCCGCGCCAAGGAATGCTCGATGGGCAACCTCGTCGCCGACGCCATGCTCGACCGCACCAAGGGCCAGGGCATCACCATCGCCATCCAGAACGGCGGCGGCTTGCGCGCTTCGATCGATGCCGGCGAAGTCACCCAGGGTGAAGTCGTCAGCGTCCTGCCCTTCCAGAACACGCTCGCGACCTTCCAACTCACCGGTGCCGATGTCGTCAAGGCGCTCGAAAACGGCGTCAGCCAGATCGACGACGGCGCAGGCCGCTTCCCGCAGGTCGCGGGTCTCAAATATTCCTTCGACAAGTCGAAGCAGGCCGGAGCCAAGGTCAGCGACGTCCAGGTCAAGGAAGGCGACAAGTTCGTACCGATCGACCCAGCCAAGAGCTACGGCGTTGCCACCAACAATTTCATGCGCGCAGGCGGCGATGGCTACGCCATCTTCAAGACCGGCGGCAAGAATGCCTATGACTACGGTCCGGACCTCGCCGACGTAACGGCGGAATTCGTGGCCGCACACAATCCCTACAAGCCCTATACGGACGGCCGTGTCACCGACCTGACCCCGGCCAGCTACACCCCGCCAGCCAAGCCCGCGCCTGCCGCCCCGCCGGCAGCTGCTCCGGCTCCGACGGCTGCCGCTCCCGCTACCCCGGCTCCTGCTGCACCTGCCGCTCCGGCCCCCACGGCAGCGGCTCCGGCCGCACCGGCGAGCCCTGCTCCGGCAGCACCCGCAGCTCCTGCACCGAACACGATGGCCGCAGCTCCGGCGAAACCTGCTCCGGCAGCGGCTCCCGCCGCACCGAAGCCGGCCGGCCCCACCAAGTACACGGTCGCCAAGGGTGACTCGCTCTGGAAGATCGCCGAAGCCACCTATGGCGACGGCGAGAAGTGGACCGAGATCGCCAAGCTCAACTCGCTGCGCCATCCGAACGTCATCCAGGTCGGTGCCGAGCTGGAACTGCCGGCGAAGTGACATCGCTTGACCCGGATCAAGGTCCGGGCCGGCGACTTCACGCAACAAATTGGGACGATTTGTCCCGATCCCATGATCGGCCCGGGCTTTCCCGGGCCGATTTTTGTTTCTAAGTAATTTGCGAAACAAACGAGTGCGTCGTCGCCCCGCAAGATTCAATCGAAAGTGTCCGCATGACCTCCCATTCCGCCCACATGCCCTCCGATCATCCGAAGGTGAGTTTCGGCAAAGTCGGCGTATTGCTCGTCAATCTCGGCACCCCAGACGGCACGGACTACTGGTCGATGCGGCGCTATCTCGCCGAGTTTCTGTCCGACAAGCGGGTGATCGAGTGGTCGCGGCTCTACTGGTACCCGATCCTCTACGGCATCGTGCTCAATAAGCGGCCGCAGAAGGTCGGCAAGGCCTATGAGGCGATCTGGAACAAGGATTTGAACGAGAGTTACCTGCGCACCTATACCCGCAGCCAGGGCGAATTGATGGCCGAACGCTTGAAGGATCTCCCGAACGTCGTGGTCGACTGGGCGATGCGCTACGGAAAACCCTCGATCGCCGAGCGCATCGATGCGCTGAAGGAAAAGGGCTGCGAAAAGATCGTCCTCTTCCCGCTCTATCCGCAATATGCGGCCTCCACCACCGCAACCGTCAACGACAAGGCCTTCGAGCACCTGATGAAGCTGCGCTGGCAGCCGGCGTTACGCACCGTGCCGCCCTATCACGACGAACCGGCCTATATCGAGGCGCTGGCGGATTCCGTGAGGGCGAAATACGCCGCTCTCGACTGGGAGCCGGAAATGCTGATCGCCTCCTTCCACGGCATCCCGCAATCCTATTTCAAGGCGGGCGATCCCTATTACTGCCATTGCCAAAAGACGGCCCGGCTCCTGAAAGAGGCCCTCGGTCTCACCGAAAAAAATTTCATGATCACCTTCCAGTCCCGTTTCGGCCCCGAGGAATGGCTGCAGCCCTATACCGACAAGACGGTCGAAAAGCTCGCCCAGGCCGGCATCAGGCGCATCGCTGTCATGAACCCCGGCTTCGTCTCCGACTGTCTCGAAACGCTCGAAGAAATCGCCGAGGAAGCGGGCGAGATCTTCCTGCACAATGGCGGGGAAAAGTTCGCGCATGTCCCCTGTCTGAACGACAGCCCCGGCGGCATGACCGTGCTGGAAAAGGTCGTCCGCCGGGAACTTCAGGGCTGGGTGTAAGCCGGCTCATTCCAGCCGCCCCTGATTTTTGCCTCTCCGGGTTCAGCGCTTTCAGCGGGCAGGCAGGTCGATCACGTCGCCGTCTGCCGGAATCAGCAGGCGCGACGGACCGATTCCGGCCGCGTCAGCCGCCTCGCGCAGATATGCACGCGAAACGGTGGCATGATCGAGCGCCTCCATATGCACCGCGACAACCGTGGCCTCAGGCGCGGACCGGCAGAGTTCGATCGTTTCCACCGCATCCATGACGATGAGGTCGCCATCCCAGAGGGCGCCGCAGGAATGGCTGATGATGACATCGGGCACGACGCGCTCTACCGTCTCCAGTACCGGCGGATAAAGGACCGTATCGCCCGCCCAATAAATTAGCGGCTCACCGGGCGCAGCAAGCGTCAGTCCCATCACCGACCCCATCTTTTCCCGGACCGGACCAAGACCGTGGCTGCCCTCACAGCGCGTGATCGTGATGCCCTGCCAGACGAGCTCCCCCTCGAGCGGCTCCACATCGGTAAAACCTTCTGCAGCGATTGTCGCCTCATCGCCCGGCTGACAGATCAGCGGCAGGTGTTTCGGGACACGTTGTTTGGCCACCGAATCGAAATGGTCCGTATGGAGGTGGGAGACGATCACCAGTTCGACACCTTGCAAGACCTCCTCCACCGAAAGCGGCAGGTCCGTCAACGGATTGGCGGACTTGCCGGTATAGGACGGCAGGCTGTAACGAGGTGCGAAATAAGGATCAATCAGGATGCTGCGGCCCGCATAGGAAAGCTTGAGCGTCGCATTGCGGATCAACTGAAGCTTCATCGAGGTACCTCGTGCGGGAAGAATGCGAAGCCTAGACCGGTTGGCCGTGATGATCCAATGATCGTTCTAGATGAGACAGCCACTCTATCAACGCGTCTCCTCGGCCGTGAACCCTTCCGTGGCGGCCTTCCAGAAGTCCGGATCCTCGTATTCCGTCGGGTCTTCGATGCCTGCGAGGTGGAAAGCTTCGCGCCGCTCGACACAGGTGCCGCAGCGGCCGCAATGCAGGGCTCCGCCCTTGTAGCAGGACCAGGTTTCGGCGACCGGCGTTCCATGCCGGGCGCCATCGGTGACGATATCCGCCTTCGATCCATGGACGTAAGGCGCAAGCAGCCGGACCGACGCGTAACCGTCCAGGGCATGATCCTGCATCGCCTGGAACGCATCGATGAAACCGGGCCGGCAGTCGGGATAGATGAAATGGTCGCCGCCATGCACGGCGATCGCCACCGCATCGGCTCCGCGCGCCGCCGCCACCCCGAAGGCGACCGAGAGCATGATCGCATTGCGGTTCGGCACCACGGTGACGCGCATCGTCTCCTCCGCATAATGCCCGTCCGGCACATCGAGATCATCGGTCAAGGCCGAACCGGTCAGCCGGCTGCCGATCCCGCGCATGTCGATGATCTCGTGGAAGACGCCGAGCCGCGCGGCGCAGGCCGCGGCGAAATCGAGTTCCTTGCGGTGCCGCTGGCCGTAGTCGAAGGAAATCAGCCCCAGCAGCTCCTGCTCTGCGGCAATCCTATGAGCGAGCGAGACAGAATCCAGTCCGCCGGAGCAGACGACGATGGTTTTCATGGGCGTTTATCCTTGTTTTGACCGGGTAGGCTGCGACCGGGTGTGCGAACCTGCTCTCTAGACCGCCAACGCGTCCTTGTGAATAACCCGGGCGACATCGACAGCGTCGAGCTGTCATTTCTTCCCTGCAAAGAACGTGCTAACTCATCACGTGTGGCCTGGCGGGCTTACCGCCTGCAATGGAGGAATGTCATGAACTTGGGCGGCCTGGGTGGCTTCGATATCGTCGTGATCGGCGTGGTGGTGCTGATCATTCTGGTCCTGTTTGCCGGGATCAAGACCGTGCCGCAGGGTTATCGCTACACCGTGGAACGCTTCGGCCGCTACACCCGCACGCTGGAGCCAGGCCTCAACCTGCTGACACCTTTCATCGAGCGCATCGGCGTGCGCATGAACGTGATGGAGCAGGTCCTCAGCATCCCGACGCAGGAGGTCATCACCAAGGACAATGCCAGCGTCTCCGCAGATGCGGTGTCCTTCTATCAGGTCCTCAATCCGGCTCAGGCCGCCTACCAGATCTCCAATCTCGAAAACGCTATCCAGAACCTCACCATGACCAATATCCGCTCGGTCATGGGTTCGATGGACCTGGATGAGCTGCTCTCCAACCGTGAAGTCATCAACGAGCGGCTGCTGCGCGTCGTCGACGAGGCCGTCGGCCCCTGGGGTATCAAGGTCACCCGCGTCGAGATCAAGGACATCCAGCCGCCGGCCGACCTCGTCGAATCGATGGGCCGGCAGATGAAGGCCGAACGTGAGAAGCGCGCCCAGATTCTGGAGGCAGAAGGCTCGCGCAGTGCCCAGATCCTGCGTGCCGAGGGCGCCAAGCAGGCAGCGGTCCTCGAAGCCGAAGGCAAACGCGAAGCCGCGTACCGCGAGGCGGAAGCCCGCGAGCGTCTGGCGGAAGCCGAAGCCAAGGCCACCCAGTCCGTCTCCCAGGCGATCGCCGCCGGCGACGTGCAGGCGATCAACTATTTCGTGGCGCAGAAATACATCGAGGCGCTGGCGGCGATCGGCAAGGCGCCCAATTCGAAGATCGTGCTGATGCCACTGGAGGCTTCGTCGATCATCGGTTCGCTCGGCGGCATCGGCGCCATCGCCAAGGAAGTTTTCGGCGATGGCTCCGGGCCCGCCGCACCGCCGCGCCCACCGGCCGGCCCGCGCCCCCAGCCCGGTCCGCGCACCACGCCGGTCCTCAATCCGTTCAACCCGAATTCCGCAGAGACGTGAGCCATGCTGCATGATGCTGTGGTCAATCTCGGTCCCTGGAGCTGGTGGATTTTAGGCGTCGTCCTGTTGTGTGCCGAACTCGCGGCACCAGGCGTCTTCCTGATCTGGATCGGCGCCGCCGCGATCGTCATCGGCGCGCTGTCTCTGGCGCTCTGGGACGCGGCCTTCTGGAGCTGGCACGTCCAGCTTCTGCTGTTTGCAGTACTCTCAGGCGCCTTCGCGCTGGCAGGCCGCCGTTTCTATGCCAGCCGCAACCAGGCGACCGACGAACCCAATCTCAACCGGCGTGGCGAAAGCCTGGTCGGCCGCACCGCAACTCTCCACGAGCCGATCGCCGAGGGGCGCGGCCGCATCCGGCTCGACGATACATGGTGGTCGGTGATGGGACCGGACCTGCCGGCCGGCACGCAGGTGAAGGTGGTAGCGGCAAGCGGCCGCGACCTGAGGGTCGAAGCGGCGTAGTTTTCCCGTCCGAAAGCGGCTTGGAACCTAGCTCGATATCAGGCCACGCCGACGCGCAGCAGATCATGAAAGTGGACGATACCGATCGGCTTGCGCTCTTCATCGACGACGAGCAGCGCGCCGATGCTGTGCTTGTTGAGCATCGCCATGGCCTTGGTGGCGAGCGTTTCCTTGCTGACGGTCTTCGGATTACGCGTCATCACATCATCGACCCGCGTATCACGCAGGTCGAGATGAAGGTGCCGGGAAATATCACCATCGCTGATGAAGCCGCAGAGGCTGCCATCCTCGTCGACTATGCCGACGCAGCCGAAGCGCTTGCGCGACAGTTCCTCGATCGCCTCCAGCATCAAGACGCCTTTTTTGACCAGAGGCATGCGATCGCCGGTATGCATCAGATCGCCGACATGGCTGAGCATCGCCCCGAGCTTGCCGCCCGGATGATAGACGCGGAAATCGGTTGCCGAAAAACCGCGCGCTTCGAGCAGCGCCACGGCAAGCGCATCGCCCATGGCAAGCTGCATCAGCGTCGATGTGGTCGGCGCCAGCCCGTGCGGGCAGGCTTCCTGTTCCTTGGGCAACAGCAGAACGACATCGGCCTCGCGGGCCAGCGTCGAAACCTCGCCCGACGTCATGGCGATCAGCGGAATGGAGAAGCGGCGGGTGAAGGAAACGATGCCCTGCAGTTCGGCGGTCTCACCGCTCCAGGACAGGGCCAGCACCACGTCACCCGAGCCGATCATGCCGAGATCGCCGTGATTGGCTTCGACGGGATGCACGAAGAAGGAAGGCGTGCCCGTCGAGGCGAGGCTGGCAGCGATCTTGCGGCCGATATGTCCGCTCTTGCCGATGCCGGTCACGACGACCCTGCCATCGATGTCGCCGATCAGTTCCGCCGCCTTGCGGAAGGCTTCGCCAAGGCCGTGCTGGAGCGCCAACTCCAGCGCATTAAGTCCTTGTTTCCCGAAGGAAATCGTCCTCAAGGCGGAATCGACAAGGTCGTTCTCGACCAGCTGCAAAGCTCTCTTGATCATGGGCAAGCCTTAACGCTTTTCACCCCTCAAGTCTATCAGCTTTGGCGCGGGGCTACTAAGTTGGCCGCCGCCATAGCGTCGCAACCAAACGTTAACCACATGGCTTTACGTTTGGGTAAGCATTTGCGATTGCCCGGGCAGGCCTATGAAGATCACCACAACGACAGGCGGGACGCGCCAGAGGCGCCGGACGGCACTCGGCCTTCTGCTGGCCTGTTCGGCGCTTGTTTCATCGCCCGCAGCCGCCCAGACCCGCAACGTGTTTCCGCCGCAGAACGGCTCCCTTCCATCGGTCGCAAGCACCACCTCGCCCGCATCGAATCCCGCCTCCGGCACGGCTTTGAGAGGCGACACCTCGGCACAACCGGCCACCAGTGCCGCCGCCGACCCGAATGTCGCGACCGGCACCACGCCCGGCCGCAACCGCACGGCAACCCAGGAACCTCCCTATGAGGACGACCTGAACCAGCCCCACGAGGAGCCGCTCGACCGTGGCGCCGAGCCGGTCGAGACCCAGGAACAGCCCCGCGAACCGGGTGATCCTACCGGCATCCGGATGGGCAGTTTCCTGCTTCGGCCTTCGATCAACCAGAGCATCGACACCGAGACCCGCCGCTCGAGCGGCACCAAGGTCCGCCGCGATTATCTCTCGACGGCGATCCGCGGCACATTGACCTCCGACTGGTCGCGCCATTCGTTGACGGTGACGGGCGAAGGCACGCTAGAGCGCAATCTCGGCAGCAGCAGCCAAGGCGAGCAACCGGAAGCGAACATCAACGCGGACCTGCGGCTCGATCTCTCCAACGATACGGTCGCCCATGTCACCGGCGGCTATCGGTTCTCCCGCGAGGACGACTACGATCCGAACGCGCTCGGCGGCGCATCCACACAGTCGGGTGTCCATGAATTCACCGGCGGCGCCTCTGTCCAGCGCGACTTCGGCAAGATCCGCGGCACGGCCGCGATCGACCTTTCCCGCGCCTCCTATACGGATGCGAAGCTCTCCGACGGCACGATCGTCAGCATGAAGGATCGCAACCGGACCGGTATCGACGGCCGACTGCGGCTTGGCTACGAACTGTCGCCGGCACTCGTCCCCTATGTAGAAGTGGCGACCGGCCACACATTCTATGACCTCAGGCGCGACAATTCCGGTTATGCCCGTTCGTCGCAGAGCTACGCGGCACGCACCGGCATAGAATTCGATCTCGGCGAAAAGCTGCGCGGCGAAATCGGCACCGGTTACGAGGTCGTCGATTACGAGGACGAACGCCTGAAATCGGTCGGCGCGGTCACCTTCAGCGGCAGCGCCACCTGGTCGCCGCAGCGCGGCACCAATGTCGATCTCGGCCTGCGCACCACGATGCAGGATTCGACCACGCCCGGCCAGAGCGGCTGGGTGGAATACCAGGCGACGGCAGCGCTGACCCATGAGATGCGCGACAATCTCATCGCCCGGCTGACCGGCAGCTCGACGCTACGCGATTTCCCGAACGGCGGCCCGAGCGACGAAACGGTCTGGATCGGCGGCGCCGGCCTCACCTGGGCGATCAACCGTTACCTCGACCTGACCGGCGACGTCGAATACGAACAGGCGGGCGGCGGCGGCACCAACGACAAGATCGTCCGCGCCGGCGTCGGCCTCACATTGAAGCGTTAGGCTTTCGTTCGACCGGCAATCCATTCCATCAGCGCATTCTGCGCATGGAGCAGAAACGCCTTCGCCGGCGCGCTCTGGCAGGCCGCGTGCGTCATCGCATCCACTGTGACTTCCTGTCCCCGCGCCACCGGCGGACAGGGGATGAAGATGGCATCGGGACGGCAGCGATCGAGAACTGCCGCCGAGATCCGGTAATCCGCAGGTGTGCTTTCAGCGACCCCGCCCGGCCAGCTATCCGTGAAGATGACATCCGCATCCTCGACTTCGCCCATGTCCGTGCTCAGCCCGAAATTGAGGCCGGGACTCCGATTGAGGAACGCGGGATCGGCGACATGCCAATCGTCCGGATAAACCTGTACCACCTCGATCGGCAGCGAGATCGACGCCTCCACCCAGGACCGCAGAATATTGGCATCCGGCGCCACGCCGACGATCTTCAGCCCCTCGATGCCGCCTCTTTTGGCTCTGATATAGGCAAGGTCTCCGAGCGTCTCGCAAGGGTGGTTCGATCGCGTCCGGGCATTGATGACCGGCACCTGGGCATGTGCCGCAAGTTCGCGAAGCGAGGCGAGCTCCGGCGTACGGACGACGATCATGTCGAACCAGTTGTCGAGGTAACCCGCCAAGTCGGCGATCGTCTCCCGCCCCCCGAGGCTCGCCGGCACATGTGCGCAAATGCCGCCCATCGCCTGGATGCCGAGATCGAAAGCCGTTGTATTGCGCCAGCCGCCCTCATCGACGATCAAGGCGATCCGTCTACCCTCCAGGCTTTTCGGCATCTGCCGTTCCCGCCACGCTTCGGCAAGCACGCCGGCGCGATCGAGGATCGCTGCTATGGCGTCCGCCGAAAGATCGTGGAATTCCAGAAAATCGAGACCCGCAGAAACAGCCATGTCACCCGACACCGTGAAAAAGAAAAACCCCTCATAGCAGGACCATGAGGGGTTTGCGTGACGCCCGGACCGGCAAATAGCCGATCGGAGAGATTTACTTCAGCGAGGCGAGCAGCGCCTTCATCGGCCCTTCGATCGCCGGACGGATGTCGGCGCGCTGCAGGGCAAAGGCCAGGTTTGCCAGGATGAAGCCGTCCTTGGCGCCGCAGTCGAACGTGTCGCCCTTGAAGGGATAGGCAGCGAATTCCTGGGATTTCAAGAGTGCCAGCATGCCGTC
This sequence comes from Neorhizobium galegae bv. orientalis str. HAMBI 540, assembly GCF_000731315.1. Classification (NCBI taxonomy): domain Bacteria; kingdom Pseudomonadati; phylum Pseudomonadota; class Alphaproteobacteria; order Hyphomicrobiales; family Rhizobiaceae; genus Neorhizobium; species Neorhizobium galegae. The sequence continues at coordinate 3,067,374 of NZ_HG938353.1, forward strand.
GGTGAGCTGGATCTCGTTGCCGGCGCCGCGCTCCTGGGTTTCCAGGATCTTGAAGATCTCCGGCTGCAGGATGTAGCGGCCGTTGATGTAGAGGTTGGACGGTGCCGTGCCCTTGGCGGGCTTTTCGACCATCTGGGTGATCTTGAAGCCTTCGCCGACCGGCGCGCCGATGCCGACGATGCCGTATTTATGGGCCTGGTCCGGATCGCATTCCTGCACCGCGACGACGTTACCGCCGCTTTCGGCATAAAGATCGACCATGCCCTTCAGGCAGCCCTTGCCGCCGGCCATGATCATGTCAGGAAGCAGGACCGCGAAAGGCTCGTTGCCGACGATGTCGCGGGCGCACCAGACCGCATGGCCAAGCCCGAGCGGCACCTGCTGGCGCGTGAAGCTGGCGGTGCCGGCAACCGGCAGAAGGCCGGCGAGCAGGGTTAGCTCGGCATTCTTGTTGCGCTCGCGCAGCATCTGTTCCAGCTCGTACTGGATATCGAAATAGTCTTCGATAACCCCCTTGCCGCGGCCCGTCACGAAAACGAAGTGCTCGATCCCGGCTTCGGCCGCCTCATCCACGACGTACTGGATGACCGGCTTGTCGACCACGGTCAGCATTTCCTTTGGCACCGCCTTGGTCGCGGGCAGGAAGCGCGTGCCCAGACCTGCTACCGGAAACACTGCCTTACGGATCTTTTGTTGTTGTGCCACTCACGCCTCCTGAAAGCACGTCATTGTGCGAATATTCAAATCTCGGCATCTAATGACGAATTGCTACCGTTTCGCAAAGACTGCCGTGGGTCCGGTTTCTATGGTAAAGAATTTGTTGACCCAATCCTGTTATTACATCGTTAAGCCGCATGCCACTCTTGCCGCAAGGCTTGGTAAAAAGAAGACTGGACCCGACTGCCGATGAAGACCCTTCGCACCAACCTCTTTCGAGGGTTTGCCTTCTCCCTGATCGCCGGGCTCGCCGCGGCGGCCATGCCGATAGATGCTCAGGCAGACGCCGGTTTCAAGACGTGGATCGCAAAATTCTACGACACTGCCGCCAAGAGCGGAATTACCCGTTCCACCTATGAGAGAGCGTTCGCCGGCGTCAGCGAACCCGATCAGGACGTGCTTGAGAAGGCGAACTATCAGCCCGAATTCACGTCCAGGATCTGGGATTACCTCGACAGCCGCGTGAACCCCTATACCGTCAAGATCGGCCGCGAGATGGCGGCCAAACATGGCTCGACGCTTGCCGCGCTGGAACGCCATTTCGGCGTCGACAAGAACATCCTGCTCGCCATCTGGTCGATGGAATCCAACTACGGCGCTGCGCTCGAAAAACCCGAGCGCCTGCACCACGTGCCGCAGGCGCTCGCCACACTTGCCTGGGGCGATCCCAAGCGTGCCAAGTTCGCCCGCACCCAGCTCATCGCAGCGCTCAAAATCCTGCAGTCTGGCGATATCACCCCGAAGCAGCTGACCGGCTCCTGGGCCGGCGCCATGGGCCATACCCAGTTCATCCCGACCAGTTACCTGCTCTACGCGATCGACGCGGACGGCAACGGCAAGCGCGACATCTGGCATTCGGTCCCGGATGCGCTCGCCACGTCCGCCAACCTGCTTGCCAAGAACGGCTGGCAGAGCGGCAAGACCTGGGGTTATGAAACCGTGCTTCCGGCCAATGGCACCCGCTACGAAGGCCAGACCAAGTCGCTCGGCGAATGGGCGAAGCTCGGTTTCGCCCGCCCGAACGGCAAAAGTTTCCCGCGCGGCGCCGACAGGGCGACGCTGAAGATGATGGCCGGCGAAAGCGGACCGGCCTTCCTGATGCTCGGTAATTTCTTCACCGTGAAGAAATACAACGCCGCCGACAGCTACGCGCTGGCCGTCGGCCTGCTCGCCGACGAGATCGCCGGCTTCGGCGGTGTCCAGCAGAGCTGGCCGCGTCCCGAAGGCACGCTCGACATCAAGCAGAAGTTCGAACTGCAGAACCGCATGAAGCAACTCGGTTATTACGAGGGAGAAGTCGACGGCAATTTCGGCTCCGGCTCGAAGGCTGCGATCTCGGCAATCCAGAAACGCCTCGGCATGCAGCAGAGCGGCGAACCGTCGAAGTCGCTTCTCGAAGCTTTGCGTTGACAAGAAGGTGCTTCGCGCCACATCGTTTACATGGAATCTCCCGCAAGCGTGCGGGACGGCGGAGACATGAAGGCTTTGCATAAATCCGGGCGAAAAGAGGCCGGCTGCAACGGGGCCGGGCTGAACAAGCCCTTGCGGAGCAGAGGATGGGCACGCTTGGCTCTCCTCCTCCTCGCGGTGCTGCTCGCCCTGCCGGTCGCGTCGCCGCCGGCTGCCGCCCAGGAGCCTCTCCCGCGACGCAACCTCTTCGATTACCTGTTCGGCGGCCCGCGTTACGAGCGCGACGACCGCTATGAGCAGCCTCCTCCTTATAGTCGCCGCCGTTACGACCGGGATGGCTCGATCATCGATATGAGGCCACGTCCGCGCCGCAGCACGGGACGAGCAGCCGCTCCTCGCCCGGTGCAGCCGATGGTGTCGGCGGCGCCGGAACCGGTTGCCAAAATCGACAATGCCAAACAGGTTCTGGTGGTCGGCGACTTCATGGCCGGCGGCATCGGCAGCGAGCTGGAAACGGCGTTTGCGACCGCTCCCGGCGTCGCGATCACCGAGCGCAGCGACGGCTCCTCCGGTCTCGTCCGCGAGGATCACTTCGATTGGCCGGGCGAACTCCCCGCCATGCTCGACGAGGTGAAGCCGGCCGTCGTCGTCGTCATGCTCGGCGCCAACGACCGCCAGCAGATGACGATCGGCAACACTAAGGAAAAGTTCCGCAGCGACGCCTGGTTCAAGGAATACGAGCGGCGGGTGACCCGGCTCGTTAGCATTGTCACTTCCCGCAAGCTGCCGCTTCTCTGGGTCGGCCTGCCCTCCTTCCAGTCGCCGACGGCAACCGCAGACGCGGTGACGCTCAACGCCATCTACCGCAATCAGGTTGAAAAGGCCGGCGGCGAATTCGTCGACATCTGGGAAGGTTTCGTCGACGAGGACGGCAAGTTCGTCATCACCGGCTCAGACGTCAACGGCCAGCAGGTGCGCCTGCGCGGTTCGGACGGCATCACCTTCACCAAGGCCGGCAAGCAGAAGCTCGCCTTCTACGTGGAAAAACTGGCCCGCCGGCATCTCGGCGAAATGGCAAGCCCCGATGTCGTCAAGCTCGACGGTTCCAACCTGCCGGCACTATCGTCCCTTCCCGCCTCGCCCGGCCAAGCGGTCCCGACCCATCCGATCAGCCTCTCCGACCCGGAACTCGACGGCGGCAAGGATCTTCTCGGCGCAGCTCCGCTCCCACCGGTCCTCGTCGAAACGCCGCGCGACAAACTGGTCAGGCGCGGCGAACTGGCCCCCGCGCCGGTCGGGCGGGTTGATGACTATAGGGTTCCAGCCGTGAGCGCGGCGACGCGTTAGCGATCGGGTGTGGCATTCTGCGGCATGATCTTCGACAGTGGAATTCGCGGTGCCCCCTCTGTCACCTGCGGTGACATCTCCCCCACAAGGGGGGAGATCGAAGGGAGCTTGTCGTCACTTACCGCGGCAGAACCGAGCTTCCCATCAGCGCCTCGTCGATCGCGCGCGCCGCCTGGCGGCCTTCGCGGATCGCCCAGACGACCAGCGACTGGCCGCGGCGCACGTCGCCGGCGGTCCAGAACTTGTCGACCGAAGTCTTGTAGTCCTTGTCGTTGGCGACGACATTGGTCGAACCGCGGCGGTCGACATTCAGCGTCAGCTTGTCTTCGAGCTCGTTCAGAACACCGTCCGTCAGAGGGCCGGAGAAACCGATGGCGATGAAGGCGAGATCCGCCTTGATGATGAAATCCGTGCCGGCGATCGGCTGGCGGCGCTCGTCGACTTCGCAGCAGCGCACGCCGATGAGCTGGCCGTCTTCGCCGACGAATTCGAGCGTCGCCACCTGGAATTCGCGCACCGCACCTTCGGCCTGCGAAGACGAGGTGCGCATCTTGGTTGCCCAGAACGGCCAGACGGCGAGCTTGTCTTCCTTTTCCGGCGGCTGCGGGCGGATGTCGAGCTGGGTCACCTTGACGGCGCCCTGGCGGAAGGCGGTGCCGACGCAGTCGGACGCCGTGTCACCGCCGCCAACGACGACGACATGCTTGGCACCGGCCAGGATCGGATCGGCCGCCCAGGCGACGCTTTCGATGTTTTCGCGGCCGAGGCGGCGGTTCTGCTGCACGAGATAAGGCATCGCGTCATAGACACCATGCAGCTCGACGCCGGGAATGCCGGCCGGGCGCGGGGTTTCCGAACCGCCGCAATAAAGCACGGCGTCATGCTCGGCGATCAGCTTCTCGACGGGAATGTCGACGCCGATATTGGCGCCGTAATGGAAGGTCACGCCTTCGCCGGTGATCTGCTCGACCCGACGGTCGATGAAGTTCTTCTCCATCTTGAAGTCCGGAATGCCGTAGCGCAGCAGGCCGCCGGCCTTGGACTCGCGCTCATAGACATGCACTTCATGGCCGGCGCGGCCGAGCTGCTGGGCAGCCGCCATGCCGGCGGGACCGGAACCGATGATCGCCACCTTCTTGCCGGTATGAACGGTTGCGGGCTGCGGCGCGATGAAGCCTAGCTCATAGGCCTTATCGGCGATAGCCTGCTCGACCGTCTTGATCGCAACCGGCGCATCCTCGAGGTTCAGCGTGCAGGCTTCCTCGCAAGGCGCGGGGCAGACACGACCGGTGAATTCCGGGAAGTTGTTTGTGGAATGGAGGTTGCGGATCGCCTCCTCCCACTTGTTGTTGTAGACGAGGTCGTTCCAGTCCGGGATCTGGTTGTGAACCGGACAGCCGGTCGGGCCGTGGCAATAGGGAATGCCACAGTCCATGCAGCGCGCCGCCTGCTTGGTGACTTCCGCATCCGACATCGGGATGGTGAATTCGCGGAAATGGCGGATGCGGTCGGAGGCCGGCTGATACTTGCCCACCTGCCGGTCGATCTCCAGGAAACCCGTTACCTTGCCCATGTTTAAACCCTCAATCCGTCCTGCCGCTACCGCAGCCGGTTAAAACCTAACAACCCGCGCGAAACTTATTCCGCAGCGACGCCCATCCGCATCCGTTCCATCTCGACCAGCGCACGGCGGTATTCGACCGGCATGACCTTGCGGAACTTCGGCCGGTATTCACTCCAGCGGTCGAGGATTTCCTTGGCGCGGTTGGAGCCCGTGTAGTGCAGATGGTTGGAGATCAGCTGGTAGAGGCGCTCCTCGTCGTGACGCGTCATGTCCTCGGACACGTCGACGCGTCCCTTGTGCATGAGGTCGCCGCCGTGATGGTGCAGCTTCTCCAGCATGTCGTCCTCTTCCGGAACCGGTTCGAGTTCGACCATCGCCATGTTGCAGCGCTTGGCAAAATCGCCGCTCTCGTCGAGCACATAGGCGACGCCGCCGGACATGCCGGCCGCGAAGTTGCGGCCCGTCTCACCGAGCACGACGACGATGCCGCCGGTCATGTATTCGCAGCCATGGTCACCCACGCCCTCGACGACGGCGATGGCACCGGAGTTGCGAACGGCAAAGCGCTCGCCGGCAACGCCGCGGAAATAGCACTCGCCGGTGATCGCACCGTAAAGCACGGTATTGCCAACGATGATCGAGTTCTCGGCAACGATCCTGGAGTTTTCCGGCGGACGGACGATGATCCGGCCGCCAGACAGGCCCTTGCCGACATAGTCGTTGCCGTCGCCGACCAGATCGAAGGTGATGCCATGCGCAAGGAACGCGCCGAACGACTGCCCGGCCGTGCCGCGCAGCGTCACATGGATCGTGTCGTCCTTGAGGCCCTTGTGGCGCCAGCGCTTGGCAAGCGCACCCGACAGCATCGCGCCGACGGAGCGGTCGACGTTCTTGATCGGCACTTCGAAGACCACCGGCTCCTTGTTCTCAAGAGCAGCCTGCGACTTCTCGATCAGCTTGCGGTCGAGAATGTCGTCGATCGGATGCTTCTGGCGCTGCGTCCAGTAGGTCGCCTCCTTCGGAGCCTCCACCTTGTGGAAGATCTTCGAGAAATCGAGCCCCTTGGACTTCCAGTGGGCGATCATCTCGTCCTTCTCCAGAAGCTCGACCATGCCGATGATCTCGTCGAAGCGGGTGAAACCGAGCGATGCCAGGATCTCGCGCACTTCTTCGGCGACGAAGAAGAAGTAGTTGATGACATGCTCGGGCGTACCCTTGAAGCGCTTACGCAGAACCGGATCCTGGGTGGCGACGCCGACCGGACAGGTGTTCAGGTGGCACTTGCGCATCATGATGCAGCCGGCAGCGATCACCGGAGCCGTCGCAAAGCCGAATTCATCGGCACCGAGCAGCGCGCCGATGATGACGTCGCGGCCGGTCTTCAGGCCACCATCCACCTGCAGCGCGATGCGCGAGCGAAGGCCGTTCAGCACCAGTGTCTGCTGGGTTTCGGCAAGGCCGATTTCCCAAGGCGAACCCGCATGCTTCAGCGAGGTCAGCGGCGATGCACCCGTGCCACCGTCGAAGCCGGCGACCGTGATATGGTCGGCGCGCGCCTTGGCCACACCTGCGGCAACCGTGCCGACACCCACTTCCGAGACGAGCTTGACGGAAATGTCGGCGGTCGAGTTGACGTTCTTCAAGTCGTAGATCAGCTGCGCCAGATCTTCGATCGAATAGATGTCGTGGTGCGGAGGCGGCGAGATCAGGCCGACGCCTGGCGTCGAATGCCGGGTCTTGGCAACCGTCGCATCGACCTTGTGGCCGGGCAGCTGGCCACCTTCGCCGGGCTTCGCGCCCTGCGCCACCTTGATCTGCAGCATGTCGGCATTGACCAGGTATTCGGTCGTGACGCCGAAGCGGCCGGACGCGACCTGCTTGATCGCCGAGCGTTCCGGATTCTGAGAACCGTCCGGCAGCGGCATGTAACGGTCGCTTTCCTCGCCGCCCTCGCCGGTGTTCGACTTGCCGCCGATCCGGTTCATGGCGATGGCCAGCGTCGTATGCGCCTCGCGGGAAATCGAGCCGAACGACATGGCGCCGGTCGAGAACCGCTTGACGATATCGACGGCCGGCTCCACCTCGTCGATCGAGACAGGCGTGCGGCCGATCTCACCGGCCTTTTTGATCTTGAAGAGGCCGCGAATGGTATTCATGCGAACTGCCGTCTCGTTCACCATCTCAGCGAATTCGCGGTAGCGCTCCTGGCTGTTGCCGCGCACCGCGTGCTGCAGCGTTGCGACCACATCCGGCGTCCAGGCGTGACTTTCTCCGCGCATGCGGTAGGCATATTCGCCACCGATATCGAGCGTCGAGGCGAGGACCGGGTCCTTGCCGAAGGCGGCATGGTGGCGGGAAACCGTTTCCTCAGCGATCTCTTCCAGACCGACGCCTTCGATGTTCGAAGCCGTGCCGAAGAAATACTTCTCGACCAGACCCGAAGACAGGCCGATGGCATCGAAGATCTGCGCACCGCAATAGGACTGGTAGGTCGAAATGCCCATCTTGGACATGACCTTGAGGATGCCCTTACCGACCGCCTTGATATAGCGATAGACGATTTCCGAGGAATCCACTTCCTTGGGGAACTCGCCGCGCATGTGCATGTCGGTCAGCGTGTCGAAGGCCAAATAGGGGTTGATGGCTTCTGCGCCATAACCGGCGAGACAGCAGAAGTGATGGATTTCGCGCGGCTCACCGGATTCAACCACGAGGCCAACCGAGGTGCGCAGACCCTTGCGGATCAGGTGATGGTGCACGGCAGCCGTCGCCAGCAGTGCCGGGATCGCGATGCGGTCCGGGCCGATCTGGCGGTCGGAGAGCACGATAATGTTGTAGCCGCCCTTGACCGCCGCTTCCGCGCGTTCGCAGAGACGGTCGAGCATTTCCGGCATGCCTTCGGCGCCGCGCTCGATATCATAGGTGAAATCGAGCGTCTTGGTGTCGAACCGGTCTTCGGTGTGGCCGATCGAGCGGATCTTCTCGAGGTCGCCGTTGGTCAGGATCGGCTGGCGCACTTCCAGGCGCTTGGCGTTCGCAGCCCCCTCGTGATCGAGAATGTTCGGACGCGGACCGATGAACGACACGAGGCTCATCACGAGCTCCTCGCGGATCGGGTCGATCGGCGGGTTGGTGACCTGCGCAAAGTTCTGCTTGAAATAGGTATAAAGCAGCTTCGACTTTTCCGACATGGCCGAAATCGGCGTGTCGGTGCCCATCGAGCCGATGGCTTCCTGGCCCGTCGTCGCCATCGGCGACATCAGGATCTTGGTGTCTTCCGAGGTGTAGCCAAAGGCCTGCTGACGGTCGAGCAGCGACACGTCGCGACGCAGCGCCCGCGGCTCCACCGGCTTCAGGTCTTCGAGGATGAGCTGGGTCTTGTCCAGCCACTTGCCGTAAGGATGCTTGGTCGCAAGTTCGGACTTCAGCTCCTCGTCGGAGATGATCTGGCCCTTTTCCATGTCGATCAGCAGCATCTTGCCGGGCTGCAGGCGCCACTTCTTGACGATGTTCTCTTCCGGCACCGGCAGAACCCCGGATTCCGACGCCATGATGATCCGGTCGTCGTCGGTCACCATGTAGCGGGCCGGACGCAGGCCGTTGCGATCGAGCGTCGCGCCGATTTGGCGACCGTCGGTGAAGGCAACGGCAGCAGGACCGTCCCACGGCTCCATCAGGGCGGCATGGTATTCGTAGAAGGCCTTGCGCTCCTTCGACATCGACTGGTTGCCGGCCCATGCTTCCGGGATCAGCATCATGACTGCATGGGCAAGCGAATACCCGCCGCGCACGAGGAACTCGAGCGCGTTGTCGAAACAGGCCGTGTCCGACTGGCCTTCGTAGGAAATCGGCCAGAGCTTGGAAATATCGTCGCCGAACAGTGGCGAAGAGACCGACGCCTGGCGGGCCGCCATCCAGTTGACGTTGCCGCGCAGCGTGTTGATTTCGCCGTTATGGGCGACCATGCGGTAGGGATGCGCGAGCTTCCAGGACGGGAAGGTGTTGGTCGAGAACCGCTGGTGCACCAGTGCCACCGCCGTCTCGAACCGCGGATCGGCGAGGTCCTTGTAATAGGCCCCGACCTGATAGGCGAGGAACATGCCCTTGTAGACGATCGTCGAGGACGACAGCGACACCGGATAGAAACCCATGTCGACGCCGCCGAACGCGTCATAGATGCGGTTGGAGATCACCTTGCGGATCAGGAACAGCTTGCGCTCGAAATCATGGTTCGTCGCGGCGTCCTTGCCGGCACCGATGAAGACCTGGACGTGATGCGGCTCGGTGGCGGCGATGTCAGGCGCCTTGGAGAGCGACGAGTTGTCGACCGGCACATCGCGGAAACCGAGGAACTGCTGCCCCTCCTCCGCGACGACGTCCTGGATTACCTTCTTATAGTGCTCGATTTCATCCGCCTTGCGCGGCATGAAGATATGGCCGACGGCATATTCGCCGGCCTTCGGCAGGGTGACGCCCTGCTTTGCCATCTCCTCGCGGAAAAAACGGTCGGGGATCTGCACCAGGATGCCGGCACCGTCGCCCATCAGCGGATCGGCGCCGACGGCGCCGCGATGCGTCAGGTTTTCGAGGATGAACAGGCCGTCCTTGACGATCTGGTGCGACTTCTTGCCCTTCATATGGGCAATGAAGCCGACGCCGCAGGCATCGTGCTCGTTGCGCGGGTGATAGAGGCCCTGAGCCATCGGCAAACCGCCGACGACAAATGGAACGCGAACTGTCGTCTCGGCCGACATCGGGGCTTCAGCGCCGGATATCTCGGAGATGGTCTTCGTCATCGTCATTCCTCCTGTTGGCCGCCTTCGGCAGCGGGCAAAGTGGCTCTCAATTGTCTCTTGGGGATGACAGGCATAAGCTCCATCCCGTGCTTCATGCGATGGCGCCGCTCCAGCGTCAGTTGCAGCTTTGCAGCGCAACATAACCCGGATCGGCGTGAGCGTCAGCGGAAAAAGACGCGCCAATTATCGCTTCATTTCCCGGAATTAGGACAGCACCTCTGTCCTAATTTTCAAAATTTATGCCACAGAAGTTAACCGGCGACAAGAGCGACTGCTAAAAATCTGCCGCTTTTGGCGACAGAAGATTACGCCAAATGCCGTAGATGTCGAAATTTAATTACGTTCGGGCGGGTTTTAAAGCGTGCTACTTGCTGACCTAACCGTTTTGGCCTTTCGGCCGACCTCGCCGATTGATTACCGGTTCAAAAAGATTAATCTCCGCACGCCTTCCAAGACAAAGCTTCCAGGGTGATTTTTCAAAATGTTCTTCGCTTCCGACAACTGGGCCGGCGCCCATCCGTCCATCAATGAACGCCTCTCCAAGGAGTCGACCCGTTTTGCCGCCGCCTATGGCAACAGCGACCTCGACAAGGCGGTCGAGGCCCGGTTCAACGAGATCTTCGAACGGAACGTCTCCGTCTATTTCGTTTCTACCGGCACGGCGGCCAATTCGCTGTCGCTTGCCAGCATCGCGCGGGTCGGCGGCGTCGCCTTCTCTCACACGGAAGCGCATGTGATCGAGGACGAATGCGGCGCGCCCGACTTCTTTTCCGGCATGCGCATGGTTCCGGTCGAAGGCGAAGACGGCAAGATGGATCCGGAGAAGCTCAGCGCCCGCATCGCCGGTTTTCCGCAGGATTCGCTGCATCACGGCCGCGCCGCCGCCGTCACCCTCACCCAGGCCACCGAGACCGGCACCATCTATACGCTGGACGAGATCGACGCGATTACCGCGATCGCCAAGGCGAACGGCCTGCCGGTGCATATGGACGGCGCCCGCTTCGCCAACGCACTGGTCTCGCTCGACGTCTCCCCCGCCGAAATGACCTGGAGGCGCGGCATCGACATCCTCTCCTTCGGCGGCACCAAGAACGGCTGCTGGTGTGCCGAAGCGATCGTGTTCTTCAATCCGGAACTCGCCAGGGACTTCGCCTTCATCCGCAAGCGCGCCGCCCAGCTCTTTTCCAAGACCCGCTTCATCTCGGCCCAGTTCGATGCTTACCTGCAGGATGGCCTCTGGCTCAACATGGCAAGCCACGCCAACAGCATGGCCGACCGCCTGCGCGCCGGCATCGGTTCGCTGAACAGCACGCGGCTTGCCTGGGACACGACCTCCAACGAGGTTTTCGCCGTCCTCAACAAGGCGTCGGCCGAGGCAGCCGAAGCCAGGGGCGCCAAATTCTACGGCTGGCCGGTGCCGACCAACATGCCGGAGCCGGTCAGGGACGACGAAACCCTGATCCGCCTCGTCACCTCGTTTGCCACCACCGAAGAGGATATCGACCAGTTCCTGTCGATCTGCTCGGCGAGCTGACGCCTATCCCGCAAGACGGCGCCGCGATTCGATCTCCCCCTTGTGGGGGAGATGCCCGGCAGGGCAGAGGGGGGTGCCGCGGCAGATTCTTCGGTCATTGTATTTGCCTCACCGGCGCTACCCCCCTCTGTCACTTCGTGACATCTCCCCCACAAGGAGGGAGATCAGAGGGAGTTTGCCGCGCCGCCTCGCATCTCCATATGCGCTTGCCCTGCCCTTACGGGCGTCCTATCCATATGCGCTTGCCCCCTGCCCAGCGAGCCAGGCACCTCTCTGGCGACCGTCACGCTTGATGTTGTGGCGCGATCTGCGCCATGATCAGGCCCGACAGCGCTTCCGTGAGCGCGGCATCGGCGCCCCGTCGTGGAACCAGCACGAATTCCACGTCTTCCAGCACCGGTAGCCGGTCCGCGGGGATTTCCTTGAGCCCCGCCGGCGCCATGCTGCGCGGCTGGACAAGCACGCCCATGCCGGCCCGCGCCGCAGCGGTGAGCCCACTCAAGCTGCCGCAGGTGCAGACGATCCGCCAGGCCATCTTCTCCCGGTCGAGCGCCTCCTGGGCGACACGCCTCGTAATGCTCGGCGGCGGAAACGCGATCAGCGGCAACGCATCGCCGCGCGACAGGACATGGTCCGGATCGCGCGCCAGCCAGACCAGCGGCTCGCGATAAAGCAGCCGGCCATGCGTCTCCCCGATATGCCGCTTTGCCAGAACCAGGTCGAGATCGCCAATGTCCTGCATCTGGTAGAGCACGGCCGAGAGCGCCACGGTCAGTTCCAGATCGACCAGTGGATAAAGCCGGATGAAATCCTCGAGGATCGAGGTCAGCCGGCTCGCCACCACGTCTTCCGAAACCCCGAGCCGCAGCCGTCCGCGCAACCGGCTTTCGCCGAACAGCGAGGCGACCTTGCCGTTCAGATCCAGCATGCCGCGCGCGTAGCCGACCAGTGCCTCGCCTTCCGCGGTCAGCTTCACCTGATGGGTATCGCGGAACACCAGCTGCCGGCCGAGCGATTTTTCCAGCCGCTGTATATGCTGGGTGACGGTCGACTGGCCGAGGCCCAGCCGGGCCGCGGCTTCGGTAAAACTGCCGGTCTGCTGCAGCATGACGAAACTGTTCAAATGATGAAGGTTCAGCATGGCTATCCGTTACCGTGATAACTGTTAGTGTTTGAATTTTGCTTCATGATAAGAGATGGGTAAATCCTCAAATCCGAGGAATCTTGCCTATGAGCCGTTTTCTGCCGGACCGCTTCACGGTCCTTCTCGTCTGCACCGTCATCCTCGCTTCGGTCTTGCCGATCCACGGCGTTTATGCCGACTGGTTCAACGTCGCGACCGACATCGCCATCGGCCTGCTGTTCTTCCTGCATGGCGCGCGCCTGTCGCGCGACGTGGTGGTGGCGGGCATCCTGCACTGGCGCCTGCACCTGACGATTCTGCTGACGACATTCGCGATCTTCCCGCTCCTCGGGCTGATGATTGGTTTCATTCCGGAAGATATCCTGGCGGCACCGCTTTATGCCGGCATCCTCTTCCTCTGCGTGCTCCCTTCGACCGTGCAGTCCTCGATCGCCTTCACATCGATCGCCGGCGGCAACGTGCCGGCGGCGATCTGCGCCGCTTCCGGCTCCAACATCTTCGGCATGTTCCTGACGCCGCTTCTCGCCGGCATCCTGCTGTCGACCACCGGGGACGCCGGCTTCTCCTGGGACGCGCTCGAAAGTATCCTGCTGCAGCTGCTCGCCCCGTTCATCGTCGGGCAGATCCTGCAGCCCTGGATCGGCAACTGGATCCGCTCGAAGAAGAAGATCCTCGCTCCCGTCGACCGCGGCTCTATCCTGATGGTCGTCTATCTCGCCTTCTCGGAAGCGGTCATGGAAGGCCTGTGGCACACCTTTTCGGCGCTTGATATCGGCGTCGTCATCCTGGTCGACATGGCGCTGCTGGCAGTCGTCATCTGCATCACCATGTTCGGCAGCCGGGCTCTCGGCTTCAACAAGGAAGACGAGATCACCATCACCTTCTGCGGATCGAAAAAGTCGCTGGCAAGCGGTGTGCCGATGGCCAACGCCATCTTCTCCGGCCAGTCCTCCTCGATCGGCGCCATCGTCCTGCCGCTGATGCTCTTCCACCAGCTCCAGCTGATGGCCTGCGCCGTCATCGCCCAGAAATATGCGAACCGCCTGAAGGCGAAGAAGGATGCGGTCGCGGCACCGGCTGCGGCTTGAGGTGCCGCGTCACTCACCTTTTACGACGAGAGATATTGAACCCAGGCGCTTTCCAAAGCGCTTGGGTTTTACTATATTGAGCCATGCCGACCGTTTTACGCTTTGCTGGCCTGCGCGTCGTGATCTATCCCAACGATCACCGTCCCGCGCATGTTCATGTAAAGGGCGCTGGAGAAGCGGTCTTCATCCTGAATTGTCCCGGCGGACCACTGGAGTTGCGGGAGAGCTACGGTTTTAAGCTCGCGGAACTCCGCCGCATCGAGGAAGCCCTCGCAGAAGAAATAGCCGCTCTTTGTGCGGCATGGAGTGCCCATCATGGCGATTTCTGAACAGGAACTGAGAGCAGCCGAAGAACGTATGCAGGCTCTGCGGGAGGCGGGTTATGCCGTGTCGGCCCGTTATGATCGACGCTCGTCCCGCGTCGTGATCGCTCTGAATACCGATGTCCAGGTGGCTATTCCAACCGGAAAGATCGAAGGCCTATCCGAAGCCTCCCCGGACGAACTCTCCGGGATTGAGATCAGCCCCACCGGCCTTGGCCTTCATTGGCCGAAACTTGACGTCGACGTCTATGTCCCCGGCCTCCTCCAAGGCATTTTTGGATCGAAACACTGGATGGCCGCTCAACTGGGTGCAGCCGGAGGTAAGGTCCGTTCAGCGGCAAAAGCGGCAACGGCCCGAGAAAATGGCCGTAAGGGCGGCCGCCCCCGAAAGACCGCCGCAAGTTAACTCCCCAAAAAGCGAAAAACGGCCCTTCCCCCAAGAGGAAGGGCCGCATTGGGCTTGCTCGACTATATCGGCCGGGTGCCCGGCAGCGGGTTAGTTGACCTGCTGCGGGGTGACCTGAGCCTCGATCGTCTTCGGAGCGACTGCGTCTGCGGCAATCGCGATGCGACGGGGCTTCATGGCTTCCGGAATGTTCCGGAGAAGGTCGATATGGAGCAGGCCGTTCTTCAGCGAAGCGGACTGCACTTCGACATGATCGGCGAGCTGGAAGCGGCGCTCGAAGGCGCGCTTGGCGATGCCGCGATAGAGGTATTCGCTCTGTTCGGCAGCGGTTTCGTCTTCGCTCTTTTCACCCTTCACGGTCAGCACGTTCGCATGGGCTTCGAGGCTCAGTTCCTTTTCATCGAAACCGGCAACGGCCATGGTGATGCGATAGGTGTTATCGCCGGTGCGCTCGATATTATAGGGCGGATAGCTGGGGGTCTGGTCTGCCGGCCCGCGATTGTCGAGCAGGTTGAAAAGACGGTCGAAACCGACGGTGGAGCGGTAAAGGGGGGTAAAATCGACGTGACGCATGGAGTCCTCCTTGGGAAGCGACGTTGCGGTTTTCATCTGGGTTTGCGCATCCCTTCATTGGCAATGCGGTCCCGTTCGGCGGACCCGTTTGGCGCCCGCAGAGTTCAGATGGGGATTGATTTCCGCGGCTTCAAGAGCCCGGTTCGCGGCGCAGTTTTGCGCGTGAACCTGACATGAACAGCCCGTTTCGAGCCGGTTCAGGATCGTTTTGATAGAAAAGACAGTGGAAGGCAGACTGTCTCTCTCGACCGAAGCTCCATTCGTCCCTTCGCTTCGGTCATCAATTGCCGGAATCGCTTAGGGTATCCCTAGACCCGCGATTCCGGCTTCTTTTTTCCTGCTGAAAAACTGCTTCAGTCCTCGGCCCGAGACTCCAGCGATGCGCCCGGCAGATAAAGCAGGATCGGCCTGATTTCGTAGACCGCCGTCGGATTGGCCCGGCGCAGATCCCGTGCAGCCGCAATAGCTCCCTCGATCGTCGGAAAGTCCACCACATAGAGGCCAAGCAATTGTTCCTTGGTCTCGGCAAACGGTCCGTCGATAACCATTCCCTCGCCCTGGCCGCGCAGCGTCACCGCGCCTTCGGTCGGCCCGAGCCGGGCGGCAGGTCCCAGGGATTTCTGCGCAACCAGGCGGTCATTGACCTCGAGCAACTCGGTCATCAGCGCCTGATCCTCCTCCTCGGTCCAGGATTGCACCACTCCCTCCTGGTGATAGGCAAGAATTGCGTAATACATGGCTTGTCTCCCTCTTATACGTCGACTGACGCCAACTACCTCCTCGCACACTCCCGTGCTCGGGCGGACCGACGGACATCCGGAAATCTGTAATTGCGGTTGAATACACATGTTTGGCCGGACGCGTGCAAGCCCTCCATTTCCTCGATTTCGCCGGGCGCGCCATCGGCTGTCGCCAGCCGCGCTTTTTCCTTGACGTCCCGCCGCCGCTGGCTGACGCTGGCCGGCATGAGCGAAGCGGCAGATTCCATCGACGACATTCTCCACCCGACCCCGGGCAACCCGGCGCCGGCCAATTATTCGGCCGGCTATTTCACCGGCCACCGCGGCACCCGGTTACGCTACGGTCTGTTTCGCTCCGAGATATCACCGGCGATCGGCACTATCGTGCTCGTGCAGGGCCGCAATGAGTCCATCGAAAAATACTTCGAAACGATCCGTGACCTCAACGCCATGGGCCTCTGGGTCGCGACCTTCGACCTGCGCGGCCAGGGCGGCTCGCAGCGGCTGACGAAGAATCCGAGCAAGGGCCATGTCCGCCGCTTTTCCGATTACGAGCGGGATCTTGAGATCTTCCTAGAACATATCGTGCTGCCGGATGCCCGCCTGCCCTTCTTCCTGATCGCACACTCGACCGGCGCCCTGATCGCGCTCTCGGCCGCCCCGCGGCTTTCGAACCGCATCAACCGGATGGCGGTTGCGGCCCCCTATATCGCGCTCTCGGGTCAGGGTGTCCCGGAAGGCTTCATCCGCACGCTCGCCGGGATTGCCAGCTGGACCGGTTTCGGCCGCGTCTCGATGGGTACCGATCGCAGCAACCGCGCCTTCGAAGGCAACCCGCTGACCTCCGACCGCAAACGTTTCGCCCGCAACATGGAGATCGGCGCCGCCCATCCGGAGCTGGCGATCGGTCCGCCGACGGCCCGCTGGCTGCACGAGACGTTCAAGGCCGCTCGCCGCGTATCTTCTCAATCGCATCTGACCAGGATCACCATTCCGACCCTGATCCTCGCTCCCGTTCTCGACGCCATCGTCCCCTATGCGGCGCAGGAGGAACTGTCGCGCAATTTCCGCGCCGGCCAGCTCATCACCATCAATGGCGCGCGCCACGAAGTCTTTCACGACAAGGATATTTATCGAGCCCAGGCGCTCGCGGCAATCGAGGCCTTCATGCCCGGCCAGGATGGCAGCTTCGGCCTTTCCGAAACCGCCGCGTGATCCCCGGGTCTGTCTGCCTGCCTATTTGCCGGAAAGCAGCTTCATCGCTTCCGCATGCACGGCCTTGCTGCCGGCCGCGAGGATATTGCCGCCGTTTTCCGGGCGCCCGCCGTCCCAGGTGGTGATGATGCCGCCGGCCTGCTCGATGATCGGGATCAGCGCACCGACGTCATAAGGCTTCAGGTTGTTCTCGACCACGATATCCACATGGCCGGAGGCGAGCAGCACATAGGCGTAGCAATCGCAGCCGTAACGGAACAGCTGCACCTTTTCCTCGACCGAACGGTATTTCGCCAGATCGTCGCCGGAAAAGATATGCGGCGAGGTGGTGAACAGGGTGGCATCGGCAAGGCTGCCGCAGTCGCGCACCGAAATCTGGCGCTCGCCATCCGGGCCTGAATACCAGGCGCGGGTGCCGTCGGCGAAATAACGCTCGCCGATAAAAGGCTGGTCCATCAGGCCCATGACGGCGCGGCCCTTCGACTGAAAGCCGATCAGTGTGCCCCAGACCGGCAAGCCGGAGATGAAGGCGCGCGTGCCGTCGATCGGGTCGATCACCCAGACATGTTCGCGGTCGAGGCCGACATTGCCATGCTCCTCACCGAGAATGCCGTGCTCGGGAAACTTCTCAGTGATCAGCGCCCGGATTGCCGTCTCGGCGGCGCGGTCGCCTTCGGTCACCGGGTCGAACCCGCCCAGCAATTTGTTGACCACCGAAAGGCCGGTGCGGAAGCGTGGCAGGGTCTCGGCCTTGGCGGCGGCAGCAAGCGCATCGAAGAAATCGCGACCAGGAAGCATGGGGAGATCCGCTGAGGAAGAGGTAACCTCTTCTAGGATACTCGCCTGAAACTGAAAACCGGATTCGCGTAATCCTGGGCAGAAAATCAAAAAACGATCGACCGGCGCCGAAAAACTCACCAAACCGCCCAAAAATGGCGCAAATTTAATCAGTCAAAAAAGTTGCTTGACATTTGTGCAGTGCATTCGTAGGTTCATTGCACAGTCTTTGACTGTAAATACCCTCCTTGGGTGTTTCCTCCCTAGACTTAGCCGCGCCCACAAGCGCGGTTTTTTTTGCCCGCAATCCAGCTGGCGAGCCAGTCACCCCGCCGGCGGTAGACCAAACCTGTGGAAAAACTTTGAGGGAAGCTATTCGGCTGCGAGCGCGCTGTCGCCGCCTGCGAAGTCGACGACGAAGTCCGCCATCTGCCGCATGAAGGTCGAAAGCGCGGCTGCGATCACTGGGAATTCCGGCCGCCTGGCAAGCGTCATCTCGTCCACGTAGAGCGCGCGGTTGATCTCGATCTGCAGCGCGTGCAGGCCGCGCACCGGCCGTCCGTAATGTTCGGTAATGAAGCCGCCGGCATAGGGCTTGTTGCGCACCGCCGAAAAACCCATACCGTCGAGGAATTGCATCGCCGCCCGAGAGAGCTCGGCCGAGGCGCTGGTGCCATAGCGGTCGCCGATAATGAAGTCGGGACGCACATCCGAACCGGAGAGCCGGATATTGCCCGGCATCGAATGGCAGTCGATCAGGATGGCAAGCCCGAAGCGGGCGTGGGTGCGGGCGATCAATTTGCGAAGGCAGGCGTGGTAAGGCTTGTAGATCGTTTCGATGCGGGACATCGCCTCGTCGACCGGCAGCCGGCGGCGGTAGATTTCCATGTTTTCGGCGACGATCCGCGGAATCGTGCCCAGCCCGCCTGCGACCCGCATCGAGCCGATATTGACGAAAGGCGGCAAAGGCCCGTCGAACATCCGCGGATCGAGCTCGTAGGGCTCCCGGTTGACGTCGAGATAGGCGCGCGGGAAATGGGCGAGAAGCAGCGGCGCACCGAGTTCCGGCGCGTCGGCGAAAAGCTCGTCGACATAATGGTCCGCGGAGCGGCGGATGGCGAGCGAATCGAGGCCGCTCTCGGCGAGAAATTCAGGCGGATAGAAGCTGCCGCTGTGAGGCGAATTGAAGACGAAGGGGACAGTCTGCGTGGCGGGCTCCCTCACTTCGAAATGTTCAAAATCACCTGCGTTGCAATCCATCCTGCCTTTACCATGTCACGAACTTGTTCAGGAACTCATGTTGCCAGTTGCCCGAGCCGAAGTCCATACTATCTATACCCTACCAAATCCTCTTACACCCTCATTAAACGGATGTTTACCGCGCGTAGGCAGTGTAAGAGATACCGACAACTCTAAAAATTTGCATTGGATAACGGTCCTGGAGATGATTCAGAAAATCCTTCTCGCCGAAGACGATAACGACATGCGTCGTTTCCTGGTGAAGGCGCTTGAAAAGGCGGGCTACAAGGTCGCGTCCTTCGACAACGGCGCGAGCGCTTACGATCGCCTGCGCGAAGAACCCTTCTCGCTGCTCCTGACCGACATCGTCATGCCGGAAATGGACGGGATCGAACTCGCCCGCCGGGCGACGGAACTCGATCCTGACCTGAAGGTGATGTTCATCACCGGTTTCGCGGCCGTCGCGCTGAACTCCGATTCCAAGGCCCCAAAGGATGCCAAGGTGCTGTCGAAGCCCTTCCACCTGCGCGATCTGGTGGACGAAGTGAACAAGCTTCTGGCGGCCTGAAACCGGAAATCCGGCCGCAAAAGCCCTGATCTGCAAGGCCTTCAAAAAACCTTCGCATTTCATGGCAAAAACCTGTTGACGGCCCGACCAGTCTATGGTCTATGCGCCGCCACGGATGGGCGTGTAGCTCAGCGGGAGAGCACTACGTTGACATCGTAGGGGTCACAGGTTCAATCCCTGTCACGCCCACCATCCAGTTCAAAACGTTGAGAAATCCGCTTCGGCGGATTTCTTCGTTTCTGACCCCTCTCTTAACGAATTCGTTCCGAAACGGCACATCTTCGCCCTAAACTCTTCACCAGCCTTGCTGGCGATTTGGTCACCTGCGCCTGTTATGGTGTTACGAGATCAAGGAGGGTGTAGCATGGCGCAGTTCAAGAATTTGGAGCATCTCGTCCAAGCCGGCGCACCGGCCTTCGACAAGGACTGGATGCCGGGACAGAAGGTGCCGAATGCCGGAATCTACCGGTGCCGGACCTGCGGCGACGAGATCGTCGTCCACAAGGCCGCCGCCATCCCGCAAATCCATCACGAGCATACCGTCCTTGGCCCGGTAGTCTGGAAGCTGCTCGTGTTCGCCCAGAAACATCCGTCGCGCCCCTGACCTTCGCATCTGCGCAGAGCAGTCCTCGCCGTATCGAGACCGGTCTCTTTTTTTCGCTCGAGCGTACCGAATCGGCCCCAACCCGCCTCGCAGCACGACATGGAATATGCCAAATGCGACCCACCGCGTCATTGATGCGGATTTTCCCCAATTTGCCCCGCCCGACCTTCGGCGGGGCTTTTTTGTTTCAACGGCACGGTTCCTCGCGCTTCACCCGCGGGACGTCAGGAGAATCAGAGAATCGCATTGCCGGCCGCAAAGGCGAGCACGACGAAAATCAGGAAAACGACAAGGAAGATGAAGAACAGGATTTTCGCGATCCCTGCCGTCGCGGCGGAAATACCGGAAAAGCCGAGGAAGCCGGAGATCAGCGAGATGACGAGGAAGATGAGAGCCCATTTCAGCATGGAATTGTTCCTTCACGTTGATGGTCCGATAACGCGAAGAAATGTTCCAGGGTTCCAAACTACCGGAAGAGGTGGGCGGCTCCCGCCACACCAATCGTCACCCGATCCCCGGCGGCAAGCGCCTCGCGGCTCGGAATGTCGAGCCGGAAGGAGAAGCCTTGCGGGTCGCTGCCAAGCCTGATTCGCACGTCCGAGGTCGGACCGCAGAAATTGATGTCGGTGATCGTCCCCGAGGCGCCCTTGCTGCTGTCCGAGCCATTATCCTGCATGACGGTAACCTGTTCGGGCCGCAGCATGATCTCACCCTTGCCGCGATAGGCGACGTCGTCGACCGGCAGCACGCCCAATGGGCTTTTTGCCTGTCCGTCGGCGATGTCGGCCGGCAGCACGATCGCCTCGCCGAGAAACGCCGCCGTCGCCGCGTCGACCGGCCGCGAATAAACCTCGCGAGGACTCCCCACCTGCGCGAACCGGCCGGCCCGCATCACCGCCACCTGGTCGGCGAAGGCGAGCGCCTCGCCCTGGTCGTGGGTCACCAGAAGCGTGGTGATGCCGGCCGCGGTCAGTACGTCGGTCACCGCCTTACGGGTCGCGGCCCTCAAACCCGTATCCAGGGCCGAGAAGGGCTCGTCGAGCAGCATCAGCCGCGGCTTGCGGGCCAAGGCCCTCGCAAGCGCTACGCGCTGCTGCTGGCCGCCTGAGAGCTGGTCCGGCTTGCGGGCAAGCATGGCCGGATCGAGCCCCACCATGTCCATCAGCTCCGCGATGCGGGCATTCTTGACCGAGGCCTCCGCCTCGAGCCCGAAACCTATATTCTGGCGGATCGTCAGATGCGGGAACAGGCAGCCGTCCTGGGCCACGATGCCGATGCCGCGCTTGTGCGCCGGCACCTGGGACGAGCTGTCGGCAAGCGTCCGGCCATCGAACACGATGCGGCCTCCGTCCGGCGCATCGAAACCGGCAACCAGGCGCAGAAGCGTGGTCTTGCCGCAGCCGGATGGCCCGACGATTGCCGTGCGGCTGCCGGCTGTCACCGAAAGATCGATGCCGTCTAGGGCTGCGACGGAACCATACTGTTTGCGCAGGGAGGTCAGGGTAAGCAGCGTCATCGCCCGGCGATCTTTTTCGATTGGTGATGGAGAAGAAAGGTGAGCGGCAGCGAGAAGGCGACCATCAGCACAGCATAGGGAGCCGCACCGGCATAGTCGATCTCGCCGGTCAGCGCCCAGAAGGCCATGGCGAGCGTGCGCGTGCCGTTCGGCGCCAGCATCTGGGTGGCGGTCAGTTCGTTCATGATGCCAAGCGAGGAGAGCGCGACGCCCGCCGCTGCCCCCGGTGCCGCAAGCCGGATCGTCGTCGCAAGCAGCGCGTTACCCGGAGAGCGCCCGAGGCTCGCCGCCGCCTGTTCGATCTCGACCGGCACCTGCGCAATGCTGGCGCGCAAGCTCACCAGCGCGCGCGGCAGAAACATCACCACATAGGCAAGCACGATGGTGGCAACGCTCTGGTAGAGCGGCAGCATGGTCCGCACGGTAATGGTGACGAGCGCCAGCGCCACGACGACGCCTGGCATCGAACTCGCGAGATAATAGCAGCCTTCGAGGAACCGGCTGGCACGGGTCGGCCGGCGCACGGAAAGCCAGGCGATCGGGACGGCGGCGGCGGTCGTGGCGATCCCGCCTATCATGCAGATGGCGAGCGTCTGCCACAGCGCCAGCCCAACCTCGTCGATCCGCCACACACCTGCACCGCCGGCGATCAGCCAGCGACCGAGCGTCAGCACCGGAATGCCGAGCGCAAACGCGGCGGTGACCGCAGGCACGAGCAAGGCAGCGTATTTCCACTTGCCGAGCCTTGCGACCTTCGGCCGCCGAGCGACGCCGGACCCGAGCCGCGCATACCGGCTGCGGCCGCGCAACGAGGCTTCGAGACCGAGCAGCACGAAACAGCAGAGCACCAGCACCAGCGCCAGCATGTAGGCTGCGACGCCGTTATAGGTTGACTGGAACTGGTCGATGATCGCCGTCGTGAACGTGTCGAATCGGATCATCGCAAACAGCCCGTATTCGGCCAGCAGATGCAGGCCGACCAGCAGCGCCCCGCCGCAAAGGGCAAGCCGCAGCTGCGGCAGCACAACACGCCGGAAAACGGCGAAAGGCGCCAGCCCGAGCGATGCCGCCTGGTCCTCAAGCGCCGGGTCGAGCAGCCGGAAGGCGGCAGAAAGCGGAAGGTAGAGAAACGGAAAATAGGCGACGACCGAAATCGCCACGCCGGCGGGAAGCCCGTTGAAACCGGGCCACAGCCCGATCCAGGCATAGGAATGCACGAAGGCGGGCACGGCAAGCGGCGTGACGCAGAGCCACGACCAGAAACGCGCGCCCGGCAGGTCGCTGCGTTCCGTCAGCCAGGCGAGCGAAACGCCGAGCACGGCGCAGATCGGAATGGTGAAGATGACGAGCAGGACGGTATTGGCCAGCAGCTCGCCGACCCGCGAGCGGAAGATCAGCTGCGAGGCCATCTCCCAGCCGGTCACCATCGCCGCCCACAACACGAAGCCGAGCGGCAGGAGCGCCAGCAAAGCCACCACGACCGCGATCGTCAATGTCCAGAACGATGCCGCCGGCAGGCGGTGTCGCGGCGCGATGGAGATCCGGGTATCTGTGGTGGAAGTCATTGACGGTCCGAAAATACGAGACATCGCAGGTACGCCCTGCGATGTCTCCATGCAACTGTTATCGACCGCTTTTAGAGCAGGCCGGCGGCGGTCATCATGTCGGTGACCTTGGCGTTGTTGAG
Organism: Neorhizobium galegae bv. orientalis str. HAMBI 540; assembly: GCF_000731315.1. Taxonomy (NCBI): domain Bacteria; kingdom Pseudomonadati; phylum Pseudomonadota; class Alphaproteobacteria; order Hyphomicrobiales; family Rhizobiaceae; genus Neorhizobium; species Neorhizobium galegae. The sequence goes on from NZ_HG938353.1 coordinate 3,090,622, forward strand.
GGTCGAGGGCTCGACCTTCGGGGCTGCCAAGTCGGCGATCGGGGTCAGCATCTTGTTGGAAGCCTCGCCCTTGCCGACGGCGTATTCAAAGGAGGTGCCGTCGCGCAGAACCTTCTGGCCGCCCTTGCCGGTAACCCACTTCAGGAAGGCCTGGGCCTGTTCCTTGTGCTTGGAGGAGGCGAGGATGCCGCCGCCCGAGATCGACACGAAGGCGCCCGGATCCTGGTTCTTGAAATAATGCATGCCGACGTTCTTGGTGTTTTCGCCGGTCTTCGCCACGTCGCCGAAATAGTAGTAGTGATAGATCAGCGCGCCTTCGAACTGGCCGGCATTGACCGCCTTCATCGCCGTCGAATTGCCGCGGATGGGGGTCGCGTTTTCCTTCATGCCCTTCAGCCAGGCGGCGGTCGCTTCCTCGCCCTTGAGCTGCAGCAGCGCGCCGACGATCGCCTGGAAGTCGGCGCCCGACGGAGAAGCCGTCCAGCGGCCCTTCCATTCCGGCTTGGCAAGGTCGAGCATCGACTTCGGCAGCTTGTCTTCGGTCAGCTTGGTCTTGTCATAGGCAAAAACCGTCGAGCGGGCAGCGATGCCGACCCAGTTGCCGTTGGCCGGATGGAAGCCCGGCAGAACCTGGTCGAGCGTCGCCTTGTCGATCGGCGCGAAGAGGCCCTTGCCGTCCACCAGCGCCATGGCCGGCGAGTTTTCGGTGAGGAACACGTCGGCCGGCGAATTGGCGCCTTCCTGAACGATCTGGTTGGCGATTTCGAGGTCGCTGCCCTGGCGGATGGTGACCACGATGCCGGTCTCTTCCGTGAAGGCCTGCGCCCATTCCTTGGTCAGCCCCTCGTGCTGGGCATTGTAGATGGTCAGGCTATCCTTGACCTGCGCCGAAGCCGGCGAGGAAAGGGCGAGAACAGAAACAGCCAGGGCAACGCCCGCGGCCAAGGTGAACGAAGTTTTCAAGATCGCCTCCGCAAGAGAGTCAGGAATTTGACGAGGCCGTCATAACCAAAGCAGAGATTTGCGGTCAAGTTTATTTCGAAAGCCCGCATAACAAAAGCGTGATTTACGTTTGAAATACAAACAGATACAGGGCCGGAAGCGAATTGGTCGCAGCACCAGCCCTTGGAACGCAATTGTACTTGGGCGGAAATACCGCCGCCGGCATGATCGCAATGTTGCGGCACGCATGCAAGTTGGTGACTTGCCGCATGCACGGTAATGCCGATTTCCGCGTAGGCGCACGAATCAGCTATGGCTAATTCGAACACATCGGGAACGGGCATGGCTGTTGCTTATCTGGAAAAGCTGAATGACGCGCAGCGGCGCGCGGTGGAGCACGGCTCGGATGTGCCAAAGGGCGGCCCCGCTGGGCCTTTGCTGGTCATCGCCGGTGCCGGTTCCGGCAAGACCAACACGCTCGCCCACCGCGTCGCGCACCTGATCGTCTCGGGCGCCGATCCGCGCCGCATCCTGCTGATGACCTTTTCCCGCCGCGCGGCTTCCGAAATGAGCCGCCGCGTCGAGCGCATCTGCGCGCAGGTTCTGGGTGCCAATGCCGGCATCATGACCGACGCGCTTGCCTGGGCCGGCACCTTTCACGGCATCGGCGCCCGGCTGCTCCGCCTCTACGCCGAACAGATCGGCCTCGACCACGACTTCACCATCCACGACCGGGAGGATTCCGCTGACCTGATGAACCTGGTCCGCCACGAACTCGGCTTCTCGAAGACCGAGAACCGGTTTCCGACCAAAGGCACCTGTCTGCAGATCTATTCCCGTGCGGTGAATTCGGAAACGCCTCTGGACGAAGTGCTGAAGCTCTATTTCCCCTGGTGCTCGGCCTGGGAAAAGCAGCTCCGCGAACTGTTCGCCTCCTATGTCGAGGCCAAGCAGGCCCAGAACGTGCTGGATTACGACGACCTCCTGCTCTACTGGGCGCAGATGATGAGTGAGCCGGCGATCGCGCAGGATGTCGGCGGCCGTTTCGACCACGTCCTCGTCGACGAATACCAGGACACCAACCGGCTGCAATCGTCGATCCTGATGGCGATGAAGCCCGGCGGCATCGGCCTCACCGTCGTCGGCGACGATGCGCAGTCGATCTATTCCTTCCGGGCGGCGACGATCCGCAACATCCTCGATTTCCCGAACACGTTCGATCCGCCGGCCAATATCGTCACGCTCGACCGCAACTACCGCTCGACCAATACGATTCTGGCCGCCGCCAACGGCGTCATCGATCTCGCCCGCGAGCGTTTTACCAAGAACCTCTGGACCGAGCGCCAGTCGGAGGAGCGCCCCCGCCTCGTCGCCGTCAAGGACGAGACCGAACAGGCCAATTACATCGTCGAAAAAATCCTCGAAAACCGCGAAACCGGCATGACCCTGAAGCAGCAGGCCGTGCTGTTCCGCTCCTCGCATCACTCCGGCCCGCTGGAAGTCGAACTCACCCGCCGCAACATCCCCTTCGTGAAGTTCGGCGGCCTGAAGTTCCTCGACAGCGCCCATGTCAAGGACATGCTGGCGGCGCTGCGTTTCGCCCAGAACCCGCGCGACCGCGTCGCCGGTTTCCGGCTGATGCAGCTCATCCCCGGCATCGGCCCGCAGACAGCCGGAAAGATCCTCGATGCGATCACCGCCGATCCAGAGCCGCTCGCAGCGCTGCAGGAAATCCCCGCCCCGCCGCGCTCCGGCGCCGACTGGCCGGCCTTCGTCGACATGCTCGCCGCCGTCCGCAAGGGCCAGGGTTGGCCGTCCGAGATCGGTCTCGCACGCCTCTGGTACGAGCCGCATCTCGCCCGCATCCACGAAGATGCCGAAACCCGCAAGGCCGACCTTTTGCAGCTCGAGCAGATCGCCTCCGGTTATACGTCGCGCGAACGGTTCCTTACCGAACTGACCCTCGATCCGCCTGATGCGACCAGCGCCGAATCCGGCACGCCCCTGCTCGATGAGGACTACCTGATCCTCTCGACCATCCATTCGTCGAAGGGCCAGGAATGGCGCTCGGTCTTTCTTCTGAACTGCGTCGACGGCTGCATCCCCTCCGACCTCGGCGTCGGCTCGACCGCCGAGGTCGAGGAGGAACGCCGTCTTCTTTATGTCGCGATGACGCGGGCGAAAGACCACCTGCATCTGATGACGCCGCAGCGTTTCTTCGTGCACGGCCAGGCGTCGCAGGGCGATCGCCACGTCTATGCCGCCCGCACCCGCTTCATCCCGGCGACGCTTCTGCAATTCTTCGAAACCGCCGCCTGGCCGGTCGTCGCCCAGATGACCGACGCCGAACGCCAGGCCCGCCACCAGGTCCGCATCGACGTCACCGTCCGCATGCGCGGCATGTGGCGGTAACAAAACTGTCCTAAGACTCGCCAGCAATCTGTCCCGGAACCGGACGAATTCTTATGGAAAAAATCGCAGTCTTCGACGGGCATAACGATGCAGTCCAGTTCATGCTGGACTATAAGCCTGGGGGCCGGGACTTCCTCATCCGGTCGGAGACAGGCCATCTCGATCTTCCCCGCGCGATCGAAGGACACCTCGTCGGCGGATTGTTTGCGCTGCATGCCTATCCGGAGCGCAAGCCGGAAAACGATCTGACGGTCACCAATGAGGGTTATGAGGTTCGTTATGCCGACGCCCTGGAAGAGGGTTATGCCCGTCGCCTGATTGACGCCCAGCTTGCCGCCATCGATCTATTGATCCGGCGCTCAAGTGGCCGGATGCGCCTCACGACCGATGTCGGCAGCATCGAGACCGCCCGGGCGGAATCCGCCTTCGCGGTCGTTCTTCATATGGAAGGCGCCGAGGCGATGGGTCCCGATCTCGACTATCTCCATATCCTCCATACGGCGGGTCTCCGCTCCCTCGGCCTGGTCTGGAGCCGCCCCAACATATTCGGCTACGGCGTGCCCTTCGCTTATCCGAGGTCTCCCGACACCGGCCCGGGCCTGACGGATATTGGCAGGGAACTGGTGAGAGCCTGCAATGCCCTCGGCATCATGATCGACCTTGCGCATCTGAACGAACGGGGCTTCTGGGATGTGGCGGCCTTCAGCACCGCTCCCCTCGTCGCCACGCATGCCTGTGCCCATGCACTCTGCCCCTCCACCCGCAATCTCACCGACCGGCAGCTTGACGCCATCCGCGATACAGACGGAGTCATCGGCTTCAACCTCGCCGTCTACGATATCCGTGCCGACGCACATCTGGACGAAAACACCCCTCTCGACACCGTTGTCTCCCACATCGGATATCTGATCGATCGCGTTGGCGTGGACCGCGTGGCGCTTGGGTCGGACTTCGACGGCACAGTCGTGCCCCGCGAGATCAGGGATGCAAGTGGCCTGCCGCATCTCTTCGCTGCCATGCGTAAAGCCGGTTTCGACGAGCCAACCTTGAGAAAATTCGCCTTCGACAACTGGCTCCGCGTCTTCCGCCTCACCTGGAAGAACGGCTGAACAACCATATTCCGCCGAACCTGTCCCCTCGCCTGTCGCATTGACTCCACCGGAGCCGGATGGGAAACAACCGGCATCGTTCAGACGGGAGGGGATGAATGGCCAGCCGCAAAATCGTTCTGGTGCAGGGTGCATGGGGTTCGAGCGCGAGCTGGACACCGGTTGCCGATATTCTGCGGGGCATGGGCCACCAGGTCTTCGTGCCGAGCCTCACCGGGCTCGGTGAACGCGCCCACCTCTTCTCGGGCGCCATCAATCTCGACACCCATATCGGCGACGTCTGCGGCCTTGTCGAAGCGGAGGGCCTTGAGGAATTCGATCTCGTTGGCCATTCCTATGGCGGCATGGTGATAACAGGCGTCGCTGATCGTTTCGCGGCCCGCATCCGCACGCTGACCTATCTCGACGCTTTCCTGCCGGAAAACGGGCAGTCGGCGCTCGATCTGCTTGGTCCGGAAGTGGCGATGGCCAACCTCGCCATGGCCGGCGAACTCGGCGGCGTCGCGGTGCCGCCTCCTGCCCGTCACGCGACCCGGGTGCCGGAACATCTGCGCCATTACATGACCAGCCGCTCGCCGCAGGCGTTCGCGACGATGATCCAGAAGATCAAGCTGTCGGGTGACTATCGGAAGATCACGAAAAGGCTCTACGTCTCGGCCAATATCGATCAGTCCAAGATCTTTTCCGGCATCTACGCCAAGGTTGGCGCCGATCCGTCCTGGGCATCCATGGAGGTGCCAAGCGGCCACATGCTGCAGCTCGAAATGCCGGAACAGGTCGCCCGCATCATCCACGATTTCATCGGCTGACTTTTCACCCAGTCAGTCCGACGAGACGAAAGCGGCGGCGGAAACAACCGCCGCCGCGCTCGGTATCACTTTACGATCGGCTTGATCGACAACAGGATGTCGACCAGTTCCTTCTGGTGCTTTTCCTCGTCGCCCTTGGTTCCCCAATAGGTGACGACGAGGCCCTTGGTCGGCGATGTCTGGATCAGTGCGAGCCCGACGCTCACCGGACCGTTCTCGTCCTTGCCGTCCCAATCGAGTGTGGTCATCTGCATGCCGTTGAACTCCTCGACCGGAGTTTCCTTCAGCGTCTTGGGATCGACGGTGACGCCAACCTCCTTCAGGAAATCGATGGCGTCGGAAACCGTCTTGTCCATCGACTTCAGCTCCGCAACATCGGCGGAGAGATAGACGGCGTTGTCCTTGGACGTGGCATCGACCCCGGTCTCGGTTTCCTTCGGGTTCCAGCTATCGGGGATCTTGATGCTGGCGATCGGAGCGTCGCTCGGGAATTTGAGTGTTTTCGCCTGGGCCAGCGTGGGCGCGGCCAGGACGAGCATGCCAATGAGAAGAGCTTTTTTCATCTGGGAATCCTAGAAAGATGGGAACCGCAGATGCTTTAACCAGCGGCAAAAACCATTTAGCACACAGCCCTTTAAGAATGGGTGGAGCAAACGCTCAAAAACCGGCGATCCCGCCAAACTCGCGTTAGGGTTTGCCACCTCTCCTTCCGCCGTTGCTGGCAGGCACCTGCTGATCCATGCCAAACCGCAAGATCGGTCGAGCGCGTCATATTTGAAAGGGCGTAGATGGTGTCGCCACGGAGGAAGACTATGAAGGCGCCACTTGAAAACTACCATGCCCGAATGCAGCGGGTGCTGGACCATATCGACCAGCACCTGGACGATGATCTGGGCCTGGACGTGTTGAGCGGCGTCGCGGCGTTCTCGAAATACCATTTCCACCGGCAGTTCGCGTCCACCTTCGGGGTGTCCGTGCATCGCTATGTCCAGCTTGCGCGTTTGAAGCATGCTTCGCACCGGCTGGCTTCGAAGGACGCTCCAAGTGTCACGGACGTAGCGATGGATGCCGGTTACGATGCACCCGACGCCTTTGCCCGCGCCTTTCGGCAAAGGCTTGGCCAATCGCCTTCATCATTCCGGAAGTCGCCCGACTGGGCACCGTGGCTTGCGGCCTTCGGGCCTTTGAACAATGCGAGGAGCAAGCTCATGCAGATTACCTATACCCACGACGACGTGACTATCCGCGATGTCCCCCCGACGCCGGTGGCGATCATCGAGCATCGGGGCGACCGGGCAACACTCGGCGATACCATCGAGCGCTTCATTGCCTGGCGCAAGGCGGCCGGCTTATCGCCTGAGACGAGCCCGACCTTCAACGTCTTCCGTTCTGAGAGGACGCCTGCGATCCCGGCGGATTATAGCATGGACCTTTGTGTCGGGACTGACCTGCCGATTGCGCCCGATGACGCACAGATGAAACCAGGCGTGATTCCGGGCGGGCGCTGTGCGGTCCTGCGCGTCTTCCATGATACCCACAATTTAGAACCCGCCGCGCTCTTTCTTTATCGGGATTGGCTTCCAGCCAGTGGGGAGGACGCACGCGACTTCCCCATCTATTGCCAGCGGCACTTCTCCCTCTTCCCGGGCGCGCAGGTCCATGATGTCGTCGTGGAACTGTTCCTGCCGTTGAAATAGTAGCGCTGGACGGCGGCCTGTCCTTCCGATCGTCAGAAGCGGACAGGCCGCCATTCACCCCATCTCATTCGGCATCTAAGAGTTCGCGGCCTAGGTCGGGCTCCGCCCGCCGCCGCGCCGTTCCAGAAGCTCGATCTGGATCTGCTGCATTTCCGCCAGACGCTCCCATTGATGCGCCATCTGGTGGTCGATCTTTTCGTGCAGCTGGCGGATTTCCAGTTCGGCGCGCAGGTTGATCATGTAGTCGTTCTCGGAGCGCAGCCGGTCCTTTTCCTCCTGCCGCCGCTGGCTCATCATGATGACCGGCGCCTGCAGCGCCGCAAGGCAGGAGAGCACCAGGTTGAGCAGGATGAACGGATAGGGATCGAACGGAACAGCAAACAGGCCGACGACATTCGCCGCCATCCAAACGCAGAGCACTCCGAGGAAGCTCAGGATGAACGTCCAGGAGCCGCCGAAGGACGCGACCTTGTCGGCCACCCGCTCGCCGAAGGTGGGATTGCGCTCGAGAAGGTTGACGGCGCTCGTCTGCACCGTCGAGGCGCCCTTTTCGAAACTGTCGAGTACACGTTTGTCGAGATTGGAAAGCTCGCCGCGCTCCTCGTCGAGCAGCTTTTCCACATAACGGCGGCGATAGCGGCCAAGATCCTCGTCGCAGATATAGCTGTCGGCGGTGCAGCTTGGAACCTCCTCGGCGACCATCGTGACGAGGTTCGGCCGCAGATACCCGGCCTTGTGCAGTCTCGACAACGGAAAGGTGCGACCGCAGACGACGCATTGCCCGGTTTTGGTCGACGTCATATGCCTGCCCATGTCATGCCTCTTCCTTCTTCTTCTCTGCATGCGCATGAAGCGGCGACAGGTGGAAGAGGCGCGGCGCGAATTTCTTCCGGAACTCTTCCGAACGGCCGATATAGATGAGCGTCAGGCCTTCGAGACGGCTGAGCACGCCCAACAGCCGCTCCTGGGTTTCCGGCTCCAGGCCTTCCAGCACGTCGTCCATGATCAGCCAGTCCGGCTTGCGCAGCACCGCGTTGGCGATCGACAGCGACGCCTCCTCGTCCTTGTCGAGCAGCCGGTCCCAGCGTTCCACCTCGTCCAGCCGGTGCACGAGGCGGTCGAGCCCGACCTTCTCCAGGGCCTCGGTCAGCGCCTTGTCGTCGATGTCGCTCAGGCCGTCCGGATAGGTCATCACCTCGCGCAGCGTCGCCGTCGGCAGGTATCCGTCCTGCGGCATCAGGATCATGCGGCCTGCCGGGGGCAGGGCGATCTCGCCACGCCCCCAGGGCCAGATGCCGGCCAACGCCTGGAAAAACAAGTGTCGGTCGGCGCCAGGATCGCCATTGATCATCACCCGCTCGCCCGGCTTGATGGCACAATCGCCCTCGACCACCCGCACCCCATGTCCGGCCTCGCCCTGCTCGGGCGCGCCGTAGACCGTGACGCCGCAAACGCTGATGCCCTCCCCCTGATGCGCCTCGCGATAGGCGATCACCCCGCCCTCCCCAGCCTGCGTATCCATGGTCAGCAGTGCGTGGCGAAAGGAGGAGACGCGGTTCAGCGTCGCGCGCCAGTCGGCGATGACGCTGAAATTGACGACATACCAGCGGAGCGCCTGATTGACCTGGTTGAAGGCCCCGACGGCCATCATCAGCCCACCGAAGGAAAGTTCGCCGGAAAAATACATCGGCGACGCGATGATGATCGGCGCCACCAGCGCCAGCCAGCCGAACCCCGCCGAGACCCAGGTGAGGTTGGCGAGCGCCCAGGCGAGCTTGCGCAGCATGCCCAGCACGCCCTCGATCGCGAAATCCACCCGGACGCGCTCGCTTGCCTCGCCGCGCGCGAGCGTGATCGGTTTCAGATTCTCGTTCGCCCGCACCAGGGCCGCGCGCAGGTCCGCTTCGCGCGCATAACGCTCGGCGTTGAGGCGCGGCAAAAGGTTGCCAACGACGTTGCTGAGCACCGAGCCCAGGAGCGCATAAAGGATCGTGGTCCACACCATGTAACCGGGGATCGAAATGGTGCGGCTGCCGAAATGGAACGCGAAATCCGACGAGATCGCCCAGAGCACGCCGATGAAGCTTGCGAGCAGGATCGTCGAGTTGACGAGCCCGATCGCCAGCGCCGTGGTGTTTTCCGCCAGGATGCGCGTGTCCTCGTGCAGCCGCTGGTCGGGATTGCTGGCGATCGCGCCTGCCCCGCCGAGCTTGAGCGCCCGGCCGGGCTTCAGCCAGACATCGGCGAGATCGCGCGCCAATCCCTCGCGCATCCGCATCGCGGTGATCTGGTTCAGCCACTGCTGGACGACGTTCAAGAGCGTCAGCGAGAAGGCGATAATGCCAAACACGACGAGCTGGTTCAGAAATTCCGGCATGTCGCGCCGTTCCAGCGCGTCATAGAACGGCCCGTTCCACTCGTTCAGCCGGTATGTCGCATAGGTCGTCGCAAAGATAATGATGAGCAATGCCGAGATCAGCACCAGGACGCGATTGCGCACCGGCGCATTCCAGAATGCCTTGCCCATCATGCGGAGCTGGCCCCCCAGGGAAAGCTCGAAATTCTGCAGTGCCGTTTCCGGGGGCTGCGTCATCGTGTCCGAACTCCTTGCGACTGATCAACTCTCAACGGCGCCGCACCCTTACCACGGCAAGGCGGCCTCTACAGATATGGGGAGCGAAGGTCGCCCGCGCGACCGCTGACGCTGTTTCCAATCGCCCCACTGATGGTTTTAAACGAGAAATCCTCAGATTTCCTTGAAGAGAATACCCTAATCAAAAAGATATTTCACCGGGATCGGCAGAGCAGGTCCCGCAGACTCTGATGCGGCACCGCTTTAACCCGCCTTCCGGAAGGCTCGGCTGGAAACTGAAACGGAGTTCAGGCAAGGGTCCTTAGCGTTGGCGTAGACATAGCCGTCGGCTTTGTGGATGGGGCCGAAATGCAGGCCGTTTTCGGCGCTTCGCCGGCAGAACGCCTCGACATCTTCGACGTCGAAGACAAGCTTGACGATCGCCTGGCCGCTCCTTAGCCCGCGGCCGGCCGGATGTAGCATGATATTGACGCCGCCGTCCTGCGCCACCAGTTCGACGATCCTGTCGCCTGGCAGCCGCATCGCCCGGAAGCCGAAATGCGTCTCGTAAAAGAGCGCCGTCGCCTCGACATCCTTCACATAGATCACCAGCCTGCCGAGCGACACGACATCCTCCAAAGGTTTCCGACCACGTCTCCCAGAGTTACCCAACATCCCCATTTCCCGCTACAGCGCTTGTAAATTATCCTCATCCGTGCTAATGACCGACCAGTCAGTCATAATTGAGAATATAGACGATGCCCGAGAGGAAAAGAGAGAAACGCGACCCGCAGCAGCGGCGTGCCGATATCTTGGCCGCCGCCTTTGCCTGCTTTTCCGAGCGTGGTTTTGCCGCCACCCGCATGGAGGATGTCGCGGCCCGCGCCGGCATCGCCAAGGGCACCGTCTACCTGCATTTCCCGGACAAGGAGGCGCTGTTCACCGAACTCGTCTCCGGCATCGCCTCGCCGATTCTCGGTCAGATCGACGGGCTGGCGGCCAACGAAGCCATCCCGCCGCGTTTCGCCATCTCGATGTTCTACACCCTCTTCAAGCGCGAGGTGCTGGAGACCGAGCGCCGCCATCTTTTGCGGCTGATCCTGGCCGAAGGCCCGATGTTTCCGGCCGTCACCGAATTTTATCACCGCGAGATCATTTCCAAGGGTCTTGGCGTGCTGCGCATCCTCCTGAAGCGGGCGGCCGAGCGCGGCGAGTTGCGCAACCCGGCCATCGCCGAACTCCCGCAGATCGTCATCGCACCGGCTCTGCTGTCGATCGTATGGACGACGCTGTTCGAAGGTTACGAACACCTCGACACCCAAAAACTCTTCGACGCCTTCCTGGAAACCCTGTTCGTGCCGGAAGGAGGTGCGAAATGAAGCGCGTCCTCGCCATCATCATCCTCGCGGGCGCTGCCCTCGCTGCTCTGCCCTTCCTCTTCGCCGATAAGCCGCCGCGCCCCTACCAGGGCTGGGTCGAGGCAGATACACTGTTCATCGGTGCCGAAAGTGCCGGCCGGCTCACCCAGGTAAACATTGCCGAGGGCGCAACGATCGCGGCCGGCGCGCCGCTCTTCAGGCTCGACTCCTCAAGCGAAGAAGCCGCCGTCGCCGCGGCCCGCGCAGCGCTTGCCCGCTCCCAGGCCGAACTGGATCTGGCGCATGCCGCCCAGAAGCGCCCGGAAGAGATCGACGTGCTGCGCGCTTCCGAACGGGAAGCCACCGCCCGACTGGACCTCGCCGAACAGGATCTCGACCGCACCCGGGTTCTCGTCGAGCGCGGCACCGCGACGCGCGCCAATCTCGATACGGCGACCGCTACCGAGGCCGCCAACCGCGCCGCCCTCGACAACGTCCGCAGCCAGATCATCCTCGCCGCCCTCCCCGCCCGCGATGAGACGCTGCGACAGACGGAGGAATCGGTCGCCGCCGCCAAGGCCGATCTCGCCTCGGCGCAGGCAGCGCTGGCCCGCCGCTCGGTTTCGGCACCCGCTGCCGGCAGCATCGAGACGCTCTATTACAGGAACGGCGAAGTCGTCCCCGCCGGCCGCCCGATCGTCGCACTCCTGCCGCCCGAAAACGTCCGCATCCGCTTTTTCGTGCCGGAAACCGAGATCGCCCGCCTGTCGCTCGGTCAGCCGGTTCGTGTCACCTGCGACGCCTGCCGGCCGTCCGACGCAAAAGTCAGCTTCATCGCCAGGAACGCGGAATACACGCCGCCGGAAATCTACAGCCTCGAAGAGCGTGCAAAACTCGTCTACCGCATCGAGGCCATCCCGACCGATCCGAAGGTGCTCCGCCCCGGCCAGCCGGTCGACGTCCTGCCCGGACCACGCCTATGACCGCCGCCGAAACCTACGAAGTCGACGCCCCGGAAACGGTGATCGACGTCCATCACCTCACCAAGAGCTTTGGCGGCCGCAAGGTGGTCGACGACCTCTCCATGTCGGTGAAGAAAGGCCGCATCCACGGCTTTCTCGGCCCCAACGGCTCCGGCAAGACGACTACCATACGCATGCTCTGCGGCCTGCTGACGCCAGACAGCGGCGACGGCACCTGCCTCGGCTTCGACATCCTGACCGAAAGCGACCGCATCCGCCGTCGGGTCGGTTACATGACCCAGAAATTCTCGCTCTACCAGGACCTGTCGATCCGCGAAAACCTCGAATTCGTCGCTCGCGTCTATGGCCTCGCCGATCCGCGCGCCAAGGCGAGCGCTGCAATCGAACGCCTCGGCCTCAAGGGCCGCGAGAAACAATTGGCCGGCGAGCTTTCCGGCGGCTGGAAACAGCGCCTCGCGCTTGGCGCCTGCATACTGCCTGAACCGGCACTTCTTCTCCTCGACGAACCGACCGCCGGCGTCGACCCGAAGGCCCGCCGGGATTTCTGGAACGAGATCCATGCGCTTGCCGCCAACGGCCTCTCGGTGCTGGTCTCGACCCATTACATGGACGAGGCCGAGCGCTGCCATGAGATCGCCTATATCGCCTACGGAAAACTGCTCGCCGAAGGCACGGTGGACGAGGTGATCGCCGGCACCGGCCTCGTCACCTTCACCGTCTCCGGCCCGGGCGCCGACCGTCTGCAAGCGGAACTCGAACAGGCAACCGGTGTCGACATGATCGCCCCCTTCGGCACCAGCCTGCATGTCGCCGGCCGCGATGCCGCAACCCTCGAACAGGCAATCGCTCCCTATCGCGACAGGCCCGGCCTCAAATGGGAAAAGGGCGAACCGACGCTTGAAGACGCCTTCATCGACCTGATGCGCCGCTCGGAGGACAATTTCAAATGACCCCGGCGCCCGGCAATACCAACGGCAATGGCTCTTCGGGCGGCAGCTCCTTCGGCCGCTTCTGGGCGATGACGGTCAAGGAATTCATCCAGATGACCCGCGACCGCATCACGCTCGCGACCATGGTCATGCTGCCGATCATGCAGCTTTTCCTGTTCGGTTTTGCCATCAACACCACGCCGCACAACCTGCCGACCTCCGTGCTGATGCGCGAAAACAGCGATGTCGGCCGCTCCATCCTCGCCGCCTTGAAGAACACCGACTTCTTCGAGATCAAATCGGTTGTCACCCGCGCCGAGGACATGGATTCGCTGCTGCAATCGGGAAAGGTGCTGTTCGTCGTCGAAATCCCCGAAGGTTTCGAACGCTCGCTGCGCCGCGGCGATTCGCCCTCGCTGCTGGTCGCCGCCGACGCCACCGACCCGGTGGCCGCAAGCTCGGCGCTCGGAGCACTCTCCGGTATCATCTCGACCGCGCTCGAAAACGACCGCCAAATCACTCTAGCGGAGCCTGTGAAACCCGCCTTCCAGATCGTCCAGCACCGCCGCTACAACCCGGCAGGTTCCTCGACCTTGAACATCGTCCCCGGCCTGCTCGGCACGATCCTCACCATGACGCTGCTGATCTTCACCGCCCTCTCCGTTACCCGCGAGGTCGAGCGCGGCACGATGGAGAACCTGCTGTCGATGCCGATCAAGCCGCTGGAGATCATGCTCGGCAAGATCGCCCCTTACGTGCTGATCGGCCTCATCCAGGCGCTGGTGATCATCGGCGTCGGCATCCTCGTCTTCCAGGTGCCGATCCTCGGCGATTCCTTGTCGCTGACCGCGGCGACCGCCCTCTTCGTCATCACCAACCTGTCGATCGGCTACACCTTCTCGACGATTGCCGCCAACCAGCTGCAGGCCATGCAGATGGCGATGATGTTCTTCCTGCCGAACATTCTTCTCTCCGGCTTCATGTTCCCCTTCGCCGGCATGCCCAATTGGGCACAGTGGATCGGCGAGGCGCTGCCGCTCACCCACTATATCCGCATCGTCCGGGCGGTGATGCTGAAGGGCGCTAGCATCGAGACCTTGGTCTATGACACGCTGGCGCTGGCCGGCCTGATGGCCGTCGCCATGCTGATCGCGGTCCGCCGTTTCCGCCGCACGCTGGATTGAAGACTGCAAACCCTACGTATTTCACCAGTATTGCCGCATCGCGATAAGCTTGGAATACGCCTTGCTTTATTCTCGTGCATTGCACAAAATCCCGGCAACGATCATCGATCGGTCAGCGTAAAGGCCGGCAAGGGGAAGTATGTCGATCAAGGCGAGTATCTACCACCTTACCCATTACATGTACGACAAGCCCGTCCGTCTCGGACCGCAGATCATCCGCCTCAAACCGGCCGCCCATTCGCGCACCAAGGTGCTCAGCCATTCGCTGAAGGTGACGCCCTCCAATCACTTCGTGAATCTGCAGCAGGACCCTTACGGCAATTACCTCGCCCGCTTCGTTTTTCCGGACCCCGTCACCGAGTTCAAGATCGAGGTCGACCTCGTCGCCGACATGACGGTCTACAATCCCTTCGACTTCTTCGTCGAAGAGGACGCGATGAAATGGCCGTTCAGCTATCCGCCTGAACTGGTCGAGGACCTGTCGATCTACATGGTGCCGGAGCCGCCGGAACCGGCGCTCGTCGACTACCTCAAGACCTTCGACATGTCCCCGGGCCAGCCGACGGTCGACATGATCGTCGGCATCAACGCCCGCCTGCAGCAGGCGATCGGGTATGTCATCCGCATGGAGCCGGGCGTGCAGACGCCGGAGCAGACGCTGACTTCCGCCATGGGCTCCTGCCGCGACACCAGCTGGCTGCTTGTCCAGATCCTGCGCCATCTCGGCCTCGCCACCCGCTTCGTCTCGGGCTACCTCATCCAGCTCACCCCGGACCTGAAGGCGCTCGACGGTCCCTCCGGCACCGAAGTCGATTTCACCGACCTGCACGCCTGGTGCGAGGTCTATCTTCCCGGCGCCGGCTGGGTCGGCCTCGATCCGACCTCGGGACTTCTGACCGGCGAAAGCCATATCCCGCTTGCCGCCACGCCGCATTTCCGCAATGCCGCGCCGATATCCGGCGGTTATTTCGGCGAGGCTGACACCTCCTTCGCCTTCGATATGAAGGTCAACCGGGTCGCCGAACATCCGCGCATCACCAAACCCTTCTCCGATGAGTCGTGGGATGCGCTGAACGACCTCGGCGAACAGGTCGACCGCGTGCTGAAGGCGCAGGACGTGCGCCTGACGATGGGCGGCGAACCGACTTTCGTATCGATCGACGATTTCGAATCCGGCGAATGGAACACCGATGCAGTCGGCCCCACCAAACGCGAAAAGGCCGATATCCTGATCCGCAAGCTGCGCGAGCGTTTCGCGCCCGGCGGCTTCATGCATTACGGCCAGGGCAAATGGTATCCGGGCGAAACCCTGCCACGCTGGACCTTTTCGCTCTACTGGCGCAAGGACGGCCGACCGATCTGGACCAATCCCGACCTCGTCGCCGAGGAAGGCCGCGACTATGGCATCGGCGAACAGGATTCCGCCAAGCTCCTGACCGGCATCGCAAGCGAACTCGGCATTGCCCCGGACATGGTCGTACCGGCCTATGAAGATCCGGCGGAATGGATCATCAAGGAAGGCAACCTGCCGGACAATGTCGATCCGTCCAATTCCAAGCTCAAGGATCCGGAGGAACGCAACCGTATCGCCCGTGTCTTCGAACGCGGCCTGACCAGTGCCAGCGGTTATGTCCTGCCCGTCCAGGCGTGGAACGCGCAGGCCACGGGAAGCTCGGCGGC
The DNA here is from genome assembly GCF_000731315.1 of Neorhizobium galegae bv. orientalis str. HAMBI 540. Lineage (NCBI taxonomy): Bacteria > Pseudomonadati > Pseudomonadota > Alphaproteobacteria > Hyphomicrobiales > Rhizobiaceae > Neorhizobium > Neorhizobium galegae. Next base: position 3,106,297 of record NZ_HG938353.1, read on the forward strand.
TAAGCGCTGGATCAGCGAGAGGTGGCGCACCCGCCGCGGCAAGATCTTCCTCGTGCCAGGCGACAGCCCGGTCGGTTATCGCCTGCCGCTCGGCACCCTGCCCTATGTTCCGCCATCGCAGTTTCCCTATATCCACGAGGCCGACCCCTCGATCCCCCGCCAGCCGCTGCCCGAGGAGATCGTCCCGGCCGGCCGTGCCATGCCTGAATCCTCGTTCAAGGCAGGCGACGCCGCCAATCCCGGCCGCGTCGAACAAACCCTCGGCGAAATCGGCGGCGCGGTGCGTACCGCGATTTCGGTCGAAGCCCGCGACGGCCGGCTCTGCGTCTTCATGCCGCCGGTCGAAAAGATCGAGGACTATCTCGAACTAATCGCCGCCGCCGAAAACGCTGCGGCCGCAATCGGCCTTCCCGTCCATATCGAAGGTTATGCTCCGCCGCATGACGAGCGCATCAACGTCATCCGCGTCGCGCCGGATCCCGGCGTCATCGAGGTCAACATCCATCCGGCCGCCAGCTGGGAAGAGACGGTTTCGATCACCACCGCGATCTACGAGGAAGCCCGCCAGAGCCGCCTCGGCGCTGACAAGTTCATGATCGACGGCCGCCACACCGGCACCGGCGGCGGCAACCATGTCGTGGTCGGCGGCGCCAACCCGAACGACAGCCCGTTCCTGCGCCGCCCCGACCTGCTGAAGAGCCTGGTGCTGCACTGGCAGCGCCATCCGTCGCTCTCCTACCTGTTCTCCGGCCTGTTCATCGGCCCGACCTCCCAGGCGCCGCGCATCGACGAGGCCCGTCACGATTCGATGTACGAGCTGGAAATCGCGCTTGCCCAGGTGCCGGCGCCCGGCCAAGGCGCCCCGCCACTGCCGTGGCTGGTCGATCGCCTGTTCCGCAACCTTCTGACCGACGTCACCGGCAATACCCACCGCTCGGAAATCTGCATCGACAAACTGTTCTCGCCGGACGGCCCGACCGGTCGCTTGGGCCTCGTCGAGTTCCGCGGTTTCGAAATGCCGCCGAATGCCCGCATGTCGCTTGCCCAGCAATTGCTGGTCCGGGCGCTGATCGCTCGCTTCTGGAAGAACCCGCTGCAGGGCCGGTTCGTGCGCTGGGGCACGGCGCTCGCCGACCGTTTCATGCTACCGCAATATGTCTGGGCCGATTTCATGGACGTCCTCCAGGACCTGCGCGAAAACGGCTTCGACCTGCGTCCCGAATGGTTCGAGGCACAGCTCGAATTCCGCTTCCCCTTCTTCGGCGAGGTCGAATACGAGGATTCCAAGCTCGAACTGCGCCAGGCGCTCGAACCCTGGCACGTGATGGGCGAACAGGGTGCCATCGGCGGCACCGTGCGGTATGTCGATTCGTCGGTCGAGCGCCTCCAGGTCCGGCTCGAAACCACCAACCCGGCCCGCTATACCGTGGCCTGCAACGGCCGTGCCGTACCGCTCAAGGGCACCGGGACGTCCGGCGTCTCGGTTGCCGGCGTCCGCTTCAAGGCCTGGCAGCCGTCCGCCGGCCTGCACCCGGTCCTGCCGGTTAATACGCCGCTCACATTCGACATATATGATACATGGTCCGGCCGTTCGATCGGCGGCTGCATCTATCACGTTGCCCATCCGGGCGGGCGTAGTTATGACACCTTCCCGGTCAACGGCAACGAGGCGGAAGCGCGCCGGCTCGCCCGGTTCGAACCATGGGGTCATACCGCTGGAAGTTATACGCTTCTGGCAGAAATGCCCTCGCCCGAATTTCCGCTGACGCTCGATCTGCGCCGGCCGCAAGGAGTCTGAAACACCCGATGTCCAAGGCACCGGCAACCGAACGCAAGGCAAAAGAGGGGATCGCTCGCGATCCCCTGCTTGGTTATGCGGCGCTGCCGGGCGTTGCCGACGAGATGCTCGACGCGAACGGCCAGATCCGGCCGGTCTGGCGTAACCTGATCTCCCATCTCGGCCGCATGACCGAAGGCGAGCTGCGCGAGCGTTTCGCCCGCGCCGACCGTTACCTGCGCGATGCCGGCGTTTTCTACCGCACCTACGGCGCTCAGGGGAGCGGTGAGCGCAACTGGCCGATCAGCCATGTGCCGGTGCTGATCGACGGCCGGGAATGGGAAACCGTCTGCAAGGGCCTCGTGCAGCGCGCCAATCTTCTGGAAGCGCTGATTGCCGATATCTACGGTGAGAACAAGCTGGTGCAGGAAGGTTTCCTGCCGCCGGCGCTGATTGCCGGAAATTCTGAATTCCTGCGCCCGCTGGTCGGCGTCAAGCCGGTCGGCGGCCATTACCTGCATTTCTGCTCCTTCGAGATCGGACGCGGCCCGGACGGAAACTGGTGGGTGCTTGCCGACCGTACCCAGGCGCCGTCGGGTGCCGGCTTCGCGCTGGAAAACCGCGTCGCCACCACCCGCGCCTTCTCCGACATCTATGCCGAGAGCCATGTCCATCGGCTGGCCTCCTTTTTCGGTGCCTTCCGCGATGCGCTGCAGTCTCACAAGCAGCACCCGGACGACCGCATTGCCGTGCTTTCGCCCGGTCCCGCCAACGAGACCTATTTCGAACACGCCTATATTGCCCGCTATCTCGGCTTCATGCTGCTCGAAGGCGAGGACCTGACGGTCGTCAACGACCGCGTCATGGTTCGCACCGTCGCCGGCCTCAAGCCGGTCGGCGTGCTCTGGCGCCGTCTCGATGCGGCTTACGCTGATCCGCTCGAGCTCAACCAGCACTCCCACATCGGCACCCCCGGCATGGTCCAGGCGCTGCGGGCCGGCGCGCTCACATTCGTCAATGCGCTCGGTTCCGGCATCCTCGAAACCCGCGCGCTGCTGGCCTTCGCACCGACCGTCTGTCGGCGGCTGATCGGCGAGGACCTGATCATGCCCTCGATCGCCACCTGGTGGTGCGGCCAGAAAAAGGAACGCGAGCACGTCGCCAAGAATATCGAGCGGATGGTCATCGGTCCCGCCTATTCGCGGTTGCCCTTCTTCGACGACAACGGCCAGTCGGTGCTCGGCTCGTCGTTGCGCAAGACCGCCAAGGAAACGGTCGGCGAATGGCTGGCGACCGAAGGCGCCAAATTGGTCGGCCAGGAGGTGGTGACGCTTTCGACGACGCCCGTCTATGTCAACGGCAAGCTCACCCCGCGGCCGATGTCGTTGCGCGTCTTCGCCGCCCGCACCGAACACGGCTGGCAGATCATGCCGGGCGGTTTTGCCCGCATCGGCGCCGGCGACGACGTGGCGGCGATCGCCATGCAGTCCGGCGGGGCTGCGGCCGACGTCTGGATCGTCAGCGACAAGCCGGTCGCGAGGGCGACGCTTCTGCCGCCCGAGGAGAGTTTCACCCGCAACATGCCCGGCAGCCTGCCGAGCCGCGCCGCCGACAATCTCTACTGGTTGGGGCGGTATATCGAGCGGGCCGAAGGGGCGCTGCGCATCCTGCGCGCCTGGCACCAGCGTTATGCCGAATCCGCCGATCCGAACGCGCCGCTGCTCGCCGACGTCACCCGTTACCTCAAGGGCACCGACATCGAGATGGTGAAGGCGGTGCCGGCAACGCTTTTGCGCAACATCGACAGCGCCATCTATTCGGCAAGCAATATCCGCGACCGCTTCTCGCCGGATGGCTGGCTGGCACTAACAGACTTGGCCAAGACCGCCCGCCGCTTCCACGACACCGTGCATGCGGGCGACGACGCCTCGCATGCCATGACCATCCTGCTGCGCAAGCTCGCGGGCTTTGCCGGTCTGGTGCATGAAAACATGTACCGTTTCACCGGCTGGCGTTTCCTGTCGATCGGCCGTCATCTCGAACGTGGCATGCACATGACCCGCCTGCTCGGCCACATGTCTGGCCCGGATGCGCCGGACGGCTCGCTCGACATGCTGCTTGAGATCGGCGACAGCGTCATGACCCATCGCCGCCGCTACAACGTCGCCACCGCAAGGCTGACGGTCGCCGACCTCTTGGGGCTCGACCCGCTCAATCCGCGCTCGATCCTCTTCCAGTTGAACGAGATCCGCACCGAGGTGGAACAGCTGCCGAACGCCTTCGTCAACGGTCAGATGTCGCCCTTTTACCGCGAGGCGATGCGGCTGCATTCCGGCCTTGCGGTGATGACCCCGGAAGGGATGAGCGAGGAGACCTACCGCAAGCTCGAACAGGAGATGGAGAAGCTGTCCGATATTCTCGGCCAGACTTATTTCAGCTGATGCTCTACGACCTCTCGCTCCACATGGGCTATACCTACGACGTGCCGGCCTCCGGCGCCCGCCATGTCATCCGCCTGCTGCCATTGTCGCTGCCCGACCGGCAGCGGCTGATCGCCGGCTCGATCACTGTCGGCCCGAATGCCGAGGAGCGCACCACCTTCGTCGATTTCTTTGGCCAGTCGGCGACCTCCGTGCTGCTGCGCGCGCCGCACGAAACGCTCGACATCCGCATGCAGGCCCGCGTCATGGTGGAAGCCACCTCGATGACCGCGGACCTGTCGCCGGAACTGACGACGCTCGCCGACGAACTGGCGGATTTCTGGTCTGTCGATGCCGCCTCGCCCCATCACCTGACGGGCGCAAGCCCGCGCCTTGCCGAGGAGCCGCTGATCGCCGCCTATGCCCGCGAGATCGTCAGGCCCGGCCAGACGGTGCGCGAGATCGCCCTTGCCGTTTGCGCCCGCATCTACAAGGACTTCACCTACGACGCCAAGGCGACCAATGTCGACACCACGCCGAAGGAAGCCTTCCGGCTTAAGCGCGGCGTCTGCCAGGATTTCACCCATATCATGATCGTCGCGCTCCGCAGCCTCGGCATTCCGGCCGGTTATGTCAGCGGCTTTCTGCGCACCATCCCGCCGCCGGGCAAGGAACGCCTCGAAGGCGCCGACGCCATGCATGCCTGGGTGCGGATCTGGTGCGGCGAGACCATGGGTTATATCGAACTCGATCCGACCAACAACATCCCGGCCGGCAGCGACCACATCGTCGTCGGTTACGGCCGCGACTATTCCGACGTCGCCCCGGTCATCGGCATGCTTAAAGGTTACGGAAATCAGAAAGCCGAACAGGCCGTCGACGTCATTCCACTGAAATCGTGAAATCCCGCCCCGTTTTGGCGCTGATTGTTGTAGTTCGCTAAAATTGCAGCGAATGGTTTAGGCCTTCCTATACCCGACAGGAATACACCCACAGATGTTCAAATGAATTGAACGGATCTGGGGGCTATGATGAGGCACACGCTTTTTGGGCGGTTGGTAAAGGACCGCGCAGGTAATTTCGGTATCATAACGGCAGCCATGCTTCCCGTGCTGCTGGCTGTAGGCGGTGTCGCGGTCGATTTGACCCACGTGATGGAAGAAAAGAACAAGCTGCAGGCGCTCGCCGACAGCGCCACGCTCGCGGCGGCGGCGGCCATGGCCGACAAGGGCACCATGACGGTTGAGGAGGCTCAGACCCTCGCCAAGAATTTCCTGCTTGGCCCCAAAAAGGCCGACATCCGGAACTCCGGCCTGCCCACCGCCGAACAGGACGCCCAGATCGCTAAGATCGAGAAAGACACCACAGCCCTTGCGACCATCGCGACGGCCTCGAACACGGCGGCCAGTTACGAAGTCAGCATGAAGTCGGCCTATGACGTGCCGCTGACGGGGCTGACGTCGTTCCTCGGCTTCACCGCCATGCGCGTCAGCGTCGACAGCAAGTCCGCGAGCGGCCGCGAAGGCAATGCGCTCTCCATGTATCTGGCGCTCGACGAATCGGGCTCGATGGCCTGGGATACGACGACGGTCGACCCGACCAACCCCACCAAGCAGGAATCCTATGATTGCACCGTCAACTGGTGGCAACCGAAGACCTGCACCAGGACCGTGCCGAACTACCTGTCCAAGATGCTGTCGCTGAAGACCGCAGCCGCAGTGATGTTCGCGGAGCTCAAGAAGGCCGACCCCAACAGCGAACTGATCCGCGTCGGCGCCGACAGCTACGACGACAAGACCAAGACCGAACAGAAAATCGATTGGGGCACGACCGCCGTGTCCACCTATGTCAACAAGCTGCCGGCCGTGCCGGACGGCGGTACCGACGCCAGTGGCGCGATGACCAACGCCTTCAACGCGCTGAAGGCCGCCAACGCCGCCGAAAAGACCGCGCACGACAGCAAGAAGAACACCTCTTTCGAGCGTTTCATCGTTTTGATGACGGATGGAGAAATGACCGGCAACAGCTCGAGCTGGAACAAGACGCTGGATACCAAGGTGCGTGGCATCTGCGATCAGGCCAAGACCGACGGCATCAAGATCTACACGATCGCCTTCATGGCCCCGGCCAATGGCAAGAGCCTGCTCGAATACTGCTCGAGCGGCAAGGCCGAATATTATTACGAACCGGACGACATGACGACGCTGGTCGAGAGCTTCGGCGAGATCGCCCGCAAGGCCGCCAAGACGGGCACCCGCCTGACCAACTAAACCTGCCTTCCAGAAAGGCCGCAAAACGCCCCGCCTTCACCGGCGGGGCGTTTTTCGTTGGTCTTGTCCAGCCGATACACGCAAAGATAAATCGGTCATTGCGCAGTGTCATAACGGTGCATAAACTGTCTCTATACATCATGCCAGATGGACTGAATCGGACGCCCTTCCTCCCGCTCCCCAGAAAGTTGGCGACATATGAACAACACGTCTTCTCCGGTCGAAATTCCTCAGCCGGCCCCCCGCAGCTCTCGCCCCGAAATCATGGCGGAAGAGATCATCGAGCGCCTGACCTACCGTATCGGCAAGGACGCGAAGGTGGCGAAGCCCCACGACTGGCTGACCGCCACCATCCTGGTGGTGCGCGACCGCATCATCGACACCTGGATGGAATCGACCCGCAAGGTTTATAGAACCGGCGGCAAGCGCGTCTATTATCTGTCGCTCGAATTCCTGATCGGCCGTCTGATGCGCGACGCGGTCAGCAACATGGGCCTGATGCAGGAAATCCGCGACGCACTGTCTTCGCTCGGTGTGGATATCGACGTGATTGCGGTTCTGGAACCGGATGCAGCACTCGGCAACGGCGGCCTCGGCCGGCTCGCTGCCTGTTTCATGGAGAGCATGGCGACCGTCGACATTCCGGCCTATGGCTACGGCATCCGCTACGTCCACGGGCTGTTCCGCCAGCAGATGGCCGATGGCTGGCAGGTCGAGCTTCCGGAAAGCTGGCTTGCCCACGGCAACCCCTGGGAATTCGAACGCCGCGAAAGCTCCTACGAGATCGGTTACGGCGGCACCGTCGAGACGGTCGGCGGTTACGACGAGACGCCGCGTTACGTCTGGAAGCCGGCCGAACGCGTCATCGCCATGGCCTATGACACGCCGGCAGTCGGCTGGCGCGGAAAGCGCGTCAACACGCTGCGCCTCTGGTCGGCCCAGCCGATCGACCCGATTCTATTAGACGCCTTCAACGCCGGCGACCACATCGGCGCCCTGCGCGAAAGCAACAAGGCCGAAAGCCTGACCCGTGTCCTCTACCCGGCCGACGCCAACCCGGCCGGCCAGGAACTGCGCCTGCGCCAGGAATTCTTCTTCTCGTCCGCCTCGCTTCAGGACATCCTGCGCCGCCACCTGCAGCAATATCCGGACTTCACCAACCTGCATGAGAAGGTCGCGATCCAGCTCAACGACACCCACCCGGCCGTGTCGATCGCCGAGCTGATGCGTCTCCTGACCGACATCCACGGCATGGATTTCGAGCAGGCCTGGTCGGTCACCCGCCAGACCTTCTCCTACACCAACCACACGCTCTTGCCGGAAGCGCTGGAAACCTGGCCGGTGCCGCTGTTCGAGCGCCTTCTGCCGCGCCACATGCAGATCGTCTATGCGATCAATGCCCTGATCCTGATCGAGGCGCGCAAGCAGAAGAGCTTCTCCGACACCCAGATCCGCTCGATCTCGCTGATCGACGAAAGCGGCGACCGTCGCGTCCGCATGGGCAACCTTGCCTTTGTCGGCTCGCATTCGGTCAATGGCGTCTCGGCCCTGCATACCGACCTGATGAAGGTCACGGTGTTCGCCGACCTGCACACGATGTATCCAACCCGCATCAACAACAAGACCAACGGCATCACCCCGCGCCGCTGGCTGATGCAGTGCAACCAGGGCCTCACCTCGCTGATCCAGGAAGCGATCGGCGACGAGTTCCTCGACAATACGGACGCCTTGCAGGGGCTCAATGCCCATGCCGACGACAAGACCTTCCAGGAGAAGTTCGCCGCCGTGAAGCGGGCCAACAAGGTGCAGCTTGCCAATCTCGTCGGCAGCCGCATGGGCATCCGCATCGATCCGTCGGCAATGTTCGATATCCAGATCAAGCGCATCCACGAATACAAGCGCCAGCTTTTGAACATCATCGAAGCCGTCGCCCTTTACGACCAAATCCGCTCGCATCCGGAACTGGACTGGGTCCCGCGCGTAAAACTGTTCGCCGGCAAGGCGGCGCCGAGCTATCACAACGCCAAGCTGATCATCAAGCTCGCCAACGACGTGGCTCGCACCATCAACAACGACCCGGCCGTCCGCGGCCTGCTGAAGGTCGTTTTCGTGCCGAACTACAACGTCTCGCTCGCTGAAATCATCGTTCCGGCCGCCGATCTTTCCGAACAGATCTCGACCGCGGGCATGGAAGCATCCGGCACTGGTAACATGAAGTTCGCGTTGAACGGCGCGCTGACCATCGGCACGCTCGACGGCGCCAATGTCGAGATGCGCGACCATGTCGGAGAGGAAAATATCGTCATATTCGGCATGACAGCCGACGAAGTCGCCAAGGTCCGCGAAGAAGGCCACCAGCCCCGCGCCATCATCGAGAAGTCGCGTGAACTGGCCCAGGCGCTCAACGCGATCGCGACCGGTGTCTTCTCGCCGGACGACCGCTCACGCTTCACCGGCTTGATCGACGGCATCTACAATCATGACTGGTTCATGGTCGCTGCAGATTTCGACGCCTACGCGGAAGCCCAGCGTAACGTTGACCAAATCTGGTCCGACCCTAAATCCTGGTATTCGAAGACAATTCGCAATACCGCCCGGATGGGATGGTTCTCCTCGGACAGAACTATTCGTCAGTATGCGTCGGAAATCTGGAGAGCCTGATGAAAAAATCGCCGCGCGTCGATGACGGGAGAGCCCCAGGCGAGATTCCGTTATCCGAGATCGAGGCGATTTTGGAAGGCAGGCATACCAATCCCTTTGCCGTCCTCGGGCTCCACAAGCTCGGGGATGGTTTTAGGGTCCGCTGTTTTGTGCCCGGAGCGGAAGCGGTCACCGCTCTTTCGCTGAATGGCACCGAACTCGGGGAACTGAAGCGCCGCCACGACGCCGGATATTTCGAAGGCGTCGTCAACGCCACCCACCTCCAGCCGATCCGTTACCGCGCCCGCCGTGGCGATGACGAATGGGCGGTGACGGACCCCTACACGTTCGGCCCGGTGCTGGGGCCCATGGACGACTATTTCGTCCGCGAAGGCTCACATCTGCGCCTGTTCGACAAGATGGGCGCCCATGCCCTGAAACACGAGGGCGTCGACGGTTTCCATTTCGCCGTCTGGGCGCCGAACGCCAAGCGCGTTTCCGTCGTCGGCGACTTCAACGGCTGGGACGGCCGCCGGCACGTGATGCGGCTGCGCGTCGATACCGGCATCTGGGAAATCTTCGCCCCCGACGTGCGGGCTGGCTCCGCCTACAAGTTCGAGATCGTCGGCAAGAACGGCAAGCTCCTGCCGCTGAAGGCTGATCCCTATGCCCGGCGTGCCGAACTGCGGCCCGACACCGCCTCGGTCACCGCACCGGAACTCTCCCAGAAATGGGACGACGACGCCCACCGGGAATTCTGGGAAAAGGCGGACCACCGCCGCCAGCCGATCACCATCTACGAAGTGCATGCCGGCTCCTGGCGCAAAAAGCCGGACGGCTCCTTCCTCTCCTGGGACGATCTCGCTTCGGAACTGATCCCCTATTGCACCGACATGGGCTTCACCCATATCGAATTCCTGCCGATCACCGAACATCCTTTCGACCCGTCCTGGGGTTACCAGACGACCGGGCTTTTCGCCCCGACGGCCCGCTTCGGCGAGCCGGAAGGGTTTGCCCGCTTCGTCAACGGCTGCCACAAGGTCGGTCTCGGCGTCATCCTCGATTGGGTGCCGGCGCATTTCCCGACCGATGCCCATGGCCTGCGTTTCTTCGACGGTACCGCACTTTACGAGCATGCCGACCCGCGCCAGGGCTTCCACCCTGACTGGAACACCGCGATCTACAATTTCGGCCGCAACGAAGTGCTCTCTTACCTCGTCAACAACGCGCTCTACTGGTCGGAAAAATTCCATCTCGACGGCCTGCGCGTCGATGCCGTCGCCTCCATGCTCTATCTCGACTATTCGCGCAAAGAGGGCGAATGGGTGCCGAACGAATATGGCGGGCGCGAGAACCTCGAAGCGGTGCGCTTCCTGCAGAAGATGAACTCGCTTTCCTATGGCGCCCATCCAGGCGTGATGACGATCGCCGAGGAGAGCACGTCCTGGCCGAAGGTCTCGCAGCCCGTTCACGAGGGTGGCCTCGGGTTCGGCTTCAAGTGGAACATGGGTTTCATGCACGACACGCTGAGCTACCTGCAGCGTGAACCGATCCACCGTAAACACCATCACCACGAACTCACCTTCGGCCTCCTCTACGCCTATTCGGAGAATTTCGTCCTGCCGCTGTCCCACGACGAAGTGGTGCATGGCAAAGGTTCGCTGATCGCCAAGATGGCCGGCGACGACTGGCAGAAATTCGCAAACCTGCGGGCCTATTACGGTTTCATGTGGGGTTATCCCGGCAAGAAGCTGCTGTTCATGGGCCAGGAATTTGCCCAGTGGAGCGAATGGAGCGAAGCCCGCTCGCTCGACTGGAACCTGCTTCAGTACCATCCGCACGAGGGCATGCGCCGCTTGGTGCGCGATCTCAATTTCTGTTACCGCTCGAAACCCGCACTGCATGCCCGCGACTGCGAGGGCGAAGGTTTTCAGTGGCTGATCGCCGACGACGCGGAAAATTCCGTCTATGCTTGGCTGCGCATGTCGCCGGGAGAAAAACCGGTGGCGGTAATCAGCAATTTCACCCCTGTCTATCGTGAGAATTTCCGTATCCCCTTGCCAATCGAAGGCAGATGGCGGGAAATATTGAATACCGACGCCGAGATCTACGGCGGCAGCGGCAAAGGCAATGGCGGTCGCGTTCACGCTGTGAACGCGGGAGGAACCATCCAGGCCGAAGTCACGCTACCGCCGCTCGCGACGATCATGCTCGAACTGGAACAAGCATAAGGGACCTTGGGAGGGAACGATGAACGAAAAAAGAATTCAGCCTCTGTCGCGCGATGCCATGGCCTATGTGCTTGCCGGCGGTCGCGGCAGCCGATTGAAGGAACTCACCGACCGCCGCGCCAAGCCGGCGGTCTATTTCGGCGGCAAGGCGCGCATCATCGATTTCGCGCTCTCCAACGCTCTGAATTCCGGCATCCGCCGCATCGGGGTGGCGACGCAGTACAAGGCGCATTCGCTGATCCGCCACATGCAGCGCGGCTGGAACTTCTTCCGCCCCGAGCGCAACGAGAGCTTCGACATCCTGCCCGCCTCCCAGCGCGTCTCCGAGACGCAATGGTACGAAGGCACCGCCGACGCCGTCTTCCAGAACATCGACATCATCGAGGCCTATGCGCCCGAATACATGGTCATTCTCGCCGGCGACCACGTCTACAAGATGGACTACGAATACATGCTCCAGCAGCATGTGGATTCCGGGGCGCAGGTCACCGTCGGCTGCCTCGAAGTGCCGCGCATGGAGGCAACCGGCTTCGGCGTCATGCACGTAAACGAGAAGGACGAGATCATCGCCTTTGTCGAAAAACCGGCCGATCCGCCCGGCATTCCCGGCAATCCGGATTTCGCGCTCGCCTCGATGGGCATCTACGTCTTCCACACAAAATTCCTGATGGACGTGCTGAAACGCGACGCGGAAACCCCCGGCTCCAGCCGCGATTTCGGCAAGGACATCATTCCCTATATCGTCGAGCACGGCAAAGCGGTCGCCCATCGGTTCGCCGATAGCTGCGTTCGGTCCGATTTCGAGCGCGAACCCTACTGGCGCGACGCAGGCACGGTCGACGCCTACTGGCAGGCCAATATCGACCTGACGGAAATCGTTCCCGGGCTTGATATCTATGACAAATCTTGGCCGATCTGGACTTACGCGGAAATCACCCCGCCGGCGAAATTCGTCCATGACGACGAAAACCGCCGCGGCTCGGCAACCTCATCGGTCGTGTCAGGCGACTGCATCATTTCCGGTTCGTCGCTCAATCGCAGCCTGCTGTTTACCGGGGTGCGCGCCAATTCCTATTCCCGCCTCGAGGGCGCGGTCGTGCTGCCGAATGTCAGGATCGGACGGCGCGCGCAGCTTCGCAATGTCGTCATCGATCACGGTGTAACCATTCCCGAAGGCCTGGTGGTCGGAGAGGATCCCGAACTCGATGCGAAACGTTTCCGCCGCACCGAAACCGGCATCTGCCTGATCACCCAGTCGATGATCGACAAACTGGATCTGTAACGCGTTATGCAAGTGCTTTCGGTCGCGTCCGAAGTCTATCCGCTCGTGAAGACCGGCGGGCTGGCCGATGTGGCCGGCGCGCTGCCGCTTGCCCTGAAAGGGCATGGTGTTTCGGTCAAGACGCTGATGCCCGGTTATCCGGCGGTGATGCGGGCCGTCAAGGGCGCCAAGCTCCGCCTGGGTTTCGAAAACCTGCTCGGCGCCAGGGCCGACCTTCTCGAAGTCGAGCATCAGGGACTCGATCTCCTCATCCTCGATTCGCCGGTCTTCTTCGACCGCCCAGGCGGCCCTTATGCCGATGCTACCGGCAAGGACCATTTCGACAACTGGCGTCGTTTCGCAGCCCTCTCCAAGGCCGGCGCGATGATCGCCCAAGGCGCCATGGCGGACGGCGATGGCGGCTGGCGGCCTGATATCGTCCACGTCCACGACTGGCAGGCGGCGATGGTGCCGGCCTACATGCGTTATTCCGACGAGCCGGAAGTGCCGACGCTCACCACCATCCACAACATCGCCTTCCAGGGCCAGTACGGCGCCGACATCTTCCCCTATCTCGATCTGCCGGCGCACGCCTTTAGCATCGAAGGTGTCGAATATTTCGGCGGCGTCGGTTTCCTGAAAGCCGGGCTGCAGACGAGCTGGGCAATCTCGACCGTCAGCCCTTCCTATGCCGAGGAAATCCTCACCCCCGAATTCGGCATGGGTCTCGAAGGCCTGCTGACGATCCGCCAGGGCGATCTGCACGGCATCGTCAACGGCATCGACGCCGAGATCTGGGACCCGGCGACCGATCCCGCCGTGAAGGCCCACTACAATGCGACGACGCTGAAGATCCGCGCCGAGAACAAGCGGGCGGTCGCCGAGCGCTTCGGCCTCGACCAGGAGGCCGGGCCGCTCTTCTGCGTCATCTCACGTCTCACCTGGCAGAAGGGCATGGACCTGCTCGCCGAGACGCTCGATGACCTCATCGCGATGGGCGGACGGCTCGCCGTGCTCGGCTCCGGCGACCGGGCGCTCGAAAATGCCTTCCATGCTGCCGCCAAGCGCCATCCCGGCAAGGTCTCCGTCCTCTCCATCTATGACGAGCCGCTCTCCCACCTGATGCAGGCTGGTTGCGACGCGATCGTCATCCCCTCGCGCTTCGAGCCCTGCGGTCTCACCCAGCTCTACGGCCTGCGCTACGGTTGCATTCCGGTCGTCGCCCGCACCGGCGGTTTGAACGACACCGTCATCGACGCCAGCCACGCGGCGGTCGCCTCCAAGGCCGCGACGGGCATCTCCTTCAGCCCGGTCACCACCGACAACCTGCGCCGGGCGCTTCGCCGCACCGTTGGCCTCTACCACCAGCCGAAGGTCTGGACGGGGATGCAGAAGCAGGGCATGAAATCCGACGTCTCCTGGGAAAGAAGCGCCGGGCTTTATGCCGGCCTCTATACCAGCCTCATTGCCAAAAAAGGATCATAACCATGATCAAGACCGTTTCGACGACACCCTTTCAGGATCAGAAGCCGGGCACGTCCGGCCTGCGCAAGAAGGTTCCGGTCTTCGCGCAAGTGAACTACGCGGAGAACTTCATCCAGTCGATCTTCGACAGCCTCGAAGACTTCGCCGGTCAGACGCTGGTGATCGGCGGCGACGGCCGCTACTACAACCGCGAAGTCATCCAGAAGGCGATCAAGATGGCCGCGGCCGCCGGCTTCGGCAAGGTCATGGTCGGCCAGGGCGGCATTCTCTCGACACCTGCCGCCTCCAACATCATCCGCAAGTACAAGGCCTTCGGCGGCATCATCCTCTCGGCCAGCCACAATCCCGGCGGCCCGACCGAGGATTTCGGCATCAAATACAATATCGGCAATGGCGGTCCGGCCCCGGAAAAGATCACCGACGCGATCTTCGCCCGCTCCAAGGTCATCGATACCTATAAGATCGCAGAGGTCGCCGATCTCGATCTCGATGCGATCGGTACTTTCGACGTCGCCGGCATGACGGTCGAGGTGATCGATCCGGTCGCCGACTATGTCGAGCTGATGGAGCAGCTGTTCGACTTCCCGTCGATCCGCGCCTTGATCGCCAGCGGCGTCAATGTCGTCATCGATTCGATGGGCGCCGTCACCGGCCCCTATGCGCGGCAGATCCTCGAAACCCGCCTCGGCGCCCCGGAAGGCTCGGTGCGCAACGCGGTTCCGCTGCCGGATTTCGGCGGCCACCACCCGGACCCGAACCTCGTCCACGCCAAGGAACTCTATGACGACGTGATGAGCCCCGACGGACCGCATTTCGGCGCCGCGTCAGACGGCGACGGCGACCGCAACATGATCGTCGGCAAGGGCATGTTCGTTACCCCCTCCGACAGCCTTGCGATCATCGCCGCCAACGCCACCGTCGCTCCCGGTTACGCCCGCGGCATCGCCGGCATCGCCCGCTCCATGCCGACCAGTGCCGCCGCCGACCGTGTCGCCGAAAAGCTGAAGATCGGCATGTACGAAACCCCGACCGGCTGGAAATTCTTCGGCAACCTGCTTGACGCCGGCAAGGCGACTGTCTGCGGCGAGGAAAGCTTCGGCACCGGCTCCGACCACGTGCGCGAAAAGGACGGCCTCTGGGCAGTGCTCTTCTGGCTGAACATCATGGCCGCCCGCAACGAAAGCGTCGAGGAGATCGTCAAGTCGCACTGGGCCGAATACGGCCGCAACTACTATTCCCGCCACGACTACGAAGAGGTCGATTCGGACGCCGCCAACCTGCTGATCATCGCCCTGCGCGACAAGCTGGCGACCCTCCCCGGCCAGTCGTTCGGCGCGCTGAAGGTCGCAACTGCCGACGACTTCGCCTATCACGATCCGATCGATGGTTCCGTCTCCAAGAACCAAGGCATCCGCATCCTCTTCGAAGGCGGCTCCCGCGTCGTCTTCCGCCTCTCCGGCACCGGCACGTCGGGCGCCACGATCCGCGTCTATGTCGAGCGCTACGAGCCGGACGCGTCCCGTCACGCGATCGACACGCAGGAGGCGCTCGCCGACCTCATCGCTGTTGCCGACCAGATCTCCGATCTGCGCAAGAGGACAGGCCGCGACAAGCCGACCGTGATTACCTGACCCTATGGCAAAAACGGCGATCCAGGGCGGCGTGACTTTAACGGCAGACGGCGCGGATTTCGCCGTCTGGTCGCACCATGCCGAGCGGATCGAGCTCTGCCTTTTCGACGCCGAGGGAAAGAAGGAAACCGCCCGCCACCGGCTGGTGCGCGGCCGGGACGACATCCACCGCATCTCGGTGCCGGCACTCGGTGCCGGCGCCCGTTACGGCTACCGCGCCTGGGGTGCCTACGATCCCGATAACGGCTCCTGGTTCGACTCCTCGAAACTGCTCGTCGACCCTTATGCCCGCGAACTGGACCGCCCCTTCCGGCACGACGCCCGGCTCTCGATGTTCGGCGTCGACACCGCCGATCTGGTTCCAAGGGCGATCGTCACCCGCGATCCGCTCGCCAAGATCGGCCGGCCGATCCTGCCGCCCGGCGGCTTCGTCTACGAGGTCGCGGTCAAACCCTTCACCATGCTCCATCCAGCGATCCCGGAAAAACAGCGCGGCACGGTCGCAGCGCTTGCCCATCCCTCGATCGTCGCGCACCTGAAGAAGATCGGCGTCGATGCCATCGAACTGATGCCAATCACCGCCTGGATCGATGAACGCCACCTTCCCCCGCTCGGTCTCACCAACGGCTGGGGCTACAATCCGGTTGCCTTCATGGCGCTCGACCCGCGCCTCTGCCCCGGCGGCATCAGGGAACTGCGCGAGACGGTCGCGACGCTGCACCAGGCCGGCATCGGCACCATCCTCGATCTCGTCTTCAACCATACCGGCGAGAGCGACCGCTTTGGCGCGACACTCTCCATGCGCGGCATCGACAACCGCTCCTATTACCGCCATGTCCACGGCGAGCCCGGCCATCTGGTCAACGATACCGGCACCGGCAACACGGTCGCCTGCGACCACCCTTATGTCCGCCGGCTGATCGTCGATACGCTCCGCCATTTCGTCGTCCATGCCGGCATAGACGGTTTCCGTTTCGACCTCGCTCCCGTCCTCGGCCGCACGGAAGGCGGCTTCGACGCCAAGGGCGAGACCCTGAAGGCGATGATCTCCGACGAGGCGCTGAAGGACCGCATCCTGATCGCCGAACCGTGGGATATCGGGCCCGGCGGCTACCAGCTCGGCAATTTCCCGGAACCCTTCCTTGAATGGAACGACCGCGCCCGCGACGACATGCGCCGCTACTGGCGCGGCGACCAATGGACGACCGGCGCGCTCGCCACGCGGCTTTCCGGGTCATCGGATATTTTCGAAAGGTCCGGCCGCAGCCGCACCGTCAACTTCCTCGCCGCCCATGACGGCTTCACGCTGATGGATCTCGTCTCCAACGAGCACAAACACAACGAGGCGAACGGCGAACAGAACCGCGACGGCCACGGCGAGAATTTCTCCTGGAACAACGGCGTCGAAGGCGAGACCGAGGATGCGGCGATCAACGAGAACCGCCGCCGCGATGCCGCGGCCCTCATCTCCACCCTGTTTGCCAGCCGCGGCACGGTGATGCTCACCATGGGCGACGAAGCCGGACGCAGCCAGCGCGGCAACAACAATGCCTATTGCCAGGACAATGTGATCACCTGGTTCGACTGGAGCAAGATTGACAAGGTGCTCGTCGAACACACCGCCATACTCGCCGCGCTTCGAAAACGCTTCGCGGTCTTTTCGGAAACCTCCTTCTTCGCCGGCAACGGCGATGTCGAATGGCTGTCCACCTCCGGCAAGCCCATGGAGGTCGGCGACTGGGAAAATCCCGGCAACCCGGTGCTCGGCATGGTGCTGAAGACGCTCGACCGACAGACCGACAGGGACACCCGCATCGCCATCCTCTTCAACCGCGGCCACGAGCAGGCCAGCTTCGCGCTTCCCGGCTGGGGATGGAGGCATTTCGCCTCCCGCGAGCTGTGGAATCAGGTGCTTCCCGCCCGTTCCGTGCGTTTCTGCATCGAGGAATGACGCGCCGCAAAAACCGCTCGCCAACCAGGGCAAACCCTGTAAAGTCCGGCAGCTATTGAGCATTTTCGGGGAAGTGCGAGGCGTCGTTTCGTCCGGGATTGTCAACGTCCAGAAGAAATCAGTGAGGTCGCATGCGTGAAATTTCGCTAACCGAAGTCGAAGGTTTGGTTGGCACGGAAGTCGGCGTATCTGAATGGATCACGGTGGATCAGCCGATGATCGACCTCTTCGCGAACGCCACCCAAGATCATCAATTCATTCATGTCGATCCGGAGCGCGCCACGGCCGAAAGCCCCTTCGGCGGCACCATCGCCCACGGCTTCCTGACGCTGTCGCTGCTGTCCGCCATGAACTTCGATTGCGTGCCGAGGATCCGCGAACAGACGATGGGCATCAATTACGGGTTCGACCGCATCCGCTTCATGTCGCCGGTCAAAAGCGGCAGCCGCATCCGCGGCCATTTCACGCTGGCCGAAACCCGCTTCCGCGGCGCCGGCATGCTGATGACCACATACGACGTCTCGGTCGAGATCGAGAACGAAAGGAAATCGGCGCTCACGGCCATCTGGATCACCATCATCCAGTTCGACCCGAAGGACCGGCCGGAAGGAGTGTGAGCGCCATGGCATCCGAAGACGAAATCAGGCAAGCGTTCCGGGAACAGATCGTCGGGGGTCGAATCCTGGGGTCGCCCTTTACCGCTCGCCTCGGCACATTGATGCTGGAACATCTTGACCGTTCGACCGAAGTGGGCCGGCGAATTCTCAGCTGGGAAGGAGATCCTGCCACCCGGGGGGACCTCGTGCCCACCCGCCTCGCCGGCGCGCTGCATGCGCTGGTCATCGACGGCAAGGACGATCGCCTGAAGGCCGCCTATCCGCCGAACGACGTGAGCGACGACGTGCTCTGGACGGCGATCGCCACAGCCTTCGAAACACAGGAAGCCTTCATTCTCGACCGGCTGAATTTCGCGCCTCAGACCAACGAGGTGCGCCGCTCGAGCGGCCTGCTCGCAGGCTTCCTCACCATTGCCCGACTGTTCGGCAAGCCGCTGATCCTGTCGGAATTCGGCGCCAGCATGGGACTCAACCTCAACTGGGACCGCTACCATCACGATCTCGGCGGTTTCCTCTGGGGCAATCCGTCATCGCCGGTCCGGCTCAAGCCCGATTGGCAAGGTCCATCCCCGCCTGATGTCAAGATCACCGTTGCGGACCGCGCCGGCTGCGACCTCAACCCGCTCGACCCCAACTCGCCTGAAGACAGCCTGCGGCTGCTGTCCTACATCTGGGCCGACCAGACGGACCGCATGGAACGCACGCGCGCCGCACTCGAAATCGCCCGCGCCAACAAGGTCCTGGTCGAAAAGGGCGACGCGCTCGCGTGGCTACGCGACAAGCGCCTGAACACCTTGGTGCCCGGCACAATCCATGTCGTCTACCATTCGATCGCCTGGCAATACCTGCCGCCGCAAGCCCGCGCCGCGGGCGAGGCGATCATCGCCGAGGCCGGCAGCCGTGCGACGGAAGACGCCCCACTTGCCCGCCTGCAGATGGAAATGGACGACGATCCGGCCGGCGCTGCACTCAGCCTGCAGATCTGGCCGACCGGCGAGACCCGGGAACTCGGCCGCATCGATCCCCACGGCCGCTGGGTGAAGTGGAAGGGCTGGCAGGCTTGAGCCTGCGCGCGAAGTGTTGATCGCAAATCTCGACACTTGATGTTAGCCTCTCCCCGGCTGCCATGCTCGGTTCCGGGGGGATTCTGATGTTTCCGCTGTCGCATATGATGAAATCCTTTATCCGCCGCGGCCGCCTGACGGTCATCGATGCGGAGGGCAGCCGCCATGTGTTCGCCGGTACGCCCGGCCCGTCGGTAACCATGCGCCTCACCGACAAACGGCTCTACCGGACCTTGGTGTTCAATCCGGAACTGGCGGCGGGCGAAGCCTATATGGACGGCACGATGCGGTTCGAGGACGGCTCGACGCTGCGCGATTTCCTGACGCTGTTTTCGGTCAACCGGCTCTCGCTCGGCTCCTATCCGCTCCAGAAAGTGCTGCGTAGCATCAAAATGCGCTTCCGCAAGCGGCAGCAGTCCAACCGCCGCGGCCAGGCGCAGCAGAACGTCGCGCACCATTACGATCTCGGCAACGACTTCTACAAACTCTTCCTCGACGCCAACATGCTCTATTCCTGCGCCTATTTCCGCGAGCCGTCCGAGACGCTGGAACAGGCACAGCGTAACAAGCTGCGGCTGCTGGCAGCCAAGCTCGGCCTCAAGCCGGGCATGAAGGTACTTGATATCGGCTGCGGCTGGGGCGACCTAGCGCTCTACCTCGCGAGGCTCGAAGATGTCGAAGTCCTCGGTGTCACTTTGTCGAAGGAACAGCAGGCGCTCGCCTCCTCACGGGCGCAGGCGGCCGGGCTCGACAACCGTGTCCGCTTCGAGCTCAAGGATTATCGCGACGTGACGGAAACATTCGACCGCATCGTTTCGGTCGGCATGTTCGAACATGTCGGCGTGCATCATTATGACGAGTTCTTCGCCAAGCTGAATAGCCTGATGCCGGACGACGGGCTGGTGGTGCTGCACTCGATCGGCCATATGAGCCCGCCCGGCATGGCGAGCCCCTGGCTGCGCAAGTACATTTTCCCGGGCGCCTACTCGCCGGCCCTGTCGGAGGTCTTCGAGGTGGTCGAGCGCAACAGCCTGTGGGTGACCGATCTCGAATTCCTGCGCGTGCATTATGCCGCCACGCTTGCCCAATGGTCGGAACGGTTCCAAAAGAACCGTGATGCGGTCATTGCTCTTTACGACGAGCGTTTCGCCCGCATGTGGGAATTCTACCTGATCAGCGCCGAGATGATGTTCCGCACCGGCAGCCAGTTGGTCTTTCATATGCAGCTGTCGCGCTCGCGCGATGCGGCACCGATCGTGCGCGACTACATCACCGATCAGCAGCGCGCCTATATCGAGCGGGAAGCAGGCTTAAACCTTTCGCTGTGAGAGGATCGGACGACGGTGGGCCCAGCCCGGCGAATGACGCCTCGCGCCTAAGCCCCCATTTCCATCAGCACGAAACCGATGAGCGGCGGCAATGCCGCACCGATCGCGATCTGGGCGGTGCGCGTCGGTGTCAGGCCGACGGCCGAGCCGGAAATGCCGGCCGCGATCAGGCCGGCCATCGGGATCGACAGGTTCCGGTCGATACCCGGTGCGGAGGAGGCGATCACCCCGGCGACGGACGCGCAGGCGCCGATCAGCGCGCCTTTCCAGATCTCGATCCCCGCAAGTTTCGCGGCAATCGCCCCGCCGATCACCGCCGCGATGACGGCGATCGCCATCAGTGTAAATTGTCCCATGACATCCTCCCCTTGCTGATCGGAGAGTGCGGTTCCTGCCGCCCGAGTCAAGTTAGGCTATTGTCTTATAGCGCGGCATCCTGAGCACCCTCGGAGAGCAGGCCGAACGCGTAGCGCGAAAACGACCGCCAGACCTCCACCCGGAAGGCATCCTGCGCCGTTCTAAGGAGCACGATCTCCACCTTGCCCAGAATGGTGCGCGAGCAGGCGCCGACCGGAAAAACCTTCAGCGACAGGTCCTGCGGGCAACCGGCATTGATTGCCGCCGCCGCACCCGGTCCGGAGACGAGGATTGCCGTGTTGCGATGGGAGACGTCGGTTGCCGAATGAAGCACGCCGGAATTCTTGGCCGCCTGCATCAGGCTGTTGCCGACATCGCTGCCTCCGTCTCCAATCACCAGCCACTCGTCCGGCCCGAGCCAGAGCGCGGTGCGACCATTGGCGGAAGCCGACGTCTTCGGCCTCACCGGCAGATCGACGCCGAGCGCCCCGGACAATGCGGCGACCTCCTCGGCCCGAACGCGTAGCGAGA
Source organism: Neorhizobium galegae bv. orientalis str. HAMBI 540 (assembly GCF_000731315.1). Lineage (NCBI taxonomy): Bacteria > Pseudomonadati > Pseudomonadota > Alphaproteobacteria > Hyphomicrobiales > Rhizobiaceae > Neorhizobium > Neorhizobium galegae. The sequence continues at coordinate 3,127,860 of NZ_HG938353.1, forward strand.
TGCGCTCGGCGGACGGCGCCACCGTGAGCGTCGCATTGTGCGAGCCGTGATGACCGGCAAGCGGCAGCGTACGGCTTGCCGTGCCTGAACGGAAATCAGCCCCAGAATCAGCCATGGATGCGGCCTCCATCCTTGTCGAAGAACACCATGTCGGTCACTTCCACTTCGATCGTCCTGTCTTTGAGCGGCACATAGAGCGTCTCTCCGATCCGCGCCCGTCCGCCGGCGACCAGCGCCAGCGCGATCGAGCGGCCGCAATTCTCCGACCAGTAGGCGGAGGTCACATGGCCAAGCATGGTCATCGGCTTGGCCTGGTTCGGATCGGCGACGATCTGGCCACCCTCCTCCAGCACAAGTGCCGGGTCCTTGGTGAGCAGCCCGACGAGCTGCTTGCGGCCCTCGCGCACCAGGTCGGGACGCTTCAGCCCGCGAATGCCGACGAAATCCGGCTTCTTGGACGACACCGCCCAGCCGAGCCCGGCATCGTCCGGGGTTACCGTACCGTCGGTATCCTGGCCGACGATGATATAGCCCTTTTCGGCGCGCAGTACGTGCATGGTCTCGGTGCCGTAAAGGCAGGCCCCCATCGGCTCCGCCCGCTCCCATATCGCCTTCCAGACGGCCGGACCGTAGTCGGCCGGCACGTTGAGCTCAAAACCGAGTTCGCCGGTGAACGAGACGCGGAAGAGCCGCGCCGGCACGCCCATCACGCTGCATTCCACCACGCTCATATGCGGAAAGGCCTCGTTGGAAATATCGACGCCCTCGACGAACGGCTGGATGATCTCGCGCGCCTTCGGCCCCTGCACGGCGATGACCGCCCATTGCTCGGTGGTCGAGGTCAGCCAGACCTTGAGATGCGGGAACTCCGTCTGCAGATAGTCTTCCATGTGGTGCAGCACGCGCGGCGCCCCGCCGGTCGTGGTCGTTACATGGAACCGGTCCTCGGCAAGTCGGCCGACGACGCCGTCGTCATAAACGAAACCGTCCTCACGGGTCATGATCCCGTAGCGGCTCTTGCCCGGCTTCAGGCTGTCCCAGGCATTCGTATAGAGGAGGTTGAGGAACTGCGCCGCATCGGGACCCACCACCTCGATCTTGCCGAGCGTCGAACCGTTGAACACGCCCGCTACCTCGCGCACCGTCCGGCATTCGCGGTTGACGGCAGCCAGCATATCCTCGCCGCGCTTCGGGTAATACCAGGCGCGCTTCCAGTTGCCGACATCCTCGAATTCGGCGCCTTCGGCCGTTTCGAGCGAATGCATCGGCGTCTTGCGCGCCGGATCGAAAAGTTCTCCGCGCGAATGCCCCACCAGCGTGCCGTAGGTCACCGGCGTGTAGGGCGCGCGGAACGTCGTCAGCCCCACCTGCGGGATCGGCCGGTCGAGCATTTCGGCGGCAATCGCCAGACCGTGCATGTTGGAAAGCTTGCCCTGGTCCGACGCCATGCCGTTGGTGGTGAAGCGCTTGATATGCTCGATCGAGTGCATCCCCTCGCGCACCGCAAGGCGGATGTCCTTGGCGGTCACGTCGTGCTGGAAATCCACGAAGGCTTTTACCGTCGTATCCGGCCCCGCACCTTCCGCCGCACCGATCATGCCGCCGGTCCATTCGAACCGGTTTTCGCCTGCAACGGCGATCGAACCGCCACCCGCAACAATCGCCTCGTCGATCATTTCGGCCAGATCGTCCGTGCCGTTGCAGGAGCCGACGGAAACGCAATCCTGCGCATAGATATTCGGCAGGAAACGTTGGTTGACGTCGTCGAACCGGAGTTTTCCGCGCGACTGCGAAAACAGATGCACCGAAGGCGTCCAGCCGGCCGAAACGATCAGCGCGTCGACAGCAATCTTGCGGGCCTCGCCGCCGCCGTTGCGCGCCACCGTCATCGAAGAAATCCTCAGCCGGCCCCCGGTATCGGTCACCGAGTGGCCGCTCAGCACGGAGATGCCGAGCCCGCGGGCTTCCGCCAGCAGCGCCTCGCCGGGATCGGCACGGCAATCGACGATCGCGGCGATCGAGACACCTGCCCGCTTCAAGTCGAAGGCCGTCTCGTAAGCCGAATCATGGGCCGTGTAGACGCCGACCTGTCTTCCGACCGCAACACCGTGATGGTTGAGGAAGGTGCGTGCCGCAGACGCCAGCATGATGCCCGGCCGGTCGTTATTGGCAAACACCATGTGCCGCTCGATCGAACCGGTCGCCAGCACCACCTTTTTCGCCCGCACCTGCCACAGCCGTTCGCGGGGCAGGTCCTTGCCGGGCTTTGCGACATGGTCGGTCACCCGCTCCACGAGGCCGAGGAAACCATGATTGTAATAACCGAACACCGTCGTGCGGGTCAGCACCGTCACGTTCGGCATGGCCTTCAGCTTTGCCGCCGTCGCCTGCGCCCAGTCGTAACCGTTTTGCCCGTTGATCGTGGTCGCCGCGTCGTAATGCAGCGCGCCGCCGACTTCCGGCTGTTCGTCGACCAGGAAAACGCTTTGCCCCGTCGCAGCAGCCGAAAGCGCCGCCGTCAGGCCGGCAACACCGGCACCGGCAACCAGCACGTCGCAATGGGCATAGCGGTTGGCATAATGATCGGGATCTTCTTCGGTCGGCGCAACGCCGAGACCGGCCGCACGGCGGATGAAGGGTTCGTAGATCTTCACCCAGGCCTCGCGCGGCCACATGAAGGTCTTGTAGTAGAAGCCGGCCGCAAAGAACGGCGAGAACAGATTGTTGACCGCTCCGACATCGAACTTCAGCGACGGCCAGCGGTTCTGCGAGGCTATCTTGGCGCCGTCGAAGACTTCCTGCACGGTCGCCCGCACGTTCGGCTGGCGCCGCGCCGCATCGCGCGACACGTCGATCAGCGCATTCGGCTCTTCCGGACCAGCAGACAAGATTCCGCGCGGCCGATGATATTTGAATGAGCGGCCAACCAGATGGATGCCATGCGCCAGCAGCGCCGAGGCGACGGTATCGCCTTCCAGCGCGGTATAATTCTTGCCGTCGAAGGTGAAGCGCGCCGTGCGGGCGGGCGTCAACCGCCCCGCACCCTTGATGCGAAAGGTGCCGGAATTGGAGGAAGCGCTCATCGGGCGTCTCCTTCGGTCGCTTCATAGGTCTCGACGGTCTTTTCGGAGGCTCCGGTTTCCGGGAGCGGTTGCTTCGGCATTCCCGCCTTGTAGGTCACCAGGAACCTGTCGCTCACCGTGTCGCGCGCCGCGTTGAAGAACCGGCCACAGCCGTGGATATGCCGCCAGCGTTCATAGGTGAGGCCTTTTTCGTTGTTGCGCAGGAAGAAATATTCCGCGAACTCCTCGTCGGAAATCGCCGAGATATTTTCCGGCCGCGCAATATGCGCCTCGCCGGCCCAGCGGAATTCCAGTTCCGAGCGGTCTTCTTCGCAATAGGGGCAATGGATCAGCAGCATCTTGATGTCCCTGTATTAATGCGCCACGGCGGCGGCGGCCGCCTCGTCGATCAGCCGGCCGGTGCGGAACCGGTCGAGGTTCAGCCCCGCTGCCAGCCGGTGCGGCTCGCCCTTGGCGATCAGATGCGCGAAGAGATTGGCCGAACCCGGCGTCGCCTTGAAGCCGCCGGTTCCCCAGCCGCAATTGACGAACAGGCCCGGCACCGGGGTGACGCCCTGGATCGGCGAACGGTCCGGCGTGTTGTCGGTGATACCGCCCCATTGGCGCATCATCTTCACCCGCCGGAACATCGGGAAGAGTTCGCAGATGGCATCGAGCGTGTGGGTGATGATCTGCAGCCCGCCGGTCTGGGAATAGGAATTGTACTGGTCGGTGCCGGCGCCGATGACGAGTTCGCCCTTGTCCGACTGCGAGATATAGGCATGCACCGTGTTCGACATGACGACGCAGGGGAAGATCGGCTTCAGCGGCTCGGAGACCAGCGCCTGCAGCGGAGTTGAATGGAGCGGCACCCGCACACCCGCCATCTCCATCACGACGGACGAATGGCCGGCGGCCGAAACGCCGATCTTCTTCGCCCCGATGAAGCCCTTGCTTGTCTCGACGCCCAGGACCTCGCCGTTCGGGCCGCGACGGATGCCGGTCACTTCGCAATTCTGGATGATATGCACGCCGCGGTCGGACGCCGCACGCGCATAACCCCAGGCGACCGCATCGTGGCGGGCCGTGCCGCCGCGCCGCTGCAGGGCGGCGCCGTTGATCGGGTAACGCGCCATCTTGGCAATATCGAGCACCGGCACGAAGGCCTTGGCCTGTTCCGGCGTCAGCCATTCGTTGTCGATGCCGTAGAGCCTGTTGGCGTTGATATGCCGCTTGAAGCTCTGCATGTCGTGGGTGTTGTGCGACAGCATCATTACGCCGCGCGGCGAATACATGACATTGTAGTTGAGATCCTGGCTCAGCCCCTCCCAGAGCTTCAGCGAATGCTCGTAGATGTCCATACTCTCTTCATAGAGATAGTTGGAGCGGATGATCGTCGTGTTGCGGCCGGTATTGCCACCGCCGAGCCAGCCCTTTTCGATCACCGCGACATTGGTGATGCCGTGTTCCTTGGCCAGATAATAGGCAGCGCCCAGGCCATGCCCGCCGGCGCCGACGATGATCACGTCATAAGCGCTGCGCGGCTCCGGCGAGGCCCACTGTGCTTCCCAGCCCTTGTGGGCACGCATTGCCTCGCGGGCCACGGCGAAAACCGAATATCTGCGCATCTCGCCTCGAACTCCTCGGATCGTCGGCCCTAATCGCAGGGCCGGCATTTGGGTAGTGCCATACCCATTGCAAATCAATATGCGTCGCAATGGCTCTATTGCGACGCATTCGCCCTCCCCATCGACACCGGCAAGATCGTCCGCGAATTCGTGAGGATCGACCGGCACTCCGACCGTAAATTGCGACCGGCTATTCAGATTTTACGGCAACTCCTTAAAAGGCGGCGGAATTGGCGCAAATCGGCCTTAATGCGTCTGGACTTCGCACATCTCTTCTGCTATCTGCCGTCATCAATCGCACGGCTCCAGGCCGAGCGGACGTTATTCTTTCGCCTCGAATCGTACCGATCCAGGCGAGCAACAAACCAAAGGAACGGGATTCACGTGCAGGTACTTGTCCGCGACAACAACGTCGATCAGGCGCTCCGCGCTCTCAAGAAGAAGATGCAGCGCGAAGGCATTTTCCGTGAAATGAAGATGCGCGATTATTACGAGAAGCCGTCTGAAAAGCGCGCCCGTGAAAAGGCAGAGGCTGTCCGTCGCGTTCGCAAGCTTGCTCGCAAGCGCATGCAGCGCGAAGGCCTGATTGCCGCTCCCGCTCGTGCGGTTCCTGCGCGCCCGGCTCGTTGATCGGCCGTTTTTTGGACGTTTTCATGTGCTTTCAGGGCGGTGGCGACATGGGCGCCGCCGCTCTTTTGATTTGGTCCGAGACTTCCAATGCCTTTGCACCGACATGAGGAAATGCGCCTGATGGCCGCCAAAAATGCCGTTCTCGATCGTGGAACCGAAATTTCCGGCCTCTTGACCCAAGCTTCTCCTTTCCGTCGCAAAACAACGTTGCCTGCTGCGCTGATCGCCCTTCTGGCGCTTGCCGGCTGCTCGACCACGACCTCGACAGACATGATCACCGTCGATCGCGCCCAGGGGTCCCAAGAGAACATCTCCTCGCTCTCTTCCGTCATCAATTCCAGCCCGCAGGATCCGGAAGGCTATAACGTCCGTGGTACGGCCTACGGACGCGCCGGCGAGTTTTCGCGCGCCCTCGAGGACTTCAACCGCGCCATCCAGCTCAATCCGCAGTTCTACCAGGCCTATGCCAACCGGGCACTGGTCTACCGCAACATGGGCAAGCCTGTCGAAGCGGCCAACGACTACAACCGCTCGCTGCAGATCAACCCGAATTACGACGTCGCCTATATCGGCCGCGGCAATATCTATCGCCAGGCCGGCCGCACCAACGAAGCCTTCAACGACTTCAACAAGGCGATCCAGCTGGAAACCACCGATGGCCGGGCCTGGCACAATCGCGGCCTGATCTACCAGCTGCGCGGCCAGCACGCCCAGGCGATCGACGATTTCTCGAAGGCCATCTCGCTGTCGGCGAATTCGCCGGAGCCCTACAACGGCCGCGGCATTTCCTATGTCGCCTTGAACGACGACGACAACGCGTTTGCCGACTTCAACCGCGCGATCGAGCTCAACGACAAGCTCGCTGAATCCTGGGCCAACCAGGCGCTGGTCTATGAGCGCCGCGGCGACAAGGCACGCGCCTACAAGTCCTATTCGCACGCCATGCGTCTCGACCCCAATTACAAGCCGGCCCAGGACGGCGCGGCCCGCACCCGCGCCAACACCTGATATCGCCGCCTGTCGGCAGAGCTGATTTCCGCCCCTACCCTCAGATATAGAGCGCTGCCATCTTGCGCCAGGCGCCGGCCCGGTGGGCGCGCCCGTCCCAGACATGCATCCGATGCCCGACGCCCTTCTCGGACAGAACCCGGCTGAGATGCTGGTTGTTGTCGAGGAAAGGGTCGGCATCGCCGATCGTCAGCACGATCTCCACCTGCCGCAGCCTTTCGATCTGCCATTCGCTGGTGATGCCGGGCAGGAAATGCGACGGGGTGTGGAAATAGACGGTCTCGTCGTAATAACCGTCCATCAGGTCGTCGAACGCCTCGACCTTCAGCGTCAGGTCGTAACGCCCGGAAAACGCGACGAGCTTGCGGAACAGGTGCGGATGGCGAAAGACGATGCTGGCGGCCTGGAAGGCACCGAGGCTGCAGCCCTGAACGATCGTGCAGTCATGTCCGTTCCGGTCTGCCATCAGCGGCAGAACCTCGTTGAGGATATAATCCTCGAACGCCGCGTGCCTCCGGATGCGCACCGACGGATGCTGCCTTGCGTCGTAGAAGGTCTCGGTCGCCAATCCGTCGACGCAATAGAGCTGCAACTGGCCGGCGCGGATCTTGTCGGCAAGGCTTCCGACGATGCCAAGCTCTTCATATTCCCAGAAACGCCCCTCGCGGGTCGGGAACATCAGCACCTTGGCGCCGGCATGGCCGAACACCAGGAGTTCCATGTCTCGATGGAGCCGCTGGCTGTACCAGCGCAGATATTCGCGGTTCATGACACCTTGAAGAACTGTCCGGCCTTCTCGCGAAGCGCCGCCTCTTGCAACATGCTACCAGGATAGTCGAAATGTCCGGCATCCAGGATGAAGATTTCATTAAATTTCGATTTCGGAACTGCGTTGGCGACGGCGAACTGGCAGGGCGGCGCAACCGCGGGATCGAATAGCGCGACGCTCGTCAGCATCGGCACGGTGATGCGGCTCGCCGCCACCGCCGAATCATGCAGGCGCAGCGTCTTCAGCGCATTGCCGTATTTCGCCTGATAGGCCTGGACCGAGGCAGCGCTGCCGATGCTTTTCAGCTTCAGCCGCAATTCCTGATGCCCGAAGGTCGGCAGCGACAGATGCCCTCGATCGATCCGGTTGTCGAAGGGAATGGCAAGCCCGCCGATGCCGCCGCCGAAGCTGATGCCGCTATAGCCGACATGGCCGGAAAGCCAGGGGTAAAGGGCGATCAGCATACTCACCGCGATCCAAAGGTCGTCGACGCAGCCTCCGATGATGTACCGGTCCGGCTTGTCGATATCGTGCAGCACATGCCAGTGGGAGTCCGGCGAAATCGGCGGGCGGGTGCTGCGCGACATGCCTCGGAAGCAGGGAAACAGGACGGCTGTCTCCTCGACCGGAATATCGAGATCCGGCGCGTCGCGCCCGCCATATCCATGACCAACGACCAGTCCACGCCTGATCTCCCCCTGCCGCGGTAAGAGAAGCCAGCCGCCGATCGGAAACCGGCCCGTCGACATGTAGGCGATGTCGAAGACATGCCATTTCGGATGATCGAGCCCGCTCTTGCGCAGACCCGGCTCCGGATCAACGGTCATCGCCCGACGATAGCGGTCCTTCCAGAACCCATCGAAACCCTCTGGCGCCGGAGGCGGCACCACCGCCTGAAGCTCCTTCAGCCCCATGCCATAGGTGGGATCGAAATCATAAGGGTGCTTGGTGGGGATGGTCATAGGGTGTCTGCAAGATCCGAATATTGTTACGACTTGATGAGTCGAACCACGCTGCGAACGTGAACCACTGCAAGGATCAGGATGCCAGGAGCGTTAATTTCATAGAGAACGATATGACGCGCATGTATGTGGCGGCGCACGGACTCGCCAAAATCGGGAACGGCCCTCCCCATGCGCGGATTCTCTACAAGGAGTTCGAAGCAATGCGTCAGTTCATCAACGTAGTGCTGCGCCTGCAACACTCCAAATGTCTCAATCCCATAGCGAATGATATCGACAATTTCTGATTCGGCTCTGGACGTAAGCCGATACTCAGGCACGTCTAGCCTTCTTCGCCTCTACGAGCCGCTCTGCCTCGGCAAACAACTCGTCCATACTCCTCGTCCCAATGCCGCTCGCCTTAGAGGCTTTGATCAGGTGGCGCACCTCTTCAAGCGAAAGCTCTTCGCCTTGCCGAACTCGCTCCTGCGTAACCAATTCGTTCACATACTCGGCGGCACTAGCATATCCACCGCTGCGGACTTGTTCATCGATCCAATCCTTGGCAGCGTCCGGAAGTGATATCGTTATACTTGCCATCCTAGCCTCCTGCTCACTTCCAATGTCGCACGATCCGTCTTCACAAAAAAGCCCGGCAATGCCGGGCTCCATGTTCGCTGTTCAACTGGCCTTAGTGCTTCATCGCCTTGACGATGTCCTCGGTCATCTTCTTGGCGTCGCCGAGCAGCATCATCGTGCCGTCCTTGTAGAACAGTGTGTTGTCGATGCCGGCATAGCCCGAGCCGAGCGAGCGCTTGACGAACAGGCAGGTCTTCGCCTTGTCGACGTCGAGGATCGGCATGCCGTAGATCGGCGAGGTCTTGTCGTCGCGGGCCGCAGGGTTGGTGACGTCGTTGGCGCCGATGACATAGGCGACGTCGGCTTGCGCGAACTCCGCGTTGATGTCTTCCAGTTCGAAGACCTCGTCATAGGGGACATTGGCTTCGGCGAGCAGCACGTTCATATGGCCCGGCATGCGGCCGGCGACCGGATGGATCGCGTATTTGACCTCGACGCCGTGGCTCTTCAGCGTGTCGGCGAGCTCGCGCAATGCATGCTGCGCCTGGGCGACGGCCATGCCGTAACCCGGCACGATGATCACCTTTTCAGCGTTCTGCATCAGGAAGGCCGCATCGTCGGCAGAGCCCTGCTTGACGGTCCGCTGCACGCCGTCGTCGCCGGCAGCAGACGCCGTCTCGCCGCCGAAGCCGCCCAGGATGACCGAGATGAAGGACCGGTTCATCCCCTTGCACATGATGTAGGAAAGGATCGCGCCCGAGGAGCCGACCAGCGCGCCGGTGATGATCAGCGCCAGATTGCCGAGCGTGAACCCGATGCCGGCTGCGGCCCAGCCGGAATAGGAATTCAGCATCGAGACGACGACCGGCATGTCCGCGCCGCCGATCGGCACGATCAGGAGCACGCCGAGCGCCAATGCCAGCGCCACGACCAGCCAGAAGTCGAAATGGCTTTCGGTCTGCACCAGGCCGAAGACGAAGACGACGACCAGCACCAGCAGGCCGATATTGATGACGTGCCGGTAGGGCAGCATGATCGGCTTGCCGGACATCCGCCCATCGAGCTTCAGGAAGGCGATGACCGAGCCGGTAAAGGTGATCGCGCCGATCGCCGCGCCGAGCGCCAGTTCGATCAGCGCCTGGCCGTGAATATGGCCGATCGCGCCGATGCCGAAGGAATCGGGCGCATAAAGTGCTGCCGCCGCCACCATCACCGCGGCAAAGCCGACCAGCGAATGGAAGCCCGCGACGAGCTGCGGCATCGCCGTCATCGGAATGGTGCGGGCGATATAAGCCCCTGCCCCACCGCCGAGGCTGAGCGCCAACACGATCAGGATGAAGCCGCCGAAGGTGGGCGTGGCGAGCAGCAGCGTGGTGACAATGGCGATACCCATGCCGACCATGCCGTAGACATTGCCCTTGCGGCTGGTCGTCGGGTGGGAAAGACCCCGGAGCGCCATGATGAACAGCACGCCGGAGACGAGATAGAGGAAGGCTGCGAGGCTCTGCGACATGTATCCGAACCCTCAGCGATCTTTTTTCTTGTACATGGCAAGCATCCGGCTGGTCACCAGGAAGCCGCCGAAGATGTTCACCGAAACGAGCACCAGCGCCACGAAACCGAAGCCGGTCGCAAAGCCGCTCGCCGATATGCCGACCGCAAGCAGCGCGCCGACGACGATGACCGAAGAGATCGCGTTGGTCACCGCCATCAGCGGCGTATGCAGCGCCGGCGTCACCGACCAGACGACGTAATAACCGACGAAGATCGACAGCACGAAGATCGCCAGCCGAAACACGAAGGGATCGATCGCCCCACCGGTTGCAGCACTCGCGGCTTCCGGTGCCTGGGCGGCGGCGCTGATCACGGCGGTCACGGCCTGATCGAGCTGCTCCAGCGCCTTGTCCATTGCTTCACTGGCCATCAAAGCTTCTCCTCGGCTGCGGCGTCCCCGCCCGTTTCGGCGTTAACGGCGGCAGGCTTTTTGCGAACGCGGGCCGGTTCGGCCGCAACTGGGGCAACGGTTGCGGTTGGCGCAGCAACAGGAGCGTCAACGACAAACGCGGCCGCAGCCGTCGCAAAATTCGGATGCACGACCTGTCCGCCATGGGTCAGCATGGTCGCCTTGACGAGTTCGTCCTCGGGATTGACCGCAAACTCCTTGGTGCCCTTGTCGACCATGGTCTCGATGAAGGCGAACAGGTTGCGGGCATAAAGCGCCGAAGCGGAGGCGGCGATGCGGCCCGCGACATTCGCGTAACCGATCACGGCGACACCCTCGACATCAGCGACCTTGCCCTTTTCCGAACCCTCGATATTGCCGCCGCGCTCGACGGCGAGGTCCACCGCCACCGAACCCGGCTTCATCGACGCCAGCATGGCCCGCGAGACCAGTTTTGGCGCCGGACGGCCGGGAATGAGGGCCGTTGTGATGACGATGTCCTGCTTGGCGATATGCTCGGCAACCAGGGCCGCCTGCTTGGCCTGGTAGGCTTCCGACATCGGCTTGGCGTAACCGGCAGCCGTTTCGGCCGCCTTGAATTCCTCGTCCTCGACCGCGATGAACTTGGCCCCCAGCGAGGCGACCTGTTCCTTGGCAGCGGGGCGCACGTCGGTCGCCGAAACCACGGCGCCGAGACGACGGGCCGTGGCGATCGCCTGCAGACCGGCAACACCGGCGCCCATGACGAACACTTTTGCGGCCGGAACGGTGCCGGCGGCGGTCATCATCATCGGCATGGCGCGACCGTATTCATGGGATGCGTCGATAACAGCGCGATACCCGGCAAGGTTCGCCTGGGAAGAAAGCACGTCCATCGACTGGGCGCGGGTGATGCGCGGCATCAGCTCCATGGCAAACGTGGTGAGCCCGGCTTTCGCCATGTCCGCAAGAGCGGCCTCATTGCCATAGGGATCCATGACCGCAAACACGACGGCGCCCGGTCTGTAGGCTGCCATCTCGGTCGCCGTAGGCCGGTTGACCCGAAGGATGATATCGGCCGAGCCGACCTCGCCGGAACCGGCAATGCGGGCGCCGGTGGCTTCGAAAGCTGCGTCGGGAACGCCGGAGGCAAGGCCTGCCCCGCTCTCGACCACGACCGTGAGCCCTAGGCCGGTGAGCCGCTTGACGCTCTCGGGCGAAGCGGCAACGCGCGGTTCGTCGGAACCTTCACGGCATACAAATACGATCTTCGGCAAAGACTGTCTCCTCCCAGTCGATATCGCAAGGCGGGCGAAAAGCTTCGCCCTGCCTCAAAGCCGGTGGCCGGGTTGGCCGAACCGGATCAACGCAGCAGGAAAACGCCGGCTATATTGAGAATGATGAAGACGAGAAGGCTGCCGATGAAGCCCGCACCGCCGAAGAAACCGGCAGCCATGGCGATCATCAGGACGATAATCAGCATCGTGCCCCATTTCGCACCGGCGAGGAAGGCGTTGTAGGTCTTGTCGTGTTCCGAATAGTCCATCGGAGCACCCGTTTCCACCGGCCCGCTATGGTGATTGTCCATCAGTCCCGTCTCCTTCATCAGCCGCACGCGGTCCGCTTGATCAAAGCGTCGGCGCGTGCGGGAAAACCCGTGTCGACATCCGGAATCATGCCGTCGTTCGGCAGGATCGGCGTCTCTTCAGGCCTTACACAAACCGGCAGGAAAGCGCAATGCCGCCACAATGGCTTCCGGTACGCCGAAGCGCGACCTTCAGGTGAGGTAGGACATTTCGGGGGAATTCGGGCGGCCGGCAATACGAGCCGTCGGCAGGATGGTAAGCGGCGCGGTGTCGAAATTCGAGGAGCGTGCAAACAGCAGACGGCGCTCATAGGCCTCCGACTGGAATGCCGGAAAGCGCTTCATCATCTTGGAGCGCAGTTCGCGAGTCTGCGAAGCGAGCAGCATCAGATCGAAATCGTATTGCGGGATCCGCCGCGGCGGCACGACCGGCTGGGCATAAAAGAACCGGCGGTAAAATGCCGCATGCGCCGGACGGATCGGCTGCAGCACGCGGTCCGCATCGAAATAGATCGCCGCGACCGGCGTCAGCCGCACCGTCAGATAGGGCATGGCCGAAAGTTCGCTGGCATATTCCGGGGCTATCGCAAAACGCGCCGAGTCGATCAGCGTCATGCCGGCATCGAGAAGGCCGTTCACGGCTTCCGGGAAAATGCTGATCGACTGGCAGACCCGATGCTCCGGCGTAACGTGGTGGAGGCGGATCGTGCTGACCAGTTCCTCGTCGTAATAGACGCCGAAGACATGCGCATTTTTGTCGAAGTCGATCTCGTCGATGAGCTTGGTGGCCGCGACCGGCAGCACGTTGTGTGTCTTGTAGGCCTTGTATCGAAGCCGGGCGATTTCCTCGAAATCCTCGTTGCTCTCGATCCGTCGGTATTCGACATGGTCGAGGGTGGAGAGAAGCTTGGCTGAAAAGTTTCCGTCGGAAAAGGACTTATCTATTGGCATTGGGTTTTGTTCCATGGGCTTTAACCAAGGATTAACCCTAAAAGACCCATAGCCCGCAATGAATGATGCGCGAATTGAGTAAAATTCTAAATGATATGGTTAACAAACAGTTAACGGACGTTTCCTAACGTCCCAAAACCGTTAACACTGTCCTGATTTTAAGCGGAGTTTAACGCGCCGCGGCCCGAAGCGGCGAGGCCTGTGCGCTTTTGGCACCGCGCCGAACGGCCGAGAGCTTGGCCGCGGAAGCACCCTCGGCAGCCAATTCGATGATCTTTTCGGAAGCCACCGGCATCGAAAACACGTACCCCTGGACCAGGTCGGAGAACCGATGGCGATTGACCAGCGCGAGCTGCTCCTTCGTCTCCACGCCTTCGACGACGATCTTGAGACCGAGCTCCCGGGACAGATGCACGATGCCGCGCAGGAGCTTCAGCTTGCGCTGGTCCTCGACAATATTGCGGATGAACGCGCGGTCGATCTTGACCACGTCGAGCGGCAGGGAATCCAGATAGCTGAGGCTCGAGAAGCCGGTGCCGAAATCGTCGATGGCGATCGTCACGCCGGTCACGCGGAACTGGTTGAGGATAGCGCTGACCGCCACCGGCTCGTCCATGAAGCAGCTTTCCGTCACTTCGAGATGCAGCCGCGACGGATCGACCGAATAACGCTTCAGCACGTCCGCCACGTAACCGACGATATCGTCGTTGCGCAGGTCCTGGATCGAGAGGTTGACGGAGACAGCCATCGGCTCCGGCCAGGTCGCGCAGTCGCGGCAGGCCTGGTCGAGCACCAGATGGGTGATATGCGAAACGAGCCCCATATCCTCGGCCATGGGGATGAAGACATTCGGCCCGACCATGCCGCGCTCCGGATGGCGCCAACGCACCAGCGCCTCGCTGCATTCGATGCCGGAGCCGTCGGGACGGTACATCGGCTGGTAGACGACATGCAGGCCGCGGTTCTCGATCGCCTGGCGGAGGTCGACACGAAGCTTCTGCTCGTCGATATACTGGGCATCCATCTCCGAACGGAACGCCGTCAGCGTGCCGTTGCCGGTCGATTTCGCATGGTTGAGGGCAAGATCCGCCTTGATCTGCCAGTTTTCCATATCGAAGTCCTGCGACGGCAGCACGACGCAGCCGCTGTTCATCGAAACGGGAAGACGAAGTCCGTCGACGTAGTAGTCGCCCTGGATCTCGGCGTGAATGCGACGGATCTGGCGCTCCAGCTCGCAATCGTCGTCGCCGCCGGTCAGCAGCACGACGAATTCGTCGCCGACCAGGCGGCCTGCCAGCAGGCCGTCGGTCTTCATTGCCGAAAGCCTTGCCGAGATCGCCGCGAGCAGCCGGTCGCCGATCACATGGCCGCGCAAGTCGTTGACATGCTTGAAACCGTCGACGTCGAACACGGCGAGTGCTGCCAGGGCTTCGCCGCGGCGCTTCAGCTTCTTGGTGGCAAGATCCGCGAAATGACCGCGGTTCGGCAGGCCGGTCAGGGCGTCGAACCGCACCATGTGCAGCACCTTCTCCTCGGCGGCGAGACGGGCGGTGACATCCTCGAAGATCAGCACAACGCCACCGTCGGAACGGGGGCTGACCGAAAATTCGAGATGGCGGTCGTCCTTGAACTTGAAGAGCGCGCGTTCGAGCGAGCCGTCTGCGAGCTTGGAAAGCTGCCGCAGGATGGTTTCCGGCGCATTCTCCGCATCTTCGCAGAGCACAGCGGCGAAATCGCGGTCCTTGAGGTCGCTCTTCTTGTCGAGACCGAGCAGATCGCGGGCGCGGCGGTTGATCACCTGGATCTTGCCTTCGCCGTCGAGCATCACCAGGCCGTGGGAAATCGTCTTCAAGGCGATATCGAAGCGGCCGGCGATGATCGCCATCTTCCGTGAGGCGATGACGTTTTCATAAAGGAATTCGCGCACGCCGTTGGCCATCGACCGCGTGGTGAGACCAAAGGGGATGAGCAGCAGCGACATCAGAGCGAGGTGCAGGTCCTCGGTGAACAGGCAGGCGATCAGGATCGGGCCGCAGCAGCCGAGCGTCTGGAGGTCGACGGCGATGCGCGAGCCGTAGTTGCGGCCGACGATCGACATCATCGAACCGAGCGTCATGGCGATGCAGGTGAAGCCGACGAACGGGTTTTCCAGCACGAGCAGCGCGTAGCCGCTGGCGATGCCGAGCAGAAAGGCAGCCAGGAACGCGCCGATCACATATTGCTGCTCCCAAGCGGCGATGCCGTCATAGGTCAGCGACGCCTTGTCCACTTTGTCGAACCGCTGGAACCAGTACATGCGATAGGCAAAGACGGCCGCGAAACCGCAGGCGAACAGGAGATAGAATTGCGCACCGCTGTAATGGAAAACGAGCAGGCACCACAGGACGTGAACGACCACGCCTGTCCACAATGTGCCGCGATTTCCAAATAGCGACGTGACGAACGACAGATACACATCCGTCGACAGCGTCTTCGCTTCTGTCTCTTTCATCGGGTTCATCCCTTGTCTTCCGGTCGACACTGCGGGAAACCCTTTAAAAATTGCTTGTCCACGAGCCACGTAACCCCCTTTCATTGGGGGGTTCTTGAGAGTTTGCTGAACAAATTGACAACGAGATGGTTAAAATTTCCGGGAGGCAGCCTTCGGCACAGGCACAACCCCTCCGGAGCCTGCACAAACACCCTGCGATCCCGGCTTTTTATAGACGAAAACCTGACTTGTTGGGACTTTCCTTTTCTTAGACCTTCGTTTACATCGCCATCCAAGAACGGGCGGGGTAAGAGAGACCTGTTGGAATTGGGGAAAGCATGGCTGCACTGTTGAAGATCAGCGGTCTCATCGATCGCGTGAGCGAAATCCTCGGCAAGTTTTCGGGCTATATGGTCCTCGCCTGCACGCTCATCAGCGCCGGCAACGCCATCATCCGCTACCTCTTCAACTACAGCTCCAACGGCTGGCTTGAAATCCAGTGGTATCTCTTCGCCTTCATCGTGCTGCTCGGCGCTTCCCACACGCTGCGGCTGAACGAGCACGTCCGCGTCGACCTGATTTACGGCTCCGTCTCCGACCGGGCCCGGCTGTGGATCGATGCGATCGGCCTGATCGTCTTCCTCATCCCGGCCTGTCTTTACCTCGCCTGGCTCTCCTGGCCCTTCTTCTCGCTTTCCTTGGCGCAGGGCGAGGTGTCTTCGAATGCCGGAGGCCTCATCCGCTGGCCGGTCAAGCTGATCATCGTCTCGGGCTTTAGCCTGCTGGCGCTGCAGGGATTTTCCGAACTGGTAAAGCGCATCGCCGGCCTCAAGGGCGTCCTCCAGGTCGATACGACCTACGAAAAGCCGCTTCAATAACAAGAATTTCGGGGGAATAAGCCGCTCATGTTCGAATACGGTATAATGCCGCCGGCAATGTTCCTTGGCATGATCATTTTCATGCTCTACGGGTTCCCTGTCGCCTTCTCGCTGTCCGCCGTCGGCTTGTTCTTCGGCCTTCTCGGCATCGCCACCGGCCATTTCGAATTCGCCTTCATGCAGGCGCTGCCGTTCCGCATCTTCGGGATCGTCTCCAACGATCTGCTGCTCGCCATCCCCTTCTTTACCTTCATGGGAGCGGTGCTCGAGCGCTGCGGCCTTGCCGAAGACCTGCTCGAAGGCACCGGCAAGCTGTTCGGCGCCATTCCCGGCGGCCTCGCCTATGCGGTTATCCTGGTCGGCGCCATCCTCGGCGCGATCACCGGCACGGTCGCCGCCTCGGTCATCACCATGGGCGTGATCTCGCTGCCGATCATGCTGAAATACGGCTACAATCCGCGGCTTGCGACAGGCGTCATCGCCGCATCCGGCACGATCACCCAGGTCATCCCGCCGTCGCTCGTGCTGATCGTCCTTGCCGACCAGCTCGGCCGTTCGGTCGGCGACATGTATCTCGGCGCGATCGGCCCCTCGATCCTGCAGGTGGTGATCTTCCTGCTGTTCATCCTCGCCATGTCGATCTTCCGCCCGAAGGACGTGCCCGCTTTGCCGCTGGAAGCTCGCGGCGAACTCAATGCGGCGCTGGTCTTCAAGGTCCTCTGGGGCATGATCCCGTCGATCGTGCTGATCTTCCTCGTGCTCGGCACCATCTTCATGGGCCTGGCCACCCCGACCGAAGCCGGCGCTCTCGGCGTCGTCGGCGCCATGGTGCTCGCCGCCATGCATCGCCGCCTCACCTGGGACCTGATCAAGCAGGGCATGCATTCGACCATGACGATCACCTCCATGGTGGTCTTCATCCTGGTCGGCGCCACCTGCTTCAGCCTTGTCTTCCAGGGCATGGACGGCGGGCTGTGGATCGAATTCCTGCTGTCTCACGTCCCCGGCGGCGCGGTCGGCTTCCTGATCTTCGTCAACATCTTCGTTTTCTTCCTCGCCTTCTTCCTCGATTTCTTCGAAATCGCCTTCATCGTCCTGCCGATGCTGGCGCCGGTTGCGAACGCGCTCGGCATCGACCTGATCTGGTTTGGCGTGCTGCTCTGCGTCAACATGCAGACCTCGTTCATGCATCCGCCCTTCGGCTTTGCGCTGTTCTATCTCCGCTCAATCGCCCCGAAGAGCGTCAAGACCAAGGACATCTACCTCGGCGCCATTCCGTGGCTCGGCATGCAGCTCATCCTGGTCGGTATCATCATCTTCTGGCCCGAGTCGGTCACCTACTGGCTGGACAAGTCGCCGGACGTCGACCTCAATACGATCAAGATCGAAATCCCCGGCTTCGGCAACGGCAGCGGCAACCAGATGCCGAATTTCGGCTTGCCGCCGATGGACGGCGCACCGGCCCAGCCCAGCCAGCAGGGACTGCCCGGCATGCCGAACTTCGGCCAGCCCCCGAAGATCAACCCGTAAGGGCGGCTTTTTCCGCCCAGTTGTCGCTAGGTATATTTCCGAAAAAGGAGGACAGGGTTGGCGCCCTGTCCTCCTTTTCTATTATTGCCCAACAGGCCAGGCCGCTCCTCCGGTTTCCCTGGAGGACAGCGGCAAACGCGAGCGAAGTCGTAGCTTGGAGGCCCGCGTCAAAAGCGTCTTTCGGCCCTTCCTCTACCGAAAAAGCGGTATGCCGGTGGAGGCTCGACGCGAAATCCCGTTGCCGCTAACACTTTGGTAGCCGTACTAACCGGCTTACTGAGCGTATAAAACTTGGCGCGGGCGGCATCGCGCGCGGGTTTGCCGTCGCCAGACCAGAACCCGGTTTGGCTGACCCGCTCGGGGGCACGACATGCAGATGAACCACGTATTGCCGAATGCGATGTACGTTGTGCGAAGGTCGATCGGTCGGACCATAGTCGAGCCGTTGCGGCGCAGACAGTTTGCCAGAGAGAGCGACGTATTCACCCATCGCACCAACCGGGGATACATCTTCAACCTCGATCCTGCACAAAGTATCGACGAGGCTATCTTCGTCGAAGGCTGGTTTGAGGGACGGTTTCTGGAATTCCTGCAGGGCCGCTTCGAGCCCGGTGCCGTCGCACTCGACATCGGCGCGAATATCGGCAACCACGCCATTCACCTCAATCGAGACTTCGCCGAGATCCATTGCTTCGAACCCAATCCCGATGCCTTCAGGCGGTTGACCGAGAACATTCGCTCGAACCGGCTCGATAACATTCGACTGCACCAGGCGGCTCTCGGCGATTGCGACGACACGCTCATGTTCCGCGAAAATCTCGAAGGTAACCTCGGCGCCAGCGGCTTCGTGGAGGATGACCGGCCATCCGGACATAGCCGTATCCTGCGCTTGCCGGTTTTCGAAGCGGACAAGCTCATTCGGCGCCTTGGAATAACCAGGGTCGATTTCATCAAGATAGATGTCGAGGGGTTCGAGCTGCGGGTTCTGAAGGGGCTGCGTTCGACGATTGCCTTCAACCGGCCGATCGTGTCCTTCGAGTTCCATGGCCACCTCGCAGCACCGGAAGACTTCGGCAAGCTCACCGCCTGCCTGCCGGATTACCAGTTCTACGATCTGGAATATGCGCCTGAATCGGCTTCCACGCTGGAAAAGCTGAAATGGAACTTCCGCCATGGCGGCGCACCCGTTCTGAACCGGTTCGACCGTCCCGAGCCGCGCACCTACGAAAACATACTGGCATTCCCATCGCAGGATACGTTCAGCCGCTTCACGAACCGCCCTTCGGCCGCCCTTGCCATTTGAACCGATCCCCGGGTACCCGCCAGACAAAAGCCCCGGATCTCTCGATCCGGGGCTTCGATATCAAGAATTGCCTGACCTGTGATCAGAGCTTGCCGTTTCGCTGCTGGATCATCATGAAGGTGTCGTAGGTATATTCCGACAGCTGCATCCAGAGATAGGCTTCCTTCTTGAAGGCGACCTGATCTTCGTAGACCTTCTTGAAATCGGCATTGGTCGCCGAGATGTCCTTGTAGACCTCGAGAGTGGCCTTGTAGCAGGCTTCGAGGATTTCCTGACTGAAGGGGCGAAGCGTCGTGCCCTGCGAAACGATCTGCTTGATCGCCGTGGGGTTCTTCACGTCGTATTTGCTCATCATGTTCGTGTTGGCGAAGGCGCAGGCATCGGTCAGCGCAGCCTGATAGGCCTTCGGGAGCGCATTCCACTTTTCCAGGTTGACGAACGCATGGATGGTCGGGCCGCCTTCCCAGAAGGCCGGATAGTAGTAGTACTTGGCAACCTTGTAGAAGCCGAGCTTGTAGTCGTCATAGGGGCCGACCCATTCGGCCGCGTCGATCGTGCCCTTTTCCAGCGCCGGATAGATGTCGCCGCCGGCGATCTGCTGCGGCACGGCGCCGAGCTTTTCCAGCACCTTACCGGCAATGCCGGCGATGCGCATCTTGACGCCCTTGAAGTCGTCGACCGTGTTGATTTCCTTGCGGAACCAGCCGCCCATCTGTGCGCCGGTATTGCCGGCTGGCATGCCGTAGATGTTATGCTTTGCATAGAATTCGTTCATCAGCGTATTGCCGTTGCCCTGGTAGAACCAGGCATTGTTCAGCCGGGCATTGAGGCCGAACGGGATGGCGGTGCCGATCGCGAATGTCGGATCCTTGCCGACGAAATAATAGGAGCAGGTATGGCACATTTCGACCGTCGAATTGCTGACGGCATCCGCCGCCTGCATGGCCGGCACGATTTCGGCGGCGGCAAACGGCTGAATGGTGAAATTGCCATCGGTTGCTGCTGCGACATGCTTGGCGATGTCTTCCGCGCCGCCATAGATGGTGTCCAGCGACTTCGGGAATGAAGACGTCAGACGCCAGGTGACTTTTGGGCTCGACTGCGCGATGGCCGGAGCGGCGAGCACCGTGGCGGCAGCTGCACCGGCGCCGGTCACGGCAGCCTTTTTGAAGAATGAACGACGATCCATGAAATACCTCCCAGTAAGACAACCGTAGGGCTTATCTATTCCCACTCCCCCGGTCCTGTGGGCGAGGTAAACATTTTGGTCTAGCGGTTGCAAGCGCCGGAGCTAATATTCCTTAATGCGGGAAGGTCTTTTGTCGTTAGACTTTGGTAGCGTCCCACCGAAACTGGATTCCTAAGTTATTTCAAAGGGGCAATGCTTATTCTTTGGGCAACGCCCGACCCGGAAACACGCCTCGAACTTGACTTGAGCCGGCCTCTCGCGGCACAACGGGACGAGACGCTACAGCATGCTTCGTTGGAGAGCCTGATGCCGAAACCGATCGTCGCCCTGCCCGCCGACATCCGCCAACTGGATGGAGCGATCTGGCATGCGTCGCCGAACCAGTATGTTCAGGCGGCGCTGAAAGTGGCGGACGTGATGACCTTCATCATTCCGGCTTTCGAAGAGGGCAACGAGACCGATGCCATCCTCGACCGCGTCGACGGCGTGCTGGTTTCCGGATCGGCGACCAACGTCCACCCGTCGCTCTATGGCAAGCAAGCGACCGACGGCGACGGCCCCTTCGATCCGGCCCGCGACGCGACGTCCCTGCCGCTGATCCGCCGGGCGATCGACCGCGGCATTCCGCTGCTCGCCATCTGCCGCGGCATCCAGGAACTGAACGTGGCATTGGGCGGCACGCTGGCGAGCGAGATCCAGGACCAGCCGGGCATCTGGGACCACCGCAAACCCGATGTGAAGGAGCGCGACGACATGTACGCGATCCGCCAGCCTGTGTTCGTTGCCGAAGGCTCCTGCATCGCCAATTATCTGGGCCTGGCAGGCGAGGTCCAGGTCAACTCCCTGCACCGCCAGGCGATCGCCGAAACCGCACCTCGTCTTAAGGTCGAAGCAACCGCCGAGGACGGCACAGTCGAGGCGGTCTCGGTCATCGACGCCAAGAATTTTGCCGTGGGCGTGCAATGGCATCCCGAATACTGGGCCGAAACCGACGCTCCGTCGCGGGCGCTTTTTCACGCGTTCGGCGAAGCGGTTCGCGCCTATGCGGCCCGCAAGGCGATTACCAACGTGGCGGCTTGACGCCGGCCAAGCATCAGCGTGAAGCAGGATATCGGGAAACCTACTCCTCGTCCTCGCCCGGCCCTTCCCCCGCCTTCACATAAGCAAGCTTCAGCATAATCTGCGAAGCCTCGATCAGCGTTTCGCGCTCATCCGGGCTGAGGCAGGCTTCGATTGCTTTTTCCAGCCAGGCGCGGCGGGCGCGGATATCCTCCGAGAGAACCTTGCGGCCGTGAGGCGTCAGCGCCAACTCGATTTCGCGACGGTCCTGCCCGTTGCGACTGCGGCTGATGAGGCCGTCGCGTTCCATCGCCGCGACGATACGGGTGACTGATTGCGGTTGCAGCCGCTCCTCCAGCGCAAGGCGCCATGCCGGCATCGGCCCCAACCGATGAAGTGTCGCGAGCATGGCGATCGTCGACAGACTGACCGCGCCTTCCGCTCGCGCGGCGCGCAGGCGGCGGCCGAGCAGCAGCACACTGCGAACGATCAGCGTTGAGGCGTCGTCACTGGACATACGATACGCAATGCGTATTATTATGCCACTGTTCAATCGCGAGCCCGAGGGATAGCGGATGGAAAAGACATTCAATCACGTTGCCGAAGCCTTTCGCTGGTCGACGGAAAAAGAAGTGACGGCGATCGAGATCGTCGTTTCGGCGCTTGCCATGGCCGTGCCGGCGCTGCTGGTCGCAAAGGGCCATCACATGGGCCTCGGCCTCGTCGGCGGCATGGCGATGAGTGGAACCGTAGCGCATGGCAAGTTGAGGGTGCAAGCCGGCAGTGCGGGCGCCGCCTTCGCCACGCTGGCGATTGCCGCAGGGCTTGCCTGCCTCGCCGGCCGCCTGGGCATGGCAGGCCAGGCGGCGATGCTTTTGCTGGCGGCGATCGCCGGCATCGTCGGCGGGTTCGACCGGGCGATGGTGGCGGCGTCGATGCGGTTCGTCTTCTATCTCATCATGGTGGGCGGCATCGTGGCAACGACGAGGGCCGATCCGCTGCTGATCTTTGCCGTCGTCATGAGCGGCGCGCTCTTCGCGGCGATCCTGCACATAAGCATGTCCGCTGTCGTCGATCGCATCCGCAAGCCTGAAGAAAAGCCGGTCGAAGCCAACCGTCTCCCAACCGCCAGGCAAAAGTTCAATCGGCTGAAGCGCTCGCTGGGAGAATGGGCCGGCTGGCAATATCCGATCCGGCTGGTCCTCAGTCTCGGCGCTGTTTTGCTCGCGCACGCGCTTTTTCCCTCCCACGACGTTCACTGGGCGGCGCTGACGCTTGTGCTGCTGGTCGAGCGTCGGCCGGAGCGCATGCCGCGGAAGACGACGCAAAGGGTGATTGGCGTCATCTTCGGCGTCTGCTGCGCAGGCCTGCTTTCATTCCTGGCTCTGCCCGCCTGGGCGGATGTGCTGAGCATCGCCGTTCTCGGCGGCTGCCGGCCGTTCCTGCAGGCCAGGAACTATCTCGCCTATTCGATCGTCATGACGCCGCTGATGATGATGGCCATGGGCACAGCCGATCAAGTTCTGACCGCCGCCACATTGTGGGACCGGCTCTACGCGACCATCTTCGCCGCATGCCTGGTGCTGTTCGTCAATCGGGTAGCGATCTTTCTGTGGCCAGAGACGGAGGCACCCGTCGCGGCCTAAGCCCTTGGCCGGTGCACTCCGGTCGACTGGCGGATGCGCATTTCCGGCTTGATCAGATGAATGCCGTCCGGCTCGTGGCTGCCGGCAAGGCGGTCGAGCAGCGCGCGCGCCGCAAGCCGGCCGACTTCCGTCTGGCCATTCCACACCGTCGTCAGCGCAGGCGTCGCGATCGACGCCTCTTCCAGATCGTCGTAGCCGGTGACGGAGATATCGTGGCCGGGCAACAGCCCGGCGCGGGCGACGCCGTTCATCAGGCCGATCGCCACCAGATCGTTCCAGCAGACCGCAGCGGTCGGCTTCTGCGGCAGGGAAAGGAAATGCACCGCCGCCTCGAACCCGCCCTGCTTCGAACGCGGCCCGGGAATGCGCAGGTTCGGATCCACCTCGATGCCCGCCTTGCGCAACGCGTTGACATACCCCTGGTATCGGTCTCGGCCCGTCGACGTCTGGTCCGTGCCGCCGATCATGGCGATCACCCGATGCCCGAGGCCGATCAGATGGTTGGTGGCAAGCGAGATGCCGTAGCTATCGTCGCCGCGATAGGTCGGCAGTTCGACGCCTTCCATCGAACGGGCAACGAGGATGGCCGGCATGCCGTTCTCTTCGGCAAGCCTCATATCCTCGATCGGCGTGCCGATCGCCGGCGACATGATCACCCCGTCACCGCCGAGCTGCAGCAGCGTTTCGATGAAGGTGCGCTGTTTTTCGACCGAATCGTAATGGTTGGAAAGGATGAAGGTATGACGGCTGCGATCGAGCTCGCTTTCGATCGCTTTGAGGATTTCCCCGTAGAACGGGTTCATGATGTCATGCACCACGACGCCGATAATGCCGGAGCGCGAGGTGCGCAGGCTCGCGGCTCGGCGATTGTAGATATAACCGAGGGCTCTTGCCTGTTCCTTGATTTTTTCCCGGGTATCGGCCGCCACGAGCGGGCTGTCGCGTAGAGCAAGCGATATCGTGGCGGTCGAGAGACCGAGGCTCTCGCCGATCGTCGACAACTTGATCTTTTGTGCCATTTCCCCCACCCGCAATGGCCGGCATCGCTATCCGATGCTCGAATTAAACTTTAAATAAACGTTTTAATTCGGGGCGACAATCCTATGACAGCGAAAATTTCAAAAGGAAATCAGTGTCAGTCGTCCGGGTCGGACTGGAGATTCTGCTCAATGGTTTTCAGGAGTTTGAGGAGGGTGCGGATCTCCTTGTCGGAAAGGCCTTTTGCGGCGATCGAACCGCACTCGGAGATCGAACGGCCGATCTGTTCGACGGTCTGCAATCCGGCTTCGGTCAGATGTACTTTGGTAAGACGCCCGTCGGTGCCGTCAGCGCGGCGTTCCAGGAAGCCTTGAGCCTCCATGCGGCCGATCGTGCGGGTCATGGTCGGGGCCTTGACGCCGAGCCGTATGGCGAGCTGGCCGGGGGTCATGCCGTCTTCTTCCGCCAGGATCAGGATGACGCCGTCCTGGCCGGCATAAAGTCCGCTTTCGCCGAGGCTGCGGCTGAGTGCTGTGCGCATCGAGCGGGCGGCCTGGGTGATCGCCGGAGCAAGGTCGGTGGCCGAAAGGCCTTCCAGTTCCTTCTTCTTGCCGGACTTGGCTTTTTTATCGCCCTTCTTCTTGCTCATTCGCTCCGCCCGTTTTGCCCTAAAGAAGTAGCCGTTATATCTGTGGCGCGCTATCCATATCGAAACCGGGAAACCACCGCCAGATGTCGCACCCTTCGCCACGCTATCATGACAATGATACGACACTTGCGTCCACAGAAAGGCGAGACTGGATCACCGTCCTGCCGCTCGGCGCCCACGAACAGCACGGACCGCACCTACCGTTCGAGACCGACACGCTGATCGCCGAAGGCCTCGTCGCCCGCCTGATCCCTGCCCTGCCTGCCGGCCTGCCGGTGACGTTCCTGCCTGTGGAGCCCGTTGGTTATTCGATAGAGCATATGGATGTCACCGGTACGAAGACGCTTGCCTTCGACGAAGCCGTTTACCGCTGGCTCGGCATTGCCGGCGATCTTCACGCCAAAGGCATCGGCAAGCTGGTGCTGCTCAACGCCCATGGCGGCAATTCGCCGCTCATGACCGTCGTCGCGACCGAGGCCCGGGTGCGGTTCGGCATGCTGGTCGTCGCCACAAGCTGGACCCGCTTCGGCCAGCCCGCCGGCTGGATAACCCCGGAGGACAAGGCAGTCGACATCCACGGCGGAGACATCGAGACGTCCGTGATGCTGGCGCTCCATCCGGACAGGGTCGACATGGCGAGGGCGGAGAACTTCCCGTCCCGCCAATCGGACTTTTCCCGCGACTTTAGACATCTGCGCGCCTATGGCCCGCACGCCTTCGGCTGGAAGATGTCCGACCTCAACCCCAAGGGCGTCGCCGGCAACGCGGCCGCGGCGACGGCGGAACGGGGTGAGTTGCTGGTTGCGCATGCTGTGAAGGGGATTATCGAGCTGCTGGAGGATGTGGCGCGGTTTGATGTCGGAACATTAGAGCCTAGTTGAATCGACGGCATAACAAGGGTACGTTTGGACCATCTAATTGGACCAACGGAGTACACAATGGAAATTTCAGTGAGCGAAGCCAAGGCAAGTCTGACTGAACTCCTTCATCGCGCGGAGGCTGGAGAAGATGTTGTTCTCACGCGAAGAGGTCATAAGATTGCAAGGCTTGTACCCATTGAGCCGGAATTGACCCGCGATCAACGCAGAGCGCTGATCGAAGAGATCAGAGCAATGGCGCCTGCACCTGATGGCAACGACGTACCCGCGGAGCGAAGCCAGGATTTTCTCTATGGTGACGATGGCCTGCCGGCATGATTGTGGTCGACACGTCAGCGTTGATCGCCATCGTCAAGAATGAAATTGGTGCCTTTGACTGCCAAGAGGTGCTCACGGGGGAATCGAAGGTCCTCCTCAACGCCGCCACTCTCACCGAAGCACTGATTGTGGCTCGTGGAAAGAAATGTCTGGCTGCTCTTACCAACCTGATTGACCGGCTTCCCATCACCATCATCGGACTGGATGCTGTAAGAGCAGAACGGGCTGCGGCCGCTTACGCTCTGTTCGGCAAGGGCTTTCACAAGGCTTCGCTCAATTTCGGCGATTGCTTCGCTTATGCGACGGCCAAGGAATTCAACTGTCCGCTTCTCTATGTCGGACAGCACTTCGCCAGAACGGACGTGGTTTCCGCAATCGCGACGCCGTCAGCGTGAACAACAAGATCACCCGGCGTCGGTCGCAATTCCGATGTGATCTTATAACATACAAACCCTTTGAACTCGTCCCGGCTTGCCCTTATATGAGACGAACAAAGCTTCCGCGCCGATCGGGCGCTCTCAAGTCCTCGAGGTTTTCATGACCGAAACAGCCACCGTCAAGCCCGTTCCTGTCACCGTGCTCACCGGTTATCTCGGCGCCGGCAAGACGACGCTTCTGAACCGCATTCTCTCCGAAAGCCATGGCAAGAAATACGCGGTCATCGTCAACGAGTTCGGCGAGATCGGCATCGACAACGACCTGATCGTCGAGTCGGACGAAGAGATCTACGAAATGAACAATGGCTGCGTCTGCTGCACCGTACGCGGCGACCTGATCCGCGTCGTCGAAGGCCTGATGCGCCGCCCGGGCCGCTTCGACGGCATCATCGTCGAAACCACCGGCCTTGCCGATCCGGTGCCGGTCGCCCAGACCTTCTTCATGGATGACGACGTGCGTGCCAAGACCGAGCTCGATGCGGTCGTGGCACTCGTCGATGCAAAACACCTGCCGCTGCGCCTGAAGGACAGTCGCGAAGCCGAAGACCAGATCGCCTTTGCCGATGTCGTCGTCATCAACAAGACCGATCTCGTTTCCCCGGAAGAACTGGCGATCATCGAGGATGTCGTCCGCGCCATCAACCCGACTGCCCGCGTCTACAAGACCACCCGTTCCGGCGTCGATCTCGCCCGCGTGCTCGACCAGGGCGCCTTCAACCTGGAGCGCGCGCTCGAGAACGATCCGCACTTCCTGGATCAAGGCCATGACGACCATGTCTGCGGCCCCGATTGCGATCATGACCATGGGCATGACCACCATCATCATGATCATGACCATGACCATCATGCCCATGACCACGATCACGATCATCACGGCCATGATCACCACCACCATCACCACGGAGAAATGTCGCCGATCCATGACGTGACCGTGAAGTCGATCTCGTTGCGCGGCGGCGAGATGAACCCGGAGCGGTTCTTCCCGTGGATCCAGAAGATCACCCAGACGGACGGCCCGAGCATCCTTCGCCTCAAGGGCATCATCGCCTTCAAGGGCGACGAGGAACGTTATGTCGTGCAGGGTGTCCACATGATCGTCGAGGGCGATCACCAGCGGCCGTGGAAGGATGGCGAAAAGCGCGAATCGCGCCTCGTCTTCATCGGCCGCGATCTCGATTTCGACAAGATCGAAAAAAGCTTCCGGGCTTGTGAGGCCGTTGCTGCCTGATGCCGACTGTTGCACCGCTTGATCTCGAAGGCCATGTCGTCGCCGCGCATTTCCTCGGCGACGTCCCATTCTTCGCCACCGCCGCCGGTACCATCCACCGCCTGGATGGCGGCGAGAAAGTCACCGAGGCCCATCAGGGCTTGCTGACCTGCATCCGCGATCCCTTCAGCGCTACGCTGCTGACCGGCGGCGAAGACGGCAAGGTGATGCGCATCGGCAGCAATGGCGAGGCGACCCTGATTGCCGAAGCGCCGCGCAAGTGGATCAGCGTCATCGCCGGCGGCCCGCAGAATGCGGTCGCCTATGCGCATGGCAAGTCGAGCTTCGTGAAGCTGAATGACGGCACGCTGAAGGAATTTACCGAAGAGCGCAGCGTCGAAGGCCTCGCCTTCGCAGGCAAGGGGCTCAGGATCGCCGCCGCCCGTTACAACGGCGTGTCGCTGCACTGGGTCGGCACCAATGCGCCGCCGGTCGATCTGGAATGGAAGGGCGCCCACAACGCCGTCACCTTCTCGCCGGACGGGCGTTTCCTGGTGACGACCATGCAGGAAAACGCGCTGCACGGCTGGAAGCTCGACGGCAAGCCGGGCGAAAACCGTCATATGCGGATGACCGGCTACCCGGCCAAGGTGAAATCGCTCTCCTGGTCGCCGAAGGGCAAGTGGCTTGCCTCGTCGGGCGCCCCGGCTGCTATCGTCTGGCCGTTTTCGGCAAAGGACGGCCCGATGGGCAAGGCGCCGCAGGAACTCGGCACACGCGCCAATATCATGGTCACGTCGGTCGCCTTCCATCCGGCCGAGGAAGTGCTCGCCATCGGTTTTATCGACGGCATGATCCTTGGCGTCAGGCTTGCCGACGCAAAGGAAGCGCTTCTACGCCGTCCTGGCAAGGGCGGGATTACCGGATTGAGCTGGAGCGCCAGTGGCAAGCTCGTTGCCTTCGCTTCCGATGCCGGCGATTGCGGCGTCATCGATATTGCAGCCTGAAATCTCGCAGCACGAATAACCGCGGCGGAGAAACCTCCGCCGCGGCCTGGTCCATGCGGGGATGGGCAGGCAGCGTGTATGAAGTGGTATGAGTGTCAGGCTTTGCTGCCTGCCCGATCGCTCCGGTGTTTTCCGAAAGGCAGGTAACGGATGGTCTGGATCCGGAACTTGAACCTTGCGGCGGTCGGCGCCCTGACGGCGCCTTCCTTCCCTTTACGACCATCACCGGACACCGGATGCTCTCCGTGGAATGCGACCCGGTTCGCGACCCGGCCCCTGCCCTGTGACGCGACCAATATAACCGCGCCCACACAGCGCGGGGATGCGCGGAACCATTTCGACGAGAATGTGCTTCAAACGAAAAGAGAATTTCTGTTCGCCACGGCGAAATCGTCCCCGCGTTCACGCCGCCTGGCGGTCTTCCTCGAACGTATCGATGCCGTCGCGGCCGTTGCGCTTGCGGGCATAAAGCGCCTGGTCGGCCCGCTGCAGCAGGGTCTCGAGATCGCCGGGGCCGCATATTTCGGTCGCCACGCCGATGCTGAGTGTCGGTTGCACGACAAGGCCCTCCATTTCCGCGAGGGAAGCGGCAAAGGCGGCACGAATCTCCTGGGCAGTCTCGACGGCCTTTTCGACCGGGCATCCTTTCAGGACGATCACGAACTCGTCGCCGCCTTGCCGCGCGAAGAGATCGCGGCTGCGCAGGTGCGGGGATGCCGAGGAGGCGAACCGCCGCAACACCTCGTCGCCGACCGCGTGCCCATGCGTGTCGTTGAGCTGCTTGAAACGGTCGACGTCGATCAACATCAGGGCGACCGGCCCTGACTCGAGACCGGCATAGGAGCGCATCAGGCCGCCGCGGTTGAGCACGCCGGTCAGGGCATCGCGATCCGCCAGGTAGGTGAGCTTGTTTCCCGCCCGTTCGGCCGCCATCAGATTGATGACGATGCTTCGCAATGCCAGGAAGGGTGCCGCCCAGAGCCCCAGCCAGGCATCGGCACCGTTGCCGGGGGCAAACAGGCCGCCTTCACCGATCCAACCCGTGACCGCAAGGACGGCGCGCGCCGCAAAGATGGCGGCAGTCGGCATATAGATCGCCACGACGAGCCATGCCGACCGCAGCCTCTCCTGCCGTGCGAGGCGAATACCCTCCAGCATCACCAGGAGATCGCCGAGGGCACAGACGAGCGAGAAGATGGCGATGCGCGGCGCGGTACTGGCGTCGTCCCGCCACAAGAGGATCAGCGGCGTTGAAAGAACAGCAAGGATCAGCCAACTCAGGCCCCAGCGGGCCGGACGGCCGCCGAAAAGCCGGACGGAGACGATCAGCAACAGATAACCGATCAGGATCAGGTTGTTGCCGATCAGAACCGAGACGACATCCGGCAACACGTTTCGCAAGCCGACGCTGAACAGGCCGGCTCCGATGACGATGCCGCTGGCGCTCCACCAGAACAGCCAGCGTTCGAACCGGCCGCTGGAATAGGCGATCATCTGGACGATGCCCAGGACCGAGCAGGTCATAGCCGAGACGATATAGATCGTCCGCAGATCCAGCATGAAACACCCCCAATGGCGACGCGGGGCATACTAGCGTTGAGCGGTTACGATTCGGTGTGTCTGGTCATTCAAGTTTATATGAACTGGCTTCAAACGACGCGGATGGCTCCCATGATTTCGGTAAGCAGGTTGTGCAGATCATCGCGATAACCGCTGCGGGCCGAAGGACCACTTTCGTCCGACGTCATCACCACGGTGAGGCCGAGCGACGGCGCGATATAGAGCATCTGCCCGCCATAACCCCAGCCGAACTTGACCTCCTCTCCGCCGATATTGCGCAGGAACCAGCCGTATCCGTAACCATCGCCGGAAAAGCGCGAGTTGGTGCGCGGCGTCCAGGACTGGTCGATCCAGCCCTTCGAGACGACCTGGCGGCCGTCTTTCGTCTCGCCGCCGTTGCGGTAGAGTTCTCCGAAGGCCAGCAGCGAGCGGGCGGTCATTGCCATCTGGTTGCCACCGGAATAGATGCCCTGTCGGTCTCGTTCCCAGGAGCCGATCCGGAAACCGTCGACCGGCTCCAGCCATTCGCGCGCCAGCGCCAGCGTCGATTTCTTGGCGACTTTGGTGAGGATCGCCGAGAGCAGATGCGTCGAGGCGGTGGAATAGAGCATCGAACCGCCGGGATCGTCGTCGAACGGCTGTGCGAGCGCGAACTGCACCCAGTTGCGGCTCGCAACCCAGCGGCCGTAATTCGGCCCCGACAGCCGCCCGAGCCCCGCCTGCATCGAAAGCAGATTACCGATGGTGATGGCGTGGATGCGCGGATCCGGATTGGTCGGCAGGTCGGCCTTCAGGATCGGCGCGATCTTCTGGTCCGGCCCCTCGAGCAGCCGGCGGTCGATGGCGATGCCTGTCAGCGCCGAGATGATCGATTTCGAGGCCGATTTGATGTTGGTCGAAGCGCTCAGCGAATGGCCGTTGAATGCCCGTTCGGCGAGCATCTCGCCATTGCGGGCGATGAGCACGACCTTCAGTGGCTCCAGCTCCGCCGCCCCGCCGAGCACGGTATCGAGCGTCCCCGGCGGCTGCGGAACTGGCGCCTGGGGCGAGCCCTGGGCAAGACCGCGGGCCGCCGTCAAGGCGAACGGCAGGGATAAAAGGGTTGTGCGGCGTGTGATCATGCACCGAAGCTAGGACGGCAAGCCGGCAGAGACTATGGCGGAAAGGCTCGATTCACGCAGAGATGAAGGGGCGTGAAAGCAGTATTTGACGCTCCCATCGGTGGAGCGGAAAGGGAAAGCAGTGTATGGGACCATTCTCGACGGTCTCACCGCCGCGTGCCCGATTCTCCCTCCTGAGACCGGACCCGCAGCGCCGGGACAGCCGTTTATACGATCGGATACGACATGGCCAAGGCACCCAAGACTGAACATTCCGAACTCGCCGGCGAATTCACCGACGACGGCATTACCGTGCTGGTCGATATCTACCGCCCTGCCGGCACCCAGGGCGACTGGACGCTCGAAGTCATCACCGAAGAGGACGACGTCACTACCTGGGAAGAGCCGTTTCCGACCGACCGCGAAGCCTTCGACGAGTTCCTGGCGACCGTCGAGCGCGACGGCATCCGCTCCTTCTTCGGCGAACCCGAACCCAATCCTGCGGTGCATTGATGAAGAATGTCGAGGACCTGACCACATCCGCCAAGACCATGCACGACCGCTACGCCTCGGGCCGCATGGACCGCGAAATCGTCCGCCAGTGGGTCATGGGGCTGAGCATGTATCCGGAACCCTATGGCCGGCACATCCAGGAGGCCGCCGCGTGGTTCAAGCCTTCGCGCGACGACATGGATCCCGTCGAACTGAAGATCGCCGACCTTGCCAGGCTGCAGGCGATCTATCGGCCATAAGACGCCCCGCAGGGACCCGGGGGCGTCTGGATCTCAAAGTCCCGCTTCGGCAAACACCTTGACGATCCAGTCGAGGAAGACGCGCACCCGCGGCGAGAGCTGGCGGTTCTGCGGATAGAGCGCCGAAAGTAGTGTCGGCGGCGGTGGGAAATCGGCAAGCACTTCGACGAGCACGCCCTCGTCGATATCCCGCTGCAGGCGATAACGCGGCGCCTGCATGAGGCCAAAACCGCGGCGGGCGAGATCGGCCATTGTGTCGGAATTGTTGACCGTCAGCCGGCTCGGAAGGGTGACGTAGCGCACCTCGTCGCCGACGATGAATTCGAGCGGCATGATCTGGCCGGTGCGCGACGACAGGAAGCCGATGGCCAAATGCCCTTCCAGCGCATCCGGTGATTTCGGCATGCCGTGTATCTCGACATAGGTGCGGCTGGCGCAGGTGATCTCGGTGATCGTCCCCAGTCTGCGCATGATCAGCCCGCTGTCGTCGATCTCGCCTGCACGGATGACGCAGTCCACGCCCTCGCGAACGAGATCCACCAGCCGGTCGCCCTGGCCGATCTGCAGGTCCAGCAGCGGATAGCGGTCAAGAAATTCGTGAAGGCGCGGCAAGAGGAAGGTGCGGGTCAGGAACCCGTGTGCATCGACCCGCAGCAGGCCGCGCGGCTGGGCGTCCCGAAATATGTTCTCCGCCTCGTCCACCTCTGCGAGGATCGCAAGGCAACGCTCATAGAAGGCCCGGCCGTCGAGGGTCGGGGTGACGTGGCGTGTCGTCCGCTCCAGGAGCCGTGTGCCGATCCCCTCCTCGAGCTGCTTGACGGCTTCGGTGACGGTCGAGCGGGCAAGGCCGAGATCGGCGGCGGCAGCCGAAAAGCTGCGCCGCTCGACAATCCGGACAAAGAGCTGCATGCGGTCGAGGCGATCCATGGCCTTGTTCACCACAGGCGAATTCTGATGTCAATTCATCGGCAATTGTTCTTGATCGGTGTCAGCAATATCTCCTGTCCATCAACCAAGGAGAGATCCCATGACCAACAACGGACAACGCGTCGCGATCGTCACCGGCGCATCGAAGGGCATCGGCAGAGCCATCGCACTCCGCCTCGCTGAGGACGGCATCGCCGTCGTCGTGAACTATGCGACCAGCCGGCAGGCCGCCGACGAGGTGGTGGCGCAGATCGAAACGGGCGGCGGCAAGGCGGTCGCGGTGCAGGCCGACGTCGGCAGCCCGATCGCCGCAGCCGCCTTGTTCGACGCCGCCGAACAAAACTTCGGCGGTGCCGACATCCTCGTCAACAATGCCGGCGTGATGAGGCTTGCGCCGCTCGCCGAGATGGATGACGAGGCCTTCGAAACCCTGCTTGCCATCAACCTGACCGGCACGTTCCGCGGCATTCGCGAAGCGGGCAAGCGGCTGCGCGACGGCGGCCGCATCATCAACTTCTCGTCGAGCGTCGTCGGCGCCTACGGTCCGGCCTATGGCGGTTACGCCGCCACCAAGGCCGCCGTCGAAGCGCTGACCCATGTCGCCTCCAAGGAACTCGGCCGGCGGAAGATCGCCGTCAACGCGGTCGCTCCGGGCCCCGTCGAAACCGAGCTGTTCATGACCGGCAAGTCCGAGGACCTGGTCCAGAACATCGTCAGGACCATCCCGCTCAGCCGCCTCGGCCAGCCGCAGGACATCGCCTCCGTCGTCTCCTTCCTCGCCGGCCCCGACGGCGGCTGGGTCAACGGCCAGGTGCTCCGCGCCAACGGCGGCATGATCTGAAATCCCGAAACACCAAACCTGAAGGACAACCCAATGCCATTCGTAAATATCAAGACGCCCGAAGCCGCGCTCAGCAAGGCCCAGAAGCAGGAAATCGTCCACCGCATGACCGAGATGCTGGTCGAATACATGAGCGAGGCCGCGCGACCCCACACCATGGTGCTGATCGAAGAGGTCAAGGACGGCGGATACGGCCGCGCCGACGAGATTTTCGTGATCCCGGATTCCTATCGCGCCAAAGACGACGCTTGAGAAATCGCGTGCTCGCTCTCCCGCCCGGTTCTCCGATCGGGCGAGAGAGTGACCGGCGGCGAAGTATTCGTCGTCGACGGCGACACTTCCGCTCTGCATGCGCTGAGGCCATAAAACAAAGGCCGGCGCCACCTGTTCTGGCGCCGGCCCCCGTCCCTACCGCCCTCGTTGGTTTTTCTAGAACCGGTAGGTAACGCCTGTGCCGATCAGCCAGGGATTGATCTTCGCCTTGCCGCTCAGCGGCCCGAGCACGTCGTGATCAGCCTTCCAGTCGGTCTCCATGAAGATCTTCTTCACGTCGAAGTTCACGCCCCAGTGCTGGTCGATCATGTAGTCGAAGCCGACCTGTAGGGCTGCGCCGACGTGGTTCTCGACGTCGAGATTGTGGAAGCCCGGCTTTTCCGACTGGTTGTAGAAGAGCGAATAATTGACGCCAGCACCGACATAGGGCTTGAAGGCGCCGAAATCGGTGAAGTGGTATTGCAGCGTCAGCGTCGGCGGTAGAAGCCAGGCGCGGCCGACCGGCACGCCGACGGCACCGTCTTCCTTGATATTCGCATAGGTGGTGCCAAGGACCAGTTCGGCGGCGATATTGTCGGTGAAGAAGTAGCTGATATCGAGTTCGGGGATGACCGAATCGGAAAAGGACAGGTCCGAACCCGGCACGCCGTTGACCGAGCCGCGGTTCTCAGTGATGACGCCCAAGCCGCGCACGCGGATCTGCCAGGGGCTCTGGCCGGTAGCGGCCTCCTGCGCCACCGGGGCGACGGGTGCCGGCGTCAGATCCGCCGCTGCCGCCCCGAATGCGAAAAAAGCCGCACCCGCGCCTGCGATCCATCTCTGATGCCGTACCCCATTCGTGTTCATGAAAGCTCTCCTTAGCTGCGTTTTGATCTTGCAGCGAGAGGCTTAGGAGCGGGCATCGAGAGTCGGATTGATCAGGATCAATCGCGGCCGGCGGATGCACGGCGGCGGCCTGAAAGGGAGAATTTGTCGCACGAAAAACCCCGCCTCCCCGCGGGCGCTCCAATGGGAACGCTCCACCGGGGAGACGGGGTTTGGGCAGATCGTCGGAGCGCGAGGCCTTGAGTGCTGAATGCCTTGGTCGAAAACTCGACCTTTGTCAGGCCAGCTTGCGCCCGTTGGCGACGATCATGCCAGCGGCGCCTTCCAGCCAGCCGGCCTTGAGTTCGAGCGCCAGGAAACGCGAACGCTCGAAGGGGCCGGGCATGACAAGATGCCGGGTTTTGTCGGCGAAGAAACCGAACCGTTCATAATAGGCAGCATCGCCGACCAGCAGGATCGCGCCGTGGCCGCGCTTGTGAGCCTCGGTGATCGCCGCACGCATCAGTGCAGCACCTATGCCCTTGCCTTCGTAAGCGCAATCGACCGCGAGCGGGCCGAGCAGCAGTGCATCGATCGCCTGGCCTTCGGACGAAATGCCGGCTTCGATGTTCCAAAGCCGCACGGTACCGATCACGTGACCGGCGCCGTCACGGGCGACGATCGCAAGGCCTTCGGCCGGCACGCGGTTGCGGCGGATCTTTTCCGACGATTTTTTGCGCCGATCCGGGCCCATGGCGCGGTCGAGCAGGGTTTCGCGGGCGACCACGTCGGCCGGAGTTTCGGCGTCGATGGCGAAAGTGGAGTTGGGCGCAAAGAATGCGCGCACAGAATCAAGAACAGCGGCCATCTTGGCCTCCCGTACCCAATACCGTTATCAGCGGCGATGAAGAGGAATTGTGAATTTGCCGCCCCGGCTGGTTACGGGGCCGGCGGTATTAGATGACGCCAGTTAGGCAGGCAAAACCGCCTTAGATGACGTACGCCTTCAGGGGGTCGAAACCGTTGAAGGCGACGGCCGAGTAGGTCGTCGTATAGGCGCCAGTGCCTTCGATCAGAACCTCGTCGCCAATGGTGAGTGTCACCGGCAGCGGATACATGTTCTTCTCGTACATCACGTCGGCGCTGTCGCAGGTCGGGCCGGCGAGAACGCAGGGTTCCATCTCATCGCTGTCCCGCTCGGTGCGGATCGGGTAGCGGATGGCCTCGTCCATGGTTTCGGCGAGACCGCCGAACTTGCCGATGTCGAGGAAGACCCATCGGTGATTGTCGTTGTCCGACTTCTTCGACACGAGGACGACTTCAGCCTTGATAACGCCCGCATTGCCGACCATGCCGCGACCCGGCTCGATGATCGTCTTCGGCAGGTTGTTGCCGAAATACTTGCGCAGCGAAGCGAAGATCGCCTTGCCGTATGCTTCGGCAGACGGCACGTCGCGCAGGTACTTGGTCGGAAAACCACCGCCCATGTTGACCATCTGCAGCACGATGCCCTGCTTTGCGAGCGAACCGAAGACACGCTTGGCATCGGCAAGAGCCGCATCCCAGGCATCGACCTTGGTCATCTGCGAACCGACATGGAACGAAACGCCGTAGGACTCAAGGCCCATCTGGTGCGCGTAGACGAGTACGTCGACGGCCATCTGCGGCACGCAACCGAACTTGCGGGAAAGCGGCCATTCGGCGCCTTCGCCATCGGTCAGCACGCGGCAGAACACCTTCGAGCCGGGAGCGGCACGGGAAATCTTCTCGACTTCCTCATGACTGTCGACGGCATAGAGGCCGACGCCGAGCGCGAAGGCGCGAGCGATGTCGCGTTCCTTCTTGATCGTGTTGCCGAAGGAAATGCGGTCGGCGGACGCGCCGGCATCGAGTGCCATCTGGATTTCGGCGACCGAGGCGCAGTCGAAGTTCGAACCCATCGAAGCGAGCAGCTTCAGGATTGCCGGTTCCGGGTTGGCCTTGACCGCGTAATAGATCGCGCTGTCCGGCAGGGCATGACGGAAGGCGTTGAAATTGTCGCGCACGACGTCGAGATCGACAACAAGAAACGGTCCTTCGGGACGCTGGGTCTTGATGAAGTCAAGGATGCGAGCAGTGGTCATGGTCAGTCCCTTCAAATCTCAAAGCTCCGGCTGTGAACCGGAGGACAAAGGACGGATGAGAATGCGTTCAGCCCGGTTGGTGGAGACACCGGTACCGTGAACACGCTCAAACGCGCGATAAGTGGATCAACGCTCTGCCACGAGCAATGATCCGGCTTTGTCTGCCATGGATTGGAGGGAGGTCCCTACCGCACTTCCGGCAATGATGGTGTGCCTCTTCAGTAACCCCCGCTGATGGAAAGCAGGGAGAGAACAAAAAGGCCCGCACCGTCGTTGCTTCAGATGTCCTCGCATTTCCCGGATGGCCGGAATAGCGACTGGAGGGGTTAGTTCCAGGTACCTTACCGATGACCTCACCAAATAGAGGGCCGGCGGACACCCACGGGCACGTGCGACTTTGGGCTGACCGGGAGATAAGAATATTCGCGGTCATAATCAAGAGTTTTTTTGCCCATCACCAAAATTTCGCATTGCACAATTCCGTGCTAAATCCCAACTAGGATCGACCAGACTAAAAGGGGCGACATTTGGACACTCTCACCCGCATGCGGGCCTTCATCGATGTGGTTGAAGCAGAAGGCTTTTCAGCCGCAGCCCGGCGGACCGGGCGGTCGAAGGCGCTGCTGTCGAAATATGTGCGCGAACTGGAAGACGATCTGGGTGCCTTGCTGCTCAATCGCACCACCCGCCAGTTCTCGATGACCGAGGCCGGCCACACCTATTACCGGACCGCCGCCGACATCCTGAAAGAGATCGACAATCTCGCCGACCTGGTGCGCGAGAACAATGCCGACCTCAAGGGGCGCCTGCGCGTTTCCGTACCCCGCACCTTCGTCGATGCGGAGGTCGGCCAGTCGCTGATCGATTTCGCCAAGAGCCACACGGAAGTGTCGCTGGAAATCGTCGCCGAGGACCGCTTCGTCGATCTGATCGAGGAAAATTTCGACCTCGCGATCCGCATTACCAAGCTCGAGGATTCCGGCCTGATCGCCCGAAAACTCTCCGACTTCCGGGTCTATACGGTGGCGACCGCCGATTTCGTCGCCAAATACGGCCCGCTCGAACACCCCCAGGATCTGAACCGCGTCCCCTTCATCATCGACACCAATTCGCGCTGGCACAACAATGTGCGCTTCACCGACAAGGATGGCTCGACCATCTCGGTCGCGGTCAGCGGCCCGGTCGAGATCAACAGCCCGCAAGCGACGCTGCGCGCCGCCCGTGCGGGCCTCGGCGTCGCGATCATCCCCGATTTCATCGCCAATGCCTCGATCCAGTCGGGCGAACTGGTGACGCTGTTCGACGATTATATTGCCAAGGACCGCGGCATCTATGCGGTCTATCCGCATCGCCGCTACCTGCCGGCCAAGGTCAGGAGCTTCGTCGACTTCCTCTCCACCTGGTTCCGCCGCCAGCATTGACCGATCCGGACGCCCGGCGCCTCGCCGGTCCCTACGGCGAATGAGGTAACATCTCCGCGGCCGGTCGACCTATTGGCCGGCTTGCTTGAGCTTGGCATCGATCCGCATAGTGCGGCTCAGCGTGCGAAAGTCCCGGCATCGCGGAAGGGTCGTTATCCATGCAGAAAAGCCTGGCGATGTTCGTGTCGGCGCCGGTGATCGAGGCCGCGAACGGCAAGCTGGT
The DNA here is from genome assembly GCF_000731315.1 of Neorhizobium galegae bv. orientalis str. HAMBI 540. Classification (NCBI taxonomy): domain Bacteria; kingdom Pseudomonadati; phylum Pseudomonadota; class Alphaproteobacteria; order Hyphomicrobiales; family Rhizobiaceae; genus Neorhizobium; species Neorhizobium galegae. Next base: position 3,166,507 of record NZ_HG938353.1, read on the forward strand.
GCTCGACAAGAAATTCGTTTCCGGCATGGCGCTGCATGTGCAGCACTGGTCGGGACCGGTCACCTGCTTCATCCGCCGCGGCGCGACCGATATCCCTTTCGGCGGCCGTTACGACATCGGCGACCTCGATTTCCGGGTGCGTATCCTTGAGCCGGAGGAACGGGTCTCGGCAGACCATCTCGCCGATTTCGACCTCGCGCTGTTATCGGGAGATTCCTATCTGGACTTGTTGCCGCCAGCGGTAATCCGGCAAGCGAAGAGCGCAGTGGTCTACTCGATCGAATACACCCATCAAACCCGGCTGCAGATCATCTCGCTCGACGATACCCGCAGCCTGCCGCGGAAAATCTACGGCATGGCCTGGACGGTGATGCAGGAATACAAGCGCAAGCGCGCCTTCCGCGCCGCCCGCGGCATCCAGGCGAACGGTTACCCGGCCCACGCGGCCTATCACGACATGGGCGGCAGCCAGCTCCTCTACCTAGACAACCGCATGAAGCCGGCAATGTTCGCAACACCGCAGGAGATGAGCGCGCGAAAACGGCATCTCCAGAACGGCGAGCCGTTGCGGCTCATTCATTCGGGACGGCTCGAACCGATGAAGGGCGTGCAGGACCTCGTTCCGATCGCCAGGCTGCTTGACGAAAGGGGTGTCGATTTCACCCTGACGATCTACGGCGAGGGAAGCCTTTCCGGCGCGATCAACGCCGACATCCACAAGCATTGGCTTCAGGACTGTGTCTTCCTCAAGGATCCGGTCGATTTCGAGCAGGAACTCGTACCGCTGACGCGAACGGGTGCGGACATTTTCCTCAGTTGCCACAGACAGTCCGATCCTTCCTGCACCTATATCGAAACGATGGGCTGCGGCGTTCCGATCGCCGGTTACGACAACGAGATGTGGTCGGCGCTGATGATCGAATCGAAAGCTGGCTGGATCGCCCCGCTCGGCGACATCAGGGCTATGGCCGATCGGTTGGCCGCCCTGGACAAAGACCGCGCATCCGTTCTGGAGCGGGCCGAAAACGCGCTTCGGTTCGCGCGCGGGTGGGACTTCGAAAGCCAGTTCCGCAAACGCATGGAGCATCTGGAAAATCTCACCCGGCACTAGACCGGGGCTGGACATGTGACCGGTTCGAGTCGAAATTCCGTCTCATTTGCGCTGCACTGCAAGGGGCGGACGAACCGGGAGCCACAGGGCGAATGCGATATCGAGTCTTGACCATTGCCGCGTTGGCGGCTGCCTGCATTCCGCTCCCCGCACTCGCTCATCCGCACATCTTTGCCGAGGCGCGGCTGGAAGTGGTGGCCGGCACCGACGGCAACGTCGCGGAGCTGCACAATGTCTGGCGCTTCGATGAGGTCTTCTCCTCGAGCGTGCTGCTCGATTTCGACAAGAATACCGACCTGAAGCTCGACGCCAAGGAACTCGCGGCGCTCGGCGAGGTGATGCGCAAGTCGCTGGCCGACTATCACTATTTCACGACGATCACGGTCAACGGCGCCAATGTCGGGGTGCAGAAGCCGGACGTGATCCACGTCTCGCTCGACGGCAACCAGCTTCTGGTCCTGTTTGCGGTGAAGCCCGAAAAGCCGGTGCCGCTTAAGGGGCGGCTGACCTTCGGCATTTACGATCCTTCCATGTACACCTCGATCGACTTCCCGACCGACGGCGACCTGATTGCCAAGGGCGACGGTTTTGGCCATTGCCAGCACAAGGTGGTGCGCCCCAACCCCGACGAAGTGATCTCGCAGAATACCACGTCGCTGACCGATGCCTTCTTCAACGATCCGACCGGCACCGACATGTCGAAACTTTTCGCCACCCGACTGGAACTGACATGCTGAAGACCCGCGGTGCCCTTTCCCCTTCCGTCATCGTTCCTGCCCTTCTCGCTGTTGCGGCGGTCGGCATCCTGACGGCAGGGTCGGCGCATGCGCAATCGCCGCTCGGCGTCGGTTCGGCTGAACCCTCGTTCTCTGTCGGCGGGCCGCTCGGTCCGTTTTTCGCCTGGATCAATTTTTACCAGCAGTCCTTCTACCGCGCGCTCACCGGTTCGCTGAAGGCGATGCGCGACGATCCCTGGGCGCTGTCCGGCCTGATCGGGCTGTCGTTCGCCTATGGCGTCTTCCATGCCGCCGGCCCGGGCCACGGCAAGGCGGTGATCTCCTCCTACATGATCGCCAACGAGATCGAGCTCCGGCGCGGCGTCGTCATCTCCTTCATCTCCGCGCTGCTGCAGGGCCTGGTGGCGGTGCTGCTGGTTGGCGCGGCCTATCTCCTGCTGCGCGGCTCGGGCATCACCATGACGGCGGCAACTCAGGCAATGGAGATTGCCAGCTTCGCCATGGTTGCATTGTTCGGCGCCTGGCTGCTGGTGAAGAAGATCCGGGCGCTCAGGATGCGCGTCGTCAGCATGCCGGTCGCAGTCCCCGCCGGTAACGGGCGCGGCCCGACCGGGCTCAATTTCCAGGCGGTCGAGATCGACGATCACGACTATCAGGGAACCGGCGATTATTGCGAGACTTGCGGCGTCAGCCACATGCCCGATCCCGCCCTGCTGAAGTCGAAGGATTTCAGCCTGCACGAGGCGTGGTCGGCAATCATTGCCGTCGGCCTGCGCCCCTGCTCGGGCGCAATCCTGGTGATGAGCTTTGCGCTTTTGAACAGCCTCTATCTCGGCGGCGTGCTGTCGGTCCTCGCCATGTCGATCGGCACGGCGATCACCGTCACCATTCTCGCGACACTTGCCGTCACCGCCAAGGATCTCGCGGTCCGCTTCGTCGGTCCCGGCTCGCGCTCGGGACGGCGGATCACCCATGCAATCGAGATCGGCGGTGCACTGTTCGTGCTGCTGGTCGGGTTGTCGCTGCTCGGCGCCGCGCTGCAGGCGTAACGCCGCTTTCCTTTTCAGGCGGCGCGTTTACGCACCATGGCCGGGCTGCCCTTGCGCATCAATTGCCGGCAGGGCCGCTCGATTGCCACATGCAACAGCCATGACACGCCGATCACCACCATGCTCGTCACCACCGTCGCAACCACGTTGCGGAGCACGAAGCCCGCATTGCCGAGCCTCCCCTCCACCATGGCCCAGACGCCGAGCGCCCGGTAGTGGGTGAGATAGACGGCAAAGGAAATGTCGCCGAGGAAATGCATCGGCGGGGAGGCGAAGAAATCCGCAAACAGCCCGCGATCGGTGCTGAGGCAGAAAAGCAGCGAGATGATCAGCAGATAAATCGCAAAATCCCAATCCGGCTGGGTGAGCGCGACCACGGCCAGAAGCCCGACACCGATCTGCACCGGCGTGCGCGCCGCGAAGGCGGCAACGGCCGGGTCGTTGTGCAGCCGCCAGACCAGCTGGCCGAGCGTGAAGCCCGCAAGGCAGCGGATCAGGGTGAAGGGTGCGGCGATAAGATCGAGCAGGCCCTTGGAAATCGTCGACCCGATATAATGGAGAGAGGCGGCAAGCGTCAGGATCAGGATCGCGAGGATCGCGCCGATGCCGAGCAACAGCGCTGCCATACGGCTCGACTTCAGACACAACAGGCCGATCACCGGGAACAGCAGGTAGACCAGCATTTCGGCGCTCACCGACCATGCCGGCGGATCGATGCTCGGCCAGTTGCCGAGCGACTGCAGCATCAGGACATTGGAGATGAACACGTCCGGCCCGATATCGAGTTCGGAAGATTTGAGGAAGGCGAGCGCGATGAACGCCAGCGTCACGACGAGATAGAGGGGGTAGACGCGGGCGATGCGGTGCCACAGGAAGTCGCCGAACCGGAACGCGCCCGACAGGAACGACGGCCCGTAGACATGCGCCATGACGAAGCCGCTGAGGATGAAAAACAGATCGACCGACAGATAGCCATGATTGAGGAAGGTCGAGAACGCCCCGTCCGACGGAACCCTGTCGAGTTCGAAATGGTAGACCATCACGAAGACGGCCGCAGCCCCCCGAATACCCGTCATCGACCTGATTTCGCCCACCGCCATCGCAGCACCCCCAGGACCTGGAAACCAGGCTACCAAGGCAGCTTACAGGGTTGGGAACACTGCACAATCCGGCCATCAGGCTAGGCGGCTACGCCTTAGGACTGCGCCCGCTCGACGGCGGAGACTGTTAGCGGCCGCGATTGCGCTGGTAGCGCGCCCTCAGCCAGAAGATCGCGAAGAAACCGAGCAACAGCATGGAGCCGATGACGACGGCGAGCACCGGAGAAAATTGCGCAATCCACATGACGATCGTCGGCAGGAAATAGATCACCAGCCCGATGCCTGCGAGGATCACCGCCGCGGCGATCGCCTGCGACTTTGCTTCTGGCGTCATGCATTTGCTCCCTTGGCATTTGCTCCCTTGGCAAGCTCGGCGCGGATATCTTCGAGCCGGCGCTTCTGGGTGCCGTCCGCCCCGAAATTGTCGGGCGAAAGCCATGCTTCGAACGCGGCCTTCAGGAGCGGCCATTCCACGTCGATCATCGAAAACCAGGCGGTGTCGCGATTGGCCCCCTTGGAGATGACATGCTGGCGGAAGACGCCTTCGAAGGTGAAGCCGTACCGGCGGGCGGTCGTCTTGCTCGGCTCGTTGTCGTTATGGCATTTCCATTCGTAGCGACGGTAATCGAGCCCTTCGAAAACATGCTTCGCCATCAGGTAATGCACGTCGGTCGACAGCGGCGAACGCTTCATGGATGCCCCATGCGCGACGGAGCCGACTTCGATGACGCCGTTCTTCGGGTCCGGTCGCATGTAGCTCGCCATGCCGACCACTTTCCCCGTCGCATTGTCGCGCGAGACGAGCGTCACGAAACTGGAATGGACGCGTGCGTTTTCCAGCCAGTCGCCGAAGGCGTTCACATCGGCAAAATCGTCGTTGGGGAAATATTTGAGAAGCGGATTGATGCCGTCTGCGCCGCCGAGCCCGTCCCACAGCGCCTGGAGGTGGGTGTCCCTGTCATAGGGTTCGAGCGTCACGAACCGCCCCTTGAGGGTGACCGGAGCGGGGGCGGCAACTTTGTAGTTTCTCAGATCGCGCATATCAGCCTCTTCTATCGTGCCAGTGGCTTAGGCCAGCGACGGGGGAAAGGCAACCGGTGGGGCTGGGGCGTCGGTTTCAATGCAATAGAGAAGCGAAAACGGAGCGGCATATCTCCAGAGTTCGGTAGCAAATGCCACCAGTGGCGGCTGGCGGCCCATATCGCACTCTCGCGCCAGATGCGTGGTATTACCCCAATTCTTCATGGTAGGCATGCTCCATTTCAGCATGGCGAGCCACAAGGAGTCAGCCGCAATGAAATGCCTGCGCATCTATGCCACCTCGGATGGCGAGTCGCATTTCGACGAAATCGAATTGCCGACGACTAAGAGGCCGGTGCATCCCGATGCTGTACCGTTCGACGTTACGGCCAGTTATCTGGCGTCCCGCGTCCGTTTCACCCACATCCCAACTGGCATGCGAGAGGTTGCTTGGCATACGGTCCCAGAGCCTGTGCTTACGGTCAGGCTGGACGGTTCGGTTGAATACGAGACGAGCGACGGAGAAGTACGCCACGTTCAGGCGGGTAGCTTCGTGTTGGTGGAAGACACACACGGCAAGGGCCATCTGTCACGCCATTCCCCAGAGGCGCAAACTGTCATCTGGATCTCGCTACCGAACGGCCTCGATTTGCCGCCAGCATAGTCCGTCTGGGCACGCTGTCGTCGAATATCCTTGACGTCCGATATGGTCGCTTGCCGACGGGCGGCCGCACTTTGAGATGGACACAATCCTCGCTGTCTGCTTCCCTTCGAGGATCATCATGGGAGTTGTCCAATGGCGGTCTGCAGCTCATGCAATCGGGAATTCGGCTTCGCGGATCTCAGGGGCGGCATCTGCCGCGACTGCCGCGCTAAGACGGAGGCCGAAAGCATGGCTTCGGCATACAAGAAGATCGAGAACGGCATCGTTTCCCCGGAAGACCTGAATGATCCGGCTCTTGCCAAGATCATCATCACCACCGCAAGCGACATTCCCGGCCGACGGATCGACAGCATCGTCGATGTCGTTGGCGCCGAGACGGCGCTGGGCCTGAGCATATTCAAGGATATCGCCAACAATTTTCGCGATTTCTTCGGTGGCCGCAGCAAGACGGTGCAATCCGCCGTGCGCGACGCCCGGACCGTCTGCATGATCGAGCTTCGCCGCGAAGCGATCCGCCTGAATGCCGACGCGATCATCGCAATCAAGATCGATTTCAGCGAATTGTCGATGGCAGGGGGCGGCGGCATCCTGTTTGTTGCGGCGACCGGTACAGCCGTCAAGCTCGCCGACTGACCATGATCTCGCTGACGATTGCGCCTTTCCCAGCCCGCCGGAGCGGGACCGGGATGGGAAACACAGCGAATTGACAGAGGGTGACGCTGCCCAGCCTTACGCCTTGACCTTGGCGGCCGAAACGGTGGCGTCGATATGCTCGATCAGCGCATCGTTCAATCCGAGGCGGCCGGCCAGCAGGTCGAGATAACCGCGTTCGGCGCGGGTGTCCGGATCGATGGTCAGGCGCGAGGCCGCGTAGATCTCGACCTTCTGCTCCTCGGTGCGGGCGGCAGCGACGAGGTCGTCGATATCGACCGGATTGGCGAGTTCGTTCTCGATGAAGGCTTCCGCCTCGGCGCCGAGATCGACCGCATGCACCTTGTCCATGATGTTGGCGCGCTCGCCGGCATCGATATGCCCGTCGGCCTTGGCGGCGGCGATCATCGCGCGCACCAAAGTCAGCGCAAAATCATTGGTAAGGGCGGGAGACTGCGGATGGAAGGGAGAATCGGCCGGCGGCGTCAGGAGCGGCTTGTCGGCCTGCGGTGCGGGCTGCGGCACGGCTTCGGGCGATTTACCGGACTGATAGTTCTTGTAGGCGAGATAACCGAGGCCGGCGATCGCCGCGATGCCACCGACCGCTGCCACATTGCCGGCGATGTTGCGGCCGGTCTTGGTGCCGAGGACGGCAGCGAGGATCGCGCCGGTGGCGAGCGGATTGTTCTTGGCGAGCTGGGTCGCCTGCCCTGCCCGGTCTTTTACACTTCCCCCCGACATGCCCGGAATCTGTGATCCCAGAAATTGGTCGAGAAGCTTCTTCGCGTCGAACATCGCACATCTCCCTGTTGTGTTTCCGGGGAGAGATAGGAATTCGACCGCCGAATTACAAAGGCCGGTTGCGGCGGCCTGGTGTCGCGGGAGAAACAGGGTCTCGAAGAAATTCATTGCTGGTTCTGAGGCAGCCCGTCGGCAATGTCGTAATAATCGCCTTTGTCGGCGACGAAGATATGCTTGTTCAACCGGGTCCCGGTCGGGCCGTCAAACGCGCCCATGGCAATGGCGATCCAGTCTTTGTGCGGCGGATCCCAGAAGAGGGAAGAGCCGCAGGTGGCACAAAACCCGCGCCGGACCTTCTCGGAAGACTGAAACCAGGTGATATTCTCGGTACCCTTGATCGCCAGCCGCTCCCTGGCGACATCCGTGGATGCGAAAAAATGGCCGGAATGCTTTCGGCATTTCGAACAATGACAGGCATCCGGCGCGGACAGGTCACCCTCGATCTCGAAGGTGACCGCACCGCACAGACATGATCCCTTGTGCATGCAAGCCCTCCCCGGCCCCATGTCAGAGCTCGGAAACGAGTTTCGGCTACGCCTTCAGCGCGGCCGCTTCCGAAGCGAGCTTGGTGATGCCGGCCCAATCGCCAGCCGAGACCAGCTCTTTGGGCGCGACCCAGGAGCCGCCGACGCAGATGACGTTCGGCAGCGATAGATAGTCGTTGGCGTTCTTCAGCGAAATGCCGCCGGTCGGGCAGAACAGCGTGCCGGCGAGCGGTGAAGACAGCGCCTTCAGATAGGCGGCGCCACCGGCCTGTTCGGCGGGGAAAAATTTCAGCACCTCGTAGCCGGCCTCGCGTAGCGTCATCACTTCGCTGGCGGTCGCAGCACCCGGCAGAAGCGGCACGGGAGAGTCCTTGGCGGCGGACAGTACACCGGGGGTCACGCCGGGCGAGACGATGAAGGTCGAGCCCGCCTTGACGGCCGCTTCGTAGTCGCGGGCGTTGAGGATGGTGCCGGCGCCGACATTGGCGCCTTCGACTTCGTCGGCCACCGCCCTGACAGCATCGAGGGCTGCCGGCGTGCGCATGGTGATCTCGATCGCCCTCAGCCCGCCGGCAACGAGCGCGCGCGCCAAGCCCACAGCCGACTTCGTGTCATCAACGATCAGCACCGGCACCACCGGCTGCAGTTTCAGGATGGAAAGCAGCTTTTCGGTCTTTCCGGTCATGGATCAGGTCTCCGCGAAAACGATTGAAAACTTTAAGGCCGAGATACCCCTCAAGCCCGTCATTGTCGAGAAAAAACAGGCTCCATCGTCTAACAGGTTTGCGGGACGCAGAGTTTGCACTAGGGTTGTAGCGGTTGGTAAATGTTCCCGGGGTGGCGGGCAAAGTATGGCCAAGGAAATCGAACGGAAATTTCTGGTGAAGAGCGACGGCTGGCGCTCGGAGGTGTCGTCATCCTCCGATTTCCTGCAGGCCTATGTCGCATCCGGCGACGACCGCTCGGTGCGGGTGCGGATCATGGACGACAAGCGCGCCAAGCTGACCATCAAGATCGGCCGCGAACTGCTGGCTCGGGATGAATTCGAATACGAAATCCCGCTAGCCGATGCCGAGGAGATGGCGAACGCCGCCGTCGGCATCGTGCTCGAAAAGACTCGCCACGAGGTCCGGCACGGGGGCTATACCTGGGAAGTGGATGTCTATGACGGAGCCTACAAGGGTCTGGTCGTCGCCGAGGTCGAGATCGAGGACGAGGGCGCCCTGCCCGACATCCCGGACTGGATCGGCGAGGAGATCACCGGCGACCGGCGATATTCAAACATGGTGATGGCGACCGAAGATTTGAGCGGAGAATTGTGTCATGGCGTACCGTCTGCGGCCCGCTAAATCCTTCACCGACGAGTTCCGGTCGGTTGCGGAAAGCCAGCTTTCCCACGCGATCCGGCTGCTCGAAGACCAGCCGGACGGGCCGCACGAAGCGGTGCACGACGCGCGGAAACGCTTCAAGCGGTTGCGTGCCCTCTACCGGCTGGTACAGCCGGACGCAAAAACATTCCGCCGGCAGGAAAACACCCGCATCCGCGACATGGCGCAAACGCTGTCGGCGGTGCGCGACGCCACCGCGCTGATCGAGACGGTCGACTATCTCGCCGGCCATGCCGGCTCTCCCGAAGAATTTTCCGCCCTCAGCACCGCCTCCAAGGCGCTGACCGAACGGCGCGATCGGATCGCCTCGGAGGAACACGACCTGCCGGCCAAGATGGCGGCCGCCGTCGACACCTGCCGCGCGGCGATCGCAGCCCTCGACGATCTCGATCTCGACGACGATCCGCACAAGACCGCCAAGCGGCTCGCCAGAGCCTGGAAGGACCAGCACGAGAAGGCGCTCGGCGCATTGGCCGGCTGCGAGGAACACGGCGATGCCGAGACCTATCACGAGCTGCGCAAATGCGGCCAGACCTACTGGATGCACCTGTCGCTGCTCGGGGCGATCTGGCCTTCCGCCATGCTGGCCAAGCAGCAGCAGGCCAAGGCGCTGGTCGATCTGCTCGGCCACGAACACGATCTTTCGGTGCTGACCGGGCTCGTCAATGAAAGCCCGGAACTGTTCGGCGACAGCGACACGCTGGCCCGGGTGCTCGGCGCCATCATCACCCGCCAGCAGGCGCTGCGGCATGAGGCGCTGGAAGCGGCCCACGAGGTGTTCGCCGACAGCGCCGAGACGGAAAGCGGGTTGATCGCGCTGCTCTGGGAAAAGGCAGCCATCGCGCCGCGCAAGGAGCGCCGTGCGGCAAAGCTGCACAGGGCCCACGAACCGCACGAGAAAGAAACTGCGTTGCGCGGATAGTCCGGAAACTGTATTTCAGCGCCATGACCGAAAACACCATTCAAACCCGCCCGGAGGCTCAACCGGAAGCGACGGGCGCCTGGCTCGTCGCCGCGCTCTATCATTTTGCGCGTTTCGACCGCTATGAGAGCTTCCGCGAGCCGCTGCAGGCCTTCTGCGACGAAAACGGCATCAAGGGCACGCTGCTGATCGCCCGCGAGGGGATCAACGGCACGGTTGCCGGTTCCGACGCAGCGATATCAGGGCTTCTCGCCTATCTGCGCGCCCAGCCGGAATTCGCAGGCCTTGAGCACAAGGAAAGCCGAGCGTCGAAGATGCCCTTCCTGCGCATGAAGGTACGGCCGAAGAAGGAAATCGTCACCATGGGCGTCGAGGATATCGACCCCAAGCGCATCGTCGGCACCTATGTCGAACCGAAGGACTGGAACGCGCTGATCTCCGATCCGGAAACGATCGTCATCGACACCCGCAACGATTACGAAACGGCAATCGGCATCTTCAAGGGCGCCGTCGATCCGCAGACCAAGACGTTTCGCGAGTTTCCGGACTGGGTGAAGAACAATCCCGGCCTCCACAACAAGCCGAAGATCGCCATGTACTGCACCGGCGGCATCCGCTGCGAGAAGGCGACCGCCTTCATGAAGGAACAGGGGTTCGACGAGGTTTTCCACTTGAAGGGCGGCATCCTCAAATATCTCGAGGAAGTGCCCGCGGAGGAAAGTCTCTGGGAAGGCGCCTGCTTCGTCTTCGACGAGCGCGTTTCCGTGGAGCACGGCCTCAAGGAGGGCAACCACAAGCTCTGCCACGCCTGCCGCAGCCCGATCACCGCTGAAGAAGTGAGCTCGCCCCATTACGAGGAAGGCGTCTCCTGCTCAACTTGCTATCCGACCCGCACCGAGGACGACCGCGATCGCTACCGCCAGCGCCAGCTCCAGATCGCGCTCGCGAAGAAGCGTGGCGTGAGGCATATCGGCGGCTGAGGTTCCGCTCGCGCCAGACGGGCTGGCGCGAGCCGATCGTCGCTGTTTCAGGCCGCCTGCGGCACTCGGGCGATCACCTTGATTTCGAAATCGAAACCGGCAAGCCAGTTGACGCCGACGGCCGTCCAGGTCGGATAGGGCGGCTCGCCGAGCACCTTTTCCCGCACGGCCATCATGGTTTCGAATTGAGTCTCGGGATCCGTATGGAAGCTCGTGACGTCGACGACGTCCCGAAACGTGCAGCCGGCAGCCTTCAGGACGGCCTCTAGGTTGTCGAACGCCAGTTGCACCTGACGTTCGAAGTCAGGCTCCGGTGATCCGTCCGTTCGGCTGCCGACCTGGCCGGAAACAAACAGAAGGTCTCCCGAGCGGATGGCCGCCGAATAACGGTGCTGCTCATAGAGTGCGTGCCGACCGGCGGGAAAGATTGCCTCGCGTGTGCTCATTGCTTCATTCCTTTTTGGAAGGCCGGTTTCCGCCGCGTCGTGATGCCACCGGGATGGGCACACACGGCTTCGGCTGTTCACGTCCGGCCTTTGGCTTCGTCATACGGGCGCGCTGACATACGCCTCGTATGCGCCCATATCTCAACATACGCTACGTATGTCAACTGACATACGTAGCGTATGCAAAATTGAGAACGGTCTCCGGACGGCGCTTAGCGTGAGACGCCGGATGTAGGAACGGTGGTGGACATCGCTAGTCACGGGAAGCGTCTGTGTTGGAAGGTTTGCGAGTTGCGTCCGAAGACTCTGCGCTCGCAATTTGATCCAGGTTTTCGATAAGCGGAGAAATTATTCGCTCCGCTATGGCGCCGTCCGATGTCGAGGTCATTCCCGAGCCCTCCTGCTTATTTAGCCTCGGCTTGGCGGAGAAGATCACGCCAGAGAGCAACCAGTTCGGAGTCTCCAGTGTCGTGCGTGGGCTTCAGCCGCACGGCGGTATGCACCAGAACGAGATGGGTAGCCGGATCGATGAAGATGCGCTGCCCTTCGACACCCTCCATAACAAAAGTCCGACGCGGCGCAGGCATCAGCCAGACTAGGTAGCCATAACCCCAAGGATGCGGGCCTTGCTCGATGGCAAGGGGAGAGCCAGCCATCACCGGCTGCGTGGCGTCCAGAACCCACTGCCTCGGTACGATCTGCCTGCCATTCCAAGCGCCGTCCTGCGCGAGCATCTGTCCGAAGCGCGCGTAGTCCCTTGCCGTTGCGTTGAAGCAGCAATAGGCGATTTCCTGACCGTTGTGATCGACGACCCAGTTTGCGTCAGCCTCCGCCCCCATCGGTTGCCAGATGCGGCTCTGAAGATAATCTGCCAGCGTCATGTGCGTGGCCTGGGCCAGGACGAGGCCCAGCACCTCCGGATTGACATTCGCGTAGTGCCAGAGCGTTCCAGGTGGGGCGGCACGGACGTTGAACTGCGACACGGCTTGAATTGTCGACTGGCTGGATGGGGTAAACAGCATCCGGGTGAGCTTTGCGTCGTCATCGGAACCGCCGTAATCCTGGCCGAACCGGATGCCGGAACTCATTTGCAGCAACGCGCGGATCGGCGTCTGTCCCAAGACGGTGCCCGTCAGTGCCTGCACATAGGTTTGCGCGAGGTCGTCGACGGAATGAATGGCACCTTCGTCGATCGCGATACCAATCAACATCCCCGTGATCGTCTTCGCCATGGACTGCGAATAGAAGCGGTCGTGGTCTGTGCGAGCGTATTGATAATGCTCGAACAGGATTGTGTCGTCCTGAATGATGAGCAGGCTGGTCGTGGGATTGCGGTCGAGATAGTCTTGCAGAGTGTGTGCTTGCCCTTGGAAGGCGTAAGTCAGCGCCAGTTCTTGCGGCGCGCGGCGCAGGAGCGAAGGCCTATCGGCGGCTACGCGGTGCGTCGGATCGAGTTGATCAGCGTGGCTATAATTGCCGACCATATTCGATTGCTTTTTGAGCGGAGGCCCGATCGGATAACCAAAGGTCTCCCCGTATGCAGAGGCGTCTGGACCGGCTGGAGAAAAGACCGGGCTGGCGTCTCGCGCTGAAACTGCAATCGTTGGCCCGAGAAGAAACAGTAAAGCGAAAGCGAGCGCCTTCAAAAATTGCCTATCGGGAAATGAGGTAGCTTCTTGATTATCATTACCTCCCGGCCGTGCTGTAGATTGCGCTGGCATGTGCCATCTTTCGTCGTAGATTCTGCGGCATTTTAAGCGGCACCAAATCCCCCATGGCAATGTCGCCGCCTGCCCAATACTTCACCAAAAGCCGTCAAAGAGCGATATCAACAGCGCAACCATTGCGACCCACCAGACGAGAAGGACGAGGACTTTGAGTTCCGCTCGCATTGCGTCGCGTTTAGAGATGACATGATTGAGGCTTTCGCGCGCGTCACTCACTGCTCTTTCGAGATTTGCACCGCGCGTATCCCTTTTAGGGCCAAGCGCACTTGCAAGGCCACAGCCAAGCAAAAGGACAAAAACGAATAGATAGGTCATCGCCCTGTTTCCCAATTCGGAAGATAGCGAAATAAATTGACTCTCAGGTTCTCGCGTCAACTGCCGATCAAGCGTTATTGATCGGACTGGATGAGAACCATTGGCGCAACGCAGCCGCCGGAGGTCCTGAATGGATACGGCCGTCGGCCCGCAGAAACTTCTCAGACCGCTCGCACTTCGGCAAGTCGCTTGACCGCGTAGTCGTCCTGCCAGCAGACGGCGGCTTCCCATGCGGCTGACGCTTGCGCGGCGACGTCATGCGCGCCATCGTCGAGATCGGCGGCGTTGTCGGGTAGTACTAGGTCAAGGTCGGGGACATCGAGATGCGACCGCCAATTTCATTCCCGGAAGGACTGGTAGTATTTGCTACATAGTTCCGCAGATTTTGCCGCACTGTTTCGCGTCTCCAAACGGAACTGCCCGGTAACTGAAGGGCCGGCCTATGCCGCCCCGCTCATCCCGCCCGGCAGGCGGTTGCCGCGGTAGATGATGTCGATCTGTTCCGAGGACATCGGCTTGCCGAACAGATAGCCCTGCAGCTCGTCGCAGCCGGTCAGGCGCAGTTGCAACGCCTGTGCCTCAGTTTCGACGCCCTCGGCCGTGACCGGGATTTCCAGCGAGCGGGCGAGAGCCACGGTCGCCTGAAGAAGATCGACGGCGCGGCCGCCCTCTTCCAGCGCGTGCACCAGCGACTTGTCTATCTTCATCCGGTCGAAGCCGAACTGGCGCAGGTAACCGACGCTCGAAAAGCCGGCGCCGAAATCGTCGAGCGCGATCTTCACCCCGAGCTGCTTCAGCTTGGCAAGAGCGGCCCGGGCGCGTTCCGGGTTCTGAATGAAATAACCCTCGGTCATTTCGAGCGTGATGCGTGAGGGATCGGCGGCGGTCTTGCGGAACACCGAGGCGACATGCAGGGCAAATGCCGGATCGCGGAACTGGCCGGGCGAGATGTTGACCGCGAGCTTCAGCTCCGGCCACAGCGTCAGCGTCTCGCAGGCGCGGTGGAGCACGAACAGGCCGAGCTGATCGATGAGCCCGGTCGATTCGGCGATCGGGATGAAGATGTCGGGCGATACCGGGCCATAACCGGTGCGGTTCCAGCGCGCCAGCGCCTCGATGCCGATGATCCGCCAGGTCCTGGCATCCACCACAGGCTGATAGACGATGGTCAGTTCGCGGCGCTCGATGGCGATCCTGAGATCGATTTCCAGCATGTTGCGCTCTTCGCGCTCGGCATCCATTTCCGGCTGATAATATTCGGTCCGGCCCCGGCCAGTTTCCTTGGCGTGATACATCGCCATGTCGGAACGCCGCACCAATTCCTCGCCGGAGACCTTGCCGCGTGGCGAAACGGCGACGCCGATACAGGTGCCGATCGTCGCGACCCGTTCGCCGATCACGAAGGGTTCGTCGAAGAAACCGAGAATGCGGTCGCTCAGCGTATCCACTACCCTTCCGATGTCCGTGCTGGCCAGCGCGATGGCGAATTCGTCGCCACCGACGCGGGCAAGGGTCGCCGTATCGCCGACCAGCGTCTTGAGGCCGGCCGCGACGCCGCGGATCAGCTTGTCGCCGGTGCCGTGGCCATAGGCGTCGTTGACTTCCTTGAAGCCGTCGAGATCGAGATAGAGCAGCGCCACGTCATGGTTGCTGCGGCGGCTCTGCACCACCAAGGCATCGAGCGCGGCAAAGAAGCCGGCGCGGTTCAGGAGCCCGCTCAACCGGTCGCTCATGGCCAGATGCCGCGCCGCCGCCTCGTCCGCCGTCAGCCGATTGAGCGTATTGCTGCCGCTGACGAAGAGGAGGAGGAAAAACAGGCCGACCATCGCAAGCGCGCAATAGACCAGCGGCCGGACCTGGGCGTAACCCATGTCGCCAGGCCTGCGGGGATGCCAGACGAGCCGCTGCAGCACCCTGCCGTGGATATTGCGGATCTCCACCATGTTCAAAACGGCATCGGAGGCGCTCGCGAAACGAAGCCCGTCGAGGACGTAGGTTTCGGAGAGCTTCCGAACCTTGGCCTCGTCGAGATGCCGGGCGAAGACCAGGAAGCGGCGGTTTGCGACCGGCTGATCGAGCTGTCCCGATTTCTGCCGGATCAGGGCCACCCCGACGGCCGCGACACCCTTTTTGGTCTGGACGAAACTGACTGCCTCCGGCACGCTTTCGGCGCCGGCGGAACTCGCCTTGTCGAACAGCGTCCAGAGCGAAGTGTCGAAATAGTCACGTGGCGACCAGTTGACGGGCGCGCCGTCCTGATAGGCCATCAGCACGTTCTGGTTCATGCCCATGACGATGGCAATGTCGAAGAGATCGCTGTTGGCGGTCATGTCGCCATAGTTGCTGGCGACCCAGGCCTTGTCATCCGCATAGACGGATTGGGCGGCGTCGTCCCAGGCAGCGTAATCGTTCAGCGTCGCGTGCAACTGCTCCCGGAACGTCTGGATCGCGCCTGATGTCGTTTCCTGGGAGCGCGCTTCATCGAGACGATTGGCGTAATCGGCGATGCGGTCGATAGCTGTCAGGATGAAGATCGTCACCAGCACCACGACCACCGCGAAGACAAGCAGCATCGACGTCACGGCGTAGCGACGACCAAGTGTTGCGGAGCGGCGGAAGCGAGACGGAAGAAGCCGCATCGAAGACCTCATGAAGTCCTACATCTTTCGCGGGTATTCCTTCAGATAGGGTTAAAAGAGGAAGGCCGGCGCTCGCACTTGAGCGCCGGCCTTCAAGAATTTTCGAAAACTCGATATTACCAGGCCGCGATCACGGCGCCCTTGAACTGGGTGTTGACGAAGTCCTTCACCGGAGCGCTGTGATAGGCTTCCACGAGCGTCTTGACCCAGGCCGCATCCTTGTCCTTGGACTTGACGGCGATGACGTTGATGTAAGGGGCCTTTTCGCCTTCCTTGGCAATCGGATCGGTCTTCGGGTTGAGGCCGGCTTCCAATGCGTAGTTGGTGTTGATGACCGAGGCGTCGACATCGTCGAGCGAGCGCGGCAGCTGGGCGGCGTCAAGCTCGGCAAACTCGATTTTCTTAACGTTTTCGGTGACGTCGGCCGGGCCGATCTTCAGGCCCTTGGCGGCGTTGACCTTGATGAGGCCCTGGTCGGCGAGGATGAGCAGCGCACGGCCGCCATTGGTCGGATCGTTGGGAATGGCGACGGTGGCGCCCTGCTTCAGGTCGGCAAGGCTCTTCACCTTCTTGGAATAGACGCCCATCGGGAAGTTGACGGTCTGCGCGACGCTGACGATGTCGAACTTGCGATCCTTGACCTGGTTGTCGAGATAAGGCTGGTGCTGGAAGGAATTGGCGTTGAGTTCGCCATCGGCCAGCGCCTGGTTCGGCACGACGTAGTCGGAGAATTCGAGGATCTGGATGTTGAGGCCCTTGGTGGCCGCGACTTCCTTCACCTTTTCCATGATCTGGGCATGCGGGCCGGGGGTGACGCCGATCTTGATGTCTTCGGCAAGCGCCGGGCCGGCAGCGAAGGCGGCGAGTGCCGCCGCGATGATGAGCTTCTTCATAAGTGTCTCCTTGGGTTCGTTTTTATACACGCCAGTCTTCTTGAATGTGTGTCTTGGGAGGCTGGTATTGCGGAAAAATCAGGTCTTTCGGTTGCGCTTGTCGAAGCGGCGGGCGAGCGCATCGCCGGTGCTCTGGATCGCCTGGACGAGCACGATCAGCACCACGACGACGGCGAGCATCACATCCGGCATGAAGCGCTGGTAGCCGTAGCGGATGCCGAGATCGCCCAAGCCCCCGCCGCCGACCGCGCCGACCATGGCCGAATAACCGACCAGGCTGACGAGGGTGAGCGTCAGGGCCAGCGTCAGGCCCGGCTTGGCCTCGGCGAGCAGCACCTTGAAGACGATCTGCAGCGGCGTCGCGCCCATCGCGCGGGCGGCCTCGATCAGGCCCTTGTCGACCTCGCGGATCGCCGCTTCCGCAAGGCGGGCGACGAAGGGAATGGTCGCCACAGTCAGCGGCACGATCGCCGCATAGGTGCCGATCGAGGTGCCGGTAATGAAGCGCGTGAACGGGATGATCGCCACGACCAGGATGATGAACGGCGTCGAGCGCGCTGCATTGACGACCGCGCCGATGATGCGGTTGGTGACCGGTGCGGGAAAAAGCTCGCCCTTGCCGCTGGTCGCCAGGAACACGCCGATCGGCAGGCCGATCAGTGCGCCGATCAGGCCGGCGACCGCAACCATCTGCAGCGTCTGGCCGAGCGCTTTCAGGAGCAGGTTGAAGAGCATGTCAGGCGACATAACCGAGCACCTCCGTGGAAAGGCCGGTTGCGGCATAGAAGCGCGCGGCGCGCTCCGTGACGGCAGGATCGGCCGGATAGGCGACGACCAGCGAGCCATAGGGCTCGCCGGCGATCTCCTCGATCGTGCCGGCAAGGATGTTGACGTCGGCGCCGAGTTCGGTGACCAGCCGGGCGGTCAGCGGCTGGAAGGCCGTCGAGCCGAAGAAGATCAGCCGCACCAGCACCCGGTCGCCGACAGACGGTTGCGGCTTCAGGTTCGAGCGGATCCACTCCGGCAGGTTGGTGCCGAGTGCTGCCGACAGAAGCGAGCGGGTCGTCTCATGCTTGGCGCCGGTAAAGACGTCGAAGGTGCGGCCGGCCTCGACGATCCTGCCGCGGTCGATCACCGCCACGTCTGAGGCGATGGTCTTCACCACCTCCATCTCGTGGGTGATCAGCAGCACGGTGAGGCCAAGTTCGGCATTGATGCGCTTCAGGAGCGCCAGGATCGACTGCGTGGTTTCCGGATCGAGCGCCGAGGTCGCCTCGTCGGAGAGCAGCAGTTTCGGCGAAGTGGCGAGCGCCCGGGCAATGCCGATACGCTGCTTCTGGCCGCCGGAGAGCTCGGCCGGATAGCGATCCGACTTGTCGCCAAGGCCAACCAGATCGATCAGCGGCACCACTTTGTCCCGGATTGCCTTGGCGGAAAGGCCGGCGATCTCGAGCGGCAGGGCGACGTTTTCGAAGGCGGTGCGTGAGGAAAGAAGGTTGAAGTGCTGGAAGATCATGCCGACCTGACGGCGCAGATCCCGCAACCCGTTTTCCGACAGGGCGCCCACTTCGACACCGTCGACGACGACGCGGCCGGAGGTCGCTTTTTCCAACCCGTTGACGAGGCGGATCAACGTCGACTTGCCGGCGCCTGAACGGCCGATGATGCCGGTGATCGCGCCACGCGCGACCGAAAGATCGATGCCGTCGAGCGCGGTGAACTGGCTCTTGTCGTCAGCACCGCCGAACCGCTTGGTTACCGCCTCGAACGCCACCATCGGCCTTTCGGCAGCCAAGGGAGACGGCGCGGTTTCGACCGCAGTATGAAGGAATGTCATTTCAGCTCTCAGATTTAAGTCGGATCATCCCGGCGACGGAACACCGGATATTTCATCGCTGTCCAGCTATCGGACGGAGCGGCACATTCGATGACAGGCGACTTTTCGGAGCATCTTGGTCGGTTTTCTCAAAGGGCAATTTGTAAGGCCGGAGCGGCCTTTTCAATGCCGCATAGATGCCCCGACGCGCCCGCGTTTGACAGGGATGTTTTTTCAATTATCTCGCAAGGCAGAAAAAATATTCTCGCACTTGCGAAATCAGCCCTGTTTATGGTTGCCCTTCGGGAATAACGAAGCGAGTTCGCGATACCACTTGCCGCTTTTCTTGATCGTCCGTTCCTGGGTTTCGTAGTTCACATGCACGAGACCGAACCGCATGCGGTAGCCCTCCGCCCATTCGAAATTGTCCATCAGGCTCCAGGCGAAATAACCCTTCATCGGGTAACCGTCCTTGATAAGGTCGGCGACCACCGAGAGGTGCTGGACATAATAGTCCAGACGCGGCTGATCATCCACCTCGCCGTCCACCGGCTCCATATTGTAGCAGGCGCCGTTCTCGGTGATGTAGCAGTCCGGCAGGTCGTAGCGGCGATAGAGATCCTCGACCAGCTGCTTGAGACCGGGCGCATAAACTTCCCAGCCGATATCCGTCTTGACGTCGCTGGCGGGCTTGGCCTCTATCGTCCAGGGGAAATCGCCGCTGCGCGCGGGCTCGTCATGGACGCGGTCCGGCTTGTAGTAGTTGAGACCCCACCAGTCGAGCTTCTGGTTGATGACCTTCAGATCGCCGTCTTCGACGACCGGCATGCGGTCTCCGAGCGCCTCCAGGAATTGCTGCGGATATTCGCCCTTGAAGATCGGATCGAAGAAGGCGCCGTTGTGGAACTGGTGGGCGCGCTCGGCAGCTGCGAGATCGGCCGGGCTGTCGGAGCCGGCGATGATCGATGCGGCGTTGATGACGGTGCCGACCGGCACGTCCGGCGTCACATGCCGGATCGCCTCGACGCCGAGGCCGTGCGCGAGATTGACGTGGTGCATGGCGGCAAGCGCCGCCTGCATGTTCTTCTCGCCTGGCGCATGGATGCCGTAGAGGTGGCTGAGCCAGACGATGCACCAAGGCTCGTTGAAGGTGGCCACCGCATCCAGCCGGTCGCCGAGCCGCGCCATCACCACCTTGGCGTAACGCTGGAAGGCATAGGCCGTCGAGCGCGCCGCCCAGCCACCCTCGCCCATCAGCGAAAGCGGTAGGTCCCAATGATAGAGCGTCGCATAGGTCTTGATGCCGCGCGCCTTGCAGCCGTCGATGAGGCGATCGTAGAAATCCAGCCCCTTCTCGTTGATCCGCCCGGTGCCGTCCGGAATGATCCGCGGCCAGGCGATCGAGAACCGGTAGGCTTCGACGCCCATTTCCTTGATGAGATCGAGATCCTCTTCCCAGCGATTGTAATGATCGCAGGCGACATCGCCGTTGTGCCCCTGATAGACCCGGCCCGGCATCTTCGAGAACGCATCCCAGATCGAGGGCTTTCGGCCATCCGCCTTGGTGGACCCTTCGATCTGGTAGGAGGCCGTCGCAACGCCCCAGAGGAAATCGCCGGGAAACCCGGCCGCGAATTTTTCGGCGTCGGGCGTTTTAAGATTGCGAGGCTGGGGATTGCTCATCTTGAGATCGGTCATGAGGATGCCGCCATATCTGTTGCGCGAGGTCTGCCGGACCACCTTTCGCGGCGGTTTATCCAAGCGGGGCGCAGTTGTACAGATGAGAATTCTGAAACGTTGCAGGATCTCCGCCCGCGTCCTGCTCTTTTCGAGAACGACTTACTTCCGGCAGCGAATTGATTCATCGGCTATCGGATGCCTCTGAGACGTTATTTACCAAAATCCAAGCACCGGCGACCACATCCCATAAGATATATATACCAACCAAAATAGATAACCTATGGTAGAGTATCTAACGGAGATTGCCCGATGCCCTTGCCACCGGAATGTTACCCTTTTCTCGGGATGTGCATTTCTTCAAAAATTGATTTGGGTCTTTTCGTTACGCTTGCGTTGTTTCTTGCAGGACTGCTCATCAATTCCTACATTGAACGAAAGAAAAAGAGGCAAGCAAGAAAGAGTTTTATTAAGGCGCTCGCGGAAGAAATAAAGCTTAATGTTAGAAGCCTTGAACGGGCGGCCAATGGAATACCATCGAGCTTCGAAATAAACCAATTCATGGCGTTAAATAAACGAAATAGGCCATTCCTTACGTTCAGTTATTTTTCAGTTATTTACAATTCTCGGACGGAAGTTCTTCAAGACCTTCCGGATGTCATGATTAAGAACATCGTGGAATTTTATGGAAAACTTGCTGATTTGGCGATAGACGTGAGTGCTGTTGACAAGGAGTCCTTTACCCGCATCTCGCAACAGGGGCGCGAAGAGGTGATGTTTGACATTGTCTCAGACATCCGGGTCGTTCTCCAATTAGGCCTGGCCATCAGCGACTCGATCGAACTTCAACTACTGCCCGATCGGATTTTTTAATTGGAAAATTAACGATCAATCACTATATTATAAGCAGCGATTTGGTCAGGATAATCAGGAGAATACAATGCTTCGCACACAGACCAAAATCTAATAGGGTTGCTTCGCTAGGATCACTATTCGAGATCCTTGGTAAAAGACGCGCTCGTGCCGACTAAGTCGGCACGAGCTTTTTTTATGAAATCCTAAAGCTTCACCCAGGCCCCGTTCTTCTTCGACGACGCCACGCATGCCTCGACGAACGCCACCCCCTTCACGCCGTCGTCGACGGTCGGATAGATTACCGCCTTGTCTACCGCGACGCCTTGTCTGACGGCATTGATGGCGCGGGCGGCTTCCGTGTAGATGGTCGCAAACGCTTCCAGATAACCTTCCGGATGACCGGACGGGATGCGGCTGACGCGTCCTGCCGCGGCACCGGATCCGGCGCCGTTGCGGGTGATCAAGCGCTTCGGTTCGCCGAACGGCGTGAACCACAGATAGTTCGGATCCGCCTGCACCCATTCGATGCCGCCCTTGGTGCCGTAGACGCGGATCTTCAGGCCGTTCTCATGGCCGGGCGCCACCTGGCTGCACCAGAGCATGCCCTTGGCGCCGCCCTCGTAGCGCAGCATCACGTGGGCGTTGTCGTCGAGACGGCGGCCTTCGACAAAACTGTCGAGATCGGCGGCGAGACTTTCGAGCGTCAGCCCGGTGACGAAGGCGGCGAGGTTATAGGCATGCGTGCCGATATCGCCGGTCGAACCGCCGGCACCCGACTGGGCAGGATCGGTACGCCAGACGGCCTGTTTGGCGCCGGTCTGTTCCACCGCCTCGGTCAGCCAGTCCTGCGGGTATTCGACCTGCACGACGCGGATCTTTCCGAGTTCGCCGTTTGCGACCATTTCGCGGGCCTGCCGCACCATCGGATAGCCGGTGTAATTATGTGTAAGGATGAACAGCGCCCCGCTCTCGTCGGCCGCCTTCTTCATCTTCTTGGCGTCAGCAAGATTGGACGTCAGGGGCTTATCGCAGATGACGTGGATGCCGCGCTTCAAAAATTCCTTGGCCGCCTCGTAATGCACGTGGTTCGGCGTGACGATCGACACCGCCTCGATGCCGTCCTTCAACCGCGCCTCGCGGATCGCCATCTCCTTGTAGGAACCGTAGGTGCGCGACGGATCGAGACCGAGATCGCGGCCCGAGGCAATCGCCTTTTCCGGCGTCGACGACAACGCGCCGGCGACCAGATCGAACTGGTCGTCCAGCCTCGCCGCCATCCGGTGCACCGCCCCGATGAACGCCCCCGCCCCGCCGCCGACCATGCCGAGCCGGATGCGCGGCTCCCGCGCCTGTTCGTCCTTGCCTTCGATTGCCATGATGTTTCTCCTAGAAAATTTGAATATGGATGGGGCTGTCGGGCAATCAGGAGCCCTTGATGACTTTGCGCGGCCGGCCGCCCTTGGCGCCGTTGGCGCGGCTCGCGGCGATCTTTGCCGGCGACTTGGACTGTCCGCCGCGACGTTGTGCTTCCATGAAGGTCCGGCTGCCGAAGACGCCGCTCATGAGACCAGAAATCGAATAGTCCACATCGAGGCTTTCCCAATGCAGGCCGGTTTCCCCGAGCAGCTCGACTTCGGCCAGCTGTTCATCCTCTGCCTCCGTGAGGCCTTCGAGCGAACGAGCAGGGACCATGAAAGCGGCCCCATTGGCGAACTCCACGACGATGCGGCCTGAAGGCGCGTCGAAACGGACGGAGACTGGCACGGGCCTTTGCGCCCGCTCCGTATCCCACCGTCGTTTTGCCTGGGTGAGTTCGGCATCCGTGATCTCAACCATGGTACTTTCTCCACGTCTCCCGGAATAACTGCCGGTTGGCCTCGACAACCTCGGCAGCTCGGCGAACGTCTCGGTCGGACATCCCGCCCTGGGTCAGGACCTTCAGTGTCTCGATATCGATCCGCGCTTCGCCGTCGCCATAGACATGCACATGAGGGGGCTCATGGTCCGCCGTGTAGATGACGAACCGCAGGCCGTGCTGCCGCAGGACGGTGACCATATATCAATAACCCAACTTGTTAGGTATCTCAAGTTCGTCTCCTGTGGTGGAAATGCCCCTCATCCGCCTGCCGGCACCTTCTCCCCGCTAACGGGGAGAAGGACAGGTGCCGCGACCTCTCCGCCACTCTTCAGCGTTACACATGGCAAGTCCCCTCTCCCCGCTAACGGGGAGAGGGTTAGGGTGAGGGGCTGGCATCCGCGCGAGCGTCCCGGGCCTAAAGCCCCAGCATCCGCCTGTTCGCCGCTTCATCCGTCCCGCCGCTGGCAAAATCGTCAAATGCCTTTTCGGTGACGCGGATAATGTGGGCCTTCACGAATTCTGCGCCTTCGCGGGCTCCGTCCTCGGAATTCTTCAGCGCGCATTCCCACTCGACCACGGCCCAGCCGTCGAAATCGTTGGCGGTCATCTTGGAGAAGACCGAGCCGAAATCGACCTGGCCGTCACCGAGCGAGCGAAAGCGGCCGGCGCGGCCGACCCAGCCCTGGTAACCGCCGTAGACGCCCTGACGGCCGGTCGGATTGAATTCCGCGTCCTTGACGTGGAACATCTTGATCCGGTCCTTGTAGATGTCGATGTTGTCGAGATAGTCCAGGCATTGCAGCACGTAATGCGACGGGTCGTAGAGCATGTTGGCCCGCGAGTGGTTCTTCACCCGCTCCAGGAACATCTCGAAGGTGACGCCGTCATGCAGGTCTTCGCCGGGATGGATTTCGTAACAGACGTCGACGCCGCAGGAATCGGCATGGTCGAGGATCGGCGTCCAGCGCTTGGCGAGTTCATCGAAGGCGGTTTCGACCAGGCCGGCCGGGCGCTGCGGCCACGGATACATATAGGGCCAGGCAAGCGCGCCGGAAAAGGTCGCATGCGCCTTGATGCCGAGATGCTTCGAGGCGGTGAGCGCCATCTTGACCTGCTCGACGGCCCAGGCCTGGCGTGCTTTCGGATTGCCGCGCACCTCGGGCGCTGCAAATCCGTCGAATCCCTCGTCATAGGCCGGATGCACGGCGACGAGCTGGCCCTGGAGATGAGTGGAAAGCTCCGTCACCTCGACGCCGTTCGCCCGCGCCACGCCGGCAAATTCGTCGCAATAATCCTTGGAGGACGAGGCCTTCTTGAGGTCGATGAGCTGGCCGGCCCAGGTCGGTACCTGTACGCCAACATAACCCTTGTCGGCCGCCCATTTGGTGATCCCGTCCCACGTATTGAACGGTGCCGCATCGCCCGCGAACTGGCCGAGAAAGATGGCCGGGCCCTTGATCGTCTTCATGATTTTTCCTCTTCGAACATGGCGTGCCTGGATTTCTCCTCCTCCCTCATTCCTGTGCTTGTCACAAGAATCCAGTGCGCCCAAGTCCTTGGGCGCGGGAGAGCCTTTTCACGGCGCAGACGCGCCGTGGCTGGATTCCTGTGACAAGCACAGGAATGAGGGTGAGGTTATGGCCGTGTCCGCAAAAAAATAGAGGCGGGCACGGCCGTGTTGATTATCAGAACGGCGAATCCGGGAAGTAGAAGTTCTTCGCATTGTCCTTCGTCACCAGCGTGGCGTCGAGGATGTAGGTGCCGCTGACCGGGACCTTGTCGTAAAAATTGCCGGCTGTGAGTTCCATGGCGGTCGCCACCATTGCCGGCGGATAGAGAACGTCGACGGGGATCATCTTGTCGCCGTCCATGACCTTCTTCACCATGTCCTTGGAGCCCGCGCCGCCGACCACATACTTGATGTCGGTGCGCTTGGCCTGGGCGATGGCTTCGAGAACGCCGACGGCCATGTCGTCGTCCTGGCACCATACGACATCGATCTTCTGGTGCTTGGTCAGGAAATCCTGCATCACCTTGAACGCGTCGTCGCGGCTCCAGTTGCCGAACTGGCGATCGAGGATCTTCACCTTGGAGCCGGCAATGCCCTTGTCGAAACCGTCCTGGCGCTGCTGGTCGATCGGGATCGGCAGGCCGCGGATGATGACGACCTGTGCGTCCGGCGTGGTCTTCTTGATATATTCGCCGGCGACCTGGCCGAGTGCCGGATTGTTGCCGGCGACATAAAGGTCACGGATGGTGCTGTCGTTGACGGAAGGCGCGCGGTCAACCAGCGCCACGAACGTGCCCTTGTCCTTGACCTGCTGGATGGCGTTGACGAGCGGATCCGGATCGGACGGCAGGATGACCAGCGCGTCGAGCCCCTGGACCGCGAGATCCTGCACGGCGTTTGCCTGGCTTGCCGCATCCGGTGAGGTCTTGACGATGACGTTGAGGCCCGGATGCTCCTTCATCAGCAGCTTGGCGACGCGTTCGGCATGGAACACCACGCCGGCGGTCCAGCCGTGGTCCGCAGCCGGAATGGAAACGCCGATCGTCACCTTTTTGTCCTGTGCGAAGGCGGTGCCGGCAAGAAGTGCCAGCGACGCCACGGCCAGTCCCAAAATTTGTCTGCGCATTGTTTCTCTCTCCCACAATATCAGGGTCTTTAATATTCCAGGACCGGGCGCGACCCATCAGCCCGGTCAATTTACGTCGTGACCCAAATCCGCTTCAGCGGCCTACCTCCGCATCAGCGACCTTTGAACCAGCATGGCGATGATGATGATCGCTCCCTGGATGGCGCCGATCAGGTATTCGCTGACGAAGTTGGACAACAGCATGATGTTGCCGACGATCTCCAGAATGAAGGCGCCGCAGATCGTACCCCAGATGCGGCCGACTCCGCCCCGGAGCGCCGTTCCGCCGACAACGACGGCGGTAATCGCCTGCAGTTCCCAGAAGCTGCCGGTCGTGGCGGACGTCGAGCCGAGGCGCGGCACGTAGAGCAGCACGGCGACTGCGACGCAGAGACCCTGGATGACATAGGTGACGGTGCGCACCCGGTTGATCGAAATGCCGGAATAACGGGCCACGTCCTCATTCGAGCCGACCGCGGTGACATGCCGGCCGTAGCGGGTGCGGTAGAGCACGAAGGCGGCGATGGCGGCGGTGACGAAGATGACAATGATCGGCACCGGCACGCCGACGAACGAGCCGGAATAGACCGGCCGGTAGAGCGCCAGAATATCGCGGTCGCGCACGGTGATCGCGCCCCCCTGGCTGAGCCAGGTGGTAAGGCCGCGATAGATGCCCATCGTGCCGAGAGTGGCGATGAAGGGTTCGATCCTGCCGATCGTGGTGATCAGGCCGTTGGCGAGCCCGCAGACGGCGCCGATCGCAATTGCCAGCGCCATGCCGGCAACCAGCGCCAGCGCCGGATCGGCAATCGTTCCCGAGTTCAGGAACAGGATCATCAGGCTGGCAACGAAGGCGAGCATGGCGCCGACCGAAAGGTCGAGCCCGCCCGAAGTGATCACATAGGTCGCGCCGAGCGCGATGACGGCGATGAAGGAACTGCGCGTCACGACGTTCAACAGGTTGGCGGACGTCATGAAATTCGGGTTGGCGAAGTAACCGAGCACCAGGAGAAGGGCGAGCGCGATGAACGGCGCGATCGCCGCCATGTCCCAGTCCTTGGAGGTCTTCGGCGCCTTGGCCGTTTCGGTCGCGACATTCGCCATCACGCGGCCTCCTCTTTATTGACGCCTGTGGCCAGCACGACGATTTCGTTTTCGTTCATATGGTCCCCCGTCACCTCGCCGACGATCCGGCCGGACCGCATGACGAGGATGCGGTCGCAGATACCGATCAGTTCCGGCATTTCGGAGGAAACGACGATGATCGAACGCCCCTCCTCTGCCAGTTTGGCGATGAACTTGTAGATCTGTTCCTTGTTGCCGATATCGATGCCGCGCGTCGGCTCGTCGATGATGACGATCGACGGATCGAGCAGCATCATCTTGGCGAGCAGCAGCTTTTGCTGGTTGCCGCCGGATAGCTGGCCGGCGAGGATGTCCTTGCGGCCGGTACGAATGTCGAAATCGCGGATCGCCTTGTCGAGCGCATCGCTTTCCCGCTTTCGGTCGATCTGCAGCGCGCCGATGAACTTGCCGAGCGAGGCGAGCGTCAGGTTGACGATCAGGTCCTTGGTGAGCAGCAGGCCCTTGCCTTTGCGGTCTTCGGAAAGATAGACGATGCCGGCCTTGAGGCTTGCATGCACGTCCCTGAAATTGACCGGCTTGCCGAGATGGCGGACGGTACCGCGGCTGGGGCGAAGGCCGACCATGCCCTCCATCAGCTCGGTGCGGCCGGCGCCGACGAGGCCGGCAAAGCCGAGGATCTCCCCCTTTTTCAGCTGGAACGAGGCATCCTGCGCATAACCGGGAACGTTGAGATGCTCGACTTCGAGCACCGTCTCGTGCGCCTCGACCGCGTGGCGGTCCGGATAGAGTTTTGCGACATCGCGACCGACCATCAGCCGCGCCATGTCGGCGGGCTGCAGTTCGCTGACGTCATGGCTGGCGACGAGCTTTCCGTCGCGCAACACCGTCACCCGGTCGGCAATCTCCTTCACCTCGGGCAGACGGTGGGAAATGTAGAGGACGCCTACGCCCTTGGCGCGGATCTGCCGGATGACCTTCAGCAGCGCATCGGTCTCGTGCGGCGTCAGCGACGCCGTCGGCTCGTCAAAGATGACGATCCGGTGCGGCACAAGCAGCACGCGGGCGATCTGCACCAGCTGGCGCTGGG
The DNA here is from genome assembly GCF_000731315.1 of Neorhizobium galegae bv. orientalis str. HAMBI 540. Taxonomy (NCBI): domain Bacteria; kingdom Pseudomonadati; phylum Pseudomonadota; class Alphaproteobacteria; order Hyphomicrobiales; family Rhizobiaceae; genus Neorhizobium; species Neorhizobium galegae. The sequence continues at coordinate 3,194,450 of NZ_HG938353.1, forward strand.
CAATCGACAGGCGGCTAACGATGGTGTTCGGGTCGATGTCGCTGCCGAGACCGCGGACTGCCTTGGCTGCACCTTCGTTCATGGCGCGGTCGTCGATGAAGACGCCCTTGTGCAGCTCTCGGCCGAGATAGATGTTCTGGGCGACGGTCAGGTCCGGCGCCAGCAGGATTTCCTGGTGCACCAGTACGATACCGCGATGTTCCGCATCGACCGGGCCGGAAAAGGTGACGGTCTCGCCGTCTATTCTCATCTCGCCGCGGGTCGGCGGCTGGTTGCCGGCGATGATCTTCATCAGCGTCGACTTGCCGGCGCCGTTTTCGCCGATGATGGCGTGAACCTCGCCGGCGCGGACGTTGATATTGATGTCCTTGAGGACCTCGACGATGCCGAATGTCTTGGAAAGGCCGGTCGCTTCGAGGAGCGGCGCGGCGGGACTCGCCTCCGCAAGACTCATCGCGCGCCACCCATGATCATAGGGCAACGCACGGCCCGACAGCGAACCGCTGCGTTACCGACAGCACGCCTGTATATGATAATCTGCACCCAAGCTCCTCCCATGAGAACGCTAGCCCAGATTCTGAGGTACGTAAAGCAGATTTCCCGTAAGCCAAGCGGGAACGTGTAGGAAGGTTTTGTACAAATCATCTTCCGGTTGACGATTGCGGCCGTCTCGTTTGGCGCAAGCTTGGTGAGGGTGAGGCGCCGGCCTCACCCTCTGTCTTCATCAAACGTAACGATTGACGACGTTTTCCAGGTATTCCTGGCGGCCGGACTTCGGTTCCGGGTTGATGTCCTGCTTCTCGACCCAGGAGGCGATGTCGTCGAGCTTGTATTCGCCGCGTAGCATCTTCTGGTACTCGGGGCTGTCCCACTTGGCGTAGCGTTCGTCGAGCGGCTTCTTGAGCGCGCCGTCATCGATCATCTTTGCCGCCGCCTTGAGGCCGCGGGCGCAGCAATCCATGCCGCCGATATGGCCGATCAGCAGGTCCTGCGGATCGAGCGACTGGCGGCGCAGCTTGGAGTCGAAATTGGTGCCGCCGTTGACGAAACCGCCGCCCGCCAGAACCTGGTAATAGGCGAGCGCCATTTCCGGCACGTTGTTGGGAAACTGGTCAGTATCCCAACCGGACTGGTAGTCGTTGCGGTTCATGTCGATCGAGCCGAAAATGCCGAACGCGTTCGCCATCGCCAGTTCGTGCTCGAAGGAATGGCCGGCGAGGATCGCGTGGCCCTGCTCGATATTGACCTTCACTTCCTTGTCCAGCCCATGCTTCTGCAGGAAGGCGTAGACGGTCGCGACGTCGTAGTCGTACTGGTGCTTGGTCGGCTCCTGCGGCTTCGGCTCGATCAGGATCGTACCTTCGAAACCGATCTTGTACTTGTATTCGACCACCAGGTTGAGGAAACGGCCCATCTGGTCGAGTTCGCGCGACAGATCGGTGTTGAGCAGCGTCTCGTAGCCTTCACGGCCACCCCACAGCACGTAGTTGGCGCCGCCGAGCTTCTTGGTAGCATCGAGGCAGGTCTTCACGGTCGCCGCCGCAAAGGCAAAGACATCCGGGTCCGGGTTGGTGGCGGCGCCCGACATGTAGCGACGGTTCGAGAACATGTTCGCCGTGCCCCAGAGGAGCTTGGTGCCAGTCTCGGCCTGCTTCTTCTCGAAATAGTCGACGATCTCGTTGAGATTCTTGGTGTTCTCGGCGAAATTATTGCCTTCCGGACGCACGTCGGCATCGTGGAAGCAGTAGAAGGGCGAACCGAGCAGCGAGAAGAATTCGAACGCCACGTCGGCCTTCATCTTCGCCGCTTCCATCGTGTCCGAGAACCACGGGCGCTGGAAAGTCTGGCCGCCAAAGGGGTCGCCGCCCGGCCAGGTGAACGAGTGCCAGTAGGCGACGGCAAACCGGAGGTGATCCTCCATGCGCTTGCCTGCGACGATCTCGTCCGGATTGTAGTGGCGGAAGGCCAGCGGATTGGTGCTGTCCGGGCCTTCGTATTTGATTTTCTGGATGTCTCCGAAAAAGCCTGTGCTCATAGTCATTTCCTCATTGTGATGTGTTCGATCTTCTTAAGCGCCCCTCATCCGCCTGCCGGCACCTTCTCCCCGTAAACGGGGTGAAGGGGACTCGCGGTGAGCTATCCGTCCCCTCGAACGTCGAGCGAGGCATGTCCCCTCTCCCCGCAAGCGGGGAGAGGGTTAGGGTGAGGGGCAAACCTCATATTCAATGCGCCAGCGACCTGATCGCCGGATAGAGCGCCCGGTAGCGGGCATATGCGGTGTCGTATGCCTCCAGGAGAGCCGCGACCGGCTCGATGGTCTCGTCCGTCTTCGGTGCTGAGCAGACGGAAAGCGGGTCGGCACCGGTGGCGGCGATGAGGCCCAGGCGCGCGGCGCCGAAGGCCGCGCCGAAATCGCCGTCCGCCGGAATATCCACCGGCACGCCAAGAGACGTGGCGATAGACTGTAGCCAGTAGCGCGAGCGCGAACCGCCGCCGATGGCGGTAACGCGGGAAATCGAGGTGCCGGCGGATTTCAGGGCTTCGAGATTATCCCTGATCGCAAAGGTCACCCCTTCCAGCACCGCCTGGGTCAGCACCGACCGGCTGCTTTCGTGTTCGAGGCCGATGAAGGCGCCGCGGATGGCCGCATCGTTATGCGGTGTGCGCTCGCCGGAGAGATAGGGCAGGAAGGTGACGCTGGAGGGAGCCTTCAACGTATCGCCGAGTTCCTGGGTGAGTTCTGCGGCAGTCTTGCCGGTAACGAGCGAATACCAGTTGAGCGCATCGGTCGCCGACAGGATGACACCCATCTGGTGCCAGGTTTTCGGCAGCGCGTGGCAGAAGGCATGCACGGCACTTTCCGGCTTCGGCAGGTAGGAGGCGTTGGCGGCAAACAACACGCCGGACGTGCCGAGCGACACGAAGGCTTGGCCTTCCGCCACCGTGCCCATGCCGCAGGCCGACGCCGCATTGTCCCCTGCCCCGCCGGCGATCACGACGCCTTCGGCCATGCCCCATTTGTAGGAGAGCTCGCCGCGCAGCTTGCCGGCCTGCTCAGTTCCCTCGACCAGCGACGGCATCTGTTTTTCGTCAAGGCCCGTCGCGGCAAGCAGTTCGGACGACCATTTGCGGGCGCCGGTATCGAGCCAGGACGTGCCGGCGGAATCGGACATTTCGGAAATGTGCTCGCCGGTCAGCCAGAGGCGCAGATAATCCTTCGGCAACAGCACCTTGGCGACCTTCGCAAAGATCTCCGGCTCGTTATTGGCGACCCAGACGAGCTTCGGGGCGGTGAAGCCCGGGAAGACGATATTGCCGGTGAGCTTGCGGAAGATCGGGTTGGCATCGAGGGCTGCGGCTTCCTGATGCGAGCGGGTGTCGTTCCAGAGGATGCAAGGCCGCAGCACCTTGTCGTTGCTGTCCAACAGCGTCGCGCCGTGCATCTGGCCGGAAAGCCCGATGCCCTTCACCGCAGCGAGCTCCTTCGGGAATTTTGCCTTGAGGCCGGCGACAGCCTCTTCGGTGGCGCGGATCCAGTGGGCCGGATCCTGCTCCGACCAGCCGGAATGCGGACGCGAGACGTCGAGCGAACCGCTCGCCGAACCGATGATCCTCTGATCGCCGTCGATCAGCATCGCCTTCACGCCGGACGTACCGAGATCGAGACCGAGATACATGGTGTTTCTCCTAATGCTCCACCCTTCAGGGCAGATTGTCTTTCAAGAATATGTCGATACGGATGCGCTCCTGGGCGGCGAGCACCGGCAGTCCGTCGGCCTTGGCCTTCAGCACGCGGATGGCGCTGCGGACTTCGTGGCCCGCATCCTGGTTCAGCACCGCGTCGATGATACCGTCGGCAAGTGCCACGCGGGTCGAGGCGGTCAGTTCGTGGGCAATGACGAGCGGCCGGCGGGGGCCACGCGCTTTCTGCAGCGCACGGATGAGGCCGCGGTTGCCGGCGCCGAGACTATAGATGCCGGCGATGTCCGCATTGCGACGCAGCGCGTCCGCGATCATCGTCTCGGCGAGCACCGGATCGTCGCGGCCCTCGAGGACGGGAAGGATATGAACGTTCGGATAGGCTTGGGCGATGACGGTCGAAAAACCTTCCAGCCGCTCGCGATGGTCGCGCACCAGCATGGAGCCGGCGAGCACCGCGACAGTCGCCCCCCGTTCGCCGAGGAAAGGGCCACTGAGGAAACGCCCCATCAGGCTCCCCGCAGTGCGGCCGGCGGCAATATTGTCGATGCCCGCGTAATGATCGCGGGAGGAATCCGGCAGGTCGGAGACCAAGGTCACCATCGGGATGCCGGCCTGCCGCAGGCGCTCGGCGGCCGCGCGGACTTCCGGGGCGTCGATCGCGACGAAGGCGACGCCCGCCGGTTTTTCGGCAAGCGCGGCTTCGAGGGCTGCGACCAGCGCGTCCGGATCAAAGGGCGGCACATCGACGATGCGGATATCGGTGCGCTCGAAACTGGAACGGGCAACCGCGCCGCGCACTTCCTCGGTGAGGCCGATCATGAAGGAATTGTCGTTGGCCGGCAGGATGAAGACGAAGGAATAGGTCCGGCTTTTGGCAAGGTTGGCGGCGGCGAGGTCGCGCACATAGCCGAGCGAGGCGATTGCCTCCTCCACCTTGCCGCGGGTGACTAAGCGCACACCCGGCCGACCGTTGAGAACCCGATCGACTGTCGCAAGGCTGACGCCCGCAATATTTGCGATGTCGTGAACTGTGGGCTTCATGAATTCCTCCGCCAACCGTGTTAGCGGAAATTCTGAGGTACGTAAATCAAAATTTGAGGTACGTGTTTCAACAAAGCCGAACAGCAAAGAAAAAGGCCGTCACTTGCGTGGCGGCCCCCTTCCCGGCGGTGGAATGCTGGAATCAATGCCCGCCGCCACCGGCACCCGCGGGGCGGGCCGGCTTGGCGATCAGGAAAACGAAGAAGACCAGGCTGCCGAACAGTCCAGTCAGGATGTAGAAGACATCCATGAAGGAAAGCAGCCAGGCCTGCTGGGTAATGATGCCCGAAATCTTCTGAAGCGCGACAGCGCTGCCGTCGAGGCCCAAGGAATTGTAATTGGCGCCAACGCTCTCGAGCCAGCTCATCGCAGCCGGATTGCCGTAGTTCACATGCTCCGAAAGCCGGGCATAATGCTCGTCGGAGCGCTGGGTCAGAGCCGTATTGATAATCGCCAGGCCGACCGCGCCGCCGAGGTTACGCGTCAGGTTGAAGAGGCCGGACGCGCCCTGGATGCGCTGCGGCGCGAGCGTTCCGAGTGCGATATTGCTGATCGGCACCATGCACATCATCATCCCGAACCCGCGCAGGATCTGCGGCAGAAGCAGCTCGTAGAAATCCCAGTCGGCGGTGATGCCGGTCATCAAGTACGTGCCCATCGCGAAGGCGCCGAAACCGACCGCCATCAGGATGCGCAGGTCCACGCTGCTCGATAGCCGCCCGACGAGCGGCGCGGAGACGAACATGGCGATCCCCGAGACGAACATAGTCTCGCCGATCATCAGCGAATCGTAATGACGGATGCGGCCGAGATAGAGCGGATAGAGATAGGTGAGCCCGTAGAGCCCGACGCCCATGATGAAGGAGAACAGCGATCCGAATGCGAAATTGGCGTTGCTGAACGCTCGGAGATCGACAATCGGGAACTCGACCTTGAAGGCTCGCCAGAAAAACACCACCGCGCCGACGGCGACCAGGACCGCACCGACGACGATCTTCTCGTCGCTGAACCAGTCCTTGTTATTGCCCTCTTCCAGCACGTATTCCAGCGCGCCGAGGAAGACAGCCATGGAAGCGAGCCCCCACCAGTCGAACTTCTTCATCAGTTGAGGCTGCGGCTTGTCGAAGTCGATCAGCGTGAAGGTGACGGCGGTCACGATGATGCCGGGGATGACGTTGACCAGGAACAGCCAGTGCCAGGAGAAGGAATTGGAAAGGTAACCGCCGACCGTCGGGCCGATGGTTGGTGCGAGCGTCGCGACAAGCCCGATGATCGGCGACACGATGCTGCGCTTCGACGGCGGGAAGATGGTAAAGGCCGCTGCGAAGACGGAGGGGATCATGCCGCCGCCGATGAAGCCCTGGATGGCGCGGTAGACGATCATCTGGTCGATATTCGTCGCGGTGGCGCAAAGGATACTGGACAGCGTAAAACCCGCTGCGCACATCGAGAACAGGATGCGCGTCGACATGATGCGCGCCAGCGTCCCCGACAGCGGGATCATGATCACCTCGGCGATCAGGTAGGAGGTCTGCACCCAGGCGACTTCATCCGAGCCGGCGGACAGGCCGGCCTGGATTTCCGCGAGCGAGGCCGAGACGATCTGGATGTCGAGGATCGACATGAACATGCCGAAGACCATCGCGAAGAAGGCGATGAGCTTGCGTCTGTCCATCGGCTGGTCGGCGGGCATCGCCATAGGGGATGCGCCCGCCGTGGCCGTTGCTCCTGCCATGGCCGCTCTCCTTGGTTCTCTTTACTTGGCGGCGACGGCGCCGTTGCCGGGCGCAGTGCGGGTGTCGACGTCGACGACGACACTCAGGCCGGCGCGAAGATGCTGGCGCTCCAGGTCTTCCTTGGGGATCGAGATACGCACCGGAACACGCTGCACGACCTTGGTGAAGTTGCCGGTCGCATTTTCCGGCGGCAGCATCGAGAAGACGGCACCGGAAGCCGGCGCGATCGACACCACCGTACCGGTGATGTTGTGATCGTCATAAGCGTCTACATGCACGCGGACCTTGGAGCCCGGCTGCAGGTGGCCCAGCTGGGTTTCCTTGAAATTCGCCTCGATATAGAGCTCGGTCAGCGGCACCAGCGACGCCAGCCGCTTGCCTGTCGAAACGAGATCGCCCGTCTGGACGGAGAGGTTGCCGATGACGCCGTCATAAGGCGCCTTCAGGACCGTGAAGTTCAAATCACGCTGAGCCTGGTCGCGTGCGAGCTCCTGGGTGCGGATCGTGTTGACCGCTTCGTCGCGCTGCGCATGCAGAAGGCCGATATTGGCCTGGGCCGAGGAAACCGCCGCCTGGCCGGCAACGAGATTGGCGCGGGCCTGTTCGAGCGCGATCTGGGCACTGTCGAGCGCGGCGGCAGTGCCGACGGCACTTGCCTGCAGGCTCGTCGCGCGCTTCTGGATGATCTCGGCGCCGCGAACAGCGGCTTCGAGCGCGCCTTGCTGGGCCTGGGACTGCTTCAGCGCCGCTTCGCCGCCGACGATCTGCGCATCGATCCGCAACACTGCGAGATTGGCCGATTCGATGGCGGCCTGCGCCTTGCGAAGTGCGAGCTGGTAGTCGCCGTCGTCCAGCGTGACGAGCGAATCGCCGGCTTTGACGGCCTGGTTCTCGACGACGTTCACCTTGGCGACGTAACCGGAAACCTTCGGCGAGATGACTGCGATATCGCCTTCGACATACGCATCGTCTGTCGAAACCAGGAACCGGCCGTCGATCCACCAGTTGTAACCGTACCAGCCGGCGCCACCAAGGAGGGCAAGCGCGATGATCGGCAGCAGGAGGCCGCGGCGCTTCTTCTTCTCAGGCGCCTTGGCAGCAGCCGGGGCCGCAATCGCCTCGGCAGCAGCAGGCTGTTCCGCCGCAGGCGAAGTCTTGCGGGCTTCAGCCTCGGAAAGGTCGGCATTTTCCGTCGTCACGGCGCGCAATGCGCCGGTATTGTGAGAGGCCGTCATGTTCATATACCGTCTTGGGAGCGTCTTATTTCATCGAACCGATCGGTTCAGCGACCTTGACTTAGACCCTTCGATGACACATATCAAGAGCAATCGAACCGCTCGGTTCGAAAAGGTTAAAAAAGGGCATCGAAATGGCCAGGCAGACTAGGAAACTGGAAAGATCCGATCCGGTTCCCGCCGGACGTTTCGCAGCGGGCGAGGACCCGGCGAAACGGGAACAGATTATCGACGGGGCAAAGAGCGTCTTTATGAAGCTCGGCTTCGACGCGGCAAGCATGAACGACATCACCCGCGAGGCAGGCGTTTCCAAAGGGACGATCTACGTCTACTTCCAGAACAAGGAAGACCTGTTCGGCGCGATTATCGCCCGTGAGCGCGAACGGATCACGCTGCGCATGCGCGATATCCTCGCCGGCAGCGAGGAGGTCGAGGATGGCCTCTACCGTTTCGGCATGGGTTTTGCGACACATATCACCGCATCGCAGGTGATCGAGGCGATGCGCATCGTGATCGGCGTCGTCGATCGGATGCCGAGTGTCTGTCGGCATTTCTTCAATTCGCCGTCCCAGAACGTCCGCACCGTCCTTGACGATTTCATCAGACGTCACGTCGCGCTCGGCAATCTCAAGGTAGAGGATACGGATCTCGCAGCCCGTCAATTCATCGACATGGTAAGCGGCACCTTCTTCAAGCTCCGGCTTTTCGGCGATCTCGACGACGCACCGCCGTTCGGCGAGATCGACCACGTCGTTACCGGCGCGATCCGGGTGTTCATGGCAGCCTACGGCCTGCATAACGCTTCCGTGACCACAAAAACCAAAGAACATGCCTGATTTCAGGAGGTTGTAACGCAACCTCCTCTTGTCTTTGCGTCTCCAGTCCTTAAATCGGGACGGCAATTACGCCTTGCGATTGAAAGAAGGGAATGTTGATGCAGGATATCGTCGCGCTGGTTCAGGATCCGGCCGCCTGGGTGGCGCTCGTCACTCTCGTCGTCATGGAAGTCGTGCTCGGCATCGACAACCTGATCTTCATCTCGATCCTCACCAACAAGCTCCCTCCCGAAAGCCGCGAACACGCGCGCAAGATCGGCATCGGCCTGGCGCTCGTCATGCGTCTCGCCCTGCTCGGCACCGTCGCCTGGATCGTCCAGCTTACCAACCCGATCTTCGAGGCCTTCGGCCACGGTTTCTCTTGGAAGGACCTGATCCTGATCGCCGGCGGCCTTTTCCTTGTCTGGAAGGCGACCAAGGAAATCCACCATTCCGTCGATGTCGACGACCACAAGGAAGACCTGGTCGGCGCCGGCAAGGAAGTACTCAAGATGAGCTTCGCGTCTGCAATCGGCCAGATCCTGCTGCTCGATCTCGTCTTCTCGATCGACAGCATCATCACCGCCGTCGGCATGACCCCTCACCTGCCGATCATGGTCGTCGCCGTCGTCGCCGCCGTCACCGTGATGCTGATCGCCGCCACACCGCTTGCCAATTTCATCGAGAAGAACCCGACCATTGTCATGCTGGCGCTCGCCTTCCTGCTGATGATCGGCGGCACCCTGATCGTCGAAGGTTTTGGCGTGCATGTGCCCAAGGGCTACATCTACGCCGCCATGGCCTTCTCGGCGGCGGTGGAAGCGCTCAACATGTTCGCCAAGAACGCCCGCAAGAAGAAGGCGGGCGGCGGAACGACGCTGCATTGATCGGCACATAAGCGCCGGCGGCGCTCGTTGACATCCAGGATTGCCAGCTCAATAGTGCCGGCAATCGATGGAGGCGGCAATGAGCGCGGGATTATCCATTATCTTCGGGCTGGTGATCGGGCTCACCTTGTTGGTCGCGGAGTTTTGGATGACGCTTGCAAGGGCCAAAGTTGGCCTGTCGAAAAAAGGCCATCCCAGGGGTTATCCCGAATACGATAGGCCGATTGGCATCGCTGCAAACGCAAGCGACCCGATTTATGAGAGTATTCCGCACAGTTCGGCAGATCATCACTGAACGGTCGCCGAGCGTCGCGTCCGTCATCCGGTGAAATGACCGGCGGCTATCCGCCCGTTCTGCGGAAGGCTCGACTGGAAACCGCGATCGAGTTCTGGCCCGGGTCTTTGGCATTCGCAAACTCGTAGCCATCGGCCTTGTGGATCAGGCCGAATTGCAGCCCTCGTTCCGCGGCGCGGCGGCAGAACGCTTCGACATCCTCCGCGTCGAACACCAGTTTGACGATCACCTGGCCGATCTTCTGCGATTTGGCGGCCGGGTGAAACATCAGGTTGGCGCCGCCATCCTTGCTGACCAGTTCGACGATGCGATCACCGGGCAGTCGCAAGACTTCGAACTCGAAATGCGTCTCGTAAAAACGCACCATCGCTTCGACATCCTTCGCATAGATCGTCACACGGTTTAGCGGCGTGGGTTTGCCCCTGTTTCTAATCGGTGTTCCAGCGAGATAACTAAGGCGAAACCAGATTGATCTCCAGTTTTGATCCGGTGGCCTCTGCATAACGCCGAAGCGTCGACAGCGAGGGCGAAACCCCGCCGCCTTCCAGCCTGGCAATGGCGGACTGTGTCGTGCCGATTCTTTTGGCCAGCTCGACCTGAGATAGGTTGGCCTTGGTCCGGGCACGCACCAGCTCTTCGATAAGCTGGAACTCGGCATCCGCCTTCTCGTATTCCTCACGGAATTCGGGATTGCTCATCAGCTTCTTCTTGAGGTCTGCGATCTTGGTCATGGCTTCACCTCTTTCATTCGCTGCCTTGCTATTTCGAGCGCTCTTGGCGGGGTTTTCTGCGACTTCTTTACGAAGACATGCAGGACCATGACTTTGCGCCCGGTCATCGTAACGTAGATGCCTCGGGCGACACCTTCGGACGCTTTGGCGCGAAGCTCCCAAAGCTTGCCTTCAAGATGTTTGACATGCGGCGCCCGCAAATTGTCCAAGCCAACATTCTCGATAGCTTCCAAAAGACGGAGGAGACGCGCCTGAAGACCGGCAGGCAACGCCTCAATTTCCTCATCGACGGCTTGATGGGTCTCAACCGCCCATATCATTTATGCTATATAGCCCATCTGAGATGATCCATCAAGTGAGGTCTGCATGAGGAAGAACCGCAGGCCTCAGTTCTTCGCCAGTTCCCTTTCGACCGCATCGACGAGCCGGCTGTCCTGAGCATCGACGTCAGGCGCGAAGCGGGCCTTGATCTCGCCGTCGCGGCCGATCAGGAATTTCTCGAAATTCCAGACAATTTCGCCGTCTTCGACTTCCATGCCGAAGCCGCGCAACTTTTCCTTCATCGGGCCGTCGCCGGTGGTCGGAACGCCGGAGCCGGTGAGGCCCTGGTAGAGCGGGTGCTTGTCCTCGCCCTTGACGGAGACCTTCGAGAAGATCGGAAATTTCACGTCATAGGTGAGCTGGCAGAATTCGACGATCTCGGCGTCCGTGCCGGGCTCCTGACCCTTGAAGTTGTTGGCGGGAAAGGCGGCGATGACGAAACCATCGGCGCGCTTGTCCTCATAAAGCTTTTCGAGGCCTTCATACTGCTTGGTCAAGCCGCATTTCGACGCGACGTTGACGACCAGCATCACCTTGCCCTTGTATTCCGAAAGCGTTGTTTCCCGCCCGTCGGCCAGCTTCACCGGCACGTTCAAAACATCAGTCATCGACAAATCTCCATTCAAAACAATCTGGTCGTTTTGCCGCGACACCCTATCGAAGCGGCACTGGTTGTCCAGTGGACGGGCGTCATGACGATCAGGCGCGCCGGAACTTTGAATTCGTCTCCGCATTGATGGGTCCGATCGCGGCGAGCTTCGCCACCAATCTCGGTTTTCGGCCGGAAGCGTTCCTGATGGCGGTGGCGATCGGCGCCGGCTGCGATTTCCTCACCCCGGTCGGCTACAAGTTCTCCGACTATCCCCACCTCGGCCTGCCGCTTTCTTTCCTGATCATCCTCGTCAGCGTGCCGGCACTGCTCTATGTTTGGCCAGTGAGGTAGGGTTCAAGGCCAAAAACCTTGACGCTTACGGCTGAATATGGCCTAAGCCTGCGCCAATCCGCATTTCAAAAACAGGCTTGGCGCCTTTCCGGCCGCCACAGATAGAGCATTCTTCATGATCGCCACGAAGCCCCGCGTCCGCATTGCCCCGTCGCCGACCGGCGAGCCGCATGTCGGCACCGCCTATATCGCGCTGTTCAACTATCTCTTCGCCAAAAAACATGGCGGCGAATTCATCCTGCGCATCGAGGATACCGATGCGACGCGCTCGACGCAAGAATTCGAGCAGAAGGTGCTGGACGCGCTGCGCTGGACGGGCCTGACCTGGGCGGAAGGCCCGGACGTCGGCGGACCCTATGGCCCTTATCGCCAGTCCGACCGCAAGGACATGTACCAGCCCTACGCCCAGCAGCTGCTCGACAAGGGCCATGCCTTCCGCTGCTTCTGCACGCCCGAGCGGCTCGAGCAGATGCGCGAAGGCCAGCGCGCCGCCGGCAAGCCGCCGAAATATGATGGCCTCTGCCTGACCCTGACGGCCGAGGAAGTGACCTCCAAGATGGCGGCCGGCGAAGGCTCGGTCATCCGCATGAAGATCCCGACCGAAGGCTCCTGCGACTTCCATGACGGCGTCTACGGCGACGTCTCGATCCCGTGGGATTCGGTCGACATGCAGGTGCTGATCAAGGGCGACGGCATGCCGACCTATCATATGGCGAACGTCATCGACGACCATCTGATGAAGATCACCCATGTGGCGCGGGGCGAGGAATGGCTGGCTTCGGTGCCGAAGCACATCCTGCTTTACCGCTATTTCGAGTGGGAACAGCCGGTATTCATGCACCTTTCCCTGATGAGGAACGCCGACAAGTCGAAGCTGTCGAAGCGCAAGAACCCGACCTCGATCTCCTATTATTCCGCGCTCGGCTACCTGCCGGAAGCGCTGATGAACTTTCTGGGCCTGTTCTTCATCCAGATCGCCGAAGGCGAAGAGATGCTGACCATGGACGAACTGATCGAAAAGTTCGATCCGGACAACCTGTCCAAGGCTGGCGCGATCTTCGACATCCAGAAGCTCGACTGGCTGAACGGCCGCTGGCTGCGCGAAAAACTGTCTCCGGACGAATTCGTCGCCCGCGTTCTGGAATGGGCCATGGAAAACAGCCGCCTGACGGAAGGCCTGAAACATTCGCAGAGCCGCATTTCCAAGCTCGGCGAACTGCCGAACCTTGCCGGTTTCCTGCTGTCCTCCGATGTCGGCCTGACGCCTGCCTCGTTTGCGGGCCTGAAGACCAGCCCGGCCGAGACGCTTGAAATCCTCACCACCGTTCAGACGGATCTGGAAAAGATCCTGGAATGGAATGTCGAGACGATCGACGCCGAACTGCGCGCCGTGGCCGACAAACTCGCCAAGAAGCTGCGTGTCGTCACTCCGCCGCTGTTCGTCGCCATGTCGGGTTCGTCGCGCTCGCTGCCGCTATTTGACTCGATGGCGCTGCTCGGTCGGTCCGTGGTGCGCCAGAGGCTGAAGATTGCAGCAACCGTGGTGGCCTCGATGGTGGGCGACGGAAAGTAAGAAACCGCATGCCTTCATATTGAAGGTGGATGTACAGCATACCCCCCTCTGCCCTGCTGGGCATCTCCCCCTCAAGGGGGGAGATCAACCAGAGGCGCCACCTCCGCCCTAACCAGCGTCGAATGCTGAGCATGCGATGACAGAGAGAGGGCGATGAGCAAGCTCCGTCAGATCTCCCCCCTTGAGGGGGAGATGCCCGGCAGGGCAGAGGGGGGTAACCGCAACGAAGACAGCCCGAAGAAGGCGAAAAACCATGCCCGAGAACACGACCGAAACCGCCCTCTCCTCCGACGCCACCCAGGTGCGCGCCCAGAAACTCGCATTGCTGCGTGAAAAGATCGGCGACGTCTACCCGGCGCATTTCCACCGAACGATGACCAATGCGGAGCTGGCCGAGAAATACAAGAACCTGGAAGCGGACGTCGAGACGCAGGACATCGTCACCGTCGCCGGCCGGGTCTATTCCTCGCGCAATTCCGGCATGTTCATGGATATCCATGACGCATCGGGTAAGGTGCAGATCTTCTCCCACAAGGACACCACGCCGCAGGAAGCCCGCGACCTGTTGCCGATGGTTGATATTGGCGACATCGTCGGCGTCACAGGCGTCGTGCGCCGCACCAAGCGCGGCGAGCTGACCATCAACGCCCAGAACATCACCATGCTCACCAAGTCGCTGCTCCCCATGCCGGAGAAGTGGCATGGCCTCTCGGATGTCGAGCTGCGCTACCGCAAGCGCCATCTCGACATCATGACCAACGAAGAGTCGAAGCTCCGCTTCCAGCAGCGCAGCCGCATAGTCTCCGGCATCCGTCGCTTCATGGAAAACGACGGCTTCATGGAAGTCGAGACGCCGATGCTGCATTCGGTCTATGGCGGCGCGACAGCCGAACCGTTCAAGACGCATCACAACACGCTAAAGCTCGACATGTACCTGCGCATCGCGCCGGAACTGTTTCTGAAGCGCACGTTGGTCTCGGGCCTCACCGACAAGGTGTTCGAGATCAACCGAAACTTCCGCAACGAAGGCGTCTCGACCCGCCACAATCCCGAATTCACGATGATGGAGTGCTACTGGGCCTATGCAGACTACGAGGACATCATGGACCTCGTCGAACGCATGTTCTCGACATTAGCCATGACCATCCACGGTACGACCGAAGTGAAGTTCGGTGACAAGGAACTGTCCTTCAAGGGCCCGTTCAAGCGCGTGCCGATGCCCGATGCGGTCAAGGAAGCGACCGGCATCGACTTCCTCGCCATGAAGACCGACGAGGAAGCCCGCACCGCCGCCAAGGCCGCCGGCTTTGCGGTCGAAAAGGACTGGACCTGGGGCGAATGCCTCGCCTTCATCTTCGAGGAAAAGGTCGAGGGCACGCTGATCCAGCCGAGCCACGTGACGCATTTCCCGAAGGACATCTCTCCCTTCGCCAAGGAAGTGCCGGGCGAACCGCGCCTCGTCGAGCGCTTTGAAACCTATTGCAACGCCTGGGAACTGGGCAACGCGTTCTCCGAGCTCAACGACCCGGAAGAGCAGCGCAAGCGCATGGTCGAACAGCTCGAACAGGCCCATGCCCGCGGCGAGAAGGACAAGCAGCTCGACGACGAATTCCTCGACGCCATTGACCAGGGCATGCCCCCGGCTGGCGGCTTGGGCATCGGCGTCGACCGGCTGGTCATGCTGCTGACGGATTCACCGTCGATCCGCGACGTGATCCTGTTCCCGGCACGGCGCGCCAAGGCGGATTGATCGCAATCCACCTTCGCCACCAAGGCCACCACGGTCGTCATCCTCGGATCAAGCCCGGGGATGGCGAAGGAGAGTTTGCCCCCGCTCACCGTTCCAGTGTGAACACGACCTCATAAAGTCCGGGGGTTGCCTCGCCATAGGCCTTGTTGCCATCGATCATGCCAGCGCCAGCCAGGCGGTCGAAGACCCTTCTTGCAGCCGCCCCGTCTGCACTCTGGGCGTAATTGACGACCCTTGTCCCGTCGAGGCTCTTGTGCAGGCTGGCGGAAAGCCATCCCGGCACCTCGCTTGCGACCCTTGCTGCTTCACCAAGATAAGCAATCAACGCGTCCTGCCCGCCCTCGGGGACGGTAAAGACGTTGATCTGGGTGATGATGCCGGTATGGGCACGAATAATGGGCATTGCAGTCTCCTTCGTTTGAGAAGACGCAAGTGCATGGCGGGCAGGAACGCTTCAAGAAAAGACGCGCCAAGCCGCCGGCACTTTGCGCCGGTTGCTTGCCGCGGGTCCGTCGGATGACGGTACGGAGCTTCCTGTTGGGAAGGAAACGGGCTTACCTCTGCCGTTTCAGGTCCTTTTCGACGGGAGAATTCTAGCGCCATTTGCAGACGGCGCAAGGTCGGCTGTGCCGGCCTGCGCTTCTGCCACTCAATGCACGACCTTGGCAGCCGGAGCCTTCGCATCCGAAGCCGAAACCGCCTGGGCGGGTTTTGCGGACGCGGCCGGAGCCGGTTGGCCGCGCAACTTGGCCAGCCATTCGGCACCAGCGGCGTCGGCTTCGGTGCTGCCGTTTGTCTTGGCCGGAGCCGCTTCGGCATGCGCCGCTTCCGGCGACTTGGTGTCGGAATAGACGGTATCGGCATCGGTCTGTTTGGACCAGCGCTTGCCGCCTTCCGCAGACGTGCGAGGCTCGGGCGCAGGCTCCGATGCCTTGGCCGCAACTGGGGATGCCTTCGGCGTCTCGTGCTCGCCGCTGCCGAAGAACATGCCGGTCAGGGAAGCGAGGAAACCGCCCTCTTCCTTTTTCGGTTCGGCGGATGCGACCTGGGTCGGGGCGGCAGGCTTCTGATGGTCCTGCGCAGCGGCGGCCTTGTTCTGTGCTGCCGGTGCCGGATGCGTGGCGGCTGCCGGAGCAGCCGCATGGGTTTCAGCGGCGTGGGCGTCACCTTCGGGCGCGTGTACGGCTGCTGCCGGCGCCTCCGCCTTCGAGCCGAAGATCATGCCGGTGATGGAGCTGAAGAAACCGCCGCTTTCCTTGGCGGCGACTTCGTCGCCATGGCCTTCGGCTGGAGCGCCATGGGCGTCCGCCGGAGCACCGTGGGCATCGGCTGCAGGCTCGCCATGACCGGAAGCGGGCTTTTCGCTCATTGCTCCGTGGCTCTTCGGCTTTTCGCCATGGCTGGCGGAAGCGCCGTGTTCGCCTTCCGGCGCCGCGACGACAGGTTCGACGCAATCGGCGTGATCGGTCAGCCGTGCGGTGAGCGTCTCGACATCCTCGAGCGGCAGGTCGATGCGCATGCCGTAATATTCGCCGTTCGAATTGGCCGCGCCGTCGAGGTAGTAGGCTGAATAGGGCCGCACGTCGGCGCCTTCGGGCGCCTTGTTGGGATCGGGGATATAGACGACCTGAGCGCCGATCGCGCGGCCGCGCATCTGAGCGCGATCACGGGGGCCGGCCTTGTCGATCATCGCTACCTGGACAAGATCGGCCTTTTCTTTTTCTTGCACCGCCTTGGCGACACGCAAGGCCGTGCGGATGCGCGCCAGACCGTCGCCGGTCCCGTCACTCACCACGTATTTTCGGATCCAGTAACGCTGGTCCCGCTTGATCTTGACCGTTTCCAGCGCGGTACATTCGAGCCCGTTGATCTCCAGATAGGAGGGGCCGAGGATCTTGTCCGTGCCGATGAGCACGGCGGCCGCACCGCTGCCACCGCCGAGAACGACGATACTGCCCATGAGGATGAAGACGAGCTTCTTGGAAAACCGGAAATTCAGACCCTTCACTTGCCGAACTCCGGCATGGTCAACTCCATATCTACGCAAAACAACAGGATGGAATAGTGCCGGGATAGTCGCCTATTCTTGTTGAGGAAGCTTTAAGCGGGGGATTCTTTTTCACGCCTCGGAGGTCTTTCTTGCAGCCGGCCTGCTCCATTCCGGAACGGTCCGGCTTTTGATGTACCCCTCTTGCGTAAATCGAACCGCGGGTATATACCCGCTCCATGCCAAACGACACCTGCCACTGCATCCTGCTGCGCAAAGCCTCGCGAAAGGTCTCGTCCTATTACGACGAGGCCCTGGCGCCGCTTGGCGTCAACATCGGGCAGTTCAGCCTGCTGCGCAACATCAACCGGCTGGCGCCGATCTCGCTGACCGATCTCGCCGTCCAGGTGGAACTGGACCGCTCGACGGTCGGCCGCAATGCCAAGGTGCTGGAGCGCATGGACCTGGTGGCGATCGGCCACGGCGAAGACCAGCGTGAGGCGATGCTGACGGTTGCCCCCAAAGGTGCAGCGATCCTGAAAAAGGGCGCCCCCCTCTGGGACAGCGTCCAGGACGATATCGAAGCCCGGCTCGGGGCCGAGAAAACCAGACAATTGCAGGAGCTGCTGGCAGCTCTCTGATTTTTATTCAAAAGCGGGCATATACCCGAAAATCACACGCTGCCGGTGCGGCATTGACCACGAAAGGGACAGAACCATGATTTCCAATCGCGCCGCCCAATGGATGGCGGCCAGAAACCTGCACTATGGATGGGTGGTCGCCATCACCACATTCCTGACGATGCTCGCGACCGCCGGCGCCATGGGCTCGGCCGGCGTGATGATCCAGCCGCTGCATCAGGAGTTCGGCTGGGATATCGCCGACATCTCCTCGGCAATGGCCGTCCGGCTGGTGCTTTTCGGCCTGCTTGGACCGTTCGCCGCCGCCTTCATGAACCATTTCGGCATCCGCCAGGTCGTCACTTTTGCCCTGGCTCTGATCATGAGCGGCATTGTCCTGTCGTTGTTCATGACGCAGGTCTGGCAGCTCGTGGCGCTCTGGGGCGTGGTGATCGGCGTCGGCACCGGCATGACGGCGCTGGTCCTCGGCGCAACCGTCGCGACCCGCTGGTTTTCCAAGAGCCGTGGCCTCGTCGTCGGCCTTATGACCGCCAGCAACGCCACGGGCCAGCTCGTCTTCCTGCCGCTGCTCGCCGCCATGACGGAAGCCTACGGCTGGCGCACCGCACTCACCTTTACGGTCGTCGTCATCTCCGCCGCAATGCTGCTGGTCTTGCTCTTGATGCGCGACTATCCGTCTGATGTCGGCCTGCCGGCCTATGGCGAGACCGCGGTGACGCCGGCGCCGAAGCAGGACCACAAATTCCTGGCGACGCTCTATTCGCCGATCGGCGCGCTCCGCCATGCCTCGACCAGCGGCACCTTTTGGGTTCTGTTCGGTACGTTCTTCGTCTGCGGCCTCTCGACAAACGGGCTTATCCAGACCCACTGGATCTCGATCTGCGGCGATTTCGGCATGGCTGCGGTCACCGCCGCCAGCACGCTTGCGGTGATCGGCATCTTCGACTTCTTCGGCACCATCTTCGCCGGCTGGCTGTCGGACCGTTACGACAATCGCTGGCTGCTGTTCTGGTTCTACAGCCTGCGCGGCCTGTCGCTGGTATATCTATCGTTCTCGGGCTTCTCGTTCTACGAACTGTCAGTCTTCGCGATCTTCTACGGTCTCGACTGGGTGGCGACCGTGCCGCCGACCGTGAAGCTTGCCGCCGCCGAATTCGGCCGCGAACGGGCCGGTCTGATCTTCGGCTGGGTGTTTGCCGGCCATCAGCTCGGTGCGGCCACCGCCGCCTTCGGTGCGGGCTTCCTGAAGAGCGACTTCAACACCTATATGCCAGCCCTGCAGATCGCCGGCGTGATGTGCATGATCGCAGCGGTTTCCGTCCTGCTGCTGCGCAAGCCGGGCACTGCCAAGCTGGTGCCGCAGCCGGCCTGATGACGCCACACCTCTCCGGCGGCCGTCACTGGCCGCCGGAGATTACCTGCCGTTGCAAAACCGCAAACTCGCCGGATATGATATTCCGTACGCCAAGCGAGCTGCCATCGCCGCAGGAGGTACCATGTCGTCGATCACCTCGGGCAACGCCGTACAATATGCCGATAGCAGCAAGCTTGTGGCTCGCGGACGCCTTAACAGGGAATATACGATTGCCGAAACCGGCTGGTTTCCCTGGGTTGCGCGGCAACTGCCCTTGAAACCGGGTGACCGGGTCCTCGATATCGGCTGCGGCCCAGCCTGGTTCTGGGCCTCCGTCATCAAGGATATGCCCGAAAATCTCGACCTGACGCTCGCCGATCAGTCTTCCGGGATGGTGGAAGAGGCCCTTGCGCGCTGTACACCCCTACCTTTCGGATCGGTCACGGGCCGTCAGGCGGAAGCTTCCGCCCTGCCCTTCGAGGACAATAGCTTTGACTTGGTGGTAGCCATGCACATGCTCTACCACCTGCCCGATCCGGCGGCCGGCATCGCGGAAATGTTCCGGGTGCTGAAGCCGGGAGGTTTTCTCGCCGTCACCACCAATGGCATGGGCAACATGCGCGGGATCTACGAACTCACCACCGTGTTCGGCAGCGAGCCGTTCGATCCGAGCGCGGCCGTCTTCGGATACGACAAGGCCGAGGAGTTGATGCGTGCGAGGTTCCGCGATGTCGCCTTTGCGCAGCACCCCGCAAGAATGCGGATCACGGAGCCGGAGGACGTGTTTCTGGCGCTGACTTCCTACCCGCCCGGCGACAGCGCGGACGAGGCTCAATTGGACGCGTTCCGGCAAGCAATCGCCGCCGCATTCGAGCGCGGCCACGGCGTGCTCGAAGTGGAGAAGGAAACCGGCCTGTTCATTAGCAGAAAGCCGATCTGATACCGGTCGACGGCGATGGCACGCGCTTGCGGCCTGAAGAAAATCCGGGCATGAATTTCCCCGTCATTGAACGACAATGGCTCCCGTTTCAGGAGGAATAGTCATGAGGCAGTTCGAACTCTAGCGCATAAGCGGAGTTCAACGTTCGCTTGTGCGCCAAGCCCGATCTTATCGAGCAATTGGAGCATGACATGCGAACCACCACACCTATGCCCGGCGATGGCATAGAGGTTTACGATATTGATTCCGGAATGGGTGGCGTCTTCACGATATCTGTAACCAGGGAACTGGGGAGAGATATGGTCGACGTGCGCATCTGGTACGGGAAGCGAACGCAAAACGGCTGGCAATCCTACGGCCTGTTTGACGGGAAAACCTTTCAAACCAGTCGCGACAGACTGAAGAGCCGACGGATATCTGGTTGAAAAACCACTACCCCGAGATCCGGAAAATCAAAAAGGCCCGTCGCGAGACGGGCCTTTTTTCATGCCGGCGGTGGAAACTGGTATCAGGCGGCGGCGAGGGTCAGTTCCTTCTTGACCATCTGGCGCAGGGCGCCAAGGTCCTTGGCGAAGGCGCGGATGCCTTCCGACAGCTTTTCTGTCGCCATGGCGTCCTCGTTCATCATCCAGCGGAAGGCCTTCTCGTCGAGCGACTGGAGAGGCTCGGCCTTGAAGGTTTCCGGGGAGAGCTTGCGCTCCAGCTTGCCCGTATCCTTGTCGAGTTCGTCGAGCAAGGCCGGGCTGATCGTCAGGCGGTCGCAGCCTGCCAGCGCTTCGATTTCGCCGGCATTGCGGAACGAGGCGCCCATGACGATCGTCTTGATGCCGTTCGCCTTGTAGTAATTGTAGATGGCGCGGACGGACACGACGCCCGGATCGGTCTCGGCCGTGTAGTCCTGGCCGGTCGACTTCTTGTGCCAGTCGAGAATGCGGCCGACGAAGGGCGAGATCAGGAACACTTTCGCTTCGGCGCAGGCGATCGCCTGGGCCTGACTGAAGAGAAGCGTCAGGTTGCAGTCGATACCTTCCGTCTGCAGCACTTCGGCGGCGCGGATGCCTTCCCAGGTGGAGGCGAGCTTGATCAGGATGCGGTCACGCTCGATGCCGCGCTCCTTGTAGGCGGCGATGATCTGGCGCGCCTTAGCGATCGACGCTTCCGTGTCGAAGGAAAGGTCGGCATCGACTTCGGTCGAGACGCGGCCAGGCACCAGTTCGGAGAGCGAGGCGCCGACGGTGATCGCCAAGCGGTCGGCCACGGCAGAAACCACGGCATCCGGATTGCCGGACTGCTTCCGGCCCCAGGCAATCGCCTCCTGTACCTTGTCGGCGAAGACAGGCGTGCCGAGCGCCTTCAGGACGATGGTCGGGTTGGTGGTGCAATCCACGGGCTTCAGGCGGGCGACCGCCTCGATGTCGCCGGTATCGGCAACGACCGTGGTCATGGAACGAAGCTGCTCTAGTTTAGACGTCATCCGAATATTCCTCGATATATGGAGAACTAAACGCCTGTTGCGCGATTTGGCTCCTCCGGCGCGTTGGCAAGAATTATCCCCTGCCGGCGATCAAAAAGTCAAGACATTTGTTCTTCGGAATTGACATATGTGTCAGTTGGAACAAATATCATAAGGCTTGTCCATCATTGTCCCGGGAGGCCCGTTGGCTAGGCTCAGACGCGAGACGCATACCGCCTATTCCGAAGCAGCCTCCATGAGGCTGCGGGCGGCATGGCTTTATTATAATCAGGGATTGACGCAAAAAGATGTCGCCGAACGGCTGGGCTTGAGCCGCTCGACGGTGATCCGCCTGCTCGACGAGGCGATGAAGCGCTCCGAGGTCCAGATCTGGATTAGCGAAGGCGTCGACACCTGCGTCGAACTGGCGATCCGGCTGGAAAAGGCCTACGGGCTGGACGAGGCCGTGGTCGTGCCGGCGCCGCGCGACAACAGCGCCGCGGCCCTTGCAAGCTCGGTCGGGCTGGCGCTCGGGCAATTCCTTTCCGAAGTGGTGCAGGACGACATGACGATCGGCGTCGGCTGGGGCCGCACCATGACTGCCTCGCTCGGCAGCTTTCGGCCGCCGCGGCGGGAGAAGTGTAAGGTCGTATCGCTGCTCGGCGGCATCGTCGCGGTCCACCAGACCAATCCGATCGACTACACCTGGCGTTTCGCCGGCCAGCTGGGCGCCGAATGCTATATGTTCCTGGCGCCGCTTCTGGTCGACTCGGTCAAGACCAAGCGGGCGCTGATCGAGCAATGCGGGCTCAACACGATCTACGATCTTGCCGAGAACCTCGACCTCGCGGTGGTGAGCTGCGGCGATATCGGGCCGCATTCGACCTCGCTCTCGGAAGGCTTTATCTCCAAGGCCGAGCTCGACCGACTGATCGCGGCGGGCTGCGTCTGCGACACGATGTTCAATTTTCTCGATGAGGAAGGCCGCTCGGTGGATCACAAGCTGAACGAGCGGGTGATGTCGGTGGATCTGGATACGTTGAGACAGGCCAAACACATCGTGCTCTCCTCCGGCGGCGCACATCGGGCGGTGGCGATCCGCGCGACGATCCGCAGGGTCGGGTGCAATACGCTGATTACGGATGAGACGGCGGCGAAGGAGTTGTTGAGGTTGAACGAACCTTCCTAGCATTACAGTTGCATATTTATCTGTAGTCTGAATCTGTAGGTCTCCATGATTCGGAGGTCGTGGATGACAGGCGCATCAATCGAGACGACGCTTGAACTTTGGGCATCATCGCTGCGCGACGTGAAGTCACGTATTCGGAAGCTATTTACCCAGGAGCGCGTTGCAGCATCTGCGAACCTTTTCCTGGATGGCTTGCTGGGTGACGAGCGGCGTAAGACAGGTTGGATGCGCGCTGAGGCGGCCGGTGATCCCGGCCCGTGGCGGCAACAGGCCATTCTGGGTCGCGGGCGTTGGGACGCGGACGCACTTCGCGACATCGTGCGAGAATATGTTGTAGAAAACCTCGCCACCGATGATGCGGTCCTGGTCATCGATGAGACAGGCTTCCTCAAGCAGGGCAAGACATCGTGCGGCGTTGCACGTCAATACACAGGTTCGGCGGGCAAGATAACGAACTGCCAGATCGGTGTGTTCGCCGCCTATGTGTCCGTTCGCGGTCATGCCTTTATCGATCGAGCCCTGTACTTGCCCAAGAGCTGGACTGGCGATCCGGCAAGGCTGGCAGCAACCTGAAAAGCAAAATGCAACTGTAATGCTAGAGAGCACAAGGGGTGGCCTGACCACCGGCTGTGCTTGAACGAACCGGCAATCAGGCAGCGGTCAGGAACTCCACTCCGATGGAATTGATCCGCCGCCAGCGGACTTCGCATTCAAAACGTCGACCATCTGACAAGGCGAGACCGAAGCTTTCCGGCACGGACAACGCGTTCTCGATCTTGATCAACGCACCGCCGGCCGAGATTTCCTTGACGATGCAGTCGAAGGCCGAATGATCGCCATTAAAGACGATCTTGGCGCCTAGAAAGCTTTTCGATCTCTGGTATCTGCGCTCATGCACCTGACCGCGTCCTTCGACGATTACATTTCAGGCATCACTTATATGCCCCAATGGGCAATCCCGCAATCCTCAGAGGCCGTCCATGACTTTTGCAGGCGACTTGGTATCAGCCGGCTCGCGGCCCGGCAATGGAACCTGAACGCTGAGCTCAAACGTTCGGCCCCTCACGCATTCCCCGCTTCCCAGCCCAGGATCGCCCGCTTGCGCGTCAGCCCCCAGTGATAGCCGGTGAGCGCCCCGCTCTTACCGAGCGCCCGGTGGCAGGGAACCACGAACGAAATCGGGTTCGCCCCGACGGCCGCACCCACCGCGCGGCTGGCGGTCGGCTGGCCGATGTCGTTGGCGACGTCGGAATAGGTGACGGCCTTGCCGAACGGGATCTTCAACAGGCTCTGCCAGACGCGGACCTGGAAATCGGTGCCGATCAGCACGACCTTCAGCGGCTGATCGCAGGACCAGTTCGCACGGTCGAAGACGCGGCCGACATAAGGCGCCGTCATCTCCTGGTCGGGAACATATTCGGCATTCGGCCAGCGGCGCATCATGTCGTCGAGCGCCGCCTGTTCGCAGCCGAGATCGGCGAAGGCGAGCCCCGAAAGTCCGCGGTCGGTCGCCATCACCAACGCCTGGCCGAAGGGCGACGAATGGAAGCCGTAGCGGATTGTCAGGCCGCCGCCGCGCGCTTTCCATTCGCCGGGCGACATCGCCTCGTGGGTGACGAACAGATCGTGCAGTCTTCCCGGGCCTGAAAGCCCGAGCTCGTAGGAGGCTTCGAGCAGCGGCAGTTCTTCCTTGCCGAGCAGCCGCTTGGCATGGTCGAGGGTGACGGCCTGAAGGAAGGCCTTCGGCGACAGCCCGGCCCAGCGGGTGAACACTTTCTGCAACTGCGTCGGCGATTGACCAAGCTCGGAGGCGATCGCCTCGAGCGACGGCTGATCGCGGTAGTCGAGCGTGATCATCTCGATGACGCGGCGGACGGTTTCGTAATCGGAACCATCGGGCGTCACGTCGATGGGCGACGAATCGATCTTGGCGAGAGCATTCATGGCTTGTCTCCTTTACAGCGCCGCACGCCGATGAAGCCGAAGCTGTGGGCGCGCAAAAAATCGCTGTGCAACTGATATGCTGTCTAAATGCGCCTTCAGCCTCGCCGAAACCACCCGTTTCTTGCCCTATCGCCGGTTTTCTCGCCACTCAGATCCGTTGTTTGACCGTGGCGAGAGCACCCTTGAAGGCCTTGGCGAAACTTTCCCGGTCATCCGGATTGAGGAAGGAGCCGATATCGGTGCCGCGTCCCTCGCCCGTCACAGACATGGACGTGATGCCGAACTCCTCGTGGCGGCGGACGTTGAAGCGCGCCCAGAACGGATTGAAGCGATGTTCCACCACACGCCCCGCCGGCGAGAATTTTCGGATCGACAGGTTGCTGCGCGAGACCCTCACTTCCTCGCGCGCCCGGCCCGAGCGGTAGCTCATCCTCAGCGCTATATAGAGGCCGAGGAAATCCAACCCGAAGAAGAAGCCGATCGGATAAGCGCCGGTAATCAGAAAAAAGCCGCCATAAAAAACGCAGATGCCGCCCGTCAACACCAGAACGACGCGAAAACCCGTTTTGCCGAGCGAACGGTAGGGCGTCAGTTCGGCTGCAAAAACAGGCTGATCCTCGGAAACGTCCACGTTGATTTCCCTCCTGCGGGATGCCTATACAGGCATATGGCGACTCCAAAGATCAGATCCAAAACCAGCACCCCGCAAAAGTCAAATCACGCGCCCGAGCGCAAGGCGGCGACCAAACCCAAGCGCTTCAAATCCCCCTATTCGAAAGCGGAGATGGAGGAGATTTTTCGCCGCTTTTCGGTGCAGCGGCCAGAGCCGAAGGGTGAGCTGGAGCATGTGAACCCGTTCACGCTGGTGGTGGCGGTGGCACTGTCCGCCCAGGCGACCGATGTGGGCGTCAACAAGGCGACGCGGGCGCTGTTCAAGGTCGCAGATACGCCCGAAAAGATGCTGGCCCTCGGCGAAGAAGGCGTCACCCAATATATCAAGACCATCGGGCTCTATCGCAACAAGGCGAAGAACGTCATCGCGCTCTGTCGCATGCTGATCGACGAGTTCGATTCCGAAGTGCCGAGGACGCGCGAAGAGCTGATCCGCCTGCCGGGCGTCGGCCGCAAGACGGCCAACGTGGTGATGTCGATGGCCTTCGGGGTGCCGACGCTGGCGGTCGACACGCATGTCTTCCGCATTGCCAACCGGCTCTTGATGGCGCCGGGCAAGACGCCCGACGAGGTCGAGGAGAACCTCTTGAAGGTGATCCCCGACCAGTATCTCTTCCACGCCCACCACTGGCTGATCCTGCACGGCCGGTATTGCTGCAAGGCGCGAAAACCGGAATGCGAACGTTGCGTGATCGCCGATCTCTGTCGCTCGCCGGAAAAGACCGTCGACGTGCCGGCGCCGCTTGTGGAACTGCCGCAGCAGCTAATCGGCGAGGCCGTCAATTAAGGCCGCGATCGCGGCCTCGAAGTCCGCGCGATTGCCGCCACAATCGATGGCGATCGCCGCCCGCTCGAAGGCCGCCGAGATCAGCACCGTCAGTGGATCGACAAGCGGCAGCGCTCTGGAGCCGGCAAGCAGATGGGAAAGCCCCGCCTTGAGGCTGGACTCGGCCGGGTCGTCGCCCTCCCCGGAATCGATCGCCATCTGGGCCGGCGCCTCCCGCAACAGAAGCCGCGTTCTCCCCGCCACCGCCATCGCGTCGAAATAGGCGGAAGCACCCTGCAGGAGGGCTTCCCGTGCCGAGAAGGCCTCCGCTGAACGCGCCTCGATATCCGCCGCGACGTCATTCGCCTCGCGCTCGATCACCGCCCAGAACAAAGCCCGTTTGTCGGTGAAATGATGGTAGAGCGCACCGCGCGTTACCCTGGCCGCAGCGACGATCTCGGGCGTTGCGGTTTCCGCATAGCCCTTCTCGACGAAGAGCGCCCGCGCGGCGTCCAGCAGGGCCGTCCGCGTCCCATCCGTGCGTTCGCGATTGCTGCGTGCCATTTTTCCGTCCCCGATTTACATACAGGCAGAATGTATTTATAAAAACATACAGGCAGAATGTATCAAGAAAACCGGAGACCCGAAAGCCATGAAAGCGACCAGCTATTACCCCGTCATCATGACCGACGACGTGGCCGGCACAGCGGCCTTCTACAGGGAGTATTTCGGCTTCGAGGCGCTGTTTTCCGCCGACTGGTACGTGCACCTGCAATCCAAGGAGAGCGAGCACGTGACACTCGCCATCCTCGACGGCAGCCACGAGACGATCCCGGAAAGCGGGCGCGGAAAGGCTTCTGGGCTGCTGCTGAACTTCGAGGTGGAGGACGTCGATTCCGTCTACGCGCGCTTGACGGCGACCGGTCTGCCGATCCGCCGCGACATCCGTGACGAGGACTTCGGCCAGCGGCATTTCATCACCGCCGACCCGAACGGCGTGCTGATCGACATCATCACCCCGATCGCTCCGAGCGCAGAATTCGCCGTCCTATACGACGCTTCTGCCCTGCCCACCTAAAGCTTGAACCCGGGATCGCGCTTCGAGACCGCCTTGTGGAGATGCACCATCAGGCCGGCAGCGAACAGCGGCGTCAGCAGGTTGACGATCGGGACCGCCAGGAAACACGCGATCAGAAGGCCGGCCAGGAACACGGTGGAGGAATGTTTCGAGCGGAAGGCGCGTGCTTCCGCAGGGGTTCTGAACCGCATCGCCGCGAACTCGAAAAATTCCCGGCCGAGCAGGTAGCCGTTCACCATGAAGAAGGCGATCAGGTTGATGCCGGGGATGAACAGCAGGAAAAGCGCCACGATATTGCCGACAATGACGACGCCCAAAAACTGGATCGAGCCGATGATCGCCTGGGCAAGCGGCATCGCCTTGCCTGGCGTGTCGATCGGATAATCGCGCTTCTCGACGACTTCGGCGACGTCATCAAGGAACAGCCCGGCGATCAGCGCCGTGATCGGCGCGATCAGCAGAGCGAGCGCCAGCGCCAGCCCGATGCTGGCAGCGATCGCCGCAAACAGGGTGAGCCAACCCGCCCAATCCGGCAGATCGGGGAAGAATGCTGCAAACCATGGCCAGGCATAAAGAATGAAGACTTCGCGCAGGGCGAACCAGAGACCGATCAGCACGAGGGCGGTGAACCCCAATGTCTTCCAGAACACGGAACGGGTCTCGGGTGCGAAGAGGTTGGTGAGCGAAAGGCGTGCGGCGTCGAAAATCATCGGCGTCTCCAAGTTGGCGGGAGACATGTAGGTTTGAGGGGGGCTCGGAGCAAGGCGGAGTGAGATGACGGATGTAGGAGAGGCGACCGCAGCCGGCTCGTTGCTCACGTATCCCGACAGAAAAAATCTTGCGGGCATGTCACATGGGCAGATTCTGTCTCGTCATGGTGTCGTAACCAACATAAGGAAAACGAACCATGAGTGCCAAACTTAACCCCTTCGCCGCCGCTCCCTTGCTGATGAAGGCCTGGATGGGCGTCTCGACCGATGTTGATGCGAGCCTCGAGCCCAGCCTCATCGAACTCGTAAAAATCCGCTCCTCGCAGATCAACGGCTGCGCCAACTGCATCAATATGCACACGACCGAAGCGCGGGCGCGGGGCGAGAGCGAGCAGCGTATCTACCTGCTGTCCGCCTGGCGTGAAGCTCCATGCTATTCCGATCGCGAGCGCGCTGCGCTAGGTTGGACCGAAGCCCTGACCCGGCTGCCTGAAGGTCATTCATCCGAAAGCGGCTACGCGGCCTTGAAGGCCGAGTTTACCGAGGAGGAACAGGTGAAACTGACTTTGATGATCAATGTCATCAACGGCTGGAACCGGCTGGCGGTTGGCTTTGGCCTGTGGAACGATGCGGCAGGCGCCAAGACCGTCCAGGCAGCCGCCTGATGGAGGGTCTCGACCATTCGGACGCGGCAGCCAGTTTTGACCCGCTGCGTCCGAAGCTCCTGCGCGTCGCCTACCGCATGCTCGGATCGGTGTCCGACGCCGAGGACATGGTGCAGGAGGCCTTCATCCGCTGGATGAAGGCCGATCGCCAAGAGATACGCGAACCGGAGGCGTTCCTGCGCCGCAGCGTGACGCGGCTCTGTCTCGATCAGCTGAAATCGGCGCGGCGACAGCGCGAGACCTATATCGGCCCCTGGCTTCCCGATCCCGTCGTGGAAGAGGAGAAGGAGGAGGATGTTACCTTGCCGCTGATGCTGGCACTTGAACGCCTTTCACCGCTCGAACGCGCGGCCTTCCTGCTGCACGACGTCTTCGGGCTGGGATTCGAGGAGGTCGCAACCACCATCGAGCGCGACATGGCCGCCTGCCGCCAGCTTGCTGCCCGCGCGCGCACCCATGTTCGCGGGGCGAGAACTCGTTTCCAGGTCGACAAAAAACGGGGTGTCGAGCTTGCCGAGGCCTTCTTCGCCGCCTCGCGCAGCGGTGACATGACGGCGCTGGGTGCCATGTTGGCGGCAGACGTCAGCGTTCATGCCGACGGTGGCGGCAAGCGCTCTGCGGCCACGGAGCCAGTTCTCGGCTTCGAGGCAGTGATGAAAGTGCACGCCAGTCTCGCGGATCAGTTTCAGAAGAACGGCTCCACACTCGTTCGAGCCGGGTTCGTCAACGGATTACCGGGCTTTGTCACAATGGAGGCCGACGGTGAGCTGCAGACGACCGCGCTCGATATCGAGGACGCGAAGATCACGGCCATCTATATCGTGCGCAACCCCGACAAGTTGAGGCATCTGCATTAGCGTTTGCGAGGAGGCTCCGGAGCGTGGCTCCAGCGCAGAGAGCCGCCTCCGAAATACCGTGCCCGCCTGGCATCCAGCTACGCCATCCCCCGCAACTCATCCCGATGCCGGACCATCGCCAGGCACCGCCGGTAATCCAGACCGTCTTGCTCGACAGGGGCCGGCACCGGCATTGGGGATAGGACGGTGCCGCGACCGGCGTCGGTTAATCTTCCGCGCGCAGTCGAATACAACTTTAACTGTATATTAATACAACTTTAAACATGTGCACTCCGCCAGAAACTCTCCTGTTGGCTTCCGGTTCAACCGCGTGCAGGCTGCAATCCGGCGGCTGACGAACCGCTCAATTTTTGCCTCGGCTGATATGTTTTTTGGATTTGTTCGGAATGATCTCTTTTATCGTCCGGCTCAGAAGCCGCGCACATTTCATCGTTGGGAGCAAGGTCGGTGCGAGAAACGCGACCTTCATGGGCGCAAGCGCACGCCGGAAAAAAGAGGCAAGGCAAAGGCTCGGGATCCTGATCGCCAGCTTTCTTGCGGTCTATTTCATCGTCGGCGCGCGCCTTGTCCAATACGGTCTTGCCGAACCGGCCGCGACGGGAGCGATTTCCAGCAACACCATCGCGTCCAGGCCGGACATCGTCGACCGCAACGGAGCACTGCTGGCCACCGACCTCAACATGATCTCGCTCTATGCCGACCCGCGCAGGATCGTCGATGCGGACGAAGTCGTCGAGAAACTTGCCTTCGTCATCCCCAACCTCGACTGGAGCGAAACCCACAAAAGGCTGAGATCGCGGACCGCATTCCAGTGGCTGAAGCGGCAACTCACCCCGAAACAGCAAGCGGATATCCTGGCGCTCGGAATTCCCGGCATCGGCTTCAGACCGGAAAAACGCAGGTTCTATCCAGGCGGTGCGACCGCCTCTCACATCGTCGGCCATGTGAATGTCGACAACCAGGGCCTCGCCGGAATGGAGAGGCACCTGGATCAGCAGGGTCTTGGCGATCTTCGCCTGGCCGGGCTGACCGGCGGGGTCCCGCTCGAACCCGTCAGGCTGTCCATCGATCTCCGCGTCCAGAATATCGTCCGCCAGGTCGTCGCGAACGCGATGACTGCCTACAAGGCCGAAGCCGCAGGCGCCGTGGTCCTCGATGTCAATACCGGCGAGGTTCTGGCGATGGCATCCGTGCCCGACTACGATCCGAACGAACCGTCCCGGATGCTGCCTGACGGTAGTGTCGATAAGGACTATGAAAAGGGCTGGTTCAACCGGATAAGCAATGCCACGTTCGAGATGGGCTCGACATTCAAGAGCTTCACCCTGGCGATGGGGCTGGACGAGGGCAAGATCACCCTGAACTCCGTCGTCGATGCATCCCGGCCGATCCGCATGGGCGGCTTCACGATCAAGGACTTCCGCGGAAAGAACCGGCCACTGACGATCTCCGAAGTCTTCCAGTATTCATCGAACATCGGCACTGCGGCGGTCGCGGACAAGGTCGGCATCGAGGGTCATCGGCAATTCCTCACGAAGCTCGGGCTTCTTTCCAGGATGGAAACCGAGATGCCGGGCGTGGCGACGCCAACCCAACCGAAGACATGGAAGAAGATCAACTCGGTCACCATCTCGTTTGGCCATGGCGTGGCAACCACTCCGCTGCAGACCGCGGTTGCCGCCGCCGCTCTGATCAACGGCGGAAGCCTCGTTCCTCCGACCTTTCTTCCCCGTTCACGGGAAGAGACCAAGCTGGTTTCCCGCCCGGTGATAAAGCAGGGCACGAGCATCGACATGCGTTACCTGTTCACCTGGAACGGCGTGAAGGGCTCGGGGCGCGGCGCGCAGGTCGAAGGTTTCCAGGTCGGCGGCAAGACAGGCACGGCCGACAAGGTGATCAACGGACGTTATGCCAAGGACATCAATTTCAATGCCTTCGTCGCAGCCTTCCCGATGGACAAGCCGAAATACATCGTGCTTTCGATAATCGATGCGCCGCTGACAGGCGAACACGGCGGACGGACGGCAGCATCCACCGCCGCGCCTATGATCAAGGAGATTATCGGTCGATCAGCGCCATTGCTCGGCGTACAGCCCCGTTTCGGATCCCCGGACGCGCCGCATTTGCTGGAGAACTACTAGACTGCAGGGTGCTTCACCGCGGTTGCGATAACCCCAAATACGCTGGAACGGCCGTGGAAGCGCCGGGTGGTGCAACGCCGCGTTGGCCCCCTACGCCATTCCCCGCAACTCATCCCGATGCCGGACCATCGCCAGGAACCGCCGGTAATCCAGACCGTATTGCTCGGCCCGTGTCGGGTCCGGCAGCCACTCCGTCCCGCCGGCATCCATTGCCTGGCCCGCTTCGAACAGCGAACCAAACATCCCGCCGGCAACAGCGGCAGCCATCGCCGTGCCGAGCAGCACCGCGTCGCGGTTTTCCGGGATCACCACCTTGCGGCCGGTGACGTCGGCGTAGAGTTCCACCAGCAGCGGGTTGTTGACGTGGCCGCCGGTGACATGGAGGGTTTCGAAGCGGTAGCCGTAGCCCGAAAGCGCATCAAGAATGTGCCTGATGCCAAGGGCAATCGAGACGCAGGTGCGCCAGTAGAGCCGGCAGAGGCCGTCGAAGGAGGTGTCCAGCGTCAGCCCGCTGATGACGCCGGTCGCGTGCGGGTCGGCAAGCGGCGAGCGGTTGCCGTGGAAATCCGGCAGGACGTGGAGGTTCGGGGCGATATCGCCCTCGGTCTCGGTGCGCAGCTCGCCGACGCGGGCGATGATGCGGCCATGCAGCTCCGCCGTCGGTTCGCCGCCGGCCGCGTGCATCAGCACGATATGGTCGAGCAACGCGCCCGCCGCCGACTGGCCGCCTTCGACCAGCCAATGGCCCGGCAGGATCGCCTCGTAATAGGGTCCCCAGAGGCTGCGGCCAGGTTTGGAATCCCTGGTGAAGGCGACGATGCAGCTCGACGTGCCGCCGATCAACGCCACGCTGGTTTCGAGCTTCGAGCCTTCGGACACGCCGCCGGAAACCCCGCCGAGGACGCCAAAGGCGCCCGCATAGGCGTCGATCATGCCAGGAGCCACCTGCACCTGGCTATCGAGGCAAAGCTCTTCGGCTGCCCTGCGGCTGAGGCTTCCCAAACTTGTCCCAACGCCGATCGTCTCGTCCGGCAGTCCGCCCTTTTCGAGCAGGTCTTCGAGGCCGGCGAGCGCCAGATAATCGGCGCTCCAGCCGGGATTTTCGTGGGCGAGATAGTTCCATTTGGCGGTCAGCGTGCAGCGGGAACGGGCGAGCGAGCCGGTAGCCTTCCAGGTGAGGAAATCGGCAAGATCGAAGAAATAACCCGCCTTCGCCCAGCTTTCCGGCAAATGCTGCTTCAGCCACATCAGCTTCGGCATTTCCATCTCCGGCGACAGCGAGCCACCGGAAAATTCCAGCACCTTATGGCCGGTGGCGGAAAGCTGCTCGGCTTGTTTGATCGCCCGATGGTCGAGCCAGACGATGGTGTCCTGGTTGACCTTGCCGGTCGTGGAAACCGTAAGTGGCCTGCCCTCGCGGTCGCGGGCGACGAGCGAACAGGTGGCATCGAAACCGATCGCGGCGATACGGTCCGCGGCGATCCCGGTCTCCGCCATCGCCTCCCTTACCGCGCGGCAGGTGGCGGCCCAGATGTCCTCGGAATCATGCTCGGCGTGATTTTGTTTGGGACGGAACATCGCGATCGGATGTTTCGCCTTGGCAAGCAGCCGCCCGCCGCGATCAAAGACGCCGGCGCGGGCGCTGCCGGTGCCGATATCGACCGCAACGAGGTGATCACGCATCCGGATTTGTTTCCTGTCCCTGTCGCCCGGCAGTTTCAAGGATCGCGCTAAAGCGTGGTCGAAGAAACGGAGCCGTTGCGACCCTCCATATGTTTTTGGACAAGGTGGATCAAATCCGGCATCGCGTCAAACACGACTTCCGGCGAAAGCATATCGATCCGCTCCCGGTAACCGGGAACCGAGGCATGCGAACCGCCGACGAAGGCGAAGACCGACATGCCGGCGCTGTGGCCCGCCTCGATGCCGGCGGGGCTGTCCTCGATGACGATACAGTCTTTGGGATCGGCGCCCATTTCGCTTGCCGCATGCAGGAAGAGATCCGGCGCCGGCTTGCCACGCTTGACCATGGCGGCGGAAAAGATGTTCGGCTCCAGCTTGTCGATCAGGCCGGTCAGCGTCAACGACAGGCGGATGCGCTCCGGTTGGCTGGACGAGGCGACGCAACGGCGAAAACTCAAGGCATCCAACGCTTCGGTTATGCCAGGCATCGGCTGCAATTCGGCGCGGAACCGGGCATAGAGATCGCGGCGCATGTCTTCGAGAAACGTATCGTCGGCCTCGATGCCGAATTCCTCGCGCATCGTCTTGGTGACGGTGCCGAGGCTGCGGCCGAGGAAGCGACGATAGGCCTCCGCCGCATCCATCTCGACGCCCTTGCGGCGCAACGCATCGACAAGCACGCGCACGGAGACGGGTTCGCTATCGACGAGAACCCCGTCGCAATCAAAGATCACCAGTGGTCCCGCCGCCTGTTGCACATCCATTCCCCGCTATTTGACCAGTTTGCCGCCGAGATAAAGCTCGAGCGTCTTTGCCGTCCCCTGCTCCCAGAGCGTCTTCAGCGAATGCGCAAAGCGGGTGCGGAACAGCTCGGATTTCGCAACGTCACCAAAAATATCGCCGAGCGCAAGGAAGGCGTCCGGGTTATCCTTAGCTTTCAGCGCGGCGGCGTTCAGGCGGTCGGCGCTGGCGTCGTTGAAGACGATCTCCTTGCCGCTGTCGGAGGTGCCGGCGAAATAGCGGCACCACAGCGCCGAGACCAGCGACAGGCCGATGATGTCCTGTCCCTTGGCGAGCCGGTCGGCGGTCGAGGGCAGGATGAATTTCGGCTGGCGGTTGGAACCGTCCTGCGCCAACCGAGGGATCGTGTCGCCGATCTTGGGGTTTGAGAAGCGTCGCTCGATCAGCTTGTAGTAGTCGATGAGGTTGGTATTCGGCACCGGCGGGATGACCGGAATGATCTCGTCCTTCTCCAATTTTTCGAGGAAGCCGCGGATCAGCTTATGCTCCATCGCCTCGTGCACGAAATGGATGTCGAGAAGGGCGGCCGGATAGGCGATCGCCGCATGGCCGCCGTTGAGGATGCGCAGCTTCATCAGCTCATAGGGCGCCACGTCGGGCACAAACTGGACGCCGACCTCTTCCAGCCGAGGCCGGCCGGCGGGGAACTTGTCCTCCATCACCCACTGCTTGAATTCTTCGCAGAACACCGGCCAGTTGTCGTCAATGCCGAAATCGTTTTTGAGGATATCGATCTCGCGGCTACCCGTCGCCGGCGTGATGCGGTCGACCATCGAGCTCGGGAACGCGACGTTCTCGTGGATCCAGCGGGCGAAGTCAGGGTCGGAAAGCTTGGCGAGCCCGATGACGGCGTTCTCCGTCACCTCGCCGTTTCCGGGAATGTTGTCGCAGGACATGATGGTGAACGGGGCGATCCCCCGCGCCTTGCGCTCCTTGAGGCCGGCGAGGATCAGGCCGAAAACGGTCTTCGGGTTCTGCGGGTTCCGACCGTCCTCGGCAATCGCCGGGTGGGCGGGGCTGAATCGGCCGGAAGCGTCGATGAAATAGCCGCCTTCGGTGATCGTCATCGAAACGATACGGATCTTCGGGTCTGCCAATGTCTCGATTACGGTCGCGACGTCGCCAGGAGCGATGATGTCGATCATCGGCGCGGTCACGCGGGCGGCGGTCCTGTTATTATCCTGCTCGACGACGGTGGTCAGAAAATCCTGGGCCTTCAGCTTGTCACGCATGGCGCCATCAGATGGCATCACGCCGGCGCCGACGATCGCCCAGTCATGCGCCTTGCCAGTATTGAACAGGTCGTCGAGATAGATTGCCTGGTGGGCGCGATGGAAATTGCCGACGCCGAAATGCAAGATGCCGGCAGTCAGGCTCTTCGGATCATAGGCCGGCACGGCGGCGGTGGCCGCAGCGTCACTCAAGCTCGCCAGCGAAAGCTTCACAGTCATTGTCTTTACTCCGATATGGCCCGTCAGGCCTTCAGGGCGAGGCCCTTGTCGTCGAACCGATGGAGCTTGGCCTCATCGGGCGTCATGTAGACCGTGTCACCGTGATAGGCGCCGAACTCCCCGTCGCAGCGCGCAGTGATCTGGCCGATGCCGTCGACATCGAGATGCAGGAACGTGTCGGCGCCGAGATGTTCGGCGACCTTCACGGTGCCGCGCCAGATGCCGTTGTCCTTCGAAAGGTTCAAGTGTTCCGGCCGGATGCCGGCGGTCTTGGCATTCTTCGACTGCGCATAGGCGCCGTCGACGAAATTCATGTGCGGCGAACCGATGAAGCCGGCAACGAACAGGTTGCGCGGGCTCTTGTAGAGTTCGAGCGGCGAACCGACCTGCTCGATATTGCCGCGGTTCAGCACCACGATCTTGTCGGCCATGGTCATTGCTTCGACCTGGTCGTGGGTGACATAGACCATCGTCGTCTTGAGCTGGTGGTGCAGGTCGCTGATCTCCAGACGCATCGTGCCGCGCAGTGCGGCGTCGAGGTTGGAAAGCGGCTCGTCGAACAGGAAGGCCGAGGGTTCGCGCACGATCGCCCGGCCGATCGCGACGCGCTGGCGCTGGCCACCGGAAAGCTGCGAGGGGCGCCGTTCCAGATAGTCGGTGAGGTTGAGGACGCGGGCCGCATCCGTCACCTTCTTGTCGATCGCGGATTTCTCCATCTTCGCCATCTTCAGCGGAAAGGCGATGTTGTTGCGCACGCTCATATGCGGATAGAGCGCGTAGGACTGGAACACCATGGCAAGGCCGCGCTCGGCGGGGGCTGCCTGGGTGACGTCCTTGCCGTCGATCAGGATTTGGCCGCCGGACACGTCTTCCAGGCCGGCGATCAGGCGCAGCAGGGTGGACTTGCCGCAACCCGAGGGACCGACGAAAACGACGAATTCGCCGTCATTGATTTCGAGGTCGATCGACGGAATGACCTTGGCCTCGCCGAACACTTTCGACACTTTTTGGAGCGTGATGCTGCCCATGTCCGTTTTCCTTACTTAACCGCGCCAAACGTGAGGCCGCGAACGAGTTGTTTCTGTGAGAACCATCCGAGGATGAGGATCGGCGCGATTGCCATGGTCGAGGCGGCCGAGAGTTTTGCCCAGAACAGGCCTTGCGGGCTGGAGAACGAGGCGATGAAGGCCGTCAGCGGCGCCGCATTGGTGGTCGACAGCCGGATCGTCCAGAACGACTCGTTCCAGGCAAGGATGATGTTGAGGAGCAGCGTCGAGGCAATGCC
This sequence comes from Neorhizobium galegae bv. orientalis str. HAMBI 540, assembly GCF_000731315.1. Classification (NCBI taxonomy): domain Bacteria; kingdom Pseudomonadati; phylum Pseudomonadota; class Alphaproteobacteria; order Hyphomicrobiales; family Rhizobiaceae; genus Neorhizobium; species Neorhizobium galegae. Next base: position 3,231,096 of record NZ_HG938353.1, read on the forward strand.
CGGCACCGCCATCGGCGTCAGCACGTAGACGATCTCCTGCCAGAGCCCCGCTCCGTCCATCCGCGACGCTTCCAGGATCTCGCCGGGGATTTCGCGGAAGTAGGTATAAAGCATCCACACCACGATCGGCAGGTTGATCAGCGTCAGCATCACCGTCAGACCGATGCGGCTGTCGAGCAGGCCGAAATCGCGGAACAGAAGATAGATCGGCACCAGAACCGCGACCGCCGGCATCATCTTGGTGGAAAGCATCCACATCAGGATGTCCTTGGTCCGCTTGGTCGGCGAGAACGCCATCGCCCAGGCGGACGGGATCGCGATGATCAGCGCCAGGATGGTGGAGCCGACCGACAGGATCACCGAATTCATGAACGGCTTCAGGTAATCGCGCTGGGTCTGGACGGTAATGTAGTTCTCGAACGTGCCGGACGGCCACAGGCTGAAACCCGCGATCGCTTCCGGCTCCGTCTTGATGCTGGTGATGATCGTATAGAGGATCGGGAAGAAGATAATCAGCGCGACGATCCAAGCGGCGACCGTGGCGGTGATCTTGTGTCTTGTCGTAACGTTGCGTGCCATGATCTTCTCCTACCGGTCCAGGTTCTTGCCGACGGCGCGCATCAGGAAGAAGGCGACGATATTGGCGAGCACGACTGCGATAATGCCGCCTGCCGAGGCGCCGCCGACGTCATAGCCGAGGAGCGCCGTGCGGTAGATCAGGAAGGCGAGGTTGGTGGAGGCGTAACCGGGGCCGCCATTGGTGGTGACCAGGATTTCCGCATAGACGCCGAGCAGGAAGATCGTCTGGATGAGGATGACGACCGTGATCGACCGCGCGAGATGCGGCACCACCAGGTAGATGAAGCGGTTGAGGAAGTTGGCGCCGTCCATCTCGGCCGCTTCCTTCTGTTCCCCGTCGAGCGACTGCAGCGCGGTCAGCAGGATGAGTGTTGCGAACGGCAGCCACTGCCAGGCAACGATGATGACGATCGAAAACAGCGGATATTGCGCGAACCAGTCGATCGGCCGTAGCCCGAAGAATTTCGAGATGTCGGCAAATACCCCGTAGCTCGGGTTCATGATCATGTTCTTCCACACCAGCGCCGCAACCGGCGGCATGACGAAGAAAGGCGAGATGATCAGGATGCGGACGATGCCTTGCCCGAAGATGGGCTGGTCGAGGAGGAGCGCGATGGCGATCCCGCCGATGACGGTGATCAAGAGCACGCCGCCGACGATGACCAGCGTGTTCCAGATCGACTGGAAGAAGGCGGGGTCAGTATAGAAGAACTGGTAGTTGAAGAGACCCGTGAAGCTGACATTGGACGGATCGAGCAGATTGTAGTTCTGGAACGAGAACCACAGCGTCATCGCCAGTGGCACGATCATCCAGATGAGAAGAAGCAGAACGGAGGGCGCCATCATCAGGCGCGCCAACGTCTTGGTATTTTGCGTTGCCATATCAGACGCCCTCCCGTGGAACGTAGTCGTTCCAGTTATCCCGCGCCTTTTTCTTTGGGGAAGGAGACGGACGCAGGATGCAGGTTCTTGTTGTTATCTGGTTGTTACCGGATTGCCTTGCCTGATCACCGACCCGCCCACATCTTCAAGGCGGGTGATCTCGGCCAAGATCCGGCTGCCCGGCGCAGGATGCCGGACAGCCGTGGCTCTGGAGGTTACTTCGGATAACCGGCGCGCTTCATTTCGCGCGCCGTAGCCGTCTGGGCCTGGGCAAGCGCATCGGCGACCGTGGACTGGCCGGCGACGACCGCCGAGAACAGCTGGCCGATATTCGTTCCGATCGCCTGGAATTCAGGGATCGCCACGAACTGGCCGCCGGTATAGGGCACCGGCTTGACGGTCGGCTTGGTGATGTCGGCGGCGTTCATCGCGGCAAGCGTCGGAACCGCGAAGGCAGCAGCCTTCTTGTAGTCCTCGTTGTTATAGAGCGAGGTGCGGGTGCCCGGAGGAACGTTGGCCCAGCCCTCCTTGGAGGCGACGAGCTGGGTATATTCCTTGCTGGTTGCCCAGGAGATGAACTTCTGCGCCGAGTCAGCCTTTTTCGAGGAGTTCGGAACAGCAAGGTTCCAAGACCACAGCCAGTTGCCGTGGTTCTTCATCTCTCCCTTCACCGGGAAGAGGGCGTAACCCACCTTGTCGGCAACCTTGGAATCCTTCGGGTTGGAGACGAAGGAGGCAGCCACGGTGGCATCCATCCACATGCCGCATTTGCCCTGCTGGAACAGCGTCAGGTTTTCGTTGAAGCCGTTCGAGGAAGCGCCCGACGGGCCGGCATCCTTCATCAGGTCCACATAGAACTGCAGCGCAGCCTTCCATTCCGGCTGGTCGAACTGCGGGGCCCACTTTTCGTCGAACCAGCGGCCGCCAAACGAATTGGTAAGCGCCGTGATGAACGCCATGTTCTCGCCCCAGCCGGCCTTGCCGCGCAGGCAGATGCCGTTCACGTCGGTCTTGCGGTCGGTGATCTTGCGAGCCGCATCGCCGATGAATTCCCAGGTCGGGTTTTCCGGCATCTTGAGGCCGGCCTTCTCGAACAGGTCCTTGCGATACATGATCATCGCCGACTCGCCGTAGAACGGCGCAGCATAAAGCTTGCCGTTGACCGTCAGACCGCCCTTGATCGCCGGCAGGATGTCGTTGGTGTCGTACTTGTCGCCAAGCTTGTTCAGCTCGAGCAGCCAGCCCTGCTTGGCCCAGATCGGAACTTCGTAATTGCCGATCGTCAGGATGTCGTATTGACCGCCCTTGGTGGCGATGTCGGTGGTGACGCGCTCGCGCAGCACGTTTTCTTCAAGCGTGACCCAGTTGATCTGGATATCCGGGTTCGCCTTGGTGAACTCGGAGGTCAGGCCCTGCATGCGGACCATGTCGCCGTTGTTGACAGTCGCGATGGTGAGGGTTTCAGCCGAAGCCGCGGTGGAGAAAAGGCCGGCAAGCGCCAGCGCCGAGCAGGCGCCCAGCAAAATCGTCTTCAATGTCATATCTTCCTCCCAGAAGATGAGTAACGAGCATTCGCTTTGCTCATGGGCAATTACTCGTTAAACGGCGTAAAAAGTCAATCGCCATTCGTCGCTGCAGCGCAGCAGACAAAGGTCATGTCGTTGATCTGGTTATGGATAATTTTTGCTCAGCGACCGAGCAATTGCTCTGCAGTCGCTTCATCGGTGATCACACCGTTGATGATATTGCCCTTGAGCGCGGCGGAAATCGCCTGGAATTTCTTGCGCCCCAGCGCCAGTCCGATGACGGAGGAGGTCTCCCGCGAAGGGATCGGTACACTGGCGACGCGGTCGTTGATGGAATTGGCGAGAAGCTTGCCCTGGTTGTCATACACCCAGCCGCAGATCTCGCCGGCAGCGCCTTCCCGGACGAGTTTCTGCATTTCCTCCTTGGCCAGGAAGCCGTCGACGCAGAGCGGGCCATCCGGCCCGAGTTCGCCGATGCCGACGAAGGTAACATCCGCCTGCGCGCCGAGCTCGAGCGTCGAGCGCACTAGCGCCTGGTCGTGCAGGGTTTCGCGCTCTTCGGCCGAGGAACAGAGAACCGGCAGCGGCATAGGAAAATGCCGCGCCTTGATTGCGTCCGCCATCGAGAAGATGACGTTATAGAAGGCGGCCGATCCGTCCGGCCCGATATTGCCGGTCAGCGACACGATCCGGTGCTGCGGACATTCCATCGGCGGCAGCTGATCGACGGCGGCTTTCAGCGTGCGGCCCGTGCCGACCGCGATGACGATCGGGTCCGGCCGCTTCAGCCAGCGCTCGATTTCGGCCGCCCCGGCTTCGGCAATCCCGACTGTGCTGGAACTCCCTGCCGGATCGCTCGGCACCACTTCGACATGTTTGAGATCGTATTTCTTGCGCAACGCCTCGGCGAGTTCCAGGCAGGCGGCGATCGGATGGTCGAGGCGCACCTTGATCAGCCGTTCGGCAACCGCGAGCGACACTAGCCGCTGCGCCGATTGCCGCGAAATGCTCATGGCCGCGGCGATCTCGTCCTGGGTCCGCCCCGCGACGTAATAGAGCCAGCCGGCCCGCGCCGCATCGTCGAGCCGCCCTTGCGTATCAGACCGTTTTGCCATGGCAGAAATTCTCCTCCACCTGTTGCTGCCATGGTTTCGGATGGTCTGTCAAACGGCCGGAAGAACCACATGGTAGGTATTAGGAGAGGAATTGTTGCATCATCAAAATCCATAGCGGCCGCATTGCGCCTGCATCGTCGCCGCGTCTACCCACGGGTGACCGTTGCGCTGCCTTTGAGCCCGCTGAGAAATGATATAGGCTGAAGAAGAATGGTAATAGCCGGGAACTCGTGCATGAACCGGATGGAAGCGCTGATCGAACGTCGAGCGGAAACGCGACATAAAACCGCGTCGGCTCGTGCTGAACGCATACTTGAAGATGCCCGCAAGCACGGTGTCGAGATGCGCATCATCGGCTCCTTGGCGAAGCGCAGTTTTCATTTACATTCTGATGTCGACCTCCTGGTGAGCGGCCCGGTCGACCCTGCGCGCAGACTTTTTATCGAACGACTCGTCGCTGGTCACATGCGAGGGACAGATATTCCCTACGATCTGATCTTCGAGGCCGATATGACCGCCGGCAGGGTACAGGAGCTTCTAGATGGCTGCGTTTAGCCTTCCGGCTTTTTCACGCTTGTCACCAAAGATCGCGCGCGCGGAACGGGAGCTGGAACAGCTCGAAATCTTTTTCGCGCGACATTCCCAGGAGGTTTCCGATAGAGAATGGGGCGCACTGTCAGCCATCTCATTGGGTATCCATAACGTCTATAACGGCATTGAGGACAGTCTTCTGAGCCTGGCACGGGACGTGGACGCTCTCGTTCCCAGCGGACCGACAATGCATCAGGACGTTCCAGATGTCGGCCGAAATCGACGGCATACGGCCGTCCGCTATCGACACGGAGCTATACGAATCTCTGACGGAAGTGAAAGCCTTCCGCCATCTCGTCGGCACCGATACGGGTTCGACCTGAAAGCCGACAAGGTGATCGAGAACCTGGATCGAATTCGGGAAGCATTTCCATCATTCGTGGATGCCGTTGTCCGGCTGGAAAAAACGATGGCCGCTGAAGATACGGATGACGACGGCGATGGAACAGCCGGCACCCCTGGTCGGTAACCCGCACGATCCGGATCGTGCGGGGTTTGATGTCACGAGCACAAGCTCTCAACCGCCTCGATGTGCTACGCCACCTGCACCACATGCCCCGCGGAAACCTCCCGATACTCCCGCTTTGGCGGCACGTAGTTGACCGGGCGGATCGGGCTCTTGATCTCGTCGGTCGACATGTTGCGCTTGATCCGCCGGCGGGACGGATCCGGGACCGGCACGGCCGACATCAGCTTCTTCGTATAAGGATGCTGCGGGTTCTCGAACACTGCCGCCCGCGGGCCGATTTCGACGATCTCGCCGAGATACATCACAGCGACCCGATGGCTGACACGCTCGACGACGGCCATGTCGTGGCTGATGAACAGGAAGGCGAGATTGAGGCTCTGCTGCAGGTCGAGGAGCAGGTTGCAGACCTGCGCCTTGATCGACACGTCGAGAGCTGAAACCGCCTCGTCCGCGACGATGATCTTCGGGTCGAGCATCAAGGCGCGGGCGATCGCGATGCGCTGGCGCTGGCCGCCGGAAAACTCGTGCGGGAAACGCTTCATCATGTCGGCGGAAAGGCCGACCTTCTCCATCAGGCTCGCTGCCTTGTCGCGGGCCTGTTGCTTGGTGCCGAGGCTGTGCTCGACATAGGGCTCCATGACAGCCGAACCGACGCTCATGCGCGGGTTCAATGAGGCGAACGGATCCTGGAAGACCATCTGGATCGACCGGCGCATCTGGCGCAGCGTCGGCTGGTCGAGCTTCATGACCTCATAACCATCGAGAGTGACCTCGCCGCTGGTCGGCGTGATCAGGCGGGTGACCGATCGGCCGGTGGTCGACTTGCCGCAGCCCGATTCGCCGACGAGCGACAGGGTCTCGCCCGGGAACAGATCGAAGGAGACCTTTTCGACCGCATGGACCGCCCCGGACTTGCGACCAAACAGGCCGGAATGGATGTCGAACCGGGTGGTCAGGTCCTTGACGTCGAGGATCGGCGTCTTGCCCTTGCCGACCGTGTCGGTGACGTCGGCAAGCGGCATCTGCTCGCCGGTCTTGATATCGACGATCGGGAAGCGGAGCGGAAGCTTGCGCTCGCCCATCGAGCCGAGACGCGGCACGGCGGAGAGAAGTGCACGGGTATAGGGATGCTGGCCGCGGTGAAAGATGTCGCCGGTCTCGCCCGTCTCCACCGCATCGCCGCGATACATGACGATGGTGCGGTCGGCGACTTCGGCCACCACGCCCATGTCGTGGGTGATGAAGAGGACCGACATGCCCTCCTCTTCCTGCAGCACCTTGATGAGGTCGAGGATCTGGCCCTGAATGGTGACGTCGAGCGCGGTGGTCGGCTCGTCGGCGATCAGCAACTTAGGTCTCGCCGCCAGTGCCATGGCGATCATAACGCGCTGGCGCATGCCGCCGGAAAACTGGTGCGGATATTCGTCGAAACGCGACGAGGCGTTGGGGATACGCACCTTTTCGAGCAGGCGGATGACTTCCTTCTTCGCATCGGCATTGCTGATGTCGGTATGGACCGTCAGCGCCTCGGCGATCTGCTTGCCAATTGGAAAAATTGGGTTGAGCGAGGTCATCGGCTCCTGGAAGATCATCGAGATGTCTTTGCCGCGCACGCGGCGCATCTGCTCTTCCTGCAGCGACAGCAATTCGCGGCCGTTGAGGAAGACCTGGCCTTCGATCCTGCTCGAATTCTTCGGCAGCAGCCGCATGATCGACAGCGAAGTGACGCTCTTGCCCGAGCCCGATTCGCCGACGATCGCCACCGTCTCGCGCGGCGCCACGTCGAACGAGATGTTGCGCACCACGGTGCGCCATTCGTCGTTCACCCGGAACGAGGTGGAAAGATTGCGGACAGACAGGACCGGGGTTACCGAACCACCGCCCTGCTCCATGGAAGTGCCGGAAAGCAGCATGGAAATCTCCTTCGGATCAGGCGGCGAGCGCGGTTTCGGCGAGCGTGACCCAATAGCTGACGCCAAAGGGAATTGCCTCGTCGTTGAAGTCGTAGGCAGCGTTGTGGAGGTTGGCGGTATCGCCGTTGCCGATGAAGATGAAGGCGCCGGGGCGCTTCTCCAGCATGTAGGAAAAATCCTCCGCGCCCATATGCGGCGCCATGCCGGTCTGCACCGACTTGGGACCGGCGACCTTGGCCGCGATCTCGATGGCAAAATCCGTCTCGTTGTCGTGGTTGAAGGTGACCGGATAACCGCGGCGATACATGACATCAGCCGTCGCGCCATGGGCGATCGCGGTTGATTGAGCCACTTCGCTCAGACGCTTCTCCGCAAAATCGCGAGTTTCCGGCAGCAGGGTGCGCACCGTGCCGGTCATCTTGACATAGGCCGGAATAACGTTGCTCGCCTCGCCGCCGTGGATCGAGGCGACAGTGACGACCAGCGACTTCAGGGGGTCGGTCTCGCGCGAAACGATGGACTGCAGCGCCAGCACGATATGTGAGGACACCAGGATCGGATCGATCGAATTGTGCGGCTGCGCGGCATGGCTGCCGCGGCCGTGGATGGTGATTTCGAACGTGTCGGCCGCCGCCATGATGCCGCCCTTGCGGGTGGAGAAACTGCCGACCGGAAGCCGCGGCTCGTTATGCATGCCGTAGACTTCCTTGATGCCGAACTTCTCCATCATGCCGTCGTTGATCATCGCCAGCGCGCCCGCGCCGCCCTCCTCCGCCGGCTGGAAGATCAGCGCGACCGAACCTTTGAAATTGCGAGTCTCGGCAAGGTATTGCGCAGCACCCAGCAGCATGGCGGTGTGGCCGTCATGACCGCAGGAATGCGCCTTGCCGGGCGTCTTGGACGCCCAGGGTTTGCCGGAGGTCTCGAGGATCGGCAGCGCGTCCATATCGGCGCGGAAACCAATGACCGGACCATCGCCCTGGCTGCCCTTGATGATTGCGACGACGCCGGTTCTGCCGATGCCGGTCTCGACGACGTCGCAGCCGAAGGCCCGCAGTTTTTCGGCGACGAATTTCGAGGTCTCGTGGACGTCGTAGAGCAGCTCAGGATTCTCGTGCAGATGGCGCCGCCATTCAGCGACCTGATCCTGCATTTCGGCGACGCGATTGATGACCGGCATAGTGATAACCCCGTTGTTTTTTTCATATTTCCACTCTGCCAAGGGTGGATGTCGGGCGGATATTGCGACGCGAAGACACGATTTTGCAAGCTTCAATTTTCCGGCTTGAACGGAAAATAGGCCTATGCTTAGATGGCTCAAAATTTGATCATGCTCGCCAAAAGCGGCAGGATGTAACTTGTTCTTAAGGTAGTTTCGGAGGAGGAACCGACAGGAAATACGCTGCGAAGTCAATAAGTTGAGGAAGGCGACTTCGCAGTCCCGAGGCACAAAAAGCCGGCTCGACCGGCAGGCCCAACCACAACTCATAAGAGAACGACAAGGGGAATAGCAGCATGAAAAACCTCAAACTTCTTTTGGCCGGCACAGTCGCCGCCCTCACCTTCGCCGGCGCCGCCGCGCATGCCGAACGGGGCACGGACGGAGATCTGAAGATCCTGTTCTGGCAGGCCGTTTCGACGATGAACCCCTACCTCTCCGGCGGCACCAAGGAAGTCTACGCGTCCTCGATGGTCATCGAGCCGCTCGCCCGCTACGACGAGAAGGGTGGTCTCGTGCCGATGCTGGTCACCGAGATTCCGACCGTCGAGAACGGCGGCGTCGCCAAGGACCTGCTCAGCATGACCTGGAAGATCAAGCCGGGCGTCAAATGGTCGGACGGCACGCCTTTTACGGCTGACGACGTCATCTTCACCTGGAAATACTGCATCGCGCCGGACGGCGGTTGCGCCCAGGCCGCCCAGTACGAGGGCGTCAAAAGCGTCGAGGCTCCGGATCCGCAGACGATCAAGATCACCTTTACCGAACCGAAGCCCTATCCCTACAGCGCTTTCGTCGGCGCCCAGTCGCCGGTCATCCAGAAGAAGCAGTTCGAAAACTGCGTCGGCGCCAAGGCTCCGGGCTGCACCTCGGCCAACTTCGGCCCGATCGGCACCGGTCCGTTCGTCGTCAAGGAATTCAAGCCGAACGACGTCATCACGCTGACCGCCAACACCAATTATCGCGATGCGGCAAAGCCTGCCTTCGCAACCGTGACCCTCAAGGGCGGCGGCGACGCTGCGTCGGCGGCCCGCGCCGTGCTCGAAACCGGCGAATACGATTATGCCTGGAACATGCAGGTAGAGCCGGAAATCCTCGCCAAGATGGTCGCCGCCGGCAAGGGCAAGCTGGAAACGGCATTCGGCACCCAGGTCGAACGTATCAACCTCAACCACTACAATGCCGATCCGTCGCTTGGCGCAAAACGCTCCACCAAGGACGCCGGCCCGCATCCTTCGCTGTCCGATCCGGCAGTCCGCCGCGCGCTTTCGCTCGCCATCGACCGCGACATCATCGTCGAGGCAGGATACGGCGCAGCCGGCAAGGCGACTTGTAACATCGTGCCCGCGCCAGCCGCCGTCGCTTCCACCAAGAACGACAGCTGGTGCCTGAAGCAGGATCTTGCGGCCGCCAACAAGCTGCTTGACGACGCCGGCTGGAAGAAAGGCCCGGATGGCATCCGCGCCAAGAACGGCGTGAAGCTCTCCTACCTCTACTCGACCTCCACCAACTCGGTTCGCCAGGCGACCCAGGAACTGGTGAAGGACATGTGGTCGCAGATTGGCGTCGGTGCCGAACTGCGCAACGCCAGCGCCTCGGTCTTCTTCGGCGGCGATCCGGCAAGCCCCGACACCTTCCAGAAGTTCTATGCCGACGTCGAAATGTACACCAACAACTTCGACGGCACCGATCCGGAAAAGTATCTCGCAGAGTGGCTGTGCGACAAGGTTCCCGGCCCGGCGAACGGCTGGCAGGGCCAGAACATCCCGCGTTACTGCAACCCGGCCTATGACAAGCTGCTCGGCGAACTTTCGAAGACCGCCGAGCTCGACAAGCGCGCAACACTTGCCAAGCAGCTCAACGACATGCTGACCGAGGAAGGCGCGCATATCCCGCTCGTCCACCGCGGTAGCGTCTCCTCGCATTCTCTCAAGCTCGCCGGCGTGAAGATGAACGCCTGGGATAGCGAGCTGTGGAACGTCGCCGACTGGTCGCGCACGAAGTGATGCCGATCACCGGGCCTGCCCTTGCGGCAGGCCCGGTGCCCGCATTTTCTTCTCCGCGCTAGTCTGGAGACTTATTGATGTTCACCTACACCTTGCGACGATTGCTCTTCGCAATCCCGACGCTGCTGATCATCAGCTTCGTCATTTTCGCGCTACTCGATCTTGCCCCCAACGATCCGACCGGCGACCTGCCGTTGACGATCCCGCCGGAGGTCCGCGAACAGATCCGCGCATCGCTCGGCCTCGATCAGCCATTCTTCTTCCGCTACCTCTACTGGCTGCAGCAATTCTTCATCAACGAACCTCTCAACATCCTCGAACGCCTGACCGGCTGGCAATTCGGCGATGGCACCCGCATGCGGGTGCTGTCCTGGGCGACCCGCAGCCCGGTGGTCGACCTGATCGTCCAGCGCCTGCCCCAGACGCTATGGGTCGTTGGTCTCGCCTACGTGTTCGGGGTGATGATCGCCGTTCCGATCGGCGTCATCTCCGCCTACAAGCAGTACTCGATCTTCGACCAGATCGGCACGTTCCTGTCGATGGTCGGATACTCGGTGCCGACCTTCTTCACCGGCGTGCTGCTGGTCGTCATCTTCTCCTCCTGGCTGCAATGGTTCCCGTCGGTCTATGACACCAACCTGGTCGTCAACGACTTCTCGAGCTTCCTGCAGCAGATCAAGCAGATGGCCTTGCCGGTCACCGTTCTGTCGCTTTTCAACGCCTCGCAGATCACCCGTTTCGTGCGGGCCTCGATGCTCGACAACCTGCACCAGGACTATGTACGCACCGCGCGTGCCAAGGGCGTCAAGGAAAAGTCGGTTCTGCTCATCCATGTGCTGCGCAACAGCCTGATCCCGGTCGTCACCGTGATCGCGCTCGGCGTGCCGACGATCTTTTCGGGCGCCATCATCACCGAGCAGATCTTTCGCGTGAACGGGCTTGGCCAATTGCTGATCATCGCGGTTCAGGGCGCCGATATCCCACTCGTCCAGACCCTGACCTTCATCTTCGCGGTGCTGATCGTGCTCTTCAACCTCATCGCCGACGTGCTTTACGGCATTCTTGACCCGAGGATCCGTTATGACTGATGCGACGCTTACAACCGCCCCGCCCGCCAAGGCGGCAACTCCCACCAGGTCGGCGCTCGCGGATATCTGGCGTCAGTTCCGTTCCCACAAGGGCGGAGTAGTCGGATTGATCGTGTTCACGTTCATCGTGCTGGCGGTGTTCGTAGGCCCGTATATCCACCGGGTGGCCCCGAACGCCATCAATATCCGCGACAAGAACCAATGGCCCTCCTGGGCACATCCGTTCGGCACCGATAACCTCGGCAAGGACATGCTTGCCCAGGTGCTCGCCGGCGGCCGCATCTCGCTTGCGGTCGGTATTACGGCGATGCTGCTGGCGCTTTTCCTCGGAACCCTGGTGGGGGTAGTCTCCGGCTATATCCGCAGGCTCGACGGTCCGCTGATGCGCGTCACCGACCTGTTCCTGGCCCTGCCGCTCCTGCCGCTGCTGCTCGTCATCCTGATGCTGTTTCGCGATACCTTGCGGGCGGCATTCGGACCGGAGACCGGCATCTTCATCCTGATCGTCTTCGTGATCGGAATCACCAGCTGGATGCACACCGCCCGTATCGTGCGCGGCGATGTGCTGGCCGTCAAAAGCCAGGAATTCATCCTGGCGGCGAAGGCGAGCGGCATGCGGGAGTATCGCATCATCCTCAGGCACATCCTGCCAAACGTGCTGAGCTCGATCATGGTTTCGGCGACATTGGGCATCGCTTCGGCGATCATCACGGAATCGGCGTTGAGCTTCCTGGGCCTCGGCTTTCCTTCGGATTTCCCGACCTGGGGACGGCTGTTGTTCGACGGCGCCAACTTCCTGCAGTTGACACCCTCGCGCGTGCTCTGGCCGGGCCTGGCGATCTCGCTGACTGTACTCAGCGTCAACTACATGGGCGATGCGATCCGCGACGCGCTCGATCCGAGAGCGCTGAAACACTGAGCCCGCCACACGGGCCCGATCGGAATGGCGGCTGCAAAGCCGCCATTCTTCACTCACCAGCCCAAAAAAAAGACCGCTGAAAAAAATTCAAAAAAGTTTGGAACTGCTGGAACCTATTCCCGAGGCGCCCGTTATGTGAGTGTTCGAAGGCGACCCCCCCGTCCCCCGCCCTACAAAGCCTTCGGACATACTCTTCAATCCCCCTCGAAGAGACGAACTGGCTCGGCTCCGTCAACCGGAACCGGGCCAGCTCAGTTTTGTGGGGTATGGTGAGTAATGGCGCTGCGAGCGAGCTTTTCGCAAAGGCTCACGTCGCGGGGGCCATCAATGAGCTGGAAAGCTACTCACCAACGACTATCCTTCAATCCCCGCCGCTCTCCAGCGGGAATACCAGCCGATAGCTGATGCGGTCGCTGGAGATGACATATTGCGCCTTGCCGTTGACCGAGGCGGGCACGACGCGTTCCAGCACGGTGCTGCCGAAATGCGCCTTCAGCGAGTCCTCGGTATCTTCGGAGCTCCGGCTGGCATCCAGCACTTCGTCCCAGATCATCTCGAGCGAGTCATGGCCGTTGAGGTGCATGCGGGTGCAGGTGACGTTGATCACCCGGCCGCTGCGCAAAAGCGAACCGTGGCTGACCGCGTTGACGATCAGCTCGTGCAGCGCCAGCCCGATATGCAGCGAGGCGTTCGGCGTCAGAAGGATGTTGTCCCCGTGGACGCGCACGAGATGCTTGTTCTCGGGCAGGTACTTTTCCGTCTGCTGCTGCACCAGTTCGAAAAAATAGGCGCCGCGCCAGCTGGAATCGGTGATCAGGTCCTGGCTCTGCGAGAGTGAATAAAGCCGCCCCCGGAACTTGTGCAAAAACAGTTCCAGCGAGCCTGAATAACGGGCCGTCTGCAGCGCAATACTCTGGATGATGGCGAGTAGGTTCTTGGAACGGTGGCTGACCTCGCGCAGCAGCGCACGCAGCAGCCGCTCGCGATGACGTTCCTCGGAACGGTCGATGATGGTGGTGACGAAATGCAGGCCGCCATTGGAAAATTCCACCGTCTGGACGCGGAACTCGTAGATCTGCTCGGTGCCGATGGTAATCTCGATATGGCCTTTGCGACCCGCTTCCGTCATGCCGTCTTTGAGGGTCGCGAGCTTTGCCCCGACCTCGTCGCCGAACAGGCTGACATCGGTGGGTGTCCTGACATGCTCGACCGCCCAGACCTCCGGAAGATGAGTGACGAAGAGATAATTGCGGCCTGCGTCCTGGATCATGATGCTGGCGCCGAGATCCACCAGCGCCGGCATGAAAAATTCGCGTAACTTGTCATCACTCTGACCAGCCTGCTGCCATGTCAGGGGATTCACCAAGTTACTCACTCCGTCTGCGGGCTTGCTGGGGAAACCGGGCACCTGCTGCGCGCAGAAACACCTGGATTTATGAGTATGATTATCCGACTTTTATAGGACGTCAAACACGCCGGAACAACCCGACCACCAGCGATATCAGCAACAGTGCGAGAAACAGGAAAAACAGGAGCTGCGCGAGGCCGGTTGCCGTTCCTGCAATGCCACTGAAGCCGAGCGCACCGGTGAAGATCGCGACGAGCAGGCAGACAAGAGCATAATACAACATGGGCTTTCCTCTTCGGATGCGCCAGAACGCTACCCGTTGCATTTTGTTCCGGCCTGCTCCGCTCGCCCGCCGCCCATGGGATCAAGCGGCGGCCTTTACGGCTTCGTTGAAGAACAGCGCCTGGCTGATCAACGCCTTCACCATGTCCGGGTTGAACGGCTTGGTAACGAGGAAGGCCGGTTCCGGGCGTTCGCCGGTCAGAAGCCGCTCCGGGAAGGCGGTAATGAAGATCACCGGCACGCTCGAAGACTTCAAAATTTCGTTGACCGCGTCGATACCGGAGCTGCCGTCGGCGAGCTGGATATCGGCGAGCACCATTTTCGGGTGCGAGGACTGGAAGAGCGACACCGCTTCCTTATGGGTGCGGGCGATGCCGGTGACGCGGTGGCCGAGATCCTGCACCATCTGTTCGATGTCGAGCGCGATCAGCGGCTCATCCTCGATAATCATGATGTCGGTCGCGACCTGCCGCGAGATTTCCCGCGTCGCATCGTCGAGCAGACGGTTCACTTCAGCGGCGCTGACATCCAGGACTTCCGCGGCTTCATCGATGCTGAAACCCTCCACCGAGACAAGCAGGAATGCATGCCGCGACTGGGAGGGAAGCATCGAGAGATTGGCCGCCGCGCGCTGCTCCCAGGCAAACGGCGATTCGATCGGGCGAATCTCGATGTTCGTGGAACCAAAAATTGTAACAAAGAGTTTATAGAGCGAAACACGGTCCTTGGACGTTTCGGGGAATATCGAAACGTCTGCGATCAAAGCTTCCAGGACCGCGGCAACATAGGCGTCTCCCGAGGTCTGTGATCCGGTGACGGCGCGAGCATACCGACGCAGATATGGAAGGTGAGACGCAACGCGTGTGGTGAGTGACATACAAAATCTCCCTCGGTGCCCGGTGGGCAATTGACCTGTTATGAACGTGGGCCTTGAAAAAAAGTTCCGCAAGAGTGGAACTTTTTTTGCCGCCAGGAATTCCTTTGCCCGACGATATCGCAACAGGCTGCCCGCGTGATGAGTGACGACAACAGAAAAAAAGAAGAGATGACAGCAATCCAATCCCAAGAAGTCCGACCCGGAGCGGTGCCGCCGAATGCATCCATATCCCGCAAGTTACGGGACTTCTACGACGCGGTACAGGAAGAAGGGATTCCGGATCGTTTTCTCGATCTTCTCGAGCGCCTGGAACAGGCTGAGAAGAACGCCAAACCGGTGAACGCAAAATGAGTAAGGAAGACGAGATCGACGATCGCGGCTTCAAGCGCGACCTTCTCGCGTCGCTGCCCAATCTGCGTGCCTTCGCGGTATCCCTGACAGGCCGGCACGACAAGGCGGACGACCTTGTGCAGGATACAATCATGAAAGCCTGGGCCAACCAGACCAGCTTCACCGCCGGCACCAACATGCGGGCATGGCTGTTCACCATCCTGCGCAACGAATTCTACAGCCAGATGCGCAAGCGCGGACGCGAGGTGCAGGATAGCGACGGCCTGTTCAGCGAGCGTTTCTCGGTCCATCCGGAACAGTACGGCAGGCTCGACCTGCAGGATTTCCGCAAGGCGCTCGACAAGCTGCCCGACGATCAGCGCGAAGCGATCATCCTCGTGGGTGCTGCCGGTTTCGCCTATGAGGAGGCGGCAGCGATCTGCGGCTGCGCCGTTGGCACCATCAAGAGCCGCGTCAGCCGCGCCCGCGCCCGCCTGCAGGAGCTGCTGGGCGTTTCCGGCGAGGGCGACTACGGCCCCGATGCAGGCGATGCCGCGATCACCTCACGTGCTTTTGGCAGCTGATCCTGAAAAATCTGAGGAAACGCCGCTCACAACTGGGCGGCGTTCTTGACGGCTTCAACGAGGTGGTGGTCGTTGAACGGTTTGGCGACGACGGTTATTCCGTCCCAGCCCTTCAGACCATCCATGTCCTCGACGTTGAGCGTGGTGAACACCAGACCCGGGCCTGAAGCTCTCAGCCGAAGCCCAGCCTCTCCACCAATCAGCCCTGAATCGATGACGATAACGTCAAACCAACCGCTTTCCAGTTCCACGATATAGGTGTGTGGCGTGGCGACCTTGACCTCGCAGGCAAGCGCCTCGGTGAGCACGGTCTCCACTTCCATGGCCACCAAGAATTCCCGATCGACAACGAGGATTCGCAACAATTAAGTCCGCCCGAGATTCGACAACGAAATTCGGCTAGACCATCGAAAGAACGCCCGGTCATTTACAAAAGACACAGGGCGGTCGCAAACCGCCTGCTATTGTTCGCGAAGCCCGCTTTCGTCGAGAGCAGGCCCCAGCACAACGCGGAATACGGCCGCCCGCGCGAGGCAGGCGGCCGTTGATAGGTCGGGCGGCCGAAAAATCCGCTTATTCGGCCGGCTCGGAATATCGGCGGTTCGAAGTGCTCATGGACTTCGCCGCGAGGAAGCCAAGACCGCCGACCACCGCGACGAGCAGCAGCGGACGTGATTTGACCAGCAGCGGCAATGCCGTCAGAGCCGCCGTCATCATCAACGCCTTGGAACTGTTGGAGGCCGCGGCTTCCCGCTTGCGGCGCTGTTCGGCGCCGTTGGCGATGACCACGCAGAGATACAGGATCAATGCCAGCAAGAGCGCACCGCCGGCGACTGCAAGCAGCGCGATCGGCGGTCCCCAGATGCCGGCGAGATAGACGGCAAGCGCCGCCACCGCCAGCCCATAGGCCGTCAGCAGGAAAAGCAACACGAAAGCATAGAAGATCGCGTTTCTTTTGAGCTTGCGCGTCAACGCCGCGATGTCCATCGCGGCGAGCGAAGCCAAAAGGGGGCCAAGGCCTGTCATCATCAGCGACGCGTCAGCAGCGCGAAGAGGAATCCGACCCCGGCGGCGATGGCGACGGCCTGGATAGGGTTGGTGCGGATCTGGCGTTCCAGATCCTTTTCCATCGACAGGGCCTGGTCGCGGGCGGCTTCCACCATCTGCATCGAAGCATCTGCAGCGTCGTTGGCGACCCGGCGGGCCTTGCCCTTGTATTCGCTGGCTTTGTCGTTGCCGACGGCGGCAACGCTGCGGGCGAGCGCTGCGATATCGTCCCGAAGCTGCTGGATCTGGGCTTCGACATCCTTGCTGGCTGCCGAGTTCTGGCCGGTGCCATTGCGGGTGAAGTCGGTCGTTGGGTTGGCTGCGGGCATATCGATCTCCTGTTTTGCGAACCTTAGAGGACGCGAGCCGCGGAAGGCTTTGCGCGGAATCAAACGGCTTCAGAAACGTGGAACGGGATCGGTCTCCCGAGCGAGCGACGCACGTTACCCGCTTCACGCTTCCTGTCGCCGCCGGTGAACGCAGCAACAGCGCGATTGTTCCCCAGCGCGGTTGCACCCAGGCGGAAATAGCCGGAAAGGTTCGGAGGAGTCAGGCGGCCGGCGGCTCCGGCCAGGCCGAAATGCCCCCGGTCCATTGCTCGAAGGCCCTGGAGAGTTTCAGCACCAGCAGGTCGTCATAGCGCGGGCCGACGATCTGCAGGCCTATCGGCATGCCGGTTTTCGAAAAGCCGCAATTGATCGACGAGGCCGGTTGTTCCGACATGTTCCACGGCACGGTGAAACCGATATGTTCGAAGGGCAAAGCCGGATCATTGGTGGGCGAGGCCCACTCCGCCGGATAGGAGACGATCGGATTGGTCGGCGAGATCACCGCGTCGACGGTCGTGAACAGCCGTCCACAGGCCTTGCGCATCTCGATCGTCTGGTTAAAGCCGCGCACCGCTTCGATACCGGAAATGTAAGTGCCGCCTTCCGCCCATTGGTAGATATAGGGCAGGATCAGCGCCCGGCGCTCTTCCGGCATTTTCTCGATATCGCCCCAGAACCGCGAGCGCCAGAAACTGTCGAGCCCGTCGAGCATGATGCGGTTCATGACCGGTTCGACGGGAATGATGATCGCCCCAGCCTCCTCAAAGCGCTTGGCGGCGGCCACGACCGCATCGCGGACGTCGTCCTCGACTGCAAGGCCGATGCCGGCATCGAGCATCAGGCCGATCTTCATCCCCTTCACGTCGATATCGAAATTAAGCCAGTCGAAATCGTTGGGCGGCAGCGAGGTGCCGTCACGCCAGTCCGGACGCGACAGCGTCGCCATGGAAAAGGCCGCATCTTCGACCGTGCGGGTCATCGGCCCCGCGCAACGGCCGACATAATAGGGATCGACCGGGATACGGCCCTGGCTCGGCTTAAAACCGAACAGCCCCGTCCAGCCTGCCGGCAGGCGCACAGAGCCGCCGATATCCGTGCCGATATGCAACGGGCCAAAACCGGCGGCGCCGGCGGCCGCCGCGCCGGCGCTCGATCCGCCGGGGTTCTGGGTCAGATCCCAAGGATTGCGGCTGAGGTGATGGAAGCTCGACAGGCCAGACGAGAGCATGCCGTAATCCGGGCACGTGGTCTTGGCAAAGATCACTGCGCCATCTTCGCGGCAGCGCGCGGCGATCGGTGCGTCTTCGGCGGCAGGCACCAGTTCGACGGCCGCCGTGCCGAGCGGCACCGGCTGCCCCTTGGTGGCGATCAACTCCTTCAGCGTCACCGGAATGCCGTCGAGCGGCCCAAACGTCGCGCCCTTCATCCAGCGATCGGTGGAGGCTGCGGCCTGCGCCCGGGCGCTCTCGGGATCGTAGAGATAGAGCGCCTGCACATGCGGCTCGAAGGCGGCGACGCGATCCTCGACCGCCAGCCAGTATTCCGAGGGCGAGAGCTTCCTGGCCGAATAAAGGTCGAGCAGCTTGCGGATCGTCAATTTCAAGAGGTCATTCATGGCAATATCTTCGTTTCGAAATCAGGAATTGTCGCGGGGATCGAGAAGGTCTCGCAGGCCGTCGCCGAGCATGTTGAGGCCAAGCACGGCGAGCGCGATCGCCAGCCCCGGCATCAGCGCCAGCCAGGGCGCCTGGCCGAGAAAAGTCTGCGCATCGGCCAGCATCCGCCCCCAGGTGGGCGTTGGCGGCGGCATGCCGAGGCCGAGGAACGAGAGGCCTGCCTCGGTGAGGATCGCGAGGCCGAGCTGGATCGTCACCTGCACGATGATCTGGTTGGCGATGTTCGGCAGCACATGCACGAGTGTGATTTTGCTTTTCGGCCGGCCCATGCTGACGGCGGCGGTAACATAATCCCGCGTCCATACCTGCAGGGCAGCGCCGAGCGCGAGCCGCGCAAAAACCGGCACCATGAACACGCCGATGGCGAAGATCGCCGTGAACCGGCCCGATCCGATGAAGGCGCCGAGCATCATCGCCGAGAGGATTGGGGGAACGGCGAAGACGATGTCGCAGCCGCGCATGACGACGAGTTCCAGCCAGCCTCGCCGCATGGCGACGACGACGCCGACCGCGGTGCCGACGCTTGCGCCAAGAAGTACGGCAAGGATGGAGGTCGACAGCGAGTTCCAGGCGCCAACCATCAGCATCGAGGCAACGTCGCGGCCGAACTGGTCGGTGCCGAGAAGGCCGAAATCGAGCGGGGCCTTGAGTTTGTGGACGATGTTCATCTTGGTGGGCAGAAACGGCGTCCAGACGAGCGACAGCAGCGCCACGGCAAACAACGCGAGCGTGATGACGAGCCCGATGAGAAAGACGGGGCGGCGAAGGACCTTGATCATTGGGCGCCGGCCCTCAGACGCGGATCGACCACCAGATAGGCAAGATCCACCAGGAAATTCATCAGGATCACCAGGGCAGAGAAGAACAGCACGACATCCTGCATGACGATGATGTCGCGCTGGGAGAGTGCCTGATAGGCAAGCCGCCCGAGGCCCGGCAGGTTGAAGACGTTCTCGACCAGCACCGCACCGGCGATCAGGAAGGTGAATTGCAGGCCGAGCATGGTGAACACCGGCACCAGCGCATTCGGCACCGCATGCCGCCAGATGGCGACGCCCTCGCTCAGGCCCTTGGCGCGGGCGGTGCGCACAAAGTCCTCATTCATCACCTCCAGCACCGCAGCCCGCGCCACCCGCGTCAGCACGCCGGCCTGCGGCAGGGCGAGCGCCACGGCCGGCAGGAGGAGCGCCTTGAGGCCGGCAAGAAACCCTGCGTCCCAGCCGGGAAATCCGCCCGCCGGCATCCAGCCAAGCATGGTGGAAAACAGGATGATCAGCAGCAGCCCGACCCAGAAGGCCGGCACCGCAATGCTGATATAGGAGAACAGGCCGGCGACGAAATCGAAGAGCCCGTTGTGCTTGCGCGCCGCCTGAACGCCGAGAGGAATGGCAATCGCCACCGACAGAAAGATCGCAATCAACGCCAGCGGCAAGGTGACGATGAGCCGCTCGCCAATCAGCCCCGCGACCGGCACGCCATAGGTATAGGACTGCCCGAGATCGACCCGGAAGACCCCGGCGAGCCAGGCGAGGTAACGCACGGGGAGCGGCTGGTCGAGACCCAATTGTTTCTGGAGTGCGGCAAGCGTTTCCGGGCTCGCCGAGGTGCCGAGCATGATCGCCGCCGGATCGCCGGGCAGCAGGTCCATGACGGTGAAGATCAGCAGCGAGACGATGAGCAGCGTCACGGCAAGGCTCAAGGTTCGGCGAATGAGGATGGAGATCATGAGTGAGGCTCCATGCCGGTGCCGCAGGCTCCCGCTGATCTCCCCCCTTGAGGGCGAGATGTCACCAAAGGTGACGGAGGGGGGTAGCGACGGTGCGGCAAACCCAATGGCTCAAGAATATGCCAGGAGGTTACCCCCCTTTGCCCTGCCGGGCATCTCCCCCTCAAGGGGGGAGATCGGTCTGCCGCAAGCGCGCCACTCCAATTCATCGCGTGAAACTTCACTCTACCCAATGAACATCCGTCAGGACGTTCGAAGGGATCGGTTCGTTTTCCCACAGACCCTTCACCTTGCCGTCCCAGACGCCGAGCTTCGGCATGACGAACAGGAAGAGCGCCGGCACGTCGTTGGCGAGGATGGTCTGTGCCTCGCCGTAGAGCTTTTCCTGTCCGGCGGCATCGGAGGTCATCTCGACCTTTTTCAGCACGTCGTTGAAGGCAGGGTTCTTGTAGTTGAAGTAGTAGGGATCGCGGGAATAGATGTCGATGTCCATCGGCTCCGCATGGGCGACGATGGTCATGTCGTAATCGGCGGCCTTCAACACGTCGGCCACCCATTTCGCCGGGAATTCGGTGGTCTCGATGTTCATCGTCACGCCGATTTCCGCAAACATCGCCTGCAGCACCTGCGAGGTGCGCTGCGCATAGGCCATCTGCGGCGCCTTGATGGTGAAGGTGAAGCCGTTCGGGAAGCCGGCCTCGGCCAGCAGCGCCTTCGCCTTGGCGGCATCATAGGGATAGACGCCGGTCAGGTCCTTGTAGCCGCGGTCGTTCGGCGTGTAGTGGCTGCCGATCGGCGTGCCGAAACCGGACCAGGCGCCTTCGACGACGGTAGCGCGGTCGACCGCCATCATCAGCGCCTGACGCACCTTCTTGTCGCTGAACGGCTTGCGGGTGTTGTTCATGCCCGCGACGACCTTGAGCTCGGTATTGCCGATGACGGTCGTCAGCCGCTTGTCGCCCTCGAAGGACTTGATCAGTTCGGGCGCACCGAATTCCGGGAAGGCATCGACGTCGCCGGCCTTCAGCGCCGCGGCCTGGGCCTGCGGATCGCTGATGAAACGGAAGGCCGCGGTATCGAGCTTCAGCGAGACGGCCTTGTTCCAGTAGTCGGCATTCCTGGCGAGATCGACCTTGGAACCCTTCGACCAGCTGACAAACTTGAACGGGCCGGTGCCGATCGGGGTGGTCTTGTTGTCGGCGGCCGACTTCGGCTCGACGATGCTGGAAGACGGCCAGCCGAGCCAATAAAGCAGGCTGCCGGCCGGCTGCTTGAGCTTCAGGACCAGCGTTGAAGCATCCGGCGTCTCGACCGTGTCGATCGAGGCGAAATACCGCTTCTGCGGGTTGATCGAGTCCGCACCGCGGGCGCGATCGATCGAGAACTTGGCAACCGAACTGTCGAAGGCGACGCCGTTATGGAACTTGACGCCCTGGCGGAGCTTGAACGTGTAGGTCAGGCCATCCGGCGAGATCTGCCAGCTTTCGGCAAGCTGCGGCTTGATCTTGCCGTCCTTGTCGATGGTCGTCAGCCCTTCGAAGATGTTCTGCCAGGTCACCTGGCCGATCGCGACAGGTGCGGCGACCGTCGGGTCGAGCCCGGCCGGCTCGATCGCCATGCCGACTGTGATCGCGGTCTTCGCCGCCGCCTCGGCACTTGTCTGGCCCAAAAGCAGGCCCGCGCTGATCGCAAGGCCAAAAGCTGCACTCTTCAATGTAGTAGCAGAGCCCAGAAACGTCATCCTGCCCATCCGTCATCCCCTTTTTTGGAACGAGACCCGCCTGATCGGCACCTGCGGGATCGTCGATTGCCAAAAGTGTGTCATTTCGCAGGTGCACACACAATGCAGAATTTTGTGTTCTCCGTGTAGCCAAAAACGCTACACAGGACGCAATTAGGCGCTTGCTCTTTTAGGGGCCGATTTGCGCGCATCGGCGCCGCGCATGAAGCGCTCGATGAAATCGACGAGCTTACCCGCCGCGAACGAGAGCTGGCGGTCCGGCGCGACGCAGAGATCGATCGGCGTGCGCACCTCCTTGCCGGCGGCGATCGGCACCGCCGCAAGCTGGCCGGCGTCGATTTCGCGCTGCACCGCGAGCGCCGGCAACAGCGTAACCGCTGCGCGGCGCAGAACCAGTTCCTTCAGCATTTCCAGGGAACCGGTGACGAAGACCGGATCGAGCTCCAGCCCGTCCTTGGCGAACAGTTCCTCGAAGGCCTGACGCGCGCCGAAATTCTTGTCGGGAAGAGCAAGCGGCATGTGGACGAGATCGCGCAATGTCAGTTCCCTGGCACCGGCGGACGGATGGTCGGCGGCCATGATGACGTCATAGGTGATCTCGGAGCGCAGCCGCACCTTCACCCCGGATATCTTTGGTGCAAACAGCGTCACCACCAGATCGGCCTCGGCGCCGGCGAGCGCCTCGACCGCCTCGCGCGCGCTGGTGATCGCCACCTCGAACCGCAGCTTCGGATAACGCAGGCTGAATTCCGCAAGCACCGGCGCGATCAGGTTGGCGACCGTCGCGCCGTTGGCATAGATCACCACCTTGCCACGCTGCAGGCCCTGGAGATCGTCGATCAGCTGGTGGACATGTTCGAGCTCGCGCAACGTCCGCCCTGCCCGCGCCGCCAACAGTTCGCCGGCGGCAGTCAGCTTGATGCCACGATTGCTGCGCTCGACGAGCGGCGTTCCGAAATAGTGTTCGAGGTTCTCGATCTGGCGGGAGACGGCGGTGGCCGCCACATTCAAGTTCTCGGCCGCCGCCCGCATCGAATTGGTGCGGACCAGTTCGTCGAAATACATGAGGGCCCGAAGCTGCATGCGAAAGCGATCCTGCGCAAAGCATGTCGCCCGAAAATGGAAGCAGATCCGGGACGCGACATGCGCAAAAATAGACGGCGCCCGTCAGCCGCGGCGGAAGCCTTCGCTGGCGACGAGCAGTTGGCGGGTATAATCAGCTGAAAACTCGCGGTTTTCCAGCGCTTTCCGCGGCACCGTCTCGACCACCTTGCCGTTTTTCATCACAGCCAGCCGCTCGCACATATGGCTGATGACCCCGAGATCGTGGCTTACCATCACGAACGTGAGGTTGCGGTCGCGGCGCGCCTGTTCGAGCAGATTGAGGATTTCCGCCTGGATCGACGCATCGAGAGCCGAGGTCGGCTCGTCGAGCAGGAGGATTTTCGGCTCCAAGATCAGCGCCCGGGCGATCGCGATGCGCTGCCGCTGGCCGCCGGAAAGCTGATGCGAATAACGGAAGCGGAAGCCAGACCCGAGACCCACCTCGTCCAGCGCCCGGTTGATGCGCGTCTCGATATCGGTGAAACCGTGGATGACGAGCGGTTCCAGCAGCAGCCGGTCGACCGTCTGGCGCGGGTGCAGCGAACCATAGGGGTCTTGGAACACCATCTGGACGGTGCGGTAGAACTCCTTGTCACGCTTGCGGCCGGAATAGGGGCGGCCGTTGACGCTGAGCGTGCCCTGGTCGAACGACGCAAGACCCGAGACGGCACGCAAAAGGGTCGATTTGCCGGAACCGGATTCCCCGACGATGCCGAAGGATTCGCCCGTGCCTATATCGAAGTTGACATGATCGAGTGCCGCAAACTCATCGTATGTGACGACCATGTCGCGGATGGAGAGAGCCGATGTCATAGCGTCCACTCCGGCTTGCGGTCGAGGACGGGCAGCGGATGCCGGTCGGAACCGATGGTCGGCAGGCAGTTGAGCAGCCCGCGCGTATAGGGATGCTGCGCGTCGGCAAGATTGGCGGCCGGCAGTTCCTCGACGATCCGGCCGGCATACATGACGATGACGCGGTCGCAGAAGGAAGAGACGAGCCTGAGATCGTGGGAGATGAAGATCAGCCCCATGCCCCGGTCCGCCACCAGCTTGTCGAGGATATCCAGCACTTCGAGCTGCACGGTGACGTCGAGCGCCGAAGTCGGCTCGTCGGCGATCAGCAGTTCCGGGCCGCAGACCAGCATCATGGCGATCATCGCCCGCTGGCCCATGCCGCCGGAAACCTCGTGCGGATAGAGCGAGAAGACCCGTTCAGGATCGCTGATCTGCACCGCCTCCAGCATGGCGAGCGCCCGCGCCTTGGCCTTCGAGGTCGAGATGTTCTCGTGCGTCCTCAATGTCTCGACGATCTGCCGGCCGATCGTCATCACCGGGTTCAGCGAATATTTGGGGTCCTGCAGGATCATCGCCACCTGCTTGCCGCGCAGATGTCGCCGCTCGCGGGCCGGCATGGTCAGGAGATCCCGGTCGCCGAGAGCCAGCTTTCGTGCGCTGATCCTGGCGTGACCGGGGGTCAGACCCATGATCGCGCGCCCGGTCTGCGACTTGCCGGAGCCGGATTCGCCGACGATGCCGAGCCGTTCGCGGCCGAGCGCAAAGGACACGCCGCGCACCGCCTGCACGTCGCCGGTGCGGGTCGGGAAGGTGACACGCAAATCCTCGACCGTCAGGAGTGGCTTGACTGGCACCGTCATTGGCCTGCCTCCTTCGGATCGAGCGCATCGCGCAGGCCGTCGCCGAGCAGGTTGAAGCCGAGGCTGACGATCAGGATCGCAAACCCCGGCATGGCGGCGACCCACCATTGATCGAGGATGAAGCGGCGGCCCGAGGCGATCATCGCGCCCCATTCGGGAAGCGGCGGCTGGGCGCCGAGACCGAGGAAGCCGAGGCCCGCGGCGGTAAGGATGATGCCGGCCATGTCGAGCGTGACGCGCACGATCAGCGACGAGACGCAGAGCGGCATGACGTGGCGCAGCACGATGCGGAAGGGCGAAGCGCCCATCAGCTTCACCGCCGAGATGAATTCCGAGTTGCGGAAGGTCATCGTTTCGGCCCGTGCGATACGGGCATAGGGCGGCCAGGAGGTGACGGCGATGGCGAGGATGGCGTTCTCGATGCCGGGACCGAGGGCTGCGACCAGCGCCAGCGCCAGCACGAGTTTCGGGAAGGCGAGGAAAATGTCGGTGATCCGCATCAGCACTGCATCGACCCAGCCGCCGGCATAACCGGAGACCGTGCCGACGATCAGCCCGATCGGGGCTGCGATGATCGCCACCAGCACGACGACCAGCAGCGTCAGCCGCGACCCGTAGATGAGGCGCGAGAGGATATCGCGGCCCTGATCGTCGGTGCCAAGCAGATAACCCGGCGAACCGAGCGGCAAGAGGCGGGAATTGCGCAGGTCGCCGACAACGGGATTGTGCGGGGCCAGAACGCCCGCCAGTGCGGCAACAAATATAAGCACCAGGATGATGGCCAGCCCGACCAGCGCCAGCCGGTTTTCGGCAAACCGGCGCCAGACGATATACGCCCGGCCGAAACGCGCCTGCTTGCGCGATGTCGGCCGGTCGGAGAGCAGCCATTCGCGGCTATAGGGTTTGAGAGAGGTTTCGGCGGCACTCATCGGCTACGCGTCCTCGGGTCCAAAGTCCGATAGAGAAGATCGGAGAAGATGTTGATGCCGACGAAGACCGCCCCGATCACCAGCGTGCCGCCGAGCACCGCATTCATGTCGGCATTCTGCAGCGAGTTGGTGATGTAGAGGCCGAGCCCCGGCCATGAGAAGATGGTCTCGGTCAGCACCGAACCTTCGAGCAGGTTTGCGTAGGACAGCGCAATCACCGTCACCAGCGGCACCGCGGCGTTGCGCAGCGCGTGGAACCAGATGATCCGGGTTTCTGACAGACCCTTCGCCCGCGCCGCCACCACATATTCCTGGCTGAGTTCGTTCAGCATGAAAGAGCGGGTCATGCGGCTGATATAGGCGAGCGAGAAATAACCGAGCAATCCGCCCGGCAGCGCGATGTGCCGGAACAGGTCCCACATCACCTCCCACTGGCCCTGCATGGCGGCATCCAGAAGATAGAAGCCGGTCTGCGGCGAGAAGCTGTATTCGTAGACGATGTCAACGCGACCCGGGAAGGCGACCCATCGGAGCTGCGCGTAAAACAGCACCAGCGCCAGCAGCCCGAGCCAGAAGATCGGCACCGAATAGCCGATCAGGCCTATGACGCGGACGATCTGGTCGGCAATGCTGCCGCGCCGGACCGCCGCCAGCACCCCGAGCGGGACACCGACGATCGAGCCGATCAACGTGCCGATCGTGGCGAGCTCCATGGTTGCCGGAAAGACGCGCCGGATATCCTCCAGAACGGGATTGCTGGTCAGCACCGACGTGCCGAAATTGCCGGAAAGCGCCTGTTTCGCATAGATAAAGAACTGCTGGTAGATCGGCAGGTTCAGGCCGAGCTCGATCCGGGTTCGCTCATAGAGGTGCGCCGGCGCCCGGTCACCGACGATCGCCAGCACCGGGTCGATGGGGATGACCCGGCCGATGAAGAAAGTGACGACCAGCAGGCCGAATATGGTCGTGACCACCGTCACCACGAAACGCAGGACGGAGGTCGCGAAGGACGATGCACGGCGCCGATTGCGCCGTGTCGCCACGGAGGTTTCAGGTAAGGTCAAGGAATTTGCCTTTCGGACTCAGGGCCTGCAACCGGACCCCTATTCCTTGGAGACGTTGAACACGTAGTTCGTATCGAAGGTCGGGCCGAGCTTGTAGCTCTTCACGCCCTTGGCCACGCCTGCGACTTCCGTCTGCTGGAAGACCAGCACGAACGGTCCGCTCTGCAGCACCTTTTTCTGCAAATCCTCGTAGATTGCTGCGCGTTTGGCCGAATCCCGTTCCAGGAAACCGGTCTTGGTTTCCTTTGTCAGCTCCGGGACATCCCAGGCATTGCGCCAGGCGAGCGTCTTCGTGGTGCCGTCGTCGGCATTGTTCGGGTTCGACGTGAAGGTTTCCGCGTTGGAGTTCGGATCCCAGTAGTCGACGCCCCAGTAGCCGATATAGATGTCGTGGGTGCGGGCGCGGTATTTGGTCAGCGTCTGCTTGCCGTCGCCAGGAATGATTTCCATCTTGATGCCGGCCTGGGCGAAGGTCTGCTGGATCGACTGCGCGATGCCGGTGGTCGGCTCGTTGTTGCGCACGTCCATGGTCACCGAGAAGCCGTCCTTGAGGCCGGCCTTGGCAAGCAGGTCCTTTGCTTTGGCGACGTCGAGTTTGTAGGGTTTGTCGTCGAGCGAACCGAGAATACCTTTCGGCAGGAAGGTCTGGTGGATCTGGCCGACGCCCTTGATCAGGGTCGAGCCGATCGCGTCATAGTCGACGAGGTATTTCATCGCCTCGACGACTTCCGGCTTCTTCAGGTTGGGGTTCTTCTGGTTCAGGCTGAAATAGAAGACCGAACCCTTCGGCGTGCTGGTGACCGCCGTGCCCTTCTTGGAAACCGCGTCGATATCGTTCGGCTCGAGGTTGCGCGCGACGTCGATATCGTTGTTATCCAGCGCCAGGCGCTGTGCCGCGCTTTCCTTCATATGGCGGTAAATAACGCGGTTGAGCGGCGGCTTCTCGCCCCAGTAATTGTCGTTGCGCTCCAGCACGACCACTTCGTTGGCGCGCCATTCGCGGATCTTGTACGGGCCGGAACCGGCGAAATTTGTCTTCAGCCAGGCATTGCCGTAGTCGTCATTGGTGACGTGCTGCGAAACGACCTTCTTGTCGACGACGGCAGCGACCGTAGCCGTCAGGCAGTTCAGCACGAAGGACGGGGCGTAGGACTGATCGACGGTCAGCACGAAAGTATTGGCGTCCTTGGCGACGGCCTTGCTCGCGATATTGTCCTTCTTCAGGCCGAACTGGTTGAGGATGAAGGCCGGCGGGCCGTCGATCTTGACCGAGCGCTCGAACGAATAGGCGACGTCTTCCGCGGTGATCGGGTTGCCGGAGGCGAACTTCAGGCCCTGCTTGATCTTGAACGTGTAGGTCATGCCGTCATCGGAGACAGTCCAGCTCTCGGCAAGGTCCGGCTTGACTTTGGACGTGTCGGCGATGTCCAGGCGCACCAGGCGGTCATAGCTGTTGCCGTTGATCTCGCCGGCCGAGAATTCGAAAGCCTGGCCCGGGTCGAGCGTGATGATGTCGTCGAAGGCAAGCCCGATGACGAGCGTGTCCTTCGGCGTCACCGCGAAGGCCTGCGGCGCGGCAAGCAGCATGAGCGACAGCGCCGCGCTCGCGGACAGCAGACGGACTCGTCCCTGAAGTGCGTGAATCATAGTCGTTTTTCCCCTTTTGGTTATTTGACCTCTGGGGAAAACCAGCCTTATTCGTGCCAGGCCTTCCCCAAAACTCTGAGCCAGTTTTCCCGGCATAGCTTTTTCAGCTCTGCGTCAGCGTAGCCCGCTCCCTTGAGCGCCGCAACCAGATTTTGATTTCCTGCAGCATCATGTATTTCTTCGGGAATCGAGGCGCCGTCGAAGTCCGATCCGAGCGCCACGTGATCGATGCCCATGCGCTGCACCAAGTGGTCGATATGGCGCACCATGTCCGAAAGCGGCGTGGCGACATTGTCGCGTCCGTCGGGGCGCAGCATGGTCACCGCATAGTTGAGGCCGACGAGACCGCCGCTCTCCTTGACCGCGTCGAGCTGGCGGTCGGTGAGGTTGCGGGCGACCGGCGTCAGCGCATGCGCGTTCGAATGGCTGGCGATCAGCGGCTGGTCGGACGTCTTTGCGACATCCCAGAAGCCCTTCTCGGTGATGTGGGCGAGATCGATCAGGATGCCGAGCGTGTTGCAGGCCTTGACCAGTTCGAAGCCGTGATCCGTCAGGCCCGGTCCGGTGTCGGGCGACATCGGATAGGCGAAGGGCACGCCGTGGCCGAAGATGTTGTGGCGGCTCCAGACGGGCCCAAGCGAACGCAGGCCGGCCGCGTAGAAGACTTCGAGATTGTCGAGATCCGCATCGATCGCCTCGCAACCTTCCATATGCATGACGGCGGCGAAACGGCCGGCGTCCATCGCCTTGCGGATGTCGGAGGTCGAACGGCAGAGCTGCCAGGCGCCGGCGCGGTCGAGGCGAAGCGCAATCGACGCCATTTCGAGCGCGGTCGTCAGCGACGGAAGATGATCGAGCGGGACGGACAGCGGCGTGACGTAGTGACCGTTCTGATCGGGTTCCTTCAGAACCAGTTCGCCGGACGGGATATAGATGGCACAGAGGCCGCCGGCGAGACCGCCGGCCTTGGCGCGCGGTCCATCGATATGGCCGTTCGGCGTGCCGTTTACAAACTCGGCAATCGGGTCGCCACCCGCCTTCATGTTCCGCCAGAGCCGCAGGAGCACGTCGTTATGGCCGTCGAACACCAGTTCCATGAAGTCTATTCCCGATTTTCTTGTGAAAGTTCCAAGGTGAGCAATGCGCCGATCCTAGCCAGCCGCTCCTCTTTCGCAAGCCGGAAAACGCGTCAGGCCATCCAGCTCCCCTCGCCCGCCTTCTTCAGCATCGGGGTCCTGAAACCGCTTGTCACACGCGGCCGCCATTCTACGCCGAACGCATCGAGCTTGTCGTGCCAGCGCTCCGATTGCAGCATGGCCGCACCGACGACCACCGGCTCGATGTTAAGCGAAGCCATCAGCGTCAGGCCGGAGACGATCGAGGTGCCGCTGGAAATCACGTCGTCGATAAGCGCCACGCGCTTGTCCTTTATCAGCGGCAGCATGCGTGGATCGACATAGAGGCGCTTCTGCTGTTCCGGTGTGGTGATCGAGGAAAGCGGCACCGACAGGTTTTCGTCGTACCAGAACTTTCGCGAGGTCCCGAGCGGCACGTAGCGCAGGTGACCGAGCGCGCGGGCGACGGCAGCCGCAAGCGTCAGGCCCAAAGTCGGCAGGCCGACGATGACTTCCGGACGAAAGGCGGCGATCTTCGGCGCAAGGTCAGCGGCAAGCGCGTCCTGCACATCGAAACTCGCCTGGTTGATGATCAGGGAGGCGAGCGCGTGCTCCCCGTCTGCAAGCGGCCGGATCGGCAGCCTGATCTGGCTGCCGTCATCAAGTGTTGCCGGGAAGAAGCTGGAAAACGGCCCTGCCCGATCGAACGAACCTGCCGGATGGACGTCCTGCCAGAAATCATGCGGCTGCATTCGCTTTTCCTATTCGAGAATTTCGAGGATCGGCGATTCCAATAGCGTGCCAGTGGCAACGTCGGCAATGCCACGATCCGTCTGGTGCGGGCCGGGATTGCAGGCAAGCGTCGCGCCAAAACAGGCCTTGAACACGAGATAGGGCGGCTGCCAGTCGACGAGGCGATCCATGGCAGCGCGGATTTTCCGGAAACCTTCGGCCACCTCCACCATCGGCGCCTCCGAGACGAGGCCCGAAAGCGGCAGCGGCAACAGGACTTCGACCTTGCCGCCGGTTGCCACCGCCATGCCGCCACCGGCTTCGATCACCGCATTGGCGGCCGCAGCCATGTCGGCCGGGTCAGACCCGAAGACGGTGAGGTTATGGCTGTCATGGGCAAGCGTGGTGGCGAATGCGCCCTTCCAAGTGCCCCAGCCGGTCAAGAACCCAAGACGGGTGCGGCTGTCGGCCCGGCCGTGGCGGTGGGTCACGGCGATCAACGTCGTGCCCTCCGGGGGTACCACGTAACCATCGACGACATCCGCATCCGTCTGCCCCCAGTTCGTGAAGCGCGGACGATCGATCGTCGCGAGCCTGACTTTGCGGCCCGTTGCGGGCAATTTGAAATCTTGCGTCTGAAGCGGCTTGAGCTTCACCGAATCCTGCAGAACGCAGGGGTCGGTCGCATGGAGTTCGACCGTCATGACGCCGTCACGCGCAATCAGCGTGCCGCTGGCAAAGACGTGGCGGGCACGGAAATCCGCGAGGTCCTCAAATAGGACGATATCGCCTCGCCGACCGGCGGCGATCAGGCCGAGATCGGCACGGCCGATGCGGACGGAAGCATTGAGCGTGGCCGCCTGCAGCGCCCATTCCGGTTTCATGCCGTAACGCACCAGCCGGCGCACCACGTCGTCGAGGCCGCCGCCCTGAACGAGGTCGTCCGGAAAGACGTCGTCGGTGCAGAGCGTCACCGTCTGCGGCAGACGGCCAAGCGCGTTGAGCGCCTCGACGAATTCCGGCAGCAGGTGATCGTGCGAACCGCGCATCTCGATGGTCAGGCCGGCACGCAGCTTGGCCATCAGGTCGGCAGCGGAGACAAGCTCGTGGTCGGAGGTGATGCCCGACGCCATGAAGGCCGCAAGGTCCGGCCCAGCCAGGCCGCGGGCGTGGCCGCAGACCAGCTTTTCAGATACCAGCGCCGCCTGCACGATGCCGCTCATGCGCGGATCGCGGTCGATGACGCCGCGCATGTTCATGACCTCGGCAAGCCCGCCGATCTTCGGCCAGAACAGCATTTCCTCGATCGTCGCCGCATCGAAATCGGCCCCGGCCATTTCGAGGCCGGGCGCCGACGGCACGCAGGACGGCGCCAGAACGACGGCACGCAGCGGCAGCGGCTTCACCGCTTCGAGCGCCCACGCGACACCCTCGGTCCCGTGTACATTGCCGAATTCATGCGGGTCCCAGACGACCGTCGTCACCCCGCGCGGCAGCACCGCACCTGCATAGGTCGCCGGCGTCACCATCGAACTTTCGATATGCATATGCGTGTCGATGAGACCCGGCGAGATGAACGTACCCGTCGCGTCGATGATCTCCGCGGCATCCGAACGGGAGCCGGTCTCATGGACGCTGGCGATTACCGGCCCGACGAGGCCGATATCGGCCGGGCGCAACTCGCCGGTCACCATGTCAACCAGCGTGCCGCCCGATATCAGGATGTCGAACGGAGCATCGCCGCGCGCCGCCGTGACGGCGCGGTCACGTAAGCCCGGTTCGGTGAATTCCTGTACGCTCGAGATGATACTCTTCACCAGCTTGCCTCTGCCCGCAGTGTTTCAAGAATGACGGCTCTCGCCTTTTCGACGTCGATCTCGACGCCATAGGCCGCGTTGAATTCGCCTCGGCCGGTGCGCGTCTCGACGACGGTGCGGCCGCGCGTCAGCGTGCCCGAAAGTTCGACATCGATGCGCGCCTCGCGCCAGGTGACGTGTTCGGGAAAAACGAAGGCGACGGCCGCGACCGCATCGTAAAGCGCCATGGCCGGACGGCCGCGGCTGGTGGCGATCGCCACGAACCCGGCCAGCAGGTCGGCGACCAGTTCCGCATTACGCCCGCCCGCAGCCCGGATCGGAGCGACGTCGTCGGGAGCGCAAAGCACCTTGCGGCAGAGATCGAGATCGATCATCCGGAACGGGATATTGTGGGTGAGCACGATCGCCAGTGCTTCCGGATCGGCAAAGGCGTTGAACTCAGCGGATGCGGTATGGTTGCCGGTGGTGACCCCGCCGCCCATCCAGGTGAGGTCAGTGATCTTTGCCGCAAGATCCGGCCGGGCGAGGGCCACCGCCGCGATGTTGGTGAGCGGTCCGAGCGCCATGATGCGACGTTCGCCCTCGCCCTTTTCGAGCCAGGCACAGAGCGCTTCGAATGCGTCGGTATGAAACGTGTCCGGGGCTTCCGGCAGGGCCTGGCCGGCGGTCGGGATGCCGGTCTTGCCGAGAATGTTGGTCGCGGTCTCCAGCCTGGCCAGCACCGGTGCGGCACGGCCGACATGCACCGGGAAAGGCCATACGAAAGCGGAGGCCGCGCCGGCTGCATTGCGGCGAACATGCTCGATAGGCGCGTTGCCGAAGACCAGCGAAACGCCGTCGACGCCGAGCCCCGCATGCGCCGCGACCATGATCGCAGCGATGTCGTCGAAGCCCATGTCGGTGTCGATCCAGATTCCCATGTCAGCCGCTCCTTACACGAACCGCAAGAGCGGTGCAGCTTTTTCGGCCGGCAGATCGAAGGTGAGAGCATCACCCAGCGCATGCGCCGGCTGGCTCGCCTCCACCTCGGCCTTGATCGGGCCAAGCGCGGTATCGAGCAGGTACTCACGGCTGTCACCGGCAAAGGAAGTACCGCGCACGGTGCCCTGGAAAGGACCTGTCCCCAGGGTCACCATACGCGGCCGCCAGGCAAGGCCCGCCGCTGAAGGGGCCCCGCTGGAAAGATGACTTGAAAGATCGCCCGAGAGATCGATGAGACCTGCACCGGTCTTCATCTTTCCGTTTTCGAGCGGGAAAATGTTTTCGAACCCGACGAAGTCCGCAACGAAGGACGATGTCGGGCGGTTGTAGATATCTTCCGGCGAACCGATCTGCTCTATCTTACCGCTCTTCATGACCACAATGCGGTCGGCGAGCGCCAAAGCTTCGGCCTGGTCGTGGGTGACGAAGATCATCGTCACGCCGGTCTCCTTCTGGACACGCTGCAGCTCGGTGCGCATGTCGAGGCGAAGGCGGGCGTCGAGGTTGGAGAGCGGCTCGTCGAGCAGCAGCACCTTCGGCTCCATCACCATCGAGCGGGCAAGCGCGACGCGCTGCTGCTGGCCGCCGGAAAGCTCGGCCGGCTTGCGGTTGGCGAAGGTCGAGAGGCCAACGGACTTGAGGCCGGACTGGACCTTGGTATCGAGCTCGGTGCCGCGCATGCCCTTGAGCTTCAGCCCGAAGGCGACGTTCTCGTAGACCGAGAGATGCGGGAACAGCGCATAGGACTGGAACATCAGACCGACGGCGCGTTTGTTGGCGGGCACGCGGGTGATATCGGTGCCGTCGAGGCGGACATGGCCGCTTTTCACCGCCAGCAGGCCGGCAATCGCCCGCATCGTCGTCGTCTTGCCGCAGCCGGATGGGCCGAGGAGCGCGATCAGCTCGCCCTTGCGGATATCGAGATCGAGGTTCGCGAC
This sequence comes from Neorhizobium galegae bv. orientalis str. HAMBI 540, assembly GCF_000731315.1. Taxonomy (NCBI): domain Bacteria; kingdom Pseudomonadati; phylum Pseudomonadota; class Alphaproteobacteria; order Hyphomicrobiales; family Rhizobiaceae; genus Neorhizobium; species Neorhizobium galegae. The sequence goes on from NZ_HG938353.1 coordinate 3,265,325, forward strand.
GGCGACGGAATCGCCATAGGCGAGCGTCAGCTTTTCGAGCGAGAGGTAGGACGCGTCAGACATAGCGGGAGAACCCCAGGAAACGTTCGGCAATGAAGACGATGCCGATGGAGAGGAAGGCGAGCAGCGAAGAGAGCGCTGCGACGGAGGGATCAAAGACGATTTCCATATAGGCGATCATGTCGACCGGCAGGGTGCGTACGCCAGGCCCCGAGAGGAACAGCGAGACCGGCACCTGGTTGAAGCTGGTGACGAAGCCGAGGATGAAGGCCGACATGATGCCGCCGCGGATGTTCGGCATCACCACCCGGAAGAAGGCGCCGAGACGAGAAGAGCCGAGCAGTACCGCCGCTTCCTCGATATCGGAGCGCAGATTGTCGAGGCTGGCCGAGACGACGCGCACCGCATAGGGAAGCACCAGCGCGGTGTGGGCGAGGAACAGCGCCAGCGTGATGCCGACCTGGAAGGGCACGACGATATAACGCAGCAGCGCCAGGCCGACGATGATGCCCGGCACGATGATCGGCGCCGAGACTATCGTGCGGACGATTTCCGCCCCCGGCAGCTTATAGCGCGATAGGGCATAGGAGGCCGGGATGCCGAGGATGAGCGCCGCCGCCGTACCGCCGATCGCCAGGAACAGCGACATGCCGAACGAGGCGCGGAAACTCTCGACCGTGAAGACTTTCGCGATCCAGCGCAGCGAAAATCCCTGCGGCGGGAAGGCAAGCGTCTCGCCGGCCGAGAAGGAGGCGGCGACGATGATCAGGAACGGCCCGATCAGGAAGGCGATCACCAGCAGCAGCGTGATCGGAATGAAGAGGCTGCGCGCGGTCATGCCTGGCTCCTCTGCTTGTTGCGCGCCGTGGCGACCCGCTTGAGGAGGATGTTGGCGGCAAAGCTCATGACGATCAGGATGAAGGCGATGACGCTCGCTGCGACGAAATTGTTGGAGACCGCAACCTGCTGGTAGAGCAGCGTTTCCAGCATCAGCACCTTGGAACCGCCGAGGATGGCCGGGGTGATATAGGCGGTCAGCGAGCCGGTGAAGACCAGCGTGCCGCCGATGACGAGGCCTTCCTTGGTGAGTGGCAGCACGACCTTCCAGAACACCTGGAACCAGTTGGCACCGAGCACCCGGGCCGCCGGAATGGCGTCCTTCGGCATGTTTTCGAGCGCCGAGATCAGCGAGATGATCATCAGCGGCAGGAAGAGCTGCAGCAGGCCGATGAAGATCGCCGTCTCGGAGAACAGGATACGCAGCGGCGCTTCGGTGATGCCGAGCGCCTGAAAAGCCTGATTGACGATGCCCGTGCGGCCGAGGATGACGATCCAGGCATAGGTGCGGGCGACCGGCGAGATCATCAGGGGCAGCACGACGAGGCCCGTGACCTTGCCCTTGGCACCGGGCTCCAGGCTGACGATCGCGAACGCCGCCGCATAGCCGATCACCGCCGAGGCGACCGTGACCAGTGCGCCGAGCCTGAGCGTGCGCAGAAAGACGGCCTGGTTGAGCGAATTGGAGAAGAAGTCCGTATAGGCGGAAATCGTCCAGCCGCCGGTCGGCACGCGAAATCCATCCGACAGCAGGATCACCACAGGCACGAGAAACACCGCCGCCGCGAAGATCGCGGCCGGCAGCGCAAGTGCCAGCGCTTCAGCCCTGTTCTGGAACATGGTGGTTCGATCCTGTTCAACTAGTCGGGATACGGGCAGGCATTCGCGCGCTGCCCGTATCCCTCAGCCTTGGGAGGTTATTCCGTGGTTGCGTTGGCTCTTACTGGCCGACCTTCTCGTTCCAGGTCTTGATCCAGCCGGCACGGTTGTCGAGTGCGACGGCGGACGGGATCAGTTTCAGGCTCTTTGCCGTTTCCTCGCCATAGGTGAGGTTGTTGGCAATCGCTTCGGGAAGCTTGACATCCTTGTTGGACGGGCTGTCGATCAGCTTTTCGGCGAGCTTGGTCTGGACTTCGGTCGAGAGCCAGAAATCCATGAACTGCAGCGCGAGGTCGCGGTTCTTGGAGCCCTTGGTGACGGTCATGACGTTCATGCCGCCCGTCTGGCCTTCCTTCGGCGTGGCCCAGGCGATCGGGAAGCCGAGCTTGGTGAAGGGCGCCCAGGTGAAGCGGCCGATCGGCGCTGCCCAGATTTCTTCCTGCTGCATCAGCTGCACTAGCTGCGACGACTTCTCGTAGAAGGTGACGATCTCGCCCTTCTTGGCGCCGACCGCTTCGATCGGAGCCTTCAGGTCCGGGGTGTCCTTGGCAAGCGCCAGGCCCAGCATGTAAAGCGCCGGCGGCCCCTGGTTGGTGGTGACGTTCGGCCATGCGACGTGGCTTGCATATTCCGGCTTCAGCAGATCGGCCCAGCTGTCGATCTTCATCTTGTCCGAACGGTAGGCGATCGAGGTGGCATAGAACGTATAGCCGACGCTCATGCCGTCGCCGTTCGGATCCTTGGCAACGTCATAGAGCTTGCTGAAGTTCGAGAGCTTGGAGGTATCGATCTTGTCGGTCAGGCCGGCGCGCGAGGCGGCGAGCGCATCCGCCATCGAGATGACGGCCATGTCGACCACCGGGTTGGCCTTGTTGGCCTCCATCTTGGCGAGGCGCTCGACGCTGTTGCCGGTCTCGACGACCAGCTTGCAGCCGCAGATCTTCTGGAAGGGATCGTAGACGATCTGCTTGTATTCGTCCTGGGCCAGCGCATAGACGGAAATCGTCAGCGTCTTTTCCTGGGCCAGCGCCGGGGTTTGCGCGGCACCCATGGTGAGCATCAGGGCGGCGCCCGACGCAAGAATGACCTTGTTCATGATGTGATTTCTCCTGCTGTCGGCTTGTTGGGGGTTTGGACATGCAAATTCGAAATGCCACCGGCCTGCGGGACGGCCGTCGACTGGCGCACGATGAGCTGCATCGGGACTCGGTCCGTCTCGGAGATAACGTTGCCGGTCGAAGCCTCCTCGGCTCCGTTCTCGGCCTCTCCCTCAGGCTCGATCGCACGGATGAGCGCGGCAATCGCCAGATCGGCGATGGTGGCCATGTCCATGCGTACCGTGGTGAGCGCCGGCGTGACCACCGCCGACCAGATGAGATCGTCGAAACCGGTGACGCTGACCGTTTCCGGCACGCCGATGCCGGCGCGCTGCAGTTCCGTCAGCGCCCGAAGCGCCGAAAGATCGGAGACAGCCGCAAAAGCCGTAAAACCCGCCCTGGCCTTGTCCGCCAGACCGAGCGGGCAGCCTTCGCCCGAAACTGCCTCGACCTTCTCGATCCACATCGTATCGCATTCGACCTGCGCGCCGAGGCCAGCCTTCAGCCCGCCGATACGGTCGTTCTGCACGTTCGAGGAGGCGCTGGTGCCGATCAGCAGGACCTTGCGGTGACCAAGCTCTGCAAGATGGCGACCCATCTGGCTGCCACCATCCCAATGGTCGGCCGAAACGGTATTGCCGGGCGTGGAGGGCGTATCGATGACGGCAACGGGGCAGCCGACATCGGCGATCCGCGTGCCGCGCCGGGGAACGATGACCATGCCGTCGACGCCGCGTTCCAGAAGCCGGCCGATCGCCTCGGTCTGCGCCGCGATATCGCCGCGGGAGTCGGCGATGAGCACGCCGTAGCCGGCATTCGAGGCGGCGTTCTCGATCGCCTGGGCAATCTGCGGGAAGAGCGGGTTGGCGATATCCGGGAGGACAAGGCCGAGCACGCCGGTGCGGCCGGTGCGCAGCGCCCGGGCGGTCAGGCTCGGCACATAACCGAGCTCGCTTGCCTTGGCCCGAACCTTCTCGATAAGCTCCGGCGACACGCGTCCCTTGCCGGAAAGCGCATTCGACACGGTCGCCGCCGACACGCCAAGGGCGGCAGCGATGGCGCTCATGTTCGGTCCGGGACGGGGTGAAGCCATATCATGCTCTGATTAAACGTTTAAGCACGAATACTTTGATCAATGGCTTTTGTCGAGTCGTTTGTAAATGCCAGTCCGGATATCCCCATATGCGGCCTTGACTTCCTCGCCCCGACCTGTGGAAATCCTCGGGTATTCATGAGGAAACAGTGATGCAGGACGACGAGATAACCGGCCTTTCCGCCACGGAACTTTCGGAAGCGATCCATGACGGCCGGGCCTCCTGCGCCGAAGTGATGACGGCCTATCTCGAACGGATCGACAGGTTCAACCCCGCAATCAACGCGATCGTCAGCCTGCGCAGCCGGGAAGAGCTTCTGGCCGAGGCTATGGTACGCGACGCAGAGCTTGGCTCAGGCAAATCGCGCGGCTGGATGCATGGCATGCCGATCGCCATCAAGGATCTCTGCGAAGTGAAGGGCATCCGCTGCACCTATGGCTCGCCGATCTTTGCCGATTTCGTGCCTGAGAAGGACGAGGTGATGGTCGAGCGCATTCGCGCGGCCGGCGCGATCATCATCGGCAAGACCAACACGCCCGAACAGGGGCTCGGCTCGCAAAGCTACAATCCTGTGCACGGTGTCACCAGGAACCCCTACGACCTGACCAAGACGGTCGGCGGCTCGAGCGGCGGTGCGGCAGCGGCCCTTTCGGCACATCTCCTGCCGGTCGCGGATGGCGGAGACATGATGGGCTCGCTGCGCAACCCCGCGGCCTTCAACAATGTCGTCGGCTTCCGCCCGAGTTTCGGCCGCGTCCCCTCCTCCCTGAAGCTGGAGAACTTCATGGGCCAGCTCTCCGTTCTGGGACCGATGGGCCGCACGGTGCGCGATGTCGCCGCCCTGCTTTCGACCCAGGCCGGTTACGATCCGCGCGATCCGCTATCCTTGCCGACCGAGGACCTGACGCCGCAAGAGGACCGCGATTTTTCGGGCACCCGTATCGCCTGGCTCGGCGATCTCGGCGGTTACCTGCCTTTCGAACCCGGCGTGCTGGAACTCTGCCGGGCGACGCTTCCGGTCTTCGAACGGATCGGCTGTGCGGTGGACGAATTCGTTCCGGACTTCGACATGGACGACCTCTGGCGCTCCTGGACGACGCTGCGCAGTTGGCTGACCGCGAGCGGCATGCGTGACAACTACGACGATCCGGAAAAGCGCGCCAAGATGAAGCCCGAGATCATCTGGGAAATCGAGCGCGGGCTCGACATGACGGCGCGCGAGGTGCATTTCGCCTCAAAACGCCGCAGTGCCTGGTATCAATACCTGCTGACCGTGTTCGACCGGTACGATTACCTGATCCTGCCCTCCGCCCAGGTCTTCCCCTTCGACGCTGAAACCCACTGGCCGAAGGAGATCGGCGGCCGGACGATGGACACCTATCATCGCTGGATGGAAGTGGTGGTCCCGGCCTCGATGGCCGGCCTTCCGGTCGCCGCCATGCCCGCCGGCTTTGGCAAAAACGGCCTGCCCGCCGGCATCCAGATCATCGGCCGCCCGCGCGCCGACAAGGCGGTGCTGGAGATTGCGCTTGCCTATGAAGCGGCCACGGATTGGTTGGGGCGGAGGCCGAAGCTTTAGGCGAGGCGGAGCGGCGTTTTTAACCCTCCCCTTGTGGGGAGGGTGGCCGGCAGGCGGAGGGGCCTGAATACGGAGCGAAGTCCCCTCCCCAACCCCTCCCCACAAGGGGGCGGGGCTCCACACACCCGCTCTACCAGCCCACAACTTCTTCCCTGTACCGCCCGACCTCCTCGATCAGCCACGCCCGAAACGCCACCACCGGCCGAAAATCGACCTTGCTGAGCGGGGCCACCGCATAATAGGCGCTGGGGCTCGTCACCTGATGCGGGAACGCTTCGACAAGCTGGCCGCCCGCCAGTTCCGAGTCGATCAGGAAAAGCGGCATCAGCGCAACCCCGAGGCCCGCAATGCAGGCTTGGGCAACGTTGCCGAACTGTTCGAAGCGCATGCCCTGCGACGGCGTGCCGATGATCCCGAGGCTTTCGAACCAGTGGTTCCAGGCGCCCGGCCGCGAGGCCATGTGCAGCAGCGGCAGGCGCATCAGGTCCTCGGCCTTTTTGATCGGGTGCAAGGCGAGGAATGCCGGCGATGAGACCGGCGCCACCATTTCCTCCATCAGGAAGGTGCATTCCGCGCCCGGCCAGTCCGGCCCCTTTTCACGCCTAGGCCCTATGTGGATCGCCATATCGATGCCGTCGCGGTCGAAATCGAAGACCCCGATGCGAGTGGCGAAATTGAGCGTGATCTCCGGATGCCTTGCGACGAATTGCGGGATGCGCGGCATCAGCCAGCGGGTGCCGAAAGTCGGCAGGATCGCGAGGTTCAACTGGTCGCTATGCCGTTTGGTCATGACGGCCAGCGAAGCCGAGCGAATTTGCGACAGTGCGATCGCCACTGCCTTGGCGTAGTCCGCACCGGCGTTGGTGAGCATGACCCCACGGCTGGTGCGGTCGAACAACTGGATGCCAAGCTGCTCTTCCAGCCCCGAAACCTGCCGGCTGATCGCCCCCTGCGTCAGCGACAGCTCTTCCGCCGCGCCTGAGAAACTGCCGAGCCGGGCGACGGAATCGAAGGCCGCGAGCGCGGAGGTGGAGGGGAGCAGTTTTCGCGAGAGGCTGACCATTGCCTATTACTATAGATCATGGCTTGATGAGTAAACGGTGCTTGCTCTCGGGCGCTGTGCTGGCGATAATTCTTTAAACTTCAATTTGCCAGATTTCAAACCGGAGGCAGACCCTTGGCTTTTTCCTGGAACGATCCCTTACTTCTCGAAGAGCAGCTGACCGACGAGGAGCGGATGATCCGTGACGCGGCTGCCGCCTTCGCCAAGGCCGAGCTCCTGCCGCGCGTCCAGGAAGCTTATCTCGACGAGACGACCGACAAGGGCCTGTTCAAGCTGATGGGCCAGACCGGCCTGCTCGGCGTGACTCTGCCGGAAGAATACGGCGCAGCCAACGCCTCCTACGTCGCCTACGGCCTCGTCGCCCGCGAGATCGAGCGCATCGACAGCGGTTACCGCTCGATGATGAGCGTCCAGTCCTCGCTGGTCATCTATCCGATCTTCGCCTACGGCTCCGACGAGCAGAAGAAGAAGTACCTGCCCGGCCTCGTCTCCGGCGAACTGATCGGCTGTTTCGGCCTGACCGAGCCCGACGCCGGCTCCGATCCCGGCGGCATGAAAACGCGTGCTGAAAAAATCGAAGGCGGTTATCGCCTGCGCGGCTCCAAGATGTGGATTTCCAACGCGCCGATCGCCGATGTCTTCGTCGTCTGGGCAAAGTCGGAAGCCCATAACAACGAGATCCGCGGCTTCGTGCTCGAAAAGGGCATGAAGGGCCTCTCGGCGCCCAAGATCGGCGGCAAGCTCTCGCTGCGCGCCTCGATCACCGGCGAGATCGTCATGGACAGCGTCGAAGTCGGCGAGGATGCGATCCTGCCGAACGTTTCGGGCCTGAAAGGCCCCTTCGGCTGCCTCAACCGCGCCCGCTATGGCATTTCCTGGGGCGTCATGGGCGCCGCCGAAGACTGCTGGTTCCGCGCCCGCCAGTACGGTCTTGACCGCAAGCAGTTCGGCAAGCCGCTTGCCGGCATGCAGCTCTACCAGAAGAAGCTCGCCGACATGCAGACCGAAATCACCCTCGGCCTGCAGGCTTCGCTCCGCGTCGGCCAGCTGATGGACCAGCACAAGATGGCCCCGGAAATGATCTCCATCGTCAAGCGCAACAATTGCGGCAAGGCGCTCGATATCGCGAGGCAAGCCCGCGACATGCACGGCGGCAACGGCATCCAGATCGAGTATCACGTCATGCGCCATTCGCAGAACCTGGAGACGGTCAACACCTACGAAGGCACGCACGACGTCCACGCGCTGATCCTGGGCCGCGCTCAGACGGGTATCCAGGCGTTTTTCTGAGCGGAAACTCTACAACTTCGACAAATAAGCCCGGCCGCCGCCAGCGCGCCGGGCTTTTATATCTCGATCTCGGCGTTTCAGCCGAATGGCGGTCGCGGATTCACACGCGCGCGCCCAGGGTGACGAGAAGTTCATCCAGCTGCCCGAACTGTTCGGGTATCGCACCTTCCATGCCGGCGCAGGATTCGTCGGCCGCTTCCTTGGAAGGATAGAGCTCATGCAGGACCAGCAGCGTCCTGCCGTCCTCCTCCTCCTCGAAGGTGACCGTGGTGACGGAGCCGTTTTCGCTTTCGTCATTGGTCCAGACGAGGCGCGATGGCGGCGACACTTCGAGATATTTTCCGAAGAAGGTCATTGAGTTTGCGGCGTCCTGTCCGAACGTGACGCTATAGCCGCCTCCGGTGCGCACATCCATCTCGCAGGAAAGAAGCGGGACGCCGCTGGACTTGGGCGCCCACCACTGCTTGAACAATTCGGGCTTGGTCCATGCATCGAACACCAGGCGAACCGGGGCGTCGAAGCTGTGCGTCACGACCAGTTCGCGCTCCGATCCCCGTTCGACCGCCGTGCGGCCATTGCTCATTTTTTTGTCCATTGGTTGTCTCCCTTAGCCACGCCGGGCAGCTTCGATTGCCGCAACGTCGATCTTCTTCATGGTCATCATCGCATCGAAGGCACGTTTCGCCTCGCCGCCGCCGACAGCCAGGGCTTCGATGAGGACACGCGGCGTGATCTGCCAGGAGACGCCCCATTTATCCTTGCACCATCCGCATTCGCTTTCCTGACCGCCGTTACCGACGATGGCGTTCCAGTAGCGATCGGTCTCTTCCTGGTCTTCGGTCGAAATCTGGAAGGAAAACGCTTCGTTGTGCTTGAAGATCGGGCCGCCGTTCAGGCCGATGCATGCCACTCCGGCAACGGTAAATTCCACCACGAGCACATCCCCCTGCTTGCCGTCCGGGTAATCGCCGGGCGCGCGCGTTGCGGGGCCGACCTTGCTGTCCGGAAAAGTCTCGGCATAGAAGCGGGCAGCCTCCTCGGCATTCTTGTCGAACCATAAGCAGATTGTGTTCTTCGCCATTGCATTTCTCCCTTTCGATCCTGGTTGCGCGGTCGTCGATGGCGACCATATCTTAAAGACGCACGTGCTTTCGCTAATCCGACATCCAGCCGAAAAAACTTGCATTCACTCACCAACCGCGCCGTTTTTCGTCATTGGAGAAATTCCCGCCTTCGGTGTATCAGTGAAACGCTGCCGTGATCGGCGGCGAGGAAATGAAACAAAAGGTCGTTTTGAAGAATGCACGCCATGGAGAATGCGGCGGAAGGGGCCGGTGGCGGTTTCAATGTCGGCGAGCGTCTTTGCCTGGTGCGCAAGCAGCACGGCCTGTCGCAGCGGGCGCTGGCGGTCAAGGCGGGTGTCACCCATTCCCTCGTGTCGCTGATTGAGAAGAACAAGGTCAGCCCCTCGGTCGCCTCGCTGAAGAAGATCCTCGAGGCAATCAACTATCCGCTGACCGACTTCTTCGCGTTGACCCTGCCGCCGGTCGACCAAGTGTTCTACCGCGCTGATGAACTGACGCCGCTTTCGACCGGCGCTTTGACGCTGCTGCAGGTCGGCGACGCCAAATCCCACAGCGTCCAGATTTTCCACGAGTTCTACGAGCCTGGCGCCGATACCGGCGAGACCATGCTGCAGCATGAGGCGGAAGAAGGCGGCGTGGTCGTCGCCGGCGCACTGGAACTGACCGTCGGCAGCCAGACGCGCATCCTCAAAAAGGGCGACGCCTTCCTCTTCGACAGCCGCCAGCCGCACCGATATCGTAACGTCGGAACCGAGCGCTGCGAGGTGGTAAGTGCCTGCACGCCACCCTATCTTTAAGAAGAGCGAAGCCCGGATTTCATTCAGCACCTTTCGAACATTGCCAATGAACGTTGATTGTTGCTGTCAATTATTTTAGGTCAGACCCGATATTTCCGCACCCTCTCCCAACGCCTTTAAAACGGCGTATCCAGCCTTGAAATGAAAGTGGACACCATGCACAGCTATCCCGACGTCAAGCTTTTCATCAACGGCGAATGGCGCGATGCCATCGGCGGCGAAACCATCGATGTTTCCGATCCCGCGACGGAAGAAGTGATCGGGAAAATAGCCCATGCCCGCAAGGCGGACCTGGACCTGGCGCTGGAAGCCGCCGAAAAGGGCTTCAAGATCTGGCGCGACACCTCGCCCTTCGACCGCTCGAAGCTGATGCGCAAGGCCGCCGACCTGCTGCGCCAGCGCGTCGACCAGATCGCCTATTACATGACCCGCGAACAGGGCAAGCCGCTCGCCCAGTCGAAGATGGAAGTCATGGGCGCCGCCGACACGATCGACTGGTTCGCCGAAGAAGCCCGTCGCACCTATGGCCAGATCATCCCGGCCCGCATGAGCGGCGTCTCGCAGATGGCGATCAAGCTGCCGGTCGGCCCTGTCGCCGCCTTCACGCCCTGGAACTTCCCGCTCAACCAGGTGGTCCGCAAGCTCTCCGCAGCTCTTGCGACCGGTTGCTCGATCATCGTCAAGGCGCCTGAAGAAACGCCCGCTTCGCCGGCCGAGCTGATCCGCGCCTTCATCGATGCCGGCGTGCCCGCGGGCGTCGTCAACCTCGTCTACGGCATTCCGGCCGAGATTTCCGAGTACCTGATCCCGCATCCGGTCATCCGCAAGATCTCGTTCACCGGCTCCACCCCGATCGGCAAACATCTGGCGGCCCTTGCCGGCAAGCACATGAAGCGCGCCACGATGGAACTCGGCGGCCATGCGCCGGTGATGATCTTCGATGATGCCGATCTCGAAAAGGCGATCGAAGTGACCGCCATGTCGAAATTCCGCAATGCCGGCCAGGTCTGCGTCGCCCCGACCCGCTTCCTCGTGCAGGACGGTATCGCCGACAAGTTCACCGCCGGTTTCGTCAAGGCGGCACAGGCGATCAAGGTCGGCAACGGCCTGGAAGACGGCGTGACCATGGGTCCGCTCGCCAACGAGCGCCGCATCCCCGCCATGGAAGCTTTGATCCAGGACGCCATCACCCATGGCGGCGAGCTGAAGACCGGCGGCCACCGCATCGGCAACAAGGGCCACTTCTTCGAGCCGACGGTGCTCTCCGAAGTGCCGACATCGGCCAAGATCATGAACGACGAGCCCTTCGGCCCGATCGCAATCATCAACCGCTTCTCGCATTACGACGATGCGATCGCGGAAGCCAACCGCCTGCCCTTCGGCCTCGCCTCCTACGCCTTCACCGGCTCGGTTAAGACCGCCCATGCGCTCAGCCGCCAGGTGGAAGCCGGCATGCTGACCATCAACCACAACGGTCTGGCCCTGCCGGAAGTACCGTTCGGCGGCATCAAGGACTCTGGCTACGGCACGGAAGGCGGCTCGGAAGCCACCGAAGCCTATCTCGAAACCCGCTTCGTCAGCCAGATGAGCTGATCTGACGGCTTCTTAGAACCTAGTTCTCGACGCCGGTCGGTGCCCCTGCACCGGCCGGCGTTTTCTTTTGCGCTTGCCGGTTTCACCCGAGTCAAATACCAAAAACAAACAGTGAACATCGGATGAAGCGCCATGGCCGAGACTGAAGCAGCACCGCTCCTGAAGGAAATCTTCAACCGAGATCGCCTCCGGCATTTTACGGCGGAGACCCAGGCCATCCATCCCGGTTTCGATGGCGAGCGCTTTCTGACGCTCACTTCTGCCGGTCTCGATGATCTGAGCATCATGCAGCGCCTGCGTCAGATCGCCATCGCCTACCACGCGGTCCTGCCGGGCGGCTTCGAAAAGAATATCGACATCCTGCGGGCACTGGCACCGCGCATCAACCACGGCTTCGCCTCCATCGTGCTGCCGGAATATGTGGCGCTCCACGGCCATGACCATTTCGACCTGTCGATGGAGGCGCTCGCCTTCTTCACCCGCTTCGGCTCGTCGGAATTCGCCATCCGGCATTTCCTCCTGAAGGACCTCGCCCGGACACTGAAAGTGATGGAGACGTGGTCCCTCGACGACAACGAGCACGTGCGCCGGCTTTCGAGCGAAGGCTGCCGTCCGCGCCTGCCCTGGTCATTCCAGCTGAAAGAACTGATTGCCGACCCCTCGCCTGTCGCACCGATCCTCGAAAATCTGAGAAGCGACCCGAGCCTTTACGTGCGCAAATCCGTCGCCAACCATCTGAACGACATCACCAAGGACCATCCTACCTGGGTGTTCGACAGGATCGCCGACTGGCCGAAGGACGACCCGCGCACCGCCTGGATCATCAAACAGGCGCTGCGCACGCTGATCAAGAAGGGTGATGCGAAAGCGCTGCACCATCTCGGCGCCGGCGAGAAGGCGGAAGTAAAGATCGACAGTTTCACGGTGACGCCGTCGTCGCTGAAACTCGGCGGCGCGGTGAAGATATCGGCCAGGATGGTGTCGACCGCGTCGGCGCCGCAGAAGCTGGTCGTCGATTATGCAGTCCACTACGTGAAGAAGGCCGGCGGCACCTCGAAGAAGGTCTTCAAGTGGAAGGAGATCACGTTTGGTGCTGGCGAAATCTGCGAACTCACGATGAGCCGCGCCATCCGCGACTTCACCACCCGCGTGCATTATGCAGGGCGGCATCCGGTCGAGCTGATCGTCAACGGCGAGGTGCTGGCCGAGGATGCGTTTGAACTGACGACTTAGAGCGCAAACACCTTTGCCCGTCGCAGCGTCACAAAACCACCCTCGCCCGCCTTCACTGCCCGCTCCGGCTCGACGTCGAATTCCAGCTGTTCGCCGGTCTCGGTGGTCGCCAGCACCCGCCGGCCGTCCGGGCGGTCGAGCACGCGGGTGATGCTGGCCGGAATGCCCGGCCCCTGCGCGGACCAGTCGAGATCGGCGGGGCGGGCGTAGAGTTCGGCCTTGCCGTCCGCCATGCCGGAAACGTCGATCGCAGCACCGCTTGCATAAGCCTTGCCGTCGCGCACTTCCGCGGCGAGCACGTTGGCGTCGCCGAGAAACTTCATCACGAAGGCGGATTGCGGATTGCGGCAGACTTCTTCCGCCGTGCCCTGCTGGATGATGTGGCCGTCTTTCAGGATGACGACGCGATCCGCGAGATCCAGCGCCTCCTCCTGGTCGTGGGTAACGAAGATCGTGGTGATGCCGAGCTCGCGGTGGATCTCGCGCAGCCAGCGGCGCAGGTCGTGGCGCACATTGGCGTCGAGCGCCCCGAACGGCTCGTCGAGCAGCAGAACCTTGGGATCGACCGACAGCGCCCGGGCCAGCGCCACGCGCTGCCGCTGACCGCCGGAAATCTGCGCCGGGAACCGGTCGCCGAGACCTTCCAGGCGCACCAATCTCAGCAGCTCTACGACACGCGCCTCGATCGCCGCTTTCTCGCGCTTCACTTTCGAGACCTTCATGCCGAAGGCGATGTTTTCCGCCACCGTCATATGCGGAAACAGCGCGTAATGCTGGAAGACGAAACCGACGCCGCGGTCGCGCACCGGAATGTCGGTAGCGTCCTGGTCGCCGAAATAGATGTGGCCGCCATCGGCATATTCGAGACCGGCGACCATGCGCAGGATGGTCGTCTTGCCGGAACCGGACGGGCCGAGCAGCGCGACGAGCTCGCCGCTTTCGATCTCCAAGGAAACATCCCGCACGGCACGGAAGGTCTCGAAGGTTTTGACGACGTTTTCGAGGCGGATTTTCATTGGGTTTTCTCCGCGGGATTGGCGACCAGAGCCGGGCGACGGACGCGGCCGGCACCCTGGCGCTCCAGCGCCACCTTGGCGATGATGGTGAAGACGGCGATGAGCGCCAGGATGGAGGCCGCGGCAAAGGCGCCTGCCGCCTGGTAGTCGTGATAGAGCAGCTCGATATGCAGCGGCAGCGTATTGGTCTGCCCGCGAATATTGCCGGAGACCACCGAGACCGCCCCGAACTCGCCCATGACGCGGGCGTTGCAGAGCACGACGCCGTAAAGCAGCGCCCATTTAATGTTCGGCAGCGTCACCGAGAAGAAGGTCCGCCAGCCGGACGCGCCGAGCGAGGTCGCGGCTTCTTCGAGATCGCGGCCCTGCGCCTGCATCAGCGGGATAAGTTCGCGGGCGACGAAGGGGGCGGTGACGAACATCGAGGCGAGGATGATGCCAGGGATCGCAAACAGGATCTTGACCCCGTATTCATCCAGCGTCGGACCGAAGACGCCCTGCAGGCCATAAACGAAGAGATAGGCGACACCCGCGACGATCGGCGAGACCGAAAACGGGATCTCGATGACGACCAGCAGGAAGCGCCTGCCCCAGAAGTCGAACTTGGTGATCGACCAGGCGGCTGCGATCCCGAAAGCGGTGTTGACTGGCACGGCGACGATTGCCGCAAACACCGTGAGCCCGATCGCATGCAGCGTATCCGGGTGAATGATCGTGTCGCGATAGACAGCCCACCCCTTCGAAAAAGCCTCGACGCCGATGACCACCAGCGGCGCGACGATCAGCAGGGCGACGATCACCAGAACGATGCCGATCAGCATCCGGCGGAAGAGCGGCTGGTCGCCGACGCGCGGCGGCTTTCTGCCTGTACGGGCCGCACCCATGGTCACCCCCTCACCGTGTAGCGAAGCGCCCGCGACTGCATCCAGTTGGTCAGCGCGAGCATGACGAAGGCGGCAATCAGCAGCACGGAGGCGATGGCGGCGGCGGCCTGGTAGTCGTATTCCTCAAGCCGGATGAAGACGAGAAGTGCAGTGATCTCCGTCGACATCGGCTGATTGCCGGCGATGAAGATGATCGCACCAAACTCACCGAGCGAGCGGGCAAAGGAGAGCGATACGCCGGCCAGAAGCGCCGGGGTCAGAAGCGGCAGGATGACCTTGCGGAAGATTGTCCAGTCCGAGCCGCCGAGCGACTGCGCCGCCTCTTCCAGCGCCGGATCCAGATCTTCCAGCACCGGCTGCACGGTGCGTACGATGAACGGCAGCGAGGTGAAGCACATCGCGATCATGATGCCGAGTGGCGTATAGGCGACCTTGATGCCGAGGTCGGCGAGGATAGAACCGAACCAGCCGTTGGTGGTGAAAAGCGCCGTCAGGGCAATGCCGGCCACCGCCGTCGGCAGCGCGAAGGGCAGATCGACCATGGCGTCGACGATCCGCCAGCCCGGGAACCGATAGCGCGTCAGTACCCAGGCGAGCGCCAGGCCGAAGAACAGGTTGAAGGTGGTGGCGCCGAGCGCCGAAAGCACGGTGACGCGGTAGCTCGCGAGCGCCCGCGACGAGGAGACGATCCGCCAGTAATCCTCCGGGCCGAGGCTCGCGGCCTTGAAGACCAGAGCTGCCAGGGGCAGGACCACGATCAGCCCGACATAAAACAGCGTCACCCCCAGCGACAGGCGTAACCCGGGCAGGACATTGCGTCTCAAGCGGTCGTTTCCTCTTTGCACGGCAAAGCCCGGCGAACTTTCGTTCGCCGGGCGAGGCTTGGTTGAAGTCCAGTCTGCGCTTAGCGGCTGCCGTACAGCTTGTCGAGGGTGCCGCCGGAGGCGAAGTGATCCTTCTGGATCTTGTCCCAACCGCCGAAGACGTCGTCGACCTTGACGAGGCGGATCGCCGGGAACTGATCCTTGAACTCGCCGGCGACCTTCTCGTTGTTGACGCGATGGCCGAACTGGGCAGCGATCCGCTGCCCTTCTTCCGTGTAGAGGAAGTCGAGATAGGACTTCGCGAGGGCTTCTGTGCCGTGCTTCTTGGCAACCTTGTCGACCACCGCGACCGGGAATTCGGCGAGCAGGCTGACCGACGGGATGACGCTCTGGACCTTGTCGGCGCCGTACTGCTTGACGATGCCGCGGGTCTCCGCCTCGAAGGTGATCAGCACGTCGCCGGTTTCACGCTCGACGAAGGTAGTGGTGGAGGCGCGACCGCCGGTATCGAAGACCGGCACGTTGTCGAAGATCTTGGTGATATAAGCATCGACCTTCTCTTCGTCGCCCTTATAGGCTTCCTTGGCCCAGGCGTAGGCGGCGAGATAGGTGTAGCGGGCGTTGCCCGAGGTCTTCGGGTTCGGGAAAACGGCATGCACGTCAGCGCGAGCCAGATCGGCCCAATCCTTGATGTTCTTCGGATTGCCGGCGCGCACCAGGAACGACGGGAAGGAATAGAAGGGCGAGGCGTTATTGGCATACGCCTTTGTCCAGTCCTTGGCGACGAAGCCGTTCTTGGCGAGGAAATCGATGTCCGTCGACTGATTGAAAGTCACGACGTCGGCTTCGAGGCCTTCGAGGATCGAGCGGGCCTGCTTCGAGGTGCCTGCATGCGACTGGTCGATGGTGACGCCCGGATGGCCCTTGATGAAGGCTTCGTTCTCGGCGACGAACAGTTCGCGCGACACGTCGTAGGAAGCGTTGAGCAGTTTCGTCGGCGACTGGGCCAGCGCGGGGGTGACGAAAAGCGCGGCCAAGGGAGCAATAAGGGCGGTGCCGAGGATCAGGAGGCGGTTCATGCAAGTCTCCGGTGTTCGATGGTGACGATGAAACTACCGGTACGTCCATCAAACCGCGAGGAACCCCGCACCCTGCTTTGTGAGCGCCTTAGAAATTTTGTCCATTTTTCGCCATGTTGGCGGAGCTTTTCGCTCAAGCTCCAGAGAAGCGCTCCCACCGTCGAAGGAGGAAGCGCCGTCTAAGCCACGGCAACTCGATTACGGATACCTCACGCGACACTGCGCGACGGTTCCATCTCGTGGATGACCTTGGTGATTTCCGAACGGAACTCCGGCGTATCCTGATGACCGTGTACGGTAATGGCGTGCTGTACCGCAGCGTTGACGAGTTCGTCCATGCTGTCGGCCGAGATGGCTACGGTGCATTTCATCTCGCTCGGAAACTCGCGGCAATCGATGTATTGGCGTCCCATGTCTGCCTCCATCACAAGCTCTGAACCGATTGGCCAGAGGACGGGAATTTACTCCCTTTGCGCAGAGGAAACAAACACCGCCTGCCTGATCAATCGGCCTAGCTCGTCCCGCTCGCCTTCCCCCGCAGCATCTGGATGATGGCGGAAAAATCGTCCGCGCCGTGCCCCGTCTTTTCAAACTCGGCATAAAGCTCGGCCGCGTGGGCGCCGAGCGGCGTCGCTGCACCGGACTGTTTTGCGGCCTCCTGCGACAGCGTCAGGTCCTTCAGCATCAGCGCTGCGGCAAAACCCGGTTTGTAGTCGTTGTTGGCGGGTGAAGTCGGCACCGGACCCGGCACCGGGCAATAGGTGGTGAGCGACCAGCACTGGCCGGACGAGGTGGAGGCAACGTCGAACAGCGCCTGATGCGAAAGACCGAGCTTTTCCGCCAGGCCAAATGCTTCGCAGACGCCGATCATCGATATGCCCAATATCATGTTGTTGCAGATTTTTGCCGCCTGGCCGGCGCCGGCGTCGCCGCAATGGACGATCTTCTTTCCCATCGCCTCGAGGATCGGCTTGCCCAGGGCGAATGCTTTTTCCGAACCGCCGACCATGAAGGTCAGCGTGCCGGCCGCCGCCCCGCCGGTGCCGCCGGAGACGGGTGCATCGAGCGAGATGCAGTTCATAACGTCGGCCAGTTCATGCGCCTTGCGGGCGTTTTCCACATCAATGGTCGAGCAGTCGATGACGAGAGTGCCCTCGGGGATGAGCGTAGTGAGATCGGTCCACACGGCCGTGACGTGCTGCCCCTTCGGCAGCATGGTGATGACACATTCCGCATCGCTGACGGCTTCCGCCAGCGCTCCGGAGGCCTTCACGCCCGTCTCGGCGGCTGCCTTTACGGACGTTTCCGACAAGTCGAAGCCGCGCACTTCATGGCCTGCTTTCACAAGATTGGCGGCCATCGGCCCGCCCATATTGCCAAGGCCCACGAAAGCGATCTTGCTCATGTCTTCCTCCCCTCCTCGTTGTTGCTTTAAAGTCTGTGATCCGGAAACAGAACCGGATGCCGCGCAGCAAAATAGCGGTCGAGATCCGTATCCGCGACCTCCTCCAGCGTTGCCGGAGACCATTTGGGATTGCGGTCCTTGTCGATGATCGCGGCGCGCACGCCCTCGTAGAAATCGTGGTTGTGCAGGATTTCAGCGCCGGCGGTGAATTCCCGCTCCAGGCATTCGACAAGGCTCGAACTTTCGCGGCCGCGCCTGACAAGCCGAAGCGCGAGCTTGAGGCTGGTCGGCGACCGCTTGGCGATAATGTCGCGCGTCCTGATGGAGAATTCATCATCCTCTCTATTCAGGGCTTCGACAACCTCCTCGACCGTATCGAAGCGAAAAACCCGGTCGATCAGGTCGCGATGGGCTTCGAGCGGGCTTTCGCCCGGCGTAACGGCGAAACGATCGATCACCGCCCGCACCTGCTCGTCGGACGCGCCGCCCTTCAGTTCTCCCAGCGCCTTGACAAGCGGGCCGAGCCGCTCCGATGGCACGTTCACATCGGCAAGATTGGCATAGATGGCGTCCGCCGCGCCAATCACCTCCCCTGTCAGCCCTATCCAGGTGCCGGTCTCGCCAGGCGCGCGGGGAAGCAGCCAGGTGGCGCCGACATCGGGCACGTAGCCGATGCCGGTCTCGGGCATGGCGAGACGGGTCCGTTCCGTGACGATCCGATGTTTCCCATGCGAAGCGATCCCGACGCCGCCGCCCATGACGATGCCGTCCATCAGCACCACATACGGCTTCTCGTAACGAGAGATCATGTAGTTGAGGGGAAACTCCTCCCGCCAGAACCGGGTGACCTCCGGATCGTCCGATTTGCCGCTCTCGTAGATGACGCGGATATCACCGCCAGCGCAGAGGCCACGCTCCCCCTCGCCCTTGACGACGACACAGGAAATTTCCGGATTGCCGGCAAATTCCTCCAGCGCGGCCTTCATCGCTCGCACCATGGCGGAATTCAAGCTGTTCAGCGCCTTCGGCCGGTTGAGCAGAAAGACGGCGGCCGAACCGATGCGGTCGATGAGGACTTCGTCGCTCAGGATGGAGGTATCGGGCATGCGTTTCTCCGGTCTACCGATTGTCTGCCAGGATCATCTCCGCCGCCTTTTCAGCGATCATGATCGTCGGCGAGTTGGTGTTGCCGGAGACTATATTAGGCATGATCGAGGCATCGGCGATACGCAGCCTTCCGACTGCGCGCATTTTGAGGCGGGGATCGACGACGCTGTCCGGATCGGATCCCATCCGCGCGGTGCCGACCGGATGGAAGATCGTCGTGCCGATGTCGCCGGCTGCCTTTTCGAGGTCCGCATCGGTCTCGTAGGACGGACCCGGCTTGTATTCCTCCGGATGATAGCGCGCAAACGCCGGCTTTTTGACGATCTCGCGGGTGATCCGGATCGACTTGACGGCAACGTCACGGTCGGCCGCGGTCGACAGGTAATTCGGATGGATGCCCGGCACTGCCGCAAAGTCTGGGCTTTTCAAATGCACGGAACCGCGGCTCTCGGGACGAAGATTGCACACACTGGCAGTCATTGCCGGGAACGAGTGGACCGGCTCGCCGAACTTGTCGAGCGAGACAGGCTGGACGTGGTATTCGAGATCCGGCGTCTCCTTGTCGGGACCGGATTTGGTGAAGATGCCGAGCTGGCTCGGCGCCATCGACATCGGCCCGGAGCGCTTCAGCGCATATTCCAGCCCGATCGACGCCTTGCCGATCAGGCTCGAGGCCTTTTCGTTGAGGGTCGGAACGCCGGTCACCTTGTAGACGAGGCGGAGCTGCAGGTGGTCCTGCAGGTTCTCGCCGACGCCCTTCACTTCCTTGACCACCTCGACGCCCGCGTTTTGCAGGACATCGCCGCGGCCGATGCCGGAGAGCTCGAGGATATGCGGCGTGCCGATCGCGCCGGCGCTGAGCACGGTTTCCCGTTTGGCATAGGCCTTCTTCGCCACCCCATCATGCTGGAACTCGACGCCCCTCACCTCGCCGTTTTCGATGATCAGCTTTCGAACGTGCGCCTTGGTGAGCACGGTGAGGTTCGGCCGCTTCATCGCCGGGCGCAGGAAGCCCTTCGATGTGTTCCAGCGGATTCCGGAGCGCTGGTTGACGTCGAAATAGCTGGAGCCTTCGTTATTGCCGCGATTGAAGTCGTCGACGATCGGAATGCCGGCCTCTTCGGCGGCCTTCTGGAAGCTGTCGAGCACGGCCCAGCGCACCCGCGACTTCTCGATGCGCCATTCGCCACCGGCACCGTGCATGTCGTCGGCGCCCTTGTAGAAATCCTGGGATCTCTTGAAGATCGGCAGCACATCGTCCCAACCCCAGCCGGTGCAGCCCATCTGGCGCCACATGTCGTAGTCGTAAGCCTGGCCGCGCATGTAGATCATGCCGTTGATCGACGAGCAGCCGCCGAGGATCTTTCCACGCGGGTAGGAGAGCGAACGACCGTTCAGCCCCTCTTCCTTCTCGGTCGTAAAACACCAGTCGGTGCGCGGATTGTTGATGCAGTAGAGGTAACCGACGGGAATATGCACCCAGTGATAGTTGTCGTTGCCGCCCGCTTCGAGGATCAGTACGCGGTTGCCGGGATCCTTCGATAGCCGATTGGCGAGGACGCAGCCGGCGCTGCCCGCCCCGATGACGATGTAGTCGTAATTTTCCATGCTTTATGCTCCAGGGAAATGCGCCCCGCGAACCACGTCCGCGGCCGCATCCCTGCGCCCTCCCTCTATCTTATCGTCTATGCTCGAAACCGAGCTTCCGGCCGAGCCGGGAGGCGTAGAATTCCCCGATAATACCCCGCCGGAAGACGAGGACGCAGACCATGAAGATCACGCCGGTGACGATCGTCACCGGAAATTGCGACGTCGCCAGATAGTTCTGCAGCGTGACCACCAGGCCGGCTCCGAAGATCGGTCCGATCAGCGTGCCGATGCCGCCCAGCAGCGTCATCAGGATCACTTCGCCGGACATCTGCCAGGCGACGTCCGTCAGCGTCGCGAACTGGAAGACCAGCGCTTTCAGCCCGCCCGCAAGGCCGGCCAGTGCCGCCGACATCACGAAGGCGCCGAGCTTGTAGCGGGCGACGGAATAGCCGAGCGAAATGGCGCGCGGTTCATTCTCCCGGATCGACCGGAGGATCATGCCGAAGGGCGAGTTGATGAACCGCCAGATGATCACCATGCCGATCAGAAACACACCAAGCACGAAGTAATACATGTTGGTCGAGCCGGAGAGATCGATGAAGCCAAACAGATGGCCGCGCGGCACCGACTGGATGCCGTCCTCGCCCTGGGTGAACCGCGCCTGCAGGCAGAAGAAAAAGAACATCTGCGACAGAGCCAGCGTGATCATCGCGAAATAGATGCCCTGCCGGCGGATCGCGAAGAACCCCATGATCAGGCCGAGCAATGCAGCGCCCGCGACGCCGGTCAGGATGCCGAGTTCCGGCGGAAAGCCCCATTCCTTGACCACGTGGGCGGTGAAATAGGCCGCCCCGCCGAAGAAGGTCGCATGACCGAAAGAGAGCAGCCCGGTATAACCGAGCAGCAGATTGAAGGCGCAGGCAAACAGTGCGAAGCACAAGAGCTTCATCAGGAAGATCGGGTAGAAGAACATCGGCGCGAGGATCAGGGCCACAAGACCGATGATCAGGAAGATCGCATAGGTTCTGGAAGCGGTGGCCGACCGTTCGATACGCGGCTTGGCAGCGGTTTGGGTCATCTCGCTCATCTCACGCATCCCGTCCGAAAAGGCCGGCAGGCCGAAGCAGAAGTACGATCGCCATGATCACGAAGATCACGATATTGGATGCTTCCGGATAGAACACCTTGGTGAGGCCTTCTGCAATGCCCAGCATGTAGCCGGTGAGGATGGCGCCCATGATCGAGCCCATGCCGCCGACCACGACCACTGCAAAAACGACAATGATGATGTTCGAACCCATCAGCGGCGAGACCTGGTAGATCGGCGCAGCCAGCACGCCGGCAAAGGCGGCGAGTGCTGCCCCCAGCCCGTAGGTAAGCGTCAGGAGCACCGGCACGTTGACGCCGAAGGCCTGGACCAGGACCGGGTTTTCCGTTGCGGCACGAAGATAGGCGCCGAGCTTGGTCTTCTCGATCAGCAGCCATGTGCCGATGCAGGCGACCAGCGACACGACAACCACCCAGCCGCGATAGATGGGCAGGAACATGAAGCCGAGGTTGGTGCCGCCGGCCAGCTGCGCCGGCACCGAATAGGGCTGGCCCGCGGCACCATAGAGATACCGGAAAGTGCCCTCGATGGTCAGCGCCAGGCCGAACGTGAAGAGCAGGCCATAAAGCGGATCGAGATTGTAGAGCCGCGACAGCATCGTCCGTTCGATGATGGCTCCGAACAGGCCGACGACGATCGGCCCGAGGATCAGCGCGACCCAATAGTTGATGCCGAAATATTCCAGCATCAGCATAGCCGCAAAGGCGCCGAGCATGTATTGCGCACCATGGGCGAAGTTGATGACGCGCAGAAGGCCGAAGATGACCGCAAGGCCGAGGCTCAGGAGCGCGTAGAAGGACCCGTTGATCAGGCCGATCAGGAGCTGCCCGAGAAAGGCCTGAAGCGGTATGCCGAAGATCATCGTCATAACGTCACACTCCCAGCACTTTATGCAGCATGTCCATCTTCCCCGGCAGCTCAGCCACCGGGAAATTCGCGACCATCCGCCCATGATCCATCAGATAGAACCGGTCGGCGACGCGGCTCGCGAAGCGGAAATTCTGCTCCACCAGAAGCACCGTCATGCCACGTTCCTTCAGCGTCTTCAGCACCTCGCCGATCCGCTGCACGATAACCGGAGCCAGGCCTTCGGTCGGCTCGTCCAATATCAGAAGCTTAACGCCGGTGCGCAGGATGCGGGCGATCGCTAGCATCTGCTGCTCGCCACCGGAGAGCTTGGTGCCGGGGCTGGAGCGACGCTCCTGGAGGTTGGGGAAGAGCTCGTAGATCTCCTCGAGCGACATGCCGCCTTCTGCCACCACCGGCGGCAGCATCAGGTTTTCCTCGACCGTCAGCGTCGAAAAGATGCCGCGCTCCTCCGGTACGAAGCCGATGCCGTTATGCGCCGTGCGATGCAGCGGCACGCCGAGCATATCCTTGCCGGCAAAGCGGATTTCGCCCTTCCGCTCGCGGATGATGCCGACGATGGTCCTCAGCGTCGTCGTCTTGCCGACGCCGTTGCGGCCGAGAATGGTAATCGTCTCGCCCTCCCCAACGGTCATATCGACACCGTGCAGGACATGGCTTTCGCCATACCAGGCATTGAGGTTGGAAACTTGCAACAACGGTGCCATCAAGCCTCCTCCGTGCCCATGTAGGCGGTGCGGACCCGCGGGTCCTGGCTGACGGTGGCATAGTCGCCCTCGGCAAGGATTTCGCCGCGCTGGAGCACCGTCACATGGTGGCAGATGTCGGCGACAACGGAGAGATTGTGCTCCACCATCAGCACCGCACGGGTCTTTGCCACCTCGCGAATGATGTTGGAAACGGTGCCGATATCCTCCTGCCCCATGCCGGCCATCGGCTCGTCGAGCAGCAGAACCTTGGGATCGAGCGCCAGCGTCGTCGCGATCTCCAGCACGCGCTTGCGGCCGTAGGAAAGGTCGGCGGCGAGCGCATTGCGTTCGCGCTTCAGGCCGACCGACTCGATCAATTCGTCGGCCCGCGCATTCAGCCGATCGAGCGAGGAGACGGGCAGCCAGAACTGCGTCGAAAGCCCGTTCGGCCGCTGCAGCGCGACACGCACGTTGTCGAGCACCGTCAGATGCGGAAAGACCGCCGAAATCTGGAAGGAACGGACAAGCCCCATCCGCGCGATCCTGTCCGGCTGCGTTTTGGTGATGTCCGTGCCCAGAAGCGTGATCGAGCCAGCCGTCGGCTGCAGGAACTTGGTGAGCAGATTGAAGACCGTGGTCTTGCCGGCGCCGTTCGGGCCGATCAAGGCGTGGACGCGCGCGTGGCGGACGTCGAGATCGACGTTCTTCACCGCCATGAAGGCGCCGAAGCTCTTCGAGAGGCCGCGGGCGGATAACACCACCCGCAGCTCTTCCTGTTTTGCTGTTGCGGCGACCGCCATTACTTCACCAGATCGCAGCCGCTCTTGGCGGGATCCATGTAGGCCTCTTTGCCGGGGATGGTTGCCAGCACCGTAAAATAATCCCAGGGCTCCTTGCTTTCGCCCGGCTTCTTGACCTGCAGCAGGTACATGTCGTGGATCATCCGACCGTTCTTGGCGACCGTACCGCCGCGGGCGAAGAAGTCGTCGACCGGCATTTCATGCAGCGCCTTGGAAACGGCATCCGCATCGTCGGTGCCGGCTTTCTGGATTGCCTTCAGATACTGGGTGACCGCCGAATAGGTGCCGCTGTGGACCATGTTCGGCATCTTCTTGGTGCGGGCGAAGAACTTTTTCGCAAACTCCCGGCTCTTGTCGTCGAGGTTCCAGTAATAACCTTCGGTCAGGGTCAGGCCCTGCGCCGCCTGCAGGCCGAGGCCGTGCACTTCGGCGAGCGTGAAGAGCAGCGCTGCGAGGCGCTGACCGCCGGCGGTGATGCCGAACTCCGCCGCCTGCTTGATGGCGTTCGCCGTGTCGAGGCCGGCATTGGCAAGGCCGACGACCTTGGCACCGGAAGACTGGGCCTGCAGCAGGAAGGACGAGAAATCGGTGGTGGCAAGCGGATGACGGACCGCGCCGACGATCTTGCCGCCGGAGGATTTCACGAAGTCGCCGGTCTGCTGCTCGAGCGAATAACCGAAGGCATAGTCGGCGGTGAGGAAGAACCAGCTGTCGCCGCCCTGCTTGACAAGCGCGCCGCCGGTGCCGACCGCGAGCGCATGCGTGTCATAGGCCCAGTGGAAGCCATAGGGGGTGCAGGCCTTGCCGGTCAAATCGGTGGTCGCCGCACCCGTGACGATGTCGATCTTCTTCTTTTCCTTACCGACCGCCTGTACTGCGAGCGCGACAGACGAGGTCGTCAGCTCCATGATCGCATCGACCTGCTGCGTGTCGTACCACTGGCGGGCGATGTTGGAGGCGATGTCCGGCTTGTTCTGGTGGTCGGCATCAACGATCTCGATCGGCTGCCCCAGAACCTTGCCGCCGAAATCCTCGACCGCCATCTTGGCCGCCTCGACCGACGACTTGCCGCCGAACTCGGAATAGACGCCCGACTGGTCGTTCAGGATGCCGATCTTGACCTTGTTGTCGGACACGCCCCCGGGCGCGCTCTGCGCGAATGCCGCGCTGCTTGCGAGAAGCACTGCCAGGGATGATGTTACAAATGATGTCAGAATTGTCTTGTGCATGATTTCTCCTCCCAGAGAATGTGCCCAGAAAATTTGGCCAGAGGTCTGTTCAAAATTGGTGAGCCGTTCTCCTCAAAGCGGCTGCTCCGGATTGCATGGTTCAGGAAAACCGCCGTTGACGCAAGCAGGTCTCTGTAATTAATTGCAAACAGCATCTGTGCATTTTTGAACAGACGGGAACGTATTGAGCAACAATCAGAACTTCACCTGGGACGATCTTCAATATTTTCTGGCAGTGGCGCGCAGCGGCCAGCTGTCCACCGCAGCCCGCCAATTGCGCACCAGCCACGCCACCGTGTCCCGGCGTATCGACCGGCTGGAATTCGCACTCAAGGTCAAGCTGTTCGAGCGCAATCCGCGCGGTTATGTCCTGACCAGCATGGGCCAGCGGTTCATCGAGACGGCAGAACGGATCGAGACCGAGGCGGACCGGCTGCAGGCGGATGTCGCCTCGGGCACCACGGCACAGCGCGGCGTGGTGCGCTTAAGCACCCCGGAAGGGTTTGCGAATTTCTTCTTCGCCGACAAGATCCGCAGCTTCTGCGACAGCCACCCGAACATCTCGCTGGAACTGGTGACGATCCAGCAGATCATGTCGCTGTCGCGCAAGGAGGCGGATATCGCCGTCTCGCTCGATCCGCCCAAGGAAGGGCCTTATCTTACGGAAAAGCTCACCGACTACAGCCTCAACGTCTATGGCGCGAAATCCTACCTGTCCAAGGTAGGTCCGATCCGCAGCCGGCAAGATCTGCTGTCGCATCCGTTCATCGGCTATATCGAGGACATGATCTTCGCGCCAGGGCTAGACTATCTCGGCGACGTCCATCCGGGCATCAAGGCGCGCTTCCAGAGCTCCAGCATTTTTGCGCAATTGACCGCGACGCTGAACGGGCTCGGCCTCTGCGTGCTGCCGCATTTCATCACGCGCGTCCAGCCTGACCTCGAAATCGTGCTGCCTGACGAGGTGGAACTGAGACGCGGCTACTGGCTGATGTGCCATCGGGACCTGAGCCAGATCCCGCGCGTGCGGATGGTGACGGACTATATCTTCCAGTCCGTCCGGGCCAATCAGCACGCCTTCCTCAGGAGTTACCAGGCTCCCGAGGAAGGCGCTCGCCGTCACTCCGCTGCCATCGGCAGGTCGTCGCGGCTGTCGAAAAGGTCGCCCTGATTGGCGGGCGTCCTGTCGTCGGTTTTCGCCTTCTTCGGCTCGCGGCCGAAGAAGAGGGCATAGGCGGCCGGGAGGACCAGGATGGTCAACACGGTGGCAACCAGGATGCCGCCCATCATCGCATAGGCGAGCGGACCCCAGAACACGCCGCGCGAGATCGGGTACAGCGCCAGCACGGCTGTCAGCGCCGTCAGCATGATCGGCCGGAAACGACGCACGGCCGCGCCGACGATCGCCTCCATCCGCTCCATGCCGGCCGCGATATCCTGGTCGATCTGGTCGACCAGGATAATCGAGTTGCGGATGATGATGCCGAGCAGCGCGATGACCCCGAGGATCGCCACGAAGCCGAACGGCGCGCCGGTCAGAAGCAGCGCCATGGCAGCGCCGATGATGCCGAGCGGACCGGTTGCCAGCACCATCATCGCCTTGCCGAAATGCTGCAGCTGGATCATCAACAGCACGAGGATGACCAGGAGCATGATCGGCGCCTTGGCAGCGATCGAGTTCTGGCTTTCGGCTGCATCCTCCGCACCGCCCTGGATGTCGACATGGTAGCCGGCAGGCAGGCTGGCGCGCAGGTCGGCCATGCTGTTGTAGAGGTTGAGCGACACCTGGGTCGGTTCCACGCCGTCCGGCAGCGTCGCCTTGACGGTGATCGTCGGCAGGCGGTCGCGGCGCCACTCGATACCCTGTTCGAGAACCGGCACGACCTTGGCAATCTGCGAGACCGGCACGAAGCCGCCGAAATCCGTCGGCACGTAGACCGACTGGACGGCCGAGAGCAGGTTGCGGGTGGCATCCGGCTCGCGGACAACGATCGAGACCGTTTCTTCGCCATCGCGGAAGTCGCTGATCGGCGCACCGGCGGTAGCCGACTGCAGCATCTGGCGGACACGCTGAGAGGTGACCCCGAGGGCACGGGCACGATCCTGGTCGATGACCAGTTTCATGGCCGTCACCGGTTCCATCCAGTCGTCGTGGATGGCGCCGAACAGCGGCTGCTGCTGGTAACGTTCCTTGACCTGGTCGGCGATCCGGCGGACCTCCGCCGCGTCGGGACCGGTGACACGCATCTGGACGGGCCAGCCGACCGGCGGGCCGAGGAACAGACGATCGACCTTGCCGCGTACGGTCGGGAAGTCCTGTGCAAGGATACCCCTGAGCTTGACGATCAGCCGTTCGCGGGCGTCCACGTCCTTCGACATGATCAGGAGCTGCGCGTAGTTCGGGTTGCGGAGCTGCTGGTCGAGCGGTAGGAAGAAGCGCGGGGCGCCTTCGCCGATATAGGTGGCGACGAAGGTCTTGTCCTGGTCGGGCAGAATCTTGTCCTCAAGGGCTTTCGCCTGGCGTTCCACTTCCTCGATGGCCGTGCCTTCCGGCAGCCACAGATCCACGAGGATTTCCGGCCGCGAGGACTGCGGGAAGAAGCTCTGCGGAATAAACTGGAAGGACCACAGGCTACCGGCGAAGGCGCCGAGAGTGAGAAGGAGCACGATAGCCTTGTGACGCACGGACCAGCCGACGGCATGCCGGACGCCGCGATACATGCGGGTGTCGTAAGCATCGTGATGGGTGCCTGCATGCGCCCGCTGCTTGAGGATCATGTAGCCGAGCCAGGGAGTGAAATAGACGGCCACGAACCACGACACGACGAGCGCGATGCCTACCACGTAGAACAGCGTGCGCACGTATTCGCCGGCGGTGGAATCGGCGAACCCGACCGGGATGAAGCCGGCAGTGGTGATCAATGTGCCGGTGAGCATCGGGAAGGCGGTGGATGAATAGGCGAAGGTGGCGGCATCGAGGCGTGCGAGCCCCTCCTCCAGCTTCCGTTCCATCATCTCGACGACGATCATCGCGTCGTCGACGAGCAGGCCGAGCGCGATGATCAGCGCGCCGAGCGAGATGCGCTGCAGCTCGATGCCCATGTAGAACATGATCGCGAACGTGGCTGACAGAACCAGCGGAATGGTGATGGCGATGACGATGCCCGAACGCCAGCCGATCGAGATCAGCGAGACGATGAGGACGATGACGAGAGCTTCCAGCAGGGCCTGGGTGAATTCGCCGACCGCTTCGGTGACCACTTCCGGCTGGTTGGAAACCTGCTGGACAGACACGCCAACCGGCAGCGTCTGTTCGAAACGCTCATAGGTCGCCTCGACCTGATGGCCGACATCGGTGACCTTGAAGCCCTTGGCCATGACGACGCCGACCTGGATGCTGTCGTGACCATTGAAGCGGAACTTGCGCTGATAGGGATTTTCGAGGCCGGCGGTGACGGTGGCGATATCGCCGAGCCGGATCACCTGGCTACCTGCCTTGAGGCGCAGTTCGCGGATGTCTTCCGGCGTCGTGACGCCGCCTTCGACCGCTATACGCACCGACCGATCGGCGGTCTGAACGTTGCCGGCGGGATCGATATTGTTCTGGCCGGACAACGCGTCGCGGACGTTGATAAGAGTGAGGCCGCGCTCGGCAAGCGCCTTCGACGAGACGTCGATGAAGATCTTCTGCGGCTGGTCGCCGAGGATGACCGCCTTTTCGACGCCGGGCGTGGCGAGCAGCATGTCGCGGGCCTGGATGGCGAACTGCTTCAGTTCAGGATAGCTGTAGCCTTCGCCGCTGATCGAGTTGAGCGTGATATAGGTGTCGCCGAACTCGTCGTTGAAATACGGACCGAGCAGGCCGGCCGGCAGATCCTGGGCGATGTCCCCGACCTTCTTGCGAACCTGATAGAAGGCGTCGTTGACCTGGGCGGTATTGGTGTCGCCCTTGATCTGTATCGTGGTGATCGCCACGCCGGCGCGGGTATAGGACTTGACCCAGTCGAGATGCGGGGTTTCCTGCAGCTTTCGCTCGATCTTGTTGACGACCTGGTCCTGCATCTCCTGAATGGAGGCGCCGGGCCAGACGGTCTGCACGACCATGACGCGGAAGGTGAAGTCCGGGTCTTCCTTCTGCCCCATGTTCATGACGCCGAGTGCGCCCATGACGATGATGAGGCCGAAGAGAAAACGGGCGATGCTCGGATGGGCAATCGCCCAGCGGGACAGGTTGAACCGGGCCTTTTCCGGGGGATTGGCCTGATGAGAGGAGCTCATGGTCTTGGGTCCTTTAAGCCGAGCGATCAGGGCGCGAGCGAAGCGGTGGTAAGGCTGCTGACGCTGCCGAAGCGTGAGGCGATGTTTTCCGGCAGCTTGACCTTCATGTCTTCCTTCATGAACTGCGTGCCGGCCGAGACGACGAGGTCGCCCTTGGCAACGCCGTCGGCGACACGAACGCCGTTATCGGAGAAATCGGCGACCTTGACGGCACGCGAGCTGACGGTGCCCTTGCCGCGGTCGACGATCCAGACGACGGACTGGCCGTCCTTCTTGGAAAGCGCGGCAAGCGGAACGGCATAGGTGGCGACGGCATTGTCTTCGTCCGCCTCGATCGTCGCAGTCATGCCGAGCAGCACCCGTGTATCCGCAGGCAGACTGACGCGAACCGCGAAGGTGCGCGATTGGGCATCGGCACTGCCGGCCACTTCGCGGACCTTGCCGTCGAGCACGAGATCGGTGGCCGACCAGAAACGGGCCTTCACCGTCTTGCCCGGCTTGAACTGAGCGACGTCCATTTCCGGAACGGCGATCTGCACTTCCTTGCTGCCCTCGACCGCGACGGAGAGGACCGGGGTGCCGGACGCAACCACCTGGCCGATATCGGCGCTGACCGCTGTGACGATGCCGTTCTGGTCTGACTTCAATTCCGTATAGGCAACCTGGTTACGGGCTTGGTCGAGTGCTGACTGGGCCGATTCCTTTTGCGAAACGGCCTGGTCATTGGCCAGCTGCGCCTGTTCGAGCTGCGATTGGGAGGAAATGCTCTTTTCGGCAAGCGTCTCGACCCGCCGGCGGGCGAGGCCGGAGATTTCCACCTGCTTCTGAGCGGAGGCGAGATCGGCCTCTGCGCGGCGCACCGCAAGCTGGTAATCGACGGCGTCAAGCTTTGCGAGCACGTCGCCGGGGCGAACGCGCTGACCGACATCGACGAGCCGCTCGGTGATCTTGCCGGCGACGCGGAAGCCGAGGTTCATTTCGGTGCGCGCCTTGACTGAGCCGGAATATTGAAGCCTGCGGCCGTGATCGGCAGCGGCAACCTCGGTCACTTTGACCGGACGGACGATTTCCGGGGCTTCGACTTTCTTCTCTTGCGAGCAGGCCGTCAGCGCGCCGAACGCGGTCGCGACTAAAAGGCCTTTGACGAGAAACGAGACATTACGTCTGGTCTTTACGAAAAACATGGTTCCGCACTCCTGGTGGCGGGTTTTCGATCAAGACGCCCCCTTGGCGCCCCGGAACTATTTCAGGCGAATTATCTGAGGGCCCTGAGGCCGAATTCCACGAGGTCCTCGGGCTTGCCGATCCGGCTCTCCAGAAGGCAATCCGCGATGAGCTGCGGATGACAAAGGATGACCATGGACGACATGAAGCATTCGGATGCGAGCTGGTGATCCTGTTCGCGGAACTCACCGGCTTCGATGCCATCTTTGATGAGACCCGCAATGACGACACGGATGCGTTCGAGATGCTGTTCGATGACTGGCCATTGCTGCTCGATGGCGATCACCACCATCTCATGCACCTTCTTTTCGTCGAGCATGGTCTCGAGCGTGAAGCGGTGCTGCTGCAGGACGTGATTGCGCAGCCGTTCCGTGGCGCTCACCGGCCGCTTTGCATTGGCGAGTGCCGCCTGATAGCTGCCGTCCAGCATACGGCTTGCCAAGGCCTGATGGATATCCGCCTTGGACGAGAAAAAGCGGTAGATATTGGCGGGCGACATACCGAGATCGCGCGCGATATCCGCCACATTCGTCTTGGTGTAGCCGTAATGCTTGAACAGCCGCTCCGCCGCGTCGAGAATACGGCCGACATTGTCTTGGCGCGACGTGTCCAGGGTATTTTCGTTGGTATCCATACGCTGATGGCTTTCGTTTTACGTGTGACGATTTTCATCTTTCGTCAGTCGTAAACGGAAACTCATCATCCGTCAACCCTTGACACACCACCGCCCCATTGGTCGCACGTTAAAATTTGCAAAAACCGGGAACCAAAATAGGATTTAGGCATTAAGTCGCGTTAGACCACGAGCCTCGTGGACCAGAGACGAGCGATGGGCGTGCCGCAGAGTTAGGAAGTATCGTTGTTATATCACGCCAGGGCACAAACTTCATGGGACGGGGGAAATTGATGAGCGTTCCGCAAAGCTATGACGTGTCGTTGCTTGATGACGAACGCTATCGTCTACTCGTCGATTCCATCACCGATTACGCGATTTACATGCTTGACCCGGAGGGTAAGATCGCCAGCTGGAATCCCGGCGCCCAACGCTTCAAGGGATACGAGGCCTGGGAAATCCTAGGCGAGCATTTTTCCCGCTTCTATACGCCTGAAGACCGATTGGCGCGAGCGCCCGAACATGCGTTGCGGATGGCTGCCACCGAAGGCCGCTTCGAAAGGGAAGGATGGCGCGTCCGCAAGGACGGCAGCCGCTTCTGGGCCCACGTCATCATCGACCCGATCTGGAGTCGGTCCGGCGAACTTCTCGGCTTCGCAAAAGTGACCCGCGATCTGACAGAACGGAAACGCGCTGAAGCGGAACTCCGATTGAGCGAGGAGAAATTTCAGATTCTCGTCCAGGGTGTTACGGACTATGCTCTCTACATGCTCGACCCGGATGGCCGCGTCAGCAACTGGAACTCCGGTGCCGCGCGCATCAAGGGCTACACGGCGGATGAGATCGTCGGCAAGCATTTTTCGCAGTTCTATACCCCGGAGGACCGCGAACGCGGCGAGCCGAACCGAAGCCTGGAGACTGCACGGCGCGAGGGACGATTCGAGAGGGAAGCCTGGCGGCAGCGCAAGGATGGAACACGTTTCTGGGCACATGTGATCATCGACGCGATCCGCAACGAAGACGGCACACTCATCGGTTTCGCCAAGATCACGCGCGACATCACCGAAAAAGTCGAGGCGCAAAAGGCTCTTACCCAGGCACGCGAAGAACTTTTCCAATCCCAGAAGATGGAAGCGATCGGCCAGTTGACCGGTGGCGTCGCCCACGACTTCAACAATCTGCTGATGGCCGTGCTGGGAAGCCTGGAAATTCTGAAAAAACGCCTGCCCGACGATCCAGCGCTGACGCCGCTGCTGGACAATGCCATTCAGGGCGCCGAACGGGGTGCTGCGCTGACCCAGCGCATGCTCGCATTTTCCCGGCGCCAGGAATTGAACATGCAAGCCATCAACGTGCCGGCACTCGTAAGCGGCATGATGGATTTCGTTCAGCGCTCGCTCAGTGCCTCCGCATCCGTCGAAACCCGGTTTGCCAAAAACCTGCCGCATGTCACGAGCGACCCGGTTCAACTCGAAACCGCGGTTCTGAACCTCGTCGTCAACGCCCGAGACGCGATGGCGGGGGGCGGCACGATCGTCATCAGCGCCGAGGAATATTTCGCGGACAAGAATGTCGAGAGGCTGAAACCTGGCCGTTACGTGCGGCTGGCGGTCGCCGACAGCGGCGAAGGCATGGACGAGGAAACCCTCATCCGCGCAACCACACCTTTCTTCACCACCAAAGGTGTCGGCAAGGGGACGGGACTCGGACTTTCCATGGTGCAGGGCCTGACCGAACAGTCGGGCGGCAAACTCGATATCCAAAGCCAAAAGGGCAAGGGCACGACGGTTTCGCTCTATCTGCCTGCGGCAGATGCAAACGATTGTCCGCAGTCTTCGGAGCAGACCATGCCTTCCCCCGCCGCAACTCCCATAGGACGCCTGACGATTCTCGCCGTCGATGACGATGCGCTGGTCCTGATGAACACGACTCTGATGCTGGAAGATCTCGGCCACACCGTGATCGAGGCTTATAGCGGCACCGATGCCCTGAAGGAGCTGAGAAGCGGCGCCCATGACATCGATCTTGTCATCACCGATCATTCGATGCCGCGCATGACCGGCTCGGAACTGGCCGCCGTCATCCGCGAAGAAAGGCCAGGCCTTCCGGTGGTGCTGGCAACCGGCTACGCCGAGCTGCCGACCGGCGGCGACAACCGCCTGCCGCGACTGCCGAAACCCTTCTCGCAGAACCAGCTTGAGGAGATCATCGCCACGGTTCTCGCCGGCGGGCGCTGAACCAATCGCCCTCGCCGCGCGTTGTCGTGCCGTGTCAGAACGGAGTACGACAATGGTCTTCAAGCATCAGCATTTTCACGAGACGTCCGCTGAGGTCGAGGCGGAGTTTCCACCCGGCGCGACGCTCGAAGGAGCGGTTTCCGATGCCCTGGCTTCTGCCGGCGGCGTCGATGCAAGCGACGTCGCCGTCATCGCCCGCAGTTCCGAGGTGACGCTAATCGGGACGGTCCAGTTGGAAAGCGAGATTGCGCGGGCCGAGGAAGTGGCCCTGAACGTAGCCGGAGTGACCACCGTGCGCAATGAGCTCCGTTTCAACCGGCCGATGTAACCTCCGATAAATGGGACCGGAAAGGCCCGGGCGCCGAACGGCCGGGCCTTCCTTTTGACTCCCTCTATCGCGGTAGGGCGTAGGCGATCACGTAGTCGCCCGGCTTGGTGCCGACCGAACCGTGTCCGCCGGCCACCATCACCACGAACTGGCGCCCGTCATCGACCGCATAGGTCATCGGCGTCGCCTGGCCGCCAGCCGGCAGCCGCGCCTTCCAGAGCTCGTGACCGTTGGTGAGGTTGTAGGCGCGCAGATAGTTGTCGACCGCAGCGCCGAGGAACGCCACGCCACCCTTGGTGATCATTGGTCCGCCGATGCCGGGCACCCCGACCTTGAAGGGCAGTGGCAATGGCGTCATGTCATAGACCGTGCCGTTGCGGTGCTTGTAGGCGATCTGGCCGGTCCGCAGGTCGACGCCCGAGACGTAACCCCAGGGCGGTGCCTGGCAGGGGATCTGCAGCGGCCCGAGGAACGGACCCATGTAAACGCCGTAAGGTGCGCCGTCATTGCGGTTGAGGCCCTGTTCGCTGCCCTTCTGATCCTGTGCCTTCGGCGGGATGTCCGCACGCGGCACCAGCCTCGAGGTGAAGGCGAGATAGGTCGGCATGCCGAACATAACCTGCCGTTCCGGATCGACCGCGACGCTGCCCCAGTTGAACGTGCCGAAATTGCCCGGATAGATGATCGAGCCCTTCAGCGACGGCGGCGTGTAGCGGCCGAGATAATTGTACTGATGATACCAGATGCGGCAGACCATCTGGTCGAACATGGTGACGCCCCACATGTCCTGTTCTTCGAGCGGTCTCGGCTTGAAGGACAGAGCTGAGGTGGGTTGCGTCGGCGCGGTACGATCTTCCGGGATCGCACCTCCCGGTGCCGGTTCCTCGGTGACCGGGATGATCGGCTCGCCGCTGCGGCGGTCGAGCACGTAGATGTCGCCCTGCTTGGTCGGACCGACCAGAGCCGGCACGACCGTATTGTCCGGCCTGGAGATGTTGAGGAGGACCGGCTGGGCAGGCACGTCCATGTCCCAGAGATCGTGATGCACCGTCTGGCGCACCCAGCGGTCGACACCGGTATTGAGATCGAGCGCGACGATCGACGAGGAATATTTTTCCACGCTCTCGCTGCGGCCCATGCCGAGCTGGTCCGGCACCTGGTTGCCGAGCGGGACATAGACGAGCCCCAGCTCCTCGTCGATGCTGAACACCGACCAGCTATTGGGCGAATTGGTCGTGTAGGTCTGACCCGGCGGCAGCGGCTGGGTCTGACTCGGATTGCCCGAATCCCAGTTCCAGATCAGCTGTCCCGTATTGACGTCGAAGGCGCGGATGACGCCGGATTGCGACTGGGTGGAATAGTTGTCGTTGACCGCCCCACCGATGATGATCTTGTTGCCGGCGATTGCCGGCGGAGAGGTCGAATAATAGTAGCCGGCTGGATTGTACCGCATACCGCTGGTGAGCTGCAGCGTTCCGTTGTCGGCAAAGGAGGTGCAGACCTGGCCGTTCGCCGCATCGAGGGCGATCAGCCGCGCATCCGAGGTCGGCAGATAGACCCGTTCCGCACACGGGCTGCCGGCTGCCGCGGCGGCATCCTTATAATAACTGACGCCGCGGCAGGTCTGGTGCTGCCGGTCCGGGTTCATGCCGGAATTAGGGTCGTATTTCCACTTCTCCTTGCCAGTCGTCGCATCGAGCGCGATCGCAAGATTGTGCGGCGTGCAGAGATAGAGCGAATTGCCGACTTTGAGCGGCGTCACCTGATAGGTGGTCTCGCCCACGTCGTCCGGCCGTTTCACGTCCCCGGTCTGGTAGCGCCAGGCTTCCGTGAGCTTGGCGACGTTATCGACCTTGATCTGGTCGAGCGGCGAATAACGCTGGCCATAGGGTGTCCGTCCGTACTGATGCCATTCGCCGGGCGGCACGTTGCCGCCCATCGGCGGAGCGGCAGCGACCGACTGTTGCGGCAGCTCGCCGCTCCGGTCGAGCGGATCGAGGAACATCGAAACTATGGCGACGACGATCGCGATCATCAGCGAAATACCAAGCGGCAGTGCACTGGCGCCGTAGCGCATGCCGGTCGGGCTCGAAAAGCCGAGCGGGGTGCGGACCCAGGGTGTCAAGAGCCAGAGACCGAGTAGGATGATCAGTCCACCGCGCGGGCCGAGCTGCCACCAGTCGAGCCCGACCTCCCAGATCGCCCAGGCAAGCGAAGCCAGCACGATAACTGCATAGACCCTGAGCGCCATGGCATTCCGGAGGAAAAGCAGGATGGCGGTCACCACGAAGCCGAGACCGCAGATAATGTAATAGGCGCTGCCTCCGAGCAGTACCAGTTGTCCGCCGCCGACGGCCAACGCCAAACCGATAAAAATAAAAACGATCGCGGTAATCCTGATGGCCATGTTCAAAATCCTGCCAAACTTGAAATCTCGAGCGAAAAACGTTGCCAAACCAGACGAGCCTTCAACCCAACCTTTGTGCAAAAGTTCCAACCCATATTCCCGCCATGCAAATTTAAAGGAACAGTCACACGGGCGAGCCGGTTCTAAACCGTCTACAAGGAGTTCGAACATGCTGACATCGCGCAAAGGCCCAGCCTTCGAGACATCGGGCGCGGACGGCGAAAAACTACCGGACATCGAGCAGGATGCGGAAAGCTGCACCCGTTGCGACCTCTATAGGAACGCCACCCATCTCGTGTTCGGAGAGGGGCCGCCCAAAGCGAAGGTGCTCTTCGTCGGCGAGCAGCCGGGAGACAAGGAGGATCAGGCGGGCAAGCCGTTCGTCGGGCCGGCAGGAAAGCTCCTCGATCGCTGTCTAGAGGAAGCCGGCGTCGAACGCGATATCTGCTACGTCACCAATGCGGTGAAGCATTTCAAGTTCACCCCACGCGGCAAGCGCCGCATCCATGCCAAACCCAATGCGGGCGAGGTCCAGGCCTGCGCCTGGTGGCTAGCAGCGGAGCTGCGCTTGATCAAACCGAAACTCGCCGTAGCGCTCGGCGCGACGGCGCTTTATGCCTTGCTGGGAAGGCAGGCGAAAGTGACCCGTGATCGCGGCACGATGTTGAGATCGCCGGACGGCCTGCCGGTACTGGTGACCATCCACCCTTCGGCGCTGCTGAGGACGATGGATCAGCCGGACGCGGAGCTCAACCGGGCCCGCTTCGTCGATGATCTGAAAAAGATTGCAGAATTTCTGGAGTGAAGATGACCTACGAACTTTATTACTGGGACGGCCTTCAGGGCCGCGGCGAATTCGTACGGCTGGCGCTGGAAGAGGCTGGAGCCGACTATGTGGACGTAGCCCGCGGCGAACGCGGTACTGCGAAAATGATGAACTATATGCACGGCAAGCATGGTTACGACATGCCGTTCGCACCGCCCTTTCTCAAGGATGGCGACCTGATCGTCTCCCATGTCGCCAACATCCTCAATTACCTCGGGCCGAAGCTGGATCTGGTGCCGAAAGACGAGAAATCCCGCCTCTTCGCCCACGGCCTCCAGCTGACGATCACCGATTTCCTCGCGGAAGTGCACGATACGCACCACCCGATCAGCACCGCCGACTATTATGAGGATCAGAGGCCGGAGGCCAAGGCGCGTTCCAAGGCCTTCCTGAAACACCGGGTGCCGAAATTCATCGGCTATTTCGACCGCATCATCGCCGCAAACCCTACCAAGAGCGGCTATGCGCTGGGCGACACCCTGACTTACGTCGACCTGTCGCTCTTCCAGCTAGCCAAAGGTCTCGCCTATGCCTTCCCGCGCGCCATGAAAAATTTCGATAATGATTACCCCCGTGTCGCCAAACTACGCGATGCGGTCGCCGAACGTCCGAATATCGAGGCCTATCTAAGGTCGAAACGCCGGCTCGCGTTCAATGAGTCGGGCATATTCCGGCATTATCCAGACCTTGATCAGGATCCGGCCTGATCTGCTAGATGAACGCAAAAACCGAGGCGATCGTCACAAGGACATCGCCACCGCGATCAATGTGAACTTCACGGTGACCTCCAAAGAACAAGAAGCTGCCGGGTGCGGCAGCTCAGTTGGTTTCTTCTCCCAATTCCTGCAGAATTTGATGCCGCGCTCGGTTTAGACGGCTTTTCACCGTGCCCACCGCGCAATCGCAGATCTCCGCCGTCGCCTCGTAACTTTCGCCCAGGATCGCGACCAGCGTCAGCACTTCGCGATAATGCGGCGGCAGTTTCTGGAGCGCTCGCTGAACTTCCCGGGCTCTTGCCGCCATCTCCTGGCTCGCCGCTACCGGCGTATCCCCGGAAATGTTCTCCTCGATCCCCGGCGCCTCGCGGCCAAGCACCTTGGCCCGCGTATAAAAGGTGTTGCGCATGATAGTGAAAAGCCAGCTTTTCAGCTTGGTGCCCGGCTCGAACTTGTCGAGATTGGCGAGCGCCTTCATCAACGTCTCCTGCACCAGGTCGTCTGCATCGCTGGGATTGCGGCAGAAAGTACGGGCAAATGCGCGGAGAGCCGGAATAAGCCTCACTATGTCTGCACGTGCAGGATCACCATTCAACTGTGATTCAGACACCGTTGCCTACCTCTCCGAAGTCTTCATGGCTGTGGAATGACGGGGGCAAACGCACGCCTTACGTATTTGGTTCCGCTGAGATGAATGCCCTATTCATCTTCGTGAGAAGACCACTTCTTTCCCCAGGCGGAACAAAGCGCCCGGCACGCCTGTTGATAGGACTTTCATGGAGTTCTGATCGTGGCACCGCGTGCAAACTGGAAAGGGTACCTGAAGGTTGGAGAGCTGAGCTGCCCGGTGGCCCTCTATACGGCCGCCTCGACATCCGACCGCGTCAGCTTTCACATCATCAATCGCGAGACCGGCAACCGCGTCCACCGCCAGATGGTCGATGCCGACACCGGCAGGCAGGTCGAAAGCGAGGACATCGTCAAAGGCTATGAAGTTTCGAGCGGCCAGTATGTCTTTCTGGAGCCCGACGAGGTGAAGGCCGCCGTACCAGAGAGCGACAAGACGCTGGAGCTCGAAACCTTCATTCCATGCGACGGCATCGACACCATCTTCATCGACCGCCCCTATTACCTGGCACCGACCGACAAACCGGCAGCGGAAGTCTTCGAGCTGATCCGCAAGGGGCTGAAGGAGAAGAATGTCGCAGCACTTGCCCGCACGGTGCTCTTCCGGCGGCTCCGGACGGTGCTTATCCGCCCGAGCGAAAAGGGCATGATCGCCAGCACGCTCAACTACGACTACGAGGTCCGGCCGGCCAAGGAAATCTTCTCCGACATCAAGAGCTTCAAGATCGACGGCGAGATGCTCGACCTCGCAGAGCACATCATCGACACCAAACGCGGCGAGTTCGATCCGGCCGAGTTCGACGACCGCTACGAGGCGGCGCTCGCGGAGCTGATCAAGGCCAAGATCGAGGGCCGCAAGCTCAGGAAACAGCCGAAGCCGGAACCGAAGAAGGTTTCCAGCCTGCTCGATGCGCTGCGCCAGAGCGCCGGCGACAAGAAGACTGCATCGAAGAAGCCCGCCAAGAAAACCGTATCTCGTAAGACTGCCGCCCCGCAGAGAAAGGCGAGCTGATCATGGCGCTCGAAACCTATAACCAGAAGCGGGACTTCAAGGCTTCTCCCGAGCCTCAGGGGAAAGTCTCCGGCCGCAAGGCCAAGGCATCCGGCAACAGTTTCGCCATCCAGAAACACGATGCCACCCGCCTGCACTACGATTTCCGGCTGGAAATGGATGGCGTCCTGAAAAGCTGGGCCGTCACCCGCGGCCCGAGCTTCGTGCCTGGCGAAAAGCGGCTTGCGGTGCATGTGGAAGACCATCCGCTCGACTATGGCGGTTTCGAAGGCATGATCCCGAAAGGCAATTACGGCGCCGGCGCCGTGCTGCTCTGGGATCGGGGCACCTGGGAACCCATCGGCGATCCTCACAAGGGCTATAAGAAAGGCCATATGGAATTCGAGCTGAAGGGCGAGAAGCTGGAGGGCCGCTGGCACCTGATCCGCATGGCCCGCAGAGAGGGCGAAAAACGCGAGAATTGGCTGCTGGTAAAAGGCGAGGACGAGTTCGCCCGCGCCGAGGGCGACAAGGACATTCTCGACGAAATGCCGCTTTCGGTGAAGTCAGGCAAGACACTGGACGAAATCTGGGGCCGCAAGGCACCGCCTGCAAAGAATACCGCCAAACCGAAAGCGAAGG
Organism: Neorhizobium galegae bv. orientalis str. HAMBI 540; assembly: GCF_000731315.1. Taxonomy (NCBI): domain Bacteria; kingdom Pseudomonadati; phylum Pseudomonadota; class Alphaproteobacteria; order Hyphomicrobiales; family Rhizobiaceae; genus Neorhizobium; species Neorhizobium galegae. The sequence goes on from NZ_HG938353.1 coordinate 3,305,359, forward strand.
CGAAATCCGATCCAGAACCGGAAAAATCCGACATTGCTGCATCGAAGATCAAAGGCGCGAAGAAAGCCGAACTCCCGGATTTCGTCGAACCGCAGCTTGCGACCCTGGTGAAGAGTGCACCTTCCGGCAAACGCTGGGTCCATGAGATCAAGCTCGATGGCTATCGCCTGCAGGCACGCGTCGCAGACGGCAAAGTGACGCTGCTGACCCGCACGGGGCTCGATTGGACGCATAAGTTCGGAGACGAGATCATCGCGGAATTCGGAAAGCTTAGCCCGGCCGATGCGATCATCGACGGGGAAGTAGCGGTCGAGGCCGGTTCCGGCGCCACCGATTTCTCCCTGCTTCAGCAGGACCTGAGCGAAGGTCGGGACGACCGGTTCACCTTCTACGCTTTCGACATTCTTCACCTCGACGGTTACGACCTGACCGGTGCGACGCTTCTGAAGCGCAAGGAGGCGCTGGAAACACTGCTAACCGGCAGCGGTCCAGCCCTTCGCTATAGCGAGCACTTTGGCGACGAAGGCGGACTGGTCCTGAAGCATGCCTGCCGGCTGAGCCTGGAAGGCATCATTTCCAAGATCGCGGATGCGCCCTACCGCCCTGGCCGCGGCCGCGACTGGGTGAAATCGAAATGTTCGGCACGACAGGAATTCGTGGTCGCCGGATTTGTCCCTTCCTCCGTTTCGAGGACGGCGATCGGATCGCTGGTCATGGGATATTACGACAAGGGAAAGCTGCGGCACGCCGGCCGCGTCGGCACGGGTTATTCGAACGCCGTTGCGCAATCGCTCCTCAAACGCCTCCAGGAGATTCACACCGGCGAAAGCCCGTTTGACGAAAAGCTTGCCGGGGTGGAAAAGAAGGATGTCGTTTTCGTGCGGCCCGAACTGGTGGCGGAAGTGGAGTTCCGCGGTTGGACGGCGGATGCGCATATCCGCCACGCGGCTTTCCGGGGCTTGCGCGAAGACAAGGACCCCAAGGATATCGTCCGGGAGGGCGGACCTGTGAACGTAGCGGAACAACCGAAGCCGCCGAAGCGGACGGTCAATCTTACCCATCCAGACCGGGTCTACTGGCCGGATGCCGGAGTGACCAAAGCCGGGCTTGCGGATTATTACACCGAAGTCTGGCGGCTGATGGCGCCCTTCGTCGTGAACCGCCCGCTGGCGCTGGTGCGTGGGCCGGATGGGATCGGTAAACCACTCTTCTTCCAGAAACATGGCTGGAAGGGCATGACCAAGAACGCCGTGCTCGTGAAGGACCCCACCGATCCGGCGGAAGAGGATATCACCATCCGTGACCTCGATGGTTTGCTCGGCCTCGTCCAAGGAGCGACGCTGGAAATCCACCCCTGGGGCTCGACCCTCGACGACTGGGAAAAGCCGGACATGGTCAATATCGACCTCGATCCGGGCGAAGGCGTCTCCTGGACCGATATCATCGCTGCCGCTCATGAGGTGAAGCGTCGTTTCGAGGACATGGGGCTGGTCGCCTTCGTAAAAACCTCGGGCGGCAAGGGCCTGCATGTCGTCGCACCGGTCAAACCAAAGGCAGAATGGCCGGAAGTGAAGGCGGCGATGAAGGCGCTGGCCGACGGCATGGCCGGCGACGATCCCGACAAATATGTCTCGACGATCACCAAGTCGAAGCGAAGCGGCAAAATCCTCATCGACTACCTGCGCAACGGTCGCGGCAATACTGCCGTCGCCCCCTATTCTACCCGTGCCCGCCCCGGCGCACCGGTGTCCATGCCGGTCGAGTGGGACGAACTCGGCGGAGCGATCGGCCCCAACTATTTCACCGTCAACAACGCCCCGGCGCGCATCGCCCAGCAGACGAACGATCCGTGGGGAGATTTTCGCAAGGCGGAAGCCCCGATCGAGTTCAAGGCAAAGAAGAAGAGGTAGAGGCCGAGATGAGAGGCTGCGTCTTGGCCAATCTCCCCCCTTGTGGGGGAGATGCCCGGCAGGGCAGAGGGGGGTGCTGCCGCATACTCATCGCCAATTGAACTCGCGGCGTCACCCCCTCTGTCACCTCCGGTGACATCTCCCCCGCAAGGGGGGAGATGGGAGTTTGCCGCACCGCCTTACTTCCTCGGCGCTTTCCGCTCCGCTTCCAGGCTCTTCTTCAGCGCGGCGGTGATGTCGATCACGTTGCTGCTGCGCTCGGGCGCCTTTTCCTCGACCTTCTTCTTCGTCTTCCGGCTCTTCTTGCGCTCGGCGATGATCTCCAGCAACCGGTCCTGGACCGGATCATCCGCCATTGATGGCTTCCAGGCTTCAGTGCGCTCGTCGATAATCTTCTTCATCATCGCCAGATGTTCGGAACCGGCGTTCCCCGTCGGCTTCTCAGCGGCGTATTCGTCAGCGTCGCGGACTTCGTCGCCATAACGCAAGGTCCAGACGACGATCCCCTTGTCCTTCGGCAACAGCAAAACCGCCCGCTCGCGGCGATACATGACGAGCCGGGCAATGCCGCCGGTATTGGTCTTCGCCATAGCCTCCCGGATCACCGCGAAGGCCTCGGCGCTCACCTCGTCGTCGGGCGCCAGATAATGCGGCCGGTCGTACCAGATCCAGCCGATCGAGTCGGCCGGCACGAAAGTTTCGATATCGATCGTACGGGTGCTTTCGAGCCCGACATCCTCGATCTCTTCGTCTTCGAGAAGAACGTAGTCGTCCTCGCCCTTCGGATAACCTTTGACCTGATCATCATCCTCGACCGCCTCGCCTGTCCGCGCATCGACATACTGGCTGAGGACGCGATTATTGGTCTTGCGGTTGATATTGTGGAATCGCACCTTGGCGCCTTCGGAGACCGCCGGCGTCATCGTCACCCGACAGGTGACGAGCGAGAGTTTCAGATAACCTTTCCAGAATACGCGCGGGGCCACGACAAAACTCCTTCGTTTGCCCGATAACCCGCGCTGCCTCCGCTTGGTTCCGGAACAAACTTTCGAACCAAACCGTTTTCATGACGAAACAGGCCAAGGAGAAAAACGAGATGAGCACCAGCGGCACCCCGAACCCTGCGCAGAAAGACTCGCACAAAAAAGCCGAGCAGTCGGCTCGCGAGCGTGGCGAAAAGAAGGAGTTGGATGAACAGCTCAACGAAGGCCTGGAAAATACCTTTCCGGCAAGTGATCCGGTGTCGAGCACGGTGACATCGATCCCCTCCGGCACGCCCAAACCGCCCAGGCACTGATCTTTCTGAAAAACTTATGGAACAAATTGGGCGGCTTCCTGGATAGGGAGTCGTCTTATTTCATTTGTCCTCTGTGACTTTTTCGGGATATCCGAAGTTAGCCTTCCTGATGTATGGAAGGCTAATGTAGCGTTATGGCGGGCGGCTATTGTTTCGGCAACGGATGCCGGTAGTGATTACGTCAGAGGTCGGGATGGCGAAACAAGACACTCCGGTTGCGGAACAGGACATCAGGATGGGACGGCGGGTCAGCCGCAAGGTTTCGGTCCTTCTGACCGAGATCGAGAAGGAAGAGGTTCCTGATCGGTTGCTCGATCTGGCGCGAGCGCTGCAGAAGGCCCTCAACGAAAAGATCGACGGTCGTACCGACTGATATTCTTCCTCTTGGGCACTTTTACCCCAAGCATCAGAGCTGGGTCGAAATCAGGTTGTCCGTGCGCACACGGCCGCCGATCACGCACCGCGGCCCGTTCGGCGCAAACCGCCCGCTGCTGTCTTCGATCACCGTATAGAGCTTGTCGCTACGGAAAGCGCTCGCCATCTCCGTCGAATTGCCTTCGCTGGGGGAAGCGTCGATTTCCATGAAATCAAGTTCCGCCTGGCTCGCCACCAAGCGCGCATCGCCAGCGGTCTTGGCCCTGACCACCACTTCGCCATGTGGTGGCGAGTTCTGCCAGTTCGGATCATGTGGCGCAGCAGTCGGCACCAGCCGATAGATCTTCAGCCTGTCCTGCATGTGTCTCTCCCGTCGTGAACATTTTTCTAGTTGACGGTCCAAACGCGTTTCGGGCGTTCCGGTTCCATCAAGTCGCATGGAACTTTTCCGGCAACCGTGGGTTCCTCCGCTGCGGGCGATCATGCCCCTGAAAAGGAGAAAGCCGATGAAGAATGAGCAGCCGAAAGCTGGCCGTCCCGGCGAGACCTCGCAGTGGCCTCGATGGGAGGGCCCGGCAGAAAGCCGCCCGAGCGGTTATCTTCAGGGCGAAGCCAATATCTTCGCCGAGGGACCGGAACAGGAAAAGCAGATCGGCAAGGCACCGAACGGTTACGACCGGCCCGACGATCTGATCGCACAGGACGTCAATGAGCACCTCACGCAGGACGCTTTTCTCGACCCGACCAACATGTCGGTCTCGGTGGAGAACGGTGAGGTGACGCTGGAGGGATACGTCGCGCAGCTTGCCGACAAAACCCGAGCCGAAGATGTCGTTCTCGACATCGGGGGTGTCGTCGCCTGCCGCAATAATCTTCGAATTGCCCCCGAAAGGCATTGATTTCCGTGGAACCCGCAAGGCACTCCGCTCGTTAGATGCCTCGCAATCCCCCCCATAAGAACACCCATCAACAAGGAGAGAGACCCATGGCCAGTAAGACCCTCGACGACCTTTTTCATGAAACCCTGAAGGACATCTATTACGCCGAGCGCCAGATCGTGAAAGCGCTGCCGAAGATGGCACGCGGCGCCCAGGATCCGAAGCTGAAGGCAGCATTCGAGAAACACAGGGACGAAACCGAAGGTCAGATCGATCGCCTGAAGCAGGTCTTCGAGATTATCGGCAAGCGGGCCCAGGGCAAGACCTGCCCCGCGATCGACGGCATCATCGAAGAAGGCGAGGAAATCCTTGACGAGTTCAAAGGCACGCCAGCTCTCGACGCCGGGCTGCTCGCAGCAGCGCAAGCTGTCGAACATTACGAGATCAGCCGCTACGGCACCCTGCGTGCCTGGGCCCAACAGCTCGGTCACCGGGACGCCGTAACGCTTCTCGAACAGACGCTCGCCGAGGAAAGCAAGACCGACGAAGCCCTGACGGCTCTCGCCAAGACCGCGGTGAACACCGCTGCCCAGAAGGCTGCGTGACATTCTCAGTCCCATGAGAGGCGCGGCGCCGGCCGCGCCTTTTCATCGACCCGAGAAAAGCCCCGGAGACTATCCGGGGCTTTTCCTCCCTGCCGACTTTCTCAAGCCGGGAAAGATCGTCTCGGTGCTGACTGGTCCGGGGTCCCGTGCATTGGCGGAATCGGCAGCATTTCGCCGTTCAGCGCCTGCCTGCGGAAAATCTCCACCCGCCCGCTTCGGTCGCGCGCCACATGTGCTTTGGCGGCCTCCATGGCGAGCTCATAGGTGTGATAATAGGACGCAGACTGAACGCCGTCGATGACATAGACCCAGCCGGTTGCGTGTGGGACGATATCGCAGTACTTTCCCATTGGATGTGTCTCCTTCCCGGCGGCCATAAGTATATTTGACAGCCAAAAGTTCCGCCTCCGGGGAAGTTTTTTTCAAGTGTTGGCCGCGTCTCGGCCGGGTTGCGATTTTTCGTTTTTACCAGGGAACTTTTCTGCGCCGCACACGTTTCGGCGCTTGGGCGAATGGAGACAAGAATGGCGGAATCCGAAGAAGTCTGGATCAGAAAGCGGGCCTACATTTTGTGGGAAGAAGAAGGCTATCCCTCAGGCAAGGATAGGGAGCATTGGGAGCGGGCCAAGCTGGAATATGCGACGCTCGGGCCGACCGCTTCCAAGAAGCCTGCGGCAGAGTCGCGCGGCAAGTCAGCCACCGCCGCGAAGTCGCCGAAAGCGGCGGCGAAGGCTGCAACTCCGAAACCGGCCGTGAAAACGGCTGCAGCCAAGGCTTCTCCGGCGAAGACAACTTCCAAGGCACCGGCTTCCAAGGCACCGGCCGCTGCCATGCCGGAAGCCGTCGAACCGGCCAAGAAGCGCTCCAAGAAGGTTCCGGCTGGCGCTTGACGCCGCCCGTCACCCAACTTCATCACTATCGTTATTGGTCGCGGCGACTGACATCATCGCGGCCGCGGACTTATTTACCCTGGAAAAATCGAAATGGCTTTTGCGTCTGAACTTGGCCGTGGCTCCACTCTGTTGGGGAACGTTGGCCAAGGCCGAAACGTTCTTGAGGGTGAGACTGGCAGATGGCTGAGGCACGCATGATGAACGCTTACGTCCCATTCGACGAACCTCGTCGAGATGAGCGGAGCGCAATGGATCAGGGGATCAAGGCAGGTTATGGAAAGCGGGGGCTTCCGGGAATGAGGATTCTTTCGGTCACGTCCGAAATCTTTCCTCTTGTGAAGACAGGTGGGCTTGCAGATGTGACAGGTTCCCTGCCCAAGGCACTTGCTCCCCTCGGCATCGAGACGACGTCTCTGATCCCCGGTTATCCGCAGGTCATGCAGCAGCTGAAGAGCGCAATGCCGCTCGTCACCTTCGAAAATCTGCTGGGCGAAAAAGCCTCGCTCCTCCACACCAGGGTCGAAGGCCTCAGCCTCTTCGTGCTCGATGCGCCAGCTCTCTACGATCGGCCGGGCGGCCCCTATGTCGACGAAGACGGCATCGACCATCCGGACAACTGGAGGCGTTTCGCCGCACTTTCCCTTGCCGCAGCCGAAATCGCCGATGGAGTGCTTCCCGGATGGGTTCCGGACCTCGTTCACACCCATGACTGGCAGTCGGCACTGACTTCGGTCTACATGCGCGAGCGCGGCTGCAGAACGCCCGTGGTGCTGACCATCCACAACCTTGCCTTCCAAGGGCAATATCCAGCCGGCGTGCTGATGAGCATCGGCCTGCCGCCGGAGGCCTATTCCATGAACCGCATGGAATATTTCGGCGATATCAGCTTCCTGAAGGGGGGCCTGCAGACGGTCGATGCGATCACCACCGTCAGCCCGACCTATGCGCGCGAAATACTCACCCCACGCTTCGGCATGGGTATGGACGGAGTCCTGAACGCCCGCGTCTCCGACCTGCGCGGCATCGTCAACGGCATCGACCTCGATATCTGGGATCCGTCGACCGACCCGCACCTGCCGCGCAATTACGGCGTCGGCACGCTGCGCCGCAAGCGCGAGAACCGCGCCGTTCTGCTCGAAAGATTCGGACTGGATGCCGGTCGGGAAGGCCCCCTATTTTCCGCCGTCAGTCGGCTGACATGGCAGAAGGGCTTCGACATGTTTGCCGATACGGCGGACGAGATCATTCGCCACGGGGGTCAGGTGATCGTCTTCGGGCAGGGTGATCGGGAAATAGAGCGGGCGCTCGCCGACACCGCCGCGCGTTTTCCAGGCCGGATGGCGGTGCATTTCGGCTATGACGAGCCAACAGCGCATTTGATCCACGGCGGATCGGACGCGATCGTCCAGCCTTCCCGCTTTGAACCGTGCGGACTGACACAGCTCTATGCGCTTCGCTACGGCTGCGTACCGGTCGTCTCCCGCACCGGCGGGCTCTCCGAGACCATCATAGATGCCAATGACGCGGCGATGTCCGCCCGCGTTGCGACCGGCTTTCAGTTCCATCCGGTGACGACCGATGGGTTGCGGCTGGCGCTTCGCCGCGCGCTGCACGCCTATGCCGATCCAAAAATGTGGGCACGCCTGCAGAACCAGGGTATGAAGGCGAAATTCTCCTGGGAACGCAGCGCCCAGCAATATGCTGCCGTCTATGCCAATCTGGTGCTGAAGTCCGGCCATGTTGCATCGACAAGCTCGGATATCCGCCGCGCGACGCTTTAAGGCTCCAACCAACCAACTGACAGAAAGAAACCGGCCTGAAAGCCGGTCTCTTTGGTTATGGGCGGAAGTTGAAGCCGCTACGGTCTCCGGAACAGCGCCAAGCTGCGGCCCTCGAGCTCGAAATCCTTCTCCTTGGTAATCACCAGACCGCGCTTGGAAAGGTCGGACGTGGTCAGTTCCAGCACCCAGCCGCCCTCGCCGAACTGCGGGATGCGGAACGGGACATTGCCCTCGAACGGGTTGAAAAGGAGGAGCACGTCGTGCCAGACGCCCTCTTCTTCCTTGAGATCGGGCCTGCCGATATAGAGGCCGAGTGTCGAGCCCTCGTCCCACTGCTCCGGGGTCTGAAAACCGCCGCCGGCGTTGAACCATTTGATGTCCAGGCCGTCGCGCCAGTTTTCCCGGCGCAGCAGCGGCTGTTCGCGGCGCAGCCTGATGATCTGGCGGGTGAACTCGCGAAGCTCTTCGCAAGTCTCCGGCAGGTCCTCCCAATGAACCCAGGAGATTTCGCTGTCCTGGCAATAGCCGTTGTTATTGCCCATCTGGCTGCGGCCAAATTCGTCGCCGGCGAGCAGCATCGGCGTGCCGTGCGAGAAGAACAGGGTGGCGAGGAAATTGCGCTTCTGGCGATCACGTACCGCGTTGATGCCCTCGTCCTCGGTTGGACCTTCGGCGCCATAATTGTAGCTGCGATTGTCGTTGTGGCCGTCGTTATTGTCCTCGCCGTTCGCCTCGTTGTGCTTGTCGTTGTAGGAGACGAGATCATTCAGGGTAAAACCATCATGGGCTGCGATAAAGTTGACGCTTGCCCACGGGCGGCGGCCGCGCTGGTCGTAGAGATCGCCGGAACCGAGCAGGCGGGCGGCGAAGTCCGTGGAGACATTGGTGCCCTTCCAGTATTCGCGCACCGTATCGCGGTACTTGTCGTTCCACTCCGCCCAGCCCGGTGGGAAACCGCCGACCTGGTAGCCGCCGGGACCGATATCCCAGGGCTCGCCGATCAGCTTCACCCTGGAAAGCACCGGATCCTGGGTGATCGCGTCGAAGAAGCCGCCGCGCTCGTCGAAACCCTCCGGTTCGCGGCCGAGGATCGTACCGAGATCGAAACGGAACCCATCGACATGCATGCTCTCGGTCCAGTAGCGCAGGGAATCCATGATCAGCTGCAGCACGCGCGGGTGCGAGGTATTCACCGTGTTCCCGGTGCCGGTGTCGTTGATGTAATAGCGGTGCTGGTCGGGCATGGTCCGATAGTAGGAGAAATTGTCGATGCCCTTGAAGGAGAGCGTCGGCCCAAGCTCGTTGCCCTCAGCCGTGTGGTTGTAGACCACGTCCAGGATAACCTCGATGCCCGCATCGTGGAACGAGCGCACCATGTCACGGAACCCCTGGATGCCCTTGGGGCCATAATAGCGGGATGCCGGCGCGAAGAAGCCAAGCGTGTTGTAGCCCCAGAAATTATGCAGGCCCTTGTCCAGCAGATGTTGATCGTCGGGGAAATAATGGACCGGCATCAGTTCGACCGAAGTGATGCCGAGGCTCTTGATGTAATCCACCGAGGCCTTGTGCCCCATGCCCTCGAACGTTCCGCGCAGGTCCTTCGGAATGCCTGGGTTGAGCTGGGTGAAGCCCTTCACATGGGTCTCATAGACGATCGTCGCCGGCCAGGCGACGTTCGGCCGATTCTGATCCTTCCAGTCGAACTCGTTCGGATCGATGACCCGGCATTTCGGCATGAACGGCGCGCTGTCGCGCTCATCGAAGGTCAGGTCCTTGTCTTCATGCAGAAGGTCATAGGCGAAATGCGCCGCGTTCCAGTCGACATCGCCGACGAATTCCCGCGCATAGGGATCGATCAGCAGCTTGTTCGGGTTGAAGCGATGACCGTTTTCCGGATCGTAGGGGCCGTGGACACGGAAGCCGTAGAGGGCGCCCGGCTTCAGCCCCGGCACATAGCCGTGCCAGATCTCATGAGTATATTCCGGGAGCTCGAGCCTGGCGATCTCTATCTTGCCGCTTGGGTCGTAGAGACACAGCTCGACGCGCTCGGCATGGGCCGAGAAAATCGCGAAATTGACGCCCTCGCCGTCAAAGTTGGCACCTAGCTGAAGCCAGGAGCCGGGCTCGATGACAAAATGGTTCGATTTCGTATCCATGTCGCACCCAATTGAAAGACTGGCGTCATAATGGTGCGGCACAGCATTTCGTTCCCTGGGCGGATAGATAAACTAATTCCGCCGATGCGCATCGAGCGCGATCACCTTTTCGACTGCGGCGACATCCTCGGCGGTTGCAGCCGGGATAGGGTCGCCGGCAATGGCTTCGAGCACTTCAGGCGCCAGCGCACCATTGCGGATGACATATTCCAGTGCCTCGCGGGTCTGCCGTTCGGCCTTCAGCTGGGCGTAAAGGGCAAGGATCAGCCGGTCGCGCACATCGCGCTGACCCTGATTGCCGCCCGATCTGGCAAATTCTGCCATGGTCTTCCTCCATGTTCTTGCTAAAGGGTGAACTTTCGGTCGCAGCGATTGTTCCCTCTGCGAAAGGCTCCACTATCTCCTTGAAGAGGCGAGGTACGGATAAGGAGAGGAAACCATGTCGACGCTGACACCCCAGGAACTGGAAGGGCGATTGAATGCACATCGCGAAGTGCTCATCGAGCTCTTGTCCGCCATGATCGGCGGTGAAGTGACCATCACCTCATTCCTCAGACGGCTGCGCGACGACGCCACGTTCAAGGATAATGAGGAGGACCCGGGCCTGTTGCCGGATGGAGCCTTCGCGATCGAGAATTCTGCCGCCCGCGAGGTTCGTTCGATCCTAGACGCTGCCCGCGCTCGGGCGGAAGCGGACAAATAGCAACGTCCTGTTAACCAAGCGATTTCACATTTAGGGCGATCCCGCCACGTTTATGGCCATTTCGTGGAACTACAATACGACTTTCTCGTTCATTCACGACCGAAGCGATGGAGGCGACGATGGTCAGAGAATGGGTAGAAGCGGCAGGCTTTGTGCTGGTGATCGCCGCCTGTTACATGATGGTCATCCCGGTCTGAGTTTTTTGAGCTCCTGGGGAGGAGAGCGGCCTTGAGGTCAAGGCCCACTGCTCTCGCGGCTGGCAAAGAAGGCCGCGAGAGCCGCAAAATCTTCTTCATTCAATTTTTTTGCCACCTCCGTCATCAGGTGGCTGAAGGAAGACCCGCCTCGGACACCTGCGTGGAAGAGGCGGAGCTGGCGCTCCAGATAAGGAGCGTTTTGACCTGAGATGCGCGGATAGGCAGGATTGCCGCCGGGTTTTTCGTGGCAACTGAGGCAGGCGGGAATTTTGTCTGCCGCTCTTCCCCTTTCCGCAATCTCGCGGCCCTTTTCCACGAGCTGTGCGTCCCAAGGCGCAGCGGGTCGCGGCGGCCTCGCCTGCTTGGCATAATAGCTTGCAAGCTCCGGCAGGCTCTCGTCGGGCAAAGTCCCGATCGCAACCTTCATGATGCCGCTCGCCCTTTCACTATGCGCATAGGCGCGCAGGCTGTTGAGCAGGTAGGCTTCCGACTGGCCGGTCAGTCGCGGGATGATGCTGTTGCCGTTGAGCCGCTTTTCCGCATGGCAGCTTTCGCAGGTGATCGGTAGCGGAGAGACTTCCCCCGCGGTACCGATACCGTGAAGGCCGGACGCCTGCAGATAGGCACCGCTGTCCATGCCCGGCAGCTTTCGCAGAAACGCCACCATATCCCAGACTTCGTCGTCGCGCACCTGCGCGGGCCAGGCCGGCATGCCGGTGAAGCGTACGCCGTGCTTGACGATCTCGAAGAGCTGCGCATCGCTCCAGGTGGGAACCACCGTCTTCAGATCCGGCGGTGGTGGCAGCATGGCGAGCACGGCGCCGGAGCGCCCCTGCGCGGGCGAGCCATGACAGATCGCGCAGCCGGTCTCGAAATGCCCTGCCGCCGGCGGCAGCAGTGCCGGATTGTCGAGCGGCGGCGCTTCGGTGGAAAGAGCCGCAGTCCGGATCGAATTGCGCATCACCCAGTGCAGGAACCAGTCGGTCATTCCCCAATGACCGGTGCTCGCCTTGACGCTCATCAGCCCGGACCAGGCGAACCCGAGCCCCAGCAAAGGCGCCACGATCACCAGGATCGCAAGATATTTCCAGCGAATTGTCATCGGCCACTCCTCCCCAAAGCCGGCTCGGCGCTGTTTGCCATCCGGCGAGCAGCGCCAGGCCCCTGCCTGTGGGTCCGCAAGGGCGAAAGAGTCACAGCGAGGCAGCACGTCTCGGCCTTCACCGTAAAACGGATGGGGACAAAGGGAAAGCAACGCGCCCCGCGGCATCGTGAGAAACGTTAGCGACTTCAGCGGAAGAGCCGGGAAAATTCGACACCAAACGTACCATCGGGAATTTTGTTCCAGCGGCCGGATAACTTTGTGTAACCGACTGTGAAAAAGATGGAACCAATCCTTCGACGACGGGTTTGCTCTACTGTGAACGGGCAATCGCCCAGCGTTCGCGACGGGAGAAAATCATGAGGCACTTTCTAGAAACGCTCAGAAACAAGCTCACCGGCACGCGCCCGAAGAAGACTTTCGCCGTAGCCCATCCGGAAGAACTGCAGGTTGTCGTGCCTGATGCCGTCCTCCTTCCGCTGCCCAAATCGCCGCGCGAAGAAATCAGCGTCCCCGCCTCCATCAACGGCCGGGATCTCTCGACCGGCCGGCTTTGAGGTCGGTCGAGACTTTGCGAACAATAGAACTGTCCAACAAAAGGAGACCAGTATGACCACCATCGAGTCCGCCAACATCCTGATCCTCGCGGCAGACGGTTATGAGCGATCGGAACTGCGCGTCCCGCTGGAGGAACTGAGAAACCGCGGAGCCGACGTCAAGATCGCGTCCATCAAGGCAGGAGAGATCAAGAGCTGGGACAAAAAGGACTGGGGCGATACCGTATCGGTCGATATGGAGGCCAAGAACGTCAAGGCGGAGGACTTCGACGCCCTCGTGCTGCCGGGTGGCCAGATCAACCCCGACATCCTGCGTGACAACGAAGATGCGATGAAGGTCGTGCGCGACTTCGTGAAAAGCGGAAAGCCGGTCGCGGCGATCTGCCATGGCCCGTGGTTGCTGGTGGAGGCCGATGCCCTTCGGGGGCGCAAGGCGACGTCCTATCATTCGATCCGCACCGACATCCGCAACGCCGGCGCATCCTGGAGGGATGAGGCGGTGGTGGTGGACAACGGCATCATCACCTCGCGCTCGCCCGAAGATCTGCCGCAATTCGTGGCGAAGATTGTCGAGGAGGTCCAGGAAGGGCGGCACAATCGCCGGGCAGCGTAAATTGACGTCAGCTCGGCTCCGGCCGCCCGCAACCTCCTCGCGGGCGGCCGACGCAGAGGTCTAGACGTCCTTTAGAAAAGCGAGAAGCCGCCGTTCGTCGGCGCGCAACTCCTTCGGCCGCGTCAGCGCCACCTTATCCCTCATCACTTTTTCCAGCGGCGAGACATCCTCCGAAAGTGCGAGAATGCTCGGGTGGATATAGCTTGAGCGACAGACCGCCGGCGTGTTGTGCAGGGCTTCCGCCGCCGCCTTGCACATCGCCTTGATCTTCGGGCGCCCGCCCTCCTCCACCACCTCCCAGGCCGCCATCAAGGCAGCGAGACTGCCACCCCAGGTGCGGAACGTCTTGGCCGAGACGGCGAACCCTGCGGCCTTGGCGAGATAGGCGTTGAGCCTGCCTGAATCGATCGGATGCGGCACGCCCTCCTCGTCCGGCCAGGAAAAGAGCTGCCGGCCCGGCAGGTCGGCGATCTCCTCCAGGATGCGCTGCAGACGGGGATGCTTCAGCGTGTGCTGGACGCATTTGCCGCCCTTGGCGACAAAGCGCAGCATGATCGCCTCGCCCGACAACGTCATGTGGCGCTTCAGGAGCGTAGTCGCGCCGTAGGTCTTGTTCTCCTTGGCGTAGAGACGGTTGCCGACCCGCAGATGGGTCGCGTCCATCAGTGCCACCAGCGCGGCGATCACCGCATCGGACTTATCGAGGCCAAGCTCCAGGTCGCGTTTCGCCTTGCGGCGGATGCGCGGCAAGGCCTCGCCGAACCGGACGAGCTGATCGAATTTGCGTTCGCTGCGGAAATTCTGCCAGTCGGGATGATAGCGATACTGCTTGCGGCCGCGCGAATCGTAGCCCGTCGCCTGCAGATGTCCGCGGGGATCGAGGCAGATCCAGACATTTTCATAAGCGGGCGGCAGGCCGAGCGAAGAGATCCTCAAGCGATGCTCGGGATCGGCGAGCAAGGTGCCGTCCGGCAGGCGGTAGGTGAAGCCCTTGCCGCGCCTGAGCCGGCGGATGCCCGGCTCCGTGTCGGTGACATAAGTAAGGCCGATTGTCTTGAGGGAATCTTGATCGATGTCGATCGTGGTGAGCATAGCGTCCATGGCCGATCAAACGGCGAGGCCCGCGCCTTCGTTCCGGCACTCTCCAAGATAAACAGCTAGATAGCGATGTCCTTGAGATTTTCGGCGCCCTCGCCTCGCTGGAAGGCGGAGCGCGGCGCGTTCAAGGTCCAGCAAAGCCCCTCCTTGCGGAAGTCGACCTCGACACGGCCCGCAAAAGCCGCTGCCGCATGGCGCTTGATGATCGTCGTCCCGAACCCGGTGCGGGAAGGCTCATGGACCGCGGGGCCGTTTCTCTCCTCCCAGACGAGCTCCAGCCGGCTTTCACCGTCGTCCTCCTCGGCCAGATCCTTCCAGGCGATGAGCACCTTGCCCTGCGGCACCGACAGCGCTCCGTATTTTACCGAATTGGTCGCAAGCTCATGGAGGATGAGGCCAAGGTTCTGGACCGCTTCGGCCTTCAGGATAAAATCTGCGCCCTGCAGCTCGACCCGGTCGGCCGCGTCCGCGAACGTGCTCATGTGGATTTCGATGACGCGCCGGATAGAGACCCCCGCCCACTGCTCCTTCGCCAACGCCTCGATCGATTTCCCGAGACCCTGTAGGCGCGTGCTGATCGCCTTCTGGAATTCCTCCATCGTGGTGTCCTGGCGCGCCAGCTGGCGCATCATCGCCTGGATCAGTGTGAGGATGTTCTTGGTCCGGTGTACGAGTTCATGCAGGATGAGGTGAATACGGTCTTCCGCCTCGCTGCGGTCGAAGGAGGCATTCGAAAGTGCTACTGCGACCTGGTTGGCTTCCCGGATCTTCGTCTCCACCGGAGAAACGATCTCGCCCTTGCCGATCCGCTCGGCCATTTCGGCGATCTGCCGGATCGGGATGCGAAGCTGGCGGCCGACGAGCCATGCAATCAGCATTCCGACGGCAAGGAAGATCGCGCCGCCGGCAATCAACTGCCGCCATGTCGTCAGGATACTCGCCTGAGCCGCATCGATCGGTCCCCAGACGATGGCCTTCCATGTCCAGCCGGTGATCTGCGCGTAGCCGTACATCTGCCGGCGGTGACCATCGACATCTTCGATCGTACCCTTGAAGCCCGTCATCAGCTTCAGCGTATCGGACGGAAACGCGGTGCCGGAACTGAGCGCGTGGGCGCCGAGCGAAGTCACCACCTTTCCGGCTCCATCGACGATCGCAACCGACCAGCCGACAGGAAGACCTTCCGTCGAGACGAGCTTCTGCAGGTCCTCAGCGTTCTGCGTCATGATCATCGCAGCGCCGGAATAGGAAATCTCCTTGGGGAGGGGCATCGTGATGTTGAAGACATGCTTGCCGCTGGTGGCGCCGAAAAAGACGTTGGAGACCTCAGTCACCCCGTTGTTCATAGCCGATTGGAGCGCCGGCATATTGGAGATCTTGCCGAGCGGCGCGTCGAACTCCACGCGTGTGTTGAGTCGCTGCTGCCCATCCGCATTGACGACGAGGATATAGAGCGAATCGGACCGGAGGCTGTTCTGGGTTCGGTTGTGGAAGGCCCGCAGATCGCCGGTCTCAAGCTCCGGCGACGTAATCAGCAGCCTCAGCGTCGTCGCCATGTCCTGCAGCTCACGGTCGATCGATCGGGCGACGAGCTGGGCATCCTCGGCGGTTTCGCTCGCAAGAATCTCCCGCTCGTTCGCCTCCAGCTCCATCATCAGATAACCGACGAAAATCAGCAAAGGCAATGCCACGCCAGCCGCCAGAGCGACCAGGTATGCACCGATCGGCGCCGTCGGGAAAAACCGCGAAATTCTAACCATTCCGCGCATTTACCCTATAGAAGAAAGCTGCAGGTGCCTGTGCCACCTGCCGGCATTATCCATTTCCGTATCCCGCCATCTGCTAATATTCTAGCGGGGTCTTTTCTAACTGGTTTTGAAGGCCGGGCCAAGGATTGATTGCCGGCGATATGTTTTTTCGGAAAGACTGCTGCGGTTTAACGAGGCCGCTCCGCCACGTCGAAATTCACGTCCCAGTCCTTTTTGGGCGCCTTCTGGCCGGGAGGGGTGCGGTGTTTTGTGGCGTCGTCGGAGCCGGTGATGACCGTCGGTTTAGCACTTGCGACACCGCTCGACTTGCGGTCGGCCCTGGACTTGGCATACTGCCCCTCGGCATCCTTGTGGATTTTGGCTCTGTTATTGTTCTCGGTCATGATGTCTCCTTCCCGAATGAAGTCAGGCCCGAACGAAGTCAGGCCGCCGACAGCGGCCTGACGCATGGATCAACCGATCAGACAGTGGTCGAACCCGCCAGCGTATCGGTCGAACTATTGTTGACTCGCAGGTTGTTCTGCACATGCCGGACGCCGGAAACATCGTCCACCAGATCCTCTGCTCGCCGCTTGTCCCAGCGGCTCGACACGAAACCGTCGAGCGTCACTTCGGCGCTCTGGACGGTCACGGTGATATTGGATGCGTCCAGCACCGGATCGTCGCTCAGCCGATCGTTGACGTCCTCCTCGATACGGGCATCGGAGCGTTGGTAGCCCTTCGGGCCTTTGCCGCGATGCTCATCCATCATCCGGCGATGTTCGGCATCTTCGTCGCCGAACCAGGAGGCAACTTCATCGCCGGCACGCTCCATGAATCCGCGTCTGCGGCCAAAATCATCCGAGCCGCGGAAGCGGCTGTCCGAACCTGAACGGCTTTCGCCGCCGAAGCGGTAGTCCGAGCCGTATCGGTCACCATAAGCTTGATTGACGCGGTTGCGGTCGGGCTCGTAGCTGAACGACGAAGGCCGGCCGCGATAGGATTCGCGAGCCCAGGCCTGAGAGCGTGCCGAATCGCCATAACCGGCCTCGAACCCGCCGTCATCGGAAGCCCATTGTTCGCTGCGGCCGTAGCGGGGGACCCGCGAACGATCGCCGTCTTCCCTATTTACATCGCCGCTACGCAGATCGTCACTGAAACCACGCACGTAACCCGTATCGCCCGGACGGTAATCGCTGGAGGACTCGCGCGCAAAATCGCGCTCGTCACGCATCCGGTCGTTTCGATACCCGCCCGATTGGGAATAGTTTCCACTCGCCATTGTCTGTCTCCTCGGTCTGGTTTGGTCCCGCTTCGCAAGGACGCTGATTCAACCCCGCCTGTCCGGGATTGTTCCGCGTTTTCTGAGGAAATGCGGAGGACTCAATCGGAGGAGACGGCCACAACTATGGTGAGGCCAGGGACGGTTTCGCCGGCAGCAATATCCGCTGGTTCGCTGTGGATGACGACACCGGAAACGGGTGGTACGGCCTTCGGCTTGGCCGAGAGATTGGCACGTAGCTGCAGCAGGCGGTCGCGATGAAGTTGCCCTTTGGCCCGCGAGCGCGCTCCCAATACAGCTTGGAGCGCTCGAAGATATCAAAAGAGGCCGCAGGTCAAACCCGCCTGCCGGGTCAATCGATACGGCTGGTCGTCTCCGGATCGAAGACGACGGCCTTGTCGAGATTGAAAGCGAAGGGAAACTTCTGGCCGAGCTCGACATGCACGTCGGAACGGGTACGGGCGGTGAAGGTGGTGCCGTCCAGCTTGCCGGTGACGAAGGTATCGGAACCGGTCGGCTCGATCATCATCACTTCCGCCTCGATCTGGGCGGTAGCGCGTGCGTGCGGATCGACGAGACCGGCATCAGTGATCGTCTCCGGGCGCAGGCCGAGAATAACGTCCTTGCCATCCGCAAGGCTGGTGGTCACGGAAGGCGGCATCGCGACCTTGACGCCTTCATTGCCGAACAGCGCAATGCTCTGCTGGCCATTGACGCTGGACACCTTGCCCTTCAGCATGTTCATTGCCGGCGAGCCCATGAAATCGGCGACGAAGAGATTGGCCGGGCGGCCATAGATTTCCGCCGGCGTGCCGACCTGCTGCACCATGCCCTCTTTCAGCACGACGATCTTGGTAGCAAGCGTCATCGCCTCGATTTGGTCATGGGTGACGTAGACGATCGTCGCGTGGGTGTTCTGGTGCAAAGCCTTGATTTCGGCGCGGACTTCGACGCGCAGCTTGGCGTCGAGGTTGGAGAGCGGCTCGTCGAACAGGAAGACCCGCGGCTGGCGCACCAGTGCCCGGCCCATGGCGACGCGCTGCCGCTGACCGCCGGAAAGCTGGCTCGGGCGGCGCTTCAGGAGATGCTCGATCTGCAGCGTCTTGGCGACCTGCTTGACGGCTGCCTCGCGCTGCATCTTCTCGACGCCGCGCATTTCCAGCGCGAACGCGATGTTCTGTTCCACTGTCATGTTCGGATAAAGCGCGTAGGACTGGAAGACCATGGCAATGTCGCGCTGCGAGGGGTGCAGGTCGTTGACCACCTGGCCGTCGATGACGATATCGCCCGACGACGGCGGCAGCAGGCCGGCAATCGCATTGAGCAGGGTCGACTTGCCGCAGCCGGAGGGGCCGACGAGAACCAGGAAGCCGCCCTTTTCGAGCTCGATATTGATGCCCTTCAGAATCTCGTTATTGCCGATCTTCTTGCGAATATCCTTGATTTCAAGAAAGCTCATGTGCGGTTATCCCTTGACTGCGCCGGCCATCAGGCCACGCACGAAATAGCGTCCGGCGACGACATAAACGAACAGCGTCGGAAGCGCTGCGAAGACGGCAGCCGCCATATCGACATTGTATTCCTTGACGCCGGTGGAGGAGGCAACGAGGTTGTTGAGCGCCACCGTCATCGGCGAGGATGTGCCGGATGAGAAGGACACGCCGAACAGGAAGTCGTTCCAGATGTTGGTGAACTGGTAGATGATCGTCACGACGATGATCGGCCCGGAACTCGGCAGCAGAATGCGCCAGAAGATCCGGAAGAACCCGGCGCCGTCGATCATCGCGGCCTTAACGAGTTCATCCGGAAACGCTTCGTAATAGTTGCGGAAGAACAGCGTGGTGAAGCCGAGGCCGTAGATCACGTGGACGATGACGAGGCCCGTAGTGGAGTTCGAGAGCCCAAATGTGCCGAGCACGCGCGCCATCGGGATCAGGACCGCCTGGAACGGAATGAAGCAGGCAAACAGCATCATGCCGAACATCAGCTTGTGGCCCGGGAAACGCCACTTGGTCAGCACGTAGCCGTTGAGCGCACCGAGCAGGGTCGAGATCAGAACCGCCGGAACCACCATCTTGATGGAATTCCAGAAGTACCCCTTGATGCCGACGCAGCTGACCCCGATGCAGGCCTCGCCCCAGGCGCGTACCCAGGCGGCGACCGAGGGATCGCGCGGCAGCGCCAGCATGTCGCCGCCGCGGATTTCATCGAGCGATTTCAGGGACGTCGACAGCATGACGTAGAGCGGCAGGAGGTAGACCAATGCCAGAATGATCAGTGCGGCATAGATGAAATAACGGGCGGTCCGGGCACCGCCGGCGCTGACGGTTTCGTTGGCGGCGCTCATTGCTTTCTCTCCCGCAGTTCCGAATAGAGATAGGGCACGATGATCGCGGTAATGCCCATCAGCATCATCACGGCGCTCGCCGATCCGACATTCATCTGGTTACGGGTGAACGTGTAGGAATACATGAAGGTCGACGGCAGCTCGGTCGCATTACCCGGTCCGCCGCCGGTTAGCGCGATGACCAGGTCGTAGGACTTGATCGCCATATGCGCGAGCACGATGAAGGCGGAAAGGAAGACGGGCCGCAAGAGCGGGATGACGATCCGGCGGTAGATCGAGACAGTTGAAGCGCCATCGATCTGGGCGGCCTTGATGATCTCTCCGTCGATACCGCGAAGACCGGCCAGGAACATCGCCATCACGAAACCCGAAGCCTGCCAGACGCCGGCGATCACGACGGTGTAGATCGCCATCTTGGGATTGACCAGCCAGTCGAACTTGAAGCTCGTCCAGCCGAGATTGTGCATGGTGTTCTCAAGCCCGAGGCCGGGGTTGAGGAACCATTTCCAGGCCGTGCCCGTGACGACGAAGGAGAGCGCCATCGGGTAGAGGAAGATCGGCCTGAGTAGGCCTTCGGCGCGGATCCGCTGGTCCATCAGGATCGCGATGCCGAGCCCGAGGATGATGCAGATGCCGATATAGAGGACGCCGAAGATGGCCAGGTTCTGCATCGCCACATACCAGTTCGGCTGCGACCAGAGGCGGTAATAGGCGTCGAAACCGCCCCATTTGTAGACCGGCAGGATGCGTGAGGTCGTGAACGAAAGGTAGACCGTCCAGAGGATGAAGCCGTAGACGAAGACGAGGATGACCGCAAACGATGGCGCCAGCACGATCTTCGGCAGAGCGTTGCGCAGCCCGTCCGCAACTGAGCGGCCCTGTCTTTGCGGCACCACGACAGGAACCGGTTCGATTGTCGTCATCATGACCTCCGGCAGACACCAGAACTAAGAGATACCGGCAAGCCGGAATTTGAAAAGTGGCCGGGAGATTATCCCGGCCACTCGGATGTCAGAACTTTCGCGGAAACGCGATCACTTGGCAGCCTTCACCGCCTCCGGCAGGCGCTTCAGCGCTGCTTCGGTGGTGAGCTGGCCGTTGAGGTGCTGGGTGATGACGTCAAGCATGGCCTCCTTGATGGCGGCCGGCTGAGCGTAACCATGGGCGAGCGAGCCCATCAGCGTGCCCTTGGAAGAAGCTTCCGTCAGATCCGCCATGCCCTTCTTGCCGCAATCGTCGAACTTTTCGTTCGAGACGTCGGTCCGGGCAGGAACGGAACCCTTGACCGTGTTGAAGGCGATCTGGAAGGCCGGATCTTCGACGGCGGACGCCATCTTGAACTGAGCCTTTTCGGCGTCGCCGCCAACGTTGAACATCATGAACTGGTCGGCGTTGAAGAGGACCGAGCCCTGCGTGCCGGGGAAGCGGATGCAGACGAAGTCCGTGCCCGGCTTCTTGTTGGCGCGCAGCCATTCGCCCTTCGACCAATCGCCCATTTCCTGAGCCCCGGCCTTGCCTTCGATGACGAGGGCGGTCGAGAGGTTCCATTCGCGGCCCGAGAAGTTCGGGTCGAAATAGGTGCGCAGCTTCGACATCGTGTCGAAGACCTTCTTCATCGTATCGCCGGAAAGTGCTGCCGGATCGAGGTCGAGAACGGCCTTTTTGTAGAAGTCCGGACCGCCGGTCGAAAGCACGACAGCTTCCCAGAGCGTGCCGTCCTGCCACGGAACGCCACCGTGAGCGAGGGCGGTGAGGCCCTGGCCCTTGAAGGCGTCGAGCAGCGTGATGAGTTCGGCGATATTGGTCGGAACCTTGCCGCCGGCCTTGTCGAGAGCAGCCTTGTTGATCCACAGCCAGTTGGTGGAGTGGATGTTCACAGGAGCAGCGATCCAGTGGCCATCATACTTCGAGAAGTTCTGGAGAGCGGCCGGGATAACCTTGTCCCAGCCTTCCTTCTTGGCAAGGTCGTCGAGGTTTGCGGCAACGCCCATTTCGGCCCAGTCCTTGAGGTCGAAACCGAGCAGCTGAACGGCGGTCGGCGGGTCACCGGCCGTAACGCGTGCGCGCAGAGCGGTCATGGCAGCGGAACCTGCACCACCGGCGACCGGCATGTCTTTCCAGGCGACGCCCTGCTTCTGCAGGTTTTCCTTCAGGACATTGAGCGCTGCGGCTTCACCGCCCGAAGTCCACCAATGCAGGACTTCGACCTGTTCTGCGGCCTTGGCGGCACCGGCGGTCATGGCGATAAGTGCCGCACCGGCGGCGAGTTTGGCAATCATTCGAATATTCATTGAGAATCTCCCTTTGCATCCGGGCTCCTCTCCGGATATGGCGATTTATAACGATATAATTACGGTAGGTGTCAACCCGGCCGTAGGAGTTTTTTACGTCCGCGCCGGAACCACTTAACATGAGGAAAAAACTAGCAAAATCTGAGATCGGCAAATTTTTACTCAGGAATCGAGAAAAATTCGTGGCAGCTCTCGAAAAATTTGTAACGATATAGGTGAGGCTTGCTCCGGTTTCGGGGCGGGAGCGGAGGAGAAGAGGATATGTCGCTGGAAGACCTGGGGGACAAGGGTCGGCGGGCGAAGTCGCAGCGGGCAACCGAAAAGCCCCGCGGTGATACAAAGCCAACCCTGAAAACCATTGCCGAACTGACTGGCCTTGCCGTTACGACGGTATCGCACGCGCTTGCCGATGCGCCGCAGATCGCGCTCGAAACACGTCAGCGCGTCCGCAAGGTCGCATCCGATATCGGCTATCTGCCGGACCGGGCAGCGCAGCGCCTGCGCACCGGCCGCACCAATGTCATCAGCCTGATCCTCGATCCTCACGAGGAAATCCTCGGTTATGCCACCTCGATGATCAACGGGCTGACCGAAGCCCTGCGTGGCACGGCTTATCATCTCGTCATCACGCCGCATTTTTCCGATACGCCGCAGATCGACCCGGTGCGCCACATCATGCGCAACCGCATGGCCGACGGCATCGTCTTCACCCGCACCGAACCGGCGGACGAACGCGTCAAGCTTTTGATGGAGAACAATTTTCCGTTCATCTGCCACGGCCGGACAGAACTTGCCACCGCTCACCCATACGTCGACTACGACAATTACAGTTTCGCGTATAAGGCCGCAAAAAAGCTGATCGCCGCGGGCGCGAGAAAGCTCTCGATCATCCTGCCGCCGGAGCGCTTCACCTTCGCCCACCACCTGAAGCATGGCTTCATGACGGCGGTGCGCGAGGAAGGCGTCGGCTTCGAGATCGCCAAGGGCGTCACGCTCGACAGCAAGTCGGACGATATTCGCGATTATCTGTTCCGCCGGATGGCCGAGCCTGAGCGCCCGGACGGTTATATCTGCGGTGGTGAAGTGTCGGCGCTCGCCGTCATGGCATCCGCTTACGACCATCGGCTCGAACTCGGCCAGGATATCAGGCTGGTGGCCAAGCAGACGTCGGGCCTGTTCGACCAGATCCGCCCCCGCGTCGAGACGATCTATGAGGACCTGACTGAAGCGGGCCTGCTGATGGGCAAGCTGCTGCTGAAACGGATCGCAGGCCCCGCCCCCGTCGCCGAGTTGCAGGCGCTCCAGACGGTTTGACCGCCTGGAGCGCCGTCCGCACAACCCGTCAGGAAGTCATGCGAAGAGTTTCAGCGCCGCGCGGTCTGTCGCGCCGCGCTGTCGGCAGCTTCTCAATCCTCTTCCTGGAAAACGACCTCGCGCTTTGCCTTGACGCTCGGCAGGAAAACGACGACGAGGACGAGGGCTGCGAGGAAGAGGAGGCCCGCGCTGATGGGACGCGTGACGAACGTTGTCGGATCTCCCCGCGAAAGGATCATCGCCCGCCTGAGGTTCTCTTCCAGCAACGGGCCGAGCACGAAGCCGAGCAGCAGCGGAGCCGGTTCGCAGCGGAGTTTCACCAGCGCGTAGCCGATGAGGCCGAAGAAGGCGACGGCATAGAGATCGTAGACGTTGGAATTGACGCTGTAGACCCCGATGGCGCAGAAGGCCATGATGATCGGGAACAGCACGTAATAGGGGATGGTCAGCAGCTTCACCCACAGCCCGATCAGCGGCAGGTTGAGCACCACGAGCATCAGATTGCCGATCCACATCGAGGCGATGATGCCCCAGAACAGCGCCGGCTGTTCGATCGCGACGTTCGGACCGGGAACGATGCCCTGGATGATCATCGCGCCGACCATCAGCGCCATGACGGGGTTTGCCGGAATGCCGAGGGTGAGCAGCGGAATGAACGAGGTCTGAGCGCCGGCATTGTTAGCCGATTCCGGACCGGCCACGCCGGCGACCGCGCCGTGGCCGAATTCTTCCGGATGTTTCGAGACCTTCTTTTCCACCGTGTAGGAGGCAAATGCCGCAAGGATCGCGCCGCCGCCCGGCAGGATGCCGAGGATGGAACCGATGGCCGTGCCGCGCAGGACCGGTCCAACCATCGCCCTGAAATCTTCCCGGCTCGGCATAAGACCGCCGACCTTGGCCATCAGGACCGAACGGGTCTTTTCGTTTTCGAGATTGCGCAGGATTTCCGCGATGCCGAAGACACCGACCGCGACCGCCACGAAGTTCAACCCGTCCGCATATTCACGGATGCCGAGGGTGAAACGCGGGGTGCCGGTATAGATGTCGGTGCCGACAAGGCCGAGCAGCAGGCCGAGCGCCACCATGGCAAGCGCCTTGAGGATCGAACCGTGGGCAAGCGCTATCGAGGATACGAGACCGACCACCATCAGCGAGAAATATTCGGCCGCCCCGAACTTGAGCGCGATCTGGGTGAGCGGCGGCGCGAAGATTGCCACCAGGAAGGTCGAGACCGTGCCGGCGAAGAAAGAGCCGATCGCGGCGATCGCCAGTGCGGCGCCGGCCTTGCCCTTGCGCGCCATCTGGTAACCGTCGATGGCGGTGACGGCCGACGAGGATTCGCCCGGCATGTTGATCAGGATCGCCGTGGTGGAACCGCCGTATTGCGCACCGTAATAGATACCGGCGAGCATGATCAGCGACGAGACCGGCTCGAGCTGAAACGTGATCGGCAGGAGCATGGCGATCGTCGCCGTGGCGCCGATACCGGGAAGCACGCCGATCAGGGTGCCGAGCAGCACGCCGATCAGGCAGAAGAACAGGTTCTCCAGCGACGTCGCTGTCGCAAAACCCAGCGCGAGATTATTGAAGAGATCCATCACTCAACCTCAATTACCGAGCCAGGGCCCGAAACGGCGGAACGGGAGGCCGAGGCCGTAACTGAAGACGGCGACCGAAAAGAGGGTCAGCGCCGCCGATAGGACGAGGGCCATAAGCGGTTTCATGCGCCCCGAGGCGAAGGAAGCAATCAGCGCGGTGACGAAGATCGACGGCACGAAGCCGAGGCCACGGACGGTGAGCCCGAAGAAGATCGGTGCCGGCAGGATGAAGAACATGCCGCGCCAGGCGAGCACTCCGATCGGCCCTCCATCCACTCGCATCGACTGGATGAGGATGATCGCGCCGAACAGGATGAGCGCGCAGGCAAGGATGAATGGGAAATAGCCAGGCCCCATGCGCAGCGCCGTACCAAGTTCGAGCTCGAACGACTGGTAGGCGAAGAACAGGCCCGTCGCGATCAGCAGCAGCCCGCAGATCAGATTGGCGGTGTCGAATTTCAAGGAATTCATGGTGTCTCCGTGACGTGGGAGATGCTTGAGCGTACGCGCCCCTCATCCGCCTGCCGGCACCTTCTCCCCGCTCACGGGGAGAAGGGATATGCCGCACCGGTTACCCGGATCGCAGACGATAAGCTTGGCACGTCCCCTCTCCCTGCAGGCGGGGAGAGGGTTAGGGTGAGGGGCAAATCACCAGCGGGCAACTTAGTCCGCGTATTGGCCGGCGGCCTGGATGACCGGCTTCCAGCGAGCAATTTCGCCTTCGAGCTTGGCCTTCAGCGCCGCCGGGGTGACGTCGTTGTCGGGCGAAGGCACGGTGCCGAGTTCGGCGAAGCGGGCGGCGACGTTCGGGTTCTTCAGGGCCGACTTGAGGGCCTTGTTGAGCTTGTCGAGAGCGTCCTTCGGGGTGCCTTTCGGCGCATAGAGACCATGCCAGATGCCGACCTGCATATCCGGAAGACCGGCTTCCTTGACGGTCGGGATGTCCTTCAGGACGCCGAGACGTTCCGGAGACGTGACCGCATAGGCCTTTACCGTGCCGCCCTGGATCTGCTTCGTGGTGTTGGTGGTCTGGTCGCACATGATGTCGACCTGGCCGCCGAGAAGATCGGTCATCGCCGGACCGGTGCCCTTGTAGGGGACGGTGACGAGCGACGTCTTGATCGAGCTCATGAACAGCATGCCGCACAGATGCGAGGCGGCCCCGATGCCGGCATTTGCAACCGTCACCTTGTCGCTGTTGGCCTTCGCATACTCGATGAGACCCTTGAGATCGCTCGCCGGCATGTCCTTGCGGGCGAGGAGTGTCATCGGAACGTCGGTGACGAGGCCGACATAGTCGAAGGCGTTCAGCGTGTCATAGGGCAGTTTGCGATAGAGCGAGGCACTGGTCGCCATGCCGATATGGTGCAGGAGAACAGTGTAGCCGTCCGCGTCGGCATTGGCGACGCGGGCCGCGCCGAGCGTGCCGCCGGCGCCGCCGACATTTTCGACGATGACCTGCTGGCCGAGATCCTTCGACATCGATTCGGCGACAAGACGCGCCACGGTGTCTGTCGGGCCGCCGGCCGCAAACGGCACGATCATGGTGATCTGGCGCTCGGGATAACCCGCGGCGTTGGCGGAAGCGGAGAAAAGGGAAAGCGCCGCAAGAGCGGTTGCGCCGATAACGGCGTTCAGGATTTTCATCGGGGCTCCTCCAGGATGAAATGTGGACCAGTGGACGCCCAAAATTTCCTCCGGCGCCAACCTGAGCACCATTTGCGGCCGGGCGCCGAGCACGCGCAATCGTTGCGTAAGTCCCGAGCGCCATTTCAGCGAATACCGCGACGCAGCATGGGTGGATTCGGAAACAATTCGCAAAAAGCATGGGTGGATTTCCACACATGCGGCACGCAATCAGCCCTCCCTGTCATCCTGCAGCATATGTTCCGGACCGAGTAACTTCTTGTCGAGCCCGTATTTCTGCATCTTCTCGTAGAGCGTCTTGCGCGAGATACCGAGGGATTCGTAGACGGGCCTGAGCGCGCCTCCATGCGCGGCGATCTCGCCGGCAATCAGGTTACGCTCGAAAGCTGCAACCTTGTCGGCGAGCCGCCCTGCCCCATCCTTTGCGCCGCCGGTTTCGCCCGGCTTCGGATCGAGGCCGAGTACCAGCCGGTCGGCGGCGTTGCGCAATTCCCGGACATTGCCCGGCCAGTCGCGCTGGGCGATGGCGGAGGTCACCTCGGCCGGTACGTCCAGGTCCTCGCGGCCATACCGCGCCGCTGCCTCCCGCACGAGTTGGAGGAAGAGCAGCGGAATATCCGCCCGTCGCTGTGCCAATGACGGCACATGGATGGTCGCGACATTGAGCCTGTAAAAGAGGTCGGCGCGGAACCGGCCCGCCGCCACTTCCGCTTCGAGATCCACCTTGCTGGTGGCGACAAAGCGCACGTCGAGCGGCACCGTCTCGTTGGAGCCGAGCCGGGTGATGACCCGCTCCTGCAGCACGCGCAGGAATTTCGCCTGCAGGTCGACCGGCATAGAGCCGATCTCGTCGAGCAGGATCGTGCCGCCGCGACCGTGTTCGAACTTGCCGTAGCGCGGCCTGAGCGCTCCTGGAAAGGCGCCGGCCTCATGCCCGAAAAGCTCGCTCTCGATCAGGTTATCGGGAAGGGCCGCGCAATTGATGGCGATGAAGGGCTTGTTGGCGCGAGAACTGATGTCGTGCAGCGCCCGTGCCACGACTTCCTTGCCGGCACCGGTTTCGCCGATGATCAGCGTATCGGCATCCGTGGCGCCGATGGCACGGATTCGGTAGCGCAGATCGACCATGACCTGGGTGCGACCCGGAAGCCGGGCTTCGACATCGTCGCGCTTGCCGGCAACGGCCCTTAAGCGGCGGTTTTCCAGCACCAGGCTGCGCCGGTCGAGAGCGCGCCGAATGACGCCAGCGAGATGCTGCGGCGTGAACGGCTTTTCGAGGAAATCGTAGGCGCCTTCCCGCATGGCTTTGACTGCAAGCTGCACGTCGCCATGACCGGTGACCAGGATGACCGGGATCTCTGCATCGAGCTCGCGGATTTTCTGGAGCAGCGTCATGCCGTCGGTGCCCGGCATGCGGATATCGCTGACGACGACGCCGTCAAAGCCGAAACCAGTCAGTTCCAGCACATGATCGGCATTGGAAAAGGTCTGTACCGACAGGCCGAAAAGCTCCAGCGCCTGCGCCGCCGAACGGCGCAGTTCCTCCTCGTCGTCGACCAGCAGAACCCTTTGCTCGCTCACTCAGCTGCCTCCAGAAGATTGCCGTCGGCAACTTCGAGTTCGATCAGGAAGACCGCGCCGCCTTCCGGATGATCGGCGACGGAAAGGCTGCCGCCGAAATCCTTGATGATATTGTAGGAGATCGACAGGCCAAGCCCCAGGCCCTTGCCGACGCCCTTGGTGGTGAAGAACGGATCGAAGATGCGCTCGTGGATGGCGGCGGCGACGCCCGGCCCGCGATCACGCACCGAGACCAATACCTTGCCATCCGTCTGCCAGGCCGAAACGGTGATGCGCCGGTCGTCCAACCCCTCGACCGCATCGGCGGCATTGGTGATGATGTTGACCAGCACCTGCTGAAGCCGCACCGCACCGGCCTTCACCGCCGGAATGGCGGGATCGATGTCGATGTCGAGTTCCGCATCCGCGGTCTTCAGGCGCGCGGCGACAATTTCCAGCGTGTCGCGCATCGCGTCGTCGAGCGCGACGGCCCCGAGCTTCTCGTTCGGCTTGCGGGCGAAGTTGCGCAGGTGTCGGCTGATCGAGGCCATCCGGTCGATGAGTACCGAAATGCGCCGGACATTGTCCCGCGCCTCGTCCATGCGTCCGAGATCGATTAGCACGCCGGTCGTTTCTGCATAGGTCTTGGCGGCAGCGAGCGGCTGGTTGAGTTCGTGCGACAGGGCCGCCGACATCTGGCCGAGGCCGGCGAGCTTACCGGCCTGGATGAGGTCGGCCTGGGTCTGTCGCAGCCGCTGTTCGGTGAGCCGCCGTTCGGCGATCTCCTCCTCGATGCGGCTGTTGACGCGGGCGAGATCGGCGGTGCGCTCGGCGACGCGGTGCTCCAGCTCGTTGCGCGCCTCGGCTTGCAGCGTCAGGCGTTCGTTGAGCCGCGCTCGGCGCTGAAGGACGACAGCGAGTCCCAGACCTGCAAGGCAGAGCGTTAGAAGTGCTGCAACTGTCGCGGTCTTTGCCTGGGCATGGACCGAGCCGGTATCCATCAGCACGTTGACGGTCCAGCCGGCATCCGGCATCGGTTGCGACACAACAAGATATTCCTTCTCGATCCCGCCATCCCGAATGGTCATGACATCGCGCCCTGCGAAGCTGCTGCGCTTGACCGGCAATTCGCGGAGCCTGGCGTCCGCATACCGCCGCGACGCCTCGGTGCGGGCTATCCGGTCGGGCGTCAGCGGCAGGATGCTGGCATAAAGCCATTCGGGACTGCCGGTCATGAAGATGATGCCCTCGGGATCCGACACGAAAATCCGGTCGTCGCCGCCGCCCCAGGAGGCTTCGAGGCTGTCGATATCCACCTTGAAGACGATCACCCCGCGGATGGCGCCGCCGATCTCGATCGGCGAGCCGAAATAGTAGCCGCGCTTCAAGGACGTCGTGCCGAGCGCATAGAAGCGCGACTGGCGGCCCTCCGCCGCGTCCTGGAAATAGGGGCGATAGGTGAAATTCTCGCCGACAAAGCTGACCGGACTGTCATAATTGCTGGCGGCGATCGTCTCGCCGTCCATCGTCATCACATAAACGTCGGAGGATTTCAGAAGCCCATTGATCTCCTTGAGATACGTGTTGGTCGTCGCCTGCAGCGTCTCGTTCTTCGGATCGAGGATCAGCGCCTCGATATTCTGCTGATCGGCGATCAGAGCCGGTAACGCCTCGTAACGCTTCAGATGGCCGTCCAACGCCGACACCGCCAGGCGCAGCGTCGTGCCCGCCTGGATCTCGGCCTCGTCGATATAACCCCGCGCGAGGATATCGCTGCCCTTAAAGACCAGCGCAACACCGATCGCCGCAAGCAGGGCCAACGGCAGAAGAATGCGATATCTCAACAGGTCCGGGTTCCTCCGCTCATTTTCACGCCTGGGCTGACGGGAAAACGGCATTCTAACCGCTGCACTGCTGATTTCCATAAAATCCTTCCGGCATGGGGCTGGCATGTAGCCGGCATGTCGGATCATGGTCGCTACAGGTGTTTGAAGGCGCCGGCGTGCGTGATCGGATCGTGCAAGCATTCCTCGTATCGTCGTAATAATTTCCACCTAGTGCTTGACTTCACGACTGATCGTGCTTCGATCACAGGCGTAAATGGGGAAAGTCACAAGGGGGTTTCAATGGTCTATCTACTCGCACTTTTGATCGGTGTCGTCGCCGGCCTGCGCGCCATGACCGCACCTGCCGCAATCGCCTGGGCCGCCTATCTCGGCTGGCTCAATCTCTCCGGTTCCTGGCTCTCCTTCATGGGCACGATCTGGGCCGTCGGCATCTTCACCATCCTTGCCGTCGTCGAACTGGTTACCGACCAGCTTCCCTCCACCCCAAGCCGCAAGGTGCCGCAGCAGTTCGGCGCCCGCCTGATCATGGGGGCGCTCACGGGTGCTGCGATCGGCACGCCCTACAGCGGCTGGATCGTCGGCCTCATCGCGGGCATCATCGGCGCCGCAATCGGCACCTATGGTGGCGCAGCCGTCCGCGGCAAGCTGGCCGCCAGCTTCGGCAAGGATCCCCCGGCCGCCTTCATCGAGGATGCCGTCGCCATCATCGGCGCCTACCTCATCATCGCGTCCCTACCTGTCGCGGCCGCGGTATGAAAACCTTCGACGCGATCATCATCGGGGCCGGCCAGGCCGGCCCCTCACTCGCAGGGCGCTTCAACGACGCCGGCAAGACCGTTGCGATCATCGAGCGCAAACATGTCGGCGGCACCTGCGTCAATACCGGCTGCAAGCCCACCAAGACGCTCGTCGCCAGCGCCTATGCCGCCCACGTCGCCCGCCGCGGCAGTCACTATGGCGTGGTTCTCGACAGCCCGGTGAAGATCGACATGCCGGCCGTCATGCGACGTTCGCACAAGGTGACGCTCGACTCGCGCCACGGTAACGAGAGCTGGCTCGAGGGCATGCCGAACTGCACTCTGATCCGCGGCCATGCCCGGTTCGAGACCACGAACACGATCCGCGTCGGCGACGAACTTCTGACCGCGCCGCAGATCTTCCTGAATGTCGGCGGCCGTGCCGCGATCCCGGATTTCCCGGGCGTCAACGACGTGCCCTACATGACCAACAGCGATATCCTCATGCTCGATCGGGTGCCAAAACATCTGGTCATCGTCGGCGGCAGCTATATCGGGTTGGAATTCGCCCAGATCTACCGCCGCTTCGGCGCCGAAGTCACCGTCGTCGAAAAAGGCCCGCGCCTTGTCGGCCGCGAGGACGAAGATATTTCACAGGCAATCCGCGAGATCCTCGAAGCCGAAGGCATCCATATCCGCACCGGCGCCGAGTGTATCCGGTTCCGCAAGCATGAGGACGGCGTCGCCGTCGGCGTCGACTGCACCGACGGCGCACCGGAAGTGATCGGCTCCGACGTGCTGCTCGCGGTCGGACGACGCCCGAACACCGATGATCTCGGCCTCGACAAGGCCGGCGTCGAGCTGGACGCCCGTGGCTATATCAAGGTCGGCGACGACCTCTCGACCAATGTTCCGGGCATCTGGGCGATGGGCGACTGCAACGGCCGCGGCGCCTTCACCCACACCGCCTATAACGACTTCGAGATCATCGCCGCCAACCTCTTCGACGGCGAGAACCGCAAGGTCTCCGACCGGCTGGTCGGTTACGCGCTTTATATCGACCCGCCGCTCGGCCGTGTCGGCATGAGCGAGGCGGAAGCCCGGAAATCCGGCCGGAAGGTGCTGGTCGGCCGTCAGTCCATGGCAAGGGTCGGCCGCGCGGTCGAGAAGGGCGAGACACAGGGCCTGATGAAATTCGTGGCCGATGCGGACACGCACGAAATCCTCGGCGCCGCCATTCTCGGCACCGGCGGCGACGAATCCATCCACGGCGTTCTCGACATGATGAACGCCCGCGCCACCTACGACACGCTACGCTGGGCGGTGCCGATCCATCCGACGGTCTCGGAATTCTGGCCGACCGTGGTGCTCGGCATGAAGCCAATCTGAGCCTCTTTTGGACACGATTACAATTTTATCGATCGCCTGAAGTAGCCAGCAAGCATTTCCATCTATGAACGAGGGTTATTGTCCCTGTTCATGATGGAAACAGATGTGCGGTTTTGCGGGCTTCGTCGGTGAGGCATACGACTCCGGAAATTCGGAGGCCCTGCTGTCTTCCATGGCACAGGCGATCGCCCATCGCGGGCCGGACGGACAAGGCGTGTTCGCCTCGCCCCGCATCGGCCTTGCGCATGTCCGGCTGTCGATCGTCGGGCTTTCCGACGGCCAGCAGCCGATGACCGATGCCGATGGCCGCTTCACCATCGTTTTCAACGGCGAGATCTTCAACTATGTCGAACTGCGCGACGAGCTGAAGGCGCGCGGCCTCGCCTTCCGCACCGGCAGCGACACGGAAGTCCTGCTGCAGCTTTACGCGACCTATGGCGAAGCCTGCCTCTCGCGTCTCAACGGCGATTATGCCTTCGCGATCTGGGATCACCACGAGCGCCGGCTGATGCTCGCCCGCGACCGGATGGGGGTCAGGCCACTCTTTTATACCGAGCATAGGGGTTCGCTCTATTTTGCCTCGGAGATCAAGGCATTGCTTCAGGTGCCGGGTATCGAGGCCGAACTCGATCCAATCGCCCTCGACCAGATTTTTACCCTTTGGACGCCGATCCCGCCGCGCACCGCCTTCAAGGGCGTTTTCGAACTCGAACCCGGCCACCTGATGACCGCCAGGAACGGTCGGACCGAGACCCGGCCTTATTGGACGCTCGATTTTCTGGATGCCGGCGATCAAACCGAAGTCGACCAGTCCGTCCGCGAGGAAGAACTGCGAGCGCTGTTGGCCGATGCGACGCGGCTGCGCATGCGCGCCGACGTACCGGTCGGCGCCTATCTCTCCGGCGGGCTCGACTCCTCGCTGATCGCGGCGCTCGCCGCACCGATGGCTCCGAATGGCCTCAACACGTTCTCGGTCACCTTCGACGATGCCGAACACGACGAAAGCGCCTTCCAGCGACAGGTCGCAGAAGCGCTCGGCACCCGTCATCACGCCGTCGCCAGCGGCTCGGCCGATATCGCCGCAAGTTTTCCGGATGTGATCCGTTTTACCGAACGGCCGGTCCTGCGCACCGCCCCTGCCCCGCTTTACCGACTCTCGGGTCTCGTCCGAGACGCCGGCATGAAAGTGGTGCTGACCGGCGAAGGCGCCGACGAGGTATTCGCCGGCTACGACATTTTTCGCGAGGCACGCGTGCGCCGCTTCTGCGCCCGCCAGCCCGGATCGAAGATGCGGCCGCATCTCTTCCGCAAGCTCTATCCCTATCTGCCGGGGCTGAAGCAGCAGCCGGCCGAATATCTCGCCGCCTTCTTCGGCGCCGGCAACGATGCGGCCGACGATCCATTGTTCTCGCATCGCCCGCGCTTCCGCTCGACGGCGGCGGCCAAGATCTTCTATTCCGACGACCTGCGCGCCACCTTGGGCACCTATGATGCCGCCGAAGAACTCGCCTCCCGCTTGCCGGAAAACTTCGGCCGCTGGCATCCGCTGCATCAGGCTCAATATCTCGAAAGCCGTTTTCTGCTGCCCGGCTATATCCTGTCGAGCCAGGGCGACCGCATGGCGATGGCGCATGGGATCGAAGGCCGCTTCCCCTTCCTCGACCACCGGCTCGTGGAGTTCGCCAGCCGCCTGGCGCCGGGCATGAAGCTCAAGGGCCTCGACGAGAAGCACATCCTGCGCCGTGTCACCAAGGGTCTGCTGCCGGATGTGATCAGCAAGCGTCCGAAACAGCCCTACCGCGCACCGGACAGCCGTTCCTTCATCGGTAATAACGCGCAGGCTTATGTCGGCGAGATGCTCGGCGAACAGGCAATCGCTGCCTCCGGTCTCTTCAATCCGAAGGCCGTCGCAAAACTCCATCAGAAATGCCGCCTGGCCCCGGTCTCCGGGTTTCGCGACAACGCCGCGTTTGTCGGCATATTGTCCACACAGCTCTGGCTGAAGGGTTTTACCCGATCCGCCGCGGACGAGGCGCATACCATCCGCAAGGCCGCCTATTAGCTCTTGAAAATCTTCAATTAACTTAAAATTCACGACAATTGGTCATGATCGCCAGAGTGTGTCCAATTGTAGGTTCTTTCGCTGTGGCGGAAGGGCGGAGGTAGTCCATGTACGAGCCGAAGGAGCCACATACTCGGCGGTCGGCATCGGCCCGGGCGTTGCGTTATCGCAGCGACTATCAGAGCTCACTCCTGAACCACCCTCTCCTCGAAGAGGAAGAACCCGAAGAACAGCCCCCGGCGCGCCATCAGCCTCGTCCTTCTTCAGCACCTGACTATCGACCCCGTTCGGATTATCATCGTGATCCGCCCGCCTATGAACGGGAAGATGACGACCGGATGCGATACGAGGACATTCCGTTTGAAAAACGGATCGAGGCACAGCTTCACAGCCTGACGGAGATACAGTTCACCGATATCATCCGCTGGCTGCGCAAGGGCTTTCTGCGGATCATTGCCGCCGCAATTCTCGGCGCCGTCCTCGCGCTGCTTTATGCCGCCATTGCCTCGCCGCGCTATACGGTCGGCACCGAGATCATCATCGATCCTTCCAACCTCAACGTGGTTTCCGACGATGTCTTCTCCGCCAACCCGCAGCGGGATTCCCAGCTTCTGGAGGTCGAGAGCAAATTGCGGGTGCTGACGTCTCGCAACGTGCTGACCAAGGTCATCAACGATCTCAACCTCACCGAAGACCCGGAATTCAACCGTCCCGGACGGCTCGACGGCCTGCGCAACCTCATTTCATCGCCGTCCGCGCGCGAGAACCGGCAGTTGAGCGTCCTGCGGCAGCTCGAAAAGCAGGTTACCGCGACCCGCGACGACGGCTCGTTTGTCGTCGTGCTTTCGGTATGGACGGGAGACGTCGACAAGTCGATCAAGCTGTCGAACGCGATCGTCTCGGCCTTCGAAGGGGAACTGTTCAAATCCTCCTCGGCTAGCGCCGGCCAGCTTGCAATCGGCCTCAACAGCCGGCTCGACGAACTGCGCCGTTCCGTCACGCAAGCCGAGGAGAAGGTCGAGCAGTTCAAGCGCCAGAACGACCTGCAATCGACGGCCGGCGAACTCACCAGCACCCGTATTTCCGGTGCGCTCGACACCCAGGTTCTCGACGCCCAGCAACGGCTGATCCAGGCGGATACCCGCTACAAGCAGCTGCAGGCGGCCTATGCCGACAGGCGGGTTGCGAATTCGGCCGTCTTCGACTCTGCCACCATGATCACCCTGCGCGCCAGCTATAGCGCCCTGCAGCAGCAGATCAGCTCGATGACACTCGTCTATGGCACCCGCCATCCGCGTCTAGTCGCCCTGCAGTCGGAACTTGCCTCCGTCGATCGCGCGATCTCAGAGGAAGCCGCCCGTCTTCTTCAGTCCGCCAAGACCGATGTCGATCAGGCAAACAACGCTCTTCAGGAACTGCGCCGCAAATCCGACGCCTCGCGCTCGACCGTGTTTACCGAAAACGACGCCCAGGTGCGCTTGCGCGAGCTTGAGCGGGATGCACGCTCCAAGGCCGCCGTCTACGAAACCTATCTGTCGCGAACGCACCAGATCAGTGAACGTCAGCAGATCGATACCAGCAATGTCCGCGTGATTTCGCCGCCGGTGCCGCCGCAATCGAAGAGCTGGCCGCCAAGCTCGCTGCTGCTGATGATCGGCGGCGCCTTCGCTGGCGCCATTTTCGGCGTGCTGATGGCACTCACATTCGGCCTGTTCGGCCATATGCGCGAAGCCGGCCGCGAGTTCGCCTGAATTTTCTATTTCTTCGGAACCAGCGCCTCGTGCAATTCCGGCAGCCATGACTTGGTGGTCGGGTCCCAGGGGCCGAATTCGTGCGACGCGAAATCCCAATAGGCCCAGCTCATGCCGCGTCCCTCGATCTCTTCCCGCATGATCCGCGTGTAGGTCACCCGGTCGGGATAATAGGCGAGCGAATTGGAGCCGAATTCACCGACGAAAATCGGCCGATCGTTCTTTTTCCCCCACTCGACCGCCATGTCGAGAGGCGTCCTGATCTCCTCGATCTGCGCCTTTTCGCAGCAGGCCGTTCCGAGCCAGGGCCTGGATCCCTCGATCCAGCTGGCGCCCTGCATCGTGAATTTGAACGGTGCGTAGTTGTGTATGGTGACGATCAGGCGGCGGTCGTCGGCCGGGATCGCCAGCTTCCCGAGCCCCCAGGCAGTGCTCCACTCCGCCGGATCGACAATCAGGAAGCGGTAAGGATTTGTCCTGCGGATCACCGCAAGCGCCTGGGCGAGCAGCTCGTTCCAGACCTCTTCCGTTTTGCCGTGCGGTTCGTTGTAGAGCTCGAACAGCACCTTGTCGTTGGGCAGGCTCTGGTATCGCCGTGCAAGCTGCTCCCAGATCGCCAGGAAACGCTCGCGGCTCATCTCCACGCCGATCGCGACCTCCTCCGCCTCCAGGGGATCGCCATCCATCTCATGATAATGGTGGAAGTCGATGATGATGTTGAGACCCCGCGACAGCGCGTTGTTGATCGCAAAGTCGACGCGCTTCATGAAAGGCTCGTCGAGCTTGTAGGGCGCAGAGACGGCCGCATGGCTGCTGAAACGGACCGGCAGCCGGATGGTCTGGAACCCGCCCTCCCTGACTGCCGCGAACAGCTCCGTGGAAAGCCGTCCTCCCCAGGCGCCCTCGCTCGGCGCCTCCAGCGTTCCCCCGAAATTAACCCCTCGCCCCAGCGCCTTGGCTTGATCGGCCGCGGTCAGTCCGGCGATTTCGGGCGGGCGGGTTTCTGAAAACGGTTTCAGCACGAAATTCTGCGCCTGCGCACCGGCAATCCCGAGCGCCATCAGCATCAGAGATCCGGCAAGCCGCGCCACCATCCTCAGCATTCAAGATCTCCAGTCGTCTGTAAAAGAGCGCCGTCGGATTGCTTCATGAAGGCAAAGTCCGGTTCGACGCAGACAAGGTCAAGCAACCGGGCGGAAGTTTATCCGGTTATGATGAACGCCCGGAAATCTCACGGCTGCACTTCCGGGTCATAGGCCCTTCCAAACCAGGCGCCCAGTCGCTCTCGACGAACCTCGCAGCAACCGTTGCCGGGATATGGATGCTGGCGAGATTCGGCGGTTTCTGTTACGATTCGCGCGCGAAGAGAACGCGGCGGCGGGTGGATGGCGAGAGACACGGACGAAGTTGCGTCTTCTGGAAATTTTGGCGCAACGCTACTGTTTTGCTGTGTCGGGTGCTTCTACTGGATCACCCTGACGCCATTCGTCGATACCAGCGTCAATCCGGCTTTGGCGAAGCCGGCTCTCTGGAGCCAGCTGCTTGCCTATCTGCTATTCCTGATCGTGCTTGTCTATTCCATGACCCCGAGGGTGCGGAGCGTCATCTTCCAGCCCCGCCTGCTGCTGACGCTGGTATTCGGATGGCTGTTTCTGACGGCGGCACTTTCCGTGGACCCTCTCGGGGCCGTGCGGCGCGTTCTGATTGCGCTAACCGTCTGCATCAGCGCCAGCGCATTTCTGATGTTGCCGAAGGGCGAAAGCCAGTTTGCAAGGCTGGCCGGCGGCGGCGTGATGCTGATCGTCGGCCTTTGTTATTTCGGAGTGCTGTTTCTCCCGAGCCTCGCCATCCATCAGCTGACCGATTTTCTCGAGCCCCAGCATGCGGGGCGCTGGAAGGGAATTTACGTCCAGAAGAACGAGACGGGCGTCGTCATGGCGCTCTCCTGCTTCGTCGGCATCTACCTGGTGTCGGCCTGGTCGCGCATCATCGGGCTGCTCCTGATCGCGGC
Source organism: Neorhizobium galegae bv. orientalis str. HAMBI 540 (assembly GCF_000731315.1). Taxonomy (NCBI): domain Bacteria; kingdom Pseudomonadati; phylum Pseudomonadota; class Alphaproteobacteria; order Hyphomicrobiales; family Rhizobiaceae; genus Neorhizobium; species Neorhizobium galegae. The sequence goes on from NZ_HG938353.1 coordinate 3,343,108, forward strand.
AAGCTGCCTGTTCCTGCTGAAAACCGGCGCCAAGACTTCGACCGCGATGCTGCCGGGCATCTTCCTCCTCAGTATTTTCTTCGAGCGCTGGCGCTGGATCCGCGTTCCCGTCGTCTTCGGCGGGGTCGGCCTGCTCAACCTGGCCACCGTCGGCGTCTCCACCATTGCGCCGCTGCGGGAGATCGTCGCGGCAACGGGGATCGACACCACCTATACGGCACGCGCCGATATCTGGCGGCTGGCGCTCGATGCTATTGCACAGCATCCGATCACCGGTTATGGCTTCGGCTCTTTCTGGGGGGCGGAGAGCCTCGTCAACAGCGATATGCGCACCTTGAATTGGGCCGTGCGCGCGGTGGATGCCCACAATGCCTATGTCGATGCCGCCATGAACGCCGGCATACCGGGATTGATATTGATGGTGATATGGGTCTTGGCTACTCCCCTTAAAAATCTGGCGGCAATCGACGCCGCAAAGAATTTCACGCCGCTCACCAGGCTTTTTTTGAGGATCTGGCTTTTCTCGATCTTTCTGGCTTGCCTCGAAAGCATCTTCCTCGCACGGTCGGGACCGATCTGGTTCACGATGATGGTTGCCATGTTCGGCCTTGGCTACCAGGCGCGCTACCGTATCATAGCCTCCAGGAAGGCGGAGCCTGCCTATGGACCAGCGTACGCCTGAGATGTCTGAGCAAGCACCTGCAAAACAACGGCGAGCCTCAGTCTTCGGCATCGAGTTCTCCACCTGGGACGCCGGCAGGATCGTCGATGCCATCGTCACTGAACCGGTTCCTGCGGGAGAAGGCCTGCGGCTACTGGTGACCGCCAATCTCGATCACATCGTGCAACTGAACAGGAATGCCGCCTTCAAAGCCGCCTATGACAAGGCGTGGCTGACAACGGTCGATGGAGCCCCCGTCTTCCTCTATGCGCGGCTGCGTGGGCTCGACGTCCCCGGCCGTATCACCGGCGCCGATCTGTTTCCCGAAATCATCGAACGCCTGAAGCCGGGCATTCACCGGCCCCTGCTTTTATGCTCGAGCGAAACCACGGCCGCTATCCTGGACGAAAAACTGCGCGCGCTCGGCTTTTCCGAACACCTCATCGTCACGGCACCCCCGGCTTTCGAGCGAAACGAGGTGTTTGGCCGGGAATTGGTGTCCAAGCTTCGGGAAAACCGGGTGACCCATGTCTTCTTCGGCATCGGCGCGCCCAAATCCGAAATCTGGATGGACAAGCACCGCGCCGATCTTCCCGATTGCTACGGCTTCGGTTTTGGCGCCGGGCTCGACTTCTATGCCGGCGTCAAATCGCGTGCTCCGGTCTTCCTGCGGAAAGCTGGGCTGGAATTCCTCTGGCGCGTCGCGACAGAACCGCGCCGCCTGGCACGGCGTTATTTCATCACGTCCTGGGCATTCTGCTGGGCTGTATACAAGGATCTCACGGCCGACCGGCGCTAGAGGCGCGGGAGGAGGCCCTTTTCAGGCGACGCCGATCCGCTTCAGCGTATCAATCACGCTCTCGACCTTGATGCCGCGCCGGCGCACCTTGTCGACCACTTGCGAGAAGAAAGCCGGCGAACAGCCGATATTCGTCGGGTCCTCGCGCACGTCGTGGGTATAGAAGATCAGCCAGCCGCAGCGCCGCTCGACATCGTCCAGCATCCTGTCGATCGACGATGAATCGTTGCTGCAGTCATAGAGTTCCTGCGCTTTCAGATGGGCGAGATCGATGAGGCCGGAATTGGTGCCGACCTTGATGCCCCGCAGGCCAGGATAGTGATGCATCAGCGCCAGCTTGGACGGAACCGAAATCATCCCGAAAGGATAAGCGAACGAAACCGGCCTTGCAGAGCCGACGATCCGGGCGATCTCTTCATCATTCCGCCTGACATCGGCCATCAGGTCCCGACGGGGCGTTTTCTGGACGTTGATATGGCCATGCGTGTGGCCGCCGATCTCGTGTCCCCTGCCCGAAAGTGTCGCAACCATCTCCTGATCGACGATCAACTGGCCGTTTTCGACGCGTTGCATCAGCCCGCTTGCAAGGTAGAAAGTGCCGAGCATGCCCGCATCCTCAAGAGCAGGCGCGGCATTCTCGAAAACCGAGACAGGAAAATCGTCGAAGGTGAAAGCAACGACGGGTGCATCCAGTTTCAACAGGTGCGGGCGAAAATAGACGTGCCGCCCGAGCTTGCGGGATACGCCCGCCAGTATCTCCGAACCGGACATTTCCCAGAGTTTCGGCTTTTTCATTTACCCCCATCCATTGCAGTCGGATCTCCCACAGCCTGAAAACATAACCTCAAATACTTACGGTTGTCTCAACCTCAGGCACCGCAGAAACGGCACTTCCCGCTATCCCTGCGGCCTGAAGAAGATGAATGAACCTTTCGGCCGATTTTTCGACGCTGAATTCTGCCGCGCGGGCCTGGAGAACTGCGCTTTCAAGCGGCTGCTCGAGCGTCATGGCCATGGCCTGCGAAAGCGCGCCGGCGGCGCCGACCGGCACCAGCCGCCCAAGCCTGCCGCCTTCCAGGATCTCGCGCGGCCCATAAGGCGCATCCGTCGCGACGACTGGCACGCCGCAGGCCATCGCCTCGATCAGGGCGTTCCCCAGCCCCTCGTGCGAAGAGGACGATACGAAAAGCGAAGCCTGCGATACGACTGACAACGGGTCCGGATTGTGTCCCGGCAGGCTGATATCCGCCGACAGGTTCCTGGCTTCGATCAAGGCTTCCAGATTGCCGCGCTCATCACCTTCTCCGACGATCGTCAGCCGCGCGGCTCGCGTCCGCCTGAGTTGCGCGAAGGCCTCGATCAGCGTCGCGTATCCTTTTTCCGGAGAGAGCCTGCCGACCGAAACAATGAGGCCAGGCTCCGGTGAGCGGCCAAGTTGTTCAATCCGCCGCCGCATCTGCGGTGTCAGAACGGCATTGGTTCCAAGATTGGCGACTTTCGCCGCCGGCACCCCAAAACGGTCGATGAGATCGTTTCGCGCACCCGCCGTCAGCGTCAGCACGAGATCGGCGCGCGGATAGGCAAATCGGATCAGCCTGTAGGCCAGCCGGTTCTGCCAGTAGGGATCACCTGTTCGCGCCTGCAAGGGGCTTGCCACCTCCCGCAAGACGATCGACGGCCGCGTTTCCTTCGCAAGCCCTCGGGAGGCCAGGATCACCAGAACATTCGCCGCCGCCTCGGAAGACACCAGCGCCCTGGGGCGCCCCGTGACCAATAACCGTCTCAATGCAGCGGACGCGAAGGCAAGGCGCAATTTGCGGCCATTGCCGAGATCGATGACAGGCACGTCGGAGCGAATCAGCTCCCGCAAGGGACCCGAACTCTGAAGCGTGACGATTGCGCTCGGAAATCCCTGGGCCTGCAATTCGTTCGCCAGCAGGATGGCGTCACGCTGAGCACCACCGCCATCGAAACCGCGAACGAGAAAACAAATCCGGGCTGCGATCGGATCAACAATCCGAGAGCTATTCATAATCATCACATGCCCTATGATTATTGCGTTTGTTCCTGCTAAGGAAGGATCTGCATCACTCCCGGCAACGATCCGGCCTACCCTAGAGGGTTAGCGGTTAATTCTGACCAAATGCATATTATTGGGCGACGAAATTGAGCGATAGACATGCCTCGGTGTATTTAGCCTCGCGGGCGACCTCGGCCATCATCAATCTCGTGTCGGTTTCCATCTTCACGCGCATGACCAGCGCCGACGTTTACGGCCAGTATATTATCGGATTTTCGATCTGCATGATGGTCTACAGCCTCGGCGTCCAGTGGATCGTATTCGCGCATTTCGGACGATACGACCCGAGGGAAGCCGATCGGCTCGCCGGTGCGCTGCTGCTGGTTTCAGGAATCGTGATGTTGCCGGCGGTCGGCGCCATATACCTGTTCTACCTGTTTGGAACGTTGCATGCCGATGTCGCGGCCAGCAGCAGCTTGCTGGTGGTTTGCTTCACCTTGTATTTTGTCGCAGTCGAAATCAGCCGCGCCCACCTTCTTGTCCGGCTTGTTGCCATCGCGACCATCGCCCGCAGCGTCTTCTCCCTGCTGTTCGGTTTCATCGCCGTGCTCGAATTCGAGACGCCCGGCGCGCTGCTGGCGGGCGTAGGGCTGGGTTATGCGCTGGGCTCCGTGCCGGTTTTCCGGCATTTCAGCCGCACCATATGGGCGTCCGGCTTCGTCTGGCCGCGGAGCAGCGACGTGCGCAGGATGTGGCGCTACGGCTGGCCGCTTGCCATAGCCTTCGGCGCCTCCGCAGCGGCCATGAATGTCGATAGATTGCTGCTGGCGGGACTCTATAACACCAGCACCGTCGCGCCTTACGGGACCGTGCTCGACCTCATGAAGCAGACCTTCCTGGTCCTGGCCGAGGCGATCAGCGCGGGATATATTTCAAGCGCCAAGAACCTTCACACCGAGGGAAAGGGCTCCGACGCGCGCCATACCCTCAAGCGCGCCTTCATTACCCAGTGCTATATCGTTATTTTCGGCACGGTATCATTCATCCTGCTCGGCGACGTCGTCTTTGCGGTCCTCCTGGCTCCCAGCTATCTGCCGGTCGTCACCCAGATCATGCCGATCCTGCTCGTCGCAAATGCGCTTCTCGTCATGCGTTCCCACTATTTCGGCCAGGTGATTTATTTCAGCGGGACAACGAACCTGGAACTGGTCGCTTCGGTCGCGATGCTGGCGGTCACCGGTACGCTGAGCTACCTGCTTATCCCTTCATATTCCGCAATGGGCGCCGCCATCGCCTTCACGCTTGGGCAGGCAGCGGCGCTGTTGATCTGCCTGATCTACGCGTCCGGAAACCTGCGCATGCCTCTCGACCTGCCGCGGGGCAGCCTATTGCTGGCGCTTGGCATAGCTCTCGTCGCCGTCGGTAAGGGTGTCCAGCTCGTGGCGGGGGAGCCGGTTGCAAGCGCCATCAACTTCGTGTTGATCGGCATCGCCAGCGCCTATATCGCCCTGCGCTGGAACCTGTTCGATGCCCGTTCGCTGCTTCAGCGTTTTTATCCGCGACGGGGCTAGCCGGCCTCGGAGCGCAGGAAATTCGTATACCGCTCCAGCATCAGCTCCCGGCTGTGATGCTCGCGATGCAATCGCGCGAAATCGCTGCGAAGCTGCGCGTCCGGATAATTCGCAGCGAGGTCCTTGACCGCATCGGCAAGACCGGTCGCATCGCAGGGCGGATGGAACCGCGTCATGGATACGTTTTCATGCTCGTCGCCGATGCAAAGCACCTCGCGCAGAACCGGGAGATCGGACGCAACAACCGGCAGCCCCGCCATCGAAGCCTCGACCCCTGCAAGGCCGAAAGTCTCCCAGATCGAGGGAAACACATAGATATTGCCGGTCGTGAGGATGTCACCGAGTTCATCCCGATCGATGGAGCCCACCAGATGGACGCGTTCAGCCACATCGAGGGCGCGCGCTTTGTCTTCAAGCGCCGCGCGGTTGGGGCCATCACCGGCGATGATCAGATGCATTCCCGGCAGCAGCCGGAGCGCCTCCACCAATACGCCATGATCTTTCTGATCCACCAGCCTGCCGGTCGCGACCAGCAAGAATGCGTCCGGCGCAATGGAAAGGCGCTGCCGCCAGTCGACCGCTGCACGCGCCGGCGGAATGGGATCGACACCGTGCGGGATCAGAATGAAACGCCGCCGGTAGGCGGCCGGCCATTTGCCGAACGAAGCGCTGGTCGATACGGAATTGGATACGAAATGGGTGAAGATTCCCGTCGAGCCGAACAGCCAGTCGAGTGCCTTCCAATGCCGGCGAATACCCTCGGGCGCTGCGGTGTGATGGGCAGCGCGCACGGGCACCCGGCCGAGAAAGCCAAGGAATCCGCCAAAGACCGAAGCCGCAGCCTGGTAGGTGAATATCGCGTCGTACTTTCGGGAGAGGATGGCCCATGCGAGGCGCGCAAGATTGCGAAGCGTGGCGACCGTCCCGTGACCGGTATCGAGAGACAGGGTCTGCACGTCGAAACCGCGGGCATGCAATCCGGTTTCGACCATCTGCACAAGTGTCCGAACGCCACCCATCTTGTCATGGGTGACGAGCTGGAGGATCCGCATCCCCGAAGGATTTAGCGTATCGGCAGCTTCTGGAAAAGCGGAGCTGAATTCGTGCCTCATGACCGGAACCTAGGGCTGAAATCTTAAAATCTGTGAAGAGAGATCATTCACATTCCTTCTATCCGATTTTTTCGCGGATCAAAAACTCTCCTGCGCGGTTTTGCCTGATGAGCAAAACAGAAACAGGAGGCAGATCCCATGGCCAAAGCCAGTTCGAAACGGATGGGCGCAGGAACGCAGGGAAAAAGCAGCGGCAACGGCGCCATGACGGACATCGACAAGAGGACTCTTCCTGAAAACAAAGTGCTGTCAAACCGCGACAAGGCGCAGCATTCGAGGGAACGCGGACTGGACAGCAAAATGGTACAGACCGAGCAGTTTCACGATCACGAGTCGAATCATCTTAGCGACTGAAAAAGCACCTATATTCACGACTGCTTGAAAAAGATTTTAAGCCCTGACAGCCGGCGCCATTCAGCTTTCCGGCCCTTGCAAAGTGGAAGAGAAGTAGTAATCTTTGGCTATCGTCGGCAAAGGAAAGATCGCGCGCTGGCGATAGGAAGCGCTTTCGCCGCGATTTGGGGAGGCTGAAAATATGAACGCAGCAATCCTGACCAATACTTTCGAACCCACGGAATTGGCATTCCTTCAACGCTTGTTCGACGAAATCTGTGCAGAGCGTGGACTTGCCGGCGGCAGCCTCGCCGCAAACAATCTCGCAGCACAGATGATTCAGCTTTATCAACAGGGTGTGCGCGACCCACGAGATCTGCAGGTCCATCTGGACCCGGATGCACCCTTAAGAACCTGACATCGCGTGACAGCCGCCGTCGCAGCGGCTGGCATTCTTCACCTTCAGCGCTTCACACTATCTCTTGGCCATCAGGTCCCGCTCGTCCCGCATCAGGAATACGCGGGTGATGGCATCAAGATTGGCTTCCAGCCAGTCCGCCATAGCGATCTCTTCGTCCAGAATGCGTTCGAAGACGGTCTTTGCTTCCATTTCATCGAGTTCGTCGGCCGCTGCAATCAGAACCCTGTAGCTGGCGATCTCCATGTGTTCGAAGGCATAACTTGCCATCGCTCCCTTGACCACCTCGTCGCTGGTCAACATGCCGCCGACGCCCTGTGCCTTGGCCGCCAGCTTGGCCGCCATGTCCTTGAGCGCCAAAGCGCTGCCGGTTCCCGAAAATTGATCCAGCAGCGCCTTCAGCGCCTGGGCGTGTTTCTCCGTCTCATGTAGGTGCCGGACGATCCTGGCCCTGAGGTCCGGATAGCTCTCGATCCGCTTGGATTGAGCGAAGAGCGTGACGATTGCCTGTTCCTCCATGGCATGCGCCGCACGCAGCCAGGCAAGGAAGTTGTCTCGGGCATGGGTCATTCGCTTCTCCTCGCAAATCGGTAGCCCCCTGGAACGCGGATGAATGGCAGGATGGCCGGATTCAACCCCTGAAAGCATCCGAAGTTCCTCTTCGCCTCAACGCGTCGGAACATTTGCTCCATTCACGAATTGTCCGGCGATAGCTTCACGAGCCTGGAGGCGAGGTCATGTCACGCGAGACGAGGGCAAATTCGATCATCGGAGGCATTATTATAGTGCTCCTCTTGATGGCTGTCGGCTATTATTTCACCGGCACGTCGGATAATACGGCACAGGCGCCGACACCTCCGGCGACGAACGATACCGCGCAGAAGCTGGCACCAGCACCGGCTCTCGGCACGGATCCGACGAGCACCGGTTCCACCAACCGGTAGGGTAATTCGCGAGGAACAATCGCCATGCCGGGCGGTTGTGGAATGAGTAACAGGGAGTTTTCCATGATACCCGATCCTCGCGAACCCAGCGAACGGCCGCCTATGCCGGCTCCTGTTTGGAAACCGGAACCCCCGATCGGCGAACCGGAACCGGACCGGCTGCCGGACGAGACGCCGCTGCCCAATCCGGATGAAAATCCCAATCCGCCAGTCTATATGCCGCCCGGCAACCTGGCTTTCAGTTGAAGAGGTACCGGCGCCAAAAGCGCCGGCAGATCGACCATGAACATCCATAGCCAAACGCGTTCAGACCGTAGAGAAATGCAGGGCGAGAATAGCCAGAGACAGATGGCGGGCGGGCTTTGGAAACTGCTGAGCGCCGCAATTCTCATCCTCCTCGGGCTCATCGTCGCGATGGAGGCATTGGGAGACGGCAACAACGGTTTCGTTGCCCCCAATCCAGCTCAGCAGACAGTTCTCGAATAACGCCTCACCTTGCATCCCCCCGGGTCGGCACATGAACTCGACCTTGGAACAAAGGGTAAAATCCGCGCGTTCATCTGTCATCCTATGACGAGGTGGCGCAGGTGGACGCAACGACGCAATCACTCCAGACCCTAAAAACGTCATTCGTGTTCGACCCGATCATCCGACCGGGCCGCAACGCGTGGCGTAGCGCGAGGGCGAAAAAGCTCGCCTTTCTGATCGATGCCGACGACTATTACCGCCGACTGGATCAGGTGCTGAGGCAGGCGGAACATTCGGTCTTCATCATCGGCTGGGATTTCAATCCCGACATTCTCCTTCTTCCTCGCGGTCCGGACGGAGAGACCCTCGGCGCGCTGCTGCACAGGATGGTCGAGGAAAAACCTTCGCTTGAAATCCGCATCCTGGTCTGGGGCATGGGCCCGGTCTACTCCGGCAAGAGCCTGAAGATGTTCGGCAGGATGGGCTGGAACGATCATCCGCGCATTTTCCTGCATTTCGATTTCGATCATCCGCTGCGCGCCAGCCATCACCAGAAAATCGTCGTGATCGACGACGGGACAGCCTTCCTCGGCGGCATCGACCTGACCGCCCGTCGCTGGGACGACCGCAGCCACGCAATAGTCAACCCGCTTCGCCGGGCTCCGGACGGAACCGCCTATGGCCCCGTCCACGACATGCAAGCGATCGTGACCGGTGATACGGCAAAGCTGATCGGCGATGTCGCCCGCCGCCGGTGGAAGAAGGCGACCCGAGAAACGCTTGCGCCACTTGATACGCACAGCGCGCCTCCCTGGCCAGCAGACCTGGAGCCGGCGTTGACCGACTGCAACACCGGTCTGGCGCTGACTGAAGCGTGGAAATGGAAGGGCCGCCGCGGCCACCGCGAGGCGATCCGGCTGACCCACGACGCGCTGAAGGCGGCAAAAAGCCACCTCTATATCGAGACCCAGTATCTCGCCTCCTTCGGCGTGGCGCGGACGCTTGCCAGACAGTTGAGGAAAGCAGACGGCCCTGAAATCCTCGTGATCGTCACGCGCGAATCCCACGGCTTCCTGGAAAAGCTGATGATGGGCCACAACCGCAACCGGCTGATCCGCCGCCTGAAGCGCGCGGATCGTTATGGACGGCTGCGGGTTTTCTATGCCGTGGTTTCCGACGGCGACGGCAGGGAGCAGGAGATCATCGTTCACTCCAAACTGATCATCGTCGACGACCGGTTCGTGCGCGTCGGCTCTTCCAATCTCAACAATCGCTCGGAAGGCCTGGACACGGAGGCGGACCTTGCGATCGAAACCTCTCAACCGGCGGGCCGACAGGCGATCGCGGCACTGCGCAACGAGCTGATCGCCGAACACCTCGATGCCCAACCGGCGGAAGTTGCGCGGATCATCGCGGAAACCGGCTCCATGCTGGCGGCCGTCGATCGGCTGAACGTCAAGTCCCGCGGCCTGCGGAGCTACCACGTCGATACGGAAAAAGGCGAAACCGCATCCCTCGTCGGCACGGGGATCATCGATCCGAAACAGCCCTTTTGGCCGATCCCGGAAATCAAGATCGGTTTCCGGCGGCTTTTCGCCCGCCTGTCACATTACCGTCTGCTCTAGGAACCTGCCGCCCCGATGACGATAATAGGCCTCGGTGACGAGCAGCATCGGCACACCGACCGTGAGCGGCACGAAAAAATAGAGCACGCGGAAGGCGACCAGTGCACCGATCGACGCGGATGTCGGCAGGATCCCGAGCATCGTCGCCTCCAGCACGCCGAGCCCGCCCGGCACATGGCTGATCAGCGCGGCCAGGTTGGCGGTGACGTAGGCGCTGGCCACATCCAGGTAACCGGCATCGGTAAAGCTCGCCAGAAGCTGCTGGATGGACGCCGCGACGCAGGCGAAGTTCAGCGTGCCGATGGCGACCTGGCCGAGCGCGAGCTGTATCGCCGGCGGTTCGAAACGCCAGCTGCGCACGACGAGCGGGCGACGCACGAAGGCGCAGACCATGAGATGGGTGGCGGGACCGGCGAGGCAGAGCAAGCCGACCGTCAGCCGTGCCGTGCGGTCGAGGCCCAGCAGGTCCACCGTGTCACCGGGCTGGAGCAGCAACGCCAGTCCGGCGAGCGTTCCAAGACCGAGGCCGACGGTCACCCCGCAGAACACTATGACCTTGGCAATGTCCTCTCCAGTCAGGCCCCAGCGCGTGTAGAACCGGTAGCGCACGGCGCCGCTGCTGAGCGCGGAAAGCCCGACATTGTGACCGATCGACAGAGCCGTGAAGGACGCGAGCGAGGTCTGGCGCAAGAGAAGCGGCTTGCCCGCATACCGCACCGCAAGCGCATCGAACCCACCAAGGCAGAGATAGGAGAGGATGACGAAAAAGAAGGCAGTCGCCAGCCGCAAACCGGCGATCGACCGGACCGATTCCTCGATCTCGTCGACCGTGTAGCGACCGAGACTGCGATAGACGAGGAAGGCCGCCAGGCAGATCGCAACGCCGATCAGAAACTTGAGCAGATGGCGTCTGGCGATCATGGTCCCTCTCGTAAACGGCTGTATAACAATGGGAACGAAACTGGGCCCGAGGTGTTCCCAGCGCCATGACGGATCAGATATTGCCAGCCGAGGCCGGCCCCGCCCCGGCCCAGCCTTTGAAGACAAGGCATCGCCTGAGAATCTTGAGCTATAATGTGCACAGCTGCATCGGTACCGATCGCCGGCTCGACCCCGCCCGGGTGGCAGAGGTCATCGCGGCCCTGGAACCGGATATCATCGGATTGCAGGAATTGGATGTCGGCCGCAGCCGCACCGGCGGGATAGATCAGGCGCATGCGATCGCCTCTCTTCTGCGGATGGAATTCCATTTCCACGCAGCGCTCAACGTCGCCGAAGAGCGTTATGGCGATGCGATCCTGACCGCCCTGCCGGCAAGAATGATCAAGGGTGCCGGCCTGCCCTCGCATGGCGAACAGCGCGGGGCGGTCTGGGTGGAAATAGAGGTCGGGGAGCACAAGCTGCAGGTCTTCAATACCCATCTCGGCCTGCTGGGCGGCGACCGGATGCGCCAGATCGGCGAAATTCTAGGCCCAGTTTGGATGGGCGCACCGGATTGCCAAGGCAAGCCGAAGATCCTGATCGGCGATTTCAACGCCACGCCTGTGACCGCGACCTACAAGGCCGTCGCCCGTCAGATGGCGGACGCGCCGCTTGTCAGCGGGGGACGGCCCAAAGCCACTTTCCCGTCGCGTCTGCCGCTTTTGAGGATCGACCACGTCTTCGTCTCCAGCGAAGTCACGCCGATTGCGACGCAGGTCGTATCGACCCCGCTTTCCCGCCGGGCCTCCGATCATCTGCCGCTTCTGGTCACTGTCGAACTTTGATCCTCAATGGCTCAGGGTGCGGCTGAGCCGGTGAGCCTCCTTCAGAAGGCGCACCACGTCCTGGTCGGTCGTCTCCCTGAAGTCGCCGTAGTGCAGACTGACGGCTTCCATGCGCTCCGGCGCCGACAGGCAGACGATGTCGTCCACCTCCTCCTGCAGTGATTCCAGCAATAGACGCGGCGCGACCGGCACCGCGATCCGGATCGACGCTACACCCATGTCTTTCAGCGCATGGATGCCGGCGCGGATCGAAACGCCGTTTGCAATACCATCATCGACGAGAATGATGTCGCGACCCGTATGATCATGCTCGCTCGGCTCGTCCTCGCCGAAATACATCCGATGTCGGCGCTCGATTTCTGCGAGCTGATGTTCGCGCTCGGCCGCAAGATAGCCCGGCGGCACATGGAAACGGCGAGCGGCATCCTCATCGACGATCACATGCGGCTCACGCCCATCCACGACAGCGCCGATGCCGTATTCGGGATGACCGGGCGCGCCGATCTTGCGGACGATGAGAAGATCGAGCGGCAGGCCGAGCCGCTGGGCGACTTCGAAGGCCACGGGCACGCCGCCACGCGGCAGCGCCATCAGGATCGGATCCGGCGGCATCGCCGCCTGCATGGCTTCCGCCAATTGCCTTCCGGCGTCCTCGCGATCGATAAAGGTTGGGCTTAGACCGAACATATCATCCTCCCAGGATGGTGCGACGACGCCTGCCACCGCACGTGGTTCTTATGCCAGCCCGACTGCATCATATCACCAGCCGGACGTCCGACAACTATGAGGATGGGGTTTGCGTTCCGCGCTCTCCAAAAGAGTCAGGAGCCCCTGCCTTTGTGGTGCTCGCTTTCCTGGTTGCGGCCGCGAATGATCGATGGGTCGTCATGGAGGGAAACGTCCGCAGCCCGCATGTCCAGGTTATCGCCGCGACGGAAAGCATCCTTGGCCGCTTCGCTCCGCCGCAAGTCGGGGCCGGGATCGAATTCCTTCGGCGCATTGGCGGTATTTTCCCGCTTTTCGATGATGTTGCGCTGTTGCTGATGGGTTTTGTTGCCTTGCATGATCTATCCTCCTTGAGAGGTCATTTGTTCGCCCGGCCGCGTTGGTTGGGATCAACGCCGCCGAACCGGGTCGTGTCGTTGCCGACATCGCCTTCCTCGGTATTCTCGCCGGCGATCTCGTCGGCACCGGTAAAGCGGTTCAACCCTTTCGACTGGCCTATGCCGGGATCCTCCTTGAGATCGGCGTCGCTCGGCTTGCGGGTCTTGAAATGTTTGGATGTGGACATAATCGTCCTCCTTGGCTCTGCGGCACCGCGGTCTCGGCCGCGGCGTCAGTGTTTCGTGCTGGACACGAATTTGTTGAACCGGCTGGGTTTACCGGCTTCCGTTTCTTCCTGAAAAAGGAAGACAAGCTTGTTCTTGTCGAAGATCGAGAAGAAGTCGCCCCATTCTATTCCCTCCAGGGATTCTTCCGGCTTCCCGAAATCAACGCGCAGAATGCCGCCTTCCTTGGCGCCCTTCACTCGGGCGGGATGGCCGCCCCCGCTCCTCGATCCACTGCCGGATCTCCTTGTGATCGGTGGTTTCTACGGCTTTGCTCATAAACGTGATCCTCCTTTCGTGGCTCATTCCCGAACCGGGACGGCTAACGAAGGTTCCGTCGCGACCAAGCGAAATGAAAAGCGAAGAAGGAACAAAACTCATGATCACGGGTTCAACGCGGGTCGGACGCATGACCTCCACGCGGTCGACATTGTCATAAGTACCCTCCCCAACTTGGCGCTTCCCCTCACCGGGAAGCGCTTTTTCGTTCACTGTGGCGGTCCGACGCAGGACTGCGGCATCGGGGCGCGCGGCATTCACGCGTATTGATCTCTTGACGCCCCGCACCGATTGTCATCCGATGAGATGGGTGGGCCATTGGCCGCGCCAGAAAAGGGATACGCCATGTTCGAGACCTTCGACGCGACGCTGCTGGCGCGCATGCAGTTCGCCTTCACGGTCTCGTTCCACATCATTTTCCCCGCGTTTTCGATCGGGCTGGCGAGTTATCTCGCTGTGCTGGAAGGTCTTTGGCTGTGGACGAAAAAGGTCGTTTATCTGGAGCTGTTCGACTTCTGGAAGACGATTTTTGCCCTCGCCTTCGGCATGGGCGTCGTCTCCGGTATCGTCATGTCCTACCAGTTCGGCACGAACTGGAGCGTGTTCTCGGACAAGGTCGGCCCGATCATCGGCCCGCTGATGGGTTACGAAGTGCTGTCGGCCTTCTTTCTGGAGGCCGGTTTCCTCGGCATCATGCTGTTCGGCCGCAACCGCGTCGGCCCCGGCCTGCATTTCTTCGCGACGCTGATGGTCGCGGTCGGCACGCTGATTTCGGCCACCTGGATCCTTTCCGCCAACTCCTGGATGCAGACGCCGCAGGGTTTTGCGATGAACGACAAGGGTCAGTTCATCCCCGCCGACTGGTGGGCGGTCATCTTCAACCCGTCCTTCCCCTATCGCCTCGTCCACATGGTGCTCGCCGCCTATCTGACCACCGCCCTTGTGGTCGGCGCGGTCGGCGGCCTGCACCTTCTGCGCCGCACCGCCCCCTTGCGGGCCGGCACGATGTTCTCGATGGCCATGTGGATGCTGACATTGGTCGCCCCGATCCAGATCTTTGCCGGCGACCAGCACGGCCTCAACACGCTGGAGCACCAGCCGGTCAAGGTCATGGCGATGGAGGGCCACTACCAGAGCCATCCGGACGGCGCGCCGCTGATCCTCTTCGGCCTGCCGAACCAGGCCGAACAACGGATCGACTACGCAATCGAGATCCCGAAGCTTTCGAGCCTCATCCTGAAACACAGCCTCGATGCGCCGCTCAAGGGCCTCGACACGGTGCCGCGCGAATTGCAGCCGCCGGTACCAATCGTGTTCTGGTCCTTCCGCATCATGGTCGGCCTCGGCTTCGCCATGCTGGGTCTCGGCCTCTGGAGCCTTTACTGTCGATGGAGAGGCCGCCTCTACACCTCCGAATGGCTGCACCGGGCCGCGATGGTGATGGGGCCAGCCGGCTTCGTCGCCGTGCTCGCCGGGTGGGTGACAACCGAGGTCGGCCGCCAGCCCTATACGGTCTACGGCCACCTGCTGACCGCCAATTCCGTCTCGCCGATCGCGGCGGCGGCTGTAGGCTCCTCACTGATCGCCTTCGTCATCGTCTATTTCCTCGTCTTTGGCGCGGGCACCTTCTACATCCTGCGGCTGATGTCCCGGCCGCCGCGCGATCCGAGCGGCGATCTCGGCGAAGGCCCGATCCGAACCGCCGGCATTACGCCCGCCCCACACGTCGCATCGCTCCATGCAGGAGGCCGTCATGGTCATTGACCTTCCCTTCATCTGGGCGGCCATCATCGCCTTTGCGGTGCTTGCCTATGTCATCCTCGACGGCTTCGACCTCGGCGTCGGCATCCTCTTTCCGCTGTTTCCGGAAAAGCGCCATCGCGACGTGATGATGAACAGCGTCGCACCGGTCTGGGACGGCAACGAGACCTGGCTGGTGCTGGGTGGCGGCGGGCTGATGGCGGTCTTTCCGCTCGCCTATGCGACGATCCTGCCGGCACTCTACGCATCTATCATCGCCATGCTGCTCGGGCTGATCTTTCGAGGCGTCGCCTTCGAATACCGCTGGCGCACCGGCCGGGCGCAATATCTCTGGAACTGGGCCTTTGCCGGCGGCTCGTTCATGGCGGCGTTGGCCCAAGGGATCGCGCTCGGGGCGTTGGTACAGGGCATTCCGGTTGCAAACCGCGCCTATTCCGGCGGCTGGTGGGACTGGCTGACACCGTTTTCGATCGCCACCGGCCTTGCGGTCGTCATCGGTTACGCACTGCTCGGCTCGACCTGGCTGGTGATGAAAACGACGGGCGACCTTCGCGACAAGGCCCGCAGCCTTTCCTATATCGCAGCGCTCGCGACGCTCGCCGCGATGGCGATCTTCAGCCTCTGGACGCCCTTTCTCGAACCGCTCTATCTGAAACGCTGGTTTTCCTGGCCGACGGCGATCTTCAGCATCATCGTGCCGCTGCTTGTCCTCGGCTGCTTCTGGCTTCTGCTCACGGGCCTGAAAAACAACCGCGACAGCCGGCCTTTCCTTGCGGCGCTCGGCCTTTTCATACTTGGCTACGCAGGCATCGGCATCAGCTTCTATCCGTATATCGTACCGACATCCGTGACGATCTGGGATGCGGCGGCCCCCGACGAAAGCCTCGGCTTCCTGCTGGTCGGCGCGCTGATCCTCGTGCCGCTGATCCTTGCCTATACGAGCTATGCCTATTGGGTCTTCCGCGGCAAGATCGATCCGGAAGAGGGTTATCACTGATGGCCGGCAGCGAAACCTTCAGGCGGCTCGCCTGGTTCGTCGCTCTCTGGATCGCCGGCGTCCTGACGGTCGGCACCGTCGGCCTGATCATTAAATTCTGGCTCGGCGCCTAACGCCGTGTCAGCGCCACAACATAACGCGCCGGTTCCGTGCCCGGATTGAAAAAGACGCAATCGGCCGGCGTCCCGAGCAGAAGGCAATCGCCTTCGGTAAGCTGATGCGTCACCGCTCCCTCCTGGAAATCGAGCCGGCCCGAAAGCACCCAGATCTGCTGGTGCTGGAAGGCGAAGGCGGATGCCGGATAGGGCACGCGGACGCCTGAGGGCAGCGACACATCCAGAAGCTCCAGCAGCGAATTCGGTGGGGAGACTGCACGTCGCGTATAACCCGTCTCCGGATCGGTCCAGACCGACTGTTCCGCCTGTAGCGCGACACGCTCCTGTGCCCGCTCGGCAAGCGCCAGCAGTACCGAAAGCGGCAGACCGAAGGCGCCCGAGAGCCGGCCGAGCACGGTCGCCGTCGGGCTCGCCTCGCTGCGCTCGATCTTGCTGATCATCGCCTTGGACACGCCCGAGCGTTCGGCAAGCTCGGCGAGCGACCAGCCCCGCGCCTCCCGCTCGATCTTCAGCCGAGTGGCGATCGCCTGGACCGGGTCGTTCTCCATCTGCTGCAAGCGGCTTGCCTTTCAAAGTTCGTCTTCTATAGTGGACGATAACATCCTATAAGAGACGAACCTTGTCGGCAATGGGGAATTCAAAGGGAAGATCGTGACACGCGAAATCCGTTTCAACGCCTTCGATATGAACTGCGTCGGCCACATCCAGCAGGGGCTCTGGGCACATCCCCGCGATCAGTCGCACCGTTATGCGCAACTGCACTACTGGACGGACTATGCGAAAAGGCTGGAGGCCGGCCTGTTCGACGGCATATTCCTCGCCGACGTTCTCGGCGTCAACGACGTCTTCGGAGGCAGCAACGCGGCGGCTTTGAGGGGTGCCGTACAGGTGCCAGTCAACGATCCGCTGCTGTTGGTGCCGGCCATGGCCGCGGTCACCGAACATCTCTCATTTGGCGTTACCGCCAACCTGACCCATGAACCGCCGTTCGTATTTGCCCGCCGCATGTCGACGCTCGATCACCTGACGGGTGGCCGGATCGGCTGGAACATCGTCACCGGTTACCTCGACAGCGCCGCCAAGGCCATCGGCCTCGGCGGCATGGCCGCCCACGACGACCGCTACGACCTCGCCGACGAATATATGGAGGTCATGTACCGGCTGTGGGAGGCAAGCTGGGAAGACGATGCCGTGGTCTTCGACCGGGCAAATCACGTCTATGCAGACCCGGCCAAGGTCCACAAGGTGCACCACCGCGGCAAGCAATACGGCATCGAGGCGATCCATCTCTGCGAACCCTCGCCGCAGCGCACACCGGTCCTCTACCAGGCCGGTTCCTCAACCCGCGGCCGGCAGTTCGCCGCCACCCACGCCGAGTGCGTCTTCGTCAACGGCCAGAAGACCGAAGGCGTCAAGGGCATCGTCGACGACATCAGGGCTCGCGCCGTCGAATACGGCCGCAACGCGGAGGACGTCAAAGTCTTTGTCGGCGCCACGATCGTTACCGGCCGCACCGAAAAGGAAGCCCGCGAAAAATTCGAGGATTATCGCGCCTATGCGAGTTCCGAAGGCGCGCTCGTGCATGCGGCCGGCTCGCTCGGCATCGATTTTGCAAAATACGATCTCGACGAACCGATCGAGACCGGCAAGAGTTCGGCGATCGTCTCCAATGTCGAGGCGATGACCCGCACCGCCGGGCCGCAATGGACCAAGCGCAAGCTGCTCGACCAGATGGTTCTCGGCAGCCGCCAGGCGCCGATGATCGGTTCCGCCGAACAGATCGCCGACAATCTCGTCGCCTGGATGGATGAGGCCGGCGTCGACGGTTTTAACCTGTCGCGCACCGTTGTGCCGGAATGTTTCGACGATATCATCGAGCTTGTGATTCCGATCCTGCAGGAGCGTGGCCTCTACAAGACCGGCTATCGCGAAGGTCCGTTCCGTGAAAAGCTGTTCGGAACGCCGCGCCTGCCGAGCCGGCATATCGCCGCCAGATACCGCATCACGGGATAAAATTATGAGCACCGCGACGACCCTGGAAACGCCAGCCGAAGGCCGCTGGTCGATGCTGGCGCTGCTGTGCTTCGCCGTCGTGCTCTCCTTTTCCTGCTGGTTTTCGGCAAACGCGATCGCGCCGGAGCTGAAACGCGCCTGGTCGCTGTCCGAAAATGCCGCCGCCTGGCTCACAAACGGCGTGCAGATCGGCTTCGTGATCGGCGCTCTGGCCGCAAGCCTCTTCAACCTGCCGGACCTCATCCGCATGAACCGGCTGATGGCGGCCTCCGCCCTGCTTGCCGCGCTCTCCAATGCCGCCTTGGCTCTGGAACCCGGCCCGGCCGGCGCCATCCTCTGCCGCATGGTCACCGGCTTCGCACTTGCCGGCGTTTATCCGCCGGCGCTGAAGCTCGTCTCAACCTGGTTTATCTCCGGACGAGGCCTGGCGTTGGCCGGCGTCATCGGCGCGATCACCGCCGGCTCGTCGCTGCCGCATCTCTTTCGCGGCATGTCATCCGCCGTTGACTGGCACAATGTCGTGTTGCTTTCGAGCAGTGCGACGCTGGTCGGCGCCGTCGTTCTCCTCCTCTTCACCCGTGAAGGCCCCTATCCGTTCGGCAAGGCTCTGTTCGATCCGCGCCAGATCGGCCGGGTGCTGAAGGACCGCAACCTGCTGCTCGTCAACGGCGGTTATCTCGGCCATATGTGGGAACTTTATGCCATGTGGGCCTGGCTGCTCGCCTATCTGACCGCAGCCCTCGACAAGGGTGGAACCGGCATCAGCAGCGAGGCCTCGCTGCTCACCTTCATCGCGGTTGCATCAGGCGTGTTCGGCTGTTTTGCCGGCGGCGTGCTCTCGGACCGTTTTGGCCGTACCGCCACCACCGCCGGCCTGATGATTGTCTCCGGCCTCTGCGCCCTGACCATCGGCTTCGTCTTCGACGGCCCCTTCTGGCTGCTGGCGCTGGTGGTGATCGTCTGGGGCATTTCGATCATCGGAGACTCGGCGCAATTCTCGGCCGCTGTCACCGAACTTGCCGACCGCAACTACATCGGCACGGCACTATCACTGCAGATGGGCATGGGTTTCGCGCTGACGATCTTCATGATCTGGCTGATGCCGCATCTGGCCGCAATTCTCGGCGGCTGGCGTTGGACATTCGTGTTGCTGGCGGTCGGGCCGATCTTCGGCGCCGCTTCCATGCTGATCCTGCGAAGCAGGCCGGAAGCCGTCCGGCTTGCCGGCGGAAGGCGCTGATCAGGCGACGAGGCGCGGTCGAAGGAATTTGCTTGCGCGAATTATTCGAGCGTATAATAAGCCGTGACGCCGTGCGAAAAACGGCCTGCCCGTTCCTCAGGAGATGACCCGTGAACCGCCGCACCTACCACAGGGCAAGCGAGGCCGAGCGGCGCGAGGACCTGATTGCCGCGACGCTCGATTGCATCGCCGAGTTCGGCATCCAGGGCGCGACGGTCCGCCAGATCGCCATGCGCGCCGGCGTCACCGGCGGGCTGATCAGGCACTATTTCAGCAGCAAGGACCAGATGCTGCAGGCGGCCTACCGCAAGGTGATGGCCGGCATGACCGAGGCGGCGGTTGCTGCCGCGATCGAGGGCGAGACGGCGCGCTCGCGCCTGCGCCGCTTCATCGTCGCCAACGTGACGCCGCCGGTCACCGACCCGCGCACGCTGTCGCTCTGGGCCGCATTCATCAGCCATATCCAGATCGACCAGAGCTTCGCCGCCATCCACCGCGAAAACTACCTCTCATTCCTGGAGGCGCTGGAGACGCTGCTGTCCGCCTTCTTCGTCGAGGAGAAGCGAGCTCTCAGCCCTGCCCAATGCCGCACCTATGCAATCGGGGTCAACGCGCTCGTCGACGGCCTCTGGCTGGAGGGAACGCTTGCAGCTGACACGTTTGCGGAACACGAACTCGCAGAAAATGCCCTGATCTCCGTGGAAGCGCTGCTGCGCCTGCAGCCCGGCGAGCTTTCGGCCGAACAACGATAACAAAAGGAACCACCGATGCGTTATGCCTCGATCACCGACCGCCTCGCCCATCTAGGCTCCGGCCGCTGGGCACTCCACCTGACAGCCCGCCGCATGCAGGCATCGGGCGAGGATATCATCGAACTCACCATCGGCGAGCCGGACGTCAAGCCGGACAAGGCTCTGCTCGACGAGGCGGCGCGCGCCATGTATGCCGGCCGCACCCGTTATTCCAACGGCCGCGGCGAGCCGCCGGTGCTGAAGGCGCTGGTCGAGAAATATTCGAAGCGCCGGCTAGGTGTCACAGAGCGCAATTTCCTCTGCTTCCCCGGCACCCAGACCGCGCTCTACGGCGTCATGACCGGTCTCGTCGAAGCCGGCGACGGCGTGCTCGTCGGCGATCCGCTCTATGCGACCTATGAAGGCGTCATCCAGTCCACCGGCGCACACATGATCCCCGTGCCGCTGCGTCCGGAAAAGAAATTCCACCTGCAGGCCGAGGACCTCGAACGGGCGATCACGCCGGAGGCCCGCGTGCTCCTTCTCAACACGCCGCACAATCCGACCGGCGCGGTGCTGACTGCCGCGGAAATCGCTGCGATCGGCGAGGTCTGCCGCCGGCATGACCTCTGGATCGTCTCGGACGAGGTCTATGAGCAGTTGATCTTCGAAGGCACGCCGTTCGCCTCTCCTTTCGACATTCCGGAATTGGCCGAACGCACCATCGCAGTCTCGTCGATCTCGAAATCTCACGCGGCCCCAGGCTTCCGCAGCGGCTGGGCCGCCGGCCCGGAAGAATTCTGTGAAAGACTGCTGCCGGTGTCCGAAACCATGCTGTTCGGCGTGCAGCCCTTCATCTCCGACATGACCGCCATGGCGCTGTCGCAGCATTTCGACACCGCCGACGTCATGCGGGGAAATTATCGCCGCCGTGCCACGATCGTCGAGAAGGCCTTTGCCGGCAGCAATCTCGTCAAGCCGATGCCGCCGGAAGGGGGAATGTTTGTCCTGCTCGACGTGACCGCCACCGGCCTTAACGGCGAGGAATTCGCCTGGGAACTGCTGCGCGAGGAGAAGGTTGCCGTCATGCCCGGCACCTCCTTCGGCGACCAGGCCGCAGGCTTCCTGCGCATCTCGCTAACCGTCCCGGACGACGTGGTTGCAACCGCCATGGACCGTATCGCTGACCTCGCCGGCCGCATCGCGTCCACTGGCAGAGACCGCGCGACAACCCCGATGGCGTGAGCGAAGTTCCCGATTGATCTCCCGGAGCAAGACGGTCTATCCTAACCCTCGGTTGATTTGAAAACTGCCGATCGGAGGAGCGCAACATGCCCCATGTTATCGTCAAAATGATCGAGGGCCGCTCCGAAGAGCAGAAGCAGGCGCTGACGGCTGAGGTGACCAAGGCGGTCATGACCGCCCTCGGCTCCGCCGAGAGTTCCGTGTCGGTCGCAATCCAGGACTTTCCGAGGGACGCCTGGACGGACAAGGTCTACGTGCCGGATATCCAGGGGCAGCCGGAGCTTGTCTACAAAAAGCCCGGTTACGATCCCTTCAAGTAATCAGCTGATCCCGGAAAATTGGCGGTCTCCTCCGCCGGCGGCTCCCAGCCGAAGACGCTGCGGCCGCCCCATTCGTGCGACTGGCGGAATTCGCCGGCGACGATCTCCTTGAGGTCCGGGCCGGTCACATACCGTTCCATCTGGCGGGCCTGGTCATCGAGCCGCTTCAGCGCCTGCAGCTCCTCCTCGCGGCCGAGCCGGGCCTTGCCGACCGCGGACTTCATCACCTTGATCGTCTCGTCATAGACCTTCAGCGGCACCGGAAACGGATGCCGGTCCTTGCCGCCATGGGCGAGCGAGAAACGCGCCGGATCGGAAAAACGGCACGGCGCGCCATGCACCACCTCGGCGACCATGGCCAAAGCCTTGACCGTCCGCGCTCCGACGCCCGGCATCAGCAGCAGGTTCTCGAAATCCTCCGGGCCTCGATCGGCCGCCGCCGCCAGCGTGCCATGCAGCCGCCTCATGTTGACGTCCTCCTCGCGGACATCGTGATGCGCCGGCATGACCAGATGCGGCAGCATCGGCTGCGCCAGTTCCTTCACCTTGCGCGCCGGCTCGATGGCGATCACCTCGCGGACGATCCGGTCCGGCCCGAGCGTCGCGAGCAGGTCGAGCTGGCCCTTGCGGGAGGCTTCGGCACGGTGGTCGGCGAGATTGACGATCTCGCCCTGCCCGCGGCCTTCGATGGCCGCATGCGGAGAATCGACGAAGCTTTTCAAGCCCTCCGAGATCCAGTGGTAACGCCGCGCCTGGCGCTTGTCGCCGTTCATTCCCTGCTGCACCACCACCCATTTGCCATCGTCGGTGACGATGAACCCGTGCAGATAAAGATCGAACCCGTCCTGCACCGCGGCGCTGTCCACCTTGGCGACCAGACGGCTGGTCGTCGCAAGATTGCTGCCGTCGATGCCGACGCGGTTGCCGACGGCGATCAATTCGTCCGGCGTCTTGCGGGAGCTCTGGCCCCGGCCGCCGCAAACATGGATGCCGAGTTCGCCGGCCATCGGGGTCAGCCCGCGCTTGAGTGCGCCGAGAACGCTGGTGGTAATACCGGAAGAATGCCAGTCCATTCCCATGACGCAACCGAAGGACTGGAACCAGAAGGGATGCGCCAGCCGCCGCAGAAGCTCGTCGCGGCCGTATTCGATGACGATCGCCTGGGTGATCACGGCGCCGAGCTTGGTCATGCGCTCGCCGAGCCACCGGGGAACCCGGCCGCCGTGAAGCGGGAGATCGGCGCTGCCTGCTCTTTGAACCATGCTCCGCTTATATACGGACGCTCAGGCTCACGATAGAGAAAAGTTCTGCAAACGTTCTCGCAACAGCCCGATCGTCGGCACGTCCGCATTGGCGAACGCGAAGCGCAGATAATTCTGTTGGCTCTCGCCGAAATAGGCGCCCGGAATGCAGATTACGCCCGCCTGCCTGGCCAGCTTCTCCGCCACTTCCGCGGAACTCCTGCCCGGAAAGGGATGCCGCACGAAGGCGAAATAGGCGCCGATCGCATCGAGCTTCCAGTCGTTGACGGAACGCATCACCGCCTTCAGCGCATCGGCACGGCGGCCGATCTCCTGGCGGTTTTCCTCACGCCAATCGGCGAGAAGCGGCAGCGCCTTGGCGACGGCAGCCTGAGCGGCGCGCGGCGCGCAGATCTGCAGGTTGTCCATGATCTTGGCGATCTGCTCGACCGCAACCGGTCCGGCGGTGATCGCTCCGAGCCGGTGCCCCGGGATGCAGAAGGATTTCGAAAAACTGTAGAGGCTGATCAGCGTATCTTCCCAGCCGTCGAGACTGAACAGCGCGTGCGGCACCTGGTCCGCTGTCGGCAGAAAGTCGCGATAGGTCTCGTCGAGGATCAGCCAGATGCCTTTGTTCCGGCAGAGCTTGAAGATCGCTTCGAGCAGCGACGGCGGATAGATCGCCCCCGTCGGATTGTTGGGTGAGACGAGCGCCAGCGCCCGCACCTCGCCGGTGATCGCAGCTTCAAGCCCGACAAGGTCCGGCAGAAAACCGTTCGCCGCGTCGCAGGCGACGAAAGCGGTCTTGACGCCCATCATCGCCAGCGTCGTTTCGTGGTTGAAATAGAAGGGCTCGGTCATCAGCACCGTATTGCCGGGGCCAGCCACCGTCATCGCGGCGCAGACGAAAGCCTGGTTGCAGCCCGACGTGACGTGGATGTTCCTGAGGCCGATGCCTGCGCCATAAACCTCCGAGACATGCGCCGCATAGGCTGTCCGAAGTTCCGCCTCGCCCTCGATCGGCCCATATCCGGTGAAGGCCTTTGAGGAGCCGGTCTCGCCGAGCAGCTTCAGCATGTCCGGATGGGCCGGATAACCGGGCACGGCCTGAGAGAGGTCGATCAGCGGACCCCGGGACCCGTCATAGGCACGCCCCCAGGCGGCGACGGAGGGAACGGGCGGAGGGCTGAGCTTTTCGATAAGCGGATTGAAGGCAGGCATGATCTTCCGAGAACAGGATTTTCCGAACAAGCAATTGCCAAGATGGGCAATTGATTGCCTTTCTTGTTTATCAGATTATCGGGCGACGCAAGGAGAACCGGATATGGCCGACGAAATTGAGCCCGAGGATTCGAAGCTCACCATCACCAAGCGGAAATGGGCGGAACAAGGCAAATTCCTGACCGGCCGCATCACGAGGCCGGAAACCGACCGCCTGCCGCCCGGTCAGCACCTGGTCAAGAACTGGCCGGTGCTCGATCTCGGCCAGCAGCCGCAGGTCTCGACCGAGCGCTGGAAACTTGACGTGCGCGGCCTCGTCAACAACCGCAGGACCTTGGATTGGGCGGCCTTCCAGGCCCTGCCGCAGACCGGGATGCGCTCCGACATCCATTGCGTGACCACCTGGTCGCGTTACGACAACAACTGGAAAGGTGTCTCGACACACGACTTCCTCGATCTCGTCGACCCGCAAGAGGAGGCGGTTGCCGTCATGCTGACCAGCTATGACGGCTATACCACCAACTTGCTGCTCTCGGATTTCGCCTCGCCGGACGCGATCATCGTCACCGAGTGGGAAGGCAAGCCGCTGAGCGAGGAGCATGGCGGGCCGGTGCGGCTGGTGGTGCCGCACCTCTATTTCTGGAAGAGCGCCAAATGGATCAACCGCATCGAGTTCCTCGACCGGGATCAGGCCGGCTTCTGGGAGAAGAACGGCTACCACATGCGCGGCGATCCCTGGTCCGAGGAACGTTATTCGGACGACTGAGGGTCAGCCGAAATTGACGAGATTCAGTCCCGGCAGCGGACCGCCCGGGAACTGCGTCAGCTTGGCCCCGACAGCAAGCGGCCCGAGGTCTATGCCGAAGAAGCCGAGCTTCTCCGTCAAGGCGGCGACTTCCGTCTTTGCGGCCGCATCGTCACCCGAGTAGAACAGCACCCGCTTGCCGCCCTCGGAAGAGGGATCGGTCTCGACCAGCTTGGCAAACAGATGATTGAACGCCTTAACCACCCGGGCGCCCGGCACGAGGTCCGCGACGATCTCGCTGGAAAGACGGCCGTTGAGTTCGGCCGGTTTATAGAGCGGCGACTCGATCGGGTTGTTTGCATCGATGACGATCCGCCCGTTCCAGTCCGGAAGGCCGGCAAGCGCAGCCGGCAGCTTCGACCATGGAACCGCGATCAGCACCATGTCCGCACTTGCGGCCTCCTCGATCGTGCCGGCGGAAATCCAGGGTGACAGCTCAGCCGTCAGTGTTTCGAGCGAGGCCGGGCCGCGGCTGTTGGCGATGGTGGCGCGCACGCCGTTTCTTGCAAGAGTGCGGGCGAAGGCTGCGCCGATATTGCCGGCGCCGATGATACCGATGGTCATGATTGCGATACTCCAGTGGTTTCGATGACAGGAATATCGCCTCTGGATTGGCGCCTGATTAGGCGGTAATAATGCGGATCATCTTCAAGCAACCATTGAGAATAAATCCGCTGTGGAAAGTCTCGCCAATCTCGAATCCTTCATGCGCAGCGCCGAGCTCGGCGGTTTCTCGGCTGCGGCCCGGCGGTTGGCGCTGACGCCCGCGGCTGTCAGCCGCAATGTCGCGATGCTTGAGAGGAACCTCGGCACCCGCCTCTTCCAGCGCAGCACGCGCAGGCTGACGCTGACGGAAGCGGGCGAACGTTTCCTGTCGGAGATCCGCGATCACGTCGGGGCGCTGCAGGCTGCGATAGCTGGCGCCTCGTCGGAAAGCGCGGAGCCGGCCGGTGTGCTGAAAGTCAGCATGAGCCCGCATTTCGGTACGGGTTATATCTTACCGCTGCTGCCGGAGTTCATCGCGCGTTACCCGCTGATCCGTCCGGACTGGTCTTTCGAAAACCGGCAGGTCGATCTGATCGCCGAGGGATATGACACAGCGATCGGCGGCGGGTTTGAGCTGACGCCCGGCGCGGTCGCTCGGGTGCTGGCGCCGGCCCATATCGTCCTAGTCGCTTCACCCGCGTACATGAGGGACAGGCCGATGCCGGCCCATCCGGCGGATCTTGCGAACCTCGACGGCATCCATATGCGTTCTTCCAATACCGGCCGTATCCGCCAATGGGTGATGCGAAATACCGGCGGCGACGAAGTACCGGTGGTACTGAGGGAAAAGATGGTGCTCAACGACCCAGCTGCCATTGCCCACGCAGCAAGCCTCGGCCTCGGCGTCGCGATGATCGCGATGCCGGATGCCTTATCGTATATGGAGAGCGGTACGCTCGTCCGCCTGCTGCCCGACTGGTATGCGGATATCGGGCCGATCTCGATCTACTACGCCAGCAAGACGCTGCTGCCGGCAAAAACCCGCGTCTTTATCGACTTCGTGGTCGAGCATTTTCGGAAGGAACGTCTGGCCGAACGTTTTGCCGGCAGCCTCGGGGCATCCAACACGCCGAAGCGAAAATAGGCGCACCCGGCCGAAGCCGGATGCGCGGGATCGGTCAGATCAGCTTTTCGAGCGTGATCGGCAGGTCCCGGACGCGTTTGCCGGTCGCGTGGAAGACCGCGTTGGCGATCGCCGGCGCGACGCCGACGATGCCGACCTCGCCGACACCCTTGCCGCCCAGCGCCGAGGCACCGTAGTCGGGAATGCCGACCGAGATTACCTCGATATGCGGAACGTCCGCATTGGTCGGCACCAGATAGTCGCCCATGTTGTTGTTGACGGTGCGGCCGTTGCGCTGGTCGACGAGACCTTCTTCCAGGAGAGCCTGGCCGATGCCCATGATGATGCCGCCCCGCCACTGGCTTTCCACCAGCCGCGGATTGTAGAGCCGGCCGCAATCGAAGGCCGAGACGATACGGGACACCCGCACCGTTCCAAAATCCTCATCCACCCGCACTTCGGCGAAATGGGCGCACCAGCTATGCATGGAATATTCGCCCATGGTCGGCCCCTGGACCTTCGCCATGCTCGTCCAGGCCTGATGTTGCTCCTGGGCGGTGGCACCTTCCGGCAGCGTATTCCTCAGGATCTCGATCTCGTCGCGACCGAGCGCCGCCATCAGTTCCGAAAGCGTGAGCGACGGACCTTGATCGCGGGGAGCGGCAATGCGGCCGCCGCTGAAGGTCAGCGTATTGGCGCCGGTATCGCGCAGCGGCGATTTCTCGTCGTTGAGCGCCAGTCCGATCAGTTCGTCGCGGGCCGCCGTCGCCGCCTTGTGCACGGCACCGAGGATGGAGCCCGCCAGCATCGAGCCGCCGGCGATCGCCGAGCCCGGCAGCCGGGAATCGCCGAGATGGACCTCGACCTGGTCGACGGGAATGCCAAACACTTCGGCTGCCGTCTGGGCAAGGATGGTATAGGTCCCCTGCCCCATGTCGATCGCACCGCTGACGACCTCGACACGGCCATTGCGCAGGATGCGGATCATCGCCTCGCTGGGCGCCTGAAGGACCGGGAAGGTGCCGCAGCCGATGCCCCAGCCGATCAGGGTCTTGCCGTCGCGCATCGAGCGTGGTTCATGGCTGCGTTTCGACCAGCCGAAGGCTTCGGCGCCTTCGGTCAGCGCTTCGCGCAGCCGGCGGGTCGACCACGGTTTCCCTGACTGGTAGTCATGGTCGGCATAGTTCTTGAGCCGCAGTTCGAGCGGGTCGATGCCGAGCTTGTAAGCCAGCTCCTCCATCGCACTTTCGATGCCGAAGGCGCTGGGGTTCTTGCCAGGGCCGCGCAACGCACCCGGAGTGACGGCGTTGACCGGCACGACCCTATGCTGCGACGAGAAATTCTCGACCTTGTAGAGGATCGGCGTCGCAGCACCCGTCTGCTCCGGCCAGTCCGCATAGGTGGAGGTCTCGCTGGCGCCGCGATGGACGATCGCCTGAAGGATGCCGTCTTCGGTCGCGCCGATCTTGATCCGCTGGCGCGTCGCGGCGCGACCGCCATAGTTCGTGAAATTCTGCGGTCGCGTCAGCGCAAGCTTGACCGGCCGGCCGAGCTTCCTTGCCGCGAAAGCGGCCACCGCGCCATGGGCGAGCGCCGCCCCCTTCGAACCAAACCCGCCGCCGATGAACGGCGAGATCAGGCGGACATTTTCGTAAGGAATGCCGAACCATTCAGAATAGCTGCGCGCCATGCCGTGAGACCACTGGCTCGGTTCCCAGACCGTGATCCGGTCGCCATCCCACTTCACGGTCAACCCGTGCGGCTCCATGGCGACGTGATATTCACGCGGCGTCGAATATTCGCCTTCGATCTGAACCGGCGCGGCCGCAAGAGCGGCCTCGGCATCACCCCATCCGGAGGTGAGACTGTCCATCACCTTGCCTTCGCCGGCAGCCGTATCATTGAAGCTTGCGACATGCGGCGCCTTCTCATAGGTGATGCAGATCAGCCTTGCCGCCTCGACCGCCTGTTCGCGACTTTCCGCGACGACTGCGGCGATCGACTGGCCATTGTATTGCACCTGCCGCGGCAGCGGATAATACGGCTGATTTTCCGGGCGATTGCCACCCCAGTCGGAGGCGACCAGGAGACCCAGGTCGTCATCCGGCGTCAGCACCATCAGCACGCCCGGGGCCGCAAGCGCCTTTTCCGCATCGACCGAAATGACGCGGCCGGCCGGGATCGTGCTCTGCACGAGAATGGCGTAGGCAAGGCCTTCGAGCGGATATTCCAGCGCATAGGTCGCACCACCGGTGACCTTCAGATTGCCTTCGAAGCGTGTTTGACGACCGCCGACAGTCCCGTCGGAGGCATCGCCGTGTTTGCGGGGTTCCATGATGGTCATACGAGACCTCCAACTTTCAGGATGGCGCGGGCGACGACGCGCGGCGCAAGTTCGATCTTGTAGCGATTGGCGCCATGCGAAACGGCGCCTCCCACGGCGAGCCGGCTCGCTGCCTCGACGGTTTCGAGGCTGAGCACCTTGCCGACCAGCGCCTGTTCGACGCTACGGGCCCGCCACGGCTTGGTGGCAACGCCGCCGAGAGCGACGCGGATATCGCGCACCGTCTTGCCGTCCGCCTCGAATTCCAGGCCGACCGCGGCACTCGCTGCCGCAAATTCATAGGACTGCCGGTCGCGCACCTTCAGATAGGTGGAGTTCTTCGCCGCCGCCGAGGCCCGCACGGTGATCGCGGTGATCATCTCGCCGCGTTCCAGCACGGTTTCCCGCTCCGGCGTATTACCCGGCATCAGGAAGAAGTCGTCGACGGATACCGTCCGGCCACCGAGCTCGACCACGGCGTCGAAGGCGACGAGGGCAACCGCGAGGTCACCCGGATAGCTGGCGATGCAGGCATCGCTCGTGCCGAGAACGGCATGGTTGCGGGTAACGCCGCCGAGCGCCGAACAGCCCGAGCCGGGATTGCGCTTGTGGCAGGCCGGAAACACGTCCGGTTCGCGGAAATACGAACAGCGTGTCCGCTGCAGCAGGTTGCCGCCGATCGTCGCCATGTTGCGCAGCTGGGCGGAGGCCGCCAGCGACAGCGATTCCGAAACCGCCGGGAAAGCGGCGCGGATGCCTGCGTGATCGGCAACCTCCCCCATCTTGGCAAGCGCACCGATCGTGGCGCCGCCAGCATCGACGGTGATTTCGCCGAGGCCCGAGAGGTGGGTGATGTCGATGACCGTTTCCGGCTCCATCACGCCACATTTGGCGAGATCGAGAAGCGTCGTGCCACCGGCAAGCAGCGCTGAACCGGCCTGGAGTGCCGCCTGCCGGGCTTCATCGGCAGACGAGGCGCGGAGATAGGAAAAGTCTCTCATCACGCCATCTCCGCCGCTTCGCGCACCGCCGCGACGATGCTGTTATAGGCTCCGCACCGACAGAGATTGCCGGACATGTATTCGCGGATTTCCTCGTCCGATCCTGCATGGCCCTCGCGGATGCAGGCGACTGCCGACATGATCTGGCCGGGTGTGCAATAGCCGCATTGGAACGCATCATGCTCCACGAAAGCCGCCTGGACAGGGTGCAACTCGCCGTTTTCCGCGGCAATCCCCTCAATCGTGGTGATCTGCCGGCCTTCGACCTGGGCTGCGAGCGTCAGACAGGAAAGCACACGGCTACCGTCGACATGACAGGTGCAGGCACCGCATTGACCCTGGTCGCAGCCCTTCTTGGTGCCGGTCAGCGCCAGATGTTCGCGCAGGGCATCGAGCAGCGTGACACGCGGTTCGACATCGAGTTCGTGCCGCCTCCCGTTGATATCGAGCGAAAGATGGATGGTTCGTGTCATGGATCAAGCTCCTGCCATTGTCACGAGAATGAGAACTTTAAAGCCTGGGACGGACTGGCCAACTGGCTGCGATGCCCTAGATGATGTTCGGCGAGAGAAGCACCGGCACATTTCGGCATGACATCCGTCCCCCTCTGGACTAAGAAGTGGAAGGCACTCCAGATAAACGGAGGCGCCTCCGTTTAAACTAGTGGCTTACGGATTTTCGTCAAGCCCTCATTTGCCTGGAGCAATATTTTGGCCTCGGCCGAGCCGAAGACATCGCCCGCATCGACCAAGCTTCGCGCCGATGCTCGCCGTAACCGCGACAGGCTGATCGAGGTGGCGGCCGCAGCCTTTGCGGAAAATGGCGTCGAGACCTCGCTGGAAGATATAGCACGCCAGGCCGGCGTCGGCATCGGCACCCTTTACCGGCATTTCCCGAGCCGCGAGCATCTCGTGGAAGTGGTCTATCGACGCGAACTCGAAAGCCTTGCCACGGCTGCCACCGAACTTGCGGAAAAACATACGCCGGATGTTGCCCTTGAGGAATGGATGCGTCGTTTCGTCGGCTACATCGCCACCAAGCGCGGCATGGCCAACAGCCTGCGCATTCTCATGACGTCGAACTCCTCCCTTTTTTCCGAGGGCTCGGGCCTGATCCGCGGCGCTTTGGAAAGCCTGTTGAAGACCGCCGGCGACAAGGGATGCATCCGCAGCGACATCGAGACAAGCGATCTCCTGCACGCGCTGTCGAGTATCTATTCGATTCCGGAATCGCCCGAATGGCGTGAGCGGTCGCATCGCCTGATCGGCCTCTTGATGGACGGCCTTCGGACCCGCCGATAACACCCGCTCGATGCCTCGGATCCGCTCGGAAACGGCCCGTCGGATGGGCTAGATTTCGCATTTCGTTTGAACGGAAAATCAAGCAATCGTCGATTGACAGGTATCCTGTTACTACGCCGGCCTGATTCCAATATTATCGTTATAAAATAAAAGGATAGCGCAGGCCTATTTTCGAGATTTTAGTGCCGAAAATCATCAAAAGTCATTGTACAGTATCAAAATTCAATCTGTCGTTAAAGAGTTTGGCCCTAATCTCCCGGGGACCGCGTGACCGCCATCCGGTGTAGCGCAAGAACCGGTATGAGACCGGTTCTCTTCCCACACTGCCAGATATCAGATCTGCGCGTGAAAACGCGTTGCCTCATTCGAGGCTTCATCAATCCGGAGCCGAACCTCATGTCCCGTCTCTCAATTCGCAGCTCGCTCATCGCCGTCTTCGGCGCGATTGCAGCTCTCGTCGCCGTTCTCGCCTGGGCGGCCATTTCCTCGCTCTCCAATGTCGCCGGCAATCTCAACACGATTTCCGAGAACTCGATGCCGAGCGTTCAGGCTTCGAAGAATATCGAGACGGCCATTCTCGGAATGACGGTCGCCTATATGGGCCATCTGACCACCACCTCGGACTTCGGCATGGATTCGGCGGAAAAGCTGATCGCTCAGCAGTCCGATGCGCTGAAGACAGCTCTCAATACCTACAGGCCACTGATCTCCAGCGATCAGGAAAAGCAGATCATCGACCAGATCCAGACCGGCATCGACAAATACATCCTCAACGGACAGAAGATGCTGGACTTCTCCCGCAAGGCTTCGGACGCCCGCGCCCGTGTCGAGATGGAGAAGATGCGCATCACCATCCAGCCGGTCATGGAAGCCGTTACCAAGCTGGTCAAGTCGAACACCGACGAGGCGGCCGTCGAAACCGCCAAGGCGAAGACGACCTATTCCACCGCGCTCACCACGATGGAAATCATCCTCGGCGTCGTTTTCCTGCTGATCGTCGGCGCCGCCGTCTACGTGCTGTCCGGCATCGCCCGTCCGATCCAGCGCATCACCGCTTCGATGAGCGGCCTTGCCGCAGGTGACACCGCCGCCGAAATCCCCTTTGCCGGCCGCAAGGACGAAGTCGGCGCCATGGCCGGCGCCGTCGAAGTGTTCCGCCAGGCCGCGATCTCCAACAGGCAGCTTCAGGAACAGGCCGAGGAAGCCCGCGGCCAAGCCGAAGCCGACCGTATCCGCCTGCAGGAAGAGGCGGAAGCTTCGGCCCAGGCCCGCCTGCACGAAGCGACCTCCGGCCTTGCCGCCGGCCTGCGCCGTCTTGCCTCCGGTGACCTCGCCTTCCAGCTCAACGAACCCTTCGCTCCGGATTTCGAAGCCCTGCGCGAAGATTTGAACTCCGCCGTG
The DNA here is from genome assembly GCF_000731315.1 of Neorhizobium galegae bv. orientalis str. HAMBI 540. Lineage (NCBI taxonomy): Bacteria > Pseudomonadati > Pseudomonadota > Alphaproteobacteria > Hyphomicrobiales > Rhizobiaceae > Neorhizobium > Neorhizobium galegae. The sequence goes on from NZ_HG938353.1 coordinate 3,375,757, forward strand.
TCCCGTCTCGGCGCTGCACTCTCGGAAGTCGCCGGCTCGGCCCAATCGATCGACAGCGGTTCGCGTGAAGTCAGCCAGAGCGCCGACGACCTTTCCAAGCGGACTGAACAGCAGGCAGCCTCGCTTGAAGAGACCGCCGCAGCCCTCGACGAAATCACCGTCAACGTCTCGAACTCTTCCAAGCGCGCCGATGAAGCCAAGGCGATCGCATTGCAGGCAAACTCCAGCGCCGCCCAGTCGGGGGCCGTGGTTGCCAACGCCGTCGACGCGATGCAGCGCATCGAGCAGTCGTCCAGCCAGATCTCCAACATCATCGGCGTCATCGACGAGATCGCCTTCCAGACCAATTTGCTGGCGCTGAATGCCGGCGTCGAAGCGGCCCGTGCGGGCGATGCCGGCAAGGGTTTTGCGGTCGTCGCCCAGGAAGTCCGCGAACTCGCCCAGCGTTCCGCGAGCGCCGCCAAGGAGATCAAGGACCTCATCCGCAAGTCGGGTGCCGAGGTTCAGAACGGCGTCAAGCTGGTGCGCGAGACCGGCGACGCGCTGAAGACGATCGAATCCCACGTCGTCACCATCAACGAGCATATCAGTGCGATCGCCACAGCCGCCCGCGAACAGTCGGTCGGCCTTGCCGAAGTCAATTCGGCCGTCAACCAGATGGACCAGGTGACCCAGCAGAATGCCGCGATGGTCGAAGAAACCAATGCTGCCGGCGCCAATCTCGCTTCGGAAAGCACGAAGCTGCGTGATCTCCTCACCCGCTTCAAGCTCTCCGAAGGCGGTCGGCGTTCCGGAACGCAGCAGCGGCCTGCCTACGGCTCCGCTCCGGCCCCGGCCGGTCGCAACGCCGTCCCGCAGGAATCGCCGGCCCGCCGCCTTGCACAGCGCGTCAGCAAGTCCTTCGGTGGTGCCGCGGCTGCTGCAACCACGGAATCGCAGTGGACCGAATTCTGATCCGCTGATCGAAGCTAAGCTTCAACTGTCGCTTTCCACGGCCCGGCCTTTGTCATCTGACGCAGAAGCCGAGCCGTTTCGTCATTGGCGGGAAAGAAGGATTCGACTGCCAGTTCCGACAGCGTCACATCCACCGGGGTTCCGAAGACCGTCGTCGTCGAGATGAAGGACAGCAATCCCGCCTCGGTCCGCAGATCCATCGGCACGGCGATGCCCGCATAGTCATGCTTCGCCGCCGCTTTCGACGTATCTTCCGGCACCGGATAACCGGAAAGTTCTTCCAGCAACGCCCTGAGAACGCGATCGCCCGTCGCGGCGATCTGCTGGCGGAGCCGCTCGAGCAGATGACTGCGCCATTCGACAAGATTGGCGATGTGAGGCGCAAGACCCTGCGGATGCAGGCTGAGCCGCAGCACGTTCACCGGCCCCTCGATCAGCGACCGGTCGGCGACACCAGCAAGCAGCGGCGCCACCGCGGCATTGGCGGCCACCAATGTCCAGTGCCGATCGATCGCGAGTGCGGGGAATGGCTCGTGGCCCTTCAGCACCATATCGATCGCCCGCCGCGCCGGCTGAAGTGCCGGATCGTCGAGTTTGCGCTCGGCAAACACCGGCGCGAAACCGGCGGCGAGCAGCATCGGGTTGCGCTCGCGGAGCGGCACTTCAAGCCGCTCCGCGAGATGCAGCAGCATGTCGCGGCTGGGGGCCGCCCGCCCGCTTTCGATGAAGCTCAGATGACGCTGCGAGATATCGGCCTCCAACGCCAGGTCGAGCTGGCTCATCCGCCGGCGGCGGCGCCATTCGCGCAGGAAATCACCGAGGGGACGGGCGGGTGCGAGGGTCGTCATGCGGCTGCCGGGACCTGGTCGAGGAAACCGCAGACCGACTTCAGCCGGCCGTTTTCCAGGACCGCGAAATCCGTGCCCTTGATCAGCACCTCGCCATCCACGGGGCCGAGCCCCCAGGAAAAGCGCAGATTGTCGTCGTAGCCGTCGGGCGTGCCGAGCAACGTGAAGCGGAAACCCGGAAACCGCGCCTGGGCGCCTTCGACCAGGCGATCGACGCCCTCATGGCCCTCGCCGCGCATCAGCGGGTCGACGTAAAGCCCGTCTTCCGCCCAGGTCTCGGCGATCATCGCCTTGCGGCGAACGGCATCCGTTTCGTTCCAGATGGCGAGATAACGTTCGGCATTGGTGTTCGCATCGGTCATGTCTTTTCTCCTTGAAATCGCCCTGCTCGTTGCAGGCAGGGCGAACATGCCGGAGCGGCTGCATCGTCTCAATTACGCGGCAGGTAATAACTATCGCGCCGAAAGCGCAAGCCTCGCGCCGAGCACCACGAAGGCGCCGGCGAAGATACGGCGCATCCAGGCAAGGATATTCGGCCGCGAGATGATGTGACTGCGCACCGAGGCGGCAAACAGCCCGTAGAGGACGAAGACGCCGAAGGTCATCAGCATGAAGACGAGGCTGAGCTCGGTCATGCGCAGAACCGGCGCGATTTCGTCCTGTCTGACGAACTGCGGCAGGAAGGCGAAGAAGAAGATCGACAGTTTCGGGTTGAGAAGATTGGCAAGAATCGCCGAGACGATGACTTGGCCAACGGATTTCGGCGTCCGGTCCGCCTCCACCGTCAGCGCCCCTTTTTCCTTCAGGACCTGCCAGGCCATGAACAGCAGATAGGCGACGCCGAGATATTTGATGATCTCGAAGGCCAATGCGCTGGCATGCAGCAGTGCTGCAAGGCCGGATACTGCCGCTATCATGTGCGGCAGGATGCCGAGCGTACAGCCGAGCGCGGCAACGAGGCTTGCTCGCGCGCCTCGCGACAGGCCGGCGGCGAGCGTGATCAGCACGCCGGTACCGGGCGATGCGACGACGATAAAGGAGGTAATTAGGAATTCCGGGCTCATGGGCGATCCTTTCGAGATGTTTTCCCACAGCTATCGGAGAGAGCCGCATCGATCTTGAACGAAATTGCAGGCGGACGATTGCCTGGATGCGGCGGCGAACCTATCGTCGCGCCATCTGATTGCGGACCCGACCTCATGACCTACGACGACATCGACATCGGCTATGACGTACCGGCCGCCATCGGCGATAATATCGCCGACATCCAGACGCCGGCGCTGATCATCGATCTCGACGCCTTCGAGCGGAATGTCGCGCGGATGAAGGATCATGCCGAGGCGATGGGGGTCCGGCTTCGCCCGCATGCCAAGACCCACAAGTCCGCGGACGTGGCGCTGTACCAGATGGCAAGCGGCGGCGCTGTCGGCGTCTGCTGCCAGAAGATATCCGAAGCGGAAGCGCTGGTGCGCGGCGGCGTCACCGACGTGCTCATCGCCAACGAGGTCGCCGATCCGAAAAAGATCGACCGGCTGGCGTGGCTCGCAGAGAGCGCCCATGTCTCCGTCTGCGTCGATGATCCCACCGTCGTTGCGGCACTTTCGGAAGCGGCGGCCCTGCATGGCGTCACGCTCGACGTGCTGGTGGAGATCGATTGCGGCGCCCGTCGCTGCGGCGTGTTGCCCGGCGCACCGGCCGTCGAACTCGCAAAGGCGGTCGCCGCCGCGCCGAACCTCGCCTTCACCGGCATCCAAGCCTATCACGGCAGCGCCCAGCATATCTACGATCCGGTGGAGCGCCGCGCCGCGATCGACAAGGCGATCGGCATGGCGCGGGAGACGGCGGACCTGCTGCGCGATGCGGGGCTGGAGCCAGCGATCGTCACCGGTGCGGGAACAGGCACCCACGATCTCGAAGGTGCCTCCGGCGTTTACAATGAAATCCAGCCCGGCTCCTACATTTTCATGGATGCGGATTACGCCCGCGTCCGCTCGACCGAAGGCAACGGCACCATCGGCGGTTTCGAACATGCGCTGTTCGTGCTGACCTCGATCATGAGTAAGCCGGCCTCCGGCCGCGCCATCTGCGATGCGGGCCTGAAAGCGCACTCGATCGACAGCGGCCTGCCGACGGTGTTCGAACGCCCCGACCTCACATTCGCCAGCGCATCGGACGAGCACGGCAAGATCGAGGACCCGCAGGACACACTGACGCTCAACGACCGGCTGCGCCTCGTGCCGGGTCACTGCGACCCGACCTGCAATCTCTACGACTGGTATGTCTGTGTGCGAAACGGCCGCGTCGAGGCGCTCTGGCCGGTCACCGCCCGCGGCAAGCTTTATTGACCGCCTAAAAGCGGTGGATGCGCAGGCCCAGCACCTTTTCCGAGATGACCACCACCGCCATCGTCAGCACGATCGAGCAGGTCGAGACGGCCGCCGCTTCCGGCGTGAAGTTGGTGCGCAGGTAATCGAACAGTTGGATCGGCAGCGTCGACATGCCAACCCCTTTCAGCATGAAGGAAATGGTAAAGACGTCGAACGAAATGATGAAGGCGAACAGGCAGCCGCCGATGACGCCAGGCTTGATCAGCGGCAGCATGATCCGCCGGAAGCGGGTGAACCGCCCTGCCCCCAGGCTCTGCGCCGCAAGGCTCCAGGCCGGATCATAGCTCTCCATCGAGGCCGAGACGTTGATGAACACGAAGGGCAGCGTGATCAGCACGTGGCCGACGATCATGCCGACAAGGTTCTGCGTGCCGAGGCCGACCGAATAGACGAAGAACAGCAGCGAGATTGCCGTCAGCACTTCCGGCAGCAGCAACGGCGCCAGCATGGCGACCCGCACCGTTTCCTTGAGCTTGCCGGCATGCGTCACGTAGAACATCGCCGCCATCGTTCCGATGATGCCGGAGATCACCATGGTGAGCGTTGCAATCCACAGCGATGTGCGGATCGCCCGCATGAACACCTCGTTGTTGAAGAAAACCAGATACCAGCGGAAGGAAAGCCCCTGCGGCGGGAAGGTGAGGAAAGCCCCGGCATTGAAGGAAGCGATCACCACGACTGCAATCGGCGCCAGCAGGAAAGCGTAGATAATCAGGCAATAGACGGTGAAGAAGGGTTTCGACATGTCTCTATGCCTTCCATTTCATGACGGTCAGCCGCCCGAAAATGACGACGAAGATCGCACCGGTGACCGACAGCATCAGCGCCAGCGCCGAACCGAACGGCCACTGGAACGTATCGATCAGCGCATCCACCACCGTCACCGCCATGGTCTTGACGCGCAAGCCGCCGATCAGCGACGGCGTCACATAGGCGCTGAGCGACAGGACGAAGACGAGGATGCAGCCGGCCTGGATGCCCGGCAGCGACAGCGGCAGGGTGATGCGCCGGAAGGAGGTGACCTTCGACGCCCCAAGCGAGCGGGCCGCCGCTTCGAGCGACGGATCGATGCCCTGGATGGCGCTCATGATCGGCAGGATCATGAAGGGCAGGAAGACATGCACTAGCGCGATGATGATGCCGAGCGCGTTGTACATCAGCGGCAGCGGCCCATCGATCAGCCCCCAGCCGGTCAGTGTGCGGTTGATGATGCCGTTATTGCCGAGCAGGATCGTCCAGCCATAACTGCGGATGACGATGCCGACGAGTAGTGGCGAAAGCACCAGCGCATAACCCAGCGCGCGAAAAGCCGAGGCCCCGCGCGCCAGCTGCAAGGCGACGGGATAACCGAGAACGAGGCAGATGAAGGTCGTCAGGAAACCGATCCACAGCGTGTTGATCACCTGTTGGACATAGAAGAAGTCCGAGAAGAACTTGCCGTAATTGCCAAGCGTGAAGCCCGGCCCATAGGGCGTGCCTTGCCCCGGCATACGGAAGCTCATGACGACGATATTGAGATAGGGCAGCACGAGGAACACGCCGAGCAGGATCGCAGCGGGGGCGATCAGCAGCAGCGGTTCGAACCTTTTTCTGGGCGGGACAATCATGCCACGGTCCCTAGTGGCCAGAACCGATCGGCCGGCGCATGCACCAGCACCTGGTCGCCATCGGCAAACCGGGTGCGTGGAAACGTCTGGACGTTGACGACAGCGCCGGTCGCAAGCTCCAGCCGGTAGTCGACGAGACTGCCGGAATAGTAGCTGGAGAGAACCTTTGCCGGCGCGCCGGTCGCACCTGAGTTGATCGGCAGCAGCTCGACCGCTTCTGGGCGCAGAGCCAGCATCAGCTCGGCACCATCGGCGAAATCTCCGTTTACCGGCACGTCGCCGAAGGCTGTCGAAACGACGCGGTTGCCGACCTTGCCGCGGATGATGTTCACCTGGCCGACGAACTCGGCGACTTCCAGATTGGCAGGCCGCTCGTAGATATCCGATGGCGTGCCGATCTGGGCGATACGGCCGCCGAACATCACCACGACCCGGTCGGACATGGTCATCGCCTCGGCCTGGTCGTGGGTGACGTAGACCGTGGTAATGCCGACGCGGCGCTGCAGGTCGCGGATGAAGACACGCATCTCCTCGCGCAGCTTGGCGTCGAGATTGGCGAGCGGTTCGTCGAGCAGCAGGATCTTCGGCTCGATGACCAGAGCGCGGGCAAGCGCCACGCGCTGCTGCTGGCCGCCGGAAAGCTGGCGCGGATAACGCTCCGAATAACCGGTGAGCTGCACCATATCCAGCACCTTGGCGATGCGGGTGCGGATCTCGTCCTTTGGAAGCTTCCGCATCTCGAGCCCGAAAGCGAGGTTCTTTTCGACCGTCATATGCGGAAAGAGGGCATAGTTCTGGAAGACCATGCCGATATCGCGCTTTTCGACCGGCACATGCACGACGTCGCGGCCGTCGAAGCGGATCGCCCCTGCGGTCGCGTCCTCGAAACCGGCGATCATCTTCAGCGTCGTCGTCTTGCCGCAACCGGACGGCCCGAGCAGCGAGATGAACTCACCCTCGGCGATCCTGATCGAAATGCTGTTGACCGCAGGACCCTGCCCGTAGTCCTTGGTCAGCTTTTCGATGCTAACCTCTGTCATGAAATTCTACTTTCCAATTGAAGTGCCTGACCCGAAAAAAGCCGATCATGGCCTGCCTTTGAACGCAGACCATGATCGCAGTGGGGGAAATCACTTGATGGTCTTCGCCCAGCGTTCGGCAAGCTCGCCCTGCTTTTCGTTGACGAAGTTCCAGTCCCAGGTGAGGATCTTGTCCATGTCGGCGCCGGAAACCGGCACGTCCACCTTGAGATCGGCCGGCACGACCACCTTGGAATTGGTCGGCGAGATGAAGAACTCCTTCATCATCATCCCCTGCACTTCCGGCGACAACAGGAAGTTAGCGTATTGGTAGGCCAACTCCTTTTCCGGAGCATTGGCGAGGATGTTGATGGTCTGGTCGAACATGAACATCCCTTCCTCCGGGATCACACAGTCGACCGGCAGACCCTGGCGGCGAAGACGGGCGATTTCGCCGAAGTCGAAGGGTGCGACGACAATTTCGCCGGAGGCCAGGCCGGTCGACATGTTGAAGTCCACCTGGATCACCGAGCCGAGCTTCTGGAGCGCCGCAAAACCGGCATCGACGTCATACTGGTCCTTGCCGAAGATCTTCGAAAACAGCAGCAGTTCCATCTTGCCGGCGCTGTTGGCGAAGTTGTAGAGGCCGATCTTGCCCTTGAATTCCGGGTTGTTCCAAAGGTCCTTCCAGGACTTCGGCTTGGTCTTCACGAGGTCCGTGCGGTAGCCGATGCCGATCGGCGAAACGGCGCCGATCGCGCCCCAGCCATCGGTTTTTTTGGCGAGCGGATAAAGATCGTTGTAGTTCGAGAGTTTGGTGAGATCGAGCTTCTCGAAGAAGCCTTCCTTGCGCAGGCCGGACGCGAAAACCTCGTTGGTCATCACCATCGAATAGGGCGGCTTCGCAGCGCCCGCCGCCCGTAGGTTGGCGCCCCAGACGCGGCCGTTGCCGACGTCGAGGGTCACGGCGGCGCCGGTCTGCTTGGTGAAGGCGGGACCGACGGTCGAACGCCAGTATTGTTCCCACACCCCGCCGAGCGTCGGCACGACCAGCGTCTTCTGCTGAGCCCGCGCCGGAAGGCCGAAAAGTCCCGCCGCAGTGAGCGCACTCATTCCGGCAAGCGTTTGCCGCCTTGTCAAATCCATCATGTTCAGTTCCCCTTGTTGCGGTCTTTCGAGACCTTGCTGTGCCGGCGGTTCTCCGCTTCTGCGCACGAAATTGGTCGGTATCAGCCTTTCGAAAAGGCCTGTTTCGTCTTCAGGTCGATGTATTCGCCATAGGTGATCGGCTCATATTTGGCACCACCTTTTACGAACGGGGCCAGGCACTCGATCACCGTATCCTTGGACGGGTTGAGGAAGAATGGGATCGACTGACGACGCGCCGTGCCCTTGAAACCGGTCGGTGGATTGGCGACGCGGTGTGGCGTTGAGACCCATTCGTCATTCGTCCACCGCATGAAGGCATCGGCGATGTTGATCACATAAGCGCCCTCGATCGACGGGGCGTCCAGCCAGTCGCCGTTGCGGTTGCGCACCTGCAGCCCACCGGCCGAGGCCTCCGAGCGCAGGATCGTCATGAAGCCATAGTCGGTATGCACGCCGGCACGCATCTGGCCCGGCAGCGGCGATTCTTCCTGTTCCGGATAGTTGATGACGCGCAGCGCCGAGAGATGGCTTTCGAAAGAGGGCTCGAAATAATCCTGATCGAGCCCGATTGCCTGGCAGAAGATGCGGCGCATGTGCCGGGCCAAGGCTTCCATTTCCTTGAAATAATCGCGAAAGGCCTGCTCCAGGCCGTCCGGCCGGTCCGGCCAGGCGTCGCCGGGAAGGTTCTGGCCGAAGTTCAGGCTTTCCTTGTAGTCGCCGGGCGTCTTGATGCCGAGCGTGGCGGCAAGCGCCTCTTCGGCGATCGGCGAAAACGCGACGCCGCCCATAACGCCGGCGCCGCGGCCTTGGGTCTTCTTCCAGTCCTGCGGGTAATCAAAGAAGGCGCGGGCGAGATTGTAGAGCCTCGACGTCACCTCGGGCGAAACACCATGGCCGGTCACGAGAAAGAAGCCCGTGTCGCGGCAAGCCCTCTCGATGGCTTTGACGACGGCGGCGGCACCTGCTTCGTTTCGGATGAAGGAGCCGACATCGATCACCGGAATGCCGGGGACGGCATCATTGGATGACGCTGGATTGGCGCTCGAAACGGACATGCCTTCCTCCAATTCACATCTGACAAACAGATGTTGACAAAAACATCTGTTGTTGTCCATAACAAAATTACCGAAGTTGCAACGTGGTTCTCGCCCCAAAGGACGATCGACTGAACATGGATGACCTTGCGCCACAGGAAGCGGCCGTCCTGGCAATCATCAAGGACAACCCGTTCGCGGGCCAGCAGGAGATCGCCACCATGCTCGGGCTGGCGCGCTCGACGGTCGCCGCCCACATCGTCCAGTTGATGCAGAAGGGTTATATTCTCGGCCGCGGTTATGTGATGCCCGCCGAAACCCGCGCAGTCTGCATCGGCGGCGCCGTGCTCGACCGCAAATACCGCGCCAAGCAGGAATTCGTCTTCGAGACTTCGAACCCGGTCGACGGCGTGCGCAGCCTAGGCGGCGTTGCCCGCAACGTCGCTGAAAACCTCGCCCTTCTCGGCACCACGACCAGTTTCGTCTCGATCGTCGGTGACGACGAAGGCGGCCGCGCGGTGGTAAAGCACATGCGCGACCGTGGCATCGACGTCAGCCAGATCATCACCACCACCGAGCGCCCGACGGCGGAATATGCCGCCATCCTCGACACCAAGGGCGACCTCGTCCTCGGCATTGCCGACATGAGCATTTTCGACCTGCTGCTGCCCAGCCATATCGAGCGCATCTGGCCGCATCTCGCCGCCGCAAGCTGGGTATTTTCCGACTGCAACCTGCCGGCCGAGACGCTTTCGGCTCTGATCGCCAAACGACAGGGCGCCCGTTTCCGGCTGGCGATCGACGCGGTCTCGACACCCAAGGCAGCCCGCCTGCCAAAAGATCTCACCGGCGTCGATCTGCTGTTCATGAACATTGACGAAGCAAACGCGATCCTTGGCCGCAACGCGCATGAGACGATCGACGACGCCAAGGACGCGGCGCTTGCCCTGCAGGCCGCCGGCGCCCGCGAGGCGGTCGTTACCATGGGTCCGCGCGGCATTGCGATCGCCGGCACCGAGGGCGCCCGCACGTTTCCGGCGGTCCACGCCCGGCCAGTCGATATCACCGGCGCAGGCGACGCGATGATCGCCGGAACGCTGCACCGGATCCTGCACGGCGAGGACACCTACAATGCGGCCCGCACCGGCGCGCTGCTCGGCACGCTGACCACCGAAAGCACCGCAAGCGTCCATACGGACCTGTCCGAACGCTTCCTGGAAGCCAATATGCACCGATTGGCCGGCTGACCTTCGGCTGGTCGAAAACGATTTAAGGAATACCGAAATGGCCCTCATCAAACCGAAGCTGAGCCGCGAAGTGGCAGAAACGATAGCAGCCGGCGGCCCGGTCGTGGCGCTGGAATCGACGATCATCACCCATGGCATGCCCTACCCGGCCAATCTCGAAACCGCACTCGGCGTCGAGGCGGTGATCCGCAAGAACGGCGCGATCCCGGCGACAATCGCCGTCGTCAACGGCGAGCTGCGCGTCGGCCTCGAACATAGCGAACTGGAAGAACTGGCCCAGGCCAAGGGCGTTGTGAAGGCATCCGGCCGCGACCTCGCCGTCGCCATGGTACGCGGCCAGTCTGCCGGCACGACGGTTTCCGCCACCATGCTGATGGCCGATCTCGCCGGCATCGACATTTTCGCGACCGGCGGCGTCGGCGGCGTACACCGCGGCGCCGAACAGACCTTCGACATCTCCGCCGACCTGACCGAACTCGGCCGCACCAAGACGGCAGTCGTCTGCGCCGGGGTAAAGTCGATCCTCGATATCGCCAAGACGCTGGAATATCTCGAAACCCAGCGCGTGCCGGTGATCGCCTATGGCACCGACGATTTCCCCGCCTTCTTCACCCGCAAGAGCGGCTTCAAGGCCGACCACCGGCTCGATACGGCTGAAGAGATCGCCAAGGCCATGTATCTGCACCACCAGCTTGGCACCGGCACCGGTCTCTTGATCGCCAACCCTATCCCTGAAGCGGCGGCCCTGACGCCGGAATTCATCGACGGAACGATCGCGGACGCCGTGCGCGAGGCGGAAGAGCGCGGCATCGGCCGGAAGGAGCTGACGCCCTTCCTGCTCGCCCGTATCAACGAGCTTTCCAAGGGCGAGAGCCTCAAGGCCAATATCGAGCTGGTGAAGAACAACGCGCGTCTCGCCGCGAAGATGGCCGTCGCCTACGCGGCGCTGAAGAAGGCCGGCAAATAGTTCAAGAACAAGGGGAACTGCCATGAGCTACGAGACGATCCTTTACGAGAAGGATACCACCGACAAGTTCGCGACGATCACCATCAATCGCCCCGACAAGATGAACGCGATGAACAAGACGGTGATCCGCGAGATCGACGCGGCGGTTGCCGCAGCCGTCGCCGACCCGGACGTCAATGCGCTCGTCATCACTGGCGCCGGCCGAGCCTTCTCTTCCGGCTACGACCTGCAGGGCGGCGATTTCGATGTCGACATCGATTTCTGGCGCGCGGACATGTCGGAAAATGCCGAAGCCCTGCTCAACATCTGGCGCGCCCCGATCCCCGTCATTGCGTCAGTCAACGGTTACGCCCTTGCCGGCGCGCTCGAGCTGATGATGTGCTGCGATCTGGCGATCGCCGCCGACAACGCCAAGTTCGGCGAACCGGAAGTGCGCCACAATTCCGGCCCGCCGGCGCTGATGATGCCCTGGCTGCTCGCCACCCGCGACGTGCGCTGGCTGATGTTCACCGGAGACATGGTGGATGCCCAAGAGGCGCTGCGCATGCACCTGATCAACAAGGTGGTGCCAGCCGATCAGCTTAAGGAAAAGACCGAGAACCTCGCCCGCAAGCTTGCCCGTATGCCGGTGCCGGCGCTGAGATACACCAAGGCTTCGATCAACAATCAGCAGATGGTTGCCGGGCTGATGCCGTCGTTCCAGTACAATATCGAAGCGATTGCCGCCCTCCACGTCACCCGGCAGGGCCGCGAATGGATGGCAAACCTCGCCAAGATGTCGCTGAAGGAATATCTCGCCTTCCGTGACGACCCCTTCAAGGGCCTCGACTGAGGTTTTGGCCATGGCGGCCAACACGCCCATGAACGCAAAAGCAGCGATGCGGGCCCTGATGGCGCCGCGCTCCGTCGCAGTCGTCGGCGCCACCGAGCGCGCCGACGCCTCCTCCAGCTACGTGATGAAGAACCTGATGCGCTTCGGCTACCAGGGACAGATCATTCCGGTGCATCCGAAGGCCGGGACAATCTTCGGGCTTCCCGCCTCGCACTCCCTCTCGGCACTGGCCAATGCACCCGATGTCGCGGTGATCGGCATCGCCGCCGACAAGGTGATCGCGGCCCTTGAAGAGGCCGGCAGCACCGGCGTCAAGGCGGCGGTCGTGCTGGCCTCCGGTTTCGCCGAACTGGACGAACCTGGCCGCGAACGCCAGCGGCAATTGGTCGAAATTGCAGAGCGTTACGGCATGGCGATCTGCGGCCCGAACTGCCTTGGCCTCTTCAATCTCGGCTCGGGCGCCGCCCTCTATTCCTCCAGCCTCTCGACCAATCTCGAAAATGGCCGCTTCGCGATCCTCTCGCATTCCGGGGCCAGTGCGATCGCCCTCGGCAATACCGGCCGATTTGGCCTCAGCCACGTCGTCTCCTCCGGCAACAGCGCCGCGACCGATATTCCCGACTATCTCGAATTCCTCGCGACGGATGATCAGACCAGCGCCGTTGGCATCGTCATCGAGGCCATTCGCGAGCCGGAAAAACTCGCGGCCGCGATGGAGAAGATGCATGCGGCCAACAAGCCGGTGATCGCCCTTCGCGCCGGCCGCTCGGAACGCGGTGCCCGGGCGACCGCCGCCCATACCGGTTCGCTCGCCGGCAGCAATGACGCCTACCGCGCCTTCTTCCGCCGGACCGGCATTATCGAAGTGGCGGACATGGACGGCTTCATGGAGACGGCTACGCTTTGCCTGGACCTGAAGAACCGACCCACTAAGCCGGGCGTCGCGATCATCGGCGTTTCCGGCGGCGGTGTGGCACATGTCTCCGATATCGCCGACGAGGTCGGCCTCTCGCTGCCCGATTTGCAGCCCGAAACGGTCGCACGGTTAGAGGCGCTGCTGCCGCCCTTCGCCACACCCCAGAACCCGCTCGACACGACTGGCGTCGTCTTCGCGGACAGCAAGATCTACCAGGATGTCCTGCACGCGCTCGCCGACGATGCTTCGGTCGGCCTGATCGTCGCTACGCAGGACGCACCCGCTGGTCTCGACGATTTCTGCGCCTCCGAATATCTCGGCATTGCTGAGGCGGTTTCCGATTATGCCTGGACGGGTAAGGTGCCGGTCGTATTCATGAGCAACCTCTCCTCCGGCCATCACCCGGATGTCGAGGCGAAGCTTTCGAATGTGCCTGTGCTACGCGGCACGAAAAGCGCGCTGACGGCCGTTCGCAGCCTGATCACTCGGAGCAGGGTTGTTTCCTGGCCCGACAAGGTGGCGGCGACAAAGAAGAATCTCCTCGCGGGTGCTTTGACCGAGCGCGAGGCCAAACAACTGCTCGCCGCGGAAGGACTGCCGGTTCCCAGGGAACAATTCGTCACCAGCGCCGATGCCGCCGCCGAAGCAGCAAAGCAGCTCGGCTTCCCGGTCGTCATGAAGATCGAGTCGCCGGATATCTTGCACAAGACCGAAGCGGGCGGCGTGAAACTTGGAATCGGCTCGGAGACCGAAGCTCGCACCGCCTTCGACGCCATCATGGCAAGCGCCCGCGCCTACGCCCCGAATGCGGATCTGCGCGGCGTCTCGGTGCAGGAAATGGTGACGGGCGGTGTCGAGGCACTGGTCGGCCTCGTGCGCCACGAACCCTTCGGTTTCGGCCTCGTCGTCGGCATCGGCGGAGTGCTGGTTGAACTGGTGAAGGACAGCGCCTTCGACCTCCTGCCGATCGACCTTGCCCGCGCCGAGGCGATGATCGGCGAGACCAAACTGGCATCGCTGCTGGAAGGCTATCGCGGCGCGCCGAAGACGGATCGCAGCGCCCTCGCCGAGCTGCTGGTCGGGCTCTCAGAGTTCGCCGCGCAATACGGCGACGACATCGAGGCGATCGATCTCAATCCGGTAGCGGTCTTGCCCGACGGCAAAGGCGTGCGCGTCCTCGACGCGCTGATCATCCCGCGAAAGCGCGACTGATCACACCAGCCGCAGCTTCGGCGGAGCCGCATTCTCCGCGCGACCGAACCATGACAGCCGTTCGGTCAGCAGCGCATAAAAACCGTCGGCGTCGACATCGCGCATGAACATCGCGTTCTTCGGTCGGCCAGAAACGCCCCACCAGTCGGCCACCGTCATGCCCTTGGTCAGTTCGGACTCCGTCTCGATCTCCACATTGCAGAGCCGGCCGGAATAAAGCTCCGGCTTCAGCAGATAGGCAATCACGTTCGGATCGTGCAACGGTCCGCCGTCACTGCCGTATTTCGCCACGTCGAAGCGCTCGAAATAATCGAGCCAGCCGACCACGGCATCCGAAAGCGGTGTGCCGATCGCCTGGATCGCGGCAACGCGGGCGCGGCTTGTCAGCGTCTTGTGGGTGACGTCAAGCGGCATCATCACGATCGGCGCGCCTGAGCCAAACACCACGGCAGCGGCCGGCGGGTCGACATAGATATTGAATTCGGCGGCTGGCGTGATGTTGCCGCCTTCGAACAATCCGCCGCCCATCAGCACGATTTGTCTGATGCGGCCGGCGATCTCAGGCGCCCGGGTCAGCGCCTTGCCGAGGTCGGTGAGCGGCCCGAGCGTACAGACGGTCACGGTGCCTTCCGGTTCGCTCAAGAGCGTCTCGATGATGAAGTCGACACCATGCTGTTCCTGAAGCGGCATGGTCGGCTCGGGCAGGTCGGCGCCATCGAGCCCGGTCGCGCCATGCACGTGTTCGGCGGTGACGAGCGGTCCGGTCATCGGCTGGCTGCAGCCCGCAAAGACCTTGATGTCCGGACGACCCGCGAGTTCGCAGATCTTGCGGATGTTCTTCGTCGTCAGCGACAACGGCACGTTGCCGGCGGCTGCGACGATCCCCAGCACTTCGATTTCCGGACTGGCGAGCGCCAGCAGAATGGCCAGCGCGTCGTCCTGGCCGGGATCGGTGTCGATGATGATCTTTTCTGCCATGCGAAAAACTCTCAGGAACGATGACTGTTACGCGACATGAACGAGCGGCTCCCTCGCCCGCCATTTCGCAAGAAGATCGGTTTTGCGCTTCTCGAACTTGGTTATCGAGGCAAGCTTTACATGGCCGAAACCGCGGACCATTTCCGGCAGACCGGTAAGCTCGACGGCAAGCGCATGATTGCCGATATCGAGCCCGGCCGAAAGCTCGGTCACGAGACCGAAATAGTCCGCGATCAGCTGCCGCTCCATCCGCCGCTCGGCTGTGCGGCCGAAGGGATCAAAAGATGTGCCGCGCAGGAATTTCAGCTTTTCGAGCACCGCGAAGGCGGGTCGGATCCATGCGCCAAAAGCGATCTTCGCCGGATGGCCGGTGCGCTGATCGATCTTCGAGATCATCGGTGGCGCCAGGTGATGCTTGATCTTGAAATCGCCTTCGAACTGCTCGGCAAGCTTCTTTGCAAAACTCCGGTCCCGATGCAGCCGGGCAACTTCGTATTCGTCCTTGTAGGCCATCAGCTTGAAAGCGTTTTTCGCCACCGCCTCGGCAAAACCGATTATGCCGCGCAGCTGCGCCTCGGCCGATTTCGCAATATCCACCAAACCCTTGTAGCGCTCGGCATAGGCGGCATTCTGGTAGTCGATCAGGAAGGTGACACGCTTGGCAACCATCTCCTCCAGCGTCTCGGCCTTCGGCTCCGGCTTCACGAGGCCAGCCGCACGCGCAACGGCCTCTACATCCACCGCCGCCCGACGCCCCCAACCGAAGGCGGCGCGGTTCAGGGCAATACCCGTGCCGTTGAGCTCGATCGCCTTGTCGATGGCGGTAAGGCTGATCGGCACCAGACCGCGCTGCCAGGCATGGCCGAGCAGGAACATGTTCGCAGCAATCGCGTCACCCAGCAGCGCGGTTGCCATATCCGTCGCGGCGACCGTCTCGACGGCATCTTCACCTGCGGCACGGCGCAGAGACTTCAGCGTCGCCTCCTGCCTGAAATCGATCGTCGTATCCTTCACGAAGGAAGCCGTCGGCGCGAAATGGTCGTCGATGACGGCGCGCGTCTTGTTCTTCGCAAACGAGGCAAGCGAATTCTTCTGCGCGGCGACGACGATATCGAAGCCGAGCACGAGGTCGCTTTCACCGGGGCCGACCCGCACGGCATTGATCTGCGCCGGGTCGCGCGCCAGCCGAATGTGTGAGACGACCGATCCATTCTTCTGCGCAAGCCCGGTCTGGTCAAGCGTCACCAGCGACAAGCCATCGAGAAGGGCCGCCTGGGCTAGGATGGCGCTAACGGTGATCACGCCGGTGCCGCCAATGCCGGCGAGCAGCATGCTGTAGGGCGTCTCGAAGGTCGCCGTGAACGTGGGCGGCGGCAGGTCGTCAGTCTTCACCACCTTCGACCTCACCGCCGGCTTGCGGATGCTGCCGCCTTCGACGGTGACGAAGCTCGGACAGAAGCCCTTGATGCAGGAAAGATCCGTATTGCAGCTCGACTGATTGATGCGCCGCTTGCGGCCGAACTCGGTTTCCTGCGGCTCGATCGAGATGCAGTTGGAGACGGCGGAACAGTCGCCGCAGCCTTCGCAGACCAGTTCGTTGATGAAGGCGCGTTTGTCCGAAACCGGATAGGCGCCGCGCTTGCGGCGGCGGCGCTTTTCCGCAGCGCAGACCTGATCGTAGACCAGCACGGTGACGCCGGGAATATCGCGCAGCTCACGCTGCACGGCGTCGAGTTCGTCGCGGTGATGGATGGAAACCTGACGCGGAAGATTGCCCTGCCAGACCTCCGGCCGCTCGGCGACCACCACGACGCGCGCCGCACCTTCCGCCAGCATCTGCCCGACAATGCCCGGCACGGTAACGTCGCCGTCATGCTTCTGGCCGCCGGTCATAGCGACCGCGTCATTGTAGAGAATCTTGTAGGTGGCGTTGACCTTGGCCGCGATCCCGGCGCGGATGGCGAGCAAGCCGGAATGGAAATAGGTGCCGTCGCCCATGTTGACGAAGATATGCTTCTCGTCGGTGAAGGGCGAGAGGCCAATCCACGAGCCGCCCTCGCCGCCCATCTGGGTAAAGGTCGAGGTGTTGCGGTCCTCGTTGCCGATGATCATCATGTGGCAGCCGATGCCGGTCGAGGCGCGGCTGCCCTCCGGCGGGCGGGTCGAGACGCTGTGCGGACAGCCGGAGCAGAAATAGGCCTCACGCTTCAGAGCGGTCGCCTCGACGCCCATGGCGATCGACATTTCCTCCACGAAACGCGCCTTGGCCTGCAGTGTCTCATCGAGATTGCCGAGCCGGGAGAGGATAGCTTTCGCGACCGACAATGTGCCGATCTCGCCGATCGCCTGCAGCAGCGTCGCGCCGTTCTCGCCGGCCTTGCCGAAGACGCGGGGACGCCGCTCAGTGGGCAGGTTGAAAAGCTGCGCCTTGATCTGGTCCTCGAGGATCGAGCGTTTTTCCTCAACCACGAGCAGTTCGTCAATGCGGGAAGCGAACTCCGCGATCCCCTGCGGCTCCAGCGGCCAGACCATCCCGACCTTGTAGAGCGCTATGCCGAGTTCCGCCGCGCGGGTCTCGTTTATGCCGAGCAGCGCCAGAGCGCCCAGAAGATCGAGCCAGGATTTGCCGGTCGAGACGATGCCGAGACGGGCGCGGCCGGTGGTTCCCCAGATCGGGCGGTCCAGCCGGTTGGCGCGGGCAAAGGCCTGCACCGCGAGCATCTTGCGCTCCAGCCGCAGCTCCATCGCATGCGGTCCGTCCGGCCAGCGCAGCGACAAGCCGTCGGGCGCAAAGGTCTCGTCGGGGATAACTATCTGCGGCTTGTCCGGATCGAGATCGACCGTTGCCGAGCATTCGACAATCTCGGTCTGGCACTTGAAGCCGATCCAGGCGCCGGAATAGCGGCTCATCGCAATGCCGAGCAGGCCGTATTCGATATATTCGCCGACACCGGCCGGCGACAGCAGCGGCACCATGGCCGAGATCAGATTGTGCTCGCTCTGGTGCGGCAGGGTGGAGGAAACCGCGCCATGATCGTCGCCGACCAGCAGCAGCACGCCGCCGTTCGGGTTGGTGCCGATCGCATTGGCATGGCGGATCACGTCCATGCTGCGATCGACGCCCGGCCCCTTGCCGTACCACATGCCGAACACGCCGTCGTAACGCACGCCCTGGAACATGCCGGTCTGCTGCGTGCCCCACACGGCTGTCGCCGCCATGTCCTCGTTGAGTCCCGGATGGAATTTTACATGCGCGGCATCGAGAAATTTCTTCGCACGCCCCATCTCCCGGTCGAAACCGGCGAGAGGCGAACCACGGTAACCGGAAACATAACCCGCGGTGTTGAGCCCGCGCGAAAGGTCCCGCTGGCGCTGGATCATCGGCAGGCGCACCAATGCCTGCGTGCCCGACACCAGGATGCGGCCCTTCTCCAGCGTATAGCGGTCGTCGAGGCTGACCTTGCTATCCTTGGGGTTGGTATCCGGCGCGGTATGGATCGACATCTACGCCCGCTCCGCCTGCTGCACGGACACCGGTGCCTCGAAGACCCGGCCGCGATTGAGAATGTAGTTCGGGTCGAAGGCCGTCTTCAGCCGGCGCATCGTGGCGATCTCGGCTTCGCTGCGGGCGTATTTCAGGTATTTCACCTTGTCGGTGCCGATCCCGTGTTCGGCGGAAACCCCGCCGCCGACCGCCTCGATGCCAGAAAATATCGCTTCGGCGACCTTTTTCTCATGATGGCTGAACATGCAGTAATGCAGGTTGCCGTCGCCCAGATGGCCGAAAATATAGGTGCGCGCATCCGGATCAATCTCGTCGACGGCGAGCGCTGCCCTGTCGAGGAATTCCTGCATGCGGGAAAGCGGCACGGAAATATCGAAGCCGATCGTCACCCCATTGCCGAATAGATAGTCGTTGATGCCGTCGCGAATGCCCCAGAGCCCGTTGAACTCGCGCAATGAGTTGGAGAGTACCACGTCCGTGGCGAGCCCATCCTCCAGCGCAGCGGCAAGCGCCGCCTCGAAACGCTCATTGTCCTGATCTGGCGCCTGGCCATGGATTTCGACCATCGCATACATGCCGGCGCCTTTTTCGACCGGCGGACGGATGCCCATGTAATCGACCGTGCCTTCGTAGACATCCGGAAAGATCGCCTCGAACGCGGAGAGCAGGCCGGACAATTCCACCCGCAGCCGCGCCAGCAGATCCTGCGCCGCCTTCAGCGAAGGCATGGCGATGAACGCGTTGCGCTCGATCTGCGGTTTCGGATGCAGTTTCAGGCAGGCGCGGGTCACGACGCCAATCGTGCCTTCGGTGCCGATGAACAGAGGATTGAGATCGTAGCCGGAATTATCCTTCGGCAACCCTTTGAGCGAGGAGAGGATCGTGCCGTCCGGCAGCACCGCTTCCAGGCCCATGACCTGCGCCCGGTACATGCCGTAACGCAGAACCCGGATGCCGCCGGCATTGGTGGCGATATTGCCGCCGACGGTCGCGGTGCCGCGTGCGCCGATATCGACGCCGAAGAACAGGCCGACATCGCTCGCCGCCTGCTGCACCACCTGCAGCGGCGTGCCCGCCTTGACGATCATCGTCTGGGCCGCGACATCGAGCGCCTCGATGCCATTCATCCGTTCGAGCGAGATGGAAATCTCTCCCTGAAGCGGCCGCGAGGATCCGGAAAGTCCGGTACGCCCGCCCTGCACGACGATCGGCTGGCCGAGCTCGTTGGCGGCGGAAAGGATGGCGGAAACATCCTGGGTATCGCGCGGGCGCAGAACGGCGACAGGCCGGGCACCGCGAGCGGTCGCATCGGCGGCATAACCGTCGGAAACCGCATCGCCGATGAGGATCGCAGCGGCATCCAGCCGGTTTTCGAGGCGGGAAAGAAGACGGCTGGCGCGATCAGAGGACAAGGATGGCCTCCCGCGCGTATCCCGCCGTCCGGCCCTGCGCTCCGGCTCCACCGAATGCGATTGCGCCCATTCTCTTGTCCCCTTATTTCTTGGGGCGAGGTTATTCCCATTCCCCTATTTGTCAAACCTATATTTAAAAAGCAGTAGCCATTTTATCCTTCTCATGGCATCACTATGCCAGGAACCATGGGAAGGGTGACATGATCCTCAAATATGACGAGGTTGTCCGCACGGGCATCGCGAGGCAAGTGTCCGACAATATCCGCTCGGCGATCATGGATGGCCGGCTGAAAGTGGACGAACGCCTGCCGACCGAAGAGGAGCTTGCGAAAAGCTTCGGCATTTCCCGCCCGACCGTCCGCGAAGCCCTGAAGCGGCTTGCCGCGCAGAACCTCATCCATTCCAAACGCGGCCCGACCGGCGGCAATTTCGTCAAGCGGCCGGACCCGGAAGGCCTTTCCAAGGCGATCACGGGTGCTGCCACCCTGCTCGTCGGCATCGGCGCTTTCGACATCGAAGAGATCATCACCGCAAGGCTTGAGACGGAAACCGTCTGCTGCCGTCTGGCCGCCGCAAATCGCAGCGAAGCCGACCTCGCTGCGATGGAAGCGGAGATCGCGGTGCAGCTCGACGAGGCGATCAGCGACGAGGATTTCTGCGCTTCGGACGTGCGTTTTCACAGGGCACTGGTGGAATCGACCGGCAACGGCCCGTTGAAGCTGATGATGTACACCGTCATCGAGGCTTTCATTCCGATCACCAACATGATCGTCTTCCGCGTCCGCGAACGCCGACACGTCGCCTCGCTGCACCAGGAAATCATCGATGCGGTGCGCAGCCGCGAGGATGCCAAGGCCGCCGATGCGCTGGCCCGGCTGCTCGCCTATGTACGCGAAAGCTATTCCGCCGTGCTCGACGCGCGCGCCAAACGCGATGCGCCCTCACAGGCCTCCGCTTGAATTCAATCACACCAGAATATCGGGAGAGAGACATGACCGAGACCTTCACCGCCATGGTGATCGACGCCGTCGACGGCAAGCCGAAAGGCGCCTTCAGGGAGATCTCGATCGCCGATCTTCCCGACAATGACGTGCTGGTCGAGATCGCCTATTCGACGTTGAACTACAAGGACGGGCTGGCGATATCCGGCAAGGGGCGCATCGCAAGGCGGATGCCGATGATCGGCGGCATCGACCTTTCCGGCACGGTGATCGAATCCCGCTCGCCGGAATGGAAGGCCGGCGACAAGGTTGTTCTGAACGGCTGGGGCCTTTCCGAAACCGAATGGGGCGCCTTTGGCCGCTATCAGCGGGTCAAGCCGGAATGGCTGATCCGCCTGCCCGACGCCTTTTCGATGGAACAGGCGATGGCGATCGGAACGGCGGGTTATACCGCCGCACTCTGCGTCGATGCGCTGGAGAAATGGGGTTCGATCAAGCCTGGCGAGGGAGAAGTGCTGGTCACCGGTGCGGCCGGCGGCGTCGGCTCGGTGGCAATCGCACTACTGGCAGCCCGCGGCTACAATGTCACCGCCTCGACCGGCCGTCCGGAAACCCACGATTATCTCGCCTCGCTCGGCGCCTCCAATTTCATCGACCGCGCCGTGCTTGCCGAAAAGGGTGGCCCGCTGCAGAAGGAACGCTGGACCGGCGGCATCGACTCGGTCGGCTCGACCACACTCGTCAACGCGCTCTCCCAGACGATGCGCGGTGGTGCCATCGCCGCCTGCGGCCTCGCCGGCGGCGCGGACCTTCCGGGCACCGTGCTCCCGCACATCCTGCGGGCCGTGACCCTGATCGGCGTCGACAGCGTCATCGCCACCCGCGAACAGCGGCTTTCGGCCTGGGCGCGGCTCGCTCGCGATCTCGATCCCGCCAAGCTTTCGGACATCACCACGACCGAGCCGATGTCGAACCTGCCGCAGCTCGCCGAGGATATCATCGCCGGCAAGATCCGCGGCCGGGTGGTGATCGACGTGAGGAAATAAAGCTGAGTTACGTCTAGCTACCGTTTTATCCGGCTTCCGGTCGGCGAGAAATCGCCGGTCAATGCCACGCCTCCCTGTCCCCTAAAATCCTGACAAATGCGTAAAATCGCATTTGTCAGAGTTGAATTCATGCATTAGCGTCCGTCGCCGGCGAAGGTGTACGACATCCGGATGGCATACCATCCGCCGGACGTCCTATTCTCGGCCAAGAGGCGGAAATGGCGCATCCGGCATGAGGTCGCCTGGCGTGGGAGAGCGGTTTTGAGCAGTGATCATGAGGTCTTCACCGGCCGCCGGGAAGACATGAGACTTGTTACCGGCCAAGGCGCATATACCGCCGACAAGGTGCTGGACGGCCAACTCCACGCCGCATTCTTGAGGGCCGATCAGCCGCATGCGCGCATCGTTTCGATCGATGTCGAGGCGGCGCTCGCGGCACCTGGCGTCCATCTCGTGCTGACCGGCAAGGATGCGCTTCAAGCCAATCTGATCGCCCCCGGCCCGTTGGTCTCCTTCCCCGGCGTCGATGGCATGAAGATCAAGGCACCGAACCGTTACGCGCTTTCGACCGACCGCGTCCGCTTCGTCGGCGAGCCGGTCGCAGTGGTGATTGCCGACAGTGCCGACACGGCCGCCGATGCGGTTGAACTGATCGCCGTCGAATACGAGGATCTGCCGGCGATCATCGACCCGGAGGCGGCATTGGAAGACGGAGCGCCGCAGCTTTTCGACGACGTGCCGGGCAATCTGGTTTTCCTGCACGGGTTCGGCGACAAGGCGACGGCCGACGAAGCCTTCGCCAAGGCCGCGCATGTCGCGACGCTGACGGTCGAGTCGCAACGCGTCGCTGCCAACCCGCTCGAACTCAAATCTTTCATGGCCGCATACGACGCGGAAACAGACGTTTTCGACGTCTATTCCGCCAGCCAGGGCACCGGCCTTGGCGACGGGCTTGCCCGCTTCACCGGCCATCCGCCGGAAAAGGTGCGCCATCACATGGGCGATGTCGGGGGCAGCTTCGGCATCCGCGGCGCGCCCTATCCGGAATATGCGGCGATCATGCTTGCCGCCAAGAAGCTCTGTCGCCCCGTACGCTGGACCGCCAGCCGCACCGAAAGCTTCCTTGCCGATTATCATGGCCGGGCTGTCAGGTTCGCGGGCGAGCTGGCGCTTGGCGAGACCGGCGAATTCCTCGCCATCCGCATGAATGTCGTCTGCGATCTCGGCGCCTACCATTCGCCGGCCGGCGCGCTGATCAACGTCCTGAACCCGATGCTGACCGGCACGGGATGTTACCGCATCCCCGCGGTTTACGGGCTCAACCGCCTCGCCTTTACCAATACCTCGCCGATTGCCGCCTATC
Organism: Neorhizobium galegae bv. orientalis str. HAMBI 540; assembly: GCF_000731315.1. Taxonomy (NCBI): domain Bacteria; kingdom Pseudomonadati; phylum Pseudomonadota; class Alphaproteobacteria; order Hyphomicrobiales; family Rhizobiaceae; genus Neorhizobium; species Neorhizobium galegae. The sequence continues at coordinate 3,399,174 of NZ_HG938353.1, forward strand.
GCGGTGCGGGCCGTCCGGATATCAACTATTTCGTCGAGCGGCTGGTCGATCAGGCGGCCACCGATCTCGGTATGGACCGGATCGAGATCCGCCGGAAGAACCTCATTCCCGACGACGCCTACCCCTACAAGACGCCGACCACCGTTTACGACAGCGGCAGCTATGTCGCGATGCTGGAGGAAGCCCTCACGATGTCCGACTGGAAGGGTTTCGAAGCCCGCCGGAAGGAAGCCGAAAAGCGCGGCAATCTGCGCGGCATCGGCATGGGCATCTTCGTCGAGCCCTCGGGCGGCGGCCACATGCCGGAGGAGACCGAGATCCGCTTCGAGGCGGACGGGACGCTGACGCTCTATACGCTTTCCGGTTCCGCCGGCCAGGGCCACGAAACGGTGCTGCCGCGGCTGGTCGCCAGGGAACTCGGTATCGACGAGAACCTGATCAACCTGCGCGCCAACAGCGTCCATGCGCCTCACAAGCTGAAGGGCGCAGGAACCATGGGCTCGCGGACCATGGCCTCGCATGGCGCGTCCCTGACGATCACCTCACGCGAGGTGGTGAAGAAGGGCCTGACGCTCGCCGCCGAAGCGCTGGAGGCCTCGGAAACCGACATCGAATTCGACCACGGCCATTACAAGGTGGCCGGCACCAACATGTCGATCTCGCTCCTGGAACTGGCGGCCCGCCACGGTACGCCTGAAGGCAATGCGCTCGACACGCTGGGCTCAATCCAGCCGGAGCGCAATTTTCCAGGCGGCGTACATGTGGCCGAAGTGGAGATCGATCCTAATACCGGCGAAACCAGGGTCACGTCCTATATCGGCGTCGATGACGCCGGCCATGTCGTCAACCACACGCTGCTCGAAGGCCAGATGCATGGCGGCCTCGCCCAGGGTGCGGGCCAGGTGTTCGGGGAGCATATCGTCTACGACCGGGACAGCGGCCAGATGCTGACCGCCACCTTCATGGACTATTTCATGCCGCGCGCCGATTTCATGCCGACGCCGCGTTTCTTCGACCTGCCGACGCCCTCACCGACCAATGTGCTCGGCGTCAAGGGCGGCGGCGAAGCCGGCACGACCGGCGCGCTGCCGACACTGATGAACGCCATCCTGGATGCGCTTCGCCAGGCAGGCGTCAAGGATTTCGACATGCCCGCAACGCCCTACAGGGTTTGGGAGGCCCTCAAGGTCGCGAGGGAGGGCGCTCGACAGGCTTCTTGATCCGAGCCCCGTTTCGTCCGTCGGCGGATTGCCTGAATGCCTTGCCGGACGCTAGAAGTCCTTTTCAGACAAACGGAACGCAAGGCCTCGGCGCTATGACACTGGACGACATCACCGACACCGTCATCGGCCGGGCAAGCGACAGGCGGCGTTTCATCGTTGCAGTCGCCGGTCCGCCGGGCGGAGGAAAATCCACGCTTGCCGAGGCCTTGCACGAAGCCCTGCTGGCGCGCGGTGAAACGACCGAAATCCTGCCGATGGACGGTTTCCACATGGACAACGGCATTCTCGAAGCCCGCGGCCTGTTGCCCCGCAAAGGCGCACCACAGACCTTCGACGTGCGCGGTTTTGCGGATGTCCTGAGAGCGGTGCGGCAGGGAGACGAGGAAGTGCTGGTGCCGGTCTTCGACCGATCGCGCGAGATCGCCATCGCCTCGGCCCGCCCGATCTCGCCCGATACTCATATCGTGCTCGCGGAAGGCAATTACTTGCTGATCAACGAAGCGCCCTGGTCACGGCTTGCCGAGATGTTCGACTTCACCATTTTCGTCGGTCCCTCGGAAGAGGTGCTCCGCGAACGGCTCAGGGCACGCTGGGTCCATTATGGGCTTGATGAAGCCGCGATTGCCTGGAAACTCGATGGCAATGACCTGCCGAACGGCCGCTATATCCTCACCCACTCGCGGCCCGCCGACATCAGGCTCGAAAGCTTCTGACACCTGTTCGCCGTTGGATCGATACGGTCGCGCATGATCGTGTGGCGCTTCATCTGGAAAAGCTCAGGACTGCAATTCCGCGCCCTTCGGCTGAGCGCCGTACTTGTCCGCGTTTTCGGTCAGGAGGTCGGCCTCGTCGATATAGGCGCGGCCCGCGACATGTCCGATGACGATGCGCGAAACCTTGCCATCGATTGCCGCCGTGAATTCCGTCACGACCGGCGCCTCTACGGCTTCGCCCTCTTCGAACAGCTCGAACATCGGCCGGCCGGTCATGCTGGCGGCCGGCTTCAGCCCGAGCATTTCGAGGACGGTGGGGGCGATGTCGTAGATTGCGGTGCGCGATGCGATCACCTGCCCGCCGCTTTTCAGCCCCGCGCCCTCGCCGATCAGCACCGCCGCAAGCTCGGTCGAATGCAGGCCGCCATGCGACCCGCCACCGAGCGGAATGCCGCTATAGCTGCCGGCGTCGCAGACCGAAGTGCCGGGGACGCCGAACGCGTTGTTCGTACCATCGCCCTTCAGGTTGATGTAGAGATCCGGTGCGCGGGGATGGGCGGCACCGGTCAGCTCCAGCGCCAGCGTACCGGGAAGGATGCCTTCATGCGAGCCCCGCTCGATCGCCGGCGTAAAAGTCGCGCCATACCATGGCTGGACGGCGAGCGCGTCGAAAACGCCCTGCAGCAGGCCCTTGTCGAATTTCTTGAGCCAGAAGCCCGGCGCTCGGCCGCGGCGGTAGAGCACGTCGACGCCGTCGCCGAGCCGCGTATCGGCGGAGATACCGGCTTCCTTAAACGCGTCGCCGACCGAGATGAATTCCACGATAGTCGAATGGCCATGATCGGAGGTGACGAAAATGACGATGCCGTCCTTTTCAGGCTGCCTGTCGCGCCATTCCAGCAGGTTGCCGATCGCGATATCGCAATCACGCATCGAGGCGAGCATGCCCTCGGCGCCGAGGCCGTAACGGTGCGAAGCGCTGTCGACTTCCGTCAGCCAGATGATCGCCGCATCCGGCTTCTTTGCCGGCCAGACGGTATCCGTGAACACTGCAACAGCCTGCTTTTCCGCACCGCGATCAAGACCGTTTGCCGGCACCCTGTGTTGTTCAGCAATGTCGACGGCAAGTTCCGGCGGGAAGCCCACTGCCGGGTGGCGGACGTTGTAACCGGTCTGGCCCCAGTCACCGCCCTTCCAGTTGAGCGCGGTAAACGAACCCTGCCCGCTCGACGTCACCACCGCGAACGACTTGCCGTTCTTGGCGAGCGTTTCGGAGAGATTGGTGGCCGTCACCATGCCGCCGATCAGCCGCTTGTCGCCGGCCCGCCAGTCGTGGATCGTATCCGTGCCGGTCAGCAGGCCCGATCCGTCGCGGGAGTAGAATTCGTTGCCGAGCACGCCTGTCGTTTCCGGCCGCGCCCCGCTTGCGAGTGCTGTCAGGGCGCCGCGCGTCTCGCTCGGGAACACCGTCCGGTGGTCTTTGCTCGACACACCCCTCGCCCGCATCGCGGTGAGATTGGGCATGGTTGCCGCGTTGATCATGTCGGGCCGCAGCCCATCGATGCCCACGACGATGACATGGCGCGCGTGAGGGTGGATGATAGTCCGGTGTTGGCTGGCTGCCGGTGAGTTCGACATGAAAGATCGCCCCGCTGATGACAAGCGTCCTAAGACGCAAACATTTCAGCAGCGTGACATGTCTTTTGAGCTACATAAACTGCCATATTCGAAACCGTATAAATCTGAGGCGCTTCCAAAGCTGGGCTAGAGGGCCACTCCCGTTTCACGGTCGAAGACATGCACCTGTTCGGGCGGGATGTTGGCTTCAAACCGCGCGCCGTAGCGGGCCGGATATTCACCGTCGACGATGGCCACGACCGGGTGGCCGGCGAGGTCGAAGATGATATGGGTCTGTGCGCCGGTCGGCTCGACCAGCAGCGTCTGCCCGGCAAGCGCAGTACCCCCGACGCCGGGGCTTAGATGCTCCGGACGCAAGCCGACCTTGATCGCCTGGCCGCGCTTCACCTTGCGATCCGGCGCGATGCGGATCGCGGTTCCGTCGCCAAGACGCGCGGACGGTTCGCCGCCATCGCCGTCCACGGTGCCGTCGAGAAGGTTCATCGCCGGAGAACCGATGAAGGCGGCAACGAAGAGATTGGCCGGCTTCTTGTAAAGTTCCATCGGCGTGCCTTCCTGCTCCACCTTTCCCTGATTGAGGACGACGATGCGGTCGGCGAGTGTCATCGCCTCGATCTGGTCGTGGGTGACGTAGATCGATGTCGTCCCGACCTTCTGGTGCAGCTGCTTGATCTCGGCGCGCATCTGCACACGCAGTTTGGCATCGAGATTGGAAAGCGGCTCGTCGAACAGGAAGACGGCCGGGTTGCGGACGATTGCCCGGCCCATCGCGACGCGCTGACGCTGGCCGCCGGAAAGTTGCGCCGGCTTGCGGTCGAGAAGCGGCATCAGGTCGAGCATGCGCGCGGCTTCGGCGACGCGTTCGGCAATCACCGGCTTCGGGGTTCCGGAAAGGCGCAGGTTGAAGCCCATGTTTTCGGCAACCGTCATATGCGGATAAAGCGCATAGGACTGGAACACCATGGCGATGTTGCGCTCGCGCGGGGTCAGCTCGTTGACCACGGCGTTGTCGATGATGACCTCGCCGGCTGTGATTTCCTCAAGCCCGGCAATCATGCGCAGCAGCGTCGATTTTCCGCAACCGGAAGGGCCAACCAGCGCGACGAACTCGCCGTCTTCGATCGCCAGCGACACGCCATGGATGACCGGGAGTGCCCCATAGGCCTTGCGGACTTGTCTGAGTTCGACGGATGCCATGCGAGTTACTCCGGGTCGGGGCTCAGGACTTCACCGCACCGGCGGTCAGACCGGCGATGATGTGCTTCTGGGCCAGGAAGAAGGCGATGATGGTTGGCAGGATGGTGAGCGTGATGAAGGCCAGCACCAGCTGCCATTCGGTGCTGAATTCGCCCCGATAGATCATGATGCCGAGCGGCCAGGGGTAACGGCTCTCGGAATTCAGCATGATCAGCGGCACGATATAACTGTTCCAGCTGCTGACGAAGGAGATGATGCCGACGGTGGCGATGATCGGCCGCGACAGCGGCAGCGTGATGTGCCAGAAGAAGCGCATGTAGCCGCAGCCGTCGACGAAGGCCGCATCGAACAGCTCGGATGGCAAATTGCGGAAGTAGTTTCGGAACAGCATAATGCTCATGCCCATGCCGAACGCGACCTGCGGCAGCACCACGCCCCAATATGTATCGATGAGCCCCAGATCGCGGATACGGATGTAGAGCGGCAGGATGGCCGTCGCTGCCGGGAACATCAGCCCGATCAGGAAATAGTTGACCAGATAATCGGTGCCGAAGAAGCGGATATGTGCGAAGCAGAAGGCTGCCATGGCACCGAAGGTCAATGTCAGGAACACCGTCAGCAGGGCGATGATCAGCGAATTGCTCATCTGCAGCCAGTAACGCTTGCTGATGATGATGTCCGTGTAGTTCGACCACTGCCATTCCGTCGGCAGGCCGAAAGGATTGCCGCGCAGTTCGCCAAGGGTCTTGAAGCCGCCGAGCGCAGTGCTGATGAGCGGCACCACCACGATTGCCGCCACGATGATCAGCGATATGTACATATAGACCTGCGTGCCGGCGCGGATCCGCTGGCCGGACGTCGGCGCGCTGGCGGCATCGATGGGCTGTGCTGTCGAGATATCAGTCATTGCGCATGAATACCCGCTTGTAGCTGAAGGCGAGCGTCACGCAGATCACGAACAGCACCACGCCGACGGCGCTGCCGAACCCGACCTGCATGCGGGTCACCCCGAAATTGTACAGGAACGTCACCATCGTCTGCGTCGAGTTCGACGGTCCCCCGCCGGTGAGCGGCATGATCATGTCGAAAAGCTGCAGCGAACCGACGACCGCAAAGAAGACCGAGAGGCGCACGGTGGAGCCGAGCAGCGGCAGCGTCACAAGCCGGAACTTCTGGAAGCCGGTCGCACCGTCGATGTCAGCCGCTTCCAGCACGCTCTTGTCGATTGCCTGCAGGCCGGCGATGAAGAGCATCATGTGAAAGCCGAAATACTTCCAGACGATGACGCCCAATATTGCGTACATTGCCAGATCGCGGTCGGCCAGCCAGAAGGGTGGTTGTACGCCAATGAAATGCGCGATACCGGCGACGAGACCGAAATCCCCGTCATAAACGAAACGCCAGATCATGCCGGCTGCAACATCCGCAAGCACGTACGGCAGGAAGAAGATCAGCCGGAAGAACAGCGCACCCTTGATCCGGCTGGAGATCATCGTCGCCAGCCAGAGCGCCAGAGGCACCTGCACGCAAAGCGAGGCAAGCACGATCAGGCCGTTGTTGATCAAAGCCTGGGTGAAGGCGCTATTGCGGAAAATGAGCTGGTAGTTGCGCCAGCCGACCCATTGCGTCGGGCTGCCATAGCCGTTCCAGTTATAGAAGGAATACCAGGCGGCCTCGCCCATGGGCAGAATGACCAGCACCGTAAACAGAAGAAGCGCCGGCGGCAGGAACAGGATCAGTACCGGCCATTTGCTGTTGGCAAGAGACCGCTTGCGGCGCCGCGCTACCACAAGTGTATTCCCGGAAGGGACGGCATTGGCAGACATCAGCATATCGCTCATCGATTTTCGAGCCTTTCGGGCTGCGAGACGCCGTCAGGCGAGGACGGGAACCGGCGCTCCCAGGGTTGCTGGAACCTTAGGGGAGCGGGAGCGCCGGCAGTGCGCTTACTTTCGTTCGAGCGAGTAGGCGTCCTCGATCTGCTGCGCCGCGGCAGCCGGTTTCATGCTGCCGGAGACCACTTCGACGCTGATGTCGTTGACGATCGCACCGACATTGGGACCGAGGTCCTGGTCAAGGAAGTTCTGGTGCCAGGTTTCCTTGCCGAGAGCTTCGGCAACTTCCTTCAGCAGCGGCTTCGAGATCGCTTCGCTCGCACCTTTGGCGACGGGCATGATCTGCGTATCCCTGGCGAGAAGCTTCTGCACGTCGGCGCTTGCCATGTAGCGGAGGAATTCCTCGGTTTCAGGCGGCGCATTCTTGGTGACTGCCCATCCGTTGAGACCGCCGAAACTGTCGGTGGTCACACCGGGCCCTCCGCTGACGACGGGAAACGAGAAGCGGCCGATATTGTCGTCGGCAAGGCCTTTGCGGCTCGTCGAATTCGACGCCTGCGTCGCCGGCGTATTTTCGAAGCTCAGGATGAGCGCGGCACGGCCATCACCGAACGTGGCAAGCGCATCGTTCCAGGTCGCACCCAAGTAGCCATTCTGGAATGGCTCAAGTTTGCCGAGTTCCGCCATGCGCTCGCCTGCCTTGACGAAAGGCTTGCCGGCGAAGCCGTCGTTCTTGCCCGCCTTGGCATCGGCAAAGCCCTTTTGCCCCGCTTCGCGCATAGCGAGATAGCTCCAGTAGAAATGCAGGGGCCACTTGTCCCGCCCGCCGCCGGCAATAGGTGTCACGCCAGCCTGCTTCAGCGTTTTGACAGCGCTAAGGAAATCGTCCCAGGTAGCGATCTTCGAGGCGTCGACGCCGGCCTTCTTGAACAATTCCTTGTTGTAATAGAAGGAAACGAGGCCGGTCCTGACGGGCGACGCCCAGACCTTGCCGTCGAAAGTCAGGCCATCGACGGCGGAGGGATTGATCGACTTGCGCCATTCCCCTCCGTTCGCGTCGATCGCAGCATTGATCGGCCGCAACGTGCCGGTCTCGGACTGCGCCTTGAGGACGCCGCCGCCCCAGGTATAGAAGATGCTCGGCGCGTCTTTCGATTGCAGAAGCGTCGGCAGCTTCGCCTTGAAGGCCTGGTTTTCCAGAAATTGCATCTCGACCTTGACGCCGGGATGCTTGGCCTCGAAATCCCTGGCGATCTGGTTCCAGACCGTGATGTTCGCCGGCACCTGCTCGACATGCATCCAGCGAATGACGCTGTCCGCTGCCGCGACGCTGGCCGTAAACAGCCCACCCGCGAGAGCAACAGTGGTCGCTGAAATCAGACGCATCCTGTAGTATCTGTTGGACATTGAAGGCGCTCCTCCCAAAGCTTTATTCCTGTATCCGAATTAAATAATCGGCAAGCCCGACGCATCTGTCAATAGCCCTGCGTGACATTGCCGGATTTTGGCAAAAATTGCAGCATTTGCTGCTTTTCTCTCTTGCATACCCCACAAAATCAGATCTAGAACAAACCGAATTTAATTTGCACCTCGTATTAAATAGCGGTTTGGTGCAGAAGCCGACGAGTGCGCAGAAGAGATGAAAACCGCCGATCCAGAACTCATGCGTGCGATGAATCGTCTGAGCGTGCTGGATACGATCCGGCGGCGCGGCCCCATCTCCCGCGTCGAGATTTCCGAGCGCACCGAACTCTCGACGACCACCGTTTCGGCCATCACCGGTTCGCTGCTCGACGACGGGCTGATCCTGACCCGCCACGAGGGCGATATCCGCAACGAGGCGGTGCGCGGCCGGCCGCGCGTCATGCTGGAGGTCAATCCGGATGCCGCCCGCGTCGTCGGCGCCAAGATTGCCGCAAGCCGCATGGTCTTCGTCGTCACCAATTTCCGCGGCGACGTGCTCTCCAAGCTCACCCTGCCGATCCGTATCGACCGGCAGCCGATCGCCGTCATCGCCGATCTCGTCGAAGACGGCGTGCGCCGCTGTGTCGTCGATGCCGGCCTGTCGCTGGAGGATGTCGACAGCGTCTGCCTCGGGCTTCCGGGCGTCATCGAACACCGCACCGGGCATGTCCGCTCAAGCCCGATTTTTCGCGAGATCAACATCGATTTTGCGACCGAAATGTCGACGCGCCTCTCGACGCCGACCATCGTCGAGAGTGACGCACATGCCATCACGCTCGGCCATCACTGGTTCGGCAAGGCCCGCGATCTGCAGGATATGGTCCTGATCTCGCTCGAACAGACGCTTGGCCTCGGCGTGCTGCATGGCAACCGGCTTTTCCGCGGTGCCGGCGGCCTCAGCCACAATCTCGGCGATCTCGTGCTCGGCACCGGTCCGCAGGGCATGGTGCGGCTTTCGAGCCAGGCAGGCGAGAGTGCCATCCTCGGCGAGCAGCAGGCGGACGGACGTTTTGCCGAAGCAGTGAGGCTCGGCCGCGGCATGACCCATGTCCAGGCGCTCATCCAGGCCGACGACGACCGGCTGATCGCCGCGGCCGTTCGCGCCGGCGAGGCTGTCGGGCTGACGATCGCCAACATCGTCACGCTGTTTGCGCCGCCGCGCGTCATCCTCGTCGGCTCGTCGCTGGCGCTGGGCGAACCGTTCCTGAACAGCCTGCGCGATGCCTATGCGCTCGCCATCCCGCCGTCGCTGAAAGGCGTCAGCGAACTCGTCTTCGACGATTCGACCGACGATTTCTGGGCGCAGGGAGCTGCCGCCGTCGCCCTTTACGAACTTTACGAATCGCCCTGGAGCACCACCGGGCCGGCGCTCTGACGCGCCAAACATCAGCATTCATCGGGAGGAAACAATGGATAAAGTCGGTATCGGCATCATCGGATGCGGCAATATTTCGGGCGCCTATCTGAAGGCGATGACGGAATTCTTTCCCATCCTCGATATCCGCGGCGTGGCCGATCTCAACCGCGATCTGGCCGAGGCGAAAGCCTCCGAATTCAACCTCCAGGCGCGCACGGTCGAGGAACTGCTGGCCGACCCGAAGGTCGAGATCATCGTCAACCTGACGATCCCCAAGGCGCATGTCGCCGTCGGGCTGCAGGCGCTTGATGCGGGCAAGCACACCTATTCGGAAAAACCTCTCGGGATTAATTTCGCGGAAGGGAAAAAATTGGCGGAGGCCGCCAAGGCCAAGGGCCTGCGCATCGGCGCGGCTCCCGACACCTTCCTCGGCGGCGGCCACCAGACCGCCCGAGAACTGATCGACCAGGGCGTCATCGGCCTGCCCGTCGGCGGTACCGCGACTTTCATGTGCCCCGGCCACGAGCGCTGGCACCCGAACCCGGCCTTCTATTACGAGGTCGGCGGCGGCCCGATGCTCGACATGGGTCCCTATTACATCACCGACCTCGTTAACCTGCTCGGCCCCGTGTCGCAGGTGGCGGGTTTCGCGGTGACGCCACGCAAGGAGCGCATCATCACCAGCGAGCCGCGCAACGGCGAGCGTATTCCGGTGCATGTTCCGACCCATGTGGCGGGCGTCATGGCCTTTGCCAACGGCGCTGTCGTGCAGATCGGCATGAGCTTCGACGTCGCCGGCCACAAACATGTGCCGCTCGAAGTCTACGGCACCGAGGGCACGCTGATCGTACCGGACCCGAACCGTTTCGAGGGCCCTGTCGGTTATTTGAAGAAGGGCGGCCAGTTCGAGGACCAGCCCGCCACCCTGCCCTATGCGGACGGCAACTATCGCTCGATCGGCGTCGCGGACCTGGCTTATGCGATCCGCTCCAACCGCCCGCACCGGGCGAACGGCGATCTGGCGCTGCATGTGCTGGAGGTTATGGAAGCCTTCCACACGGCTTCCGCCGAAGGGCGCACGATCAAGATCACCACGGCGACGGAGCGGCCCGCTCCGCTGTCGGAATCGCTCGTCGATGGACGGCTGGCGAAATAATTCTGGAGGACGAATAAATGCGTGAAGCACTCATCGTTTGGGGCGGCTGGAGCGGTCACGAACCGCAGGAATGCGCCGAAATCATCAAGGACATGCTCGAAGAAGACGGCTTCAAGGTCTATCTCGAACATTCGACGGAGGCTTTCGCGGATCCTTCGATCCATGATCTCAGCCTTATCGTGCCGATCATGACCATGTCGAAAATCGAGAAGGAAGAGGTGAAGAACCTCGCCGCAGCCGTCCAGAACGGCGTCGGCATCGCCGGTTATCACGGCGGTGCGGGCGATGCCTTTCGCGAGTCGGTCGACTACCAGTTCATCATCGGCGGCCAGTGGGTCGCCCATCCCGGCAACATCATCGATTATACGGTCAACATCACGAGGCCCGACGACCCGCTGATGGAGGGGATCGCCGATTTCCCCTACACGTCCGAGCAATATTACATGCATGTCGACCCCTCGAACGAGGTGCTGGCGACGACGACGTTTACCGGCGACCACGCCTACTGGATCGACGGGGTCGTCATGCCGGTCGTCTGGAAGCGGAAATACGGAGAGGGCCGCGTCTTCTATTCCTCGCTCGGCCACCAGGCCAAGGAATTCGACGTGCCGCAGATGAAGACCATTTTCCGCCGTGGTGCCAACTGGGCGGCACGGTGAGATTGGACTGGCGGCGCCGCATCCGATCTCCCCCCTTGAGGGGGAGATGCCCGGCAGGGCAAAGGGGGGTGACCTCTCGGCATATTCTTCCGCCACTGCGTTTGCCGCACCGTCGCTACCCCCTCTGTCACCTTCGGTGACATCTCCCCCTCAAGGGGGGAGATTATAGGGAGCCTGCGGCAACGCCTCACATCCTACATCCCCTTCAGTGCCTTGAAGGTCTCCGCAAAAGCCGCATCCGACCGATAGAACACCGGCGGACAACCGATCGGCGACGCAACCGTCACCTCTTCCCCACCTGTATATTCGACCCCGCTCCACACATGCACCCAGTCCGCCCCACCAGGCAGATAGACGCTTCGCACCTCCTGCGCCGCATGCCAGACCGGTGCCACCAGCAGTTCCGAACCATAGAGATAGGCATCCTGGATAGCGTAAGTCTTCGGATCGTGCTCGTGATGCAGGAAGAGCGGCCGCTGCACCGGCAGGCCACGGGCGGCGGCTTCCTTGGACAGCGTCTTCAGATACGGCGCCAGATGCACGTAGATCCGCGTCATCCGGGCAAAATGGTCCAGCACCTCGGGGTCCTGGTCGATCTGGATATTGTCGCGCGGACGGTTGCCCTCGTGGCTGCGCATGACCGGCGTAAAGGCCGCCATCTCGGCCCAGCGCATCAGCAGTTCCGGTGTGCGGACATTGCCGAACAGGCTCGTATAACCGCCGATATCGGAATGGTGATAGGCGTTGCCGAGCACGCCTGACGAGAGGGCTGCGCACATCACCGTGACGAGCCCGTCATGGCGCGAAAAGTCCACCGACTGGTCGCCACCCCACAGCAGCGGGCAATGTTTCTGCACGCCGGTAAAGCCGGCCCGCATGAAGAACAGTGCCTCGCCCGTCTTGCCACGGCTGGCGATCGCCTTGGCGTTGACTTCGGCCCAGAGTGTCGGCCAGGCATTGTGCATCAGCTTGGCGTCGATGCCGTTCGAAAGCTCCACATCGATCGGCAGGTATTCACCGAAATCGGCCATCCAGCCGGTCAACCCGAAATCGAGCATACGGCGGCCGATGACCTCCTCGGCGAACCAATCGGCCGCTTGCCGGTTGGTGAAATCGACGACGCCGCAATCGAACTCGCCGAAATCGACGATCGCCGTGCGGCCGAGCTGATCCTTGGCGAAATAACCCGCGGCTTCCGCTTCCGGAAACAGCGAGCCGTCGACGCAGAGATACGGATTGACGTAACCGAGGAAACGGATGCCCTCGCCGTTCAGTTCGGCGATCCGTTCGCGCAGGTCCGGATAACGCTCGTCATTCGCCTGCCAGTCCCAGAACAGCCGCGATCCGAACGAGGTCTGGCGAAGCCCGACCCAATCCTCGCACCAGAGGCCCGAAACCTGGACGCCGGCATTGCGCATCTTTTCCAGCCGCTCAAAGGAATTGACCCCATCTTTCAGGCCGATGATTGCGCCTTTGTAGACCCAGTCGGGCAGCTCCGGTTGCCGCCCGAACCGCAGAGACAGGGCCTCGACCAGCTCGACGAAATTCGGGGCGGCAAACAATTCGATCCGCTCCGGCACCGCCCAGGTTTCGATCTCGTGAAAGGTCTTGCGGCGGAAATCGAAGACGGAATAGGCGGTCGTTTCCACATGCAGGGCATAGCGCGCCGAGGAAATGTAGGTCGGCTGCGGATAGTTGGTGTTGTAATAGTCGCCGCCCGCTTTGTCCTTCAGGTCGGACTTGAAGGTGATCTCGCTCGTCTTGTCGCGGCCGACACCGGGCTCCGAGGTCCACAGCGGAAAGCGGCGTCCACGCATGTCGAAATAGGACATCTGCTCGCCGCCGCCCCAGACATGCTCGTCGTTGTCCGCATGGATGCGGATCCAGAAGCGGTTGATCGTTTCGTCCAATGACCGGAAATGCAGGGCAGTTTCCGAGACCGTCAATTCCAGCCGCGGCGCCCGGCCCTCGGCCTCCGAAAGGCTGATCACATTGCCGTCGACATCCGCATGGCGCAGCGCGCTGCGCTCGACGATGTAATCCTCGACCTCGAAATTGCCGCGGTACATGTCCATCCGCTCCTGCCCGTGGCCGACGAATAGGCAGGGCGAGGCAGCGCTGTGTCGCAAGATGCTGCGGCCGTTTAGCGATATGGAAAAACCGTCTTGTGTCGTCTCGAATTTCATCTTGTCGGTACTCGATTGTTGTCTACCGCAGCCGCGATACGTATCGCGCCACGGAATGGTCGAACCATGTGCGGGAAACCTCGGCCAGCGCGCCATCCTGTGCCTGGCTCGTCCGGAGCACATGGGGGATCGGCGCGCCTGGCTTCTGGCCGAAGGCCGGCGGCGCCCAATCGGGCACGGTATCGAGGTCGATCTTGTCTTCCGCCCTGACGATCCAAAGACCCAGCCGCGTGCGGTAGTAGAGATAGAGGGATTCCGACAAGTCTTCCGGCGTGATCGCCGCCACATAGGAACCGTCGAGCCAGATCTCCTCGAGCGCAGCGACCTTGCCAGACAGCCGGCGAATGCGGCGGATGCGATGGCCTTCCGGCGAAAAGCCGAATTTCGGCAGGTCCTTGGGTTTGTCGAGCCGCATCACGTCGAGCAATTCCGCGGTCGGCAGGCCGCCGCCCTGGATCAGTTCCAGCCGGAACATCGCATAAACGCTCTTCGGATCGCTGATTGCCCGGACATAGTTGCCGGACCCCTGCACCCGTTCCAGCAGCCCGCGGTTTTGCAGTTCCGCCAGCGCCTTGCGCAACGTGCCGACGGCAATGCCGAGCTGCACCGCCATGTCGCGCTCGGGCGCCAGCTTCTCGCCGTCGACAAGCCGGCCGGCCGCGATATCGCGAACCAGCAGTTCGGCGATTTGCAGATAGATCGGCAGGCTGCCCGGATAACTGTCCATAAGCCGTTCCCCCTCCCCGAGGAATGACGCACTCAAATTGATACACTATTGATTTACACGAACGCGGATGATATTCAAGTCCCAGGAGTCGAGGAGAATTTTGATGACCGTCGTGCCCATAACATCACCGGATCTCGATGCCGCCGAGGTATCCTGGTTCGCCGCCCTGTGCTCAGACGACTACGCCTATCTCGGCGTCCCGGATGACGCACTGAAGTCTAGCTGGGAACATTGCTCCGACATCGTCCAGCGCGCCGAGACGCTCGGCTTCCGCAACATCCTCTGCCCTTCGTCTTACCAGGTCGGCCAGGACACGCTGAGCTTCGCCGCAGCCGCCTCGCAAATCACGAACCGGATCAATCTGCTGGCCGCCATCCGCTGCGGCGAGATGCAGCCGATCATGCTTGCCCGGACGGTCGCCACCCTCGACCATATGCTGAAGGGGCGACTGACGCTCAACGTCATCAGCTCCGATTTTCCCGGCGAAGTCGCCGACAGCGCCTTCCGCTATCGCCGCAGCCACGAGGTCGTGCAGATCCTCCGTCAGGCATGGACCCGCGACACGATCGACCACGAGGGCGAGGTCTACAATTTCAAGGGTATCACCACCGAACCGGCGAGGCCCTACCAGCAGAACGGCGGTCCACTTCTCTATTTCGGCGGCTATTCGCCGGATGCGCTGGAGCTCTGCGGCGCCCAATGCGACGTCTACCTGATGTGGCCGGAAACCAAGGACCAGTTGGCCGAGCGCATGAAGGCCGTCCATGCCCGCGCCGCGGCCCATGGCCGGACGCTGGACTACGGCCTGCGCGTCCACATGATCGTCCGCGACACGGAAAAGGAAGCCCGCGAATATGCGGAACACCTCGTCTCCAAGCTGGACGACGAATACGGCCAGCTGATCCGCAGCCGCGCCCATGACAGCACCTCGCTCGGCGTCTCGCACCAGGCGAAGGCCCGCGAACTCGCCGACAAGTTCGGCTACGTCGAACCTCACCTCTGGACCGGCATCGGCCGTGCCCGCTCCGGCTGCGGCGCAGCACTTGTCGGCTCCGCCGACCAAGTGCTTTCGGAAATCGAGGCGTATAAAAAGATGGGCATCCGGGCTTTCATCTTTTCGGGCTACCCGCATCTCGACGAGGCGGAACATTTCGGCCAGAAGGTCTTGCCCGAGCTCAAGACCTGTTCGCTGCCGCATGCCTATGGTCGCGTGCCGGCCGAGACACCCGCAACGCCGCTCGGCAACGGGAGACGACACTGATGGCCCCTCATCACCTTGATCGCATTCAACTTTCGCCCGATCTCCAGCTCAGTCGCCTCGTCTATGGCATGTGGCGGATCGGCGACGATGCCGATACCTCGCCGAAACATGTCCAGGCGAAGATCGAAGCCTGCCTGGCGCAGGGCATCACCACCATGGACCAGGCCGACATCTATGGCGGCTATACGGCGGAAGCGATTTTGGGCGCGGCGCTGAAGACCTCGCCTTCGCTACGCGACAAAATCGAGATCGTCACCAAATGCGGCATCGTCGCGCCGGCCGGACGGCATTCCGCCGCCCGCGTCAAACACTACGATACGAGTGCGGCCCATATCACCGCGTCGGTCGAGGCCTCGCTACGTGACATGGCAACGGATTATATTGATCTGCTGCTAATCCACCGGCCCGACCCGTTGATGGATCCGGACGAAACCGGCCCGGCGCTTGATGCACTGGTCGTATCCGGCAAGGTGCGCACCGTCGGCGTCTCGAATTTCCGCCCCTGGGATTTCTCGCTGCTGCAATCCTCCATGGAAGCCGAACTCGTCACCAACCAGATCGAGATCAGCCTCCTCGCTGCCGAGGTATTCACCAATGGCGATCTCGCCTACCTGCAGGAGCGCAATATCGCGCCGATGGCCTGGTCACCGCTCGCCCGCGGCGGCATTTTCAAACCCGAACACCAGCCTCTGATGGCCGTGCTGGAACGGGTAGCGGCAGAACAAGGCGTCGATGCGTCGGCTGTGGCGCTCGCCTGGCTGCTGCATCACCCGGCAAACATTCTTCCGATCATCGGCACCAACAATATCGCCCGCATCGCGACGAGCGCGGACGCCACCAAGGTGACGATCGACCGCCAGACCTGGTTCGAACTCTACACAGCCGCAACCGGAAAGCAGGTGCCATGATGATCACTGCCGACACCGCAAGCATATCCAGCGAACAGATCTTCATTCCGGACGCATCGACCGCGCGGCATTATCGCAACGCGCTCGGGGCCTTCACGACCGGTGTGACAGTGGTGACGGCAACAACGCCGGATGGTCCGATCGGCATGACGGTCAACAGCTTCATCTCGGTGTCGCTCGATCCGCCGCTGGTTCTCTGGTCGCCGGCAAAGAGCTCGTCTCGTCATGGCGCCTTCACGGCGGCGAACCATTTCGCCATCCATGTGCTCAGCGCCGACCAGGATCTGCTCAGCGCCCGGTTCACGCGCGGCGGTCTCGGCTTTGAGGAGCTTTGTTGGAACCTGAACCGTGAAGGCGTGCCGGTCATACCCGGCACGCTCGCCCGTTTCGAATGTGAGCTGTCCTCGATGCACGATGCCGGCGATCATACGCTGATCCTCGGCCGCGTGTTGCGCGCAGCCCACCGCGAAGGCGATCCGCTGTGTTTTTCGCGCGGCACTTTCGGCCGTTTCGCAAGCACCACCAGCCAGTAAACAATAAAATCCGGCACGGGAAATATTGACCCGCGGGCGCGGTTGGGCCAAGTCAGTTTTGCGACAAACCAGCCACGACCGACAGGGCAATCCATGACAATCATCAGACCGGAGATCAGCGCCCGCGCCGCAGCAGCGCCCCGCAGCGGCATTGGCGAGATCGTCACCTATGCCCGAGGCCGCGAAAACCTGATGCCGCTCTGGATCGGCGAAGGCGATCTGCCGACGCCCGATTTCATTACCCGTGCTGCCAGCGAAGCCCTGCTCGCCGGCGAGACCTTCTACACCTGGACGCAGGGCATCCCGGCGCTCCGCGAGTCGATCGTGCGTTATTACCAGCGGCACTATGGGCGGGACCTGTCGGTCGACAACATCTATGTCACCGGCTCCGGCATGCAGTCGATCGTGCTCGCCATCCAGACCGTCGCCTCCGCCGGTGACGAAATCGTCTACCTCTCTCCCGCCTGGCCGAATGTCGTCAACGCCATCGGCGTTTCGGAAGCCAAGCCGGTCACCGTCGAGCTCGGCTTTACCGACGGTCGCTGGGTGCTCGATATCGACCGGCTGAAGGCAGCGATAACCCCGAAGACCAGCGCCCTCTTCATCAATTCGCCGTCCAACCCGACCGGCTGGACCGCGACGCATGACGACCTCAAGGCCGTCCTCGAACTCGCCCGCAAGCATGGCCTGTGGATCGTCGCTGACGAGATCTACGGCCTCTATTATTTCGACGGCACCCGTGCGCCTTCTTTCATGGACGTCATGGAGCCGGAAGACCGGATCATCTTCGCCAATTCCTTCTCGAAGAACTGGTGCATGACCGGCTGGCGGGTCGGCTGGATGGTCGCACCGGCGGAAATCGGCCAGACGCTGACCAACCTCATCCAGTATTCGACGTCCGGCGTCGCCCAGTTCATGCAGAAGGGCGCGATCGCCGCCCTCGAACAGGGCGACGACTTCGTCCGCACCAACATCGAACGGGCGCGAAAATCCCGCGACATCCTCTGCGACGCGCTGATCGCCACCAACCGGGTGGAAACGCTGAAGCCCGCAGGCGCCCTCTATGCCTTCCTGAAGATCGACGGCGTCACCGACAGCCGCGAGGAGGCGTTCAGGATCGTCGACAAGACCGGCGTCGGCCTCGCACCCGGAACCGCCTTCGGCCCAGGCGGCCAAGGTTTCATGCGGGCCTGTTTCCTGCGCGATCCACTCCAGGTCGAGGATGCCGCGAACCGGCTCAGCGACTATATCCGCAGCCGGTAATCCGCCGGAGTCATCGATCCGGGTGCCACATGACCAGAATTCTATTGATCCTTGCCGTCACTCTGGCGAGCTTCGGTCCCACCCGTGCCGAGGATACTGAAGTCGAAGCCTGGGCCAAGGAAAAATGCGTCCGCTACGAGCGCGCCTGGAACCGGGCCAAGGATTTCATTGGGCTCGAGGGCGTTAGCGCCGAGTTCATCAAAGGCAACGAAAAGTTCATCGCCGATGGCTGTTCGAGCGGTGCGGACGTCTGCCCGCACACACCCAAGGAGATTGAGCTCGCCAATGCGCTGACAATGGCGGCGATGAATTTCGGCACCGCGAGCAGTTTCCTGCCCTTCATCTGCCGCCAGCGATAAGAACGTGAAGACTTGGGCGGAACTTTCCGTCCATCGACCCTCATTCCTGTGCTTGTCACAGGAATCCAGCAACCGCGCGTCGGCGCGGTGAAAGACTCCTCTCAGCCCAAAGACTTGGGCTGGCTGGATCCCTGTGACAAGCGCAGGGATGAGGAGCCGGAGGGCACGCCTTAGTCCCCGAAATCCTCGGCTGTAGCAGAACGTCCGCCGGCAATGATCTCGCGTTTGCCGACATGGTTGGCGGGGCCGACCAGGCCTTCCTGCTCCATGCGCTCGACCAGCGATGCCGCGCGATTGTAACCGACCGAGAGGCGGCGCTGGATATAGGAGGTCGAGCACTTGCGGTCCTTCATGACCACTTTGACGGCCTTGTCGTAAAGCTCGTCGCTGTCGTCTCCACCCATCGCGCTCTTGTCGAACACGGCTTCCTGGCTCGATGCGTCCTCGTCTTCCTCGTCGTCTTCGTCCTCGGTGACCGTGCCGAGATAATCCGGCCGGCCTTGTGTCTTCAGGTGGCGGACCACCAGTTCGACTTCGGCATCCGAAACGAACGGGCCGTGGACGCGGGAAATCCGCCCGCCACCCGCCATATGCAGCATGTCGCCCTGGCCGAGCAGATGTTCGGCACCCTGCTCGCCGAGAATGGTGCGGCTGTCGATCTTCGACGTCACCTGGAAGGAAATGCGGGTGGGGAAATTGGCCTTGATCGTGCCAGTGATGACGTCGACCGAAGGACGCTGGGTCGCCATGATCAGGTGAATGCCGGCGGCGCGCGCCATCTGCGCCAGCCGCTGGATCGCGCCTTCGATATCCTTGCCGGCGACCATCATCAGGTCGGCCATCTCGTCGACGATGACGACGATATAAGGCATCGGCGAGAGATCCATCTCCTGCTCTTCGTAGAGGATTTCGCCGGTCTGCCGGTCGAAGCCCGCCTGGACGCTGACGGAGATGACCTCGCCTTTTTCGCGGGCGCTTGCGGCACGCTGATTGTAGCCGTCGATGTTGCGGACGCCGAGGCGCGACATCTTCTTGTAGCGATCCTCCATCTCGCGAACCGCCCATTTCAGCGCCAGGACGGCCTTCTTGGGATCGGTCACGACGGGGGTCAGCAGGTGCGGAATACCGTCATAGACGGAGAGCTCCAGCATCTTCGGATCGATCATGATCAGCCGGCATTCCTCCGGCCGCAGCCGGTAGAGAAGCGACAGGATCATCGTGTTGATGGCGACCGACTTGCCCGAGCCGGTAGTGCCGGCGACGAGCAGATGCGGCATTTTTGCGAGTTCGGCAATGACAGGTTCGCCGCCGATCGTCTTGCCGAGGCAGAGCGCCAGCCGGTGCTTGGTCTCCCAATAGTCCTCGCACTCGATCAGTTCGCGGAAATAGACAGTTTCGCGGGTGGCGTTCGGCAGTTCGATGCCGATGACGTTGCGGCCGGGTACTACGGCGACGCGGGCGGACAGCGCCGACATCGAACGGGCGATATCGTCCGCAAGGCCGATGACCCGCGAGGATTTGACGCCCGGCGCCGGCTCGAATTCGTAGAGCGTTACGACCGGACCCGGCCGCACGTCGATGATCTCGCCGCGGATGCCGAAATCCTCAAGAATGCTTTCGAGCAGGCCGGCGCTCTGCTGCAGGGCATCCGGCTGCATCGCCTGGCCACGCTCGCCCTGCGGTTCCTGTAGCAACGAGATCGGCGGGAATTCGTATTCCGCTTCCGCCGGCCGGACGGTCCGCGGACGTGCGATTTCGGATTGGACGGGAGCCGGTTGAACGGCGACAGGTTCCACGGCCGTGATCGGCGCGGGTACAGGTACCTGAGCGACAGGGGCAGGCACGGGTGCGACGACGATGGATGTCTTGGTTTTCGCCACGCGCTGCGGAGCGGCCTGAACCGGTTCGGGCGCCTTGACCGGCTCCGGTCTCGGAGACGGCGCGACGACCACGGTCCTGGCTGCCGTCCTGCGCGGCACTTCGCGATAGAGATCCGTGACCGGGGCGCCAGGCTGCGCCGCGACGACGGGCAGGACCTTCGATTCGACCGGCCGGGCTTCGGTCTCGATGACAGTGGGCCCTTCCAGTTCGAACGGCATGGCGTCCCAGAAGGCGAAATCGGAGATCGCGATGTCCTGGCGCGGCGCCACGAGAGGTGTTGCCTTCTGAACCGGTTCGGGCCGCGTGACGATCACCGAATGCGTTTCCGGCACGTGGTAACGCATCGTCGCGGCAAGCTGCTGCAGGCCTGCGATCTGTTCGAGAGGGGCGGCGGACGGTTGATAGGTTGCCGGCGAATCATGAGTGGCAGCTGTCAGGAACACTTCGGACGGAATCACTTCGATCTCTTCGGCAACAGGCATATTGACCGGCCCCTCAGGAGCTTGTCCGGCATTCGCCTTGCGGGCGAGCACGCTTTCGGGCGTGCGGGTGAACCGCACGTTCGGCGCCAGTCGGAAAGCCGCCTGCCAAGGCGCTTGCTCCAGAACCGGTTGATTGAAATCCGCAAGGCTCTGCGCGGGACGAGGCTGCTGCGCCGCGTCGACGGCATCGTCTTCGGCGTTAGGGAGGTCAGAACTCTGGGGATGATTATTGCGTGAGAACTGCATGACAACCAGACGAGATACGGGAACGGCACATTCTCACAGGAAGTAGAAAATAAAGGTTAACCGGTTCTTTCCACGCGATGGATGATGGCACGATTTGATGAGCGGGATAGTAGCGCTTGCCAAGATTGCTGCGCTGCGTCATTCCTATAAGGATGCCGGCACCCGATCTCACCATTCTGGTTATCGATGAAAATGCCATCCGCGCTTCCATTATCGAGGAAGGGCTGCGGGAGGCTGGGCATAGCAAAGTCACGGTCATCCACGAGGTCCAGGGCGTCGCGCGCATCATCGAAACGTTGAAGCCGGACGTTATCGTCATCGATATCGAGAACCCCAACCGCGACATGATGGAGCATCTGTTCCAGCTCACCCGCACCGTCAGCCGGCCGATCGCCATGTTCGTCGACCGTTCCGATACGGCCCTGATCGAAGCGGCGATGGATGCGGGCGTCTCGGCCTATGTGGTCGACGGGCTGAAGAAGGAGCGCGTCAAGGCGATCCTCGACATGGCGGTCAGCCGCTTCAACGCCTTCAGCCGGCTTCAGCGGGAACTCGCCGAGGCGAAATCGGCGCTCGAGGAGCGCAAGGTGATCGAACGGGCCAAGGGCATTCTGATGAAGATGCGCGGCCTGTCGGAAGAAGATGCGTTTGCGCTGCTGCGCCAGACAGCGATGAACGAAAAGAAGAAGATGTCGGACATCGCGCAAAGCGTGGTCACGGCGGCGGGCCTGTTGATGTGATGGTTCCGAGCACCGAAATGTCCGGGAGAAAGCCGGAGTGAACATGATGATGAAGACCGACCGATCCGGAAGCAACCTCTCCGCGCCTACCCGTTCGAACGGCGAGGGGCCGAAGGTCCTGCGCGCCGGGTTCATCCCGCTGGTCGACGCTTCCGTGCTGATCGCTGCCGCCGAATTCGGCTTTGCCGCAAAAGAGGGACTGACCCTCGATCTCGTCAAGGACGTGTCCTGGGCCAATGTCCGCGACCGCCTCGCCTTCCGCCAGTTCGACATTGCCCATATGCTGTCGCCGATGCCGGTCGCCTCCATGCTGGGGCTCGGATCCAACCCCTCGCCGACCATCACGCCGTTTTCGCTCGGACGCGGCGGCAATGCGATCACGCTTTCGACGCGGCTTTTCGAGCGCATGCGCGAGGTGGGCGGGATATCGGAAACCGCAGGCGCACTGGAGAACGCAAAGGCGCTCGCCAGTGTGCTCGAAGCGATGAGGGAGCGCGGCGAAGCACTGCCGATGTTCGGCGTGACCTATCCCTTCTCCTCCCATAATTACGAATTCCGCTATTGGCTTGCCGCCGGCGGAATAGACCCGGACAGGGATGTGAAACTCGTCGTCGTGCCCCCGCCGATGACCTCCGATGCACTGGCAGCCGGCGCCATCGACGGCTTCTGTGTCGGCGCGCCGTGGAACATGGTCGCATCCGAACGCGGGGTCGGCCGGATTGTCGCCGCCAAGCAGGATATCTGGCCCTCGGCACCGGAAAAAGTGATCGCCATGCGACCGGAATGGGCCGAAAGCCATCCCGAAACCGTTTCCCGCCTGATCGTGGCGCTCGATGCCGCAGCCCGCTGGTGCGACAAGGCGGAGAACCACGATGCGCTCGCGGAAGTCCTGGCCGGGCCCCGCTTCATCGGTGCCCCGGTCAATATCATCCGTCATGTGCTGTCCGGCGAATTCAGCCTCGACGCCAAGGGCAACCGGCGCGTCATCGCCGACTATTTCACCTTCCATCGCGGCTTTGCGAACTACCCGCGGCCAAGCCATGCATTGTGGCTCTACAGCCAGATGATCCGCTGGGGCCAGGTAGAGTTCAGCGAGGACGGTTTGGCCGCGGCGGCGGCAGCCTATCGTCCCGATCTCTATCGGACCGCGCTCGGCATCGGACCGGCGCAACCCGACATCGGCGTCGAAGGCGATCGGGACGGCGACCGCTTTATGGACGGCCATGTCTTCGACCCTTCCGAGATGGCGAACTATGTCGAAAATTTCGCCGTCAGCAGCTCTCTCGCGATCCCCGCCGACCGCGACGAGGTCTGATCTTCCGAGATGTGCTGCACAGCAATTGCGCGCATTCAATTTAGCAACCGCACAAAAATATTGCAGTCGCACAGGTTGCCGACAATTTAAGCCAAAAGTTTCATAGAAGAAATTCATTTTATTTTCAATTACTTAGAAAAGCACATCGAACTTGGCACGCCGCTTGCTTCTTCATAATCGCCCCAGTCAATGGCGATTGGAGCAGATAAGCGCGCGATAAGCGCTTCCAGAGACATCGACGTCGCAAGGTTTTTGCTGCCCGGAAACTCCTCCCAGTTTCCGCGGGCGCAATCTCCAAGCGGCGTTTTTTTGTGCCTGAATTCCTAAGAACCAGCAGAGGGAACCTGCGCATGACCAAGATTTCGAAGACTGGGATTTTGACGAGCGGCATCACCCGCCGCAGCCTGATCAAGACCACAGCCACCGTCGCCCTCGTCGGCGCCGTCAAGACCGCATTCCCGTCCGGCGCCTTCGCAGCCGGGGCCGGCCCGGAAGTCAAAGGCATCAAGCTCGGCTACATCGCGCTCACCGACGCCGCCCCGCTGGTCATCGCCAAGGAAAAGGGTTTCTTCGACAAGCACGGCCTTCCCGATGTCGACGTCGCCAAGCAGGCTTCCTGGGGTGCGACCCGCGACAACCTCGTGCTTGGCGGTGCCGCCAACGGCATCGACGGCGCCCATATCCTCTCGCCGCTTCCCTATCTGATGCACACCGGCAAGGTGACCCAGAACAACAAGCCGGTGCCGATGGCGATCCTCGCCCGCCTCAACCTCGACAGCCAGGGCATTTCGGTCGCCAAGGAATATGCCGAGACCGGCGTGCAGCTCGACGCTTCCAAGCTGAAGGCGGCGTTTGAGAAGAAGAAGGCGGAGGGCAAGGAGATCAAGGCCGCCATGACCTTCCCGGGCGGCACCCATGATCTCTGGATCCGCTACTGGCTCGCCGCCGGCGGCATCGATCCGAACAAGGACGTCTCGACCATCGTCGTACCGCCGCCACAGATGGTGGCGAACATGAAGGTCGGTAACATGGACGTCTTCTGTGTCGGCGAACCCTGGAACGAGCAGCTCGTCAACCAGGGCATCGGCTTCACCGCCGCCACCACCGGCGAACTCTGGAAGGGCCATCCGGAAAAGGCGCTCGGCCTGCGCGCCGACTGGATCGAGAAGAACCCGAACGCCGCCAAGGCTTTGCTGATGGCTGTCATGGAAGCCCAGCAATGGTGCGAAAGCATGGACAACAAGGCGGAGATGGCCGAGATCCTCGGACGCCGCCAGTGGTTCAACGTGCCGCCGAAGGACGTCCTCGGACGCCTGAAGGGCGACATCAACTATGGCAACGGCCGCATGGTTCAGGGCACCGACCTGTACATGAAGTTCTGGAAGGACGGCGCGTCCTATCCTTTTAAGAGCCACGACACCTGGTTCATGGCCGAGAACATCCGCTGGGGTTACCTTCCGGCCAATACCGACATCAAGGCACTGGTCAATCAGGTGAACCGCGAGGACATCTGGCGCGGCGCCGCCAAGGATCTCGGTGTCGCGGCAGCCGACATCCCGGCTTCCTCCTCGCGCGGCAAGGAAACCTTCTTCGACGGCAAGGTCTTCGATCCGGAAAACCCCTCGGCCTATCTCGACAGCCTTTCGATCAAGGCCGCGTCCTGATTTCCCCACCTCCGGCGCGTGGACGCACGCGCCGGCCTTTTCCCTTTCTAAGGAGCGCGCCTATGTCCGCCCTGGCAAAAAAAGAAAAAGTTTCTGCAATCGCTGCCGCAAAGCCGGCGGCAACTATCGTCCCCTTTTCCGGTAAGCCGGTTTCGAGGATCGATTTCAAGCAGATCGGCATGACGACGCTGCGCAACGTCGTGCCACCGGTCGTCGTGTTGGCCCTGATCCTGCTGATCTGGCAGGTCCTCTGTTCGGCGCCGGATGCCTCGCTTCCTTCGCCGCATGTCGTCTGGCAGCAAAGTTATGACCTGATCGTCTCGCCATTCTTCTACAACGGTTCGCAGGATATCGGCCTGGGGCTGCGCGTCCTCGTGTCGCTGCAGCGCGTCGCCTATGGCTTCGGTCTTGCGTCTGTAGCCGGGGTGTTGATCGGGGCGATCATCGGCCAATCAGTCTGGGCGATGCGCGGGCTCGACCCGATCTTCCAGGTGCTGCGCACGGTGCCGCCACTCGCCTGGCTGCCGCTGTCGCTCGCCGCCTTCCAGGACTCAAATCCCTCGGCGATCTTCGTGATCTTCATCACCTCGATCTGGCCTGTCATCATCAACACCGCCGTCGGCGTGCGCAACATCCCGCAGGATTATCGCAACGTCGCGCAGGTGCTGCGGCTGAACCAGATCGAATTCTTCTTCAAGATCATGCTGCCGTCGGCGGCCCCGTACATCTTCACCGGCCTCAGGATCGGCGTCGGCCTCTCCTGGCTGGCCATCGTCGCGGCCGAGATGCTGACCGGCGGCGTCGGCATCGGCTTCTTCATCTGGGATGCGTGGAACTCTTCGCGCCTGCCCGACATCATCGTCGCGCTGGCCTATATCGGCGTCGTCGGCTTCGCCCTCGACAAGCTGGTTTCCGCGCTCGGCAAGATCATCACCCGCGGCGCTTCGGCAAACTGAGGAGCGGACCATGAACGCCTATTTGAAGCTCGACCATATCGACAAACATTTCGACCGCGGCGGCAATCGCGCCGAAGTTCTGAAGGACATCAACCTGACGATCTCCAAGGCCGAGTTCGTCTCGATCATCGGCCATTCCGGCTGCGGCAAGTCCACGCTGCTCAACCTCATCGCCGGCCTGACACCCGTCTCGGCAGGTGCTGTCCTGCTCGAAAACCGTGAGGTCAACGCGCCGGGGCCGGAACGCGCCGTCGTTTTCCAGAACCATTCGCTGCTGCCCTGGCTGACGGTCTACGAAAACGTCAACCTCGCCGTCTCAAAAGTCTTCGGCCGCACCAAGAGCAGGGCCGAACGGCACGAATGGGTCATGGCCAATCTGGACCTCGTGCAGATGGCCCATGCCAAGGACAAGCGTCCATCCGAGATTTCGGGCGGCATGAAGCAGCGCGTCGGCATTGCCCGGGCACTCGCCATGGAACCGAAGATCCTGCTGCTCGACGAACCCTTCGGCGCGCTGGACGCGCTGACCCGCGCCCATCTGCAGGACGCGGTCATGGAGATCCATTCGCGTCTCGGCAACACGATGGTGATGATTACCCACGACGTCGACGAGGCCGTTTTGCTTTCCGACCGCATCGTGATGATGACCAACGGCCCGGCCGCCAAGATCGGCGAAGTGCTCGACGTGCCGATCCCCCGGCCGCGCAACCGCATCGAGCTTGCTTCCGACCGCACGTATCTCAAGTGCCGCGAGGCAGTCCTGAAATTCCTCTACGAACGCCACCGCTTCGTTGAAGCCGCGGAGTAAAAACCATGACAGAAAAACTTATCATCATCGGCAATGGCATGGCGCCGGGGCGCATGCTGGAACACCTCTTCGAACAGGCGCCCGGCCGCTACGACGTAACGATCTTCAACGCCGAACCACGCGTCAACTACGACCGCATCATGCTCTCGCCGGTGCTTTCCGGCGAAAAGAGCTTCGAGCAGATCGTCATCCATGGCGACGGCTGGTACATCGACCACGGCATCACGCTTTACAAGGGCCACAAGATCGTTGCGATCGACCGGGCGGCGAAGACCGTTACTTCCGATCACGGCGTCACCGAAAGCTACGACAAGCTGGTGATCGCCACCGGCTCGGTGCCCTTCATCATTCCGGTGCCGGGCAAGGATCTGCCGGGCGTCATCACCTATCGCGACCTCGACGACGTGCAGGCCATGCTGCTCGCCGCCCAGTCGCGCGAAAAGGCGATCGTCATCGGCGGCGGCCTGCTCGGCCTCGAAGCGGCAGCCGGTCTTGCCCAGCGCGGCATGGACGTGACCGTGCTGCACGTGATGCCGACGCTGATGGAGCGCCAGCTCGATCCGGCCGCCGGTTACCTGCTGCAGAAAGCCGTCGAGGAACGCGGCATCAAGGTGATCTGCAAGGCCAATACCAAACAGATCATCGGCAATGGCAAGGTCGAGGGCGTCGAACTCGACAACGGCACGATCATCCCGGCGACGCTGGTGGTCATGGCCGTCGGCATCCGCCCGAGCGCCGGCCTCGCCAAGGAAGCAGGCCTCGCGGTCAATCGCGGCATCGTCGTCGACGCCGGCATGCAGACGTCTGACGGCGACATCTATTCCATCGGCGAATGCGCCGAAGTCGGCGGCATGGTCTATGGCCTCGTCGCACCGCTCTACGAAATGGCCCGCATCGCGGCGGCACATCTGGCGGGCGATACGAAGCCGGCCTTCGTGCATTCCGACACGCCGACAAAGCTGAAGGTCACCGGCATCGATCTCTATTCGCTCGGCGACTTCGCCGACGGCGACGACCGGCAGGAAATCGTGCTGCGCGATGCCACCGCCGGCATCTACAAGCGCCTCGTCCTGAAGGACAACCGCATCATCGGTACGGTCCTTTACGGCGAGACCTCAGACGGCGCCTGGTTCAACGACCTGAAGAAGAAGGCGACCGATATCACGGAGATGCGCGACACGCTGATCTTCGGCCAGGCCTACCAGGGAGGGTCCCCGCTGGACCCTATGGCGGCCGTTGCAGCCTTGCCGGATGATGCGGAAATCTGCGGCTGCAACGGCGTCTGCAAGGGCAAGATCACCTCGACCATCACTGCCAAGGGCCTGACATCGCTCGACGACGTGCGCGCCCACACCAAGGCTTCCGCCTCCTGCGGCACCTGCACCGGCCTCGTCGAACAGCTGATGGCTCTGACGCTTGGCGATGCCTACAATCCCAAGGCCGTGCAGCCGATGTGCACCTGCACCGAGCTTGGCCATGACGACGTCCGCCGCCTGATCAAGGCGAAGGGCCTGAAGACCATCCCGGCGGTCATGCAGGAACTGGAATGGAAGACCTCCTGCGGCTGCGCCAAATGCCGCCCAGCGCTCAACTATTACCTCGTCTGCGACTGGCCGGATGAATATGCCGACGACTACCAGTCGCGCTACATCAACGAACGCGTC
Organism: Neorhizobium galegae bv. orientalis str. HAMBI 540; assembly: GCF_000731315.1. Lineage (NCBI taxonomy): Bacteria > Pseudomonadati > Pseudomonadota > Alphaproteobacteria > Hyphomicrobiales > Rhizobiaceae > Neorhizobium > Neorhizobium galegae. Next base: position 3,427,409 of record NZ_HG938353.1, read on the forward strand.
CACGCCAACATCCAGAAGGACGGCACCTATTCCGTCGTGCCGCGGATGTGGGGCGGCGTCACCAATTCGCAGGAATTGAGGGCAATCGCCGACGTCGTCGACAAGTTCGAGATCCCGATGGTGAAGGTCACCGGCGGCCAGCGCATCGACCTTCTCGGCATCGAGAAGGAAGATCTGCCTGCCGTCTGGGCCGATCTCGGCAAGGCCGGCTTCATCTCCGGCCAGGCCTATGCCAAGGGCCTGCGCACGGTAAAGACCTGCGTCGGCTCCGATTGGTGCCGCTTCGGCACGCAGGATTCGACCGGCCTCGGCATCCGCATCGAGAAATTCATGTGGGGCTCCTGGACACCGGCCAAGCTGAAAATGGCGGTCTCCGGGTGTCCGCGAAACTGCGCCGAGGCGACCTGCAAGGACATCGGCGTCATCTGCGTGGACTCGGGCTTCGAGATCCATTTCGCAGGCGCCGCGGGCCTCGACATCAAGGGCACCGAAGTGCTCGGCCTGGTGAAGACCGAGGACGAGGCACTCGAATACATCGTCGCACTCACGCAGATGTATCGCGAACAGGGCCGTTACCTCGAGCGCATCTACAAGTGGGCGAAGCGCATCGGCCTCGACGAAATCCGCCGGCAGATCATGACCGATACGGAGAAGCGCCAGGCCTATTACGAGCGTTTCGTCTTCTCCCAGAAATTCGCCCAGGTCGATCCCTGGTCGGAGCGCGTCTCCGGCAAGGACAAACACGAGTTCCGGCCGATGGCGACGGTCGGTTACTCGCATGCAGCCGAGTGAGGAGATGGACATGAACTGGATCGCAATCGGCAAGCTGACCGACATTCCGCTCCGCGGCGCGCGTTGCGTGAAGACCCCGCAAGGCAAGATTGGCGTATTCCGCACCGCCGAAAACCAGGTCTTCGCCATCGAAGATCATTGCCCTCACAAGGGAGGGCCGCTGAGCCAGGGCATCGTGCACGGCACCTCGGTGACGTGTCCGCTGCACAACTGGGTGATCTCGCTCGAAACCGGCAAGGCGCTCGGCGCCGACGAAGGTTCGGTCCGGACCATCCGGCTCGAACTGCGCGGCGAAGACATCTTCATGGCACTCGAAGAACAGCTGGCCGCAGCCGAATAATCGGCGCGGCCATTTCAAACGACTACGCTCTAGGGAGACGAGAAAAAAATGTCCTATGTCACACCAACGGAATTCGTGACGAAGATGATCGACGCCGGCGAGGCGAAGATCTTCATGTCTACGCGCGACACCCTGATCCGGGCTTTCATGGCGGGCGCAATCCTTGCGCTTTCCGCCGCCTTTGCCGTCACCATCACGGTGCAGACCGGCAATGCGCTTGCCGGCGCAATCCTCTTCCCGGTCGGCTTCTGCCTTCTCTATCTCATGGGCTTCGATCTTCTGACGGGCGTCTTTACGCTTTCACCGCTTGCCCTGATCGACAAGCGGCCGGGAGCGACCGCTGGTGGCGTTCTGCGTAACTGGACGCTCGTCTTCATCGGCAATTTCGCCGGCGCCTTCCTCGTTGCGGTGATGATGGCGATCATCTTCACCTTCGGTTTCAGCGAGGTGCCCAACGAGGTTGGCCAGAGAATCGGCCATATCGGCGAAGGCCGCACGCTCGGTTACGCGGCCCACGGCGCGGCCGGCATGCTGACGCTCTTCATCCGCGGCGTTCTCTGCAACTGGATGGTTTCGACCGGCGTCGTCGCCGCGATGATGTCGACCTCCGTGTCCGGCAAGGTCATCGGCATGTGGATGCCGATCATGCTGTTCTTCTACATGGGTTTCGAACATTCCATCGTGAACATGTTCCTGTTCCCCTCCGGCCTGCTGCTGGGCGGCAAGTTCTCGTTCATGGATTATCTGATCTGGAACGAAATCCCGACCGTCATCGGCAATCTTGTCGGCGGCCTCACCTTCGTCGGTCTGACGCTTTACTCGACCCATGGTCGCAAGAAGGGCAAGCAGAGCGCTCAGGCTGGCCATATCGGCAATCCTGCCGGCGTTCCGGCGGAGTGAACCGATGGGGGCGGGCCTTCTGGAAACGGAAATGCAGGCGGGTGGAGAAACCACCAGGACGACCTGCCCCTATTGCGGCGTCGGCTGCGGCGTCATCGCCACGGTGGCCGGTGACGGCGCCGTAACGGTAAAAGGCGATCCCGAGCATCCGGCCAATTTCGGCCGGCTCTGTTCCAAAGGATCGGCGCTGGCAGAAACCATCGATCTCGAGGGGCGTGTCCTCTTCCCCGAGATCCTCGGCCGGCAGGCGGACTGGGACGAGGCGCTCGATCTCGTCGCCGAAAAGTTCTCGAAAACCATTGCCGAACACGGACCGGATTCTGTTGCCTTCTACGTCTCCGGCCAATTGCTGACTGAAGACTATTACGTTGCCAACAAGCTGATGAAGGGCTCTATCGGCTCGGCAAATATCGACACCAATTCCAGGCTTTGCATGTCTTCGTCCGTCGCCGGCCACCGCCGCGCTTTCGGATCCGATACCGTTCCCGGTACTTACGAGGACATCGAACTCGCCGATCTGGTCATCCTCACCGGCTCCAACCTCGCCTGGTGTCACCCTGTGATCTATCAGCGGCTCGCAGCGGCCAAGGCTGCTCGGCCGGGCATGAAGATCGTCGTCATCGATCCGCGCCGGACGATGACCTGCGATATCGCCGACCTGCATCTGGGCATCCGCCCGGATGGCGACGTGGCGCTGTTCATGGGCCTGCTCGCCCATCTGGCGCAAAGCCCGGCGATCGACCAGAACTATATCGCCGCGCATACGCAAGGGTTTGGCGAAGCCTTTGCTGCCGCGGCCGCGCTTTCGTTCACAGAATTGATGGAGCGGACCGGCCTGCCCGCGATGCAGCTTCGCGAGTTCTTTCACCTGTTCGAGACGACGGAAAAGGTCGTCACCTGCTATAGTCAGGGCGTCAACCAGTCGGCGTCGGGGACGGACAAGGTCAACGCCATCATCAACTGCCATCTGGCGACCGGCCGCATCGGCCGGCCGGGCACCGGCCCCTTTTCGCTGACCGGCCAGCCGAATGCCATGGGTGGCCGCGAAGTCGGCGGTCTCGCCAATATGCTCGCCGCCCATATGGCGATCGAAAGCGCCGAGGATCGCGACCGGGTGCAGCGTTTCTGGGCCTCGCCTAGGATTGCCGAAAAGCCGGGCCTCAAGGCCGTCGACATGTTCCGCGCCGTCGCCGATGGGCGGATCAAGGCGCTGTGGATCATGGCCACCAATCCGGTGGTGTCGATGCCCGATGCCGATGCGGTCGAGGCTGCCATCAAGGCCTGTCCCTTCGTGGTGGTCTCCGACATTCTTCGTGACACCGATACCGCCCGCCACGCGCATGTCCTGCTGCCCTCGGTCGGCTGGGGTGAGAAGGACGGCACCGTCACCAATTCGGAACGCCGCATCTCCCGCCAGCGCTGGTTTCTGTCCGCGCCCGGCGAGGCCAAGGCCGATTGGTGGCAGATGGCAGAAGTCGGCCAGCGCATGGGCTTTGACGGCTTCGTTTATAAATCTGCGGCTGAGATCTTCGCCGAACATGCGGCACTTTCGGCCTTCGAGAACGAGGGCAGCCGGGATTTCGATATCGGCGCGTTTGTCGGGCTCGGTGAAGAAGGATACGATGCACTGACGCCCTTTCAGTGGCCTGCTCCGCTGGAGCAGCCCATCGTCGGGAGAGATAGCGATAAGCGCTTTTTCGCCGATGGCGGCTTCTATCACCCCGATCGTAAGGCACGTTTCGTCCCCGTCCAGGCTCCAGCGACCGACCGCACCAATGAGCAATATCCGCTTACATTGAATACCGGCCGCATCCGCGACCATTGGCATACGATGACGCGGACGGCCAAAAGCGCCCGGCTTTCCGGCCATATCGCCGAGCCCTTCGCGGAACTCCATCCGCGCGATGCGATGGAACTCGGCATTCGCGGCGCGGGCCTGGTCGAACTCGAAAGCCCGCATGGCACGGCAATCGTCCGGGCGCTGGTCACGGAACGCCAGGCCCGTGGAAACGTCTTCGTGCCGATGCACTGGAACGACCAGTTCGCCGCAAAAGCCCGCATTGATGCGCTGGTCGCACCTGTCACCGATCCGTTTTCCGGCCAACCGGCTTCGAAGAATGTCGCGATTGCCGCCCGGCCATTCGCTGCTTCTTTCTACGGCTTTGCCGTTTCCGCCTCGAAACCCTTGAACCTACAGGCGGACTACTGGGCGCTCGCCAAGGCCGATGGCGGCTGGCGGATCGAACTCGCGTTCGCGGACCCGGTCGAGGACTGGGTGGCCTGGTGCCGGGCAGCATTCGGCATCCCTGCCGAGATCGAGCCGCTCGGTTATGCCGACCATCAGTCCGGCGACCTGCGCCTCGCCTTCTTCGACGGCGGAAAGCTGCTTGCCGCACTTTTCCTCGCGAACCAGCCCGTCGCCGTCGCCCGCAACTGGGCAATCGGCCAACTTGCCGCCGAACACGCCGACTTGCGCAAGCGCTTTGCGATCGTCGCCGGGCGCCCCGGGGCCGACCAGCCCGATCCCGGCGCCACCGTCTGCTCCTGCTTTTCGGTCGGCGTCAACCGGATCATCGGCGCGGTCAGGACCGGCTGTCACAGCGTCGAGGCCGTCGGAAAAGCAACCAATGCCGGCACCAATTGCGGCTCCTGCCGCGCTGAAATCAGGGGGATCATCGATGGATGTCTTGCAGCCGCCGCGGAATGAAGCATCTCCTGATCGTGGCGCCCGCATGGCGCCGCTTGCGAAGCTCCCGGTCTTCTGGGCGCTCGAAGGCAGGCCCGTCATCGTTGCCGGTGGGTCGGATGCGGCTGCCTGGAAAGCCGAGCTGCTCGCCGCCTGCGGAGCCAATGTGCATGTCTATGCGGATAGGCTTTCCGAGACATTCGAAAAGCTGATCGAACGCGGGGCGGAACATCCGCAGGGCCGGTTCATCCATCATCCGAGGGTGTGGGACGTTTCGATTTTCGAGGCCGCAGCGATTGCGATTGCGGATTGCGAGGATGGGGACGAGGCGCAGGCGTTTTTTGACGCGGCCCGCGCGGCCGGCGTACCGGTTAACGTCATCGACAAACCCGCCTTCTGCCAGTTCCAGTTCGGTTCGATCGTCAACCGCTCACCGGTCGTCGTATCCATTTCAACCGATGGCGCGGCGCCGATCCTGGCGCAGGCCATCCGCCGTCGTATCGAAACCCTGCTGCCGGCCTCGTTGAAAACTTGGGCGGAACTCGCCCAATCGCTCAGGGAAAAGATCAACGACCGCCTGGCGCCCGGCCCGCAGCGAAGAGCCTTCTGGGAACGTTTCGTGGATCGCGCCTTCGGCAGCGAACCGGGATCGGGCAGCGAAGCGGCTATCCTCGCTGATGCCGGCCGCGTGGCATCCTCGGCTCAGAAGGGCCGCGTCACCCTTGTCGGCGCCGGCCCCGGCGATGCCGAACTTCTGACGCTGAAGGCCGTACGCGCCCTGCAGGCGGCCGACGTCATTCTGTTCGACGATCTCGTCTCCGACGAGGTGCTGGAACTCGCGCGCCGCGAGGCGAAACGCATGCTGGTGGGAAAACGTGGCGGCCGGGTAAGCTGCCGCCAGGAAGACATCAACGACATGCTGGTGAAGTTCGCCAAGGCGGGCAAACGCGTCGTCCGCCTGAAGTCCGGCGATCCGATGGTCTTTGGCCGTGCCGGCGAAGAGATCGCCTGCCTGGAACGAGAAGGCATCCCCGTCGACGTCGTGCCGGGCATCACTTCGGCGAGCGCCATGGCATCGCGGCTCGGCGTGTCGCTCACCCATCGCGACCATGCGCAGGGCGTTCGTTTCGTCACCGGCCATTCGCGCAAAGGCGTACTGCCGGATAATCTCGACTGGAAAAGCCTCGCCGATCCCCGAACCACGACCATCTATTACATGGCGGGACGCACCGCGGGCGAGATCGTGAGCAAGCTCACGGACGCCGGCATGACGCACGACATGCCGGTCGTGATCGTCAGCGCGGTGACCCGGCCGAACGAGCGGCGTTGGGCCGGGCGGCTGAACGACATGGCTGCGGCCATGGCAGAGATCGGCATCGATGAACCCGTGCTGATCGGCATCGGCCACGTATTTCGCAAGGCTGATATCGCCGACTGCACGCACTGGAGCGACCAAGCCGCAGCAAGCGCCTGACGAAAAAAGGGGCGGTAAAAACCGCCCCTTTGGATCACAGGTCAGCGGGGCGCGGAGGCCGAACCGTCCTTGTAATAAGAGACATAGCTGCTGTGCAGCCGTTCTGGCGCGCCCGGATCCGCATAGCGGTGCAGCTCCGACATCTCTGTCTTGTTGAGGATCACGCCCACCGTTTTCGAGGCGATCTGCGGTTCGGACCGGATCACCGACTGCACCGCCTTCGCCGGCGTCACGCCCCACTCGGTGACGAAGACGAAACCGTCGACATAGGGCTCGAAGGCCTTCGCATCGATAACCGGGAGGAGCGGCGCCAGGTCGACGACGATGACGTCGAACGTATCCTTGATGCTTTCGAGGAAGTGGCTCATGCCGGAAGAAGCGAGAAGTTCGCTTGTATGGGCAAGCTGTTTGCTACGCGTCGTCATCGGCAGGATCGTCAGACGCGACCGGCGGTCGACCCGCGCGGCATTGGTCCATGGCGTCTGCTGGAGCACCACCTCGACCAGTCCGACTTCCGGCTCGGAGGCCAGCATACGGCTGAGACCCGGATTGCGCAGGTCGGCATCGATCACCAGCGTGCGAACGCCCGTCGAGGCGATCAGCCCGGCGAAATTGGCGGCGACCATGGACTTCCCTTCGCCCGGCAGGCAGGAGACCACGCCGATCACCCGGCATTTCCGCTCCTGCAGCATGATATCGCATGCAAGCTTTGCGTTACGTAGCGTCTCGGCGAACTGAGACCGCGGCGCCTCCACCGCGACCCGCATCAATCGGCGGAACGAGATCGGGTTGCCGGGAGGCGCTCCGGCCGCCTCGGCCTCCGTTGGTGGCGGTGGCGGCGCGTCCTCCGCGAAGGCGCCGCTCACCTTCGGTAGGTAGCCGAGGAAGCGCAGGCCAAGCTTCTCCTGGACGTCGTCGCCGGTCCGGAAGAACCGCTCGCGGAATTCCAAGAGCGTTGCCGCCGCCCCGCCGATCAGCAGGCCAAGCACGACGGAGAGCGCCATGGTCAGCGTCTTGCGCGGGCTGGACGGGGCAGTCGGCAGACCGGCGTCAGAGATCACGCGAGCCTTGGCGATCGGGAAGGATTGCCGTTGCGTTGCCTCTTCGAAACGACCGAGGAAGGATTCGTAGAGCGTCTTCAGCGCCGCTGCCTTCTGCTCCAGTTCGCGCAGCTGGACCATCGAGACATTTGCCTCCGAATTGCGGCCCGCCACCCGGTCGATGCTCTCACGCAGCGATTTTTCGCGCGAACTCGCCACTTCGAGTACGTTGCGGAAACTGCCGGTCAATTGCTGCAGCTCGCGATAAATCTGCTGCGCGAGTTCGCTCTTTTCCGCTTTGAGCGCGACCGCCTGCGGATGGTTCGCGCCGAACTGCTGGATGATGCTCTGCTCGCGGTCGGAAATGTTGATATAACGCTTGCGGAGATCCTGAATGACCGTGTTGTCCGTATCGCGAGCCGAAATGACCGCATTCTGAACGGCCGCGTCAGGCCCCTTGTCGATGATCGCCTGATATTGGTTGTAGCGTGCCGAAGCGGTTGCCGCATCGGCCTGGGCGACAATCAGCTGGCTGTTGAGATCCGAAAGCTGCTGCGTCGACAGGAGTTCGCCGCGCGGCGAAACCAGACCGTGTTGGGTCTTGAATTGCTCGACGGCAAGCGAGGCCTGCTGCGAGCGGCTGTTGAGGTCGTTCAGGCGTTCCTGCAACCAGAGCGAAGCCCGCTCCGTCGCATCGAAATTGGCATTGAGCTGTTCAGTCAGATAGGATTCCGCATAAGTCCGCGTGATCATCGCAGCAAGCTGCGGGTCTGGCGAACGAACGGACAGGGCGATCACCGAGCTGCGGCCGACACGCTCCACGGTCAGCGATTGCTGCAGGACGGCCGCCGCCTTTTCGCGCCGCCCCATCCTGACATTCTCCTCGGAAGGGGGTGGGCTGCCAGGTGTCAGAAGCGCAACGACGCTGCGGACGACGCCCTTGACGAGATCGACCGGAGATTGCGGCGGATTGACCACCGCCTCGTTCTGATCGAGCTTGGCCTTGTCGACTACCCTTACCGCTAACGCCTTGGATTTCAGGATTTCGACCGCGCTCGACATGCGGTTGTCGATCTGCTGGGCCGTCTGACTGTCCTGCTGATCGTCGGCATAACGCGAAAGGTTATCATCGATCAGAATCTGCGTCAGCGCAGTATAAATCGGCTGCGCCATCACGAGATAGACCCCGGCAAGGGCAACCGTCACAATGAGGCAGACAACGATGACGCCCGAACGACGGATCGCAGCCGCCCAGAGCTTATCGAGATCGATGAATGTGTCGTGATCCCGCGTTTCGCTCGGAAATATCGTTCTCGGTCTGAAGTTTACCTGATCCATAGGGCTCGCTTTCTGGAGCTTTGGGGGACGGATGGCGGAACCGCCGCCATCCGTCTCGTATGACTTGAATGCGCGTCAGGCGGCCTTGACCCGCGTTTCGTGCGACATAATCAATTCCTTGATGGAGGCGTAAATCTCGGCCCCCATGTCCTGGCGAAGCATGGCGAAGGCGACATTCGCTTCGATGAAGCCGCGCTTGCTACCGCAATCGAATGTGCGCCCCTGATAGGGATGCGCATGGAACGGCTGGACCTGCGCAAGCTTGTGCATGCTGTCCGTCAGCTGAATTTCGTTGCCGGCGCCGCGTTCCTGCCGGGCCAGCAGTTCGAAGATTTCCGGCTGCAGAATATAGCGCCCATTCAGGTAATAATTGGACGGCGCCTCGGCAGGTTTCGGCTTTTCGACCATTTCCGTCACCTCGAAACCGTGCGGCACGCTGTGGCCGACCCCCACGATGCCGTAGCTCGACGTCTCTTCGGGTGCGCATTCCTCGACCGCGAAGACATTGCCGCCGACTTCTTCATAGAGATCCATCAGCCCCGCCATGCAACCCTGCGAGCCGTAGGAGACCATGTCGGGCAGAAGCAGTGCGAAGGGCTCGTTGCCCACCAGTTCGCGGGCGCACCAGACCGCATGACCAAGTCCCAGCGGCACTTGCTGGCGCGTATAGCTGACGGTGCCGGCGACCGGCAGCATCTTTTCGAGTTGGGTAACCTGCACGGTCTTGCCAGAACGGGTCAGCGTCGCGACGAGTTCCGGCGCGCTGTCGAAATAGTCCTCGATCGCGGTTTTGTTGCGGCTGGTCACGAAAATGATGTTCTCGATTCCCGCCTGCATGGCTTCGTCGACCGCATACTGAACGACTGGTCGATCGACGATCGTCAACATTTCCTTCGGCATGGCCTTGGTGGCCGGCAGGAACCGAGTGCCGTTGCCTGCGACGGGTATCACCGCCTTTCGAACTGGTCTTTTCATGTCCATTCCTTCGTCCTTTCTGAGGGCGCCCCCGCCCTATTGATCGGATTTTCAGTTGACGTCGGCCGTTTTACCAGCCGACGCATGCGAACGGCGATCGGCATGCGCAAAAGTCGGAGCGCACGTGGGTTTTCGATTACCGTTTTCAGGAAGCCGCCGACGGAACCCTTCTTGATTTCGTCGACGAGCGTGAGAAATGAACCCGCTTCGAGGATGCTGCGGGTGCGCCTGTATTGGGCAGCCGAGGCTTTCGCATCCAGCTTGTAGCGGGCGAGAAAAGCGCTGTCGGAGGCCAGCATCGCATCCAAGTGGCTCTGCTCCAGGACGCGCGAAATCGAGTCCTGGCGCAGGTGATAGACATATCCGATCTCTGGCACGATCGCGCATCGCGCACCGCTCGCCAGGGCAGAAGCAAGCAGCAGATAGTCCTCGCCGACCCGCAGCGCCTCGTCGAAGCGCAGCCCGTGCTCGACGAGAAACGCGCGTTCGAAGATCGGCTTCATGTAGCCGAAGTTGAAGGTCGACTGGAAAATCACGTTCGAGCCGATGAAATCGGCAAGCGTCAGCATCGACCGCTGCCTGAGCGCCTCCTTGGAGAACATCGCATGGGGCTCGCCATGGTCGAACGGGATGACGTCGAGATTGTCGACGACGATCTGCGCCTGCGCGTTCTCCGCCCGCTCCAGCATGGTCAAAAGCCTGGTGGGGTAAATCGAGTCGTCGGAATCGAGGATCGCGACCCAACGCCCCCTTGCCGCGGCAAGTCCGGCATTACGTGCAGCAGCCGGCCCACCATTCACCGCCTGGGCAATCAGCCTGACGCGGTGATCCGAATAAGCCTCCGCGATTGCTCGCGTCCCATCGGTCGAGCAATCGTCGACGACGATCACTTCGAGCGTCACGCCGATTTGCGCAAGCGCGCTGTCGATCGCGCGCGCGAGCGTCTCCTCGGCGTTGTAAGCCGCAATCACGAAACTCACGTCGGGCTGGAAATTTGGGGCCTGCAGATCATGCATCGTCATGTGGCTTCGGCGGCTCCGTATTGGCGGATCTCTCGGACGCCGAGCGTGCCCGTGACGGCGCCGGCATGGAGTGCCGCACGAAGGGCGTAGCGAACGCGGATAACCGGCGAGGGAATGGCTGCTGCCGTCACCGCCAGACAATAACCGAGCTTCAGCATCGCGAGACCCGTCTGCTTGAGCCGGCCGAGACCGGAGTTCTTGGCGGCGAGAATGCGGCCATGCGTCTGTCCGGAGCGGAAACGGCGCTTGGCAAGCCAGGAAAAGCTTGCCCGCTTTTCGGGCACCAGTTCCTCGATCACCGCATCCGGCGCAAATTCGATCCGCCCGCCGGCATCGGTCAAAGCGGTGAAGAAATGTGTATCCTCGCCGCCGCTTTGGCCGAGCGAGAGCGCAAACCTGCGGCCTGCGACGACCGGTGAGCGCAATTGGAGGAGGACGTTACAGGTATAACCGGTCCTGATCTGCCCGCCGACCCAGACAGGCATCGTCGAGTGGAAATCGCCATTGCGCATCCAGCTGGCGCTTTGCGATCCGTAGACGGCTCGGACCGGTCCGAGAACGGCATCAGCCCCCGTGCTCCTCGCCATCGCCATCAGTCCGGCCAGCCATTCCGGTTCCGCCGTCTCGTCGTCGTCGATGAAGGCGAGGTAGTCCGCATCGCTTTCGGCAAGGCAGGCATTGCGCGCGATCGAGATATTCGACTTCGGGCAATGCACGTAGCGGATCGGGAACGGTGAACGATCCCGCAGACGGTCCACCAACCCGCTTGCGCTCGGGCTTGCGTCGTTGTCGGCGACAATCAGGCGCAATTCCGCGCCTGCCGGGATGGCGATCCCAAAGAGCGAGATCAGCGTCTCGGCCAGTTCCGGCCGCCGATAGGTGCAGATGCCGATATCGATGCGGAGCGGCTTTTCCTCTGCCGTCATCAAGCGATCCTCCGTGGTCGGATGCCGATCAGCTCCAGCCAAAAGCCGGCCGACCAGGCGAAATGCATGATCATCGCCGAAAGCGAGGCAAGTGGGCCGTAGGGGTTCTTCTGCCCGACGGCGAGCCAGAAGCCGTAACCGATACAGGCCGCGGCCCAGACGACCATCGGCACCGCCGCCCACCAATAGAGAAGTGCAAGCAGCGCCGCGACGACGACCGGCGCGACTGCAAGCGGGATCGCTTGCCGGAGCTTTGGAATGGTACGATGCTTGACGAGGTTCTTCGCCCGGCCCCGGCCATAGGCGAGATATTGTCGGAACAGCGCCGAGGCGGTCGAACGCGGATAATAGGTCATGTAGGTCTTGCCGGTCATCCAGATGCGGAAAGCGTCCGCGCGCAGCCGGAAGTCCAGTTCGGCATCCTCGTTGTGACTGAAACTCTCGTCATAACCGCCGACAGCCCGGAAGGCCGAAATCCGCATCAGCGCGTGGTGGCCATGATCGACCCATTCGCCGCCGCCGCCGGCGCGATGTTTCGAACCACCGTTTCCGAGCTTGGAATTCTGCGCCACCGCGGTCGCCTTCTGGAAGGTGCCGAAACCGATCGTCTCCATGCCGACCACGACAGAATCGGCATCCATCTCGACGGCCTCCTGCAGCAGCGTCCGGCAGTAATCGTCTGGATAATCCCCATGCGCATCGATGCGGATGAGAAAGTCCCGATCCTCGCCGAACCGGTCGACCGCGAGGTTGATGGCTGCACTCTGGATGCGCTTGCGATTTCCGATCAGCACGAGGTCGCGGATTTCCGGAATAAGGTCCTGGACGATATCCGGCGTGCCGTCCTGGCTGCCGCCGTCGGCGACAACGATCAGCATGTCCGTGTCGCCGCGTTGGCCGTTCAGCTTATGCAACAACGGCGCGATCGTCGCCGCTTCGTTGAGGCACGGGATCACCAGAAGCGTCCGGATCTCGGACATCTGGGCATTGGAGTGAGAACGCAAAACCATACTCCACCTCACGATTGCACGGTTGAAACGGCCGACATTTCGGCCGGCGACGGGACGTTGGGATGTAGGGCGGCGAGCCGCGAAACAAGAGCGCGGCATTCCGCCGGTCCGGTCACCCACTGACAGCGCTCGACGGCCGCAAGCCGGGAAAAAAGGTCGACGTAGCGCGCTTCCGTCATCTCACCGAACAGCGCTTCGAGCGTCTGCGGCGTCACGTGATTGCGCACCAGGCCAATGCCTCGCTTGCCGACGAAACGGCCGGTCTCCGTGCCGGCCAGCGCGATCGGCACCGCTCCGTAAAGCCCGCCTTCGTAAAGGCGGTTCGGCAGCAGCCAGCTGGAATTCAGTCCTTCCTCGAAGAAATCGATCGCCCAGGCGAACTGCACGTCGCCGTAGATCGCAGCGAGATCCTCCGGATTGCGGTAGGCACCATGGAATTCGACATGCGGGGCGGCCGCGACCGTCGCATCGAAATCGTCGAATTCGCTGTAGGCGGGACGGCCGCGCAACACGATCTCAACCTTGCCGTCCATGCGGGCCGCAAAATCGATCAGCATATCGAGCGACTTGCGGCAGCGGATCGCTCCGAACCAGCCGATCCGCCAGGGCTTGCCCGGCTCCGGCGGACGGGGCAGGATTGGCTCGGACACCGGTTCCGGCTCGAGAGCGAGCACCTTGTTTTCCAGAAGCAGAACAGGAAGGTCGAGGCCTGAACGCGGTTTGAAGAAATTATCCACGAACGCCGGGGAGCTGGTGATCAGTAGGCTCGCTCGGCGGCCGAAGAACCGCTGCGCCTGGCGCATCAGACGACCCTTCATCCCCTCGTCGAGAAGCAGGCGGTGAATATCGAGGCATTCGTAAACGACAGGAATCCGGCGGCTGAACATGGACACAGCACGTCCGGCAAGCGCCAGCGTCTCCAGGTTGCGGGCGATGATGACGTCGGGCGCGGCGATATCGGCCAGCGTCCGCTTCAGCCTCATGCGAGCGGCCAGAACCGCCCCGATGCGCTGCGCAAAACGCCCGTCCGCTGTCTGCCCGAGTGAAACGGTCGTCACATCCCGCTCGTCGGCAAGCACGTTCGCGCCGCGCTCGAAGCCGGCGACGGTGACGCTCGCACCACCGGCCTTCAAGGTCAGCACGCGCCGCCGGATGGCCGCGTCGGCCATGTCATGCGCGAGATAGAGAACGTTCAACGTCAAATCGTCCAACTCCATTGTCGAGCCGCCGAGGCGGCTCAGCCGAGCGTGCAGAGCACGGATTCAGGAAAGCGGCAGGGCTCGCCGAGCGCAGTAAAAGCGACCCGATCGACGGTCATCGAGGTCGGCTGAGTGTAGGAAAATGCGCCCATCCACTGCTTGAGCGTGTCGGTTCCCCAGAGACTGAGGAAAATCTTCTGAGGGTTCTGCGGTATCTTCGCCTTGTCCGTTACTTCTTGAACGAGCTTGCCGTTCACGAAGTAACGGAGGCGGTTTTCCTCCCAGATGAAGGCATAGTCGTTGAAACCCTGGTCCGCACCGCCGGCGACCGGCACCAGCTTTTCGTTGTTGCCCTTGGCGGAAACATACTGATTGAGCTGGACCTGGCCGGTATTCTTGCCGAGCACTTCGAAATCGATCTCGTCATGCGGCTTTTTGTCAGTCGGGCCGATATAGGTGAAGAACGCCGAATTGAGGCCCGAGCCCGATGCGGATTTCATCCGCACTTCATAGGTGCCATAGCCGAAACGCGCATTGGTCTGGATTTCACCGCAGGCGAAGTCGCGGTCGCTGGGCTTGTCTTGCGCACCGGTCTTGTCCTGCGCGAAACTGAGCTGCAGATTACCGCTCTCGACCTTCACCTGTTTCTTCGACCAGTTGCAATTCTGATGTTTGCCGTTGTTCCAGCCGTCCGAGACGTACCAGAAGGAACGGTTGAGTCCGTCGAAGTTTTCCACGAAGGACTTGCCCGCGTTAGCCTGCTGAGCCTGTGCTGCGGGCGAAAGAAGTCCAGACACCGCGGCTGCGATGATAACCTGGCAGGTTAGTTGAATCTGTCTGGCCTTGGCCGTCATGTTTCACCTGTGCTGTTGCGTTATTGCGGGTTCGCCTGGGCCAGAAGCCTCGGCGAGTGGGTGGGATTTGGTGGCGGCCAGAAGCTTGGCCTTGCGACCGCGGCTGCCGGTCAACACCTCGTAGAGACCGCGCATTCTGTGCGAGACGAGGCGGTTGCTGACAAAAAGGATGACGAAGCTTGCGACGGCGGCGACCCCGTAGAAGAGCGGGTAAAGGTCGTCGCCTGCCACGCGGTTCCACACCATCCACATCAGGACGAGCAGCGGATAATGGGCGCAGAACATCCAGAAGCTCAGGCTTCCGGTGGCAGCCAGCCGTTGACCGATCCAGGAACGGATGATGATCGCCGACATCAGCCAGAAACCACCGGCTCCGAGGATCGAAAGCGCGTTGCGCGCCATGTCGAGAGGCCAGGGGAAATCCGGGCCGGTCCAGTAGAGGCCGATGGACAGCAGCACCGCGGCGGCAAGCATCACCGCCGTACCCGGTACCGCAAACCGGTCCGCGGACTTGAGGTCCACCCGGTAGAGCGCCAGGAAGATGCCGAGGGTGAAGCTGAACAGGATCGATTTCTTCAGCACGATGCCGACCGTCAGCATGGGGGTGATTGCCAGCAGGAACAGAACGCCGAGCGTCGCTGCCGGAAAACGCCGCACCAGCATGGCAAGGATCGGCGACAGCAGGATGCAGACGATCAGGTCGCGCAGGAAGTAGAGCGGAATATTGATCGGCAAGCCTTCCGTCGCGAACGCGTTGCTCAGGAGTTCGCGCGTCGAGATGTTCCAGAGATCGGGAAAGTATCCAACGCCCATGTCGACGCGCTGGATGACGAAGATAGCCCCGAGCAGACCGAGGTTCCACAACAGGAAAGGCAAGAGAACGGTCTTCGCCTTGGAGCGAAGCGTCTTGGCATAATCGAACGTCTCCCATCCCCGCTGGAACAGTAGATAGCCGGAAATCGCGCTGAGGCAGGGCACACCGATACGGAACAGGCTATCCCCGAGGAAAACCCTGAGCCAATCGAAGAATCCATTCAGCGCCAAGAACGGGCTGGTGTCGGGATCATGCGGCACATGGACGAAGAGAATGCCGGAGATCAGCAGGATGCGCATCAAATTGATACGGGAGGATATGTTTGGATCGACAGTCAAACGAGTCACCCTTTTTGGGCAGTGCCTCCCGTCACCACCGTTTCAATCAGAGCAGACTTGAGCCCGCAGTCACGCAAAAAGGATCGTGCCGAGTTTGGCACAAAATGTGGCGGCGCAGCAAAAAAGCAACCCGCGCGGAAATACTGAGGCTCGAAGAGGCTCCCGTCCCGACGTCCGATACGGCTTCGAGGACTTATGATTTTCAAGGGTTCAGGGCCCACTTTGGGGCTCGGAATGCTGCACCGCAGCAGCAGAAAAAAATCTTTTTGCAATAGGCCGAAACGGCTAGCCCTTTCGTATCCATGTACCTCCTCGCCCTGAAACGGACGTGGAATGTGGCGTAATCTAGGCAAATCTGGGACACAATCGGGCAAAGCCGGCCCTGGCTGCTTCGCCGGGATCCGCGGCGGCGGACGACGTCCTGAATTTTCTGCAACCAGGCCCTCAGTTAGCAAAAAGGCGCCAATTGATGGGTTCTCCCCCGGCCGCACCGCCGCTTGCCGCCTCCAGATAAGGCTTCGTTAACTGCACTGCGAGGATGCGCAGGACGACCGGCAGATCATCGCCGAAAACAGCACCGGGTGGTGCCTCGAGGGACCGATCCGAGATCCTCTAAGGCTCGCGGTCTTGCCAGATTGGAGCCCGTGACAAATTTCAGCCCGAATGTAACGGTCTTTGATAACGCGCTCGGCCGAGGCCAGTGTGATCGTCTTGGCGGGAGCCATATGGTCAAATCCTGTTACGGGAGGTCATTCGATACGGCAGCGCACTGCCGTCAACCCGGAGCCCGACAAACGTCAGAGGCTTGTAATTCTTTGAAAAGGCAGGGGCAAAAACATGGCGACGTTCACGGTTGTTATCCCATTTTTCCAAAAGGAAGCCGGCATTCTTCGCCGCGCGCTGAAATCGATTTTCGATCAGAGCTATCAGGACTTCGATATCGTCATTGTCGACGACGAGTCGCCCCTTTCCGCAGATATGGAGCTTCAAGACATTGAAGATGCTTGGAGATCCCGCATCCGCGTAATCCGCCAGCAGAACGGCGGGCCAGGTGCCGCACGCAATACCGGCCTCGACAACGTCCCGGCTTCGACCCGTTTCGCGGCACTTCTCGATTCGGACGACGTCTGGCTGCCGGATCATCTGAAAAATGCTTTCGAGAGCATGACCCGCTTCGATGCCGAGTGCTATTGGGCCTCGATGCAGGCGAGCGACGAGTTCTATTACCACTTCGGCATGGCCGAGCTCGAACAGGCGGAGGGCGGCACGCGGCTTTCCGAAAACCCGCTCCTGATCGAAATGCCGGATCTCGCGAGTGTCATGCTGAAGAACTGGAGTTTCCTGCATCTCTCCTGCATGGTCATCGCCCGGCCGGTCTTCGAAACGGTTCGTTTCGAGCCCTCCCTGCGGTTGGCGGCTGAAGACGTGTTATTCTTCGTCGATTGCATCCTGAAATCGAAGCGAACCCTGCTTTGCGACGAAGAGGGTGCGGCCCGCGGCATGGGCCTCAATATCTTCCACAGCATCGACAATCGTTCTCCGCAGTTCCTGCGACAGCAGTTCAACACCTGGGTGGCGCTCGATACGCTGGAGGAGCGCTTCCGCTCCCGCCCCAGCGACGTCGCCTCGATCGCATCCTACAAGAACACCGCCCGCCGGCAGGCGCTCTGGAGCCAGGCCGGACGAGTCAAACGCCGCGAGGCGCCAGACCTTGGCCTGCTCGCCCGCTGGGTCATGCGCGATCCCGCGCTGATCCGAGCGGCATTCGAACTCGGAGCCGGGAAACTCGGCCGCAGCGCACGCTAAATGCTTGCGTTTCCTTTCAAATTCATCATCCCACGGAGGCCCGCATGAAAGCGTACTACTGGGAATCGCATCACGGCAATTTCGGCGACGATCTCAATCTCTGGCTCTGGGATGCGCTGCTACCCGGCTTTCGGGACGTCCATCCTGAAGTCCTGCTAGTCGGCGTCGGCACGGTCCTCAATCCGGTCCTGCTGCCTGTCGGCCAGAAGAAGCTGGTGATCGGCAGCGGCTATGGTTATGGCACGCCGCCTGATGTCACGGACGCGGCGGAATGGGATGTGCGGGCGGTTCGCGGTCCGCTGACGGCCGCCAAACTCGGCATTTCGACCGACAAGGCGATCACCGACCCGGCGGTCATGATCGCCGACATGCCGGAATTCCAGAACCTGCCGAAAATCCACAAGAAGACCTTCATTCCCCATTGGGAGTCGGCCGAATTCGGCATGTGGAACGCCGTCTGCGAGCCCGTCGGCCTCACCTATCTCGATCCGCGCGGCGAAGCGAAGTCGGTCATCCGCCATATAGCCCAGTCGGAGCTGATCATCGCCGAATCCATGCATGGTGCGATCCTGGCGGATGCCTTCCGGGTGCCGTGGGTGGCCGTCAGCAGCTCCCGTTCCATCAACAATTTCAAATGGAATGACTGGGCCAAATCCGTTGGGACAACATACGAACCTCGCTACGTGCCGGTCTCCACCCGAGCCGAAGCTGTAGCCAAACGCTCGCGTTTCTGGGGCATCAACTTCGACCGTCAGGAGCCGGCACGTCCGGCCGCACAAGACACCCATGGCGGCGAAGTCATGACCCACACGCCGCCGTCACAAAGCGGCCTTCGCGGCATGGCGAAACAGTTCCTCGCAGCCCCATCCGTGCTGGCGCTCTGGCAGGCAAGCCGCGCCGAGCCGCGGCTCAGCCCGGTCGAGGTTCTGGAGGAGCGCAAGGAGAAATTCCGGACGATGCTGGAAGGAATCCGCCGCGATTATTTCTGAGCGGCGGGTATGCCGGGCAGAAGATAGCGCATGCCGACCGGCTGTGCCTGCGGCTTGGACGACCTGGCGCGCAGGAGATCGAGCTTGTCGAGGAATATGCCGGTCGCCACGGCCGGCAGGACCTGCGGGTGGGAGAGCAAGCGCCGGATGGCGGCGCCATTCCCCGCCTGCGACTTGATGTCGAGGAAGGCACGCAACTCGTAGCGGTCGCGCGTATGGTCGCGATGCCGGACGATCACTGCCCTTTCCTCTTCGCTAAGCGCCGGATCTGCAAGGAGCGCGTCGTCCGCCTCGTAGAATTTGCGCAGGTCGTCGGTGCGATGCCGGCCGCTCAGCGAATCCTGGCGCACGATGGCGCCGTAGCCGCAATGCTCGATCACCTTGTAGCGCGCGCCCTTGGCGAGCGCCCGGGCGTAGAAATCGTAATCCTCGCCGAAACGCATGTTTTCGTCGTAGCGAAGACCATGGGCGTCGAGAAACGCTCGGCTCATCACCGGCTTCATGAAACCGGTCTCGCCGCGCTTGACCCCGCGCTTGGAAATATTGCCTTCCACGAATTCAGTAAGCGACATGCTCCGCGCCCGCGTCTCGAACCTTTCCGGGCGAATGAATTCGCTCGGTTCGTAGATGAAGGCGATATTGTCGGCAATCAGGTCCCAGCCATCCTCCGCCAGCATCGGCGCAAACCGGCCCGGAAAAAAGAAGTCGTCGGCATCGAGAATACCAATCAGCGGCGCCGTCGATATGGCAATGGCATGATTGCGGGCAGCAGAGGGGCCGCGATTCTGATCGAACGAGACAACCGTCAGCCGTCCTGACCTATCATCCGATCTGCGCGCGACGTCCGCGGTCTTATCGGTGGAGCCGTCGTCGACCACCACGACCTCGCTGACATGCGCCTCGTTCAAGGCGGATTGAATCGCGATTCCAATGGTTTCAGCGGCGTTTTTGGCCGCGATGATGACGCAGATCGTCTGGGAAGCGTGTTCAACCATAGCCCTCTCCATGTTGCATCCGTCCGCAACTATGGGCTCAGGAAAATGGCCCTCGTATGAAACTGGCGGAAAAAAGCGTCAGAGCGGTCATGTATCGCTGGCCGGAAGGTTCGGGGCGGCATCGGCACGCAATCCGTCGCGCCGGCTGCCATCCTTGGAGCTTTTGGTAGCCGCGGCAGCATCCGAAGTCGCGCCCGCCTCCCGTATCTGCTTTTCACGGCGAACGAGGTAAAGGACAGCGGCGAAATATCCCGCCTGGATCAGGACTGCACAGATCAGCGTCTGTATAACTGCGGTATAGAACGACCCGGTGATAAGATACGCAGCCACCGCGAACACGATCAGAGTCACTGTCATGCTGATAAAGACGCGTGGCGCGTACATGATCGTTCCTCCCGAACGTGGCTGTTCAGTTCGTGGTTTTTCAGGCTCCTCTCCCGATAAGACAACCATATGAGTCTGCAGGAGAGGATTCAAGTTTTCCGATCTCGATAATGCCAGACTATTGGTGAAACTTTCGTAAGGTCCATGAGGTTCCGAACAAATACTGCAGGCAGCGAGCCCATCTCTATCACAGCGCCACAAGCACTGCGCCTCGCTTTTGCCACATTTCCGCCCGGATTCGCCCCGGTTGGAACGAACTCGCCAGCCGCACCTCTCAATTCCCCTCAAACCCCATCAACTTTTGTTACAAAGCTAACTCGAAACCGACAGGCGTTGTTGCGTTGCAGCATTGTATTGCGGCGCAGCAGGAGTGGGCCTTTGGTCCCAGACGCAAGCTACTTTGGTCCCCATCCTCAAGAAGCTGAGCGATCTATGACTAGGCGACCAACAGGAGAGAATGCCGGGATAAGTTTGAACCAAGTCGGGAATATTAGCTACTCGACCGCTTTTACACGCAGAGTACAGTATTGACTGCGTTTCCGGCGTATATCTCCCAAGTTGTTCCCGCCCAATCGCGGGTTGGAAATCGGCCCCAGACCCCGGCGGGATGCGGTTGGCGGAAAAGTTTGATCTTCATCAAATTGCGAACACAGACTTATTATCACATTAACGCTCAATGACGCGCCGTAATGGCACCGACTATCGCAAAACATAAGTGGAGTTCACTCTATGAAGTCAGCGACACGTTCGGCAGGTTCGCCGTTCTCAACGTCAGACCAAGCCCGCATGACTCTCCCAACTGGGGGCTTGGCAAAACGAAGTTTCGATATCACCGCCGCCGCCTTGGCCCTCATCCTGTTCAGTCCCATCTTCCTGATGATCGCGGCGTTGGTAAAGTTCTCCGACAATGGCCCCATTTTTTATGGGCATCGCCGGATCGGCCACAACGGTCGTACCTTCAAATGCCTCAAGTTCCGCACGATGGCCGTGAATGGCGATGAAGTCCTGCGAAACTACCTGAAAGCCAATCCGCAAGCGGCGGAGGAATGGCGAGCGACGCGCAAACTCAAGTTCGATCCTCGGGTGACGGTCGTCGGCACCGTGCTGCGCAAGCTCAGCCTCGACGAGCTTCCGCAGCTTCTCAACATCCTGCGTGGCGAAATGAGCGTTGTCGGTCCCCGCCCCGTGGTCGACGAGGAACTGAACCTCTATGACAGCTTTGCGGCCTTCTACCTGAGCACGCGCCCGGGCCTCACCGGTCTGTGGCAGATCAGCGGTCGCAATGACGTTTCCTATGATACCCGTATCGCGTTCGACACCCAATACGTCCAGAACTGGTCGCTGATCGGCGACGTCGCAATCATTGTGAAAACGATCCCCGCCGTCTGCATGGCGCGCGGCAGTTACTGACAGTCCATCCCCTCTGCTGAGGCGTCGGACCCCACTTGACGGGATCGGCAAATCTGGCGGGCTTCGAGCGCGGACTGGTTCCGCGCCTTTTGAAGGAAAAATCCATGCAGACACAAACTGCCTCCGCGAGAGGCCTGCGTGCGTTATGTTTTCTGGCCGGTGCGATCACAGTCGCTCTGGCCGGCAGCGCGACTGCGGAAGAGACCGGTTATCGCCTCGGCGTGATGGATAAGCTTCGCGTCCGCGTCGCCGAGTGGCAGCCGGCCGACGGCACGATCCGCAACTGGGATGCGGTGAGCGGCGACTATACCATCGGGCCGACCGGATCGCTCTCGCTCCCCTTCATCGGCGACCTCCCGGCAGCCGGCAAGACGGCGGGCGAGGTCGCAAAAACCATCGGCGAGGAATTGCGCGGCAAATTCGCGTTGCGCAACCTGCCATCGGCTTCCGTGGAAATTGCCCAGTTCCGGCCGGTTTTCCTGGCCGGCGACGTGCATACGCCGGGCGAATATCCCTATACCCCCAACCTGACCGTGCTGAAGGCCATCAGCCTTGCCGGCGGTCTTCTCCGGTCTGATTCGGGCCAGCGTTTCGCCCGCGATTTCATCAATGCCCGCGGCGACGCCTCGGTCTACGATTCCCAACGCGGCCGGCTTCTCGCTCGCCGCGCCCGGCTGCTGGCGGAAGTCGCCGGTGCTACCGAAATGAAAGTCCCGCCGGAACTCAAGGACGTCGGCAATGCCGAAAAGCTGATCGCCAGCGAAGTCTCGCTGATGAAATCGCGGCGAGAACGCTACGAGCTTCAGTTGAAGGCTCTCACCGACCTGCGGACGCTGCTCGAAAACGAGGTCCAATCTCTCAGCCAGAAGACCGATACCCAGAAGCGGCAGCTGCAGCTCGTCAGCGAGGACCGGGAAAAAATGGCGAAGCTGACCGAACAGGGACTGGCGACCTCCAGCCGCCGCATCACCGCCGAGGAAAGGGCCGCGACCATCGAAGCGAACCTCCTTGATATCGACACGTCAATACTTCGCGCCAAGCAGGATATCAACAAGGCGAACCAGGACGAGATCAACCTGCGCAACGACTGGGAAGCCCAGCGCGCCCAGGAGCTGCAGAACACCGAGGCCGAACTCGAAAAGCTCGGATTGCAGCTCGGAACCAGCCGCGAGCTAATGTCGGAAGCCGTGGCTCAATCGGCCGAGGCGCTGAAATTCGACCCTTCGGGCAAGTCCGCCACCATCAAATACACCGTGGTGCGGGACGAGGGCCAGGGGCCGAAAGAGGTCGCCGTCGGCGAAAACGACAAGCTTCTGCCCGGCGACGTCATCAAGGTCGCCGCCGAGCTCCTGATGCAATGAGGATCGCATGAGGATTGCGAAATCTGCGCTGATCGACCCGGCTCGCAATGAAGTCTACGGCGTGGCTGCGGTCGCGCTGTCCTTCTTCGTGTTCGCCTATTCGAGCCGGTTCGGGCAGATTTCGATCCTCGCCTATTATGGCCTCTGGTTCCTGCTGGTAGTTGCCGACTATCGGCAGGCTCTCGGCAATTATCTGAAATATCTTTGGATATTCGGATTTGCGCTGTTCTGCTTCGTCTCCGCCTTCTGGTCGCCCGCCTTCGGCATCTCGCTGCGAACCGCGATACAATACCTGACGCATGTCGTCTGTGCGCTGATCGCCATGCGCACGATCAGTGTGCTGACATTGACCCGCGGTGCGATCCTGGGCACGGCGATCGTGCTCGTCTTCTCCATGCTGTTCGGAACCTACCTCTACGACGCCATCGACGGCAGTTATAGTTTCGTCGGAGCCTTCTCCTCGAAGAACCAGCTCGGTTTCTACGCCTCGCTCGGTCTTTTCTTCGCCGCGTCCTATCTGCTCATCTGGCGGCAGAAAGGTCTCTGGTTGATGGCGTCGGGCGGCGTCGGCCTCCTGAGCGCCTATTGCCTTCTCGCCTCGCAATCGGCGACCTCTGCCATTACGACCGCCGGCGTCCTGGCGCTCTGCGCCGGTTATATGCCGGTCGCACAGCTTTCGCCGAATCACCGCAAGCTGCTGGTCGCCGGGCTGGTGGTGATCGGCGTGGTCGCGATCATCGGAGCGCTGCAGATGGGCGCTGTCGATGCCGTTCTCGGCATCTTCGGCAAGGATTCGACGCTGACGGGACGGACCTACCTCTGGCAGCAGGGAATCGAGGCGATCCGTGATAACCCGGTTCTCGGCACCGGTTATCAGGGTTATTGGGTTCCCGGCTTCGCCGATGCCGAGAGGCTATGGGACGATTTCTTCATCACGGCCCGCAGCGGCTTCCATTTCCACAACACGTTCATCGAGGTCACCGTCGAGACCGGCCTGATCGGGCTCGCCCTATTGTGCATGATCATGCTGATAAACGTCTTCGGCCATCTGAGCGCGATGCTGAGCCGCAATCGCGATCCCGCGTCGACGCTGTTATGCGCGCTGAGCGTTCTGTTGCTGATCCGGGCCTTCGTGGAAGTCGACGTACTTTTCCCCTACCAGATCGGTTCATTCCTGATGTTCTACGCGGCTGGCCGGTTGACCCTTCGCCAGAAGTCCACCGCGTTCACCTCTCATCCCGTCGGAGGCCGGGGGACTATTGCCGCTTGAGCTTTTCGAAGAGGTGCTCGGCGAGCCGGAGCGCCAGCGCCACGGCCGGCAGTGTCGGATTGGCATGGCCTCCTGTCGGGAACAGGCCGCTGCCGGCGAGATAAAGATTGCCGATGCCATGCACGCGGCAATTGGCATCCGTGACGCCATCGTCGGGTGTATCGGACATGCGGCTGAGGCCGATCTGGTGATAGCCGTCGAATGCCTGGCTCAGCACGGCCTGCTGCCGCTGGGCAGCATCATGTAGATATTCCAGCCGACCGAGCCCGGTTCGACGTAGCCACGTATCGAGAATCTCGTGCGATTTCAGGACCGAACTGACGTCTTGTTCGACCACTTGATAATCGACGACAAGGGCGGCCTGCCTGCCCGCTCCACCCTGTTGAAGGTGGACCCGGCTTTCCGGATTGGGCACCTGTTCGGCATGGTAGCGAAGCAGATAACGACCTTTCGGATTGATCAGCGTGCGCCACGGCTCGATGCGCCGCTCCAACATATTGAGAAGCGACCCGAACAGATCGAATACCAAGCGGCGATCGGCGCGGATATTCCGCCAATGCTGCCGGCGGTCGATATTCTCAGGTCCCTTGGCCGTCGGCGCAAGGCCATTCGAGAGACGGCGGTAGAGGCCGAACATTTTCAGGAACAGATAGATGAGCGACAGCGCGCCTGAGGCATGCGCGGGGTCGGCGACCGAAATCGCGTCGATCCAGAAGACGCAGTTGAGAAGCCCCTCCTCTGCCTGGATCTCCGGTACGATCTGCAGCCTGCGACGAAAGACATAGTTTTCGTCGTCGACATTGAAGGCGAAATGGCTCGCGATCCTGGACCTGTCGAATTGCAGCACGGCAATATAGCCCGTGAGATGCCCTTGATAAAAACGGCCGAGCGGACCGCTCATACCGCCCAATGCCTCTGGCCGTCTCTCCCGCAAAGCGAGCAGCAGGCGGGCATTTTCCAACCCTCCTCCCGCAAGCACGAAAGTCCTAGCCGTAATCTGGCTTTCCTGCCCCGCACGATAGGTGGTGAGACCTTCGACACGTCCACCGGAACCATCGAGCGTGATCCCGGTGACGATCGTGTTGACGAGACGAATCCGCTTGGAAGCCTTGAGCTGCTCTCCGTAAACCGGGCCAAGATCCGGAGACCGGCTCCATCGCTCCAGAGCGTTCGTATCGACCCCATGGTCGGAAACGTCGATCGCCTCAAAAGCAGGCTCGGCGGCATTGCAATTGAGGAATGTCAGCGCCTCCGGATAGTGGCGGCGAAGCTCCTCGTGAGAAATGGGCCAGCCGGAAAAGGGTACATGATCTCGCTTCTGTAGATCGATATCGTCGAAGGTAACGCACCGGCCGCCCCAGAGCGCGGAAGCGCCGCCTATGCCTGGCCGGGACATCGCGATCGAAGCTGCATGATGACCGTTGGTGAATTCGATACCACCGGCACCGGCATCATCCGTCGCTCCGCCCGCACCCATCTCGACAAGGGTTACCGAGAGCCCCAACTCCTCCAGCTTGAAGGCGAGTGCCAACCCGACGGGGCCGGCGCCGACGATGCAGACATCCGTCGTCTCAGTCTCAGTATCTGCTGAAGCCATGTATGCCTTTGAGAGAGAACCTTGGATTACCAGCACATAGAGCATGCCGGCAGAAAGGGAACCGCCCATGCGGATGAGGCTTGGCAAACATCGGATTTGATATTGGCCGCTAAAATGTCGAGGCTTATAGAGCCATCATCCGACGACGATGCCGCATGAGACGCCGGCCGTCCCAATTCCGATCAACGTTACGGCAGGATTTCCAATATCGACGACCATGCACCGCTAGAAGCTGACCGCCTTCGGCTCGATAGCCACCAACCGGCCGCCGTCGATCTTGTAAAGCCCGATCTTGCGCTCCGCCATGCCACTCGGTGTAAAGCGGAACAGACCCGTAACCCCTCGAAAACCGGTCTTTGTCGTTAGCATTTCCGGCGTCAGTGCCGCAGCACCCTTGCCTCTGACGATGCCGGCAGCGACCGCGATACTGTCGTAACCCTCGGCGGCATAGACCGAGAGCGAACGCTTGTTGAAACGGCGATAGCGCTCGCCGATCAACAGAGAAGCATCCGGATCGACCGCCGCGATGATGACGCCGCTCGCTGCCGGATCGGTATAAAGCTCCATCGGCCAATGGCTGGTTCCGACAACGGCCAGTTTGCCGAAAGAGGCCCTGACACCCTTCAAGATAGGCCCGATCGCCGCAGAATCACCCATCAGCACCAAGGCACCGGCATCATCGAGCAAAGCCTTGTTGCGGGTAAGCAGGTCACCAAGCGGGGCGGCTGGATCATAACGAACCACACCTATCAGCGCACCGCCGGCCTGGCTGACGGCCGATCTCAGGCGCTCTTCGTCAACACCGGCTATGCTATTGGGCGTCAGAGCGATAACTCTCTTGTGGCCGGAAGCGATGACCGGGTGCACACCCCGAGCAACGCTCGCCACTTCGTCAAACCCGAAATTGAAGACTTTCGCGCCCGCCACAGGGCTTGAAAGATTGATCAGCGACGGTCGCTGATCGGCCGGAATGGCGGCAATCGCCGCCGTCGTCGCCTGCGGCGCATAGCTGATCAGCAGACCGGAACCGCGTGCCTTGGCAGTTGCGAGCGCCGCAGCCACAGTAGCTGGCCCTCCCGCCACGTCGACCACCTTGATCTTCATCACAGCGGCATCGTCAAGTTCGCCGATAGCAAGCGCCGCACCGTCGCGTATGTCGCGCGCGGCGCCCTCATAGATGCCGTTCGGCGCCTTTGTCAGAAGCAGGGTAATTTCCGTCGAACCCCGGCCGAATGTTTCCTCAACCATGGACGGCGGCGGCTTCAGCGCCTTGTCGTCCAGAACCTTGTCGGCGACGGACGAGGACTCGCAGCCGGAGAGAACGGCGGCGGCAAACAGACTTAGCAGCCATAAGCGTACCGGATGCAGGCGCGTCGTCATTCGCAAGGTTTTATGAGCAATGTCGGCGAGATCTGAACAGTAAAAAAATGAACGTCCCTGGGGCATTTCGTGGACCACTCTGCGGCCTTCTTGGTTGTCGCGGCGGCATGCTAGCCCAGACAAAACTCATTAACAAGCGCCCACGTATGAATATAAAATTTTATGCTTTTTCTCTCAAATAACTTATTTATAGATTATCTATCTTCAAAAACCAGAAATTCAGGCGACTTTGCTAACTTCTCCTCAACAAGGGAGACAAAAAATGGCAAACAAGAAGAATACGTTGAAAGCCGCAGTCGTCGCCACACTAGTATTACCATTAATTGCTTCCGCGGCACTATCTTCACCCATAACAAAGCAACAATTTCAGATCAATACTGGATCAACGGTATCGATCATCGGAAGTCATTTTCTTGAATATCTTCCGAAGCCGCTTTCCATCATGGCTTCGCTTGCATTCGGAAACGTACAGGTTGCCGCAGCATTTCAGACATTCAGCGAGCTCGGCTCGAAGATCGCTCTGCCTGCGGCAAGACCTGCGAACGTGACCGAGGTCGCAATCAAGCCGGGCGACCTTTACCCATCCCGGCGAGTAGAACCAGCACCGTCCAACGGCGCCGTGTTCGATACGGTGGCTATTCCTTTCAAGCGGCTTGCCGCCTTGAAGAAGCTCGCTCCGGCTCTCGAAGAGATGGACAATGGCACCGCGGTGAAATGCAACGGCAAGGGCTGCAGCCCTGCCTTTGCCGCCATCCAGCTTGTCGGCATGAACACGTCGCAATCGTCGCTCCGCGACAAGCTGAATGCCGTCAACGCCGCAGTGAACCAGTCCATCCGTTACCGCACCGACCAGGACGCCTACAAGGTCGCCGACCGCTGGAGCACTCCCCAGGAAACGCTGAGCCTACAGCAGGGCGATTGCGAAGATTTCGCGATCCTCAAGATGGCGGCGCTTCGTGCGGAAGGCATCGACCCCAACCAGATGTCGATCGTCGTCCTGTTCGACCAGAAGCGCCACTTTTACCATGCCATCCTCTCGGTCGAAGCCGGCGGCAAGTTCTTCATTCTCGACAACATGCGCAATCAGGTTCTCCTCGATACCCAGCTTCCCGACTACATGCCGCTCTATTCTATCAAAGGCGGCAAGGGCTTCCTGCATGGCTCACGCCGCAAGGACCAGAACGTGGCGATGGTGACGCCGCTGGAAAAGATTGCGCCGGGCGAAGGCGCCAACTTCTAAGCTTTCCATGGCCGGCGCGCGTTGCGCTCCGGCCTTAAACCTTGAGAACATCAATAACGGGAAATATAGCCGACCAGCATCGGCTTTTCGTGTGCCGGGGCAAGGGCCAGATTGATCTGACCCTTGATGACCTGCCTGGCGCAGGAGATCGTGAAGCCGGTATTCAAGGTCTTGCCACGGTTCATCTGCAGCGTATCCATGGCATCCTCGATCTGCGTGTCGATCGAGAACTTCAAGGTCTTCATCAGCTGCGACGTATCCTCCCCCACCAACCGCTGCCGAAGCATGACGAGAAACGGCTCGTTGAAGAATTGCAGGCGCTTTTCACGTGTCAGCACCACCGTCGGCGACGGCGAAGCCTGGACCAGCGCGTTGAGATTTTCGAGCGACGAGACATCCTCGACCGTCGCCAGCCGCCCAAGCGCCCATTTAAGGCTGAGGACGCGCAGCAACGAGGTGAGATTGCCCGCTTCCGGCATCTGGGCCGCAGTGTACTGAACCAGATCGCCCGTGGTTATCTTGCCCGCCGCCGACATCCGGCTGAGGCCTTCCCAATAAATCTTCTCAAGCCTGATACCACGGCGCTCGCCATTGCGCGCGACAACCGCGCGAAAACGCGGCTCGACTTCTTCCTTGTCGATGATCGGCAGCGGGTCACCCGCAGGTTCGATGACGGACATTGAAAGCGCACCTGATTTCATTGGAGGCCTCTACCGCTCGGTAAGCGCATCGGAACGCGCCCGATTGATAGGCTTCATAAGGTAGCTGAGGACTGTCTTGCGGCCCGTCATGATTTCCGCTGACGCAATCATGCCAGGGATGATCGGATAGGACTTGCCGTTGCGTTCCAGCTCCGATTTGTTGGTCTTGACCTGGACGAGGTAGTAAGTCTCGCCCTTTTCCTTCTCGACAATACTGTCAGCGGAAACGTTGGTCACTTCGCCTTCGAGCCCGCCAAAGATCGCGAAATCATAGGCCGTGATCTTGACGATCGCCGGTTGCCCGCGGCGGACGAACGCGACGTCGCGTGGCGATATCCGCGCTTCGATCAGCAGCGTATCGGCCGTCGGGACAATTCCGGCAACCACACGGCCCGGATCCACATAAGCACCGATCGTATTGACTTCCAGGGTATTGACGATGCCGTCGACCGGCGAGCGAATGTCGGTACGCTTGACGCGGTCCGAAGCACCGCGGATCGTTTGATCGATGACCGAGAGCTCTGCGAGAGCTTGCGCCTTGTCGGTGAGGGCCTGTTGACGAACCGCCAATGAAATTTCACCCACTTGGAGCTTTGCTTCATCGACAGCACCACGAAGGCGTATCAGGCTTTCCTGATAAACCTTGAGCTGACCCTGCTGGTCCGTAAGCTGGCTTTCGATCGTCAGAAGCTGCGTCTGCGAGACCAGCCCTTTTTTGGCGAGAGGACCGTAAAGATCGCGCTGCCGCATCGAGGAGGCGATATTCTGTTCAAGCCGATCGATATTGGCATTGGCTTCGCTGAGTTCATTCTGACGCTGCTTCACGCGCTCCTGAAGCACATCGAACTTGTTCTTGTAACTGGCCTTGTTTGCCGAAAACAGCCGATCTTCGTTGTCGCAGACGTTCTTGGCGACCTTCAGGACATCCGCCGGACATACGAACGGCTGGTCGTACTCGCCTTTTTCTTCCATCTGCAGGCGTGCGATCTTCGCACCGATCGCCCTTGCCTTGGCAACCGATTCGCCGAGCGTCGATTCGGTTGTCGTATTGTTCAGCTGAACGATCAGATCGCCTTTGTGGACCACCTGGCCGACCTGAACCGCAATGTCCTGCACAACGCCGGCTTCGGACGACTGGATGATCTGGGTTTTGGAAATGGGAATGACCTTGCCTTCGCCCCGGGCGATCTCGTCGATCTCCGCAAGTGCGGCCCAGGCGAGGAATGTCGCCATGCAGGCCGCCACCAGGCCGACCAGCATGCGAGCGAAGAACGGAGGATTGTCGTGAACGCCTTTGCTCACGGCTTTGCTCCCTTGCGCTGCATCGCCTCGAGCACGGCAGCCTTCGGCCCGTCGGCAACGATGCGGCCCTTGTCGATCACCACAAGGCGGTCGCACAGTTCCAGCATGCTGAAACGGTGCGTGGCGATCAGCAGCGTCGTGTCGCGGCTGAATGCGGTCGACAGCTTGGCGAGCAGATGGCGCTCGCTCGCAAGATCCATGGCGCCTGACGGCTCGTCAAGAAAGACGATCTTCGGCTTGGTCAGCAGCAGGCGCGCGATCGCCAGAGCCTGTTTCTGGCCGCTGGAGAGATTGCTGCCGCGTTCGCCGACCGGCATGTCGAAACCACGCGGATGGTTGGAAACAAACTCTTCGACGCCGGTCATCCGCGACACGTGGAGCAATTCCTCGTCCGTCGCATCGGCACGGCCGATCAGCAGGTTTTCCTTCACCGTCCCCGAAAACAGATCGGATGATTGCCCGGCTACTGCCACCGCCGAACGGACTTCGGACATGTGGTACTGGCGAATATCGACGCCGTCGATCAACAGGCGACCATCGGACGGCAGGAAGAGACCGTCGAGAAGGCGGCCAAGCGTCGTCTTGCCCGAGCCGATGCGCCCGATGATCCCGACCCGCTCCCCGGCAGCGACGGTCAACGAAAGCTGATTGATGACCTTGTAGTCAGATCCCGGGTATTGAAAAGAGACATTCTGGAAGCTGAAGCTGCCCTGCTTGATCTCGCGGTTCACGAAACCCACCGTGGACGGACGGTCCTCCGGCTGCTCCATGATCTTGTCGAGGATCTTGAGCGACGTCATTGCCTGCCGGAAACGCGCAAGCGCCATGGCGATCTGGCCGAGCGGAGCGCCAGCGCGGCCTGCCAGCATGACGGTCGCGATGATCGCGCCCATTGCCAGATGGCCCTCCGAAAACTCATAGGTACCGGCGATCACGATCAGGACGCTGACCATCTGCTGGACAAGATTGGTGAGGTTCACCGCATTCGAAGAGACATGCTTGATTTCTTCGCTGGTGCGGCTCGAGAGCTTCATCAGCTCCTGCCAGCGACGCAGCATGCCCGCTTCGGCACGAAGGCTCTTCACGGTCTCGATCGTCGAAATCGTCTCGACCAGCAGCGACTGACGGCGTGACGCCTCGTTGGTGGCCGCCGCCATGCGGTGACCGATCTTGGCCTGGGCATGCAGACCGATCAGCACCGAAAGCAGCAAGGCCACGGAAGGGATCACCACAAGCCAACCTGAAAGCGCGTAGATCACGATCAGGAAGATGAACACGAACGCCGTATCGATCAGCAGGCCGACAGTGTTGGACGTGAAGAATTCACGGACGAACTCGTACTGCGTGACACGGTTGGCATATTCGCCCGTCGACAGCGGACGCGAAGCGAGCGTCGAATTCAGCACCTTGTCGAAGATCATCTGAGACAGGCGCAAATCCGCGTTTCGCCCGGCATGGTCGATGAGGGCGGCACGCGCGGTCTTCAGCAGGAAATCGAACGTATAGGCAAGCGTGATGCCGATGGCGAGCACCCAAAGCGTCGGAAACGCCTTGTTGGGAAGCACGCGGTCGTAGACGTTCATCGTGAACAGCGGCGATCCGAGCGCAATCAGATTGATGAACAGCGCAGCCATGATGACGCGGATATAGGTGCGCCAATAGGGAACCAGCGCCCGCAACAGCCAGTGGCGGCGCTCGATTTCTCCGGCCGTACCCACCGAGGCATGCTCGGACGCGTTCTGATAATAAAGCGTGAAGGCAAAACCGAAGCTCGGCTTCAGCGCCACGAGTTCCCGACGCGTCAGCTTGACAGGATTTCCCGAGGCCGGAACGAGATCTGTGATGTAGTTTCCATCGGGATCGGTTTCGAGTAACGGCAGCACGCCGCCGTTCTCGAAGACGATGATGGCTGGGCAGTCGAAATTGCCCTCGCGACACTCGCGTTCGCCGTGGCGGATGACTTCCAGCCCGATACGCTGGGCAAGATGTTCGACATCGTCCAGTTCCAGAGATTCGGAAACCTCATCCGGCAATCCGGAGAACAGGACGATGTCTGACGTCGGGCGCCCGTAAAAGCTCGCAACAGACCTGAATGCAGTTTTAAATGTCCGAAACGGCGTAGTATCTGCGTGGTCGAGCTTTACGTTGAGCATTTGGTCCTTGCCAATCCGTTACTGTCGGATCGGCGCCAGGAGATCCATGGGCATGCCAGCCTTTTGACGGGAGTCAACTTCGACATAGCCAGGATTCGTGACGCCACCCGGGACAGCAAACTCATTCCGGGCATACGCCTCAGCCTGACCGACCGGCTTCAGCTTCATCGATTGAAGCAGACTGCCGGATGCGGCCAAGATCTTGTATTCGGCGAAAAGGGAAGCAAATCGTGCGGTTTCCGCAAGAATGCTGGTGTTGAAACGGGTGTTCTGGGCATCCAGCACGTCGAGAAGCGAACGCTGATTGACCTTGAACTGTTCGCGATACGAGGTCACAAGGCTGCCGTTCGTCGAGGACTGGCGCGCCAGGATCGCGGCCAGTTCGCCGCGGCCGCTACGCTCGTTCCATGCGGAGCGAATGGATTCTTCGACCTCGCGATGGGCCTGGGCCAAACCGTAACGCTGTTCGCTGGCGCGACGGATCTGCTCCTGCTCGCGCGCCTGATCGATACCACCGCGATAGAGGTTCCAGCGGGCGGTCACACCGACCTGAACGTCGTTGGTATTGCCCTGGTTGCCATCGATGTCGTTGCCGACCCGCGCACTACCCTGAAGATCGACCTTCGGGAGATAGTTGGCGCGCGAGCCACGCACACCGGCATCCGCCGCATCGACATCGGCATCGGCCGCATGAATCTGCGGGCTGTTTTTCTTGGCGATGAAGATTGTATCGTTGAGCGTCTTCGGGACGAACTTCGCAAGCGATACCGGCACCTTTACAGGGCCGATCGGTTCGCCGACCGTCTTCAGGAAACGGATCTTCGTGAGCTCCAGTTCTTCCTGGGCTTCGCGCAACCGGGCACGTGCCGCCTCGAGTCGCTCGCGGCCCTGCAGACGATCGGCGTCGGTCAGCGCACCACCCTGGATGCTGGCGCCGATATCGCCGAGGATCTGATTGTGGGCAGCGACGTTCTGCTGCGCAATAGCGACGATCTTGGACTGAAGGATATACTCGAGATAATCTTGAGTGACCTGAAGAGCCAGCGACTCGGACCGCTCAACAACGCGGAACGAAGCGCCATCAACGCGCGATGCCTGCTGCTCGACCTGAGAACGGCGACTACCGCCGTCAAACAACGTTTGAGTAATCGTCAGGCTCGCGTCGGACCCTTTGAAGTTTTCATAGTCGCGGGTAAGCGTACCTGTACTGCTGTTCGACAGTCTACGCCGGCTTACGCCCGCCTGCAAATCTATCGAAGGAAGATAAAGACCCCTTGCCTGCCTCAACTCGAATTCCACAGCCTCGCGGTTTTCTACCGCCTGCATGATCTGCGGGTTCGTTTTCAAGGTTTTTGCTACCGCTTCATCAAGCGTCATCGCATTGGCGGGCGCGCTAAACACGCTCCCCAAAGCTACAGTCGCCAACAGCGTCGCCAAAATTCTTTTGCTCTTAAACAATCGGAAGCCCCTCGCCGATCTAAATCCCATTACGGCATTCATATACTGCGGCGATTTCGTTGGGAAGTATTATCATTTCTAATTCAGAGGCCCAAGCCCGCTCGGAATATTCCATAGCCTAGGGTTAATTGCCAAATATAAACCATCTATCCTATTGTTTTCTATGTAAAATTTCTGACGACAAAATATCGGCCTAAAAACTTGTGGTTTGGCATCTAATTGCCGAGGCGTATACATTTACCTCTTGTGTAGCCTCCGAGACACATCGGCACATTCCCTCCCATAGTTGGCCGCAAATCACGTAACGCCTCAAAAGTGTATAAAATTGAAGAGACTCAAGTTTTGGTATTATTTTATTGATCAGCACCTGCTGAAACAAGAAAAGGCGCTTGCGCGCCTTTTCCGTTGTTTTGATTCTGGGCAATCTTCACTTAGACATGAGAGATGTTGGCCGCATGCTTCTCGTCGTCGAAGAGGATCTTGACGGCTTCCGTGTGATTCTGAAGCACGGCGACGTCCTTCCAGCTATCGGTCGCGACCTGAACGCTGACGGTCGTGTCGTTACCGGCAATCGTGGTGCGAACATTCGCGGCAGCCTCTTCACCGGTTGCCTGATGACCAAGCAGAGTGTCGAGAAGCTTCGAAACATCGACCGCATCGCCTTCGTTCGACTTGTAGTCGGTGATGATGTCGGCCATGTCGAGTTCGTGCAGGGCCGAAGGGTCGAGCACGAAGGTATCGGCGCCGGCACCGCCGGTCATCTGCGTCAGGCCCGGCATGGCGGCAAGGATGTCGTCACCATCGGTCCCGACCAGCACGTGGTCAGGCGCATCGCTGAACAGAGTGTCGAACCCGACTTCCACGAACGAGCCGGTCGAACCGTCTGCATAGGTGAACGAACCCTCTGCAAACAGTGACTGACCGTCGATATAACCCTCCGCGCCATGAGCATCGAGCGAGATGCCGGTGATGCCGTAATCGTGGAGGCCCTTCAGCTCGCCCTCGTCGCTGATGCCGTTACCGTTGGCATCCTGCCAGACCAGCAGCTTGTCGAAGCCTGTGTCGGACGCATCGATCTTGCCGTCATGATTGACGTCAAGCGTCGAGAGCGCCGCCACACCGCCGGCATGCGTGCCGCCACCAAAGTTCGGGGTGAAGATCTCCGAACCGTTGTCGATCTTGCCATTGCCATCGACATCATAAGCAAGGATGCCATCGGTCTTGGTCCAGGCCACCTGGTCCTTGTGACCATCGGCATCGATGTCGAACTTCACGCCATCTTCGACCGAGCTGAAGGTGAAGCCGTTGTGATCGAGATCGAGGATGATGGGGTCAATGGACGATACGACGCCATTAGGGGTGAAGGGGGTGGTGTAGATGTCGGTGAGCGTTACCCCGGTCAACTCTACCAGTGTTCCGCCGGCGCCATTTCCGGTTTGCTGATAGACGTAGGCGTTACCCATTGCGTTAAACGCAAGTGTCGCACCGGCTTCGCCAATAACCGTGCGCGTAAGATATTGCGTTATAGCAGCAAGAGCCTGTGTCGAGTTTATCGAAAGAGACGGGTAGGTCTGATAGTCCCCACCATCGGTGCCATAGAACGTAGCAATACCCGTTTGATAGTTGACCGTGTGCAGTTCGACGGTATCTCCGCCGATCGCAAGAGTAGAGTCAACGCCGTTGCCGAATAGATAGGCCTGCTTCACGGCCACCGAGAAATCAAGCTTATCGCCGCTGGCCCAGTCGGTGATCACGTCATAACCTGTGATGGTTCCGTCGTTGAAGCTCCCGCCGATTTGCGGCGTGGAATCACCGGCAGCAATCACGAACGTGTCGCTGCCCGCGCCACCCGTAAGAGTATCGCCACCGGCGCCGCCGGTGATGGTGTCATTGCCGCCACCGCCGGTAATGGTGTCGGCAAACGCCGATCCCTTGATTACGAACCCTTCACTTTGGTTCGAAATATTTAGAGTTGCAGCGCCCGTAAGGGTGAATGCATCTATGTTGACGATCTGGGCATCGCTCGCGCTGGTGAAGCTCGAACTGACTTGAATGGTATCGTTGCTGCCCGTGCCGCCATCGATCAGATAGTCGCTCTGATCACCGATGATCACATTGTTGCGTGAGCCGCCAATGATGTAGTCACTTCCCGCACCACCATCGAGCGTTACCGTCGATGTACCGTTAGAGAAAGTATCGATCAATATATCGCTTTGGCTGCTACCTGTGATCGCCAAATTCGCGGTCCGCTGCACAGTAACAGTGGCACCGCTACCTGCGGAACCGTCAGTGATTCCATAGGAGAAGGTTCCGGAATTGCCCTGGCCTAGTGTAACGCTGATCTGGGTATCACCATTGTCGAAGGCACCTGCATTAATAACCTTCACAGGTCCGTTCGAGCTCCAGGTAAATGAATTGATCGAAAGACTGTTACCATCGGCGTCGGTATCGTTGCTGAGCAGCCACGAATGCTTGAATTCGATCTCCTCGTTCTGGGCATTCGTGTAGATGCGGTCGGCTGCAGCCACCGGCGCATGATTGTTGCTGATCACCGTAGCACTCTCGGTGCTGGTGACGGTTTCGCTGAAGTTCTGGCCATCGACGTAGGTGGTCTTGACCGACAGCTTGTGGCCGGTATCGGCGGCCGTCAAGGTGTAGTCCGCACCTGTTGCCCCAAAGGCGTTGCCGTCACGCAGCCACGTGTAGACGACATTGGTCGGCGTGCCGTCCGGGTCCGAGCCCAGCGTGGCATGCAGAACATCCCCGACAGTCGGATCAGTCGCTGGCGTGCTGTCGGTGATCGCGACCGTTGGATGGCCGTCGTTAACCGGGGTGATGCTGACGCCGATCGAACCGTTAGAGTCCTTGGTATTCGTGTAGACATGGCCGTCGGACAGCGTGGCGCTGTCTATAACCGTTGCCTTCACGTTCAGCGTGAAGTCGCCGGCATAATTGGTCGGAGGTGTCATCGTCAGGCCCGAGGTGTTGACCCCGGCGGCATTGGTGACGACCCAGACCGCGCCTTCAAGCGAACCCTGGTTGAAAGTCGCACCGGCCGGGAAGCCGGATAGTTCCACCCGCGTCACCTTTTCCGAACCGTCGGTATCGCCAACGGCAATGTTGAGGCTCAGAGCGGCTGTAGCATCTTCGCTACCGGAGCCGGAACCGGAGATCGTAGCGGCGTCCGCGACCGGACGCACGTCGATGGTAACGGTGCCCGTGCTGCTCAGGTTTCCATCGGAAACGCCGTATTGCAGGACCGCATATCCGCTCTCGTTGGCCAGCGGCTCAAAGCGCAAGGTGCCGTTCTGCTCAAACGAGATGGATCCGCCCAGCTGACTTCCGACGGCAATACCGTTGGCCGTAAGGGGACTGCCCTCGACGTCGCTATCATTGGCGAAGAGCTTCAGCCCCGAGAGGGCGGTATCTTCGTCCGTGACGTAGACATCGTTCGTTACGATCGGCGCGTCGTTGACTGGGGTCACCGTGAGGGTGAACGTGTCAGACACGGACAGAGAACCGTCCGACGCCGTAACCTTCACGTCGATGGCGCCGTTCCAGTTCAGATCTGGTGTGCCGCTGAACGTCATGGTGGCGGCATCGAAGTGCAGCCAGCCAGGCAATGCGGAGGTGCCGTCAGCCAAGGTAGCGGTATAGGTCAGCGAGGGCGAGTCGACGTCGCTGAATGTGCCGCCGGGAACCGTGAAGCTGAGCGCGTTATCTTCTGCGATCACTTGGTCGGCGATGGTACCATTCAGCACCGGTGCATCATTGGTGCCGGTGATGTTGATGGTAAGGTTGGCATTCGATGTCAGACCATGGGCGTCCGCCATGGTGTAGGTGAAGACATCGCTCGCAGCGGCATCCTGGGCAAGCGCCTGGGTGTCGCCGTCATTGTTGTCCAGCGCATAGGCATAGCTGCCATCGGAATGGATGGTCAGCGTACCGTAAGTGCCGGCGATCGTAACGTCGCCGTTACCGGCCGGAACGGCCGTCGCCGGGCCTGAGCCGAACTGGATCGCAACGACCTGCTTGCTGTCGAAAACGTCCGCGTCGGTATCGTTGGTCAGAACATTGCCAATCGCCGAAGGATCGCCAAGCGTGCCGTTGGAAACGCCGCCGGCTTCGACCACCGGGTCACCGGCATTGCTGTCGGCACCCGCATGCGGAGCGTCGTTGAGAAGATCCGCCGCCTGCACGGGGCCGCCATTCTCGCCCTGGAAGGTGAACTGCTCGATATTCTTCGCCGTCGCCACGACGTGACCACCCTGGCTGAAGGTAAAGGTGCCGTCGAATTCGGTGATGGTGTAGTCGGCCCACTTGCCGGCCAACTTCACCGTATCCGTATCCGGGCCAGCGCCATCGACGTCGTTGATCTCGACCTTGGTTCCGACCAGACCAGTCAGATCGATGGTGTCGCTGCCGACGCCGCCGTTGATCACAACCGTTGTCGGCGCGATGGCCGTCCCGCTCAGGTCGCCGACAGCGATGCTGTCGCCGGCACTTCCCAGAGTGACTTCGATGCGCTCGATTTCATCGGCTCGGACGGTTGCGCCGTTGGCACCGGTATAGCTGACCAGGATGTCCGTAGCATTGACGCCCGCGACGATATCGCTGCCGCCGGTGGCCTTTGCGATGTTGAAGCTGCGCTGAACAGCGTCACCGGCGATCTTGAGCACGTCGTAGTCCGGGTTGCTTAACCCGGTTTCCGAGCCGCCGTCGATGATGTCGGCGCCGGCGCCGACCTTGTAGAGGATCGTATCGTTACCTGCGCCGCCAAGGATGGTGTCGGCGCCAGCCGAACCGGTGATGGTGTCGTTGCCGGCACCGCCGTCCAGGGTAAGCGCTACAGGAGGCAGCGCGACAGTATTGAGGTTGCTGGCATTGATGACATCATTGCCGCCCTTGCCTTCGATGGTCAGCTCGGAAGTGCTGATCCCGGAAACGGACGGAATGCCGTTGCCGTAGACCTGCAGGAGATTGGAGTTGCCTTCGATCGTAATCGTCTCGGCACTATCCTGGCCGCGTACCGTGATCTTGTCGGCGCCGTCGGCCTGATAGAGCACCACCGACTCGATGTTGGTGGCGTTCACATCGACAATGCCATCGCCGTCGACATCAAGGGTGAAACCGGTCGAGGTCACGGTAAGAACTGCGGATTCCGCAGTGGCGTTTCCGGAAGTCAGGAGAACGTCACCTTGGGTGCCGCCATCGATGGTGTCGACACCATCGCCAATGGCATAGTTGAAGGTATCGCCACCGATCCCGCCGTCGATCGTGTCGTCGCCAAGACCGCCCGTGATGTTGTCAATGCCGCTGCCGCCGTTGATCTGATCGTTGCCGGCGCCGCCCCAGATTTCGTCGCTGCCGGCGCCGCCTTCGAGGATGTCGTTACCGCCGAGACCGGAGATCAGGTCGTTGCCGTCGCCGCCGAGGATCCTGTCTGCCTGGCTGTCCGAGCCTTGCAGGACGTCGTTACCCTTGCCGCCGTCGATCAGCAGTTCCGAAATATCGCCGGACGTATAGGACTTCGGCAGAAGGATGACGTCGTCACCGTCGGTGCCGATAAATTCTTCCGCGCCGGAGAGATTGCCGGGATAGTTTGCCCTGTCGAAAACGAAGCCCTTGGCGCCCGCCGCTGCAACCAGCTCAACCCGGTCGATGCCCGTACCGCCGGTGAGGGTGTCGCCCTCGCCCGACAGCTGGTTCAGCGAAACCTGTCTCGTCGAGCCGTCGCCGAGCGTTACCGTCCGGCTACCCTGGCTGCCCGCGTCATCAATGTCGGCGCTCAGGATGAACTTGTCATTGCCAGCGCCGCCATTCAGGGCGTCGCTGCCCTTGCCAGACGTGATGACGTTCTCGCCATCATTGCCCTGAACACCATTGTTGAGGCCATTGCCGGCAACGTTGATTGGAGCAGCGCCACCAAGCGTCAGGTTCTGGACGCCGTCGAGGGTCAGCGTGATGCCAGTGTCGTCGACACCGCCGACGACCGTCAGGCTCTCCTTAGTGATCGTCGCCGTCTCGCCAACGATCGTTCCGACGAGCTCGATGCGGAAACCTGCAAGCGTCGAGGCTGCATCATTCGCGGCCTGAATCGTGTCATAGGTGCCGACGAGGTTTGCCCCATCGAAGACGCGAACCGGATCCGTCAGATCAAGCACGATACCATTCGAGAACTTGATCAACTCGATGCCATAGAGATTGTCGGTATTGCTCCCCGGGCCGCCATCCATCAGTTCCGGCGCACCGCCCAGTGCTTCGACCTGCCAGATGCCGAGCCCGCTGTTAAAGGCGTTCGCGTTGAAGAACACGTGATACTTGTCCGCGGGACCGCCATAGTTCGCGCTATCGGCTTCACCAATGGTCGCTGTCAGGTCCGAGCCCTGGTTGGTCGTTCCGTTACCATAAAGGTTATCGGATGCCTTGCCGCCCCAAAGAGCGTCGTTATCGGCTCCACCCTTGAGGATGTCGGCTCCGTCTCCGCCGGCGAGAGTATCGGCGCCCTGAGCCCCGTCGAGGAAATCATTGCCAGCACCGCCGACGATCGTGTCGTTGCCGAGGCCACCTTCGATGGTCGTGCGGCCAGCGCCGTCGTCGGTTACGTAGTCCGACCTCATGACGATCACATCGTCGCCATCCGTGCCGACGATACGCTCGACGCCCTCGATGTTGGTTTGATAGCCGTCGAGCACAAAGCCTGTGCTACCGGCCTTCAGATAGATAGTGTCGGCGAGGTCAAAACCACCGTTGATCAAGTCGAGCGTACCGGCCTTGCCAGAAATATCGACGCCGACGGTTGTGAGACCGACCACGGGAACGGTGTGAAGGGTACCCGCAGCGTAGGTCAGATCGGCAGTCAGATCGA
Organism: Neorhizobium galegae bv. orientalis str. HAMBI 540; assembly: GCF_000731315.1. NCBI lineage: Bacteria > Pseudomonadati > Pseudomonadota > Alphaproteobacteria > Hyphomicrobiales > Rhizobiaceae > Neorhizobium > Neorhizobium galegae. The sequence continues at coordinate 3,468,031 of NZ_HG938353.1, forward strand.
TGGTGTCGCTACCGGCGCCGCCATGGATCGTATCGGCACCGAGGCCGCCCCAAATGACGTCGTCGCCATTGCCACCAGTCAAGGTGTCGTTGCCGCCGAGGCCGGAAATCAGGTCGTTGCCATCGCCGCCGTTGATGATATCGGCGGAATTCGAACCACCCAGAATGTCGTTGCCGTCACCACCTTCGATGGTGATCGGTCCGCCGTCCGCAGTGGAGCCTGCAGCCAGAAGAATGACGTCGTTGCCATCGGTGCCGACGATCTTTTCGACGCCGGAGAGATAACCGGGAGCCGTGCTGTAATCGGCTACGAAGCCCGATTTGCCGTCACGCTCGAGGATGATCGTGTCGTTTCCTGCGCCACCGATAACCTTGTCGGCAGTGCCGGCAAGACCAGCGATATTGACCGCCAGCAGACTGCCGTCACCCAGCTGAATGTTGCGGGTACCGGAACCGGTCACGTCCGCGCCGAGGACGAAGGTGTCGTTACCTTCGCCGCCGTCGAGAACATCGGCTCCGAGACCGCCATCCAGGTAATCGTTGCCACCATTGCCGGTGAGCTTGTTGGCTTCGTCGCCGCCGATCAGCACATCGTTGCCGGCACCACCCAGGGCATCGACGATGCCCGAGACGCTGTCGATACCAATCACTTTGTCGATCACGGTGGCACCGTCGGTCGCGGTGTCAGCTGCAACGGTCTGGCCGCCGACCATGTGGGCAGCACCGTCAAGGTTGACGAAGACGCTGGTGGAAAGGCTGGAATAGTTGATCGAGTCGATCGAGCCGGCGGCATCGACGCGAACGGTCACCGTCGAGGTGGCGGCGTCGCCGTCTGCGTCGGTGGCGGTGAACCCGAGGGCCAGATCGAGATACTGGCTCGTCGCATTCGGTGCCGTATGGTCCAGCGGCTGAAGCAGCGAGAAGGTGTAACCGCCGGTCGCAGCATTGAGCAATGCTGTAAAGACGATATGGTCCAGCGCCGGCGGGTTGGCAGAGCCGGTGAACCCGGTAAGCACACCACCGATGACGGCTATCGTCACCGGATTGCCGTTCGAGCTGAGCGTCGTCACCGAAGCTCCGTTTTGATCCTTTGTCGCGACACTTCCCGTGAAGGAAAGCGTGCGCGCGCTGCCGGCATCCGCACCCCAGGAGAGGCCTGTCAGGGCGGCGGTGATGGTTTCCGTGCCACCCTCCTCGACCGTTCCGATGGTATTGGGGCCGGCCGTCGGCACGCTATCGGTGACTGTGACGATCAGCTGGTCATGGAGCGCCACGCTGTCGCCGTCGCCATCGGTTACCGTGACGGCGGACGAAAGGTCCAGCGCCAGCGAACCGTCGCCGTCGGTGAAGGTAATCGAATGACCATTGTTAACGGTTGTAGAGCCATTCGGCGAACCTACACCGTCAAGATCGAACTTCGTCTGGTTCGGGACATTGCCGACATTCAAATACCAGGTGGTGTGGGCCGGGATGTTGAGAACATAGTCCGTTCCACCGGGGTTATTGTTGTCCAGCGTCCAGGTGACTGCGGTATTGCCCGAATTGCTGACGCGGATGATCGCGTCGCCGTCCGTCATGTGTCCCACGAAGGCGAGATCGTTGCCGCCGACATCAGCGACAGCCGCATGACTGCCGGCAGCATCGAGAGTAGCAGCCGGGATCGACACGCCATCGATAACCACGCTGTCGGTGTGGTCGAGCGGGCCGGTCTGCGTAAAGGTGTAATGGCCGGTGGCCGGGTCGACGCTGAAGGTGAAGATCGTCGCCGTACCGGCTTTCGCCACCAGGGCATTGCCGACCACTGAATAGGTAAGGGCGACACCGCCGGACGTCAGCGAAGTCAGGCTGGAGGACAGACCGGTGGTTTCAACCGAGTAGCGGCCGATGCCGTCAGCGCCCGGCGATACCAGGGCGGAAAGCTCGCCTGCAATCGAACCGCCTACCGCGCTTTCAGTGATCGCGCCGGTGCCGATCACACCGGTGGAAACCGGCGTGTCGTCGTCGGCATTGATCGTCAACGTGCCATCGACATGATCGCCGTCGCCGTCGGTCACGGTGTAGGTCAGGTTGAACGACACCTCGTTCTCGTCGTTACCCATCGGATGGTCGATCGCCGCGTTCTGGGTAACCGTATAGGCGCCGGTCGCCGTATCCAGCGTGACCGTCATAACAGTGGTCGTACCTTGCATCACCAGCAAGGCGTTGCCGTCGTGTACATAGGTGAAGCCAGAGGGCGCCCCCGCCGTCTTCCAGGCGATCGACCCTCCGTCAGCGCCGAAGTCGTGGGAAAGTACGCCGGTGGTGTTTGCCAGGGCGTGATCTCCCTCGCCGCCGTTATTTCCCTGTGCACCGACGACGTTGTCGTCGTCTACCCATACGCCGCTGTTTGCACCAACACTCGGGCCGTCGTCCTCGAAGGTGATTTTGTCGCCGATCGAAACCGACTTGGTGACCACGTCGCCGTCGTAATCGGTGGCGGTCAGAACGGCCGAGATCTTCCCGGAGAGATTGACGCCCTCATCCGAGGAGGCATTGTTCGGATGTTGCAGCGACAGATATTCCGCCACGCTGACACGGCCGTCGGAGTCGATGGCGATCGCGAAGGCCGCCAAACCATCGGCACCGCCGACGCGGCCGACCACGACTTCTCCTTCCAGGTACAGATAGATGTTAGCGCCGCCAGTGGTCAGCAGGCCGGAATCGATGCCGTTTCCGCCGTCGATCCGTAGGGTCAGTGCCGTGGAGAGATTGTCGTCCGCACCATCCTTGACCGAGATGTCAATTACGTCGTCGCGGGCATAGATCGGTCCGCCGAGATCGGCGTCCACGCCACGGTTGCCAACGCCGGCGAACAGGCTGCCGACGCTGCCCGCGCCGATGTCGTCGTTCTGGAAGCCGGACGTTTCGTCGATCGTCACCGTCTTATTGGCGACAATTGCGATTTCCGGCACGTCGTCGGTGATGGTGATCGAGAACTTGCCGCCGAGGCCGACATGGTCGCCGTCGCCGTCGGTCGCCTGGATCACCGCGCCGAAGTCGATGGCGGCGATCGAGCCCGATCCGCTCTTGAGGGCGGTGTTCTCGCCATTGCCGGCGACGTGGTCGAGCTGGTCGTACTGCTGATAGGTAAATGCGCCGGTGGCGTGATCGAGGGTCAGGGAGAAGACCGGCCGGTCGATACCGCCGACGACATTCACATAGGCCACCAGGGCATCGCCGATCATCGCATAGGAGAGCGTGCCGCCCTTCGAGGTCAGGGCCAGCGCCTGCATCTTGGCCGCTGCATCGGCGACAAAACCGAAGCCGCCGCCGGCTGCCGCGCCGTCCGCGCCGAAGGCGACGACCGAGGCGATCGAGCCGGACACGGTCGCCGCATTGCCCACACCGGTCCACGAGAAGTCCGAGGTGGAACCGTCGGCGGTTCCGTCGTTTGGATGCGTGCCGGACGACAGCAGGTTGGAGATGTCGTCCTCATCGGCCGTGGCCGATACCTTCGCGCCGGATGCCAGCGGCCCGTCGTCGGCAAAGCGGATATGGCTGCCGATCGAGACCGTGTCCCGCACGACGTCGCCGTCATAATCGGTGGCGGTGACGACCGCCGAGATCTTGTCGCCTAGATTGACAGTCTCGTTGAAGGTCGCCGTGTTGCCCTGGTGCAGTGATACATATTGCGCGACGCTGACGCGACCGGACTGGTCGATAGCGACCGCAAACGCCGCGGTGTCCGGGGTCCCGTTGCCGTCGGAGTCGAAGCGGCCGACGATCAACCCGCCCTCTTCGAACAGGAAGATCGCTTTGCCACCGGTCGTCGCCAGGCCGGAATCAAGCCCGGCGCTGGCAATTTCCAGGGAAAGAACCTTGGTGGTCGTCTCGTCGGCGCCTGGCGCGGAGAAGAACGTCGAGACCAGAGCGTCGCCGTTACGTGCAAAAATCGCCGCATTGCCCATGTCGGCGTCGTGGCCAACATTGGCAACCGCCGCAAACAGCGATCTTACCGCCTGGTTGCCGGTATCGTTTGATTGATTGTTGACCGTCTCGTCGATCGTCGTCGAGGCGCCCGTCGCAATGATCGACGGAGCAGGCACGTCGTCGGTGATCGTGATCGAGAACTTGCCGCCGAGGCCGATTTGGTCGCCGTCGCCGTCGGTCGCCTGGATCACGGCGCCGAAGTCGATGGCGGCGATCGAACCCGATCCGCTCTTGAGGGCGGTGTTCTCGCCATTGCCCGTGACGTGGTCGAGCTGGTCGTACTGCTGATAGGTAAATGCGCCGGTGGTGTGATCGAGGGCCAGGGAGAAGACCGGCCGGTCCGCCAGGGAATCCAAGCCGGCACCGCCGCCGCCATTCACATAAGCCACCAGGGCATCGCCGATCATCGCATAGGAGAGCGTGCCGCCCTTCGAGGTCAGGGCCAGCGCCTGCATCTTGGCCGTTGCATCGGCGACAAAACCGAAACCGCCGCCGGCTGCCGCGCCGTCCGCGCCGAAGGCAACGACCGAGGCGATCGAACCGGACACGGTCGCGGGGCCGACCAGAGAATCGTTTGGACCTGTCGTGGAACCATCCCCAGCACCGTCAGAGGGGCTTGAGCCGAGGGAACTCCACGTAACGATATCACCTTCATCGGAGGTGATATCGACAGCGTTGCCGGTGGCGACCGGGACGTCGTCCTTGACATCGACCGTGAAGGTGCTCTCGGCGACGTCACCATCGCCGTCACGCACGGTGTAGGTGAATTCGAAGGTCAGGATGTCGGCCTTGCTGCCGGTTTCGCCATGGCCGGGATGGTCGAGAACGCCTTGAAGCTCGAAGGTGTAGCCGCCGGCGCCGGTATCGGAGAGGGTCACGGTGAAGACCGGTCCACCCTCCTGGTCGGCCGCCGTCAGAACCGTGCCGTCCGGCGACAGCGTGTAGACGAGCGGCTGGCCACCTGAGGTCAGGTTCCCAAGTCCGATCTCGGTCTCGCCACTCCATACCTGCATGAATGCCGAAACGGCAGCCGTCGAAAGTGCCGAGTTACCGACCTTCAGCGCAGGCATGTCATCGCCGTCTGCGGGCGGCAGGTCAGAGACCTCGCCCGGGGTGAAGACCACGGACCGGTCTCCGGCGTCCTGGGTGCCGTCGTAGCCGCCGTCCTCGCTCGTATTACCGTCGTCCGCTCCCCAGGAAATGCCAAGCGAACCTTGGGCGGTATTGCTGCCACCTTCGTCGACCTTGCCTTCGCCGCCTTCGCCGGCCGCGCCGATCACCGGCGCATCGTCAGCGATGGTGATCAAAGCCGTACCTGACGCTGCGGCATCACCGTCGGCATCGACACCCTGGAACTGGAACGAGATCGTCAACGCATCCGAGTCCACGGTGTGATCCAGTTCCTGGAAGATCTCGACCGTGTAAGACCCATTTGCGGAGGTCGGATCCAACGAGATCTCGAATACCTTCGCTGCCGGTTCCGAGCCATCGACATAAGCCGTCAGCGTCTGGCCACCATTCCCAAGGTCGGTGATCACGTAATAAAGCTCGCTACCACCCGAGGTCAGAGTCCCGCCAGTGACGGAGAGACCGACATCTGAGGCACCTGTGTAAACGCCCTCGGCATTGGCCGGGACCGCGCCTGCCGCGTTCGCAAAACCGACCGAGCGGCCGAAGGTGTCGCCTTCGCCATTGCGTGTATCGGCATCCGCACCCCACGAAATGCCGAGCGAGATATCGCCGGTTTTTTTGGCAGCTTCGCTGCCATCCGTGGCAGGATAGGCCGAAACATCGTCTTCATTCAGCGAGGCGCCAACCGCCTCGCGCTGTACCGGGCCGTCATCACCGATCTCGATCGAGAACGAACCGGTATCGGAATCTCCGTCCTTGTCCGTGACTGTGAACGTAAAGTTCAGTCGCAGGGCGTCATCGGCACCGATCTGGCCGAGATCCGGATGGTCGAGAGGCTGCGACTGCGTGTAGGTGAAGGCGCCGGTGACGGGGTCGGTGACCGTTAGCGTGAAAACGGTGACCGTGGTCTCGCCGACGGTGATCGTGCCGGTGACCGTCAGGCCGTCAGCCGAGGTCGACACAGTAACGGCATGACCGCCAGACGTGAGCGCCGTAGCAGCGCCGGCGCCGGTTCCTTCCGCCATATCGAAAGTGCTCTGGTAATTCACCGAGGAGACAATGCCAAAATCGTCACCGCCGTCGAACCCGAGCGTGCCATTGATCGTCTCGTTGCCGATAACGTCATCGGCCAGTACCGATTCGGAGAAGATGAACGGCGACCCCATGTCGAAGGCGTCCGGCTGATCGTCTGCGCCCGTCTGGGCATCAAGCCCTCCGTCGCCACCAAAGTCCGTGTCGCCGAGCAGGGATGCCAGCTGAATGGGGCCGTTCTGGTTTCCCTGGATCGAGTCTTCGAACTGAGCGCCGGAGCTGTCGGGGCGTCCGCTTGCGCTATAGGATCCGTCCGGGCCAGCCGCGACGTTGATGCCGCTATCTTCCAGTGCTGCGAAAAGCACCTGCTGGGGAACCTCGACCTCGCCGATCAGCATCGTCGGGATCTTGGCAGCGCCGTTGAGGATGACGACCTCGGTGCCGTCCGCCTGGACCAGGATCAGGTTCGCGCCGTCGATGCGGACATCGTCAATCGCGACATTTGCCGCCAGGTGAACGATGTTGTTGGCATCCGGGGTCACTTCCGCGGCCGGAGCTGCAGGAGGAGCGACCGGCGCGTTCGGATCCGTCGGTACACGGCCCGTCGTCGGGGTGCGGCCATCGCCGGCCTGCGCCACCTGGATCTCGTGCTCGATCGGAGAAGGTGTCGAGGAAGATGCAATTTCCTCCTGGATTTCCGACGAGAAATTCTCAGTCAGATTTTCTTCCGAGATGCTCGACAGGCGCGGATCTTCAACGGACATGACTCTAACCCCCAATAAAAACTGTGCCGCAATCAACTCCGCCCCCAAATATAAAGCAAGAGTTCCTTAACCTTCGGGATATAGCCGGTTATGTGCGGGGAAAGGAATTGTTGACGGAAGGTTAACTGGGGTCCCGGGAGACGTATTAAAGCCACACATCTTGCCCCTATCGGGCTAAAAACATGGTTTCCAAACGGTATCTTGGATGATTGCTACAGGCATACGCTCGGCCTGATCGGGCTAGAGCCATCTCAGGCAACCGATTCGCCAACAGGAAGAGGGTTGATTCGGCCCGAAACTTTGCCTGGCCGGTGGCGGATAGGCCCAATCAGATTGGGTGCTGGATAAGCCAGGCAAGCTATAACGCGATGATTTTACTGGCTGGCATGCGGAGTCTGCTTTGGTGACCCTGCGGGCCCCGCTGCCGGAAACGATGAATGAACCACCATTCAAGCAACGCCCGGAAAAAAGCGGAATAACCTGCCAACTATACTATATTAACTTTTAATAAAATTTGCATCATCTCTCTCGGACTCCAGCCTCACCGGGTTCGCAAGCTGCGGTTTATGCTTTCGGGCCGAACCGCAAATTGCGGCATTCAGCAAGATGGTGGCCGCTGAGCGAGATATCGGCATCCTCCCGGTAGCCGGAGACATCCGCACCAATTCCCGCATTCGCCAAGGCGCAGCCGGCTTTTGGAGGATTGAGGGTCCAGAAGGCAGAAAGGCCGGACGCGACATCCTCGGCGAAATACGGATAGATCCTGCGGTTTCCGACCTGGGCATAATTCGAACGCCCGAACAGCCCCAGGCTCGCGGCGCCAACACCCTCCAGTTTCTGTTTGATCCGCAGCATGCCGTCCCTGACCGGCGGCTGAACCTCCAGGGCGCTCCGTCTTCCCTCTCCGTTATTGAGGTATCGCAGGACTGCCCAGAATTCCGAAGGCCCGTTCGTCATCAGGACGGCGTCCGTCGGAGACTGTGCCTCCCATGCTGCTATGATCTCGCGATATCCTCGCTTTTCGAATTTCAGGGTGTAATTCAGGCCGCCGGCCAACATCAGCAGAACAACGGCCGAGACGACAACCCGCTGTGCGATGGCATGCGCCTTGAAAACCGCATCGGCGTAAAGGGCAAGCGAGATTGCCAGAAACGGCAGGAAGAGCCCCAGCGTCCGGTAGATGAAGACCGGCTTGAAGAGCAGCGAGATGGCGAGCAGCACCGCAAGCGGCAACAGGACCAAGAGACCGCCGGGCCAACGTGCCCGGGATTCAGAAAGCGGCAGAAGTGCCACCAGCGGCAGCATCAGGAAGCCCGCAACGGTCGGCCACGGAAACTCCAGGCCGAGAAGCGTCAGCGTCAGATGGATACCGATCGTCGGCAGATCGAAGCCGGCTATACCCTCCGTCTGCCGGATTGCCCCGATCACCAGCGGATAGAGCGCGGCCAGCGCCACCACCACGTAGATCCCTACCAGGAACAGCAGATCCCGGCCGGGGGCGGCCCGTCTAAGCCGGATCGCCGCATGCAGGAAGAGGAAGAAGGTCACGAAGAACCCGAGCCCGTGGGTGAGGGTTACGGCAAGCCCGAAGCAGAGTGCCGCGATGAGCCGCCCTCTCGACGCATGGCGATCTCTCGCCATCGTCTGCAGCACGTACCAGAGGGCGATCTCCAATATGGCGAGCATCGGGTACATGCGGACATTTTCCGCAAAGAAAAGCTGGAGCGGCATCACGGCGAAAATGGCGGCTGCCCAGAGCGCGACGCTGCGATCGTAGATACGCCTGCAAGCCTCGTAGATCGCCGCGACGGCTGCAATGCTCAGAAGCGTGGAGTTGAGGATGTACCAGCGGTCGCTGTCGCCGAACGCCGCCCACATGTGCAACTGGACATAATAGAGCGGCGGATGCGTGTCGAAGCGCAACGCCGCGAATAGGAGGTCGATCAGCGGGCTTTCGGCCAGTGCGACGGAAAACACCTCGTCTTCCCACAGTGAGGCATCGAGGGTCAGGTTGAGAATTCGGAGCGCTATGCCGGCAGCGATCAGCGCGACGAGAAATATCGGAACGTTACCCCATCTCCGCGTATCGCCCGATACGTCCGATGGCTTTCCGCCCCGCGGTGAGGATTTCTCATAGTCGGCGGCAGCGTCCTTGCGCTTGATTGCCCTTTGATAGGCGGTTCGCACGGCGTCCATATTTGCACTCATGTCGTGGCACGCCGACGGCGCACTCTGGGACCGATCGAAACCAGATTGTCCTGCGGAGCCTGCGTGGTGAGGTTCTGGCGCACGATATAGATCGGCCGCTGCTTGATCTCGGCATAAACGCGCCCGAGATACTGGCCGAGTATGCCGATACCGATCAACTGGATACCGCCGAGGAACAGCATGCTGACCAGCAGCGACGCATAACCGGGGACTTCGACGCCGAAATACAGCGTCTTGAAGATGGTCAGCAGGCCATAACCGAAGGACGCGAGCGAGATCGATGCCCCGACATAGGTCCAGATCTCCAGCGGTACGCTCGAAAAGGAAGTGATCCCCTCCAGCGCGAAATTCCAAAGCCGCCAGCCGGAGAATTTCGACTGCCCGGCGACGCGCGGCTCCCGGACATATTCGACAACCGTGGTCTTGAAGCCCACCCACGCAAACAGGCCCTTCATGAAACGGCGTCGTTCCGGAAGCTGCCTGAGGGCATCGATCACCTGGCGGTCTACCAACCGGAAATCGCCGACATTGGACGGTATCTCCTGCGAGGCGATCAGATTGTGCAGCCGGTAGAACATCGAGGCGGTATGGCGCTTGAGAAAGCCGTCGCTTGAACGGTCCGCCCGCTTGGCCAGCACCACGTCGAAACCTTCGCGCCATTTCGCAATCAGCAAGGGGATGACGTGGGGAGGATCCTGCAGGTCGACATCAATCGGGATCGCGGCATCGCTCTGGCAGGCATCGAGCCCCGCCGTCATTGCCGCCTCCTTGCCGAAATTGCGCGACAGGTCGATGATCCGGATGCGCGGTTCGCCGTGCTGGGCCTTAGTCAGACGATCGAGGGTGCGGTCCCGGCTCCCATCGTTGATGAAGATGAATTCGAACAGGATACCATCGTCGCGCAAAGGATCCAGGGCTTCCTGGGCCGCTTCGAGAAACGGCGCTATGGCCGCCTCCTCGTTGTGGACCGGAATGATCAGACTGATCGTCGATACGGGCCTGCTCTCGATTGGGCGCTTCGGCATCGCGGTCCTCGCGGGTTCGATGCGGCAATCCTAGGCCGACCTCTTCACCCTTGCCCACTTATGCTTTTGATGGAACCGCCTGTATCTCCGATACGGTCAGCCTTACGCCTTTTGGGCAGGATGATGGCGCGGTTATCCGACGTGTATGGTCGTCTTGTGAAGATTTCGGCGGACTCCTCTGTCCGCGAAATCGTTCGCACTCCTGATTGGGCGGGGTCTGATGATTGAACTAGCTAGATCAGCGGCCGCAACTCGACGCGGATCCGGAACGGCGGCGCTTGTCGGACAGATCTGGCGCTTTGCAACCGTTGGCGTCCTTGCGACGGCCGCCCACCTGACCATCTATTCCGCACTGAGCGAACTTCTCGTTGTCGAGCCCCTGGCGGCCAACGCCATCGCCTTTGTCCTGGCATTCGGAATTTCTTTCACCGGACAAGCAGGATGGACCTTTCGGGACGATGCCGGCGGGCGTTGGCTCACATCCGCCCGCCTGACGCGTTTTCTGGCTGCAAGTGTCGCGGGGTTCGCCTTCAATACGTCGATCGTCTTCGTGATCGTCACGTGGCTGGATTATCCAGGCATCTATGCCCTGCCCTTCATGGCGACCCTGGTTCCGGCGGCGCTTTTTCTTCTCAACAAGTATTGGGTGTTCGGCAGCGCATCGGGCGCGGGCGAGCTGGTCCCGACCGGGCAGCCGCAAACCGGCAAGCCGGGGCATTTCGCAGTTTTGCAGGGAGATGCCTCCAGATCAAACGGAGAAGGCCGATGCTCCTAACCAGCTCTAGAGGACGCAAGCGCCTCGTCATAGCATCTCTCGGGTGCCTATTGTCCGGCGCCGCACTGTCGCAAGAAACCAAGCCGGTCTCCGATGCACGAAATTCCGCACAGGTTTTCTTCACCGGCCATAGCCTGATCGACAATCCCCTGCCCGACTGGGTGGAACTGATCGCCAAAAGCCAGGGCAAAACCATTGCCTGGGAGGAACAGATCGTCATCGGCTCGCCTCTGAGGGTCCGCACCCGCGGCGACGACGCCGAAAGCAGCGGCTGGGCCGGATATAAATACGGAAAGAACCGCAATGGCGACGAAATGAATGTCATCGAGGAGTTGCGTCACCCGACCCATGTCCGCACCGGACGGCCCTACGACACGCTTGTCGTGGCGGAAGGCCACGGCTCGATCGGCTCGGTCATATGGGAAAACGCGATTGGCTACCTGCGTCATTTTCACGACCGCCTTCTCGACGGCAATCCGAACGGCCGAACTCTCTATGTGCACACCTGGCTGGATGTCGACAAGGACAAGCCCGCACTGTGGCTGGAACACGAGACAAACGCGTCGGTTGTCTGGCAATGCATAGCGGAGAAAGCGAGGCTGACGCTGCAGGCCGAAAAACGCCCGGCCAATCTCTTTGTCGTGCCGGCCGGTACGGCGCTCGTGGAATTGGTGAAAAGGACCCTTGACGACAAGGTTGTCGGCCTGACCGGAAGCACCAGGCAGAAGCTGGATCGGATTTTCCGCGACAATGTGCATTTGACCGATATCGGCATCTATTTTGTGGCCGCAGTCCACTACGCATCGATCTATCATCAATCGCCCGAGGGCGCCGCGGCACCGCCGACCATACCCCGGGATCTTGCAAAGGAACTGCAGAGAATTGCCTGGACCGTGACTCGAGATTTTCTGAAGCAGGAAAGCCTGGACCCGCCGAGCATGGAAGAATGCCGGCACGTCATCGTCGAAAAGGTCTGCCGAAGCTACTGGACGCTTGCGGGCGAACCGAACGAAGTCGGTCGCTGCCAGAGCTATTTTGCCGAAATCCATCCGAAACCCGGAGACAACCCGTTTGTCTGGCCGGATCCCAATTGGAGGGCCCTGCCAAAGCCGTCGCCCTAGCTCCTTGTCATCCCCGATGATGGTATGCCCGGCGGGGCCTGACGATCCCGCATCCGACCGCCAGGACACACGAAGCCGATCTCACGGTCTCGACACACCGAACCCCTATCGGCATTGCCCTGACTGCCAGATTGGATGACGTACAGATTGAATTCGCAATTCGTTTCAGAACGCGCGCGCTGCGCCGTTCCTTGTCTCTCGCCAATGCAACGGCGTATGCACGACCACCAACGTCAAAGAACGATCCCTGCCGGGAAGTTCTTCAAGGTCAGGAGGCAGTACCGCGGCGACGCCCCTGTCAGCGTTGACGTGGTTTTTGGTAGTTTTCATTCAGCTGCGAACATTCGGATTTCGCAGCCGTGATATCTTGGGGATGGTCCGTCAGGTGAACGGCGGATCTAGTTAGCCGCTCCGTACGGGAAGAGGTCATTGAGCTTGTAGGCGACCTCTGTTCGATTGGTCGCTTTCAGCTTCTTCATGATATTGCGGATGTGGACCTTGACCGTGCTTTCCCGAAGATTGAGCTCGTAGGCGATGATCTTGTTGGCCTTGCCCCTGCGAAGCGCTTCGACCACCGCTTCCTGGCGCAGCGTGAACATCCCCGAGAGCGGCCGATGTTCTGCCGACGACGTCGCAGCGCTGACCAGATGCCTCATGGAGAGGACGCTGCTTGCAGGAACGAAAATCCCGCCGGCAACTGCCAGGCCGATCGCTTCGACGCAGACGCCGATGCCGACGCAGGACGGAATGAAACCCCGAGCCCCATACTCGAGCATTTTCACGACCTGCGCGAGATCATCGGAGTCGGAGAGCACGATGATCGGCGGCGACTTGAACTCGGTCGTCAATTTCGAGATGTCAGCTGCGAGTGCTGAATCGTCGGCCTTTCGGCTGCCTATATTGAATAGAACGGCTTGAACAGGTGGAAAGAGATCTTTCTCTAACTTCCATTCTTCGATGGAGCCGACAGCGCAGACATCCATCTCGAGGCCACGCCCGATGAGGGCTTTGGCAAGGCATTCGCGATCAAGCGCTCTCGCGTCGATGATCACCAGGCATCCATCGTGGTTTACCCCTTCACCGCCGCGATCATCTCGTTCGGCGAGCTTCGGGATGTCATTCATAATGCGAAAGGATTCTGCCACAGCAGGAGAACGGCTGTAGCCGCTTGGTGTGGAACTCATCTTACCCCCTTGCCTGAAGTCTAGGACTGATTGTCCCCTTCAGGAACCGCAACTATAAGTACGCCAACAGACTGTCTTACCACCTCATCAACCTTTTATTAACGTCAATATACAACTGATACGTAATTTAGTCTATCATCAAGTAAGCAAATAGATAAAAATATTTATCAAAGTGGCGAGCTAAGTTCCGATAGGGAATTGGATATCTGCTTATAGTTAACGCGCACGTCAAAATATAGGCTTTGGACCACCATACAGGATCCAGTTATAAATCTCGAACATCTGAGCCGCCTTGGCATGCCAGCTGTATCTTTCTCTAACACGTCTTGAGGTTGCGTCGCTGAGTAGAGCGACAAGCCCGGGATTGCTTTCCAAGTATTCGAACGCCTTGGTGAAACCGGTAATCAACGTCTCGCGATCGTGAAAGTCTACCGCTATGCCGGAATGATCGTCGATGAGCTCCGGCGGGCCTCCGTAATTGGCAACGACCGGGACCAGGCCCATGGACATTGCCTCCAGAACCACTCCGCCGCCAAACTCCCGGACACTCGGCAATGCCAGCACCTGATATCCGGCCAGTGTTGAAGCCAGGTCCCTTTGCTCCACCCATCCCGCAAATTTGACGGAATCCCGAAGCCCCTTTCGACGCACGGTCTCCTCCAGTTCTTTTCGCTGGGGCCCATCCCCGACAATGAGAACTTCGATGTTCAAACGCCCGCGATAGGCGGCCACGGCCTCGATGAGGATATCTGCGCCCTTATAGGGTACCAGCCTGCCGATGAAGGCGACGGCCAACCTGTTGCCGGAGAGTTCGCGCAACTGAAATGGAAAACGATCCGGATCGGCCGCGTTTTCCGGAATGAGAAAGGCCCTTTCCGCACAGCTCGTGGGAAGCTCGCTCAGCGTGTGACCGGATCCCGCAATCAGCGCTGCCGCCTCCGATCGCGTCGTCCGGTAGTACGGCATCAGAAAATGGAGCTTGCGAATTGCCGACAGCCACTCGCGCTCACGGCTTCGCACGTCCGAAAAACCTTTCGGCCAGGGCACGCCGCCGTTGAGGGGGCCGAGGACAAAAGGGATGCCATATTTTTTCAGCTTCCTCGCGATCGGGCTTTGGCTCGTGGGACTGAGCGGCGTGATCCTGTGCACCAGATCAAATTCGCCGGCCATCAGCCGCTTGCCCAGCAGCTTCCATACCTCTCGCTCGAAACTATAGTAGGAGAACGAGGAAAAGGCCGTCACGACCGTCCAGCCCTTGTTCTCGCCGCCCCGCAGACGCTCGCTGAGACGGTAGAAGGCGCGCGCTACCCTTTCGTTGTCGATAGCGACGAAATCGCGCCCCTCGACCAACCCGGCGCGCAAAAGCGCATCCCGGTTCCGGACCTGCGTGACAAGGAGAGCGTCGGTCTTCTGCATGATCGCATGCGCAAGGTTCCAGCCGACCAGCGGCACGCTGGTCCATTCCGGGTTCGCTGCCTCGGCAATCAACAAGGGCCGAAGCGTCTTGTCCGGTGATTTCGCGACATTGGAGTGAGGCCCGTTTCCGGCACGGCTCTGCTCGGAAAGTTTATCGGCGAAAGCGCGGAAGACCTGCGGAAGGCTATCGGAATGCGGCCCCGCCACGCTCATTGATTGACCCCTTTGCAGTCGACGCCACCAATCCGGTGGAAAAAATTCAACGCCAGACCAGTCCGGAAATTTATGTTGTCATGCATAGAGTATTTCCAAATTGAATTGATGAAATCCCGCTGACGTGACGGTTGAGCAACCACTACTCACTGGCCGCCACAAGTATGTATTGATGATGAATGTTATTTCGCCTTCTCCTCTTCTTCAATCTATCGGAAGTGGGAGAACATTACTGCTTTAGGGGTAGGACGGAATCGTCCACCACCACCCCTCGACTGAGGACGGATCGCCTTCTGATTTGGATCGATCAGAACATGCTGCCGGCGCGCTCAAAAATCAGCGTCGCGAGGGTTCCGGCTAGAAAACCGACTGGCCAGGCCAGAAGCACGCCGACTTCATAGGGCAGGCTGTGGAGGCCATGGCGCCGATTGAAATAGAATATCACGGCAAAAACCGGCAGCCCGTAAAGGGCGATCGCCCACAACGCGCCGTAAAACCCGAACATATAATAGGCGACCGGAATCGAGACGAAAATCGAGATCGCCCGGACGAAATTCAGAATGGTCTGGTTTCTGGGTTCGTTGACGGCAAGGTATATCGCCGACAGCGGCCCGAAACGGGTGGTGAGAAGGCTGAAGGACAGTATCTGGATGATCGGCGCGGCCTCCAGATAACGATCGTCATAGAGAAACTCGATGATCGCCTTGCCGCCTGAGAAGATCGCCCCGGCGCTTCCTATGAACACGAGATCGAAGGGAAGGCGAATTTTCAGAAACATGCCGCGCAGCTGTTCGGGCCGCTCCCGCGCCACCTTGCTGAGTGCCGGCATCGCGACAGTTGAGAAAAGCCGCCCGCCTGCGCCCTCCAGCATCGAAATAAGATTGAAGGCCAGGCTATAGAGGCCGAGCATCATGGGGCTCGTCCAGCCGGCAAGAAAGACGCGATCCCCGCTGGCCGCGACCACCGTCAGGATCGACGACAGCATGATCCACCGGCCGAAGCGAATGAGATCCCGAACCGCCTCCTTCTCCCAGGAAAAGCTGTTATTCACGCCGGGGAGCCACACATGGCTGAGCACGGTGGTGACGATGCAGGATACATATGTCGAAACGACGAAGGCCCAGATCGACCCCGTCTTCCAGGCGAGCAGAACCGCAACGGTGAGGCTGATCACTTGTGCCGTGACCTCGATAACCGTCAGCCGTCCGAGATCCAGATGCCGGAAAGCGGAGATGAGTTTCGTCGATTGCAGGCCCATGATGACCGTGCAGAACGACAGTGCCATGATAATCTCGGGAAGCTCGGGAACGGTATAGACCGACCCGGCGGGAAACAGACCGTAATGGGCTGCGCGCCCGATCCCGATCGCCACCAGCACACAGGTAAACCAGATCAGGCATCCATGCAGGATCTGCAGCGTCCAGGCGGTATCGAGATAGGATTGCTCGTCTCCCATCCGGCTCTGGATCGCTGCCGGCCTGAGGCCGAGGTCGGAGAGCATCGACACCGAGACCTGAACCATCGTGGCAACCGCCATGATGCCGAACATTTCCGGGATCAGCAGGCGCGTCAGGATCAGGCTGCTGGCGATGCGCAGCACCTGCAGCAGGACATACCCCATCATCGACCAGCCGGCCGCCCGCATGATGATATTGCGGAAACGCGGCTGCGACTCGACCGAAGGAGCGGGCGAGCCGAGCACACCCGCAGGACCCGAAGGTTCGCCATTCCAATCGGGAGAAATACTTGCTTCGACCACCGCGGGCTCCTTACTTCACTATTCTGTTGGCCTGGTTGTGCGTCTGGGAAAGATGTGACGACGGCGGCCCGTCCAATGGCAAGGCCACGAGCGTGGGCGACGGCATCGAAACGGATTGCCGGGGAACGTTACGCAAGCTCGATCACCGGTTTCTGGGCAACGGTTTTGCTTTGAAGCGGCTGCGCCGGTCCGGCGTCCTTTGACTTCCGTTTTTCCACCGCCTCGGCAACGATTGCGCGCATGCGCTCGGCAAGCACGCGAACATAGGGATCGAGCACCATGCTGTCGTGATCTCCCGGCACCTCGGAGACACTGAGTTGCACGACATGCTCGCTCCAGCCGTTGTCGGAGAGCAGGATATCGCGGTTCTCCTTGAGGCAGCGTCCGCCACTGAGCCTGTAGAAGATGGCGGGCTTCGGTCGGAACAAGGTCACCGCTCCGGCATAGGGTTTCACCTGGTATTGATGAGCCGCCCGCCTGAACGCCACCTCGATCTTCTCGTTGTTGAAATGCTCCGTCGGCCCGGCCTGATGCTCCGCCTCCTGCTTGGCGCGGCCGTTCATCTTGTCGTGCAGACGGTCCTGGAGATACTTGGCGAGATAATTGGCCTTATGTCGGCGGATATCCTGCAGTTTCATGCTGATGCGGTCGCGCAGATCCAGCCCCGGTTGCCGCGGCAGCGGCGTGTCCAGCATCAACACATGGGAAACTTCTTCTCCCACCTCCTGAAGTTGTCGGGCCATTTCATAGGCGGTTATGCCGCCGCCCGAATAGCCGGCAAGGAGATAGGGGCCGTTTGGCTGCACGATGCGGATTTCGGCGATGTAATCGGCCGCCATTTCCTCGAAAGTCGCATGCGGCTCATGGTCTCCATAGAGACCGCGAGCCTGCAATCCGTAGACCGGCCTGTCCGCCCCCATGGTCATAGCCAGATGGCGAAGGTTCAGGACATTGCCGAACATGCCGGCGCAGATGAACAGCGGCGCCGCCTTGGCGTCCTTGCCGGGGTTCATCAGCACCAGGTGAACCGGCTTTGCCGTCGTCGTCGGAGCATTCGCCGTCATTTCGGATCCTGCGGTCTCGCCGCCATCCGGCAGTTCAATAGCGATGCGCTCGGCACACTGGGCAATGGTTGGCGCCTCGAACAGCGTCGAGATCGGCAGGTCGAGTGTGTATTGCTTCTTGATCATCCGAAACAGTCGAACTGCAATCAGCGAATGCCCGCCCATGTCGAAGAAACTGTCATGGATGCCGACCTTGGCGATGCCGAGAAGCTCCCGCCAATAACCGGCCAGCGTTTCCTCGATCGGGTTGCGGGGCTCGACGAACTCGCTTTCGAGGTCCGGCCTCTCGAAATTGTCCCCAGACGGCGTCGCGGTTTCGGCAGAGGCCGCGATCCATTCGCGCAAGGTGTCGAGATCGATCGAACTGATGATCGGTTGAGGTTCGGAGGTGCCGAGTGCACGTTGCAGCGCCGAAAAGCCTTCCAACGGAAGGATGCCGTTGCGCACCTGGGTGCCGAGCTTCAGCATCGCCGTAGACAGGGGGGCATGTTTCGGTTTCGCAGCAGCCGGTGCATCCGCCTGGGTTGCGAGACCGAGCGCAAGATCGTTCTCCAGCCTGCGCATGACGAACTTCTCGGCTTCGAAGACAATATTACCGTGAGGATCGGTGATCGTCACGTCGAAGGCCGCATAGCCCTCGCCGAAATCGTTGCTGTCGGCGAGCCTGACGATGCTGACGATCTCGGCGGGCAGCGGCTCGTGAAGGACCACCCGGCCATAGGTTGCCGGCGCCCAAAGCGAAGTCTCCGCGTCGTAGTCTTTGGCAAGTTCCATGGCAAAGCCGGTCGCAATGTCGAGCAGGCCCGGATGCAGCAGAACGCCTTTCGAAAGATCATCGGCATATGAGGGGTCCAGTTTCAGCTCCGCAATCGCCTTGCCGCTTCCGATCGCCATGGAGCGCAGCACGGACCAGCGGGGGCCGAAGCGAATATGCTTCTCCTGGACAGCACGAAGCGCGCTGCCGCCTCCGGCGACCCGTGTCTCCTCACAGGAAGAGGCTATAGTGGCGATGTCGATGGTCTCGTGCCTCTGTTGCGGCTGCGGCTTGAGGACGGCTTCGGCGTGCTTGACGAACAGCGCATCTTCGCCATCCGCCGGGCCCGCCAGAACCGCGACGCGAAAATGCTCCGCCACCGGTTCCAGCCGGACGCGAACGGCTTTCATCTCTCCATCGCTAAAGACAAGCGGTCTCAGAAATACGAGGTCCGCCACTTCCGCTGCAAACGGAAGTCCGTATTCCCGAGACGCCTGTGTAATCAATTCCAGATAGCCGGTACCCGGCATGACGGCCTGACCGGACAGAAGACGATGCTCGTCGAGCATCCATTCGGTTTCAGGGCCGACCAGTGCCTCGAGCCAGGGCTGTCCCGTCTCGTCCTCTTTCCAGTGATGGAAGAACGGACCCACTGCCGGCCCGGCAACCGGCCTGATCCATCCGCCGCCTTCCGAAGCGCCAAGCGCTCGTGCCGCAAGACCGACTTCGTTCCAGACGCCCCAGTGCAGCGCGACGGTCGCCCGGTCGGTGCGATGGGAACGGCTCTGCGCGAAGGCATTGAGATAGGCGTTTGCGGCGACGTAATCGACCTGTCCCGCCCGCACCACATCGGTGCTGGTGGAGGAGAACATCAGGAAGAAATCAAGCGCCACGTTTTCGAGTGCCGCATCCAGTACGGTCGTACCGAGGACCTTCGGCGTCAGCACCCTGTCGATGCTGTCGCGCGTCTTGGTCTGGATCAGGCCGTCATCGACCGCGCCGGCCGCATGGAAGACACCGTTGATTTCCCTGAAACGGGAAAGCGACGTCTCCACCGCCCGGCTCATCTGCTCCGGATTACTGACATCGCCGACGAGATAGAGGACCTCAGCGCCCTTGTCTTCGAGCCTCCGGATCGCCGAAATCGCGCGCCGTACTCCGTCATGGCCGTGGGTGCGATCGTAGAATTCCCAGTTTTCCCGCGGCGGCAGGACCAGGCGGCCGACAAGCACGATCCGCGCACGGAACCGGCTGGCGAGCTCGTCCGCAAGTGCGAGAGCGACATCGCTCAAACCGCCGGAGAAGAAATAGACGCCACCTTCGCGCAGTTTCGCCTGCTCGGATGACACTTCTTTTAATGGCAGCCGCTGATGGATCTGCGACCAGCGCCGCCCCTTACGCAGCGCCACCACTTCTGATCCCGGCTTCGCATGCAGATCTTCCCAGAGCTGCTCGGTCAATGGCACCAGGTCCGCGGTATCCTTTTTCTCTGCCGAACGAGCAAAAGCGAAACGCTTGCTGTTCCGCTCGGCCTTGGACGGCAGATCGATATCGATCACCTTGACCGTCGCGCCGGCCATCTCCTTCGGCAGGACCAGGCCGGGACCAAGAACAGTGGCCTTTTCGGGATAGGGCAAAGGCTCGCCCGAAACCTGCTGCATACCGTTGGTGATGACGGTGAAATGTATGTCCGGAACGCTGGCTGCATCCCCCAGAGCCTGAGCGAGATGCAACATGCTGTCAAAGCCGCATTCCTGGTTCCGATGGAAGAAATTCGAGCCGGGCCGGAAGGTTTCCGCCTGGGTCAGAAGCCACATATGCACGATCCGCGACGGCAGTCCACCATCGCCGATAAGTCCGGCGATAAGGGCATCATATCCCGCACGCCCCAGCTCCGGGCAGAGCATATAATCCTCGGCGCTACGGCGAATGAAAGCGTCGCCCAGCGACACCGTCACGACGCGGTGTCCTGCCGTCCTCAGCGCAGCGACCAGCCGCGCTCCCATGCCGGTATCATCGAGGAAGAACAGCCAGGATCGCGCCTCTTTCTCGGCGCCGATTTCGTAATCCGCAAGCGTCTGCTTCCAGGAGGGACGATAGCCCCAGCGTGCGATATCGGGTTCCTTCGAAAGGACGGGCTCGGCGCTTTTACCTCTCTCATTCGCTCCGGCACGGTCTATAAAGAAGCGCTTGTGCTGGAATGGATAGGCGGGCAACCGGACCCGGCGCGGCGAACGGCCCTGCCACAGGCGGTCGATATCGACTTCAAGGCCGGTCGCCCAGGCCCGTCCGACGGCCGAGAGGAAATAAAGCCGGTCGTCGCCGACCTCATCCGGATGCGGCAGGCTGTTGATCACCTGGTTTGCGGGGATCGACCCTTGCGCCTTCGTCAGTGACGACAGAACCCGTCCGGGACCCACCTCGATATAAATCCGTCCGGGTTCGGCCGAAAGCGCCGCCATGCCGTGCGCGAAATGGACGGTCGAACGAAGGTGACCAACCCAGTACATCGGATCGGTCGCCTCTTCGGCGCTGAGCGGCAAGCCTGTACGGTTCGATAGGATCGGAATTGCCGGGGCTCGAAGAGTAATACCGCGCAGAAAAGTCTCGAAGGCTTTGAGGATGGGCGTGACCAGCCGCGAATGAGCGGCGATATTGATCGGCACCCGTGTCGCATCGATGCCCTGCCCCGCCAGGAATTCCCGGAATGTGTCGAGATCCTCGTTGAGGCCGGACACGACGCAAAGCGACGGCGCATTGACCGAAGCAATGTCGAGCGATGACGGCAACAGTTCGGAAAGCCGGTCGTGATCGAGCGGCACGCTCATCATCCCGCTCGGCTGGATAGTCTCGAACAGTTTCCCGCGCAGGTGCACGAGATTGACGGCATCCTTGAAGGACATCACGCCGGCGACGCAGGCCGCGGCGTTCTCGCCCATGGAATGACCGATCAGCGCCTTCGGCTTCACACCCCAATCCATCCAGAGGCGGGCCAAACCGATTTCGGTGATCAGGATGGCCGGAAGCTGGAGCGACGGGCGGAGAAAGGCTTTCGCAGTCGCTGCGGAACTTTCCCCAAGCCAGGTGGCGCGGATCTCTTTTGCCGCATCGCTCGGCAGATGGGAAAGCCCCTCCTCGACGATCAGCCGGAATGTCTGATCCTCCTCGTAAAGCCGCTTGGCCATGCCGACATATTGCGCGCCGCCGCCCGGAAACAGGAAAATGGCACCGGCGTTGTTCGGCACCGGCTGATGAATGAAACCTCGGTTGCCCGGGTTTGCGAGGACCGCGATGGCATCCTCTTTTCCGCGAACGGCGACCACCATGCGATGGTCGAAATGTTTGCGGCCATGCAACAAGGTGTAGCTGACGTCGTCGAGCGAAAGGCCGGGCTGGTTTGACATCGCCAAACCGAGCCGCTCGGCCGCCTGGTCGATCGTCTTGCGCTGGCGGGCCGAAAGGAACAGCAGCATCGGATCGGAATCGGCACCGGCCTGCGCGTCGTCCTTGGCCGCATCCGGCACGTAGCGGGTCGGCGCCTGCTCGATGATCGCATGCGCATTGGTGCCGCCGACGCCGAGCGAGTTGACGGCCGCCCGGCGAGGGCCTGGCGCATGCGGCCATTTCACCAGCTTGTTGTTGACCCGGAACGGGCTCTTTTCGAAATTGATCGAGGGATTGGGGCGCTCGAAGCCGAGCGTTGGCGGAATTTCGCCCTCGTTGACGGCAAGTGTCGCCTTGATGAGGCCGACGACGCCCGCTGCGGTATCGAGATGGCCGATATTCGATTTGACCGACCCGACATGGCAGAAGCCGGTCCGCTCGGTGCTCTGCCTGAAGGCCGCCGTCAGCGCCTCGATCTCGATGGGATCGCCGAGGAACGTACCCGTGCCATGGCACTCGATGTATTGAATAGTGTCGGCATCGACGCCTGCGAGCCCTTGAGCCTCCAGAACCGCCTCGGCCTGCCCGCTGACGCTCGGTGCCAGATAGCCCGCCTTGCTGCCGCCGTCGTTATTGACGGCCGTGCCCTTGATCACGGCATGGATCACATCGCCGTCGCGGAGCGCATCCGAAAGCCGGCGCAGCACGACTACCCCGACACCGCTGCCGAAAACGGTCCCGGCGGCGCGATGATCGAAGGGCCGGCAATGCCCGTCGGGCGACAGAATCTCGCCTTCCTGGAACGTGTATCCGCGCCGATGCGGGAACTCGATCGTCACCCCGCCCGCAAGCGCCATGTCGCACTCGCCCGAAATCAGGCTCTGGCAGGCGTAATGCACCGCGACCAGCGACGTCGAGCAGGCGGTCTGGACGTTGATGCTCGGACCGCGCAGGTCGAACGTGAACGAGGCGCGAGTCGCCAGAAAATCCTTGTCGTTGCCGGTATGGCGCAACAGGAACATGCCCACCTGGTCGATGAGGTTGCGATTGCTGCAGACGTTGAAATAGAAGTAGCTGCCCATGCCGCAGCCGGCGAAGATACCGACCGGGCCGGGCTGATTGTTCGGCGTCCGGCCGGCATCCTCCATGGCTTCCCAGGCACATTCCAGGAAATGGCGGTGCTGGGGATCCATGATCGCCGCCTCCTTCGGGTTTAGGCCGAAGAATTCCGCGTCGAACATTTCCATGTCGGGAAGATCGGCGCCGCGGGGAACATAGTTGGGATGGTGGAGCCGCTCGGGATCTTCGCCTTCAGCGATCAGGTCCTCAGGCGAAAACGTGCGGACGGACTCGACGCCGTCTCGCAGGTTTTGCCAGAATTCCGAAACATTGCGCGCACCCGGCACTCTCAAAGCCATGCCGACGATCGCAATATCGCCGGCACTAACTTGGTTAGACCCCTCAAGCATCGATACCGTCCCAACCCGCGGAGGTCGGCCCGATGACATCACCCCAATGAGCCATCGGCCTTGTTCCGCTTCCATTGAAAAACCGCGAGCGCAAACCCCGCATTCTCAATGTGCTTCCAGCTAAGAAGCAATCGCAATTACTCCTTTGGAAACCATCATCATCCGTATGGGGGAGAGGCAGGTAAGGCCCGCGATTCAGGCTTAGCCGCGATCATCCGCATGGGTGGTGAGGCGCATGTTGAGTTTTATACCGCCCCCCGTTTCTATCGAAGTGCCTGGAACAGCAACGAGTGGGGACAAGCTTTATGGGCGAATTGAAGTGTGTTTTGATCGGTGGCGGACTATTGCTGGTTCAATGCGCTGAAATTCTGCGGGGACGCGGACATAAAATCCAGGCCATAGCGACCTCGAACGGATCGGTCCGAAACTGGGCGATGGCCCAGGACATTCCCGTCATAACACCCGAAGGCGATTACGCCGCCCAGCTGACGCAATACGACTACGACTGGCTGTTCAGCATCGCCAACCTGAAAATGGTTCCCAATGCGATCTGGCAGCACGCGCGCATCGGCGCCGCCAATTTTCATGACGGCTTGCTGCCGGATATGGCCGGCCTCAACACACCCGCCTGGGCGATCCTCGAAGGCCATGACCGGCACGGCATCACCTGGCACGCAATCACCGAAGGGATCGACGAAGGCGATATCTATGCGCAGCAGCATTTCGAGATCAGCGCGGACGAGACGGCGCTGACGCTGAACACCAAATGCTTTGAAGCAGGGATTGCGACTTTCTCCGAGATGCTCGGCGACATCGAGCGCGGCACCCTGACCCCCCACCGCCAGGATTTTACGAGTCGCACCTATTACGAACAGCTCAGGCGTCCTCCGGCCGCCGGCACCCTCGATTTCACCGCTTCGGCAAACGAACTTTCGCGCCTGGTGCGCGGCCTGGATTTCGGCGCGCCCTATCTGAACCCGTTGGCAACGCCAAAGGTCCAGTTCGGCAACGACGTCTTCACCGTCAGAAATCTTCGTGTCCTCGACGGCGAGTTGAACGGCGAACCCGGCCTGGTCCTCTCGGTCGGCGCCCATGGCGTGACGGTCGGAACCGCGGACATGCCGGTCCTGCTCGAGGCCGTCCGCAAGGACGTTGCCGGGCCGATCACCCTTTCCTCGGTGCTGCGCCCCGGCGACCGGCTGCCGCTTATGAACGACCGCGAGAAGGACACGTTATCGCAAGCGGTTTCCACTCTTGCGCGACATGAAGGCTTCTTCCGCCGCACGCTCGAAACCATTGCCGATATCACGCTACCCTATGTAAAAGCATCCGAAGCCGAACATGCCCCGGATATTCGCACCATCCCCCTGCCCTTTACCGGGCAACTTTCGCGGCAGGAACGGGTCGCGCTGACGGCAGCCTTCCTGAACCGTCTTTCCGGTCAGCCGACGTTCGACCTCGCTTATACGAACGACAGGCTGATAGAGCTTGGTGCCCATCACCCCGGCTATTTCGCGAAATCCATTCCGCTGCGAATCGACGCGGCGGGACAAGCCTCCATCCACGACCTGCTCGGGCATGTCGATCGGTCGCTGAAGGTGCTGGACGAACGCCAGGGTTATTGCCGCGATCTTGCCGACCGTTATCCCGGCCTGACCGCGCCTGAGCTGACGATCGGTATCGCGGACATCTCCAATCCGGCGCTCACCGATGAAATCGACGGCTGCGCCCTGACCTTCCGGCTCGGCGAGACGAGGGCCGACCTCGTCTACGATCGGGCGCGCGTCGATGAACGGCAGGCGCAGGATCTGGCGACGGCATTTGCGATCCTGGCCTCTGCGTTCGAGGACCACGCTACGTTGCTGCAGGACCTGCCCTTGATGTCGAACGCCGACAGGAACATGGTCCTCTTCGACTGGAACCGGACTGAGCGGGAATACGACACGACCGCCTGCGTCCACCAGCTTATCGAGCGGCAGGTCGACCGGACGCCGGATGCCGAAGCTCTGGCATTCCACGGCCGTTCCCTTTCTTATCGCGAGATGGACGAGCGGGCGAACCGCATCGCACAAGCGCTGGTCGCCCAGGGCGTCGGCCCGGACGTCACCGTCGGCCTCTACCTGCCGCGTTCGCTCGACCTGGTCGTCGGCGCGCTTGCGATCATGAAGGCGGGCGCAGCCTATATTCCGCTCGACCCACATTTCCCGGCCGATCGCCTCGCCTTCATGATCAAGGACAGCGGCGCGAAACTTGTCCTGACCGAGCGTCGCCTTGCGAAATCCGAGACGCTTGATGGTAGCAACTTCCTGTGTGTCGAGGATATTCTCAGAAACCAGACTACAGCGGACCGGCCAACAAGCGACGTTACTTCCAGCAATCTCGCCTATGTCATCTATACGTCGGGCTCTACCGGCCTGCCGAAGGGCGTGATGCTCGAGCATCGCAACGTCGTCAATTTCTTCGCCGGCATGGACGAGCGGGTGCCGCGCGCCGCCGATCGTCGCAATGTCTGGCTGGCCGTCACCAGCCTCTCTTTCGATATTTCCGTTCTGGAACTCTTCTGGACCCTTGCCCGTGGCTTCAAGGTCGTCATCCATTCCTCGGAAGTCATCGAAGCCAAGGCAAAGGGCGCGTCTTCCGCCGGGAGAGGCACCCATCTGGATTTCGGCCTCTTCTACTGGGGTAATGACGGCGGAGTTGGTCCGGACAAATACCGCCTGCTGATCGAAGGCGCGAAATTTGCCGATGCCAACGGATTCGATTCCGTCTGGACGCCGGAGCGCCATTTTCACGCCTTCGGTGGCCCCTATCCGAACCCGGCCGTTACCGGAGCGGCTGTCGCGGCGGTCACCAAAAACCTTTCGATCCGCGCCGGCAGCTGCGTTCTGCCGCTCCATCATCCGGCGCGCGTCGCCGAGGAATGGGCGGTTATCGACAATCTCAGCAATGGGCGCGTCGCACTTGCCTTCGCCTCCGGCTGGATGCCGGAGGACTTCGTGCTGCGGCCCGAAAACGCGCCGCCGAAGAACAAGGCGAGCCTGACCCGCGACATTGAGGTCGTCCGCAAATTGTGGCGTGGCGAGAGCGTCGATTTCGATTTCGGCGCCGGCTCGGTCGCAGTCGTGACCCAGCCGCGGCCGGTCCAGAAGGAACTCCCTATCTGGCTGACCACCGCCGGCAATCCGGAAAGCTATCGGGAAGCCGCTCGGCTTGGCGCCAACGTGCTCACCCATTTGCTCGGCCAGTCGGTCGACGAGCTTGCGGAAAAAATCCGTATCTACCGACAGACGCTCACTGAGACAGGCCGCGACCCCGCCGATTACAAAGTCACGCTAATGCTGCACACCCTGATCGGCGAAGATCGCAACGAGGTGCGGGATCTGGCGCGCGGCCCGATGAAGGAATACCTGCGCAGCGCAGCGGCCCTCATCAAGCAATATGCCTGGGCGTTTCCGGCCTTCAAGAAGCCGCAGGGCATCGCCCAGCCGATGGATATCGACCTCCAGTCGCTCGCGCCCGAGGAGATGGATGCCATCCTGGAATTCGCCTTCCTGCGTTATTTCGAGGACAGCGGCCTGTTCGGCACGGTCGAGGATGCGCTGGAAAGGCTGGATCAGGTCAAGGGGGCCGGCGTCGACGACATTGCATGCCTCATCGATTTCGGCCTGGCCGACGATATCGTCCTGGAAAGGCTGCCGCTGCTGGCCGAAGTGGTCAAGACGAGCAAGAATCCCGTCAGCGAAGAGACCGGAGACGGTTTTGCAGAAGAAATCCGCAAGCATCGGGTTACCCATCTGCAATGCACGCCCTCGATGGCCCGCATGTTCATGATGATCGACGAGGACCGCGCTGCCTTGAGCGATGTCCGCCATCTCTTCCTCGGCGGCGAGGCGCTGCAGGGGTCGCTTCTCGCAGCCTTGCGAACCGTCACCGATGCGACGATTGAAAACATGTACGGCCCGACCGAGACGACAATCTGGTCTTCGACATTCACGGCCGGCCCATCGACAGGCGTCGTGCCGATCGGCCATCCGATCGCCAATACCCAGCTCTATGTGCTCGACAATGCCTATAATCCGGTGCCGCCCGGCGATGTCGGCGAACTCTATATCGGCGGCGATGGCGTCGCCCGCGGATATCACAACCGCGAACAGTTCACCAAAGAACGCTTCCTGCCGAACCCATTCATGGAAGGCCGGATCTATCGAACCGGCGACCTTGCTCGCTTCGACAGGAACGGCGTCCTACATTTCCTCGGCCGTACCGATCATCAGGTAAAGATCCGCGGCCATCGCATCGAGCTTGGCGAGATCGAAGCGCGGATCGGCACATTCGCCGGCATCCGCGAGGCGGTCGTGGTCGCTCGCAAGGACAACCCCGGCGACGTGCGCCTGGTGGCTTATATCCGCACCGGCGGGACGTCCGTCTCCGAACAGGATTTGCGTGCCTATATCGCCGAAGCTCTGCCCGATGCGATGATACCATCGCATTTCGTGACGATGGAGGCCTTCCCGCTGACGCCGAACGCCAAGGTGGATCGTAACAAGCTGCCGGCTCCGACGGAAAAGGTCCAGTCCACGCCCGCGACGTTCATAGAACCGTCCAACAGTCTGCAACGCGACATCAGCGAGGTCTTCAGCCGCGCACTTGGGCTCGAAAAGGTCGGCATCTTCGACAACTTCTTTGCACTCGGAGGACATTCGCTGCTCGCTGTGCAGGTCCATCGCGAAATGAAGGCAAAGCTGGCACCGGATCTGACGATCACCGACCTCTTCCGTTTCCCGACGGTTGCCCTTCTGGCCGACCATATCGCCGGCAAGGGTAAGGCCGATATCCAGCTGAGCAGGGTGGCCGAGCGAGCCGCATTGCGCCGCAATGCGATGGAACGGCGCCCGACGCTGGTCCGCGTGGAAACGAAGGTCTAGCTATGCTGCTGGAAGGCATATTCGACCCTTCCGTGTCGGTTGCCGAATCCGACCTGTTCGGCGACGTTTCGAAACTCTATCCCGAAGAGAGAACGGCGATCGCCACGGCGGTGAAGAGCCGGCAGCAGGAGTTCACCGCCGGCCGCACCTGCGCCCGGCGGGCCATGGGCCATCTGGGCCTGCCGGATATGGCCATCCCCGTGGGGTCCGATCGTGCGCCGATCTGGCCGGCCGGCATTGCCGGAAGCATCAGCCACTCCACCACGCGATGCGTAGCGGCTATCGGCCGCCATTCGGACGGCATCAAGGCTCTCGGACTCGATCTGGAGGAAGCGACGCCGCTTGACGACACCTATGCGCAGGAGATCTGCACCCCGCGCGAGCGGCAATGGCTCAACCGCCAGCAATGGGGCACTCGCGGCCGGTTGGTGAAGGCGATCTTCAGCGCCAAGGAATGCACCTACAAGTGCCAGTACGGCCTGACGCGCACGATGTTCGGTTTCGAGGCCATCCGCATCGAATTGAACCTCGCCGACGGGCACTTCGCCGCTTATTTCGAGATCGATGTCCCGCCCTTTAGGACTGGTGACCGGCTTGTGGGCCGGATCAGGCTGCGGGACGGATATGTCGTCGCCGGCATGATCATCCGCTGAAGCATTCAGCCGTAGCCCTGGCGATCTCGCAGCCGGGCGAGCTGAAGGCGAGGAAGGCAGATCGTACCCGGAGCCTGTCCTGAGCCTGGGCCAGGCCGCCAATAACCAAGAAGAACGTACTTCTAGCCCATTTCACTATGAGGCAACCGGCCAGAAGTCGGTGGCGGCATTTTGCGTAGCCGGCTGCATTCACTCGATCAATAACCATTTTGGCACGAAGAACAGGCTTCAATTGACCCACCTGCCATCAAATGGGCGTAGATAGGTTCGACCTGATCCCACCTGCCCCAAAATAGGATGAGCCCGCGCTCACTCGAACTGTGTAGCGTGGTCAGCTTAGAACGCTCGGCCCTCCCGTTATGATTGACTCCTTGAGACGCTATCGTCGGAGGGAAATCATGCAACAGGACATACTGGTCGCCGCAGCATTGTTATTGTCCGTCGTTGTCCTTGTTCCGACTGTCTTTTTCGCGATCGAGTGCCTTGCGGGAAGCATCGGCCGGCAGAGCACACCGCCTCGTCAGAACGGCCGACGACCGCAAGTCGCGGTTCTTGTCCCGGCGCACAACGAAGAGCTTCAGATCATCGGCACCCTGCAGAGCATCCAAAGCCAGATGCGCGACGGCGATCGGCTGGTCGTCGTGGCCGACAATTGCAACGATCTCACCGCCTCGCTGGCGCGCGAAGCGGGCGCGGATGTCATCGTACGGTTCGATCCGCTTCGCCGCGGCAAGGGATACGCCCTCGACGCCGGCGTCAGGTACCTCGGCCTGCTGCCGCCGGACGTGGTCGTCATTGTCGACGCCGATTGCTGGCTGGAACCGGGCGCGCTCGATAACCTCGCCCTCATGGCCGCGGCAACGAACGGACCCGTGCAATCACGCTATCTGATGTTCGCGCCGCCGGACGCAAGCATCAACCTCGCTGTTTCCGAATTCGCATTTCTACTGAAGAACCGGATCCGGCTTCTTGGACTGGCTAAACTCGGGCTTCCTGCGCAATTGACCGGCTCGGGCATGGCATTTCCCTGGGCCGTCCTGCGTGACGCCGCACTTGCGAACGGCGATCTGGTCGAAGACATGAAGCTGGGGCTGGACCTCGCGCGGATTGGCCACGCTCCGCTTTTTTGCGATGCCGCAGCCGTAAGCAGCAGGTTTCCGTATTCAAAGAAAGGCCTCGAAACACAAGCCTCCCGATGGAACGCGGGCCGCTTGGCGTTAGCGGCACACCTTTTCTCGGCCTTGCTTGACGTCAACACGTTGCGGAACAGAGCCTATCTGGCGCTCGTCGTCGATGCGCTCATACCGCCACTGACATTGCTGGCAGCGCTTCTCCTGCTCTCACTGTTTCCGGCAGTCTTCCTCGCGACTTCGGGAATTGCGATCGCGCCGTTGGCCATCTCGATCATCAGCATCCTGGCTTTCGATATCGCGCTGTCCGTAGCTTGGTGGCGTCACGGCAGACGCGCGCTTCCCATGCATGCCATGGCTGACATCCCGGGATACATCTTCAAGAAACTGAGGCTCTATCCGCGCCATGTCATCGAAGCCGGCGGGGCCACCTGGATCAGAACCGATCGAACCAGGATTCACTGATCCGGGGCGAGAGGGGCATTCCCCTTTCGGAAAGTCGGCTCAGGACGTGGGATCCGGGACGACCTCGGCCTCCGTCAGGTTCGTCCTTGTCGCTGAGAGTTTCTGAGCAATATGCTCTGCAACACGCAAGGCGTTCGCGGCTACCGTGAGGCTTGGATTGGCCCCTCCGCTGGTCGGAAAGAACGAAGCATCGACGACATAGAGATTGTCCAGGTCGTGCACGCGGTTGTTGGTATCCAATACCGCGGTAGAGGGATCCGAACCAAACCGGCATGTGCCACAGGCATGGCCGTAGTTGAGGTTGACTTCGGAACCGAGCATCATCATCCGGTGCCACTTGAATGCTTTCCGGTATAGTTTGCGGAAGGCCTGCATTCTTTGCCGCAACTCGGCATGAATGGTATATTCGAAATACATTCTGGCCGGATCTTCCGGATCGGGCCTGACGCGATTTTCGGGATAAGGCAGATCCTCGAGGATAGAAGTGAATATGGTCGCATTGCCTGAGATAAGGGCGCCGATCATCGCCGGAATGCGCATGAAGGGCTTCAGCGGCTTCAGCCAGATCCAGCCATTCCGGTCGATCAGCGATTTCAGGAAGTGAAGCACGTTGTTGGCGGTCGCCGTCAGACCCGTAGACTGGATGACGCCCAGCTTGAGGCCTTGATATTCGTAGAAATCGCGAAGACCGATAGCCTTTCCCGGCTCTGAAACACGGGTTCTGCCACGAGGCCAGACAGCGAAGAAATCAGACGCGTGAAACATCAGATTGCGCCCCACGAGGTCTGACGTGTTTGCAAGGCCGTTCGGCCAGAACTCGTTCGTGGAATTAAGAAGCAGCAAGGGCGTTGAAAGCGCCCCGGCGGCGAGCACATAGAGCTTCGCAACGATCGCCAGCTCGTTCCCGTTCTTCCGGCAAGACAATTGCGTGACCGCCTGGTCATCGGCCGAGATCTTTTCCACACTGCACTGATCGATGATCATCGCATTGCCCGTCGCGAGCGCCGGCTCGACGAATGCCCGCCGTGCGTCCTGCTTGCAGGACTGGTGACAGATGAAGCCGCCGCATTGGCTACATCCGTCGATATATCGGCAGGCCGTGTGAACCCGATAGGGATGCATTCCATTCGACTGCGCGGAATCGAAAAAATGCTGGTCGCATCGGGTCATGGCAGGAGGCTCGATAACATCGGATTGCGGCTGCAGCGGGTCCTGGCTGCCGCGAACGTGCAGAAGGCCTTCCGCCTTGCGGTAAAAAGGCTCCAGATTTTCATACCCGATGGGCCAGGCCGATCTGCCGGACTTGTCGACGATTTTGAAGTCGCTTGGGGAAAACCGTTCGAGCGCTGCAGCATAGATGAGCGTCGAACCGCCAACGCCGCAACCGAGTGCAGGAAAGAAGCGCACGGGATGAGCATCCACCGTGCCGGAAATCTGCTGCGGCCACCGGCCATTTCTCAAGCGTTTCGCTTCATCCGGACTGTCAGGATCATCATCTTCATCCTGCGGGAACTCAGCCAAGCCTTTTTCGATGAAAAGGACGCGATATCCGGCGGTTGCCAAAGCGTATCCCATTGCCGCCCCGCCCATTCCGGCGCCGACGATGGCAACGTCCCATTCAAATTCCATCCACACCCCCAACTCAAAACAAAGGGCTGTGGCGGTTAGCCTTCAGCCGGCCGGACCCCTCCGGCGGCTGAGCCCCAATATCCAAAATTGCTGCTAACGTTCAATTTATCGGCAGAGCAAGACAGTCCCGCCTTCTCGTTCGAAATATAAAATAGATCTATACCATTTAATTTAAGTCAAAATAAAATTATCTCGGAAATCTCGAAGGCAAATTCAACCCTATAGAGGAAAGATTGTATTCAATCGGCCCAGCAACAAAAGTAGGTAATAGGGAGATCATTCTTAGGAGGTAGGCTGGATACATTGTGCCCACCCTCTCCTCGGCTATACTCTTATCGCTGGTAGGGGTTTTTTAACGATGATCACACCATTCGAGCCGAAGATTGGAAATGATTACATCTCGTATGAGCAGAAGTCTCAACGCGGGGGGCCGGAATATCATGTTATCGCCTATGTGGCTGCCGCGGCCGACTTCATCTATCTTCTCGGAGCGACCGGCGTCGGCTTCACGGGCTATCAATATGTCGTTTTCGGATCTGCGCCCGATCCGTCGCTTTTTATCGGGATCGGCCTGGTTCTGTCGACGATCTTCGTGCTCGCAATGCACAGCGCCCAGGCCTACAGCCCGGAGAGCATTCAGCTTCTGCGGCCACAAATCCGGCTGATCTGCATTCTGATTCCAAGCGCTCTGGCTTTCCTGCTGACGGTCATTTTCTTTTTGAAAATCGGCACGACCTTCTCGCGCGGGGCAATCTTGATGACAGCTGTCATCTCTCTGTCCGGGCTGATCTGCACCCGCCTGTTCTGGCACTGGTATCTGCCGTCGGCGGCGGCTGCGGCGTCCTTCAAGATGAAACGGATACTCCTGATCTGCCATGAGGAGTTTTCGGCGGAACATTGGCAGCATAAGGCGGCCGCAAGCGGTATGACACTCGTCCAGGTCCTCCGCCTCTCGGATGAAAATCTGTTGCCCGTGAACGCCCTGCAGAGACTGAGGCAGAGCGAGACCGACAACATCGACGAGGTATTCATCATCTGGCGGGATCCGAATGTCTCCAAGCTCGAATTCTACCTCGGAGAACTCAGGCGCTCTGCATCGCCGGTCAATGTCATCTTCGATGGCGTCGTCGGCCGGCTTACCAGCGCTCCGGCCCGCAAGATCGGCGGCATGACAGCATTCCAGACGCAGCGGCCGCCGTTGAACCTTTACGAACGCGGTACCAAGCGCGCGTTCGACATCATCTTCTCGCTATTGGCCATCCTCTCGCTGTTTCCGCTGTTGCTCGTCGTGGCGATCGCCATCAAATGCGATTCCAGGGGTCCGATTCTGTTCAGGCAGGTCCGCAAAGGATATGGCGGCCGTTCGTTCCGAATTCTGAAATTCCGCAGCATGACCGTCATGGAAGATTCTGCCGACATTCGCCAGGCTACCAGGAACGACCCCCGCGTCACGAAGATCGGGGCTATCATCCGCGCTTCGAGCATCGATGAGTTGCCGCAGCTCTGGAACGTCCTCCGAGGCGAGATGTCGATCGTCGGCCCCCGTCCGCACGCGCTCGCCCATGACGAACTCTATGATGCGCAGATCGCCAAATATGCCTTCAGGCGGCATGTCAAACCCGGGCTGACCGGTTGGGCTCAGATCAACAATTGCCGCGGCGAGACGCCGAATATCGAGAAGATGGAAGAACGGATATTCCACGACCTCTGGTACATCAACAACTGGTCGTTCTGGCTCGATATGAAGATCATCGTCCGCACCGCAATCGAGATCTGCGATTTCGGCAAGGTCTACTGATTCACTGCAAGATCGGAAGGTTTTAAGCCGATGGCAGCGCCGGGATGTGGGTGACATCCCGCATCCCGACGGCCTCGATGAGGACTTCGCAGGGCGGTGCGTGGCTGATGAAATGGATTGGGCTGGCCGTCAGCCCGTAAGCGCCGCTGTTATGCACGGCAATGAGATCACCCTCTTCGATCCGCGGAAGCATCGCCGCGACGGCGAGCCGGTCGATCGAAGTGCAAAGCGGGCCGACGAGATTGACTTTCTCCGGTTCACCCTGCCCGCCGACCTTGTGCATCGTATAGTTCCGATGCATCACCATTCCGAAATGACCGGAAGCCGGCAGGTGGTTGTTCATGCCGCCATCGCAGATACCGATCCGCACGCCGCGTGATTTCTTGACCGAAATGACGCGCGTCAGAAAATATCCGGCCTCACCGACAAGATAACGCCCAAGTTCGAGCACCAGCCGGGTCCCGGCAAATTGCGGCAACGCCTTGAGACCGTCGAGATCCGCCGCAATGCCGGCAACGACGGCAGCCAGGTCGAGCGGCAAATCGCCGTCATGATAGGGAATTCCGAGCCCGGAACCGAACACCAGTTTTTCCGGCAGCGGAATGTAAGCTTCGCAGACCTCCCGGAAAATGCCGATGAAGCTGCGATAGTTCTCGCAGATGGCTTCGGGCTTCAGGCACTGCGTGCCGGAATAGATGTGCAACCCGACGATCTTGAGATTGGGCAGGGCCGCGATCTCAGGCATGTCTCTCGCAACATCTTCCCAGTCGATGCCGAAGGCCGATGGACGGCCGGCCATCTGATCGCCAAACCCCTTGGGAACCGTGGTCGGAGCAATGCGGACGAGGACATGCTGGACACGCCCGAGTTCGCCGGCGATGGAATTGGCAAGTACAGCCTCACGCACCGATTCCAGGATCAGTTCGCCAATGTCGCCTTCGATCGCTTCCCGGATTTCGAACTGCCGTTTTCCCGGACCTGTAAAACTGATGCGCGCGGCTTCCCATCCCGCCGCAAGCGCGGTCCTGAACTCGCCGATGGAAGAGACGTCGAGATACTCCGCCTGTCCCCTCATCAGGGAAAGCAATGCCGGATTGGGATTGCTCTTCGCGGCAAAGCTCAGCGCAAAACGCCCCTCGAAGGCTTGCCTCAGGAGCGCTGCCCGGCTCTCGATTGCCGATGCGAGATAGACATAGGAGGGGGTCCCGAATGATGCCGCCGCACTCAGCAGCCAGACATCGAGCGCCGAAGAGTGGTTCATCAGGCGCTGGCTTCGGCAAAACGGATGATCCGGGACGGCGTATCGAAGTTCTCGAGCGTGACGTCCTCGGCGCGGATGGCAAGGCCCGTCGTCTGCTCGACAAATGCCAGCAGGTTCACCATCGAGACGGAATCGAGAAGCCCCGAGGAGAACAGTTCGCTCTCGCTGTCTGCATGGGCGATATTCAGGGATTCCCGCAGGTAACCAATCAATTTTCCATGGGTAAGGCTCATTGCAAGTTCTCCCTCGTTTCGGTCACTTTGACTGGGACTGCCGGCGGGGGCGCACTGAGGACAATTTCCCCGCCTTGCATGCACTCGCGAGAAAGGCGCACCACATCCGGTCGCGCCAGTTTGCCGCTCGACGTCCGGGGCATTCCTTCTGCCCAGACATGGAACTGGCGCGGCACCATATAGGACGGCATCGCGCGCCGGCAGTAACGCAGCAAGGCTTCCTCGTCGAACTCGCCGATCGGCGTTATCGCCACATGCACGGTTTGCCCCAGTTCCTCGTCGTCAACACCGAAGGCGACTGCTTCCGCCACCACGCCGCTGCGGCAGACGAGATCCTCGATCTCATCCGGACTGACCCGGAAACCGCTGGTCTTGATCATCGCGTCGTTGCGGCCGATGAACCAGAGGTCGCCATCGGCATCGATCCTGACGATATCGCCGCTATAGACGACCGGTTCGTCGCCGATCAAATGCCAGAGCTCCGGACACGGCCTGATCTTCTGCTCCGTTATCTCAGGCTTGCCCCAATATCCAAGGCTCACAAGCGGGCCGCGGTGAACGAGTTCGCCCTGCTCGCCGGGATAGGCGATGCCTTCGCCATGCTTGATGACATAGACCTCGGCGCCGGGGATCGCCTGGCCGATCGCGCCCATCTTGCGGGTAAACTTCTGCGGCGAGAGATAGGTGGAGCGGAAGGCCTCGGTCAGTCCGTACATCAGGTAGATATCCGCATCCGGGAAAACTCGTGGTATCTGCTCCAGGATGTTGAGCGAAATCTTGCCACCGGAATTGGTGATCCGCCTGAGCGCTGGAAATTCCACGGGGTTGTCTTTCAGCAGTCGCACGATCTGGCTCCAGAGCGGCGGCACGGCGGCGACGCCTGTCACCCGATGCCGCTGCATCGCCAGCACGATTTCGGTGGCCATCGGCACCGCCTGATGCACGACTGTACCGCCCATCAGCATCATCGTCGTCAGCTGGTTCAAGCCATAGTCGAAGCTGTAGGGCAGGACGCTCAGCAGCCGGTCGTCCTCCCTGAGGCCCAGATAGCGCGACACGGACCGGGCGCCGGCAACGATGTTGCGATGGGTCAGCATCACGCCCTTCGGCATGCCCGTCGAACCGGATGTGTAGATGATCATTGCAAGTTCTGTATCGAGGCGCGCGATCTCGTCGCCGGAAAAGTCTTCCGGAAGGTGATCCCAGACATCGAATATGGTGTCGGCCGGCAATTTGCCTTTGACCAGGACATTGTCGACCGTGTCGGGTAGCTTACGCGCGCCAAGGGCCTCCGCGACCCTTGCCTCGACGATCAGCAGGCGTGCGCCGCAGTCGTTGGCGACATATTCGAGCTGCTCGACCGTCCATTGCGTGTTGACGTTGACGATCACTCCACCGACCTTGGCGATGGCGAACATGGCGGTGACCTCCGCGATGCTCTTGCGCAGGTGCACGATCACCCGGTCGCCCGGCCGGATATTGCGGCTCTGAAGATAGCCCGCCAGCCGATCCACCTCGGCCGCCACAGCAGCATAGCTCGCTGCGCGATGACCGTCGATGATCGCCGGCTTGCCCGGCCTTGCATCGAGGTTGTCAGCCAGAAGCTGATAGAAGTTGGTGGTCAACGCGTTCATGGCAAACTCCTCCAGCGGTGAGTGGATCAAGGGCCGGCATCAGTCTTGGTGTGCTCGCTCAAAAACGGGCCGAGGCGGGGATAGATCCTGGCCGGTGAGCCGACGACGATCGAATCCGAGGGCACATCGGTGGAGACGGCCGTATTTGCTCCTATCCGCACCCGATCGCCGATCCGGATGTCGCCAAGAATGGTGGAGTTTACGCCGATAAAAACGTCATCGCCGATCTTCGGCGCGCCGGCGCTCATGTTCGTGCCGATCGTGACATTGTGCATGATGCCGCATCGTTTTCCGATCACGACCGCCGGGTGGATCGAGATCGACCCCTCGACGTGGATGATATGAAAACCCTCGCCAAGCGTCACCTCGGCCGGAATCCACACGCGCGTCAGCGTTGAAACGACCATGTTGATTGCGCCGTAGATCTTCTGGAAGAACCGCCTGGCCATGTAGCTTCGGCGGCTGCCCGCCCATCGACCGAAGCGATAGACCAACAGCGCGATAAAGGCGGCATTGAGGACCGTGCCGCCATGACGCTCATAGTCCTTGCGCACCAGTTGGCCGAACGGAACGGGAGGCGCCTGCAGAGATGCCACACTATTGTGGTCCTGCATCGCGACGGATTGAGGGTGGAGAAAACGAAGCCGTGAAGTCATGCGAGCACCATCTCCAATGTACGGTCGATATCACTCCACTCCACGCGAAAGTTTTCGCAGGTTCCCTCGCCGACGACGAAGGCATAGCCTTGTCCCTGACGATCGGTGATGACCTTGAGGGCCGAAACCACTCGATCTGCCGGCTGGATGACGAAGAGAGTCGAATCCGGCGGCATGACCATCAGTCCGTGAACCAGATGGCTGCCTTCGACGCCGGCGACGACCCGCGCTCCGGCACAGGCGTGGATAATGTCGTCAACCGACGAAGCCACCGGGTCGATGATCCGGAATCCGTATTTCGACACGAACTGCTCGGCGATCTCGCTCTCGTTCGACAACAGGCGGCTGTCTCCCCTTTTCCCTCGCAGGATGAAGACGCCGGGATGAACGGAGAAAGGCGGCGCTGATGCCAGAAGCTTTTCACGCACCTGATCGGCGCGTTTCTTCTTGCCCTCATTCTGTCCTTTGTCCCTGAAGAGGATGACCTCGTCGAAATGGACGTCGTCGACATAGATCGCCTTGAGGTCGAGTTTTTGCGTGTATTGCGGCTCGTGATCCCATCTGGTCGGCCGCGTGGTTACCGGCGTCTGGTATTCGTCCGCCAAGGGGTAGGTCAGGCAGTCATCCGAAAGCCAGTTGCCGAACCAGCGGTTGCCGACCCAGCTCTCGAACAATGCACCGCTGGTCGACCGCTTGGGGGGCACGTAGACTGGCAGCCGACGGCTGCGCGGTCTGAGGCTCCTCGATGATTTTTGCCCATAGAGTACGCCGTCGATCAGGTCGATATCCTTGAGCCGGTAACCGACCGTTGCCTCCTGGGTGGTTTCGTAATTTCCCCTGAAACCCTTCAGGACCTCGGCGACGGTACCGAATTGGGCGCCTTTGATACGGTCGAGGTGATGCGGAAGAAACTTCGCCGGGCGGATGAAACGCCGGGTTTGCGGAGCGATCGTCCAGCGGTCGCCTGCAACCGCCTCGATATCCGGAAAAGGCATCCGGACGGCCTTTCTCAAAGAATGCACGATCGGCAGAAAAGATATCAATCAACCATCCCCGCAAGTCTGCAATCGGCGCTTCGAACGCGGAGGCCCCGTGCCTCCAAACTACCGCCCTGAACAGGATAATCGCATAGCGGCCAATGGTTTCGCCGTAATCTTTGGGTTATCGGCCTACTCATTTCGAAGTATCAGATCGCCGTGTTTTTCCTCGTGCTCCAGCAGCGAAGCTATCGCCTGGGCGCTGATGCGGTGATGAAACTTCGCGGCGATCTTGGCCCGCGAAGCCTGCCTCAACCGGCGGGAGAGATCATCGTTCAGCAATACTCTTTCAATGGCGATCGCCATCTCCTCCGGACGCTGCGCTTGTACCAGCATGGCATCCACGCCATGGTCGACGAGCTCGCTATTTCCACCGACATCGGTGACGATCACCGGCATCTCCATCGCCATCGCCTCCATGATGGCGACCGAAATCCCTTCGTTCAGACTGGCGAGTACGAAGATATGTGCGTCCTCCAGCCCTTGTCGCACCCGGGTTTCGGAGACCGCTCCCAGAAGTTCGACACAGCCGGTGAGCTTCTTTTCCGCAATCAGGGCTTCCAATGTCCTGCGATAGCCGCTGCCGCCCTGCTCGTCTTCGCCGGCAATCTGCAGGCGGACGTCGATGTCACGCCTTCGCAGGATTTCGACGGTTTGAAGCAGAAGGTCATGTCCCTTCACCGGATTGAGCCTGCCGCAGGTAAAGATCCGGCACGGTTCCCCAGGTTTCCAAGGGTTGTAGGGACGGCTCCTGCGAATCTGCTCCAGATCCACCCCCATCGGCGCAATCGCGATCCGGGACGGTTTCGAGCCGTTTAGCTTGACATCGATATCGTTGAACAACCGCTTGGAGATTACCGTCGCAAAGGCGGCATTCTTCCATTTCTGCCGCTGGTTGGGACCGTAACCCTCAAGCGTCGGACCATGAAGCGTCAGGCTGTAGGGTATCCCTGACAACAGCGAGGCCATCGCCGCGACGTTCGCCGCGTCGGCGCAGGAATGGACATGAATATGGGACCAGTTTCCGCGACGGGCGAGCCGCACAAGCTTGCCGGCAACCAATAGGATGGCGAGCATGCGCAGTCGACCGACTGGAGATTTGATTTCCGCACCGAAAACGGCGGCAAGACTCCGGCCGACCCGACGCGGACCGGCGCGAACAATTTCCGCCATCGCGACAAGCGCTCCGCCGAAGCCGAGCGGCAGAAGGTAGTCGGTCCCCCTGCGAGCTTCGTCGGCCCAGGCATGTGACGCGATCGCCTTCGGAGGAGGCGCCGTGGAAACGAATTGAGCCTCTATACCGAGCTCGGACAAGGCCTCGTGTTCACGCCACAGGAATATATGGGTCTGACCCGGAAATTCCGGTATGAAGAAACCTATCCTGCGACCCATCATCCCTCCTTGTTCCGATGCTCCCGCGACACGCGACCTTGTCGGCTGCGGCACTCGCATGACGGACCACGCGCGGCCGGTAACCGCAGGCACTAATCGGTTGAATGCAGAAGGATCATGGTCAGGGCCAGGTCGCCATTTCACAAGCTTTCTTGGCGGTGGATGTCCTTATCCTAAAGGGGACGGATTGCTTGGCACTCATCCGTTCGGGTTAGGAACAGGGATCGGACACGTACCTCTTTGTGCCTTGTTTGCAGGTGCCCGACGCGGCCGTAGTATAAACCGTCTTATCCCAGTTGGATGGGAAGGGGTTACCAATCACCGGGGGTCTACAGATGCGTGGGATAACGAGTCTCGCGGGGCTTTTGCTCTGCCTGACATTTGGGGACGTTGCCGCCCAGACAGCCTATCGCCTACAGCCCGGCGATACGTTGCAGGTATGGATTGCCCAGGAGCCTGAGCTCACCCGCGAGGTCGTCATTGCTCCGGACGGATGGCTGTCATTCCCGCTTGCAGGCCATATTCAGAGCGCCGGGCTTTCCCTTTCGGAACTGGAGGCGCAACTTCTCGATCGGCTGAAAACCTATTTCAACGACAAACCCAATCTGACGATCATGCTGCGGCCCAACACCCAGAACCCGCAGCTGATCTACGTTCTTGGCGAGGTCGCCACACCCGGCGCATACCCGTATCGGGCGAACATGACTGTCCTTCACGGCCTCAGCGTTGCCGGCGGCGTTTACCGCACGGCTTTGCTGGCGGCCGATCAGGACCGGTCCGTGATTGTACGTCGCGACGTCGAACACTCCCAAAAACGTCTGCAGGAACTGAAGGCCCGCATCGTCCGCCTCGAGGCGGAACTGCGGGGCGAAAAATCCATCGGCACGACCGAAGCGCTTGCTGCCGATCCGGCCCTTGCCCAGGAACAATCGCTGTTGAACGCCCGCATGGAAGCGCTTTCCATGGAGGAAAAAGCCCAGGCACAAGCGAACCAGCTCACGGAGCGAAACAGTCTCGCGATGCAGGAGCAGGTCGACACCATGACGAAACGGATCGACCTGGCCAAACGCCGCCTCCAGAGCATCTCCGGGCTCGTCGCCAAAGGCGTGACCGAAGGCTCGCAGCAGATGGTCCAGGAAGGCACGATCGCCGAACTCGAGGGACAGATCAGCCGACTGACATCTGAAATTGCAGTCGCCGAGCGCACCAAGATGGCGGAGCTCGCCCGTTATGATAGCGCTCGACAGGCACAGCGGACCCAATTGCTGGTCGAACTCAATGCAGCCCAGCGCGAACAGGAAGAAACCGCAGCGCGGCTGGCCGACAGCACGCGGATCATGACCATTTATGGGGAGAGTGCTGCCTCAAGCCAGCAAAGGGAGCGGCGGCAGCTCGGCTATCATGTCGTGCGGACCACGAACGGCGAAACCCGCGAGTTCGTCGCAACCGAGATGACCCCGATCCTGCCGGGCGACCTGTTGCGGGTCGTCTACACCGATCCGACAAAGACCGGGGATGCGGGGGCTGGTCAGCCGGTTGCTCGAGCCGAACCGCGTTCGTCCGAAGTAACGAGGGCAGCTCGATGACGGGGACTTCGTGATGACCAATGTATCTCGTACGCGAAGCAATGAGGCGACAGCATGATCAACGAGTTAGGACGCAATATTCTCTATTATATCGAAATCGCCCTCGCCAAACCCTTCTACGCCATCGTACCAGGACTGATTGCCATTCTGGTTGGCGCCTATTTCATCTACACGATGCCACGGAGCTATTATTCCGAGGCGCTGCTGCTGATGGAATTTCAGCAGATACCAACGACGCTCGTATCGCCGACCGTATCGAACGATCGCCTGCAATTCATCGAGCAACGGGTATTGTCGCGCAATAACCTGCTGGCACTGGCCGAAAAATACCGTCTCTTTCCAAATATGCCGGATACCTTGGCCAAGAACAATTTTGCTGCCTTGATACGCAACCAGATCACTCTGCTGATATCGGTGACCGAAGGTGCCGACCGCGTCGCAAGCAACGCCTCGGTCAGAATTGGCTTCAAATATGGCGATCCCGTCATTTCCGCGAATGTAGTGTCGGATCTCATCTCGCAAATCATCGAGGAAAACCGGCGCATCCGCATGTCACGCGCTTCGGAGGCGACAAAATTCCTGACGCAGGAGGCCAATAGCGTCACCCAGCGGTTCCGCGAGAGGGAAGGCGTCTGGACCAAATATCTCGAAGAAAACAAGGAATCCCATCCCACGCGAATCCCAACCTTGCTGATTGAGCTTCAGGCAAAGGAAGTGGAACTCGCGGCGCTGGACCGGGCCGCCGTTGCGCTGAACGAAGAGATAGGAATCTACGAAGCCCAGCTGCGCATGGGTGTCGGACAGACGACCGAAAGTACGCGCTTTCATGCACAGCTTGTTGAGCTTGAGCGTGATTTCGCAGTCAAGTCGGTCATTTATTCGGACACGCATCCCCAGATTCGCGCCATGAAGCAGCGTCTCGATGAGATGCGGGCTCAGGTTGCACCGGCACCGCGCGACACATCGGGGAATATGCCGACGCCTGAAGAGATCAAGACGCTTTCGCCCGAGCTCATGCTGATCGCGGAACGTATCGCGATGGCAAAGCCGCGCCAGCAACAGAATATCGCGCAAAGGAGCGCCCTTACGGAACGCATCGCCAGGCTGCGGGAGCTTGTCTCTCACGCTCCCGAAGTTGGGGCACAGATCGCGGCGAATGAAGCCGAGAAGGTGTCGTTGCAGCGAAACATGGACGAGATGCAGACCAAACTCGATGCGGCACGCCTTGGCGAGCGACTGGAGGTAGGCGATGCCGCCCAGCAGATCGAGGTGGTCGAGGAGCCGGAAATTTCCAAAGCCGCTACGGGACCACGGCGGCTCCAACTGGTCGCCGGAGCCTGTGCCGCGGCGGCCATGGCGGCGGCAGCGGGCATCTACGGCGCGCATCTATTTGACCGGACCATTCGCGGCACGTTCGATCTCGGCCACGCTCTGGCCGGAGAAACGCTGGTGGTCATTCCACGATGGAAGCCGAAGCGGCGCATTGCCAGGGCATTCCGGAATTCCGCTTTTACGAACCCAAGTCCGCTTGCGGGAGGGTGACGTCATTCGACTACGGCCGAACCGCCTTTAGTTGAAAATGGTATCGATGGGACAAGGCACGAATTTCATGGAAATCATCAAGAATATTTCATCTCGGGGCAGAATGGCGGAGAGACTGGATGGTACCGGTCTTGCCGAGCTGAATACCAATTACCTCAACGGCTCGGTCATCCACTCCCATGAGGAATGTCCGCCGCTGCCGGGCATCTCTCCAGTCTCCCCCACCTTTCTGTATTCCAATCGCATCATCGCCTTCGACAGCGACAGTCCGATGGCACACTCCTACGACGTCCTGCGAAACCAGTTGCTCAACGCACACAAGGACCGGGACACGCGGGTGATTTCGGTGACCGCCCCGACGATCGGATGCGGCACCACCGTAACCGCCATCAATCTGGCCCTCAGTTTCGCCCGCGTACCCGGCGCTAATGTCTTGCTCGTCGATGCGAACTCCCGGGATCCCGCAATAGGCAATATACTCGGGCTGTCGCCTCGTCCGGTATCGGACGATCCGGTTCACGGTTGGCTGACGACGGTGGATATTCGAAGCGTCCGTTGTCATCTGCTGCGCGCGGCCTGGGGGCCGGGCAAAATTCCGCTGCCGGCAGACCTGGCGCGGATGACGGGGCAGGTCGACTTGGCGCGACAGATGCTGAAACCGACGATCGTTCTATTCGATCTGCCGCCGATGTTGAGTTCGGACGAGGTGATCCCGTTTGTCGAGATGTCGGACACCGCCCTGATCGTACTCGCGATCGGTAAGTCAAAGCTTTCTGAACTGGAGATCTGCCGGAGCTATCTTGGCCCCGAGAAAAGCATGCAGGTGGTCCTGAACAAAACGAAGAGGCACGGCCTTTGATGGATGTCGAACTTAACCGGCAAGACAACGCCCCTTCTCTGAAACTGGTCGTCGTCATCGTCAACTATCGGACCGCCGATCTCGCCATCGATTGTCTTGCATCCTTGAGCGTTCCCGGCACGGTACCGGACGGAACGCGGATCGTAGCCGTCGAGGGGGGATCCGGCGATCGCTCGGCCGATCTCATTGCAGCAGCCATAAAGAAGAACGGCTGGACGAATGCCGTATGCCTTCCGCTGGAGGTGAACGGCGGCTTTGCCTACGGCAACAACCGAGGCATCGAATATGCGATGGCGAACTTCGGTCGACCGGACTATGTTCTGCTCCTCAATCCCGATACCATTGCCCGCCCCGGCAGCGTTACGCGCCTGGTCGAATTCATGGACCGCAAGCCCGACGCCGGCATTGCCGGCAGCCGTCTGGAACATCCGGATGGCAAAGGTCAGGCCTGCGCTTTCCGCTTTCCCTCGATTGCCAATGAATTCGAAAGCGAGGCGAAGCTGGGGCCGGTTACCCGCCTGCTCGGACGCTGGCGTATCGCTCCGGATATGCCGCGGGAGCCAAGCCGGATCGACTGGGTCTCCGGAGCCAGCCTGATGGTCAGGACAGACGTCCTCGACCAGATCGGCACCCTCGATGAAGGATATTTCCTGTATTACGAGGAAGTGGATTTCTGCATTCGGGCAGCGCGCGCCGGATGGTCCTGCTGG
This sequence comes from Neorhizobium galegae bv. orientalis str. HAMBI 540, assembly GCF_000731315.1. Lineage (NCBI taxonomy): Bacteria > Pseudomonadati > Pseudomonadota > Alphaproteobacteria > Hyphomicrobiales > Rhizobiaceae > Neorhizobium > Neorhizobium galegae. The sequence continues at coordinate 3,512,808 of NZ_HG938353.1, forward strand.
CATGTGCCGCAAAGCCGCATCATTCACCTGGTCGGCCAGTCGACGGGCGTGACACGACACGTCAAACCATCCAGGCGACCAGCCTACTGGTTCGAGTCCCGGCGGCGTTACCATCTCAAGCATCATGGAGCCGTCTTCTCGGTCCTCTCGGACCTTGCCTGGCTTTGCGGACACATCGCCTGGCGCATCCGGCTTCTCGCCGAAGGCAAGAGCTCCAGCGGGCCGCCGCATCTGCTGCAGGATTTCATCCGGCACTCGGGGCCGTTTCGCGGGATCTGACCGCTTTCACAAGCAACACCCGGCTCAAATGATGCCCGGTCTGGCCATCAATATTTCCAATGCCGCCGCCGACTTGTTGATGTCGTGCCGTTCAAGCGCCCGCCGCCGCCCCGCCTCGCCCTTGCGGAACAACTCAACATCGCTCGCGAACAACGCCTGCCGCATTGCGCCGGTCAATGCCTCCAGGTCGCCGGCTGGAACGAGCCAGCCATTGTCCGGTTGAACAAGCTCCGGGATGCCGGCGACATAGGTCGAGATCACCGGGCGCTTCAACGCCATGCTTTCCATCAGCACGACGGGAAGGCCTTCCGCGAAGCTTGGCAAAACCAGAGCCTTGGCGCGAAGAATTTCGTTGCGCACATCGTCCTGCGAGATCATGCCCATCAGTACGACCGTGCCGCCGAGTCCGAGCCGTTCGATCTCGCGTCCGATTTCGGCCCGCAACGGGCCATCGCCGACAAGAACGAGTTCGAAATGCGTCCCCTCGGCCCGCAGGTTGGCCGCCGCCTGAAGCAGAAGGAGATGGCCTTTTTGCTCGGAGAGCCGCGCGACGCAGACAAGACGCGGATCGGAGCGGTTTAGCTCCACATCATCGCTCAGATAACGCTGGTCGATGCCGCAATGGACCACTTCGATCTTCCGCCAGTCTCCAAGGTCGGCCCAGCGCAGTAGCTGGCTGCGGCCGTAGGAGCTGACGGCGACCACAAACGACGACGCCCGGATCTTGTCGCCAAGCCCCAGGGTCTCAGGCCGATCGAACTCCTCCGGCCCGTGCACGGTGAAACTGAACTTCATGCCGCCGATCTCATGCGCCAATGTCGCGACCGTCGCGGGGTTGGTGCCAAAATGCACATGCAGGTGATCGATCTTATCCCTGCGGCACCAATCGGCCAGGATCATCGCCTCCCAGAAATAGACCAGGTGGTGCAGGTAACGCCCTCCGGACGTCCTCGCGAACCGGAGCGCAATTCCCAAGGCTTTCAACGAGGGACCGGGGCGGGCAAGCGCTTGGCGAACGACGCTTGCGAAGGCCCTTATCATCGGAGTCCGCAGGATATGGCGGGTGCGGCGGGCTTCCCCGATATCCTCGGGATCCTTCAATGCGCCGCGAAAGGGGCGTATCGCATATCTTTCGACCCGATGCCCCCTCGCCTCAAGCGCCACGATTTCGCGCCGTATGAACGTGTGGCTCGGCGCCGGATATTGGTTGGTGAAATACGCAATCCGCATTCCACAAGCGCCCCTTCATATTTGCCTATCGCCGGCAATTCCCCTTGGATCAGGTATAGCAAAAAGGGTTTCACGGGCTCAGTGCAACAAAGAGCTTAGGAGCGCTGCATCGGCTTCCACCAAAGAGGTAAATTTACACCAGCGAGCCGAAATTATACAGACAGTATAGAGGCTTATCACGTTCCGGGGCCGAGATCGCGACAGATGACCACCGATAAACCAATGGCCGGGGGATACGCGCACATGGACATGGATATCCAAATGCACCGCGGCGGCTATTCCGGGCTCGGAGCTGATGTCTGCGTCGTTGTGATCGGACGTAACGAGGGGCAGCGTCTCATCGACTGCCTCAATTCGCTGAAGAACCATCGCGAGCGTACGATCTACGTGGATTCAGCCTCGTCGGACGGCAGCGTCGAGGCGGCCGCTAAACTCTGCGCAGAGGTCTTGCCGCTCGACATGGCAATTCCATTCACGGCGGCGCGTGCGCGCAATGCAGGTTTTGATGCTGTCATGCAACGCTGGCCCGACACGGCCTTTGTGCAGTTCCTGGATGGGGACTGCGAACTTGACTCCAGGTGGATCGCCACGGCCACAACCTTCCTGGTCATGCGCAAGGATGTCGCGCTGGTCTTCGGAGATCGGCGCGAACGGCATCCCGACCGTACGATCTTCAACGCCATGTGCGACCGCGAATGGGAGGGCCTGCCCGGTGAAGTCCCGGCATGCGGCGGCGATATCCTCATCAGAGCCTCTGCCCTCAAGGATCTTGGCGGTTACTCCAACGAGCTGATCGCGGGAGAGGAACCGGAACTTTGCGTGCGTCTGCGCGAAAGAGGCTGGAAGATCTGGCGCCTTCCCTGCGAAATGACGCGTCACGATGCGGACATAAGCCGCCTGAGCCAATGGTGGCGGAGAAGCGTGCGTTGCGGGCATGCCTATGCGCAAGTGTCCCATCTCCATCGGAAATCTCCGTCCAGGATATGGGCCAGGAATTTCCAACGCGCGGTTTTCTGGGGCGGTTTGGTACCACTGGCGGCGATCGTCGGCACGGTTCTCGATCCTGTAGGCCTCGCGCTACTGCTGGCCTATCCGCTTCAGATCCTGCGCCTGGCGTTCAGAACCGCATCCAAACCAGGTGATAGATGGATCTTCGCCACGTTCGATGTCCTCGGCAAATTCGCGGAAATGCAGGGCATCGCTCAGTTTTATGTGAACCGGCTGATCAATCGCCAACAGCGGATCATCGAATATAAATAGTAGCCATTGCTGAACTCCGGCGCGGCGGTTGTCCGCCGCTACTGGCGCGACCCTAGAACCCGCATCTTTTTGATCTCGACGGAGGTCTGCATGACCGGGTATGGCAGCCCGGTTCCCATGCTTTTCATCCCTGCCTTGGCCATCGGAGAAAACTCCCACTCCATGCCCGCGCCTCGTCTCAGAAGTGCGGCGCAGAGACCAGAGAACGGCCAGTAGATATAGGGAATGATCGAAACGCTGCTGGTGGTCGCGATGGTGAAAAGCATGGCGGCTAGGAGCGCAAGCACGCCCTCATAGCTGACGATATCCGATTTGCTCGTCCAGAACAGAGCACCGAGTTTGACGGCGAGCACTCCGAAGAACACCGCAAACAACAGCAGGCCGATCAATCCATAATGGAGTGAAATCTGCAGGTAGGTGTTCACCACGTCCACGATGCCCTGCCCCTGGATCATCGTTTGCATCTCCGGCTCGCGCACGAACGTGTCCGATCCGAAAAGCGGATAGCGCTCGATGACGATAATCGAGTTTTCGAAAAGCCTGGAGCGATAGGTCTCGCTGCCCTTGTCGGCGGAACCGACAAATGGAAGCAGATTGGTAAACCGGTCGATGAATGGCGGATGTAGAAATATCAGGGTGGCGATACCCGGGATCATTCCGACCAGCAGCTTGAGCGAGACCCGCAGATTGGTCAGCAGCAGCACCATTGCGCAGAGCGCGAAACCAAGCCAGGGCCCGCGCGAGACGCTGGACAGAAGCCCGATCATCAGCACGCCGAGCGCCGCATATCGCCAGAGGCCCAACGACTTTGGCGTCCGCAACGCCAGCAGGCAGCCACCCGCCGTCATGCATAAGAATCCGAACGCGATGGACTCCACCGACGTCGTAGCGGCACGCAGAAAACCGTCGCGGAAAAGATAGACTGTGATCAACACCACGTCCCATTGCAGCACAACCACGTAATAGATCCGCCAGTTTCTCCAGATTTCGAAAAATCCGATCGCGGCAAGCGGCAGCGCCGCGACGACGAATGCGAGCAATACCTGGTTTATTTCCAGCGCCGAGCGCAGCGATCGGCTGAAGACGAAGTAGGGAAGCAGGATGTCGAGAAAATAGCCCGGTACGACGCGCAGAATAGAATTCAGATCCCCCAGACGCAGGGCGAGCAGGGATATATAGACGAAGAAGGCGATGACCAGGACGTCCGGGCCGCGAAGCTCCCGATTGTCGTGCTCTCTCCAGAGCCTGATCGCGATCGGCAACAGGATGACGACCGCCAGCAGGCGCGGCGGATCGAGATCGATGATCCTGTTGAAAACGCCCGGAATGCCCACCCCGATCGGAACGCAGGGCGCCACGAACATCAGGATCACGTAGAGCAGGACGGGCTGCTTGGAATTTCGATGGATATATAGGCTCATGATCGCAAGCGCGGCAGCGAAATCGAAGAAACTTCGCGACAGGAAAGTAGCGCAGGTCGCGATGACCCAGCAATTGCGCCAAAGCTTGAACTCAGCTTCGCCGATGAGGGGCACGGCAACCTTGCCGGCGATATAAAGCGCGGGAGCGCTGATGATCAGAACGTAGAGGAGAGCGCGGAGATATTCAGGCATTTAAGTTCTCGCGCCTGAAAACGCGCCCGTGCGAAGACGTCTCGCGCTGCGACTTTTCCCCATATGGCTGCCCCTTGCCAATGCGCAACCCCGGCTGCGCGCCTCGACTTAGGCTACACGCCCGGCTCGCCTTCCCACACATATCCAAAAGAGCTAACGCCTACTTCGATCGTAGCCCCCGTACCGCCATTTGCCTTGCTTGCCTGCGCTCCTGCTATGCCGTTCGATTCAAGACGGCCGCGCCACAGCTCCTGCCCATCGAAACCGACGACCCAACGCCAGCATCAGGAAAGGATCCGCCGTGAACCGCCGAACGTTTCTCCAAATGCTGTCGAATGTCGCGATCGCACCAGTCCTGAACGGCATCCCCTCCGGCGCCAACGCCACCGACGAGATCTTTCCCGAGCAGGTGGGACTGAACATCACCGGAATGAGCTATTGGGCAACCGAGCAGGCTTTTTCCAATCTCGCCTACAATGCTTCGCCCTGGCGGGTGCAGGTCAAGGACGCCCCCTTCACATGGGATACGCCGCTGCCGCCGATGACCAAGGACGGGTATCCGACGCGAGTTCCGGCCGGATCGTTCGTCGAGAGCTTCCTGATCTTCACCGCGCATCGAAAAAACCTGCCGGTCCAGCTTTCGGTTCACTACGACGGCAAGGGGAAGCTTGGCTACATAGCCGGTGCCGAACTGGAGTCTCGGTCGCCAGGGCGCGACGATGTGCGCAATCTTCGAAAGGATGCCCCCTTCACCTCGATGGTGATGGAAACCGATTCCACCGATCCGATCCGCAATATCCGTGTGTATGAGCGCGGCCCAATACCGAAGGAGACGTTCAGGGCGCCATTTCTGGACCGGCTGAGCGGCATGTCGACGTTGCGCTTCATGGACTGGATGGGAACCAACAATTCCAAGGTCCAGAGCTGGAGCGACAGGCCAAGGCCCGGCCAGTTCGGTAAATCCGAACTCGGCGTCCCGCTCGAACACATGATCGAGCTCTGCAATCTGGTAAAATCCGATCCGTGGTTCAACATACCGCATCTTGCGGACGACGATTATGTTCGTCGTTTCGCGGAACAGGTCAGGAAAGACCTGGACCCGGCTCTCAAGGTCCACGTGGAATATTCCAATGAAGTCTGGAATACCAGTTTCGATCAGGCGGACCATGCCCGCAGCCGCGGCCTTGCGCTCGGCTTTTCGACCAATGACTACGAAGCGCAGCTGCGCTATTACGCACAGCGGACAAACGAAATACTGGCAATCTGGGAAGACGTTTTCGGTGCCACCAGACCGAGGATCGTCGGCGTCTATTCGGCACAATCCGTAAACGGCTGGACCAGCGAGACGATCCTGTCGTGGAAAGGCGTCAAGGCGCATGCGGATGTGCTTGCGATAGCCCCCTATTTCGGTGGCGGCTTTGGCGCGCCGGACCGACAGGAAGAGGTTTCGAGATGGTCGCTTAACCGCCTCTTCTCAGCACTCGAGAATGAAGTCGAGACCGACAACAAGAAAACCATTCAGGAGCAGGCAGCGATCGCCAAACGATACGGCGTTAAGCTCTATGCCTATGAAGGGGGCCAGCATCTGGTTGGCAGCAGCGGAGCGGAAAACAACGAAAGACTGACAAATCTATTCGTCGCAGCCAATCGCGACCGCCGAATGGGCGAACTCTACCTTCGCCATCTCAAGAACTGGCGGATGTCGGGCGGAGACCTCTATGCCGTGTTTTCGTCGATGAGCGAACCCAACAAATGGGGCAGCTGGGGATTGCTGGAGGAAGAGGGCGGCAGCCACCCGAAATGGCAAGCTATCCAGCAGGTTCTTAAGCGCAAACCTGCCCTGTAGGCCGTCTCGCCCGCTTTCTGCTCGGCAGTTGGAACCCGCGATATCACCCGAAGGCGGAACCGCGAAAGGTATGGACATACGTCCTTGCCATCGACGCCGGTTGGCGACTGATGCGCTCCATCCCGAAAAGCAATGGGCCTGAAATCCGATGTCCTCGAGGAGCGGATGGCGATGAAGGTATTCATCAAACAACTGACCGGCTGCCTGAGTATGGCAACCGGTCAGTCTACCACGCCGAAACCCGAGGCGTTCTGCTCAAGTCCGCACTACAAGGTACCACAATCTTAGATCGGCGATATTGCAAACGGGCCACACTCCAAGTGTAACTTTCCGATGCCTAATTTAGCTCAATAAATTTTGAGTGAATGGCGATCTACCTCATGTACATCGCCTCAAATCCTATGTGAAAAAAGGGGAATCAACCGGTGGTTATTAAATAAAATACTTAATACAACTATTAATAGAACCTAATCCTTTTGATTGAGTTGATATGCTGCGTGGATAAGGGAATAATACTTTCGCCAAACAGACTGCTGAAGGCTCGAACGGGAAAAACGGTCGGGCCTTCTCCTTTTGGTGAACCTGACATTTCTCATGGCTCGTGGTGTTATTGTGTGCGAGGCGTCCTGTCGGCCTCGATGACTTCCCGTTTTTGTGGACGCCCTCGCTGTTTGATCGGCGAGGGCTTCTTTTTTGGCAGCAGCGACTGCGCCCTAGCGGGTGCTGGCTTCGCCACGGGCAGGTCACACCTGTCAACGCTCGGTGAATGCTCTCGACATGCTGTCGACAACCGGCTTGATCAGATAGCTGAAAAAAGTCCTGACTGCGGTTTGAATCATGATTTCCGCAGGCATACCGGGTTGCGGGGTAAATCCCTTGATGCGGGCGATCTCCTCGGACGAAATGTTGATGCGCGCGACATAGACGTCGTGGTTTGAGAGCCCCGCCTTGCTATCCTCCATTGCGTCCGCAGAGACATAAAACACTTCGCCCCTCAGGACCGGGGTAGTGCGCTGATTCAAGGCGATAAGGCGGATCGTTGCCTTTTGTCCGACCTTGACGCTGTCGATCTCGTTGCGCGGCACCTTTGCCTCGATGATCAACGGCACGCCGGCAGGCAGGATCTCCATGATCCCCTTGCCGCTTTCAATGACGCCACCCGTCGTATGGTAGTAAGTCCGCACGACAGTGCCGGAGACCGGCGCGAGGATCGTCGCCCGGCGCAGCACGTCGTCGGCTTCGCGTGATTGTTCACGCGAAGCATCACGTTCGCCTTGGATCGATTGCAAGCGGTCGAGTGCTTCCTCCCGATACGTTTCCTCAGCGCGAGTGATCTCCTGCTGCCCCTTCAGGAGCTCGGCTCCGGTTTCCGAAACTTCTGCCTCCAGCCTGCCGATCTGCCCCTCCGCATCGGCGATCGCCCGCTCAAGCGCTCTGACCTCGGTTGCGCGCAGCAATCCTTTGGTCAGCAGGACCCGCTTGGTATCATATTCGTCCTTGAGCAACATGAGCTGCCGCGACATGGCATCGCGATGGCGGGAGTAACCTTCGCTCCGGAACTCCAATGCCTTCATATTCTGCCTCAGCAGAGAAAGCTCGGTCGCCAGCTTCATGCGCTGGGCCTTGAAATTGAGCTGTTGCGTGAGGATGATCGCAGAAACATCCGGGTCATCCCGGAAATCGTTCAGGTATGGCGAAATCATCATGGAGTCGGCGGCCTCGGATTGAGCGGTAAGCCGGGCGGCCGTTGCTTCCAACCTGACGCGTCTGAGGAAGAATTCCCGTTTCTTGGCCTGCGACGCGGTCTCGTCCAGCCTGATCACCGGCTGGTTTTCGACAACCTGGTCGCCTTCGTTGACCAGCAGTTCCCTGATGATGCCGCCTTCGAAATGCTGAACGATCTTGTTGCGGCCGGTTGCGACGAAACTGCCCTGGGCGATGACGGCAGCCGCAAGCGGGGCGGTCGCAGCCCAGGTACCGAAACCGCCAAAGGCTATGGCCGTCAGCGCGAGACCGGCGACCGTCTGTTTCCAGACCGACCGAGGAACCTCCGAGTACCATTCGAGATCGTGTATCTTCGCAACAGCAGACATGCACCAACCCCTATAGCAACTGATGGCCGAATGAACCGGTATTGATATCGATGCCACGCGCTTCGATGGCTTTCAGCACGTCCGCCCGCATTCCGAACAGCGCGACGGTGCCGTTGACCAGCAGCAGGACCTTGTCGACGCTGCTCAGGAGGGCCGGACGTTGCGTGATCGTCGCGACGGTTATCTTGTGTTCCTTGGCATGCTGAAGTGCGTGGAGCAGCGCCGCATCGCCCGCATTGTCGAGATTGGAATTCGGCTCATCCAGCACCACCATCCTTGGATCGCCGAAAAATGCCCGGGCAAGCGCAATACGCTGCTTCTGGCCGCCGGAAAGAGGAGAGCCATCGGCCGCCACCACGGTTTCGTATCCGTGCGGCAGGCTGGCTATCATTTCATGAACATCGGCGAGCATTGCGGCCCGGTAGATCTGCTCATCATCCGCGTCCATCCGCATCCGGGCGATATTGGACTTTATCGTGCCGGGAAAAAGCTGCACGTCCTGCGGCAGGTAGCCGATATTTTCGCCGAACTGGCGTTGATCCCAGTTCCTCAGATCCATCAGATCCAATCGGACACTGCCCGACGTCGGCAGGATCGATCCAACGAGCATTTTTCCGAGTGTCGTCTTGCCGGCACCGGAATTGCCGATGATCGCCAGGGAATCTCCCGGCTGCAGGGCAAACGAAACGCCGTTGAGCACGACGCGCTTGGTTCCCTGCGGTACATAAAGGAGGCGCTCGACATCCAGGCGCCCCTCGGGTTTCGGCAGGTTCAGGCGGTCGAAATTCAATGGCGAGGATTTCAGCAGCGCCGATATGCGCCCGTAGGCCGCGCGGGACTGGCTGTATTGGTTCCATCCTTCGATGGCCCCTTCGATCGGCGCCAACGCGCGACCCGCAATGATGGAGGCAGCGATCACCATGCCCCCGGTGAGCTGACCTTCGATCGACAGGAAGGCGCCCCAACCGAGCATCGCGATCTGCGTCAGAAGGCGGCAGGCCTTCGATATGGCCGCAATGGTGATATTCCGGTCCTGGGCAATGACCTGCGACTTGAGCGACGAAGCCGTGTCCTTGCCCCAGATCTGCACCGTCTCCGGGATCATGGCGAGCGCATTGATGATCTGCGAATTGCGCGACATCGATTCCAGATGAAGATTGGCCTTCACCTGCGCCGTATTGGCTTCGGCAAACGGCTCGGCGGTCATCCGCTGGTTGATCTGGGTGAAGGCCAGCAGCATGAGGGCTGTCAGGACCACGATGAAGCCGAGATGCGGGTGGATGAGGAAGACCGCCACCACGAAGAGAGGTGCAATCGGCGCGTCGAGAAACGACAGCAAGGTCCTGGAGACGAGGAACGAACGAACCTGCTGAAGATCGCCCAGCACCTGATATTCGCGGCCATTGCTTTGAAGCGAGGCGCGGGCGGCCGCGCTCAGGATCGGAGCGCCAAGTTGTGCCGCGATTTCCACCGCCGTCCGCATCAGGATGAAGCGCCGAAGAGCATCGAAGGCCGCCTGCAGGATGACCGCTCCGACGATCACGATCGTCAACATCACCAGCGTGTCGAGAGAACGGCTGGTCAGCACCCGGTCCGATATCTGGAACAGGTAGGTCGGGATCGCAAGCACGAGGATATTGCTGGCGACGGTGAAAAACATGACGATCGCCAGGTTCCTCCGCACCGCAGTAACGCCCGCCCGCAGGCTGGCCGAAAAGTCGACCGGCGCGAGGCGCTTGTGAAACGTTCCGTCGCCACCGCGCCCGCCACCGGTCGTCGGCGGCTTTCCAAAGGGCTTTGCCTCTGTCCGCAATGGCCCGGTGTCGGCATCGATCGTGATCATGCCTTCCGGTCCCTTTGCCTCCGTTGCTTCGCGCTGCGGAGGCTTCGGCTCGATCTCCGGTTCGATGATCCGGCCATTGGCAGGCATGGCCAGAATATCGGCTCCTGACGAGCCCTCGTTCACGCGCAATGAACTCGGTGGTGAGTTCTTGGGTTCCAGCCTGGATATCGTTGCTGAAGAGACTGCGTCACCGGATGACATTTTCAGGCATTCGTCCACGGCGCGCTCCAATTTTGCATAAAATTCCTCCCCGGCAAGTTGCCGACTTTCATCGTGATCGTGGGCCTGTTCTAGGTCGGCCCTCTTTTGGGCGTCCGACATGTTTCCCCCCATTATCCGAGCACATGTTGCAGTCCATCGTTCTGATAGTGGCCGTCATGATCCACAGGCACGCCGAAGCCAGGCTCGGTTGGATCGGCTTCCAGCATCGAATCGTCGAGAAAAGCCACCGCTTCGTTGACCAGTGCATCGGGATCGTGCGCCGCCCATTCCGGATGGCTTGAAATCAGTCCCGATTGGAAAAGCGTTTCCTGGGAGTATTGCTCGCCGCCGACATAGGTATGGCCGAGAGAGTCCAGGTCGGCGATCGCGGCATTGTTGATGAGCGTATTTCCCCCGGTCGAGATCGACCATGTCGCTTCCGCATGAGGATTGACGGCATTCATCGCCAGGGCGATCTGATCGCTGTCGCCGACAATGCTGGTCTGGCTGATATACTGGATGTTCAGCATGTCGCCGCTGATATAAAGAACGCGCAACCCGGCCAATCCCGCAAACGCCGGATCAGTCAGAACGCCGCTGGAGAGATTTCTTCCGCCGCCGGCAAAATCGGCGGCCGTGTCCAGGTAGGCGGAAGGCAGCGTGTCGAAACGATCGGCGCCGCCGATATTGTAGATATGGGCCTGGTTCCAGAGCAGGTTTCCGGCGCTGGAAAACGTGCCCTCGCCGGTCGTTCCGAAACCCGTAACCGCGCCGACAACATCGTTGTCGAACAATATGTTCATCTGGTGGATGATATTGGCGTCGTAAAGGCTGCCGCCAACCAATATCAGATCGTAGGCATGGCTGAGCTCGTAGATCGAGGTCTGGTTCACGCTCATGTTGTCGCCGCCAATGACCTTGGTAGTGGCGCCGGAGGACGACAGGATGCCGACGTCATTGTCGGACATGAAGATGTACTGCTCCAGCCAATTGACGATCAGCAGGTCGCCCTGGATCTCCGTGACGATCCAGCTTCCGGGATAGCCTCCACTGGCGTGAGAGGAAGCACTCTCGTCCTGCAGTGGGTCGACCCTGTGGAATGTCGCGATGTTGAATATTTCGTCGGGTGCGCCGTCGTTCGTCCAGCTGCTGATCGCCGAGGTAATGGCGTCGATATCCTGGATGACATTGACCTGGATGATCGTGTTGATCTCGAAATGGTCGCCGACGACCGCCGTCACCGTTGCGCCGGTCCAGATATTCTTGAGGACGGCATCGTTGACGGTGGTATTGGCGCCGCCGACCAGTTCGACCGAAGCGTCTACCTGGACGGAGCCATCCGCAAAGATCTTGGCGTTGGATGGATGAGCATCCTCCTCCGCGTCGACGTCATCTGCATCCTTGTCGAAGGAGTGATAATCCTCCAGCTTCGGCGCCTCGTCGACGAGCACTCCGTTGACGTAGGTACCTTCGATCGTCGTGGATTGATGGACGAAAGCTTCCATCGGCCCGCCGGAATCGGATGAAAGGGACTCCAGCTCGCTGGCGACGGACTTGATGATCTCGATAAGGTCTGCCGAGGATTCGGGCATGTCGAGATGGCTGATCGGCGCGTCCGACAAGACCTCCTGCGCCTTATCCAGCAGCTCGCCGTTGTCAACCAGAGCAGGATTGAACGTGAGGCCGTGCCCCCCCACGCCGAAACTGTCGTTATCGGATAGCGAGGCGGCCTGAACGATGAAGTTCACCACCGAGCCAAGAGGTTGTATCCCCAATGTGAAGGACTTGCCGCTTGCATAGGACGGATACTCGTGCCGCGGCATCTCATGCCGGCCGTAATGCGTCCTGATTTCTACGATGGGAATTGACGGATGGTCATATCGACCCACGAAGTGGGGATGCCAGATGGGCGTGAAAGTGGCGGGAGCCTTGTAGACCACTGACGGATCGAAGCCGAGCAGCTCGTAAGGCGCCTCGAAATGGGATGGGGCCGCGACAGATGGCGGGATGAATTGTTCGGGCGTGTTGAGCGAGAAATGGGTGTAATTATCCCGCAGGCGCGCATCCTCGACGTTCGTGTGGAAGAGCCCGATGAAATGAGCGATTTCCTCGGTGATTGTATCCATCATCGTCATAACCGCTGCCTTTGTATTGGCATGCCTGGACCACAGGTCGTTCGGAATGAGGGACTGCGCAGGAGGTCTGCGCAGTCCACGATGTGAAGGTCTCTGCCTGGAGCAGGGAAAGTGACGGCTTAGAGACTGGTGCCGTCGTGGGTGTCGTCACCCGCTACCGTGCTGGAGAGGTCGCCGCCAACGATCGTCATGTCGATCGCATTCTGCTGGAGGTTCGCACCCATCACGATTTCCTGGTTGAAGGCATGGGTTTCGATGAAGGCATCGGACGAGGCGGAACTCGTGCCGGTCACGAAACCATCGTCACCGTTGTGCGAGCCCCAGACGCCGCCGTCGCCGCCGGCTGCACCGGCACCGGTATAGGCCAAGCCACCCGCGCCACCGGCTGCGCCGGCTCCACCGGCTGCCCAACCGCCCAGACCATCGCCACCGGTACCATCGGCCCATGCGCCACTCAGTGCCGCACCACCTTCGCCAGCGCCGGACGTAGCGTCACCGCCGGTAGCGTCACCACTGGCCGCCGCACCGGTTGCCGCTGTGCCGCCGATACCACCACCACCTGCTGCGCCATCGCCACCGAGGCCGGCACCGAGACCCGCACCGAAGCCGGCACCGAGACCGGCACCGAGGGCACCGCCGCCATCGCCGCCGTCGCCGGCATCCGAGGCCTCGCCGCCATCACCGCCGTCACCGCCAGCCGGATCTCCGCCGGCACCGCCGTCGTTTCCGCCACCGTCACCGCCAGGGCCGCCGGCACCGCCATCGCTGTCAGCGAAGATCGGATTGATCAGCCCGAGGCTACCGCCGACGAGGGTCGTGGCCAGGCCGCCGGTTGAATCCCCGCCGTCGCCGGCGTCGGAAGCATTGCCACCACTCGAGCTGCCGGTATTGCCGCCCGCAGCGCCATTGCCGCCCGTGCTGTCGCCACCGTTATCGCCATCACCGGCGAATGCGAGGCCTGCGCCAAGACCGAGGCCCAGGCCAAGACCCAGACCGAGGCCATCACCGCCGCTGCCGCCGCGGCCGCCAGTGCCGTTGCCGCCATTGGCTTCGCCGGTCTCAGCGTCGCCGCTGTCGCCGTCGCCTCCGTCGGCATCGCCGCCGTCGCCTTCACCGCCGGCCGCAACGCTTGCAGCGAGGCCACCAAGGCCGATGCCACCGAGTGCAAACCCGCCAAGTGCTGCGCCGCCATTGCCGCCGTCACCGCCGTCGGCATCCGCATGACTTCCGCCGTCACCGCCGCTTCCTCCGGCGTTGATCCCATCGGAGGCGAGCGCAATGCCGCCCTCGGCAGTGGCATTCAGCTCGAACGACCCATCGTTGCTGACGGTGGCGCTTTCGAGCTTGTCATTGTCCTGGATGTTGGCGACCTGGCTGAAGACGTTGCCGACATCATTGCCTTCACCGTTCAGGGAGTTGTTGAGCAAGTCGTCGATGCGGATGTTGAACATCCCGTCGATGGAACTGTGCTGCATGTCGACATCGGCAAAGTCGTCATCCGTCGGCGTGTAGCCTTCAAGATCGACACCGACATCGACAGCGACGCCCACGGTAGTCTCGTTGACGTTCTCATTGAGATTGCCGTTGAGGTTCAGGTTGCCGTTACCGTTCAGGTTCAGATTGCCGTTGCCATTCCAGTTGTCGTTGTCGTTCGTCGACTCGCTCGTCTGGCTCTGGTCGCTGGACTGTTGCTGCTGCTGTTGTTCCTGCTGTTGCTGTTGCTGCTGCTGTTCCTGGCTGTCCGTCGGATCGTCGACAACAGTGTTGAACGAGTGGCGTTTGTCTACCATCACAGTATCCTCTTTGACTGCGACGGCGTGACCACCATTCATCTTCTTGGGGTCTTTGCTCGTCGCTGTTGAAGTGAGTCATTGGCCTCTGGCGAGAGGGCGCGCGTCAACGCGACCGTTCGCCGGTCTTTCTTTCGTGATGTCTGATTTTTTAGCTCTCCCCTAGTTTCCCGAGAGACCTGGAACGAGCGGCGGCATGGGCCGCATGCTCGTGACAGCGTGCATCGACGAACGTTCTTCAGCGCTCGTTCTTCAGCTGCTTCGGGATGAGGCACTTTGTCCCGATTGCTCAGAAGAAATAAGGTAATATTTCGAGCTAGCACAACCTGATGAATACTATATGAGCATAGTTCTATGGGTGAAATGGTCTAACCAAGAAGAGGTAGGCACATCGGCAGTGAATGCAGCCTTATGTATGCAGCAACTCGAGTCTCACCGGAGGAAACGCTATCTGATCATGGTTCGTTCGCGGGAAAACGACCTGGAATGCCAAATCCCATCACCGATTCGATCTATTCGATAAATCGTTCGGTCTATTCCCACCCTTCCGGTCTTGGTTTACCGTTCTCTAATAAGATCTTCGGAGCACCACTTTGCGTGTACTTTCGATCAACGACGAGAGGGGGGTCTATCCATGCAAATCCCGCATGGTATTTCACAACATGCCGGCTTGGATCTGGCAACAAGCGCCTTGAAGAGAATGAACGCGATCCGAACACTTCTCTTCATTTGCTCGCCGGGAACAATCTCCACCGCAATGATTGCGGCCATCGAAAGCGAATTTCCGTGGCTCAACGTCAAGACGGTTCCCGATCTCAAGCTGGCCTCGGCGGAATTCGACAATCCTGTTCAGCTCATGCTGGCGGATGTCCGCCTTGCCTCCGCGCTCGCCGAATACTGGCCGGAATTGGCCCACTATCATCCCGCAGCAACGCTCGCGCTGATCGGTACCGATGACGGCGAAATAGCCTCCGATCATCAAAGAGCAAAAGAACTTGAAATCGTTCAGGGAATACTGCCGTTCAACGTCAATCTCGATGTCTTCCTGTCAGGCCTGCGGATCGTGTTGAAGGGCGGTACATATTTCCCTTCGACAGGTTACCGCGCTCAGCGAAGCCCGCCTCCGGAAACAAGCGAGGATCCGGCTGACACCAAGCCGGCCCCATACAATGCCGGCAAGCAGGCGATCGAAAAGCTCACGAAGCGTGAGAACGAAATTCTCGCCAGAATGGCCATGGGCAACCAGAACAAGATCATCGCCGCCGCCCTGAGCCTATCAGAACACACAGTAAAGATTCATATTCACAACATCATTACCAAGCTCGGCGTGCATAACAGAACGGAAGTCGTCGCTCTCTATTTTGAATATAGACGCAAGGATGTAACCGGCAATGCAGGCGACACGAACCGCGGCCAGGACGGCCGCTCCCTCTCGGGCGACAAGTACTAGGCTGCAGGACATCCTGCTCCTGATTGGGCAGCTGAACTATACGTGGACCAACACAGAAAGCCTGTTGATCCACATGATTGCCGGCCTCGCCAAAGTGGACAAGGAAACGGCGATCGTCATCTTCCTGACCTTGAATACGACACGCGCGCGCATCGACCTCGTGGACAGGCTGACCAAGATGCGCAAGACCGCACCGGTCTGCCGCAAGGAGATCTTGGAAGCCACCCGCCGCCTTTCCGAGGAAGCGAAGCTCCGTAACAAATACAACCACTGCATCTATTCATTCGATCCCGACAGCGGCCGCAACGTCACGCAATCGATGCGCATCTTCGAAAGCCGGGACGAGATCAAATACGGAAAGATCGAAGAACTTGACGCCCGGGAAATCGGCCGTATTCAGGAGAGCATCAACTCGCTCGTCGCAATCAACCGGATGTTCTGGGGGATCACCGAACGCTACGGCTTCCCGACCTAAATCCGCAAAGCCTTACCCCAGGCCCGAGACCTTTATCCCAGGCAGGAAACCGTTGACGGCGTCGGCCAGCGTAACGATCGATATGAGATGCCCGGCATCGTCAGTGATCGATATGGCCCGCAACGCCAGGGTTTCTCCCTGCTGAATATGCTCGACGATGATGTCTCTCATTCCGGAGATGACTTCAGCTGTGGCTCTCTCGAGGTTGAGGAAATCAAGTCCTTCCGTATCCGGAATGAAACCGTCCTTCAGATCGACATTCAGGAAATATTTCACCATGGAACCCAAACTCCCCCGGGGTTAGCCTGGCGGCCGCTTCAATTGCGAATCCAACCGTCACGGAAGCGGGCGCTCCAACCTCCAAGCGCTTACCCCCCCATCTCCCGATCTGCGTTTAGGCTCAATCAGAACATTAGCAGATATATAAATTACCCATCGCGCCGGTCAACCTGGAATTGGCGTCCCACCTTGGAAACCGGGAAAAAAATAGCGTCACCCCTTCGCATTCCCCTCCGTTTTGACGGGGGATCACACGGCGCCGATGGGACGCTTCTCCGTCAGCCAACGCCTTGCCAAATGCATATGGATGCTCGCCCAATCATCGTTCAATGCGGTAACGAAAAGGCTGTCATTCTAAAAGACGATTTCCTGAAGATACTGCAGCTTTCCTCAAGGAGACTCCGCTGGGTGCGTGTGGGTTTACACTTGCACCAAATCAACTGGTCGGCGGATATCTCGATACGGTATCGCTCCGCTAGAGGCGATCGTCAGAACCTTGAACCGATGACCTGAGCTCGAAACCGAATTGCTTCGGGAAGACCCGCCCGACCTCTGGATATTTGTCCAGGCCATGGGTCGCGAAACAGTGGGGACATGGCATTTCAACCGCACCGCAGCCGCAGCATCGGGTACCGGTATACGGCTTGGCGGGATGAGCTTCGCAAACCCAGCCCGTGTCCTTGCAGTCTCTGCACCTGAACATCGGCGAAATCCTCTGTGATCCGCAGGGTCGGAGGATAACACGCGCGTGAGTCGCAGGCAGTTGCGCCAAATGAGCTATATCCTTAGGCCTATCGGCTGGGGCGACCCTACGTTGATTGCGCCAAAGCTTGCGGCCATCATCCGCTCAAAATATCATCCAGTTGATCGCGATCCCGATCCACGGCATAACCGACCCGAACAGTCGGGGCCAAGCCAATGGATGAAAAGTTCGATATCGGTGCGCGGCTCAACGCCATGCGTGTAGCGGCCGGGCTTTCGCAGCGCCAGCTCGCCGAGCGGGCCGGCGTTCCGCACGCACAGATATCCAATGTCGAGACCAACAAGGTCAGCCCCTCCGTCTCGACGCTCCGTAAGATCCTGAACGGTCTCGGCGTCGGCATGGGCGATTTTTTCGAGCCGGAGCGCAGCCCGCCGAAAGGCCCGTTCTTCTCGGCGCACGAACTGGTCGACCTGACTTCCAAGGTTGCCACATCGCCGATTGCAGGCGGTGACGGCAAGCTGATCTTTCGCCAGATCGGCGATGCGCGGGCGCATAACCTGCAGATCCTCCACGAGATTTACGGCCCCCATGCGGACACCGGCGAAACACGGCTGCAGCACGCTTCCTCGGAAGGCGGCTATGTGGTCGAGGGTGAGCTGGAAGTGACGGTCGGCGACGACGTCCGTGTCCTCAAGGCCGGCGAGGCTTACCTCTTCGACAGCCGCGTTCCTCACCGATTCCGCAACCTCTCCGACCGGCAGACGATCGTTATCTCGGCCTGCTCGCCGCCCTATCTCTGATTTCGAGATTCCCCTCTTGCTCAATATAATGAGCAAGATTATAGCTTAGGTCATCGACTTTAGGGGATATCGCCATGACCGTCTCAGCAGATCTGCAATCCCGCCAGAAAGCCGCCGTCGCCGGCGGTGTCGGCACAAGGGGTATCTTCGCCCACAAAGCCTTGAACGCCGAACTCTGGGATGTCGACGGCAGGCGCTTCGTCGATTTCGCCGCCGGCATCGCGGTCAACAATACCGGCCATCGCCATCCGGCCGTGATGCGAGCCGTCGCCGAACAGGCTGAACATTTCACCCATACCTGCTTCCACGTCGCGCCTTACGAAGGTTATGTGCGGCTCGCCGAGCGGCTGAACGCGATGGCGCCGACCGGCGCCGAAAATCGCACCATGCTGGTGACCACGGGTGCAGAAGCCGTCGAAAATGCCGTGAAGATCGCCCGCGCCCATACCGGCCGCGCCGGCATCATCGCCTTTTCCGGCGCCTTCCACGGCCGCACCATGCTCGGCATGGCGCTGACCGGCAAGGTCATGCCCTACAAGAAGAATTTCGGCCCCTTCCCGGCCGATATCTACCACGCGCCCTTCCCCAACCCCTATCTCGGCTTCTCGACCGAGGAGGCGATCGCTGGCCTCGAACGGCTCTTCGCAGCCGACGTCGATCCGGAACGGATTGCGGCCTTCATCGTCGAACCGGTCCAGGGCGAAGGCGGCTTCAACGTAGCGCCGAAGGAGTTCCTTGTACACCTTCGCGCAGTCGCGGATAAATACGGCATCGTGCTGATCGCCGACGAAATCCAGGCAGGCATGGCGCGCACCGGCAGGATGTTCGGTTTCGAACATGCCGGCGTAAAGCCGGATATGATCACCATGGCAAAGGGCCTCGCCGGCGGCTTCCCGCTTTCGGCCGTCACCGGCAAGGCCGAGATCATGAATGCAGCCCATCCGGGCGGGCTGGGCGGGACCTATGCCGGCAATCCGCTGAGCGTCGCCGCCGCCAATGCCGTACTCGACGTCATCGAAGATGAGAAGCTCTGCGAACGCGCCGCCGAAGTGGGCCGCCGGATCACCGAGCGGTTGACCATGTTCGCCTCCCGCCAGGGCATGGAACATATCGGTGACGTGCGCGGCCTCGGCGCCATGGTAGCGTTCGAACTGGTCGAGGACCGTCAATCGAAGGCGGCGGCGTCTGCCCTCACCACCCGCATCGTCGCGGAAGCGGAAGCCCGCGGTCTGATCCTCCTATCTTGCGGGACACGCTTCAATGTGATCCGTTTGCTGCCGCCGCTCACCATCGAGTGGGAGGTTCTGGAGGAAGGGCTCGCCATTCTCGAAGCTTCGATCGAAGCAGCGTTCTCCGACGCCACCGCTTCGGCAGCCGCCTGAGCCTCACTCATCGCCGCTGACCGCAGGACCGATCCGGCCTGCGGTTTCTCTTGGTCGCAGTGGCCTATGGGAACGCTGCAAAGATAAGGAAAAGCGCATGAACGGCGCCGATATGCTGTGTGACGTCCTTCTGGTGAACGGCGTCGATGTCTGCTTTGCCAATCCCGGCACGTCGGAGATGCATTTCGTCGCCGCTCTCGACCGCAAGCCCGCGATGCGCTGCATCCTCGGCTTGTCGGAAGGCGTCGTGACGGGCGCCGCCGATGGTTATGCCCGCATGGCGGACAAGCCGGCCGCCACTCTTCTCCACCTCGGCCCCGGCCTCGCCAACGGCCTGGCCAACCTCCACAATGCCCGCCGCGCCCGCACGCCGATGCTGAATGTCGTCGGCGACCATGCTTCCTACCACCTTCAATATGACGCGCCGCTGACCAGCGATATCGAAAGCCTGGCCCGACCGATGTCCCATTGGGTCGGACGCGCCGCCGGCGCCGCCGATATCCGCCGTTGTACAGAAGAGGGTTATGCCGCCGCCTTGGCAAACCGGGGCGTCTCAACCATGATCCTGCCGGCGGACGCTGCCTGGGGCGAGGTCTCGCTGGAAACGCTCGCGCCTGCCGCAATCCCTACCCCGCCGGCGATCGACGCCGAAGCCCTGAAGGCCTCCGTCACCGCGCTACGCAGCGGCAAGCGTGTCGTGATCATGCTGGCCGGCCGGGCCATGCGGGAAAAGCCGGTCGAGACCGCCGGCCGGATCGCAGCCTCCACCGGCGCTGCGCTCTTCTCAACGTCCTCGGGCCGTAGCGCCCGCGGCGCCGGACGCGCGTTCGTCAGACCGGTGCCCTACAAGATCGATCTCGCGGTCGAAGCGCTCAAGGATTTCGAGGTCGCCATCTGTATCGGCGGACCACGCCCGGTCACCTTCTTCGCCTATCCCGGAAAACCGAGCACGACCCTGCCGCCCTCCTGCGAAGTGATCCAACTCGCCGAGCACGAACACGACCTCGCTGAAGTGCTGGCAATACTCGCCGATGCACTCGGGATCAAGCCGGATGCGGATTTCGTCCGCAACCGGTTCACGCAGGATGATATCCAGGTGCCGACCGGCGCGCTGACGCCGGATGCGATCAGCTTCGCCATCGGCCGCCGACTTCCGGAAAACGCCATCATTATCGATGAAGGCCTGACCTCCGTCGGCCAATATCCGGTTTTGGCGCCCGGGCTCCCACCCCACGATCACCTTCCGATCACCGGCGGCGCCATCGGCATCGGCATTCCGCTGGCTGCAGGCGCTGCGATCGGAGCACCCGATCGCAAGGTCATCGCGATGCAGGCGGACGGCAGCGGCATGTACACGGTGCAGGGCCTCTGGACCCAGGCGCGCGAACAGCTGGATGTGGTGACCGTCGTTTTCGCCAACAGCGCCTACCGCATCCTGCAGGGCGAAATGACCAATGTCGGCGTCAACGCCTACGGCCGCAATGCCCAGCGGATGCTCGATCTCGACGCGCCGAAACTCGACTGGTGCTCGCTCGCCAAGGGCCTCGGCGTCGAAGCCGGCCGCGCGACGACGATCGAGGAATTCGTCAAGCTGTTCGACGGCGCGCTCAGCCGCAGGGGGCCTTTCCTGATCGAGGCCGTCATCGACTGATTGCTGCAGAGATTGCCCGCAGCCGTTACATCGCGACCAGATGACCCGGTGAAACAGTCTTATAGCCGAGCGGATTGACTTTATAGTCGACGGGGCGGATCGGGCTCTTGAGCTCGTCGCTGGCGACCGCTCGTTTTTCCCGGCGGCGATCGGGATCCGGCACCGGCACCGCGGCCATCAGTTTCTTCGTATATTCGTGCTGCGGATTGCCGAACACCGAAGCACGCGGTCCGATCTCAACGATCTCGCCGAGATACATCACCGCCACCCGATGGCTGACCCGCTCGACCACTGCCATATCGTGGCTGATGAACAGGAAGGCGAGATTCAGGCTCTGCTGCAGGTCGAGCATCAGATTGATGACCTGCGCCTTGATCGACACGTCGAGCGCCGAGACGCTTTCGTCGGCAACGATCACCTTCGGTTCAAGCGCAAGCGCCCGGGCAATGCAGATACGCTGGCGTTGGCCGCCGGAGAATTCGTGCGGATAGCGGTTCACCATGTCGGGCGTCAGCCCTACCTTGCGCAGCATGTCAGCGACGACTTCCTTCGCCTGTTTCGCCGTCCCCATCTTGTGTTCGAGATAGGGTTCGGCGATCGCCTGGCCGATCGTCATGCGCGGATTGAGCGAGGCGAACGGATCCTGGAAGATCATCTGCACGGATTTGCGCATCTCGCGCATCTCCCGCTTGTCGAGCGCCAGCACATCCCGGCCCTCGACGACCACCGAACCGGCGTCCGGCTCGATCAGCCGCATGATGGCGCGGCCCGTCGTCGACTTGCCGCAGCCGCTTTCGCCGACCAGCGACAGCGTCTCGCCGGCCTGCAGATCGAAGGAGACATTCTCGACCGCATGCACCCGGCCGCTCACGCGACCAAACAGGCCGGAATGAATGTCGAACCGCTTGGTGAGGTTCTTCACCTCCAGAATGGGCCGGTCGTTGGCGGCAACCGTATCGGCCACTTCCACCTGGACGTCGGATTCACCGGTCGCCGTGTTGACGACGGGAAAGCGCAGCGGCCGCTCATATTTCTGCATCGAACCGAGCACCGGCACCGCGGCGAGCAGCGCCCGCGTATAGGGATGCTTGCCGCGATGAAAAATGTCCGGCGTGTCACCCGTCTCCACCTGCTCGCCGCGATACATCACGATCGTCCGGTCGGCGACTTCGGCGACGACGCCCATGTCATGGGTGATGAACAGGACCGACGTCCCCTCCTCATCCTGCAGCAGCTTGATGAGATCGAGAATCTGGCCCTGGATGGTCACATCGAGCGCGGTGGTCGGCTCGTCGGCAATCAGCAGCTTCGGCTTCGATGCCAAGGCCATGGCGATCATCACCCGCTGGCGCATGCCGCCCGAGAAACGGTGAGGATATTCGTCGAAACGCGACGCGGCCGAGGGGATACGGACCTTTTCGAGCAGCCGGATGGTTTCGGCCTTGGCTTGCGCCGCCGACATCGCCTTGTGGCAGAGCAGCGCCTCGGAAATCTGGTCGCCGATGGTGAAGAGCGGATTGAGGCTCGTCATCGGCTCCTGGAAGATCATCGCCACATCGTTGCCGCGCACCTTGCGCATTTCGTGTTCGGGAAGCGCCAGAAGATCGCGCCCGCCGAGCATGATCTTGCCTTCGATGCGGCTGGTGCCTTCCTGCAGCAGTCGCATGATCGACAACGAGGTGACGCTCTTGCCCGACCCGCTTTCGCCGACGATCGCCACGGTCTCGCCGGGAGCGACGGTGAAGGAAACGTCACGCACGACCGACTTCCACTCCCCGTCCACATTGAACGAGGTGGTCAGGTTCTCGACGGAGAGGACCGGCTGAGTGGACTGGACGGCTTGTGCTTGCGAAATGGCCATGATCGTTCCCTTCCTGTCGTTGTTGTCAGTTCAGTCCGGCCAGCGAAGAGCACCGTCGAAACGGTGGCGGCTGCGCTCTTCGATCGGCGTCGCGATGATCTCGTTAGAGGCCCGCGCCTTGTCGAGCTCTTCGGTCAGGCGGGCCGCGACGATGGCTTCCTGGCCAGGATGCAGGTTGCAGGGATCGAGGTAGAAGTAGTGATGCTCTACCTCGTGGTCGCGGACGATGATCGGCGGGTTACCACGGCCGAGTGCGGTGGCAAGATCCCAGGCGGTAATGTGCGCTTCCGGCGCGGAGATGATCACCCGCATGCGGTCTAGCGGATTGTTGGTCGGATCCGGCTCGATCAGTGCGGTGACGCCGGGGCGGCCGTCGAGCGTCCGTTTCCACAGATCGAGATAGCCGGTTTCGCGTTCGCGGATGCCCGCGTGGTCACGCTTCTCCCAGGCTTCCAGCGCCGCCATGACGCCGAACACGCTCTCTTTGCCGACCTTCATGCCGCGGCCGATGCCCATGTTCTGCAGGAAGGCGCTGCGCACGAGGTCTTTCTTGCCCGCGACGATGCCCGAAGTCGGACCGCCGAGGAACTTGTGGCCGGAATAAAGGACGATATCGGCACCCTGCGAAAGGAAGAGCTTGAGGTCGTATTCCGAGGCGGCGTCGACGATGACCGGCACACCCTTCGCGTGGGCGATCTCGACGAATTCGACAAGGTTGAGCAGGCCATAGTCGACGACGTGATGCGAGACGACATAGACCGCCGCGGCCGTCTTTTCGGTGATCGCATGTTCCATATGATAACGGTGCGTCGAGGTCGCCTGGCCAATCAGCACGACCTTGCCGCCGGCGAGCCGGATCGCCTGGTCCACCGGTGCGCCATAGCTCACCACATGGCCCATCTGCACGAGCACCTGATTCTTGTCCGGCACCGTGTCCGGCAGTTTCTCGATTGCCAGCAGGTTGTTGCCGGTAATCGCGCCAGCGACCGCGAGGCTGATGCCGGAGGAGCAGGAAGCCGTGACGAAGCCCGCCTCACCGCCGGTCAACCGAGAGATGATCGCGCTTGCCTTGCGCTGCAGATCGTTGATCTCGACGAATTGCGGCAGGATCGCCGACATCGCCGCGACCGCCTCCGGAACCACGATCGAAGCCCCGAGGCTGGTCATCGTACCGGAAACATTGATGACCGGCCGAAGACCGATCTGGGTGCGAATATCATCGGACATTGTCGTTCTCCAAAGTGACGGCCAACCGCGAATTGCCATCGACAGTTATGCCATAATAATGTAATAGGCTCTCGAAATCGCACGAGGAGCGTTGAATTGGACGCAAAGACTTCATCCGCAGACCTCTCCGGTGAGGCAGGTTCCGAAGTGGAAGCCCAGGGCGCGCGTCGCACGCGCGTGAGCGGCATCGACCGCGCGCTGCAGGTGATCGATTATCTCTACGAAACGGGTGCGCCGACCGGCGCCTATGCGATCGCCAAGGCGGTCAAGGCGCCACTGTCGACCGTCTACGTGATTATCGACGATCTGGTCGAGAAGAACATGCTCGCCCGCAATGCCGACGGTTCGATCTGGCTCGGCGCCCGCCTCTACCACTACGGCCTCGCTTATGCCCGGTCGCTGGATTTCATGAGCGTCGCGACCCACGAAATGCACGACCTCTGCCGGCAGGCCGGCGAAACCGTGCAGGTCTGCGGCCGCGACGGCGACTACATGCTGGTGCTCGCCATGGCGGACGGCCCGAGCCATTACCAGGTCGCTTCGCGCGTCGGCACCCGTGTGCCGCTCAACTGGACGGCCTCCGGCCGGCTTCTCGTCGGGCACTTGGCCGAGGCCGAGCGGATCGAGCTTTTCAAGCGCTGCGCCCGCACCTCGCCGACCGGCCGCGCCGAGATCGACGCCCGCACGTTGTCCGACTCGGCCGGCAAGGCGTTCGAGGAGCGGCTGTCGATCCAGGTGGCGGAGTCCGATTATGCGGTTGCCTGCATCGCCTCGCCGGTCTGCGACCGGAGCGGTGAGTGCGTCGCCACCATCTCCATCGTGCTGCCTGAACAGAAAGTCGTGTCCGACGGGAACCACTATACGGAGCACGTCCGCGCTTCCGCCCAGCGGATCGAGAAGCTGATGGGTTGGCGCAACCACTGACCTTGTCTCCTTAATCGTTCAGCGAGACGATCGCCTCGATTTCCACGGTGATGTTGCCCGGCAGCGAGCCGAAACCGACCGCCGAACGGGCATGCTGGCCCGCATCGCCGAACACCGCAATGAAGAGGTCCGAGCAGCCGTTGATGACGCTCGGATGATCTTCGAAGTCCGGTACGGCATTGACCATGCCGAGCAGTTTCACGACCCGCTTCACCCGTGAAAGGTCGCCAAGCGCCTCGTGCATGACGGCAAGCAGGTTGATGCCCACCAGCCGCGCATGCTGATAGGCGAGATCGACGCTGACATCGGCGCCAACCTTGCCGGCATGCAGATGGCCATCCGCCTCGCGCGGCCCCTGGCCGGAGAGGTAGAGCATATTGCCTTCACGGACATGCGTGACGAAATTGGCGATCGGCGGCGGTGGCGGCGGTAGCTTGATGCCGAGCTCGATCAGCCGATCGTAAGGTGTCTGTGCCGTGGGAGCGGCCTTTGCTGAAGACGTATTCACGTCAACTCCTGTCATGCGATTTTAAGGAAACGCCTCAGCGCCACGAATAACCGTGGCTGTGGCGGACGAGCTTGCGGGCCCGTGGAATGTAGCGGCTGGCGGTGATGGCTTCCGAACCGATGACCGCGTAACGCGGCTCGAACAGTTTCTGGAGACGCGAGACGTCGCCGTTGGAATCGGTCGCTTCGAGATCGGCATCGACGAGATCGAAGATCGTGAAATCGGCGCGCTCGCCAACCGACAGCCGGTTTTCCATTGAGAGCTTGATGACCGAGGCCGGCGCCTGGGTGACCGCTTCGACAACCTTGTCGAACGGCATGCCGACCGACAGCAGCTTGGACATGGTAGTCGCCAAGTCCCAGACCGGGAAGTTCATCGAATGGCTGTGCAGGTCGGTCGAGATCGAATAGGGCAGCAGCCCCCGGGCAATCGCCGCTTCCGCCACCTTGAAGGAGAAGGACGCGCCGCCATGGCCGATGTCGAGGCGAATGCCTTCGCCGGCGCAGCGTTCGGCAAGATTGTAGAGATCCTCGTCTTCCATGATGCTCGAACCGGCCTTGCCGTTGAAGCAATGGGTGACGACGTCGCCGGGGCCGAGGATTTCCAGCACTTCGTCGTAGAGCGCCGGCGGTTCGCCGACATGCACCATCATCGGAACCTTGAGGATCTTGGCGATCTTCTTGCCGAGCTTGACCGGTGTGACACCCCAAGAACCGGTGATCACATGGCTCGCCCGCACCTTGATGCCGACGATATGCTCCTTGTTTTCCGCATAACATTCGAGGATGCGGTCGAGGTCGATATCGCGGATATCACGCAATTCGGCAACGCGGTTGCAGGCAACCAGGCCGATCGAGCCGAGGTTCAGGAACGCCTTGATGCGCTCCTTGGACGGCTCGATGATATATTCGCGAAAACCATGGAAATTGGCTTCGCCGGCAGAACCCGCATCGACCAGCGTCGTCACGCCGCGCTCGGCGCCGCATTCCGACGGACGGAGCGAGATATCGGTGCCGCCATGCCAGATATGCACATGCAGGTCGATCCAACCGGGCGAGATGAAGGCGCCCTTGCCGTTGACCCGGATTGCGTCCGCGGGTGCTGCAAGCGACGGGCCGATGGCGGAAATCCGCCCGTCGGCGCCGACCAGGATGTCGATCGTGCCGGAGGCCGCATTGTCGCCGAAAGCCATCGGCTTCACGTTGGTGAGGAGGAGCGGCTGGCCCGCTGTTTCACCGGTCATTTAAAGGTCCTTTCGAAGTCTTGGATCGAGCATGTCCCGCAATCCATCGCCGACCATCTGCAGCGACAGAACGGAAAGAATGATGGCGAAGCCCGGAAAATAGGTCATCCAGTCGGCTTGGCCGATATATTGGCGCCCGCTGGCGATCATCGTTCCCCAGGTCGGAATTTCCGGGCTGACGCCGAGGCCGAGGAAGGAAAGCCCGGCTTCGGCAAGCATGGCGCTGGCAAACAGGAATGTGCCCTGCACCAGGATCGGCGATATCAGGTTGCGCAGCACGTGCCGCGTCATGATGTGGAAGGTCGAGATACCCAGCGCCTTTGCCGCCTCCACGTAAGGCAGCTCGCGGATGACCAGCGTCGAAGCCCGGACGATACGGGCAAGCCGCGGCGAATAGACTATCGACAAGGCGATGATCACAGTCACCAGCGATGGCCCGAGCGCCGCGACAAGCGCGATGGCAAGCAGAATATCCGGAAAGGCCATCATCGCATCGATCAGCCGGGCGATCGGCGTATCGAGCCTCTGGAAAAAACCGGCAAGCAGACCGAGCGTTACGCCGATGATCGCCGAAAGAGTGACGACGGCAGCGCCGACCAATAGCGACAGACGCCCCGCAAAAATCGTGCGCGAAAAGATATCGCGGCCGAACTCGTCGGTGCCGAACCAGTAGATCTCGCTCGGCGGCTTCAGCCGGTTGACGATCGACAGTTTCGACGGCGAATAGGGCGCTATCCATGGCGCCAGAACCGCCAGCAGGACGAAGATCACGATGACGACCAGCCCGAGCGCGACCGTCTTGCGTTTCAGGAACCGGCGGAAGAACTTGGCTCCCTCGCTTAGCCCCGGCTTGGTGGTGACAATTTCCGCCATCAGTAGCGCACCCTTGGATCGACCAGCAGATAGAGCATGTCGATCGCGAAATTGATCAGGACATAGAGGGCGGCGATGACGAGCAGCGCGCCCTGGATGACGGGATAGTCACGCCGCAAAACCGCCGAGACCACCAGATTGCCGACGCCCGGCAGGCCGAACACGGTTTCGGTGACCACGGCGCCGGAAATCAGCACCGCAGCCGTCAGGCCGAGCACGGTGAGGATCGGGATCAGCGCGTTCTTCAACGCATGTTTCAGCACGACGCGTCGCTCGATCAGCCCCTTCGCGCGGGCAGTGCGGATATAATCGTCACCGAGCACATCGAGCATAGAGGCCCGGGTAAAACGCAGGATCAGCGCCGAGGAGACCAGGCCGAGTGCGAAGGCCGGCAATGTCAGGTGATACATGCGCTCACCAAAGCTCGCGCCCGGCCCGCCGTAACCGGAAACCGGGAAGATGTTGAGCCGCACCGCGAAGAACTGCATCAGGATGAGCCCGAGCCAGAAGCTCGGAATACTGGCAGCCAGCATCGCCACCATCATCGCAGCCTGGTCGACGAAGGATCCACGCCGATAGGCGGCATAGATGCCGATCGGCAGCGCGATGAGACTGGCAATCGCCAGCGAGAAAATCGTCAGGAAGAAAGTCGGTTCGGCGCGGTCGAGTAGCGCTGACGTCACCGGCATGTTGAGGAAGATCGACTGGCCGAGATCGCCCTTCAGAAGCTGGCCGATATAGAAGACGTATTGAACCGCGATCGACTGATCGAGGCCGAGACGCGTGCGCAGCTGGGCGACGTCCTGGGCCGTGGCATCCGGGCCGAGCATGACCGCGGCCGGATCGCCAGGCGTCACACGAACGATCACGAAGACGATCGTGACGACGAGGAACATCACCACGATCATGCCGGCAAGGCGTTGGAGAATGTAGCGTATCATGCGGGCATGGCCCTGTTTGCTGCGTTCTGTTGAAGAAGGTAAGCGGCGGCAAGAACCTCTCCCTCATTCCTGTGCTTGTCACAGGAATCCAGCGTGCCCAAGTCTTTGGGCGCAAAAGACTCTTTGAAGGAATTGAAGTCTCTCACGGCGCAGACGCGCCGTGGCTGGATCCCTGTGACAAGCACAGGGATGAGGGAGTATGGGGTTGCCGCCGCGATCATTGTTACCGGCCCACTATATTACTTCTTGATCGAGGCGTTCCAGAAATAGGGCCACGGAGCTGGATCGACGCCCTGAAGCTTGGTCGAGATCGCAGAGACCGCGTTGAAATCGCCGATCTTCATGAAAGGCGCTTCGTCATACATCGCCTTCTGGACATTGGCCCAGAGCTCGATGCGCTTCTTCGGATCCGACTCTGCCGAGAAAGCATCCACGGCCGTCTTTCTGGCAGGCGTATCCCACCAGCCCGGCGAGGTGGGGGCCAGCGAACCGATCAATGCCGGCTCCGGCAGGAAGGGGCTGTGGGTGATGTAGATGTCCCAGAGCGCCTTGTCGGTGCGGCGCTGGGTGAGAGTCGCCCAGTCGACCACCTGCATGTCGACGGCAAAGCCGGCAAGCTTCAGATATTCGGCAGCGACCTGCGCCATCTTGTAGTGGAACTCGTATTGGCGGCTGGTCAGGATACGGATCGGTTTGCCGTCATAGCCTGCGGCCTTGGCAGCCTTGGCAGCACCTTCCGGATCGGCGACGTTATAATTGCCCTTTACGCCGGCATCCGTGCTCCAGGTGAAGGAGGCCGGATAGATGTTGCCGTCGAGGGCGTAGAAGTCCTTGCTGCCGAAGGCGGCGGCAAGCATGTCTTCCATGCTGAGCGCCTGGCGGATCGCCTTGCGGACGCCAAGGCTTTTGGCAGCGCCTTCGGCGGTATTGAAGACGAAGACCGGATAGCCGAACGGCTTCAGGAGCAGCGGCTGAGTGGCCTTCGAGGCCTTCACCTTGTCGAAGGATTCGACCGGCAGCGAGTCGATATAGTCGTACTGGCCGGAAATAGCGGCCTCTACGCGCGTGTTCGGGTCCGGAACCGGCACGAAACGGATCTCGTCGAGATACTGGTGGCGGGCGCCGCCATAACCGTCGCTCTCGCCCGAACGCGGCTTATAGTCCTTGAAGCGGACGAGCTGGATATACTGGTCGGCCTTGCGCTCCTTCAGCATATAAGGCCCGGTGCCGATGAAATCGGTCATCGTATCGGCCTGCTTCTCCGACGGGATGATGATCGCGGCGGAGTTGTTGAAGGCAAGCAACGAGACAAGCGGCGCATACGGCTGCTTCAGCTTGATCGTCACGGTCGTCGGGTCGGCGGCGGAAATGGTGTCGATGAAGCCGACGGCCTGCTTGCCCCGCGAGGCGAGCTTGGTCCAGCGGGTCAGCGAGGCGATCACGTCTTCCGAAGTCATGTCGCTGCCGTCATGGAACTTGATACCGGTGCGCAGCTTGATCGTATAGGTCTTGCCGTCGGCGCTGACCTCCGGAAGGCTTTCCGCCAGAAGCGGCGTGACATCCCACTTCTTGTTGAATGTGTAGAGCGTCTCGAAAATGTGCTGGGTGACGATACCCACGAGGTCGGCCGTCGATGTCATCGGATCGAGCGTCGGCGGTTCGCCGATAGTCGCGACGTTGACGACGCCGCCTTTCTCTTGCGCCATCAGAAATGACGGCGTGGCGACGAGCGCCGTTGCAACCAGGAATGCAAGCTTTAATCTCATGGTAGTCTCCCGTTTATGTTCCACAATTATGTTATATAGGCTTTTATAACAGAATATAGAACGCGGCCGCTCTGTCAATGGGCACATGGGAACATGCGCTGGTCCTATGCAAATTGCCCGAATTGCAATGATGGATATCGCCTGTAGCAGCCCTCAATGTTACGTGAAGTCGCTGACAGCCTCTCACAAAATTTCGCGCTCTCTGTTACGTGGAGGCTGGACGAACGCGTCTTCGACGGCGAAAGCAGATAGCCTTCGCGTCCTCTACAAATGCTAGGAGCCAGAAGTGACCGATTCCAATTACACTCCGCCGAAAGTATGGACCTGGGACAAATCCAATGGAGGTCAGTTCG
Source organism: Neorhizobium galegae bv. orientalis str. HAMBI 540 (assembly GCF_000731315.1). NCBI lineage: Bacteria > Pseudomonadati > Pseudomonadota > Alphaproteobacteria > Hyphomicrobiales > Rhizobiaceae > Neorhizobium > Neorhizobium galegae. The sequence goes on from NZ_HG938353.1 coordinate 3,543,534, forward strand.
CGAGCATCAATCGCCCGATCGCCGGCCCGACCCATGACAAGGAATTGCCGGTCGGACGTCACCCCCTCCAGCTCTATTCGCTGGCGACGCCGAACGGCCAGAAGGTCACGATCATGCTGGAAGAATTGCTGGCGCTCGGGCATTCCGGCGCCGAATACGACGCCTGGCTGATCAAGATCGGCGACGGAGACCAGTTCGGCTCCGGCTTTGTCGAGGTCAATCCCAATTCCAAGATCCCGGCGCTGATGGACCGGTCCGGCCCTGAGCCGATCAGGGTCTTCGAATCGGGCGCCATCCTCGTCTATCTCGCGGAGAAATTTGGCGCCTTCCTGCCGACTGAGCCTGCCAAGCGCGCCGAATGCCTGTCCTGGCTGTTCTGGCAGATGGGCAGCGCCCCCTATCTCGGTGGCGGCTTCGGGCACTTTTATGCCTACGCCCCGACCAAGATCGAATACGCGATCGACCGCTTCGCGATGGAAACCAAGCGCCAGCTCGATGTCCTCGACCGGCGGCTTGCCGAAAGCGAATACATCGCAGGCAGCGCCTACACGATCGCCGACATGGCGATCTGGCCCTGGTACGGCGGCCTCGCGAAGGGCTGGCAGTATGGCGCCGGCGAATTCCTTTCGGTCCAGGACTACACCCACGTCCAGCGTTGGGCCGACGCCATCCTGGATCGCCCCGCCGTCAAGCGCGGCCGAATGGTCAATCGCCTCAGCGGCGATCCGTCCGGCCAGCTTCACGAGCGCCACGACGCCAGCGATTTCGAGACCAAAACCCAGGACAAACTGGCCGCGAGCTGAAAACAGCGCTTCGAACCAGATGGACAAAACGAGATGGATGTGGCCCATTCGGGCCACATCGTCTGGGAGGCATATTTTTCAACATGACCGACAATCTTATCGACACTTCCACGAACGGCCTTTTCCTCGGCCGGGTCTGGAATCCCGCTGCTTCAGGCCCTAGCCTCGTCACGTTGCGCAACGGCGATCTGATCGACATTACCAGCAAGGAGACGCCGACCGTCAGCGCGCTCCTGGAGCGCGGCGATACCGCGGATTTCGTCCGCAACGCGGCCGGCCCTGTACTCGGCACCTTGGAAGACATTGCCAGAAACAGCACGGGCCGGCCCGACCTGTCGCGTCCCCATCTTCTGGCACCGGCCGACCTGCAGGCAATCAAGGCCTGCGGCGTCACCTTCGCGCAGTCGATGATCGAGCGGGTCATCGAGGAAAAAGCGGCCGGCAATCCCGACAAGGCGGCAGCGATCCGCGAGACGGTCAGCACGATCATCGGCGGCAGCCTCAAGGACCTGAAGGCCGGCTCCCCGCAATCCGCGAAAGTCAAGGAAGCCTTGATCCGGGAAGGCATGTGGTCGCAATATCTCGAAGTCGGGATCGGGCCGGATGCAGAAGTCTTTACGAAGGCGCCGGTGCTTTCCTCGATGGGGTGGGGAGCGGATGTCGGCCTGCACCCGGTATCAACCTGGAACAATCCGGAGCCGGAAATCGTGCTCGCGGTCAACAGCCGCGGCGAGATCAAGGGCGCGACGCTCGGCAACGACGTCAACCTGCGCGATGTCGAAGGACGCTCGGCGCTTCTGCTCGGCAAGGCGAAGGACAACAACGCCTCCTGCTCGATCGGACCTTTCATCCGCCTCCTCGATGAAAGTTATGGACTGGACGACGTCCGCAATGCCGAACTCGACCTGCGGGTTACCGGCCCGGATGGTTATATCCTCAACGGCAAGAGCTCCATGTCGAAGATCAGCCGCGACCCGCTCGAACTCGTCAAACACACCTGCGGTGATCACCATCAATATCCCGACGGCTTCATGCTGTTCCTCGGCACCTTGTTTGCGCCGACCGAGGATCGCGATGTTCCGAACCAGGGCTTTACCCATAAGATCGGCGACATCGTCGATATCTCGTCTCCGGGCCTCGGCACGCTGCGCAACACGGTGCGCCTCTCCACCGAATGCCCACCGTGGAGCTTCGGCATCTCGGCGCTGATGAAGAATCTCGCCGCGCGAGGATTGCTCTGAGCGGGTCAGCCTCCGTCTCGCCACGGCCGTCAAACCGGTCTATGAGACCGACACACACGAGACGGGATACTTGAGAGAATGAACACGCCTTGGACCAAGCCGGTCGTCATATCGATCGGCGACCCGCCGGTCGAGACCGCGATCGAAACGACGCAGGGCGCCGCCTGGGCGATGATCGAGGACTGGCCGGTGGAGGATGGCACGGCCCTTGACCGGGCGCTTACCGTTTGTGCCGCGGTGGACGCCGGAAAGAGCAAGCCGGAAGACGCCAGAAAGGCCTTTGTCGAGGCCGCGAAGGAAGCGCATATCCTGGTCCGCGCCTAGGCTTTCTACCTGCGGCGATGCCACGCTATCCCCGACTACCGAACCGGATCACCCGCTCCTTCGCCGGAAACAAGTGCCCGGCGGTTCGATCGCCGGTTATGCAGCTTTGCCAGGATCAGGTAGATGATCGGCGTCGTGTAGAGGGTGAGGATCTGCGAGATGATCAGCCCGCCGACGATGGTGATGCCGAGCGGACGCCTGAGCTCCGAACCCGGCCCGGTGGCGATGATCAGCGGGACGGCGCCCATGATCGCCGCAAGCGTCGTCATCAGGATCGGCCGGAAACGCTGCAGGCACGCCTGGAAGATCGCCTCGTCCGGGGGAAGTCCCAGCCGACGCTCAGCCTGTAGCGCGAAATCGACCAGCATGATGCCGTTCTTCTTGACGATACCGATCAGCAGAACGATGCCGATGAAGGCGATGATCGTCAGCTCCGTGCCGCTGATCATCAGGGCAAGCAGCGCCCCGAGCCCCGCAGATGGCAGCGTCGATATGATCGTCAGCGGATGCGCGAGGCTCTCGTAGAGAATACCGAGCACGATATAGACCGTCAGGATGGCGGCGACCATCAACAGCGGCTGGTTGTTCGACGAGCTGCCGGCCCCGGCATCCCCGGCAAATTCGGCATGCAGCGTGTCCGGAATGTGCAATTCGCCGACCGCATGCAGCACCGCATCATTGGCATCCTGTAGCGTGCCCCCCAGCTTGACGTTGTAGGACATCGTCACCGAGGGAAACTGGCCCTGATGATTGACGACGAGCGGCGCGAGCGTACGCTCGATCGAGGTGACGCTTGAGATCGGCACCAGCTTCCCGCCCGCCGCCGGCACGTAGAGCCCGGAGATATCGGACGGGTCGCGCGCAAAGCGCGGATCGGCTTCCAGCACGACCCTATATTGATTGCGTTGTGTATAGATCGTCGAGACCTGCCGCTGGGCAAAGGCGCTGTTCAGCGCATTGTCGATCGACTGGATGCTGACCCCGAGGCGCGCGGCCTCGTCTCGATTGATGTTGACCGTCGCCTGCAGCCCGTTCGGCTGGCGGTCTGAATTGACGTCCGTGAGGATCGGCTCCTTGCGCAGCGCTTCGAGAACCTTGGGCGCCCAGGTTGTCAGCTCGTTGAAATCCTCGTCCCAGAGCGTGAACTGAAACGGCGACGGCGCCGAACGGGCGCCGATGCGGATATCGGACGGCGAAAACAGATAGGAGCTGAGACCGGGAATGGTCGCCAGTTCCTTTCGCATCCGCTCGATCACCTCCGCAGTCGACGCCCGCTCGGAGGGCGGCTTCAGCGCGATCGTCAGCTGACCCCGATTGACCGAACCGAAAAACCCGCCGCCGGCCGAAGAACCGATGCCTGAGACCGCCGGGTCCCGGCCCGCGATCTCGGCCGCCTGCCGCTGCAGGGCGACCATGGCCGGATAGGATATGTCGGTCGAGGCCTCCGTGCCGCCCTGGATGAAGCCCGTATCATCCTGCGGAATAAAGCCCTTCGGAATTTTCACATAAAGGTAGGCGGTCAGGCCGATACAGGCGAGGATGACAATGACGGCCGCAACCTGGTGATGGAGCACGGATTTCAGGCTGCGGCCATAAAAGCCGATAACCGCTCCCAGCATTCCCGCACGTTCCTTATCCCCCGTATGAGCCCGTCTCTCATGCGCACGCAGGCGGTGTGCGCAGATCATCGGCGTCAGCGTCAGCGAAACCGCCGTGGAGATGACGATCGCAAAACCGAGCGTCAGCGAAAAGCTCTGGAAGAATTTGCCGATGATGCCGCCGAGGAAAAACATCGGTATGAAGGCGGCGAGCAAGGAAGCGCTGATCGAGATGACCGTGAAGCCGATCTGCCGTGCCCCCTCCGTCGCCGCCTGCATCGGCTTCATGCCGGCTTCGAGATTGGCATAGATATTCTCGATCATCACGATCGCATCATCGACCACGAAACCGACCGACACCGCCAGCGCCATCAGCGACAGGTTGTCGAGCGAAAGGCCGCAGGCCCACATCGCAGCAAACGTGCCGGCAAGCGACAGCGGCACGGTGACGCCCGCCGCAACCGTTGGCGTCGCGCGGCGCAGGAACAGGAAGACCACCATCATGACAAGCACGACGGTGATCAGCAGCGTCCACTGCATGTCGTCGACGCTCGCATGAATGGTCGTGGTGCGATCGGCAAGGATGGCGATCTCGACGCCCGCCGGCATCAGCGCCTGGAGTTCCGGGATCAGCGCCTTCACCGCATCTACCGTCTTGATGACATTGGCGTCCGTTCCCTTGGTGATGTTGAGCAGCACTGCCGGCTTGCCATTGTACCAGGCATCCGAACGCCGGTTGCGCACGCCCGGCTCGACGATCGCGATGTCCGACAGGCGCGTGGCGACCCCGTTATTGCTGCGGATGACGATCCGGCCATATTCTTCCGGCGTCCGCAACTGGTTGTTCATGCCGATCGAAAAAGCGAGATCGTTGCCGTTGATCGAGCCGATCGGCCCCAATGTGGCGGCGCTGACGATGGCCGTGCGGACCGCATCGAGCGACAGGCCGATCGCCGCAAGCCGGCTGGGATCGAGTTGCACCCGGATCGCCGGCTGGTCTGCACCGCTGACGCTGACGTCCCCCACCCCCTCCACCTGCGATATGCGTTGCACCACCAGCGTATCGGCAGCATCGTAGATCGCGCTCGGCGCGACATTGTCGGATGTCAGCGCAAGACTGAGAATCGGCGCAGCGGCGGGATTGACCTTGCGGAACGACGGCAGCGACGGGAGATCGGCAGGCAGATCGACCGCGGCCGCATTGAGCGCCGCCTGCACATCCTGCGCCGCCCCGTCGATCGTCCGCGCAATATCGAACTGGATGGTGATGTTGGTCGAACCCAGCGCGCTGGACGAGGTCAGTTCGGTGACACCCGCAATCGCGCCGAGATGCCGTTCCAATGGAGCTGCGACGCTCGCCGCCATGCTGGAGGGATCGGCGCCCGGCCGGCTTGCCGTCACCCGGATGGTCGGGAGATCGACCGAGGGAAGATTGGAGACCGGCAGGAAATGGTAGGCGGCGATGCCGAGGATCATCAAGCCGATCGCCAGCAGCATCGTGCCGACCGGCCTGCGGATGAAGGTCTCCGAGAGGTTCACGGCGACCCTCCGAGTTCGCTTACGGCTGGAGAAGGCGCTTGCCCCGTCGGCCGGCCGACAATGCGGCTGCGCAGGGTCTCGAATGCCAGATAGATGACCGGCGTCGTATAGAGCGTCAGAAGCTGGCTGAGGAGCAGGCCGCCGATGATGCTGATGCCGAGCGGGATGCGCAGTTCGGAGCCCGTTCCTTCCGCCATCGCCAGCGGCAGCGCGCCGAAGAGCGCGGCAAGCGTCGTCATCATGATCGGGCGGAAACGCAGGATCGAGGCCTTGAGGATCGCCTCGCGGGGAGACAGCCCCTCGACGCGCTCAGCCTCGAGCGCGAAATCGATCATCATGATCGCGTTCTTCTTGACGATGCCCATCAGGAGCACGATGCCGATCAACGCGATCAGCGACAGATCCTGGCCGAACAGCATCAGGGCCAAAAGTGCGCCGACGCCCGCGGACGGCAGGGTCGACAGGATAGTGACCGGATGGATGGCGCTTTCATAAAGCAGCCCGAGAACGATGTAGATGGTGACGATCGCCGCCAGGATCAGCCAGGGCTCTCCGGCCAGCGAATTGGCGAATTCCTCGGCATCGCCGAAATAGTCCCGCTGGATCGTCACCGGGACCCCGATCTCCTGCTCCGCCGCCTTGATGGCGCTGACGGCCTCACTGAGCGAAGCGCCCGCAGCGAGGTCGAAGCTGATCGTTACCGACGGAAACTGCTCGTTGTGGCTGATCACCAGCGGCGCCGCCGTGAACGATGTCCTGGCGAAGGCCCCGAGGGGGATCTGCGTATTCGAGGCGCCGGAGACATAGAGCCTTTCGAGCGATTTCGGATCGGACTGATATTGCGGCGCCGCCTCCAGGATCACCCGGTACTGGTTGGATTGCGCATAGATCGTGCTGATCTGGCGCTGGCCGAACGCGTCGTTGAGCGTGTCGCTGATCGCCTGCATCGAGACGCCGAGACGCGAGGCGGTCTCGCGATCGATATCGAGCAGGAGGCGCCCTCCGCCCATCTCGACCTCCGATGAGACGTCGACCAGTTCCGGAAGCTGCTCCAGCCGTGTCGCCAGCCTGTCAGCCCAATCCGCCACGCTTGCTGCCGTGGCGCCGGTCAGGATGTATTGATAGGGCGCCCGGCTGACGCGGGTGCTGATGCTGATATCCCGCACGCCCTGGAAGGTGACGCGTACGCCGGGCAATTGCGAAACCTCCCGCCGCAGCCGGTCGATGACATCTGGTACGGACGACGTCCGCTCGCTGCGCGGCTTGAGCACGAGGCTCAGCGTGCCGGTGTTGAGCGTCAGGTTGTTCGCGCTCGCACCGATCACGGAGACGATGCCGGTTACGTCCTCATCCTGCCGCAGCCTGTCGGTGACGACAGCCTGGGTCCGCTTCATCGCGTCAAACGATGTCGTCGGCTCCGTTTCGATGACTGCGGTGATCAGGCCCGTATCCTGAGGCGGCAGAAAACCCTTGGGAATGAAGACGTAAAGCGCGAGCGTGGCCGCCAGCGTTGCGACGGTCAGGATCAGCATCAGCGCACTACGGTCGATCACCCAGACCAAGCTTCGGTGATAACCTGCAATAACCCGGTCCATGACGCGATCGGCACCGGCAAGCACCCCGCGGCGTCCTTCGGCCGGTTTGCGCAAAATGCGGGCGCACATCATCGGCGTCAGCGTCAGCGAAATCACCGCGGAGACGACGACGGCGATCGTCAGCGTCAGGGCGAATTCACGGAACATCCGGCCGACAATGCCCGACATGAACAGCAGCGGGATGAACACGGCAATCAGCGAGGCGGTCAGCGAAATGATCGTGAAACCGATCTCGCCCGCCCCTTTCAGGGCCGCATGCATCGGGTTCTCGCCCTCTTCGATATGCCGCGCGATATTCTCGATCATCACGATCGCATCGTCGACCACGAACCCGGTGCCGATCGTCAGCGCCATCAGCGACAGGTTGTCGAGGGAGAATCCGGCAAACCACATCACCCCGAAGGTGGCGACCAGCGACAGCGGCAGCGCCACCGCCGCGATGATCGTCGCCGTCAGCGTCCGCAGGAACACGAAGACGACGAGGATGACGAGGCCGATACTGACTCCGAGCGTCCACTGGACGTCATGGATCGACGCCCGGATCGTCTCGGTGCGATCGTTGACGATATCGAGCGAAATGCCCGCCGGCAGCACCTCCCTCAGGCGCGGTACCTGCCTCAGGATGCTGCCGACCGTATCGATGACATTGGCGCCCGGCTGCTTCATGACATCCAGGATCACCGCCGGCTCACCCTGATACCAGGCGCCGACGCGGGTGTTTTCGAGCCCCTGGACGATATCCGCCACGTCCTTCAGCCGCACCGGCGCATTGTTCCGGTAGGCGACGACGACATTGCCGTAGATTTCGGGGTCGATGATCTGGTCGTTGGCGGCAAGCGTGAAGGACTGGTGCGCGCCGTCAAGCGCGCCTTTGGCACCGGCGACGCTGGCGCTGGAGATCGCGGTCCGAAGATCTTCCAGGCCGATGCCATAGGCGGCAAGGCGCGGAATATCGGCCTGGACGCGGATCGCCGGCCGCACCCCGCCCTGGATCGAGACATTGCCGACGCCGGAAACCTGCGCAAGCCGCTGCGCCAGCAGCGTATCGGCAAAATCGCTGAGGTCTCGGATCGGGTAGCTGGTCGAACGCAAGGCGAGCGTGATGATCGGCGTGTCGGCCGGGTTCACCTTGGCATAGGTCGGCGGATAGGGCAGGTTGCGCGGCAGGCCCGAGCCGGCGGCATTGATGGCCGACTGGACGTCTTGGGCGGCGCCGTCGATATCCCGGCCGAGCGCGAATTGCAGCGTCACCTGGCTGATGCCGAAGGCGCTTGACGAGGTCATCGAGGTCAGCGACGGGATCTGGCCGAGCGGCCGTTCGAGCGGTGCGGTCACCAGCGCCGCCATCGTCTCGGGATCGGCACCCGGCAACTGCGTCGTCACCCGGATCGTCGGAAAATCCACCTGCGGCAGCGGCGCGACGGGAAGATTGATATAACCGAGAATGCCGCCCAGCAGAACGGCGACGCCGAGCAGCGAAGTCGCGATCGGGCGTTTGATGAACAGCGTCGACGTGTTCATTGTTTTGCTTCGGGTAATGCGACCGGCGCAGCACTCGCGGCTTCGGGCCCGCCTGTCTTCTGAGGTCGGCGGTTTGGTTTGCGTTCCTCATTGGGATTACCGGGGGGATTGCCGGGCGTTGCTGCCGGCGGCTGCGAGGCGGCAACCTCGACATGCTCCCCGTCCCTCAGGCGTGAAAAGCCGGTGGTCACCACCTTGTCGCCATCCGCCACGCCCTCGGCAATGACGGTTTGCACATCGTCCTGCTGGCCCAGCTTGACCATCTTCATGCCGACCGTCTGGTCGGGTTTCAGGAGATAGACGAAAGTGCCACTGGGTCCTCGCTGGACGGCGGCCGTCGGCACGACGATCACGCCTCTCAGCGTCTCGACGAGAAGGCGGGCGTTGACGAAGGCGCCGGGCCACAGCGCCAGCTTGTCGTTCGGGAAGTTGGCCTTGATCCTGACCGTTCCCGTGGTCGCGTCGACCTGATTGTCCACCGCCGCGAGCACGCCGTTGTCGATCACGCTCTTGCCGTCGCCGGCGATCGCCTCGACCGAAAGCTGCCCGCCGCCGCTCGCCGCATTGACCTTCGCAAGCTGCTGCTGCGGAATGGAAAAGACCACCGAGATCGGCCTGATCTGCGACAGCGTGACGATGCCCGCCGCATCGGAAGAACTGACGATATTGCCGACATCGACATTGCGGATGCCGGTGCGGCCGTCGATCGGCGCCCGGATCGTCGTATAGTCGAGCGAGGCCTGGGCGCTGGCGATCGCCGCGTCGTCGGACTGGACGGCCGCCCGGTACTGCTCGACCTGCGAGCGCGCCGTATCGACCTGCTGCTGCGTGCCCGAGCTCGACTGAACCAGTTTCAGGGACCGGTCTAGAGCAAGTTCGGCATTTTGCAGCAGCGCTTGATCCTGCGCCTTCTTGCCGATCGCCTGGTCGAGCTGGGCGCGATAGACCGCATCGTCGATCCGCACCAGGACATCGCCCTTCCTGACGTCCTGCCCCTCCTCGAAATGCAGTTCGACCAGCTTGCCACTGACCTGCGGGCGAATGGTGACCGTGCTCAACGGCCGGACCGAGCCGACGCCATCGATGAACACCGGCACGTCACTCGCCTTGGCATCGGCCACCAGCACCGGAACCGGCTCCGATTGACCCGATTGACGACCAGGGCGCCGGCGCCCGCCGGCAGGTCGTCCCGCCGGCTGCGCTGCGGTTGCCTCCGTCGGCGCCCACCCGAGCATGGTTTCCACACGGCCCAGCCAGCGATCCCGAAGCGCATAGGCTCCGAAGCCCGCTGTGCCCAGGATTATCACGGAAACCAGGACCCAATGCCTACGCGCCATCGACCGCAACTTCTTGAATGCTTGAAAAATCAACTGGATTGAACGCTACTGGTCTAATGCCTGCAATGGAAGGCGCTTTCAGCGGACCTGGATTACAAATTGGAGAGATTAGGCCGGATGCGGAAAACGCCGAACGGCTCACCAAAGCGAAGAAAGGCGTTGACAGCCGCGCGGTTGGTTAGGGACAAGCTAAGGGTAATTTCACGCTTTGCCCTGTTCGCGGCAGGCGCATACCAGGGTTGTCGATCCGCATCGATCGGCAACATAATAACAGGGGACTTGAGAACATGACCGATTTCGACGCCGTGCACGAACGCCGGGGCACCGGTAGCTCGAAGTGGAGCAAGTATCCGGACGACGTGCTGCCCATGTGGGTCGCCGACATGGACTTCCCCGCGGCACCGGAGATCGTCGACGCCATCCGCAACCGGCTCGAACATCCGATGCTCGGCTACGGCGTCGCCCGCGATGAACTGCGAGCCCAAATCATCTCCGACATGCAGGAAAAATACGGCTGGACCGTCTCGCCCGACGAGATCGTCTTCCTTCCCGGCGTCGTGCCCGGATTCAACATGGCGCTACACGCGATGCTTCAGCCCGGCGACGGCGTACTGGTGCAGACGCCGGTCTACCGTCCCATCCTCGAAGCCCCCGCGAATTGGAATCTCGTCCGGCACGAAGCGCCGCTTACCCCGGCCGCTGAAGGCTATGTGATGGATGCCGGGGCCTTCGCGGCGGAACTGGCAAAATCGAAGGCGCTGCTGTTCTGCAACCCGCAGAACCCGACGGGCAAGGTGTTCACCGCCGACGAACTCAAGACAATCACCGATCTCTGCCGCCAGAACGATACGCTGATCATCTCCGACGAAATCCATTGCGACCTTCTGTTCGACGGCCGCCGCCACGTGCCGATCGCCACGCTTTCGCAAGATGCGGCCAACCGCACGATCACCCTGATGGCTGCCAGCAAGACCTACAACATAGCCGGCCTGAAGACCGCCTTCGCGATCATCGGCAACAAGGCGATCCGCGAAAAATTCAACCAGGCGCGGCTTGGAATGGTCGACAACGCCAATATTATCGGGCTCGAGGCGACGCTTGCGGCCTTCTCGAAGGCGGGCGACTGGAAGACGCGGATGCTCGCTTATATCGAGGCCAACCGCGATTTTCTATCGGCTGAGTTGGCGCGCCGGTTTCCCAAGATCAAGCTCATCCCGTCGGAAGGCACGTTCCTCGCCTGGCTCGACTGCACGGAACTCGGTCTGGAACCGGATGCGCAGAGTTATTTCCTCGAACATGGCAAGGTCGGCTTCAATGCCGGCTCGGAATTCGGCGCGGCCTACGGCAACTTCGTCCGCATCAATTTCGGATGCCCACGCACCCTGCTTGAGGAAGGCCTGAGCCGCATGGAGCGCGCAATCGGCCGGAATACCTGATCGGAACTCATCGCTGTCATATACATAAGGATTGGCCACGGCCGGAAACCCGTGGCCTTTTCCTACCCGCTGGCGGAACCCATCGCCCCCATCGAGGCGGATGGGGGGATCAGATGATCCCTCCACCACCGCTGATCGAAACCGGACGTTCGAGCGCGACCTTTTTCCGATACCCGCTGGCGCGATAGGCCGCAACCGGATCGATCGCGCCGCCGGAGCGGCGGCGGGCTTCGGCAAGGATCGGTTCGACATCGGTGCGATAGGCGCGCTTCAGCGTCTCGGAGGCCATCAGCGCGTCATTTTCCTGCTGGAAACCGTCAAGTGCTACTCGATCGACCAGCAATGCCTGCGCATAGGCACGGCGGATCTCGTTGGCGCTGGAAATCAGGCTTTCGATCGGGTCCGTGACATTGTGCGACTGGTCGATCATATGCGCCGGGCGAAAATCCTTGATGCCGCGATGCTCCGCATCCACCAACTCGTTGAAGACGAGGAACAGGCGGTAGGGCTCGATCGCACCGGCATCAAGATCGTCGTCGCCATATTTGGAATCGTTGAAGTGGAAGCCGCCGAGCTTGCCGAACTGGATGAGCCGGGCAACGATCATCTCGATATTGGTGTTCGGCGCGTGGTGGCCGAGATCGACGAGGCAGAAGGCTTTCGGTCCCAGCGTATTGGCGATCAGGTAATTCGTGCCCCAATCCTGCACCACCGTCGAATAGAAGGCCGGCTCGTACATCTTGTGCTCGGAAAACAGCCGCCAATCGTCCGGCAACGCCTTGTAGATCTCCGCCATCGAAGCGAGATAACGTTCGAACATCCGCGTGAAATGGCTCTGGCCCGGAAAGTTCGAGCCGTCGCCAATCCACACCGTCAGCGCCTTGGAACCGATCGCCTTGCCGATCTCGATACATTCGAGATTGTGCTCGATCGCCTGGGCGCGTGTCGCAGCATTCGTGTGGCTAAGCGAGCCGTATTTATAGGAATGCGCCTGTCCCGGTGCATCTGAAAACGTATTCGAGTTCATCGCGTCGAAACCGAGACCCAGCGCATCGCCCTTGGCCAGCAATTCCTTCGGATCCGCCTTGTCCCACGGGATATGCAGCGAAACGGTCGGCGTCGCGCGGGTCAACTGATGGATGACCGAGCAGTCATCGAGCTTGTCAAAAATGCCGCGCGGCTCGCCTTGGCCCGGAAAACGGGCGAAACGCGTGCCGCCGGTGCCGACACCCCAGGAGGGTACGGCGACAAAGAACTTTTCGACATCCCGGGTGATCGTTTCGATATCGACGCCGCGCCGCGACAGGTTCTCGCCGAGCGCATCGTAGTCGGATTTGAGCGCTGCGGAGCGCTTATCGTTTTCAGCGGCGATCACATTGGTCGTGATCTTGAGCTCAGTCATTGAAAAGTCCTCCCTTGGGGGTCTGCCCCTCATCCGGCTGCCGCCACCTTCTCCCCATCATGATGGGGAGAAGGGATATGCCGCGCTGTCATCAAGTCCCTTGAACGTACCGTGTGCCACGTCCCCTCTCCCCGCATGCGGGGAGAGGGCTAGGGTGAAGGGCAAGTTCGGCCTACCGCGTAAAGCTCTGGGCGTTGCCGGCATCCACGTTGATGATATTCCCCGTCGACTTGGCCGAGGCATCGCTGGCGAGGAAATAAATCGCCTCCGCGATATCCTCCGGGAAGACATTGAGCTTGAGCAGCGACCGCTTGCGGTAGTGCTCCTCAAGGTCGTCCACCTCGATCTTGGACGAGGCGGCCCGCTGTTCGCGCCATTCGCCGTTCCAGATCTTCGATCCGCGCAGCACGGCGTCCGGATTGACCGTATTGACGCGGATGCCGGCCTCGGCGCCTTCGAGCGCCAGGCAGCGGGCGAGATGGATTTCGGCGGCCTTGGCGGTGCAGTAGGCCGACGCATTCGGAGAAGAGGCAAGCCCGTTCTTGGAAGCAACAAAGACGACGTTGCCCCCGAGCTTTTGGCGCCGGAACAACCGGAAGGCCTCACGCGAAACGAGGAAATAACCCGTCGCCAGGATGTCGATATTCTTGCTCCACATGGCAAGCGTGGTTTCCTCGACCGGCGCGGAAGACGCGATCCCGGCATTCGAGACGAGGATATCGACGCCGCCGAATTCGACGCAGGCCTCGGCAAACGCAGTGATCACCGCGTCCTCGGTCGTCACGTCGAGCAGGACCCCGCGCACCGCATCCTTGCCGAACGACTTTTCGAAATCGGCTTTGGTCGTGTCGAGCGCACTGCCGTCGATATCGGCAAGTACCACGCAGGCACCCTCGCCCATCAGCCTGGCCGCGGTTGCCCGCCCGATGCCGCCGGCGCCGCCGGTGACCAAGGCCACCTGTCCGGCAAGGCTCTTCGGCTTCGGCATGCGCTGCAGCTTCGCCTCTTCGAGCAGCCAGTATTCGATGTCAAAGGCCTCCTGCTCCGGCAGGCCCTGATATTCGGAAACCGTGGACGCCCCGCGCATCACGTTGATGGCGTTGACGTAGAACTCGCCGGCAATCCGGGCAGTCGCCTTGTCACGCGCAAACGACAGCAGTCCGACGCCCGGAACCAGGAAGATCACCGGGTTGGGGTCGCGCATGGCGGGTGAATTGGCGTGTTTGCATGCCTCATAATAACGGCCGTAATCGGCGCGATAATCTTCGAGCGCCGTGTCGAGCGCAGCGATCACCGCATCGACATCCGGCTTGGCAGGATCGAAATCGATGATCAGCGGACGGATTTTCGTGCGCAGGAAATGGTCAGGGCAGGAGGTGCCGAGGCTCCCAAGCGGCTTCAGGTCCTTGGAATTGATGAATTCCAGCACCGCATCCTGGTCGTCGAAATGGCCGAGCTTGCGCTCCGCCTTGCCGATCCGACCGCGGATCTCCGGCATCAGTTTCGCGACGATCGCCCGACGTTCCGGTGCAGGCAGGCTCTTCGCCACGGGCCCGCCGAAGATCGTCTTGCCTTCGGTCTCTTTGGCGAACCATTCGATCGCCTTGTTGATGATGTCGAGCGTCAGTTCGTAGCAGGCCTTGGCATCATTTGCCCAGGTGAACAGGCCATGACTTTCCAGCACGACGCCCTTGGCATTCGGGTTAGCCTTGACGAACGCTTCGAGATCGAGCCCGAGCTGGAAACCCGGCCGCCGCCAGGGCAGCCAGCCGATTTCGGCACCGAAGACCTGCTGCGTCAGTTCCCTTGAGTTTTTGGAAGCCGCAATCGCAATGATCGCGTCCGGGTGCATGTGGTCCACATGGGTGAACGGCACGAAACCGTGTAGCGGGGTATCGATGGAAGCGGCGCGCGGATTGAGGTTGAAGGTGCAATGCGGCAGGAAGCCGACCATGCGGTCCTCGTCCTCGACGCCCTTGTAGAGCCCCTTCAGCGCTTCCAGCTTGTCCATGTAGAGGGTGGCGAAACCGTCGAGCTTGATCGTGCCGACATCGCCGCCCGATCCCTTCACCCACATGACCTTCACTTTTTCGCCGGTCAGCGGATCGGTTTCCATCACCTTGGCGGAAGTATTGCCGCCGCCGTAATTGGTGATGCGCTTGTCGGCACCGAGAAGATTGGAGCGATAGAGCAGCTTGCCGGGCTCATCGAGCTTGGCGGCTTGAGCATCGTTCCAACGGTTTTCGAGAAGGCGGGTTTGGCCCGACATTGCTTGTCCTCCAACGTGTTTCGGCTCACGGCGACGAGGCGGCCGCCATCTCCCTGCTGCCGGTATCGCGCATTGTCGCGACGTCTGTCAATCATAAACGATCATAAAGTTTCATTGTGCAGCGCAGTAAAAGCGAATTTGATCGTTTGTGATTGACAACGTAAATTTTCCGGTAATAGTTGACGCCAAGGAGGAACCAATGCACGAACGTGAACGCCATCGCATCATCTTGAGCGCTATCCAGGAAAAGCCCGTCATCACGGTGCAGGATATCGCCGAATTGACCGAGGCATCGGAAGCGACGATCCGGCGCGACATCGCTTCGCTGCACGTTCAGGGCAAGCTCCGGCGCGTCCGCGGCGGCGCCGAAGCAATGCATCCTCCGCAGATCGGTCAGCTTTCGGCCCGATCGTTCCGGGTGTCGGAATCGGTCAATATCGACAAGAAGCGCGCAATCGCCCGCCGCGCGGTCGAACTCTGTGACGAAGGCGACAGCGTCATCATCAACGGCGGCACGACGACGTTCCAGATGGTGCATTTCATGTCGGCGCGACGCCTGCAGGTGATGACCAATTCGTTTGCGATCGCCGAACACCTAGTCAAGCATTCGAAGAACACGGTGACGATACCGGGCGGCGCGATCTACCGCGAGCAGAGCCTGATCCTGTCGCCCTTCGACAATGATGCGATCCGCAATTTTTACGCACGGCGCATGTTCATCGGCGCGCAGGGGGTCGGCCCGCTCGGCGTGATGGAAGCCGACGCGCTGGTAATCCAGAGCGAGCAGAAGCTGATGCACCAGGCTGAGGAACTGATCGTGATGGTGGATTCGTCGAAGTTTTCGCGCCGATCGAGCCTCATCCTCTGCCCGCTCGATCGGGTGACGACTGTCATCACCGATGACGGCGTGACCGACGACGCCGCACGGATGATCGAGGATGCGGGCGTCAGACTGATTATTGCCGGTGCCGCCGCAGCGGACACGGCCAGGGAGGATTCTTCGTCGGCCGCGTGAGGAGCGACCGGCGGGAGAAGATTAAACTATCAACTGGGAGGACCAACCATGAAACTTGCAAAGAAACTCGCTCTCGGCGCGGCATTCGCCTTCGCCGCCCTGACATCGACAATGACGACGGCAAGCGCCGCCGACATGAAGATTGCGCTGGTCGTCAAATCGCTCGGCAACGGCTTCTTCGAAGCCGCCAACAAGGGCGCGCAGGAAGCTGCCAAGGAACTCGGCGGCGTCCAGGTCATCTATACTGGCCCGACCTCCACGACGGCCGAAGGCCAGATCGAAGTGATCAACTCGCTGATCGCACAAGGCGTCGATGCGATTGCCATCTCCGCCAACGATCCGGACGCCGTCATACCGGCGCTGAAGAAGGCCACCCAGCGCGGCATCAAAGTGATCTCCTGGGATTCGGCGGTCGCCAAGGAAGGCCGCATCATGCACCTGAACCCGTCTTCCAACGAGCTGATCGGTAAGATGTGCCTGACGCTCGCCAAGGACCACCTGGATGGCGGCAAGGGCGGTTTCGCGATCCTTTCGGCCACCACCACCTCGACGAACCAGAACACCTGGATCGCCGAGATGAAGAAGCAGCTCAAGGATTTTCCGGGCCTGAACCTCGTCACGACAGTCTATGGTGACGACCTCGCCGACAAGTCCTATCGCGAAGCACAGGGCCTCTTGACCTCGCAGCCGAACGTCAAGGTCATCGTTGCTCCGACCACGGTCGGCGTGCTCGCCGCCTCGCAGGCCGTCAAGGATGCCGGCAAGATCGGCCAGGTCTATGTGACAGGTCTCGGCTTGCCATCTGAAATGGCCGGTGCCATCAAGTCCGGCGCCACCAAGGAATTTGCCATCTGGAACCCGATCGACCTCGGTTATTCTGCCACCCAGATTGCCTATCACCTCGTCAAGGGTGATGCGGACGGCAAGCCGGGCTCGGACATCAAGGCCGGCCGCATGGGCTCGATCAAGATCGGCGACAATGGCGAAGCCGCCATGGCCGACCCCTTCGTCTACAACGCCAAGAACATCGACGAGTTCTCGAAGATCTTCTGATCTGGAGAACTCCCCTTGCCGGCAGGCGCGAGCCCCCTCATCCGCCTGCCGGCACCTTCTCCCCGTCGGGAGAAGAAATATGTCGCGCCTTCGCTATTCCACCCTCACCCCTCGGGGAGAGGTTGGCGGAGCGGCGGCCGGGTGAGGGGCTCCAAACTCAGAGCCATCGGCTTTGTGCTGCCGAAAAATAACCAGACGTAATCTCAAAGACTCGTCGGAAAATGTCCCTGATGAACGGCGTTACGAACATTCAAGACCGATCGCTTCGACCGGCACCGACGACGGAAGCAATGCCGATCCTGGAAATGCGCGGCATCAGCCAGATCTTTCCGGGCGTCAAAGCCCTCGATGGGGTCAGCATCAAGCTTTACCCCGGCCAGGTGACGGCGCTGATCGGCGAAAACGGCGCCGGCAAGTCGACGCTCGTCAAGATTTTGACCGGTATCTACCGCCCGAACGAGGGCGAGATCCTGATCGACGGTCAGCCCACCACATTCGCGAGCGCGCAGGCGGCGATCGACGCCGGTGTTACCGCAATCCATCAGGAAACCGTCCTCTTCGACGAGTTGAGTGTCGCGGAAAACATCTTTCTCGGCCATGCGCCGCGCACCCGTTTCGGCACGATCGACTGGCGCAGGATCAATTCCGGCGCCAAGGCCCTCATGCTTCAGCTCGAAAGCGATATCGACCCGACGATCCGACTGCGCGACCTGTCGATCGCCCAGCGCCACCTTGTGGCCATCGCTCGGGCGCTGTCGGTCGAGGCCCGCATCGTCATCATGGACGAGCCGACCGCCGCCCTCTCCCGCAAGGAGATCGATGACCTCTTCCGCATCGTCGAGAACCTGAAGCGGCAGGGCAAGGCGATCCTCTTCATCAGCCACAAGTTCGACGAGGTCTATGAGATCGCTGAGAACTACGCGGTTTTTCGCGATGGCCGCGCCGTCGGCCAGGGCCGGCTGAGGGAGACGCCTCAGGACGAGATCGTCCGGCTGATGGTCGGCCGCGACGTCAAGGACGTCTTTCCCAAGGTCGAGGTCCAGATCGGCGCGCCGGTTTTCCGCGTCGAGAACTATTGCCATCCGACCGAATTCCGTGACATTTCCTTCGAGCTTCGTCGCGGCGAAATCCTGGGGCTCTACGGCCTGATCGGCGCCGGGCGTTCGGAACTCTGCCAGTCGCTATTCGGCGTGACCCGGCCCTCATCCGGCCGGCTGGTGCTGGAAGGCAGGCCGCTCGACATCCGCTCCTCGGGCGACGCGATCCGCGCCGGCATCGTCTATGTGCCGGAGGAGCGCGGCCGCCACGGTCTGGCGCTGCCCATGCCGATCTTCCAGAACATGTCGCTGCCATCACTTGGCAAGACCTCCCGCTCTGGCTTTCTCAAGGCTGCTAACGAACTTGCGCTTGCACGAAAATATGCCGAGCGGCTGGACCTGCGCGCTGCAGCTCTTTCAGTGCCCGTCGGCACGTTGTCCGGCGGCAACCAGCAGAAGGTCGTCATCGGCAAATGGCTGGCGACCCAGCCGAAGGTGATCATTCTCGACGAGCCAACCAAGGGCATCGACATCGGCTCCAAGGCCGCCGTTCACGCCTTCATCGGTGAACTCGCCGCCGAAGGTCTGTCGATCATCATGGTATCATCCGAGCTTCCGGAAATCCTCGGCATGTCCGACCGGGTGATGGTGATGCGCGAGGGCCTCTCCGCTGGCGTCTTCGAGCGTGAAGCCTTGAGCGCCGAAGCGCTGGTGCGCGCCGCGACGGGCAACCAGTGAGGAAAACCCGATGAACCGCCTCCTGAAGAACCGCCAAATCCTGCTCACCGTCATCATTGCCATGATGATCGTCGGCTTCGCGACACGCGCGCAGGGCTTTGCCGCTCCCGGCAATCTCGCCAATATCTTCAACGACACCTCGATCCTGATCATCCTGGCGCTCGGCCAGATGACGGTGATCCTGACCAAATCGATCGATCTTTCGGTCGCCGCCAACCTTGCCTTCACCGGCATGGCGGTCGCCATGACCAATGCCGCCTATCCCGACCTGCCGCTGGCCCTGCTCATCGTCATGGCGGTCGGCATCGGCGCCTTTCTCGGCGCGATCAACGGTTACCTCGTCTGGGTGCTGCGTATCCCGCCGATCGTCGTGACGCTTGGAACGCTGACGATCTATCGCGGCATGGCCTTCGTGCTGTCGGGCGGCGGCTGGGTGAACGCCCACCAGATGGCCCCTTCCTTCCTCAACGTCCCCCGAATGCCGGTACTCGGCCTGCCGATCCTTTCCTGGATCGCTATCCTCATCGTGCTCGGCGCCTGGTTCGTGCTGACCCGCCTGCCCTTCGGCCGGGCGGCCTATGCATCCGGTGGCAACCCGACCGCGGCGATCTATGCCGGCATCGATATCGGTTGGACCAAGTTCATCGCCTTCGTGGTGTCGGGCGCGCTCGCCGGCCTCTCCGGTTATCTCTGGGTGTCGCGTTATGCGGTCGCCTATGTGGATATCGCCGCCGGCTTCGAGCTGGATACGGTCGCGGCCTGTGTCATCGGCGGCATCTCGATCGCCGGCGGCATCGGCTCGGTCGGCGGCGCCGTGCTCGGCGCGCTTTTCCTGGGCGTCATCAAGAACGCGCTGCCCGTCATCGGCATCTCGCCATTCGCACAGATGGCGATCTCCGGCATCGTCATCGTGCTCGCCGTCGTCTTCAACGCCCGCGCCGAGCGCAAGGCCGGCCGCATCATCCTGCGCGATCGCGGCGCGAAAGAGGTGTCCGCATGAGCGATGTCGTTTCCTCAAAACGGGTCATTCCCGACCGGCTCGGCAGCAAGACATCGCGCCTCCTGGCGAGCTGGGAAGTGCTGCTCTTCGGCGTGGCGGTGCTGATCTTTGTCTTCAATTCGTTCGCCTCGCCTTACTTTCTGAATGCCTGGAACCTCTCCGACGCCACCTTCAACTTCACCGAAAAGGCGATGATCGCCTTTGCCATGGCGCTGCTCGTCATCGCCGGCGAGATCGATCTGTCAGTGGCGGCGATCATCGCGCTCGCCTCGACCGCCATGGGTGCGGCGGCCCAGGCCGGCATCGGCACGCCGGGACTGGTGGCGATCGGCATCGGCACCGGCCTTCTCTGCGGCGCGTTCAACGGCCTGCTTGTCGCCGCCCTCAGGCTGCCGTCGATCGTCGTGACCATCGGCACGATGAGCCTCTTCCGCGGCATTTCCTATATCGTGCTGGGCGATCAGGCCTATGGCAAATATCCGGCAAGCTTCGCCTATTTCGGCCAGGGCTATGTTGCCTGGGTGTTTTCCTTCGAATTCGTACTGTTCCTCGTGTTTGCCGCAGCTTTCGGCATCCTCCTGCACGCGACGAATTTCGGCCGGCAGGTCTATGTGATCGGCAACAACGAGTTCGCGGCACGCTTTTCCGGCATTCCAGTGGAACGGGTGAAGTTCATCCTCTTCCTGTTGACCGGCGTGATGGCGGGTGTCGCATCCGTCTGCCTCACCTCCCGCCTTGGCTCGACCCGCCCCTCGATCGCCCAAGGCTGGGAACTGGAAGTCGTCACCATGGTCGTGCTCGGCGGCGTCTCCATCCTTGGCGGCGCGGGCACGATTGCCGGCGTGGTCATCGCCGCTTTCGTCATGGGCCTCGTCACCTTTGGGCTGGGCCTCCTGAACGTGCCCGGCATCGTCATGTCGATCTTCGTCGGCCTGCTTTTGATCATCACCATCGCCATCCCGATCATCGCCCGCCGCATCAAGGAAATGAGCCGATGACGCTCGAAAAGCACGCCTTCAAGATGAAGCTCAATCCGGGCATGGAAGCGGAATACCGCAGACGCCATGACGAGATCTGGCCGGAGCTTGTCGATCTCCTGCACCAGGCCGGCGCCAGCGACTATTCCATCCATCTCGACCGCGAGACGAACATTCTGTTCGGTGTGCTGACACGGCCGGCCGACCACACTCTGGCGAGCCTGCCCGACCATCCGGTGATGAAGAAATGGTGGGCGCATATGGCCGATATCATGGAATCCAACCCGGACAATTCGCCGGTCCAGAGCGATCTGGTGACGGTGTTCCACCTGCCATGACGATACCGGCAAAGATCGCCGTTCTCGATATCGGCAAGACCAATGCCAAGGTTGTCGTGCTCGACTGCGCGACCGGCGAGGAGATCGCCGAAAGGCGCAGCCCGAACCGGGTTCTGCCGGGTCCACCCTATCCGCACTACGATATCGAAGCCCTGTGGGAGTTCGTGCTCCAAGCGCTGTCCGACTTTGCAAAACAGCCCGGGTTCGACGCGATCTCCATCACCACCCACGGCGCATCGGCGGTGCTTCTCGATGCCGAGGGTGGACTGGCCCTGCCGGTGCTCGATTACGAGCACGAGTATCCGGAAGACATCCGCAGGGCCTATCAGTTGATCCGCCCGCCCTTTTCGGAAACCTTCTCGCCGTCCCTCTCCGGTGGGCTGAATGTCGGCGCCCAGCTTCACTACCAGAAGACCGCCTTTCCTGAAGCCTTTGCCCGCGTCCGCACCATCCTCACCTATCCGCAATATTGGGCGTTCAGGCTGACCGGTGTCGCGGCGAACGAAGTTACCTCGCTCGGCTGCCACACCGATCTCTGGCTCCCACGTGAAGGCGCCTATTCTCCGCTGGTGGATACGCTCGGCATCCGCGACCTGATGGCCCCGGTCCATTCGGCCTTCGAGACGCTCGGTCCTCTCCTGCCAAGCATTGCGGCGCAGATCGGAACGACGAAACCGATCCCGGCCCATTGCGGCATCCACGATTCCAACGCTTCGCTGCTGGCTCATCTGGTGGGACGCGAGCCGCCCTTCGCGGTCGTCTCCACCGGCACCTGGGTCATCAATTTCGCGGTCGGCGGCGACCTCGACCATCTCGATCCGCAGCGCGACGCGCTTGCCAATGTAGATGCCTATGGCCGCGCCGTGCCCTCGAGCCGCTTCATGGGCGGGCGCGAATTCGAGATGCTGACGGCCGAACTCGGTCCATTGTCGCCGGACGCGGCGCTTGCAGCCATTCCTCATGTCATCGAAAAAGGCCTGACGCTTCTGCCGAACGTTTCAGGCGGCTCCGGCCCCTTCCCGGCCCATCAGCAGCAATGGGTCAACGACATAGAAGTCTCGACCGACCAGCGCTGGGCGGCCGCCTGCCTCTACCTCGCGCTGATGACGGAGACCTGCCTCGACCTCATCGGCACCAAGGGACCGGTTCTGGTCGAAGGCCCTTTCTCGACCAACCCGGCCTATCTTCAGGCGCTGACAGCTCTGCTTGGCCGCCAGGTTGTCGCCCTCCCCGGCTCGACGGGCACCAGCCAGGGTGCAGCGCTTCTGGCCGGCATTTCGCCGAACACCAAGCCCGGCCGCGCCGTGCCCGCGCCATCCTGGGACGTTGCAGCCTATCGCACCGCCTGGCACGAAAGGCTGGAGCGCTGATCAGCCCGCGCTGGCCGGCCGCCGGTTGCGGCGAAGGCGCCGGCCGGTCTGCTCCTCAAGCGCATTTTCCAGAATGCCGAGACGCCGCTCGGTAATATTGGCAATCTGCGCCGGGTCGCCGGCTTCGATCGCCTGCATCATGGTCTCGACCAGTTCGAGCGACAGGACGAGGTCGGCGCGGGTATGCAGCGTCCCGTGCCGCATCGGCTCAACCCATTGCAGCAGCAGTTCCATCAGTTCCAGCACGAGGCCATTGCGGGTCGCCCGTGCCAGGGCGAGGTCGAAGCGCATCGAAGCGATGATGATCGAGCTGATGTGCTCGGGGCTGCTTTTGGTCACCTCCGGCGGCGGCAGCGAATCCCGGCCGAACCGGATTGCCTCCCGCATCCGGTCGAAATCCGCATCCTCGGCATATTGCGAGGCGATCTGCGCCACCCAGGGCAGGATCAGCCGGCGCACCTCGATCGCCTCGTCGATATCGCCCGGTCGCATGTCGGGCCTCGATACGATCAGGTCGAGCGGCACGATCTCGCTGCTGACGAACGTGCCGCCGCCGGCGCCTGGCCTGACGGTCAGAATGTTCGCCTCGACCAGCAGCTTCACCGCCTCGCGCACGGTCGGGCGGCTGACCTGCATCTGCTCGGCAATGCTGCGTTCGGAGGGAAGGCGGGAACCGAGCCGAAAAAACCCGGTCCGGATGGCGTCGGCAAGCCGGCGCGCGACCTCTTCGTTCGGAAGCAGCACTTTGACGGGCTGAAAATGTCGGTCCACCAGCACCTCCTATCCGCTCAGACGGAAAGCACTTTGCCGGTATTCAGAATGTTGTTGGGATCGAGCGCCAGCTTGATACGCGCCATCAGCGCCAGCTCCTCCGGCGTGCGCGACAGCTTGAGATACGGCTTCTTCAGGAGGCCGATCCCGTGTTCGGCGGAAATCGTGCCGCCTTCGCGCGCAATCGAGCCGAAGACGAGTTCGGTGATCTCCTTGTGCGGCTGGTCGTTGCCGGCAGACGGAATGTTGCAGACGAGATGCAGGTTGCTGTCGCCGATATGGCCATAGCTCAGCGCAATCGCGTCCGGCCAGCGGACCTTCATCGCGGCTTCGATCTCGTCGACCACCCGGCCGGCGGCGCTGGTCGGCAGGCCGACGTCGAAGGCGGTCAGCGGTCCCATCAGCTTGCCGTATTCGGATACGCTCTCGCGCACCGCCCAAAGGTCCTTGGTCTCGCGCTCCGAAGATGGCAGAACCGCATCGGAAACCCAGCCGGCTTCGAGCGCATCCGACAGCACCTGCTCCAGCAGCGCCCGGTTTTCTTCGGCATTGCGCCCGCCGGTTTCGATCAGCACATAGATCCCGTGCGGCTCCTTGAAGGCGCGGCGCAGGTCAGGAAGCTTACCCGTCATGAAGTCGTAAAAGCTCGGCCACATCACCTCGAACGAGGTCAGCGCCGAGCCCATGCCCTGGCGAGCGCTCTTTAGGAGCTCCAGAAGCGAAGGAAAATCCGGGCAGCCGCAGAAGGCGCTGGCGAGTTCCGCGGGCTTCGCCTGCAGCCGCAGCACGGCGCGGGTGATGACGCCGAGCGTGCCTTCCGAGCCGATGAAAAGCTGCTTCAGGTCATAGCCCGCATTGTTCTTCAGCATCTTGTTCAGTGATCTGACGATCGTGCCGTCCGGCACCACCACTTCGAGGCCCAGCACATGCTCGCGCGCCATGCCGAACCGGATGACGCGATTGCCGCCAGCATTGGTGGCAAGGTTGCCGCCGATGACGCAGGAATCGCGGGCGCCGAGATCGAGGCCGAAGAACAGCCCCACCTCTTCCGCCTTCGCCTGGATGACGCTGAGCGGCGTGCCCGCCAGAACCGTCATCGTCGCCATCACCGTATCGACTTCCTCGATACCGTTCATGCGGTCGAGCGACAGCGCCACGCCATTTTCGATCGGCCGTGCCCCGCCGGCAAGGCCGGTCAACCCACCCTGCGGCACGACCGGCACCTTGAACTCGTTGCAGAGGCGCAGCGTCACCGAGACCTGCTCCGTCGTGCGCGGCCGCACCAAAGCCAGCGGTATGACCGGAGAAAGACCGCCCCAATCGTTGTGGAAGCGGACAGGAATATCCTCACCGAAAAAGACATCGGGAGCGAGTTCGCGCTGGAGCGCCTGGATGAATTCATGCGTCATGAAAAGCATACCTCTGGAGGCCATTGATAAATGGTAAGCCTAACTGCCATCTTCGGTAAAATAAATATACCTCTGAATTTTATCTGGGAGGAGCGTAGTAAGGCGCGCAGCCACCATCGACTCCGGGACTTGCAAAATTCCCGACAGCCCAAAATGAAATCGGCGGACTGGCAACAAGCCGGCCCGCCGATTCTCCCTGGGAGGAGATTGGGGTTCAGCGCAAGGCCCCGGCCACGCGCTTCTGTTCGTCCTTCATGAAGGCGATGTCGCCGACGACCCGGACGCGCACCCGCCGCGCGTCACCCGGCAGATAGGCGATCGGGATATCCTCGGTGTCGAGCGTCACGATCGTATCGGGGCTGGCGCCCGCTTCGACCGCACGGGCGCGGGCAATGCGCTCGGCCTCGGCAATCGCCTTTTCGCGCGACATGCCGGAAAACACCTGATCGACTTCGCCGGACACCTGCGCCATCGCCGCGCCGAGCGCGTTCGCGACACCGGCATGCTCGACGCGCAGCACTTCGCTCGCACCTTTGAGCTTTTCCGGGATCAGGAAGGCGCCACCGCCGACAGCGATCAGTTGGACACCCTCGGCCGAAGTCTTCATCCGGTCGACGCCGTCTTCCACCATCGCCTCGACGCGCTTCAGAAGGTCGGCAACCAGCGCCTTGTCGAGATGCTTGACCCGGTCGCGGTCGCCGATCTCGACGAGGCCCGCAGCCACCGCCACGTCGGTCGTCGTCAGCGTATCCCCGCCGAAGACCAGCGCCTTTTCGGTGATCCGGTAGCCGACCGAACGCGGGCCGATCTTGCGGGTGTCCGGATCGATGATCGTGCCGCCGCCGAGCGCCATCGGCAGCAGGTCCGGCATGCGGAACAGCGTGCGCACGCCGCCGACCTCGACGACATTGTTCGCCTCGCGCGGAAAGCCGCCGACCAGGCAGCCGACATCCGAGGTCGTGCCGCCGACGTCGATGACCATCGCCTCCTTGAGACCGGTCAGGAACGCCGCGCCACGCATCGAATTGGTCGGGCCGGAGGCAAAGCTGTAAACCGGGTTGGCGGCCGCGACATCCGCCAGCACCACCGTGCCGTCGTTCTGGGTCAGATAGAACGGCGCGTCGATGCCGGCTTGCTTCAGCGCATCCTTGAAGGCGTCGATCGTCTTGCGGCCGAGCCCCTGCAGGGCAGCGTTCAGAAGCGTGACGTTCTCACGTTCCAGAAGGCCGATACGGCCGAGCGTGTGGGACAGCGTGATACGCGCGTTCGGGATCACCGAGCGGACGATCTCGGCCGCTTCCAGCTCGCATTCCGCCGTCAGCGGCGAAAAGAGCGCGGTGATGCCGACCGAATCGACGCCGGCGTCGCGGATCTTCATCGCCGCGTCGCGCACTTCGTCGCGGGCGAGCGGCACCAGCGGCCGGCCGTCATATTCGTGGCCGCCGTGCACCATGAAGGTGAGCGGATCGACGGCATCGCGCAACTCATCCGGCCAGTCGACCATCGGCGGCAGGGAAGCCCCGGCCGGCATGGCGATGCGGATCGCCGCGATCCGATCGAGACGGGCACGCTCGACCACCGCATTGGTGAAATGCGTCGTGCCGATCATCACCGCATCGACCGGTGCCGAACCCGGCGCCTGCGAGGCGACCACATGGCCGATCGCATTGACCACGCCCTGCATCACGTCCGACGTGGTGGGAAACTTGATGGCCGAGAGAACCTTCTCGCCATCGATGAGCACGGCATCCGTATTGGTGCCGCCGACGTCAATTCCGATCCGCTTCATGCTGCAAACACCGATTTGAAATCCAGGTCATATCCGAAGGCGCGCGGGCCGACATGTTCGAGGCCCTTGGCGCTGGTCAGCACGTCAGGTGCCGGCAGCGCCACGACCGTGACGCGCTGGCCGTACCGCACCGTCTCGGTGCCGATCGCTTCACCCGACACCGTGTCGAGCAGGCAGATCAGGTCCGGCGTCATGGCGATCGGCTGGCCGTCGCGGAAGGCGACCGCCCATTCATTCTGGAAGGCGAGCTCGACCTTCGAGCCGCGATCGTCGTCGAGGCCTTCGATCATCGCCGAACCGCGCAGGAAGCCGCCCGTCGTGGTACGGTCGACATCGGCGATCTTGCCCTTGAACAGCACCTTGCCGCCTTCATGGGCGAGCACGGCCTCGACCGGATCAGTGTGGGCGGCGCGGGCCTCAAGCACGGCGCGGCCGAGGCTGACCGCCTTGGTGACCGTGTAAAGCACGCCCCAATCCTTGACTTCCCGGCCGGTGCGCGGCGCCTTGCAGGTCGCCGCCGTCGAACCGACCTCGGTGCAGATCTTGCGGGAAATCCGTTCCATCCACTTCCAGGACGCGGCCTTGGCGACGATCGCCTCGTTGTCGCGGCAATCGACCAGCGTCAGCGGATACATCGGCAGGTCGCCGATCGCAAAGCTCGTCATCTGCGCTTCCGGATAGGCGCGGCCCATCGCATCCGCATCGACGACCGGGATGTCCAGCATGGCGCCGGCGAGGAACGGCGACAGCGCATTGCCGCCGCCGATCTCCACGCTCATCACGGCGCGGAACTTGCGGCCGGTATATTCTTCCATCAGCTGCATGGCCCGGGCGAGATGCGCGGGATCGACGAGGCGCTCCTGGCCAACCAGCGGCGCACCCATCTTGGAGACGACCGCGACGGCATCGCCGTCATCGAGCGCCTGGGGATCGATCAGCTTGACGCGCTTGCCGTCCTTGTAGAGTTTTTTCAGGTTGAGCTGCGCCAGATAGGGGCTGCCGCCGCCGCCGGTGCCGAGAATCCAGGCGCCAACGGCAAGCGGGTCGATCTCGCCCGCTTCGAAATCACGGATCATGTTTACCTCCGAAGAATGTGCTAGAACCTAGCCATGAGTGACGAAGGATGCCTATAGGGGACTGCCCCTAGAGTGAGCTTGCCTTGATTTTAGGCATGCCCGGCGCCATCATGGTTTGACGATCGAAAGGACCGATTCCCTGCACATGTCGAAGAGCCCATATGCGCTGGCCCCGACCTCGCCGGAAGGTGCGGAACCGCACCACCGGGTGATGTTCCTGAGCGTCGGCCAGACGCCGCGTGCCGATCTCATCGGGGACATGCTGACCAATCTCGACGTATCCATCGAAGCTCTCGAAATCGGCGCGCTGGACGGGCTTTCCAAGGCAGAAATCGACGATCTGAAAGTGCGGCCGGGCGAACAAAGCATCATCACCCGGCTTGCCGACAATACCGATATCGTCGTGTCCAAACCGCGGATCGCCGAGCGCATGGCGAAGATCGCCGCCGCCTTCCACCCCAATGAATTCGATCTGGTCGTCATCCTCTCGACCGGCCTGTTTCGCGATTTCGAAAGCACCTGCCCGACAGTCAACGCCCAGCGCGCCATGGAATCGGCGGTGATTTCGCTCGCCGCGCATGGCGCTTCCGTCGGTCTCATCCAGCCGCTGCAGCAGCAGATCGCCGAACTCGATATCCCGGCGCTGGCGCCCTACAAGATCTGCGCCAGCTATGCCGCCGACGGCGACCGGAAACTGCTTGCCGGCGCGCTCGTCGATCTCGCCGATGCGGAAATCATCGTCCTGAATTCCGTGAGCTTTACCGAGGCCGACCGGCAGATGGTCGCGAAGGCAAGCGGCAAGCCGGTGGTTCTCGCCCGCCGCATCGTCGCAAGCGCCATCCGGCTTCTCCTGCACCGTTCGCAGCCCGTGACGCTGCCGGGCGTTTCGCCGGAATTTGCGGAAAAGCTTCTGCGTCTGACGCCGCGTGAGCGGCAGGTCCTGTCATTGGTGGCGGAAGGCCTGTCCAACAAGGCGATCGCCCGCCAGCTCGGCATCAGCCCGAAGACGGTCGAGATCCACCGCTCGAACGTCATGAGCAAGATGGAAGTCACCTCTTCCAATGCGCTGATCCGCATGGTCATCTCCGCCGGCCATCCCTGATCGAAAATAAACGGTTTAGCGCAAGAAAATTGCGTCAGATGACCTATTTGCCTAAAAATTGGTCGCCTTGACCATGTCAGAATCATGTCGTTCTAGGGGCATTACCCTATAGTGAAGCCGCGCTTCCGGGCGTTAGGCTCCCTGTCGATAATGCCGTGCAGGGAACGATGAGAGCATGCCTTCCACATCCAAGATCGCCTTCGTGACCATCGGCCAGACGCCGCGTATCGACGTCGTCCCGGAAATGATGACCGAGATCTGCATCGGCCTGCCGGAAGGCCGCGTCGAGTTCCGCGAATTCGGCGTGCTTGACGGCCTGAACCTGGCTGAACTGGACGCGATGCGGGCCGTGGACGGCGAACATTCCTTCGCGACGCGCCTGAAGAGCGGGCAGGAGATCGTCACCTCCAAGGCCCGGACGGAAGAGAAACTCAATGTGCTTCTGGGCCAGATCGACAAGCAGGGCTTCGACCTCGTCGTTCTTCTGTGCACCGGCACGGCGATCGATCCGCTCGAAAACACCCTGGTCGTCGAAGCTCAGCGGATCGTCGATTCGACCGTCGAGGCGCTGGCCGCCTCCTCCCGCAAGCTCGGCGTCATCCTGCCGCTCGAACGGCAGGTCAAGGATTTCGCCGATCGCCATGTCTTCAGCGGCGAGCCCAAATTCGTGGCCGCCTCGCCCTATGCCGGCGACGATATGGGTGAGCGGGCGAAGACGCTCGAAGGCTGCGACCTTATCGTCATGCATTGCATGGGCTATTCCGCCGGAATGCTGGACGAGGTGCGACGCGCGGTCGATGCCCCGGTCCTATTGTCGCGCCGCGTCGTCGCGGGCGTCGTCCGCCAAATGATCTGATACCGAGCCACATGAAAAACAGAGGGAACCAAATGTTCGGAAAAATCCTGAAAACCGTCGCGGTCGCGGGGCTGCTCGCCTCCTCGATCCTCGCCGCGCCCGCCGGCGCTTTCGAGCGCACCGACAAGGGCAATGTCATCGTCTTCGGCGGCCGCCAGGCGATCCCCGTCCTCGATCCGCATGTCCGCTACGACTGGTCGACGCGCATGATCCAGCAGTCGGTCTATGACGGCCTGGTCAAATACGAAGGCAACCCGGCCGAGATCAAGCCATGGCTCGCCGAGAAGTGGGAAACCAGCGCCGACGGTAAGAGCTGGACCTTCCACCTTGCCAAGAATGCCAAATTCCACAACGGCGACCCGGTGACCGCCGAAGCCGTACGCTACTCCTTCGAGCGCGGCCTGAAGCTCAACAAGGGCGTCGCCTGGATGCTCAAGGACTTCCTGGCACCTGAAAACATCGTCGCCGTCGATGCCAATACGGTCCGCTTCGACCTCAGGGCGCCCTACGCACCTTTCCTGTCCTTCCTGCCCTGGTGGTTCGTCGTCAACCCGGCGGAAGTGAAGGCCCATGAAGTGGATGGCGACTACGGCCAGAAGTGGCTGACCGACCATGCCGCCGGCTCCGGCCCGTTCAAGCTCGGCCGCTGGGAACCGAACGTTCTCTATGAAATCGAAGCCAATGACGGCTACTGGAAGGGTTGGCCGCAGGGCGAAAAGAACCGCCCGGCCGGCGTCATCTACAAGATCATCCGCGAACCGGCCGCCCAGAAGGCCGCCCTGCAGCGCGGCGAAGCCGACATCGTCGAAGGTCTGACGCCGGACGACTACATCCAGATCAAGCGCGTACCCGGCGTGGTCATCCAGGACCACAAGGGCATGACCACCTTCGGCATCAAGTTCAACACCCAGAAGGGCCCGACCGCCGACATCAACCTGCGCAAGGCGATCGCCTATGCGGTCGATTACGATGCGCTGATCCAGATCTACAACGGCGCTGCGTCGCTCGAGAGCAGCCCGCTGCCGGACGCCATGAAGGGCTTCGTCTCCGTTCCGGGCATCCCCCGCAAGGATCTCGCCAAGGCCAAGGAATACCTGGCGAAATCCGCCTACCCGAACGGCGGCATCACGCTTCCCTACGTCCATGTCGCCGGCCTCGAAGAAGCCCGCCGCATCGGCCTCGTCCTGCTCGACAACCTGAAGGAACTCGGCATCACCGTCGAGGTCAAGCCGGAACAGTGGCCGAACATGGTCGCCGCCGGTTCCAAGGTCGAGACTTCGCCGGCCATGACCTCGGTCTTCACCACACCGGTCTCGACCGACCCGGACGCCGTCGCCTACCAGTATCACAAGGCGAGCTGGGGCCAGTATTACGCGATGATGTTCTACGACAATCCGAAGGTCTCGGAGATGATCGACCAGGCCCGTGCCGCCACCAACTGGGATGACCGCGCCAAGCTTTATGCCGACATCCAGAAGCAGATCGTCGCCGACCAGCCGGAGGTCTTCGGCATGCTGCAGAACCGCCGCTGGGCGCATCGCGACTATCTGCAGGGCTTCCAGTTCAGCCCGGTCCGCTTCACCGGCGAAGTCGATCTTTACCCGATGTGGGTGAAGGCCGAATAGAAACTGGCTTGCGTCCCCTCCTGCAGCCAGCATGATGCGCATGGTCCGGCTTTCCCAACCGGCCGGGCCATGCGCAGTTTTTTAGAAGATAGCCACCGGAGAAGACGATGTTGACATTCGCCTTCCGCAAAGTGCTGACGCTGGTCGGAACCATGATCGGCATTGCGGCACTCACCTTCGTCATCACCAATGTCGCGCCGGGCGATCCCGCCCGCCTGGTCGCCGGCCCCAACGCGACCGAGGACATGGTGACGACGATCCGCACCGAATACGGCCTCGACAAGTCGCTGCCCGAACAGTTCGTCGTCTATATGGGCGACCTCATCACCGGCGATCTCGGCAAGTCGATCGTCACCACGAGGCCGGTGCTGGAAGAAGTGCTGCGTTATGCGCCGGCAACGCTGGAACTGGTCTTCGTCGCCATGACGCTCGGCATCGTCATCGGCGTGCCGCTGGGCATGGTGTCGGCCGTCTACAAGGACGGCCCGATCGACCACGCGACCCGCATCTTCTCGATCTCGGGCGTCGCTCTGCCGGCCTTCTGGTTCGGCATCATCCTGCAGCTGACATTCGCGGTCGATCTCGGCTGGCTGCCGGTCTCCGGCCGGCTGCCGCTGGTCACCCGCCCGCCGCAAACCGTTACCGGCCTGCTCCTCGTCGACAGCCTGTTCGCCGGCCGGCTGGATACGTTCTGGACGTCGCTGCGGCACATCATCCTTCCGGCAATCGTGCTCTCCTTCCCCTGCCTTGCCTCGATCCTGCGCGTCAACCGCGCCGAGATGATCGAAGTGCTGCAGTCCGACTACATCGTCGCGGCACGCGCCCACGGCATCGCCTCGTTCCGCATCGTCGCCATCTACGCGCTGAAGAACGCGCTGCTGCCGACGCTTGCGATGATCGGCCTGCGTTTCGGCTGGATGCTCGGCTCCACCGTTCTCGTCGAAACCGTCTTCGACTGGCCCGGCATCGGGCTTTATGCCGTCTCCTCGGCGCTTTCATCGGATTTCAAGCCCGTCATCGGCGTCACGCTGGTGATCGGCTTCTTCTTCATCGTCGCCAACACCCTTGTCGATCTCGCCTATGCGTGGATCGATCCCCGCCTCAGGAGCGCCTGATGACGACGCCCGTGGAACTCTCCCGGCCGCTCACCTTCCGCGAACGGCATGAAAGCAAGATCCGCCAGTGGCGGCTCTATGCCCACATGTTCGGCAAGAGCTTTTCCTCCATGCTCGGCCTCGGCCTGGTCGTGCTCTTCCTGTTGCTTGCCGCTCTCGGACCATGGCTTGCGCCCTATCCGGAAGATACGGTCGGCGCCTTCAACATGGCCAACAAGCTGATGGGACCGAGCGCCGGCCACTGGTTCGGCACCGACGAAATGGGCAGCGACATCCTTTCGCGCGTCATCATCGGTGCCCGCACGTCGCTCTGGATCGGCCTGATCATCACCGGCGTCGGCGCCGTCATCGGCGTGCCGCTCGGCATCATCGCCGGTTATCGCGGCGGCTGGGTGCGCGCCGTCATCATGCGCATCACGGAGCTTTTCCTCGCCGTGCCGGGCTTGGCTCTCGCGCTGGCGATCGTCGCCGCGCTTGGCCCCGGCATCACCAATTGCGTGCTGGCTCTGTCGCTCGTCTGGTGGCCTGGTTATGTGCGGCTGGTGGAGGCGAAGACCCTCTCCGTTAAGGAGGAACTGTTCGTGGAATCGGCCCGCTCGATCGGCGCCAAAACTCCGTGGATCCTCTGGCACCACATCCTGCCCAACTGCATGTCGCCGATCATCGTCAAGATGAGCATGGACATGGGTATGGCGATCCTGTCCGCCGCAAGCCTCGGCTTCATAGGCCTTGGCGCCCAGCCGCCCGCACCCGAATGGGGCGCGATGATCTCGGTCGCCCGCACCTACATGCCGGACTGGTGGTGGTATTCGCTGTTTCCGGGTGCCGCGATCTTCCTGACCGTGCTCGGCTTCAACCTTCTCGGCGACGGCCTGCGCGACATTCTCGATCCCCGGAGCCGCGACCGATGACCGGACCTCTTCTCGACATCCAGAACTACAGGCTCGACATCGGCACGTTCGACGGCCCGGTGCATGTGCTGAAGGACATTAACCTCACCGTCAACCGCGGCGATACGCTCGGCATCGTCGGCGAAAGCGGCTCCGGCAAGACGGTGCTGGTGCGCTCGGTGCTCGGCATCGGACCGAAGGCATCCAAGGTCGTCCAGGGCAACATCGCCTTCGACGGGCAGGATATCACGGCACTTTCGGAAAAAGACTGGAGGAAGATCCGCGGCATCCGAATCTCGATGATCTTCCAGGATCCGATGACCTATCTGAACCCGCTCTTCACCATCGGGCAGCAGATCTCCGACGTCATCGCCGCCCATGAAAAGGCAGCCGGTCACGGCGTCTCCTCGAAGGCCACCCGCCGCGCCCGGACCGAAGACCTGCTCGATCAGGTCGGCCTGCCCAACCCGGCGATGTTGTTCGACCAGTATCCGCACCAGCTTTCCGGCGGCATGCGCCAGCGGGTGCTGATCGCCATGGCGCTGTCCGGCAAGCCGGACCTGCTGATCGCCGACGAGCCGACGACGGCGCTCGACGTCACGGTCCAGGCGCAGGTGCTCGACCTCATCAATTCGCTGGTCGAGAAACTCAACCTCACCGTCATCATGATCAGCCACGATATCGGCGCCATCGCGACGATCGCGAAACGCTGTGCGGTCATGTACAAGGGCGAGATCGTCGAACAGGGCCTGACAGCGGATATCCTGAGCGCCCCGAAACACGAATACACAAAGCGGCTGCTCGCCGCCGTGCCGGACATCGATACCGCTGCGGCGAAGGTCGCCGCCGAACCGGCGGTCGGCAAACCGGCCAAACCGGGCGTGCTTCTGGAAGCGATCGACCTCAAAAAGGTCTATCGCAGCCAATCGGGCAGCGAGGTGACGGCGGTCGACGGCATCAACCTGTCTGTCGCGACCGGCGAGATCTTCGGCGTGGTCGGCGAATCCGGCTCCGGCAAGTCGACGCTCGCCCGCATGCTGCTGCGGCTGATCGAGCCGACCTCCGGCGACATCATCTTCGACGGCAGGAACATTTCCGGCCTGACCGGCGAGCCCATGCGGTTGATGCGCCGGCATATGCAGTTCGTCTTCCAGAACCCGCATTCGGCGCTCAACGGCCGCCACACGATCGGTGACGCGATCGGCGAACCGCTGCGCATCCAGACAAGCATGGGCCGTCGTGACATCGAGGCCCGCGTCGAAGCGCTGCTCGATATCGTCCAGCTGCCGAAAATGTTCAAGTACCGCTATCCGCACGAACTCTCCGGCGGCCAGAAGCAGCGCATCTGCATCGCCCGTGCCATCGCCCTCAATCCACGCCTGCTGATCCTCGACGAACCGACTTCGGCGCTCGACATCTCGGTGCAGGCGCAGGTGCTTGATTTCCTGCAGGAACTGCGCGCCGAGCTCGATCTCACCTATGTCTTCATCTCGCACAACCTCGCCGTCATCCGGCAGATCTGCGACCGGACCATCGTGATGAAACGCGGCGTGATCGTCGAACAGGGCGAGACTGAACGCCTTTTCCTGTCGCCGCAGCACGAATACACCAGGGCGCTGATCGAAAGCGGACGTAAAACCTCGCGCGCGGCCAACTTGTCGGCCCCCGCCGGCTCGTGATGAAATATACCTTTGCAAAAAAATAATTGTGCAGTGCAGCAACGCTTCCCATATAGGGGACGTTGTCGTTGATCACTGCCATCCCGGCAATGATTGCCAGGAGGCATGATGAGATCGTTGTCGGATACGCTGGAGCGGCTCGCCCGCTTGAAATCACTGGGTTGGGAACCGACCGACGCGCCCAGCCATCTGGAGGCGCTCGAGGGCTTCGGATCCAACCCCGGAGCGCTGGCAGCCAAGGTTTACGTCCCCTCCCTGCTTCCCAAACATCCCGCCCTCGTCGTGGTTCTTCACGGATGCACGCAAACCGCCTCCGGTTATGATCACGGCACCGGATGGTCGAAGCTCGCCGAACGGCACGGCTTCGTGGTGCTCCTCCCCGAACAGGTCCGCGCCAACAACGGCAATCTCTGTTTCAACTGGTTCGTTCCAGGCGACACGCGCCGCGGCCAAGGCGAAGCGCACTCGATCCGCCAGATGATCGATGCCGTGGTCTCCCGGCACGGGATCGACACTTCGCGCATCTATGTGAGCGGCCTGTCCGCAGGCGGCGGCATGGCCAATGCCATGTTGGCCGCCTATCCCGAGGTTTTCGCGGGTGGCGCAATCATCGCAGGACTGCCCTATGGCGTCGCCGCGACGGTTCCCGAAGCATTCGACCGGATGCGCGGGCACGGCCTGCCGGCACCGTCGGCGCTTCAGTCACGGCTGAAAGCCGCCTCCACCCATCAGGGGCCTTGGCCGATCATCTCGGTGTGGCAGGGCACCCAGGACAACACGGTCGCGGCGGCAAATGCACAGGCGATCATCGACCAGTGGCGCGGCGTTCACGAAGTTGGCTCGCGGCCGGACCTGGAGGAGAAGGTCGACGGCCAGTCGAAAACCGTCTGGAAGGATGCCCGCGGCAAGCAGGTCATCGAATATAACAGCATTGCTGGAATGGGCCATGGAACGCCGATCGATACCGCACTCGGCGACGAGAACGTCGCGCCTTATCTGCTGGATGTCGGCATATCGTCGACGCTTCATTCGGCAAAAAGCTGGGGCCTGCTTCGCCAAGGTGTAGAGCCGTTGCAGGCGAAGACCGGCGGCGCCAAGCGGCCATCCGTTTCTTCTCAGGAGGCAAAAGAGCCTGAAGGCATCCAACAGATCATCGAGAGCGCGCTTCGCATGGCGGGCCTGATGCGCTGATAGGGCCGGGAGAATAGGCGCGGCGACGGCCGGGGGAGAGGGAATGGCCGCCGCCGAACGCTCCCGGCTTAAACGCCGGAAGCTGCAATATCCGCGTCGAGACGTTCGCGAGCCTTCTTGGGCAGTTTCGCGGTCTTGACGGCCTCCAGGTTGGCTGGCGCGTTGCCGACAACGATGAGGCCAATCATGCCCATGCCGACATGCGGCGAGCATTTCACGGCATATGCCCCCTCGATGTCGAAGGTGATCTTCACGCTTTCGTTCATCTGGCCCTTGAACGGCTTTGCACCTTCCGGGATCAGGCCGTCGATTGTTTCGGCGTTGTGAGACTTGTCCGTCGGGATGAAGGTGACGGTATCGCCCTTGGCGATCTTCAGGGAACCCGGTTCGAATACCATCGCGCCGTCCTTGCCCTTGTTGAGCATATGCACTTCGAAATCGGCAGCCGACGCCACAGTTCCGCAGACAGCCGCGACGATCGCCGCACCGACCAGGGATGCCAGAATCTTCTTCATTTCGTTACTCCTTTTCTAAAAGCCCTCGGCTTCGTTGAAATTCACACTAGAGCAAAAAGGCCGGTCCTCTTTGACCTGCGACAAACGGTTTTGAGTTTGTCGCGGCTCGCTTTTGCGTCGGTTTGGGCTCGGATGGCGACGTGATGGTCACGTTGTCCAGCCCACGTGCCGAAGCGTCTTGAGAAGGGGCGCATACCAGCGGGTGGATTTGACCAGGCGAAAGCCCAGATTGTCCGGCGGGGTCCCCACTGCGCAGCCGCCGCCTTTCGGATCGCGGATGAAGGAACTCATCGGCGATCGATGGGTGCCGACCGTCACGTAGACGCCGCAAATCTCCTCGGAGGCGCGAACGGACCCGTTCACGTAAAGATGGACCCTGCGATGGCAGGTGGACGTCCATTCCCAGATGTTGCCGCCAAAGTCGGCCAGGCCATATTCGTTCTCTCCGAAACTTCCGGTCGGCCGGGGCACCGGATCGCCTGTCGCCCGCTCGCGCGCTTCGCGCTCGTAGTCGGCAAGCCACCGCAGCGCGGGGTTCTTGCTGTCCGGATCGAGACCGAGAGCATCGTCCGGAAACCTCTTGCCCGCGGCCTGAGCCAGTTGTTCGTCTGTCGGCAAGGTCCAGTATTCACCGGTCACCTCGGAGAGCCAGTGGGCGTAAGCCGTGGCATCGTCGAAGCTCACGCCGGTGGCGGGAACGTCGGCTCTTGACGTGGCCGTCTCGGAAGATCTGCAGGCGCCCCCGGAAACGCACGCCCGGTATTCCGAGGCAGTGACATGATATTTCGTGATCGTGAGGCTCGGTCCTGCGACCACCGTCTTCATCGGCGCGTCGATCGGTGCCGTACCCTTCAGGAACTCTCCGTCGCTCCTGTAGCTGTAGCTGCGGGGAGGAACAGCGATCGTCGCGGGCTCATAGACCGCGCCCTCTGGGGGCGCCGACATCATGAAACCCGCCTGGTGGACGATACCCGCCGCCAGCACGGCGATCAGCGTGATCGGAAGCCCGGTATGGAGGAGCGAGAGCTTTGGCTTGTCGTGTGTGCATGGCATGTTCGCCTCCCGAGGCGAAATCTAGCTTGCAGGGGGTGAAGGCCGGTCGGGAACAGGCTCATGCCATGCTCCCGGCCGTTTCCGATCAGGTGCCGCTCGGCGCCAGGACCGACGTCATCAAGTCGTCGTTCCAATCCCCTGTGACCTTGAAATGCGCCGCCGCACCCAGTTCGAAGGCCTCGATCAGGTTATGGTTGACGTAGGCGTATATGCCGGGCTGCTGGAAGGTGTAGAACGCAGCGCCTGCTGCGCCGCCCGGGATGAACCATGTTTCCTGGTCGAGGTCCGGAGGGTTGGCGAACTTGCCCGTAGCCCAGACATAGTCGCCATGGCCGCCGATAAGGTGAGGCCGGGTGTCCCGGTTTGCCTGCGAATGGACGATCAGCACCTTTTCGCCGACAGCGGCGGTCATGGCGTTCTGGCCAGTCAAGGCACCGACCGCCCCGTTGAAGACGATATGCGTCGGGGTCAGCGTCCGCATCACCTTGACGGTGTCTTCATAAGCTTCGCCGGCGCTGTCATATTTCTTGAACTTGCCGTTCTCGTCCCGCGGGACGTAGAAATCCTGCTCACCCACATAGTAAATATTGTCGTAGGTGAGCGGTTTCCCGTTGCCGTCCTTGAGGCCGTCGCGCGGGAGCACCATGATGGCGCCGTTCATGCCCGAGGTGACGTGCCACGGCACCATTCCGGGAGGTGCGCAGTGGTAAACGAAGACGCCGGCCTTGGTTGCCTTGAACCTCAGAACGGTTTTCTCGCCTGGGTTCACCACGGTCAGCGCACCGCCACCCAAGCCGCCGGTTGCCGAATGGAAGTCGATATTGTGCTGGAGCTCGTTGGTGTCGGGGTTGATGAGTGTCAGCTCGACATAGTCGTCCTGATGGACGACCATAAGCGGGCCCGGAACCGACCCGTTGAAGGTCATCGCATTGATCTCGGTGCCTTCCTTGTCGATGACGAGCTTCTTCTCCTGGATGGTCAGCGTAACTTCGATCACCTTTGGCGGGCCGTCTGCTTTCTGAGCATGGGCATGCACGAAAGGCGGCTTCACCAGCTCGATTTTCTCGCGACGGAGGCGCGATAGGTCCACCAGTTTCATCTTCGCCGGGGGCGCTTCGTCCGCATAAGCGAAAGAAGCCTGCACGACCGGTGCGATTGCGCCAACGAAGGCTGCCCCCGCAAGGATCGAGCGTCTGGTCATCTGAATCGTGTCGGTCATGGTTTCTGTCCTTCGGAACAAGGGGCGGAGTAAATCGCCGTCCTCTGGAAGCAGAATCTATGTCCATATCCCCATCTACTCTTTGACGTGAAACAAACAGAGCATCGGCTTTTGCTTGCGCTTCCGCAAGAAAACGAGGCAAAGCTGGGCCGATTGAGCGGTTAACGGTGAATCCCTCACGACCGATCTCTTGTCCGGCCGGACGCGGGGCGGCAGCTGCCGCCTAAAGAGCGTGGCGGTGGATCGCATCCCGGTCGAGGGACATTCCCCAGCCAGGCGCATCCGGGATCTGGGCCGTACCGTCGACGAGCTTTATCTTTTCCTCGTAGAGCGGCGCGAACCATTCCACGTATTCCAGGGAATGGGCCGTCGGGACGTGGGCGAGCAGCTGCAGGCTCATTTCAGGGAAAAGATGCGAGGAGATCGGCAGATCAAAACTTGCCGCCAGTGCGCCGACGCGGGCGAATTCGGTAACACCGCCAACCCGCTGGAGATCCGGCATGAGAACGGAGGCGGCACCCGTTTCGATCATCCGGCGGAAACCGTAGCGCGTATATTCGTTTTCACCGGAGGCGATCGGCATGCGCAGGGCTCTTGCCACCTTGGCCGAATCCTCCAATGCGTGGGCCGGCACCGGTTCCTCGAACCAGGCGATATCCAGGGGCGCCAAAGCATCGCCGAGCTTGATCGCCGCATCGACGTCGAGCGCCTGGTTGGCGTCGATCATCAACCCGATATCGCTGCCGATCGCCGCCCGAACGGCCTTCACACGCGGCAGGTCGACGTCGATTCGCCCGGCAAGCCGCAGCTTCATCGCCTTGAAGCCGGCTGCAACAAAACCTTCCGCCTGCCGAACGAGCGAAGGAATGTCCTGGGTCAGCCAGAGACCGCCGCTCGCATAGGCTGGAATAGTCTCACGGCACCGGCCCAGCATCCGCGAGATCGAAAGCCCGGCGCGCTTGGCTCTCAGATCCCACATGGCGCCATCGATCGCGGAAATGCCCATGATCGAGACGCCCGTGAAGCCGATGAAGTTGATGCGCCGCCAGGCATCGGCCCAGAAGGCGCCCGTATCGTCCGGATCGCGTCCGATCACCGCATCCCGCAGCACGTGCACCATGCTATCCAGCAGCTTCACCTGCTCCGGCCGGATGGTGAAGATCAGGTTTTCGCCCCGTAATCCTTCGTCGGTGACGAGATCGACGACGATGCAGGAGAATTGATGGATGGTCGCCGTGGCATTGCCGAGCGGTTCGGCAAGCGGCAGGCTGACGGCGGTGGTGGTGAGATCAGTGATTTTCATGGGATCGTTACCGGTTCAGGGCACGGGGAGGTTCGGTGTAGATGGGATCATCGACGAAACCGCCGCCCTGCCACTTGGCTTGCGATGATCCCCGATCAGGAATGCCGGGATTGCGTTCCAGTTCCGAGCGGTAAATCTCCGAACTGTCCTTCGGAACCCAGCCCAGATAGGCGGAAGCGGAATTATCCCACCATTTCGGCTGATTGTCCGACACGCCCCAGATCGTCGGGCAACCGAGATAAGGAGCCTTGAAGACCCTCTCCGCAAGCGAAGCCATGTCGTCGAAACTCAGCCAGATCGACAGCATCCGCACCGTCGTCGGCCTAGGCCAGCAAGCACCGATGCGGACGATCGCCGTTTCCTGGCCGAATTTGTGAAAATACATCTGCGCCAGACCCTCGCCGAAGCATTTCGAGGCGCCATAAAGGCCGTCCGGCCTGGTCGGCTGATCGACGCCGATGAACTGGTCCTGCCGATAGAAGCCGACCGTATGGTTGCTGCTGGCAAACAGGATGCGCGGTTTACTGTGCTTTCGCGCCGCTTCATAGAGATTGTGCAGTCCGCGGATATTGCTGTCGAGAATGCTGGCGAAGGTGTTTTCGGAAGGAACGCCGCCGAAATGCAGGATGCCGTCGCATCCTTCCACCATGCGCAGGACGGCATCGGAATCCGCCAGGTCGCAGGCAAACGGCTCCTCGTTGGCCGCGGCATCGTCCAGTGGGGCGATATCGGAAATGCGGATGGTCTCCGCCAGATGCCCGAGCCGCTGGCGCATAGCCTTGCCCATGTTGCCGGCCGCCCCGGTGATCAGAAGCCGCTTCATCTCCACCCCTCCTCGATATGCTGCCTGCAATCTAGAAGGTGCCCCAAAGGCACGTCAACTCATAATATGACTTAAGGACCTAAATAGGATGCCAGGGCATTGACTGCCCGACGTCGAGATCAAAAGAACGCAAAATGCGTTGTTTTATCGGCCCGTATCGATTGACGAAGGTTATCTTTTCGGTCTTCATATAGCACAGCAGTCATGTGACGTCATACTCTCACTTGAGTGCCTGGATGGAGGAACCCCAGATGAAATGGATGAAGCATGTGGCTCTGGCCACGGCTCTGACGCT
Organism: Neorhizobium galegae bv. orientalis str. HAMBI 540; assembly: GCF_000731315.1. Taxonomy (NCBI): domain Bacteria; kingdom Pseudomonadati; phylum Pseudomonadota; class Alphaproteobacteria; order Hyphomicrobiales; family Rhizobiaceae; genus Neorhizobium; species Neorhizobium galegae. The sequence goes on from NZ_HG938353.1 coordinate 3,584,838, forward strand.
GTCTGCGCCGGTCGGCGCATACGCAGATACCCCCGCCGACCAGCTGATCGTCGGCCTCAGCATGAACAATATCCTGACCCTCGACCCGGCGGCGATTTCAGGCCGCGAGGCGACAGGCGTCATCGCCAATCTCTATGACACGCTGGTGGAACTCGCCCCGGACAAGAAGACCGTCAATCCGGGTCTCGCCAGCTCCTGGACGGTCGCGGATGACGGCTCGATCACCTTCACGCTGAGGGATGGCGCGAAGTTCACGTCCGGCAATCCGGTCCGGACCGAAGACGTCGTCTGGTCGATCAAACGCAACATCAGCCTCGGCCTGGTCGGTGCGGGCGTCTGGTCGTCCTTCGGTTACAAGGCCAACAATATCGACCAGCTGCTGACGGCCGACGGCAACAAGATCACCCTCAAGCCGGCTCAGCCGACCGATCCGCAGCTCACGCTCGACATTTTTGGCAAGCCGGATGCAAGCGCGGTCATCGACATGAAGACCGCCATGAGCCATGAGACAAACGGCGACAAGGCAGCGGCCTGGCTGAAGATCAACGCCGCCGGTTCCGGGGCCTTCAGCCTGACGCGCTGGTCCTCCAACGAAATGCTGATCCTGACGCGTTTCGACGATTACTGGGGCGAAAAGCCCAGGATGAAGCGCGTGATCTTCCGGCACATGCCGGAATCCCAGACCAAGCGCCTGATGCTGGAAAAGGGCGACGTGGATGTCGCGATCGGCCTTTCGGTTCCCGATATCGCCGCCCTCGGCAAGAACAAGGACGTCGAAGTGCAGAGCACGCCGAGCTCAGGCTTCTATTTCCTCGCCGTGAGCATGAAGGACGAGCGCTTCAAGAACCCGGACGTGCGCCTCGCGATCCGCTACCTGATCGACTACGACGGCATCAACAAGTCGATCATGCCGAACTACGGCACCAAACGTCTTCGCCCGGTCGCCGACGGCGTCATCGGCAGCTTGGCCGATCCGGACTACAAGCTCGATGTCGCCAAGGCAAAGGAACTGCTCGCCAAGGCAGGTTATCCCGACGGTTTCCCGGTCAGGCTGCTGACGCTCAACGAGCCGCCTTTCACGGACACCGCCACCGCGATCCAGGCAACCCTTGCCCAGGCCGGCATCAAGGCTGAAATCGTCCAGGGCGCCGGTGACCAGATCTATGGCCCGATGCGCGAGCGCAAGTTCGAAATGCTCGTCGGTCGCGGCGGCGGCGGCCAGGAGCCGCATCCGCATTCCAACCTGCGCGCCCTCGTCATCAACCCGAACAACGCCGACGACGCCAAGCTCAGCGGCATTATCGGCTGGCGCACGTCCTTCTTCGACCAGCAGCTGAACGACATGTCGGCTAAGGCACTGGTAGAGCGTGACCAGGCGAAGCAGAAGACGGCCTATGAAGACATTCAGAAGCGATATGAGGAAGTCGTTCCTGCGCTGCAGCCGATCTCGGCGGTTGTCGACAGTGTCGTCTATCGTGCCGACGTGAAGGGCTATGTGAACCACTACGGCTGGACGGTTCGCCTGCGCAGCGTGTCCAAGCAGCGCTGATCGCCAACCTATAAGTCCCTCCCAGGACGGCGCTCGCAACTTCGGTTGCGGGCGTTTTTTATTTGCCGCCAACGCTCGGCCGCGGACGCGAAAAAGCCGGCAGGGTGGACCTGCCGGCTGATGCACTCGGGGAGAGGGTTGGAGAGGAGGACGCCTATTCGGCCGCCTGCACCCCGAGAGCGTCATTGCGGTAGGGCTCGCAGAGAGCCTCCATCATCTTGACTTCTTCGGCGGTCAGGTCGGTCAGCGGCGCGCGAACCGGACCCGTATCGAAGCCCATCAGCCGCACGCCGGCCTTGATGGCGGAAACCGCGTAACCCTTCTGGCGGTTGCGGATCTCCATGAACGGATAGAAGAAGTCGATGAGGATCTGGTTGGTGGCGGCCGTATCCCCGGCCCGGAGCGACTTGTAGAACTTCTGGGCCAGCGCCGGGACGAAGTTGAAGACGGCCGACGAATAGGTGGTGACGCCGGCGCCGAGATAGGCATCCGCAAAAAGCTCAGCCGTCGGCATGCCGCCGAGATAGGTCAAACGGTCGCCCATGACCGCGGTGATCTTGCGCACCAGGCCGATATCCCCGGAACCGTCCTTGAAGCCGACCAGATTGGGGCAGGCCTCGCAAAGTCGGGCCAGCGTTTCCGCCGTCAGGATCGAGTTGTCGCGGTTATAGACCATCACGCCGATGCCGACCGACTGGCAGACGGTCTTGATATGCTGGTAAAGGCCTTCCTGGCTGGCATCCATCAGGTAGTGGGGCAGCAGGAGGATGCCGTCGGCACCGGCCTTTTCGGCAGACTTGGCGATCGAGACGGCGATGCGCGTGCCGTAACCGCAGCCGGAAACGATCGGCGTGCTGCCGGCCGAAGCCTTGGCGGCGGCAATGATCTCCGGAATTTCGGACGGCTCCAGTGAAAAGAACTCGCCCGTGCCGCCGGCGGCAAAAAGCACCGAAGCATCGAACCCGGCCAGCCAGCCGACATGCTGCTCGTAGGCCTTGCGGTTGAAGAGGCCATCTTTCCCGAACGGTGTAACGGGGAACGACAGGAGGCCGGCGCCGAGCGCATGCTTCAGTTCAATTGGATCCATAGACATGGCAGTCCCTTCCTGGTTGATTTCCAGAAGGCTACCAAGTCATATTATGACTGTCAATAGTTGTATTATCTTTGTGGGAAACTCACGGACGCCGTATCAGCGATCGATAGCGTTGCTGGCTCCCCTTGAGATGCATGCGCATGGCGTCGCGAGCAGCCGAATCATCGCCATCCGTGATTGCGCGGGCGATGCGGGCATGTTCGTCCTGGATCTGGGCCAGGTATTCGGCCGGCGAAATCTCGACCTCGCCCTCCTGCAGCAGCGATCTCGGAATCATTTGCTTGCCGATCGCTTCCAGGAGCTCCCGGAAACGCGGGTTATTGGTCGCATCCGCGATGGCAAGATGGAAAGCCCGATCGCTTTCAACCGTTGGCGCACCGGCGGCGATCTGCCGTTTGATCGTTTCGAGACATTCGAAGATCAACTCCTGCTGCGCCGGCGACGAGCGAACGGCGGCAAGGCCCGAGGCCTCGATCTCGATGGCGGCGCGGACTTCCAGCATCTCGATGATCGAGGAAACGCGGCTGGCATCCACGGTGCGAAACCCGCCCTGAAGCCCGGCTTGCGGCGCCAGCACGAAGACGCCGACGCCATGGCGGACCTCGACGAGGTTATCGGCCCGCAACGAGGCGATCGCCTCGCGGATGACCGTGCGACTGACCTCATATTGCTGGGTCAGTCCGCTTTCCGTGGGCAGTTTGTCACCGGGTTTCAACGCACCACTCGTGATCGCATCCCGCATCCGCCGACCAACCGTCTCGACCAGGTTGCGGCCTTTTCGCGAGGGTGCCTCCCCAGTGATGTTATCTGCTCTCTTCAATGTCTGTCCGCTCGCTCGCTTTGCCATTTCAGCCACTTAGAGGGGTAAAACCTGCCCGTGTTGTCAAGCGCCGGGCAAGAAATTTATTGACGCCCGGCCATGGACCTATAGTATGAGATGACCTATGAGGTATGATGACATGTCGGACCGACGCATATTCACCGTCGACCCGCCCACGAGGGAAGAATGCTCAAGAGACTTCTTTTAACCGGCGCCGCGGGTGGTGTTGGCCGGGCAATCCGGCCGATGCTGAAAGAAATCGCCGAACATGTCGTGCTGTCGGATATCGGTGAGATCGCCGATGCAGGCGCAAACGAAACCTTCATCCGATGCGATCTAGCGGATGCCGCTGGTGTCGCAAGGCTGGTCGAGGGCGTCGACGGCATCATTCATCTCGGCGGCATTTCCCTCGAAAAGACGTTCGATCTCATCGTCCAAGGCAATATCGTCGGCCTCTACAATATCTACGAAGCCGCCCGCCACAACGGCCTGCCGCGCATCGTCTTCGCAAGCTCCAACCACGTCGTCGGCTACTATCGGTGCGATGAAAGGCTGGACAACACCGTCGTGCCGAAGCCGGACTCGCTCTACGGGGCTTCGAAGGTTTTCGGAGAGGCGATTGCCAGCCTCTATTTCGAAAAATTTGGACAGGAGACCTTGTCCGTCCGCATCGGTTCGTGCTTCGAAAAGCCGGTCAACACGCGCATGCTGGCGACCTGGCTCAGCTATCGTGATTTCTTTTCCCTCTGCCGGCGCGCCTTTGCTGCGCCGCGGATCGCACACACCATCGTCTACGGCTCCTCTGCCAACGACGAGCAGTGGTGGGACAACCGCAATGCCGCTTTCCTCGGCTGGAAACCTGAGGACACATCCGCAAAGTGGCGCGTCGAAGTGGAAACGGCAGCCGGCAGACAAGACCCGACCGATCCCGCCGTCATCTATCAAGGCGGCGCCTTCGCATTGGCCGGCCATCCGGACGATGCGTGAAAGACAGACTTCCGCCGCCCGACGGGCGGCTCCGATCCGGCCCCCGCCGGGTCCCGACATGAAATGGCGGAGGTTCGTCCCTCCGCTTCTGACAGGAGGAATTTCGTGAAGATCATAGACGTCAATGTGCGCGTATTCTCCCATACCACGCGCCGCCACCAGGATACCGCCGGCCACGCCCATCCGGGCCCGCCGCACAAGGTCAACCTGGCGCTGCTGACCATCGTCGACGACGACGGTGCGGAAGGCTATTGCTTTGCCGCGCCGGAAGTCGTTCGCCCGCATGTGATCGACAAGTTCGTCAAGAAGGTGCTGATCGGCGAAGATCCGTTCGCCCGCGAAAGGCTGTGGCAGGACCTCGCTCACTGGCAGCGCGGCAGCGCGATGCAGTTGACCGACCGGACGCTCGCGATCGTCGATTGCGCCCTGTGGGATCTTGCCGGCCGCAAGCTGAACATGCCGGTCCACAAACTGATCGGCAGCTACCGTGAAAAAATCCCGGCCTATGGCTCGATCATGTGTGGCGACGAGCTGGAGAACGGCCTCGCGACGCCGGAAGATTACGGCCGGTTTGGCGAAATGCTCGTCAAGCGCGGCTACAAGGGTATCAAGCTGCACACCTGGATGCCGCCGGTCTCCTGGGCACCGGACGTCAAGATGGATCTCAAGGCCTGCGCCGCAGTCCGCGAGGCGGTCGGCCCGGATATCCACCTGATGATCGACGCCTTCCACTGGTACACCCGCACGGAAGCGCTAGAACTCGGCAGGGGCCTCGAAAAGCTTGGCTTCGACTGGATCGAGGAGCCGATGGACGAGCAGAGCTCGGCTTCCTACGCCTGGCTTGCCGAAAACCTCGACATCCCGGTCCTCGGCCCGGAAAGCGCCGGCGGCAAGCATTTCAGCCGCGCCGAATGGATCACCTCGAAGGCCTGCGACATCCTGCGCACCGGTGTCCATGACGTCGGCGGCATCAGCCCGGCAATGAAGACCATGCATCTGGCCGAATCCTTCGGCATGAACTGCGAAATTCACGGCAATGGCGCTCCGAACCTGATCGTCGCGGCCTGCACCAAAAATGCGAAATGGTACGAGCGCGGCCTGCTGCACCCGTTCCTCGAATATGACGACGGCTTCGAATACCTGAACGCCCTCGTCGACCCGATGGACGAAGACGGTTTCGTTCATATTTCCGACAAGCCGGGCATGGGCGAAGACATCAACTTCGACTTCATCAACGCCAATCTGGTTGAGTGAACCGTTTATTCTGCCTCCCAAGCAGGAAAGAGGAGCCCGGTCCCGTTATGGCCGGGTTTCTTCTTTTTGCAGTCGGTACAAGCTTGTCGTCGCCGAAATCAATCTCATCGATATCCGCCTTCGGCCAACACTTTGGAGCCCCGCGCAGTCGCCTGCCGTGGTTTTCAAAGATCGGAGAGCCCACACGAATGCGGAACCTCATTTTGTTTAGTATGTGTGGCTCCGCATTCGCGTGGCCTTCGGCGTCTTGTCGAGGCTTCCGGCCTCTACAGGTGATCATCTCGCCTCGCTGCGTGGCTGTGTTCACGGCTTCCTTTCGGGAAACCTTGCCACTTGCACGGCTCAACCGAACCGGACATGGCTGTCCGGGGGAGGCTTGATAGGAATGGTCGTCTTTCGACTTGCACTCCATGGCTTTCACCTCCCTCACCTTCCCCGCACGTTACGGATCGAATGAGGGCGCCGGCTCCCGCTTGCCCGCGAACGTCTCGCGAAACACTCCGGCGACGGAAGCGAGGCAATTGTAGGCATGGGTTTGAAGGGCGGGGATGACGATGTGGTTAAGTCATTGGAGATGCTGGAGGGTGGCGATCAATTATCCACGAGCAAACACGGAAAGACAGCATTGGACGGCGCACCCTGCCATACCCCCCTCTGTCCTGCCGGACATCTCCCCCTCAAGGGGGGGAGATCGGCCGGAAGCAAGGTCTTGTCCCATCAAAAGCCCTGAGCTTGCCAGACTCCACTCCCTGCCAGCTTCCTGCCGTTGCACAAATCAAAGAGGTTCCGCTGAGCACGCCTCCTTCGATCTCCCCCCTTGAGGGGGAGATGCCCGGCAGGGCAGAGGGGGGTGCCTCACCGCATACTCGGACTCGGTCAAATCCAACCCCGCATTTCGCGAAAGGACCTGCCCTCCAACCCACCTCACATCGCCCGATCCAGCCAGTCGATCGCATGGTCCTGCTGGTCAATCGGGAATGCATGAGCCGCGCCGGGCCAAAGCCGCGTTTCGAGGCACCGTTCCGCCCCCGCTGCGCTCCAGATATCGTGGATCTGCTGGTGGGCCGCCAAGGCGGTAGGCTCCGGGAAATGCCGGTCTTCGGCGCCGCTGAAGATCAGCGTGGGTTTCGGCGCGGCAAGCCCTGCAAAATGCGGATAATCGATCTTTCCGGCGATCGGCGGATGCAGCATGGAAAAGGCCGACTGGCCGCGAAGCTGGTTGTTGCCTGGCTGCATGAGGCCTTGCAGCGTCCCCATCCAGCCGCCGGCGACACAGGCCCTGGCATCGTCCGAAAGTGCTGCCGCCTGCCAGGCGCGCGAGCCGCCCATCGAATAACCGAAGCTCGCCACACGGTTTCCATCGACGCCGGGCAGCGCGCGAAGCCATGTCATGGCCTCAAGGTCTTCGAGCAGGATGACGGAGGCGTAGGAAACGCCGAACTGCATGAGATTGGCCGCCAGCGCCTGCTGCGTTTCGTAACCGTTGCCTTTCCGACTGCCCCAGCCGAGCGTGTCGGCGCAAAGCACGGTGTAACCGCGCCGGGCGAGTTCATTGCCGACATGCCGACCGCCATAAAGTTTCGCCGCCCATCGATCCATGTCCGCTGCGACCTCGCAAGCTTCGCCGGAGCGGCGGATCATCTTCTCCTTGCCGATCGAGAAGAACGAGCCGTGGTCGTGCAGGAGCAGCACGGCAGGTGTGACGCTAGCGGTGTCCGGACGAAGGAGATAGGCTTTCGTCGTTTCGCCGTTCGAAAAGGCAAGTTCGAGCTCCTGGCCCGTGCATCCGTCTTCAGCCCACTCCGTGAGGACGGACGCGCTTGCTGGCGCGATCCGCCCGACGCCGAGTGCGTGGCGCACCTTGTTCCGTGTGCGGTCCTGCCAGTCGGAAAAACCTTCCGCCGCCGGGTGGAAATTCCAGTCGAACGAGAGGTTGTCGCGCAGCCTCGCCGCAAGGCTGGACATGTTCTCGCTGTCGATCATTGCTGTTGCCGCAGCCGTTCGAGCATCCGGTCGCGGCTGTCGCCCAGGTGCTTGCGCATCGCTCCGCGCGCGCCTTCCACATCACGAGCCTCGATCGCCTTGAGAATGGCACGATGTTCTTCATTGACGCGCGCCAGATGCACGGAGAGGCTCGCGTCATCGACGGCATGGGTCGAAAGCCGCATGCGCGGCATCAGGGTCTCGCCGAGATAGTTGAAGATACGGAAAAAATGTTCGTTATGGCTGGCCGTGGCAACGGCGCGGTGAAAATCGAAATCCGCCTGCGTGTCCCGGCTTGCACGGCGGACGGCGACATCCATGGCCTTGCAGGCCGCGGTCATCGCCTGGATATCCGCCTGGGTCCGCCGGTCGGCGGCAAGCGCTGCCGCTTCGGATTCGATGCCGATGCGCAGTTCGAGCCCCTTCACCAGGTTTTCGACCAGCATCAGGTTTTCGTCGCCGAGGCGGAAAGGCGTGACACCCGCGTCCTGGCGAACGAAGACGCCGATCCCATGATGGATCGAGACGAGGCCGCTTGCCCGAAGATTGGCGATCGCCTCCCGGACGACCGTCCGGCTGACGCCCAGTTCATCGATCAGCGCCTTTTCCGTCGGAAGCTTCGAGCCGCGCGGATAGTCCCCAAGCTTGATACGCTCGGCGATCGTGCGAACGACCTGGGAACTCAGGGTCTCCCTGCGGCGCCAGGTAGAGGATGGGGCTTCGGCTGTCATCGGGCACTCCATGGCGTCTCAGATGTGAAAACTCAGACAGCGTGGTCGTATTCGAGGCTGGCCTGGATCAGTTCGCGGGCATAGGGATCCTTGGCCTGGCCTGTCGCCAGCAGGTCTCGGCTCATCACCTCGACCACGCGACCATGCTGCATGACCGCCAGCCGCTCGCACATATGATCGATCACCGCAAGATCATGGGAAACGAAGAGATAGGTCAAGTTGCGTTTTGCACGCAGATCGGCGAGCAGATTGAGCACTTCCGCCTGCACCGAGACGTCGAGCGCCGAGGTCGGCTCGTCGAGCAGCAGGATGCGCGGTTCGAGAATGAGCGCGCGGGCGATCGCCACGCGCTGGCGCTGGCCGCCGGAAAGCTCGTGCGGATAACGCGACAGGAAGGCCGGATCGAGGCCGACATCGATCAGGGCCCGCTCCATGCGTTCGACCTGGCGGTCCATGCGATGGATGCGCAGCGGCTCCTGAAGCGCCGTGCGGATCGACTGGCGCGGATGCAGCGAACCGTAGGGATCCTGGAACACCATCTGGACCGCGCGGCAATATTCGACGAAGGGCATGTCGTTGACCGACCGTCCCTCGAGCTGGATATCGCCCTCCCAGACGTTCAGAAGACGGGCGATGCAGCGCAGGATGGTCGATTTGCCGGAACCGGATTCGCCGACAAGACCGAAGGATTCGCCAGCCTCGACCGAAAAGCAGACATCGCCGAGAATGCGCCTCTTTGCCGGACCGTAGCCGAGATCGATCGAGAGATTGCGGACGTCGATGGCGGTCATGCGCGCACCTCTTTGGTCTCTGGGGAGATGGTTTGGCGGTTCAGGACCGGAAGCGGCTTTCGGCTGCCGCCGATATGCGGCTGCGCGGCAAGCAACCCTTGAGTATAGGGATGCGTGCAGTTGCGCATGTCCCGGGCCGCCCGTTCCTCGACCACTTCGCCATGGCGCATGACCAGAACGCGGTCGCAGAAATTGCGCACCAGGTTGAGGTCGTGGCTGATCATGATGAGGCCGATGCCCTTGTTGGTCACCAGCTCGTTGAGGATGTTGAGGACCTGCATGCGCACGGTGACGTCGAGCGCCGAGGTCGGCTCGTCGGCGATGATGATCTGCGGCTCGGGGATCAGCATCATGGCGATCATGATGCGCTGGCCCATGCCGCCCGAGACTTCATGCGGATAAAGGCCGAACACCCGTTCCGGATCGCGGATCTTCACCGCTTCCAGCATTTCCAGCGTCTTCTGCCGGGCGACCTGCGCCGAGGCCTTGTAATGAACACGATAGGCCTCGGCGATCTGGTCTCCGACGCGATGCACCGGGTTGAGCGAGAACTTCGGATCCTGGAGGATCATCGAAATGCGTCGGCCGCGGATCGTCAGCATCTGCTTTTCGCTGGCCGAGAGAAGGTCGATACCGCCGAAATCCATGCGGTCGGCCTCGATCTTGGCGGTCGGCAGCAGCTTCAGCAGCGCGCGGCCGATCGTCGACTTGCCGGAGCCGGATTCGCCGACGATGCCGAGCCGCTCGCGGCCGAGATCGAAGGAGACGCCCTTGACGACGGTGTTGTAGGCTTTGCCAGCGCGATAGCTGACGCGGAGATTTTCGACCTTCAAGAGTGCTTGGCTGTTATCCATGGCGGAATCCTAACGCTGTTTCGGGCCTATCTTTGCTTGGGATCCAGCGCGTCGCGCAGGCCGTCGCCGAGAAGGTTGAAGGCAAGGCTGACGAGCAGGATGGCGCCGCCCGGGAAGGCGACCAGCCACCAGTTGTCCAGCATGTAGCGCCGGCCGGTGGCGATCATCGCCCCCCATTCGGGCAGCGGCGGCTGGGCACCGAGACCCAGGAAACCGAGGCCGGCCGCCGTCAGGATGACGGTTGCCATCGAAAGCGTGATGCGCACCAGAACCGAAGGCAGGCACATCGGCATGATCGACTTGATGATGATGCGCAGCGCCGATGCCCCCTGCATGCGCGAGGCCGAGATATAGTCGGCGCCGCGGAAGGTCAGCGTTTCGGCGCGGGCCAGGCGGGCGATCGGCGGCCAGGTGGTGAGACCGATGGCGATGATCGCATTTTCGAGGCCGGCACCGAGGGCCGCCACGAAGGCGAGCGACAGGATGAGGCTCGGGAAGGACAGGAAGATATCGGTGATCCGCATCATGATCGTGTCGTACCAGCCCCCGAAATAACCGGCCGTCGTGCCGACCAGCAGCCCGATCGGGCCGACGATCACCGACACGATGGTGATGATCGTCAGGCTGATGCGCGTGCCGTAGATGATGCGGCTCATGATGTCGCGGCCGAGCTCGTCGGTTCCGAACCAGTGCTCGGCGCTCGGCGGCTTCAGCGTATTGCCGAGATCGATGACATTCGGGTCATAGGGCGCGATCAGCGGCGCGACGATCGCCGTCAGGACCAGGATGGTGATGACGACGAGGCCAAAGCCCGAAGACGGGTTGCCGAGAAGCTCGCGGATGACGGCGAGCAGCCGGCGGAAGGCCGAATTTGGGTTTGAGCGAGTACCGTTCATGGCCACGTCCTGCATGTCGAGAGATTGAGCTGCCATGTCACCGCGTCCTCGGATCGAAGATCTTGTACAGCGCGTCGGAAAGCAGGTTGAGCGCAATGAAGATGATGCCGACCAGCAGCACGCAGGTCATCACCGCGTTCATGTCGCCGATCAGCATGTTGTTGGTGATATATTGGCCGAAGCCCGGCCAGGAGAACACGGTCTCGATGAGGACGGCGCCCTCCAGCAGGCTGCCATAGGCGAGCGCCACGATCGTCACCAGCTGCACCCGGATATTCGCGAACGCGTGGTGCCAGATGGTGCGGCCCTTCGACAGCCCCTTCACCCGCGCCGTGGTCACGTATTCCTGGTTCAGCTGGTCCAGCATGAAACTGCGGGTCATGCGGGTGATATAAGCCATCGACGAATAACCGAGGATGCTCGCCGGCAGCAGCAGATGGTTGACCGCATCCCGCAAGACCTCCCAGTCGCCGGCGATGATCGCGTCGATCAGCAGGAAGCCGGTCGTTTCCGGCACAAGGCCGATATAATAATCCGACAGACGGCCGCCGCCGCCGACCAGATCCAGTGCCGCATAAAAGATGATCAGGCCGATCATGCCGGTCCAGAAGATCGGCATGGAATGGCCGATCAGGGTGAGGAAGCGGATGATGTGGTCGATCGGCCGGTTGCGGCGCACGGCGGCCAGAATGCCGAGCGGAATGCCCAGCCCCGCCCCGACGATGATCGCGAAGGTCGCAAGCTCGATCGTCGCCGGCATGACATGCAGGATGTCGTTGATGACCGGCTGCCCTGTCCGGATCGACATCCCGAAATCGCCATGAGCCAAATCGTTCACATACCGGAAGAACTGCTGGTAGAGAGGAAGGTTGGCGCCGATCCGTTCCGCGACCATATTGTATGTGGCCTGGTCGGCCTCTTCGCCGACAATGGCGCGCACCGGATCGACCGGCATCAGCCGTCCGATGCAGAAGGTCAGGATCAGCAACCCGAGAAGGGTTGCCAATATGGTGCCGGCCTGCCGCGTGAAAGCGGTGAGACGCTCGTTGTTCATGGGGCTTCCTCAAGATCGTTTCGGACGCCGCGGCGCTGCCGGGCCACAAGGCCCACGCCGCGGCAGCCGACGATTATCGTTCTTTCTTGACCGTCCGAAGCTGGGTCGACCAGGACGGGTTCAGTTCGAGACCCTTGATGTCGGCCCGGAAACCGACACTGTCGACCACTTCCGAGAAGGGCTGGATCGCCGGCACCATCTCCGCGTAATAGGCCTGGATGTCCTGGTATTCCTTGATCTGCTTGTCCTTGTTGCCTTCGACGAGAGCGTCATCGATCATCTTGTTGATCTTCTCATCATAGAAGGACGTGCGCCAGCCCTGGAAGTTCGTCAGCTTCGCCTCATCCGCATTGTTGGGATTGTAGACGATGGCGCGGAAGTTCGAGTCCGGATGCGGCAGCTGGCCGCCGCCGCCGCGGCCGACGACAAGTTCATATTTGCGTTCGCGCATCGCGCCGTAGATCTGGTCGCCGGAGCCGGTGACGATCTCGGCCTTGATGCCGGCCTGCGCCAGCGTCGCCTGAATGGCGGTCGCAAGGCTCATGAACGGCACGTCCGAAATGGCGCGCAGCGTTGTCGAGAAGCCGTTCGGATAACCGGCCTCGGCAAGAAGCGCCTTGGCCTTTGCGACATCGAGCTTGTAGCCGGCATTCGGCAAGGCGCCGAAAATGCCCGCCGGAACCGGACGATCGCGCAGCTTGCCGAAATAGGGCAGCACGCTGTCGTTCAGGCCCTGGTAGTCGATGAGATAACGCAGCGCCTCGCGAACCTTCGGCTTCTGGAACTTCTCGTCCTTCATGGAGACGGCGAGATAATAGAAGCCGCTGCCGCCATTCGTCTGGATCTTGACGTCTTTGCTGCTCTCGAGCGCCTTCAGATCGGCTGCGGACATGGAAAACGCGATGTCGATATCGCCCTTTTCGAGCATCAGCCGCTGGCTCTGCGATTCAGCCAGATGGCGCATCATGATCCGGCGCATGGCCGGTTTCTCGCCCCAGTATTTGGGGTTCTGCTCGAGCGTTACACGCTCGTTCGACTGCCACTGGCCGAGCGTGAACGGACCGGAGCCGGCGGAGTTGTTGGTGAGCCAGGCGGCGCCCATATCGCCGTTCTTGTCGTGCTCCATGACCGCCTTCATGTCGAGGATGGAGCCTGGGCCGACAATCCCGAGTGTCTGCACGATGATCTGCGGGTCGACCTTCTTCGGCAGCTTGATGACGACGGTGCCGTCGTCCGGGGCGGTGAAGCTTGCGTCGGCATTGGCCGCGGAGAAGCCATGGGTTTTCAGGAACGATGCCTGGGCAAGGTTGAGCTTCATCAGGCGCTTGAAGGACCAGACCACATCCGCCGAAGTGACCGGGTTTCCGGAAGCGAAGGTCGCCCCCTTGCGCAGCTTGAAGGTGATCGAGCCGTTGTCATCGGCGATCGTCCAGCTTTCCGCCAGCTGCGGATCGACCTGAGCGCGATTGACGGCATCGAGCGCCACCAGGTTATCATATATGTTTGTGAGAACCTGTACGGTCTCCTTGCCGGTAATGGCAGCGGGATCGAGCGTCAGGATATTGGTCATCGAGAAGCCGACAACCAGCATATTGGGCGGGGTTTCGGCGTGGGCAGGCTGGAAAAGCAGGGTGGAACCGAGCAATACCGGTCCCACTATTCTCAATAGCGGCTTCATGGCCGTCCTCCCTTGGATTGCCGGTCTCCTCCCGGCAGACAGATAATAGCGACCCAAGAGATATGATGTCTTACGACACGTGTCAATCCAAAATGCCGCTTTCAACGACTCTTGCGAAGTCGCCCGGAGCAAGCGCCATGTTCCAGGCCTGCCGTTCGGACATGCGAAATCGCCCGATGCTCCTGGCCGGACCCGGTGGTGGTGCTTTCACGGAATGAATTCGCGGCTGATGCTCCCGCCCCTTACCCAGGGCAATCGCATATGGGATGCGAGGCGGCGCGGCATTCTGAACCCTCCCCCTTGTGGGGAGGGTGGCCGGCAAGCGGGAGGGGTTTTTACTCGGAGCGCAATCCCCTCCCCACAAGGGGGAGGGGCTCCACGCGCCGCCATACATCCTCATATGCGATTGTCCTGCCGGCCGCGGGCTTGAGAGCCGGCCATGGCTGATCAGCCGGCGATCTCATAGATCGATGCGGCGATGAAGCGATCCTGATCGCTGCCGTAGTTGTAGTAATAGACGCTCAAAAGCTTGCCATCCGGCCGCACCACGGTGCGGGGATAGCCAAGATCGGACATGCCGCCGTCGTCGCGGATGATGATGTCGTCGCTCCAGGTCCTGCCCTCGTCGGAGCTTATCCGCGCCCGCAAACCAAAGGGCGCATCACGATAACCGAAGACCAGCGCCAGCCGGCCGTCCTGCAGCCTGTTGACCGTCGGTGGATTGCCGCCATAACCGGTGTTCGGCACCGGCCGGCCGATCGGCTCCCAGGTCTTGCCTTCATCGCCGGAGACATAGGCATCGATCCAGGCCTTGCGATCCGGCCCACGGCTGGCGGTTGCGCAACGCACCAGCGTCAGCACCTTGCCATCCTTCAGCCGGATGGAAGCCGGCATGATCGCAAAACCTTCCGGTTCCTCACCGACAAAACTTTCGAACGTAAAGCTCTTGCCGCCGTCGCGGGTGCGGATGCAGAAGACCTGGCCTTCCTTGCCGTCCGGCTTGGCAGCGCTCAACAGGAAGAGCGCGTCATGCTTGCCGAGCGGCACGATGTCGGTGCGCGCCGAAATGCCCGGCAGGCCGAAATCGCCGAGCCGATAGGGGCCGCGCCACGTCCGCGCCCGGTCGTTGCTGACATAGAACCAGCTGATCGCCCCACCCAGCAGGCCGGTGCGGGCGCACATGACGATCGTTTCCGGATCGGTGAAGTCGATCGGCTCGTCCAACGGGCGCAGATCCCGGTCGATATCGATCTTCGGCTGGGCCTCCAGTTCCGGCAGGACATGCTCGTCGCCGGAAAGCGTTTGGCTGCCGGGCACGAAGGCGTTGAAACGCTCGATCGTCCAAGTCTCGCCGCCATCCGTGCTGCGGGCCTGCACCGGAATGAAAGGCCGCGTCTTGTCGCGAGCATGCAGGTTTTCGGCCTCGCCACGGAAGCCCTGCACGAAGATCGTTACCGCCTCGCCGCCCCACAG